>CABUXY010000005.1:0-167819 GCA_902495645.1 uncultured Collinsella sp. | reverse complement strand
GCGGAGAATCGAACTCTATGCAGGGCGCGAGCGTTAAGCAAACGCGAAGCGTTTGTAGCGAGCGGGCGAGGACGCCGGCAGGCGGCCGAAGCCGGTGCGGATTTGCGAAGCAAATACGCGGATTCTCCGCGCAAAGCCTCAACCCTATATAGATGCGATGTTATCGAATCTCAGCCTGCCATGCGTCGCATCAACGCAGACCGGGATGCACTTTCCCGGCGGCAACTCATACTCTGGGGTTGGCTTGACCGCCCCGCCCCCTTAACTCCAAAACCCGTGCGCTCTCCTCCGTAAAACTGGGTAGAAGAAAGCCAAAACGCAATCGCAGGAGGTCAATATGACTGCAGAAGATAGGGCAAAGAACGCCGGCAAAGTCGCGCTCGTTTTGGAGGGCGGCAGCTTCCGCGGGCAATTTACTGCAGGCGTGCTTGACGTTCTCATGGAGGCCGGCGTCGAGATTCCGGCGGTATATGGCGTATCGGCCGGCGCCCTCAACGGCGTGAACTACAAGTCGCACCAGATCGGCCGTGCCAACCGCATCAACCTGGCTTTCTGCAACGACAGCCGCTACATGGGCGCTGCGTCGTTTGCGTCCACGGGCTCTATCGTCGGCTACGACTTTATCTTCAACGATGTCCAGGACCGCCTAGACCCCTTCGATAACGAGACGTTCGACGCGAGCCCCATCGAGATGTACGCCGTTGCGACGGACATGCTCTTTGGAACCGCCACGTACCTGCCGGTCAAAAGCGCCGTGCTCGACCTCGATGCTGTGCGCGCCTCGACGTCGCTGCCGCTGGTGACGCCGCCGGTCGAGATTGACGGGCACAAATACGTCGACGGCGGCGTAGCCGATTCGGTCCCTATCGAGCATGTGCTCGAGGAGGCGGGCTTCGACCGTGCGGTCGTTATCGTTACGCAGGACCGCTCATACGAGAAAAAGCCTTACGAGTTTATGCCCGCCGCGCGCGCCCGCTATGCCGACTACCCCTACCTGCTCGAGGCTATCGAGACGCGCCACGATCTCTATAACATCCAGCGCATGCACCTGTGGAAGTATGAGCGCGAGGGCCGCGCGCTGGTCGTTGCTCCGCAAAAGCCGGTCGAGGTCGGCCACGTTGAGCACGATCCAGCAAAGCTCCTCGACCTGTATATTCAGGGCCGCCAGGAGGCAAAGCGATTGCTGGGAGATATCGAGGCGTTTGTCGAGCGCTAGCGTCGCGACGTCATGACCCATGGACGACATGTGCAGAAACTCTGGTCGGAGACAAAATACCTGTTGACTCGTACGGCGAGCGGGGTAATATGGACGGGTTACTTGCAGAGCCCCGTGAATCTCTGTAACAACACGTACTGTACATGGAGGAGTCTAAGTGATTTCGAAATCGACTCACTACGCCAAGCAGGGCGAGGTCCAGCGCAACTGGGTTCTCGTCGACGCCGATGGTGCTGTCCTGGGCCGTCTTGCCACCCAGATCGCAATGATCCTGCGCGGTAAGAACAAGCCCCAGTTCACGCCCAACAGCGACTGCGGCGACTTCGTTGTCGTCATCAACGCCGATAAGGTCCAGCTTACCGGTAACAAGGCCGACACGAAGACCTATTATCGCCACAGCGGCTACAACGGCGGCCTCAAGGCTGAGAGCTTCCGCCAGGCTATGGAGAAGCACCCGGAGAAGGTCATCGAGCGCGCCGTTCGCGGCATGCTGCCCAAGACCACCCTCGGCCGTGCCCAGATGACCAAGCTTAAGGTCTACGCTGGTGCCGAGCATCCGCACGCTGCCCAGAACCCCACGAAGATTGAGCTGGAGGCTTAAAGATGGCTGAGAACACCGTTGTCTACCAGGGTACCGGCCGTCGTAAGAACGCCGTCGCCCGCGTCCGTCTCGTCCCCGGCACCGGCAAGGTGACCATCAACAAGCGTGACGCCGAGCAGTATTTCGGCCGTCATCAGCTCGTTGAGAACGCCCTTGCTCCCTTCAAGGTGACCGACACCGCCGGTCAGTTCGACGTTATCGCTCTGTGCGATGGCGGCGGCATCTCCGGTCAGTCCGGCGCTCTGCGCCTGGGCATCGCTCGCGCTCTTCTGAACGCTGGCGACTACCGTGCTGACCTCAAGAAGGCCGGTTTCCTTACGCGCGATGCTCGCGTGGTCGAGCGCAAGAAGTACGGCCTCAAGAAGGCCCGCCGCGCTCCCCAGTTCTCCAAGCGCTAAGGTTTTATCTCCTTACGGGATACAATGTACAAGCGGGGCCTGCCGATTGCTCGGCGGGTCCCGTTTTCTTTTTCGACTAGGGTGGGCGACTGCGTTTTGCCCACTTGGGAAGGAGCGATCCTATGCCCCAGAACATCTTCGGTACCGACGGCGTCCGTGGCGTCGCCAACGCCGACCTCTCGTGCGACCTCGCGTTTCGCCTTGGCCGTGCGGCGACCAAGTTCCTTGGTCCGGACATTTGCATCGGCCGTGACACGCGTCTTTCGGGCACCATGCTCGAGAGTGCTCTGACCGCCGGCATTATGGCCGAGGGCGGCCGCCCGCACTGCTGCGGCGTTATCCCTACGCCGGCCGTGGCGCTGCTCACCGTCCAAAACGAGCTCGACGGCGGCATCGTCATTTCTGCTTCGCACAATCCGCCGGAGTTCAACGGCATCAAGTTCTTTAGCCGCAGGGGCATGAAGCTTCCCGATGCTGTCGAGGAAGAGATCAGCGCTTGGGTCATGTCCGAGGAGGCCATGGCTGCCGACACGCTGCCGACCGGTGCCGGCGTGGGCCACATCATCAAGATGAAGGATGCTCGCAAGGCATATGTCGATCATGCCATCAGCACGCTCGACGGCCTTAAGCTCGATGGCCTGGTTGTTGCCGTCGACTGCGGTCACGGTGCTTCCTGCCAGACCACGCCCGCCGCACTGCAGCGCCTGGGCGCCACGGTCCATGCCATCAACACCGATTACTGCGGCACCGACATTAACGTCGAGTGCGGCTCCACTCACCTTGAGCCCCTGCGCGAGCTTGTGCTGCGCACTCACGCCGACATCGGTCTGGCCCACGACGGCGACGCCGATCGCGTGCTGTTCGTGGACAGCGAGGGCAACGAGATCGACGGCGACTACATCCTGGCCATCTGCGGCTCTGACCTGGCCGCTCGCGGTAAGCTCGCCAACTCCGAGATCGTCTCGACCGTTATGTGCAACCTCGGCTTCTCCATCGCCATGAAGGAGCAGGGCTTTGAGATGGTGCAGACCGCCGTGGGCGACCGTTATGTTCTTGAGCGTATGCTCGAGGACGGTGCTGTCATCGGCGGCGAGCAGTCCGGCCACATCATCTTCCTGGAGCACAACACCACCGGTGACGGCTTGGTGACGGCCCTGCAGCTTCTGGCCGTGCTCAAGCGCACCGGCCGCACGCTCACCGACCTTGCCGGCATCATGAAGAAGTACCCGCAGGTGCTCGTCAACGTGCATTCCGACAACAAGGCCGGCCTGGACGATTGCCAGCCCATTTGGGACGCCGTCGCTGCCGCCGAGAAGGAGCTCAATGGTCGCGGCCGCGTCTTGGTGCGCCCGAGCGGTACCGAGCCGCTGGTTCGCGTAATGGCCGAGGCCGAGACGCACGAGCTGACCCAGCGCGTTGTCGACGACATCGTCGAGGTTGTCAAGCGCGAACTTCCCTAATGGTCAATATCGGGTGCCAAGTGGTAAACTGTTAAGGCTATTTTGATTGATTGGTATGTCCGAGGGGGAGCATGTTCACTAAAGTCCTAAGGTCTTTGGGTATGCGTGGTCGAGTCCTTACGCTGGATGCTCCCATCTCGGGCGACGTCATTCCGCTCTCCGAGGTAAACGATCAGACGTTTGCCACCGGCCTTTTGGGCCAGGGCGTGGCGATTCAGCCTACCGGCACGCGCGTGATTGCGCCGGCAGACGCCAAGGTCGAGGCCATTTTTCCCACGGGACACGCCGTTGCGCTCAACACGGTCGATGGCCTGGACGTGCTCATCCATGTTGGTTTGGACACTGTTCAGCTCGAGGGCAAGCACTTTACCGTGCATGCGCAAGTGGGTGACATCGTCCATAAGGGCGATGTACTCATCGAGTTCGATCGCGAGGCAATTGCTGCCGAGGGCTACGATGTGACGGTTCCCATCTTGGTGTGCAACTCCGTTGAGTTCTCGAGTATCAAGGGCTCCGTCGGGGAGCATGTTGAGGAGATGGACCAGCTCATCGTCGCGCGTGAGCGCTAGTCGCTCCGCTTGGCCTTTAGCCTACAATTCAATCACGTTTACGGAGGGCGCCCTTGAAAGAGGGCGCCCTCCGTGGCAAGATGGGGATTGTCCGAAGCTAAAAGGCTTTGGGTCACCGTGGACGGGCAGGGGCCTCGACGCGGTTAGACACGAGACACATATATTACGCGACCTCGCCCTGGTGGCCGCACACGTTGGTTGCGGCCGACGCGGGCCGCGGGCAAGTGCTTGTAAGGGGAGCCTTGCCTCTCTTGTACGAGAAAGGACGCGTAATGAAAATCATTAAAGCTAAAGACTACGAGGATATGAGCCGCAAGGCCGCTAATATCATCTCGGCCCAGGTTATCCTCAAGCCCGATTGCGTGTTGGGTCTTGCCACCGGCTCCACCCCGATTGGCGCTTATAAACAGCTCGCTGCTTGGTACGAGAAGGGCGACATTGACTTCGCCGAGGTCAGCACCTATAACCTGGATGAGTATCGTGGTCTTTCGCACGACGATCCCCAGAGCTATCACTACTTTATGCGCGAGAACTTCTTCGATCACATCAATATCGATCTGAACAACACGCACGTGCCCGATGGCTCCAACCCCGATGCCGCCGCTGCCTGCTCCGAGTACGACAAGATCGTCGCTGCCGCCGGTTACCCGGATCTGCAGCTGCTCGGCATTGGCAACAACGGTCACATCGGCTTTAACGAGCCCGATGACCACTTCTCCAAGGGCACGCACTGCGTCGACCTCACCGAGAGCACCATTCAGGCCAACAGCCGCCTGTTCGACAGCATCGATGACGTGCCCCGTCAGGCTTACACCATGGGCACCCAGACCATCATGTATGCCCGCATGATCCTGGTTGTCGCCAACGGCGAGGCCAAGGCTCAGGCCGTGCACGATATGTGCTATGGTCCGGTTACGCCCAAATGCCCGGCTTCGATCCTGCAGCTGCACACCAACTGCGTCGTCGTTGCTGACGAGGCCGCTCTTTCGCTCTGCGAGTAACGCGATCAAGCGATCTTACATAGCTTTTCAAAAGGCCCTCGCTTTGCGGGGGCCTTTTTAGTGGACATACGCCGTGGCGTATACATGACGGAAACCTTGCCGCGTGCTTGACTGGAGGGTTTTAAATTTCTGTGATTCATTCTATAGCAGATTCTATGCACATTTGCCACCATAGAGTCGCAGGCGGTAGCGAGGAGTAGGCGAGTTGCGCAACTCAAATAAAAATAGCCGACTGCGCTACACTGCAAATGGGATGGGACATGCTGGCAAGCGCATTGACCTGCGCAAAGACCTATTGGTCGGGGGATAAGTTACCATCGGGCCTCGCTGTACAAAAACTTGCCAAACACGTACCGGCAGACAATTAAAAACTCTAAGTCGCGCTATTCACGGGGCGGCTCATATGGTCCTGCAGCTACGGTGTCCATATGGTCGAGTTGAGGAGCAAGCATGGTAAACGATCTGGGCAATACGGACGACCTCGAGTTGATGCCGACGGGCGGCGGCTATATGGTGCGGCGCGATCGCTTGATGAACGAGCTCATCGTTAAAGGGCGCAAGGCGGGAATTGTTTTGCTCTACGCGCCCGATGGGTTTGGCAAGACGTCGGTGTTGCTGCAATACGTGCAGGAGGTTAAATCGGACCCCACGCGAGGGCCGGTTCGGATTATCGAGGCCGACCGCGCGATTGGACGCGAGCTCTTTATGCAGCTCGAGGTTGTCGCCGATGAGCTTAAGGACAAACCTCATTCGCTCGTTGCGATCGATAACGTGCCCAATCTCGAGCAGCACGAAACCGAGGACCTCATCGATCGAATCCGCAGTTTACGTGCTACGGGGACGGGGGTCTTTATTGCCTGCCGCCCCTCCAACCGATTGCTTATCCACGGGCTGGGCGATTCTGTAAAAGTCAATGCGCAGATGCTCAAGGTGCACGCCTATGAGTATTCGTCATGGGCCACGGCGTTCTCAATCAGCACATCGCTTGATTTCTATCGGCTCACACAGGGTGTACCCGAGCTGGTATCTGCCCTGCAGACGGGAATGTATGGACAGGGCGATGTTGCCGGGTTGCTCGAGAACGAAATCGTCAACGTGTACGGTGCGGCGCTGGCCGATCTCGCATCGCTCGAGAACAACCTGTTGTTTACCGTTGCCTGTTTGATGGTACTGATGGGCGAGGGCCGCATTGCGGAGCTAGAGGCGTGCGGCGTGAGGCTTTCGATGGTCGACCAGTCCATCTTTGTGCGCGATTATCCGATTTTTGGCGTGGATCCGTCTGATCGCACCTTTAGGTGTTTGGGCGCTAAGGACAACGCGCGCCTGAGGCTGCGAAAGCTTGTTGCCGAGATCCGTCCCGAACTTGTATCGCGGGCTGCTCGCATT
The DNA here is from genome assembly GCA_902495645.1 of uncultured Collinsella sp. Classification (GTDB taxonomy): domain Bacteria; phylum Actinomycetota; class Coriobacteriia; order Coriobacteriales; family Coriobacteriaceae; genus Collinsella. The sequence goes on along the minus strand of CABUXY010000005.1, from coordinate 161,188 downwards.
TTGCTCAAGGCGGGCCGATGCGATTTGGCTATGGACCTGGTCGACGCGTTCTTGGACCGCCATGTGGTATTGGAACTTGCCGGGCAGTATGGGGCCGATCTTGCCCTGACCGGGCACGGAGGGGACATTTGCCGTGCGGCGTCGGCGATGATCAATGCGGAAAAGCAGGAGCAAGAGCCGGCACCCGCCGAGGCACTCGGCGTGTATCTGGCGGCTGTCAGCGTGTGCAATACAAAGCTCGCAAGGTATATGGCGTCCGTTATCGAACGTGCGGGTGATCAGGCGGCGCACGAGGTCGATCCCGCTACCTGGAAAATAGCCCAGGCGCTCACCATCGCCTTTTATGGCGACAATGACCTGGGGCTTCCCGCCAACCCTGTTGTGCAAGAACAGACATCCTGCGAGGTGCTCGACATGCTGTCCGCGCATATCGAGGTCAAGCGCCACCTAACCGAGCGAGCGGAAGACGGCGATGTTCTCGCGAAGCTCAAGGCGTGCAAAGCCTATGATTGCGAGCTCGACATCGCGGGGATTCTCATACAGGCCGACCATATGCTGGTGGAGCTGTTCGACGGCTCGTTTGCTAAACCCGACGAGCGCGATGACAAGATGGCGCAGATACTCGAGGCGCTCGATATCCGCGGGCTTAAGGCGCCATCCATTTGGCTGCGTATGGTGCTGGCGGCGCGGCGCCTGCTCGCGGGCCTGCCCGTGACCGACGATGTGGCGTTTGGCGAGCTCGACCGCTTTGCGGTGCGTGTTCGTGACAATCAAATTCAGCTGTTTGGGCTGTTGCTGGAGGGCTGGCAATCGCTGGCGGAGGGGCGGCCGGTCAACGCGAAGTTCCGCGCGGTCCAGGTGCTCAAGCTCGCCGACGAATCGATTACGTACATGCGCGAAAACGCGTTGCTGCTGGAGCGCGTGGCGTACCTGCGCAATACGTCGCTGGTATCGGTTCGCGAAGAGGCAGAGCTGCTCGATATTAGCAAGACACAGGTCGGCGGCTCAGAAGCCTGGATCGTGGCACTGCACCTGGCCGCTGCGGGCCGCGATAGCGATCTTGCCGCTTGGATGTCTATGAATCGCTCGGGGATTTTAGACCCATCGTATCGGCTGTTCGCACGTCTTGCGATGCACTGTCTGGGCGAGCCTGCGGTCAGGATTCGCAAGAAGCTTCCGGTGCGTGAGCTGTCGCGGTATTCACTACGCGATGACTTTGAGGGCGAAAGCGAGCACCTATTTCAGGCGGGCGAGGTTGAGGCTGTCGACACGATCGGCCATATTGAGATGCGCATGTTTGGCGTGTTTCGCGCCGAACGCGACGGTTTTCCCATCACGGATAAGATGTGGCGTCGCAAAAAGGCGGCAACGCTTGCCGAGCGGCTCGCGTTGGGCATGGATGCCATGGTCGACCGCGAGACAATCGCCATGGAGTTGTGGCCCCATGCCGAGTTTAACGCCGCGCGCAACAATCTGTATTCGACGGTATCGCGCTTGCGCTCGGCTTTGGGTCCAACGCCGGATGGCAAGTCGTGTGTGCTCATCCAAAACGAGTGCATTGGGCTCAACGGCGACTACGTTAAGACCGATGTAAGGCTCTTTGACCAGCTGAGCCGCGAGATTCTGGGAAACCGCATGGGTGCAAGAGGCCCTCACCTGGTTGAGCTTTGTCTTAAGGTTGAGCAGCTCTACGCGGGGCCGCTGTATGTTCCCACCGGTTGCAACCCCACGTTTTTTACGCGCATGCGCCACATTATGCAATCCAAGTACATCGACTGCATGATTAGGGGAGCGAATGCCGCTCTCGAGGAAAATGACCTGCAATCGGCAATTTGGCTCGTTGAATCGGGGCTTCGCCAGGAGACGGCGCGCGAGGACATGGTTCGCTGTGCCATGCGCGTTTACGGTGCGGCGGGACGACGCCGCGATGTTGTCGAGCTATACAGCGGCCACATGCACCACCTGCGAGAGCAGGTTCAAGGCGTGCCCGAGCCCGAGACAAGGCGTCTGTATGAGCGCTTGGTCGAAGGCAGACTCAAGCGCGTGCTTGTCGAGCGATAAAAACGGGCGTCCGAATCAATCGGACGTCCGCAGACTTGTTCGGTATGACCAGTCGGTTTTAGACGAGCTTGATCTTCTCGATATCCTTGCGCGAGGACTCGCGATACAGCGAGAACTTGCGGCCGATAACCTGAACGACGTCGGCGTGGCAGCGCTCGGCGAGCTCCTCGGCGGCCTCGCGGGCAGAAAGGCTGGAGCCGTCTAGCACGGAGCACTTAACGAGCTCGTGCTTCTCCAGGTAGGCGACCGTCTGCTCGACGGTGCCCTCGTTGACATCGGACTTACCGATGATGATGGCGGGGTTGAGGTGATGGGCCATGCTGCGAAGCTGCTTGACCTGGGCTCCTGTCAGTGCCATGGGTTCTCGCTTTCTATGTATGGGGCGCCCCGCAATGGGGCCTTAATCTACGTGAGCTGTCCCACGATAGCGCAGGAACGGCGTGGTGTGGAGCGCGTTTGCCCAGTTCGCAAAGAATGCGGATGCCGGGCGGGTGGACGATGCGTGCTATAGATGGGCTACGGGCGGAGCGCGGAGACCGGCTCCCAGGCGATAAACGCCCATCGGACTTTGCGGATGTGGTCGAGCATGTAACGTCCCTGCGGTACGCCCCTGGATCCCGGCTCGCCGGCATGGGGGTTCTCGATCATGTGGTGGGCGATATAGTCGCGCAGGCGGTCGATCTTGTCCTCGTTGCCATGCTCGAGCATGCGAGAAAAGTCCGCCACGCCCGCCTCGAGACTATCGAAGGTGTCGCGACGGGGCGATTCAAAATACGTGACCTGCGGCAGCGCCCCCATCTGAATAAGGATGTTAAAGGCATATACAAATCCGTTGCTGCGGGTAACCGAGGCGCCGATGGCGTTCATCAGGTGCAGGTCATAGCGCGGGCTGGAGTTGGCGACCATTGTGACAGCACAACGCCGACGAGCCGTACGATCAAGCTTGGCAAGCGCACCTTTTAGATTGGTCGTCGTAACCGACCGACTGGCAAAGGCAACATCCACCGCTTTCACAACCGGTCCAACCAAATCCCAATCATCATCCCAAGCAAGCTCAAGCGGCGTAATGCGATCCTCGAGCCCATAGTACTCAATACCAGCATCAAGCGTGCCCAACATAGCAGGGGAAAAGTCAGCAGCAATCACAGGATGCCCAGCCTGAGCAAGCGGAATAGCAATCGACCCAGCCCCACACCCCATATCGAGCACCGACTCACCAGGCTTTAACGCCAGTAATTTCATAAAATCCCGGGCATAGGGGGCAGTCTCCAGCGGCCGAAAATGCCGAGTCCGCTTATCCCACTCAAAAGAATCATCAGCCCGATGCCGAGCGGCCTGCAGACGCATCCATTCGCCATTCCAATCAGCAGAAAGAAGCTCAGAGCGAGCATCCCCATCAACCACGGGCCAACCTCCTAGCAACAAAAAAGCGGCCCCTCCCAAAAGAAGAGCCGCAACCAGCATATATCAGAAAGAACCGATCCAACGCCAAACTGTCGTACCAGCAAAGGCGGGCAGAAGCGAAGCGACTGCCACTGAGCCAGAACCCAGCCAAGGTTGAGATGTGCGGGAGCCCCGCCGCCGGGCGGCAGACATATAAGGTCGATCGCGAGTTCCGCACGAGCCGGAGAGCACTTAATGTGCTCTCCGTGCGAGTCAGGACTGTCCGAGCAGGCGACCTTATATGTCTGCCGCCCGGCGGCGGGGCTCCTCGCCCGAACCCTCAGCTAGTTCTTCAGCGAGTTCAGCGGCGCCGGGAAGCGTCCGCCACGGTGGGCGAGCACGGTGCCGGCGTTGGGGTTCACCGGCATGATGGGCGCACGGCCAAACAGACCGCCGTACTCGACACAGTCGCCCACGCCCTTGCCGATAGCGGGAATCACGCGCACGGCCGTGGTCTTATTGTTGATGACGCCGATGGCCATCTCGTCGGCGATAATGCCGGCGATGGTCTCGACCGGGGTGTCGCCGGGGATGGCGATCATGTCCAGGCCGACGGAGCACACGCAGGTCATGGCCTCGAGCTTCTCGAGCGAAAGCGCGCCGGCCTCGACGGCTGCGATCATGCCGGCGTCCTCGGACACGGGGATAAAGGCGCCCGAGAGACCGCCCACGCTGGAGCTGGCCATGACGCCGCCCTTCTTGACGGCATCGTTGAGCATGGCGAGCGCACAGGTCGTGCCCGGGCCACCGCAGGTGCCCACGCCGATGATCTCGAGGATGCGCGCGACGGAGTCGCCGATGGCGGGCGTGGGAGCCAGCGACAGGTCGACAATGCCCTTCTCGACACCCAGGCGATGGGCGGCCTCGCGGCTCATGAGCTCGCCGGCACGGGTGATCTTAAAGGCGGTCTGCTTAATCTTTTCGGCGACTTCCATCATCGATGCGGAATCGGGCAGCGTCTCCAGGGCTGCAGCCATAACGCCGGGGCCCGAGACACCTACGTTGATGACGGCGTCGGCCTCGCCACCGCCGTGAACGGCGCCCGCCATAAACGGGGAGTCCTCGACCATGTTGGCAAAGCAGACAAACTTGGAGGCGCCAACGGAATCCTCATCTGCCGTAAGCTTGGCGGCATCGATGATGGTCTGAGCCGCCATGAGCACGGCATCCATGTTGATGCCGGCGCGCAGGCTGGCGACGTTGACGCTGGAGCAGACACGGCTCGTGGTGGCGAGCGCCTGGGGGATGGATTGGATGACGCGGCGGTCGGCATCGCCGATGCCCTTCTGAACGAGCGCGGAGAAGCCACCCAGGTAATCGATGCCGAGCGTCTCGGCCGCGCGGTCGAGGGCATGCGCGATGGGGGTGAGGTCCTCATCCTTGCAGCATGCGGCGATCTGCGCCACCGGGGTGACGGAAACGCGCTTGTTGACGATGGGGATACCGTACTCGCGCTCGAGGTTCTCGGCGGTCTCGACCAGGTGCTCAGCCGTGTGCGTCACGTGGTCGTAGATCTTCGTGCACATGCGGTCGAGGTTCTCGTCACCGCAACCCATGAGCGAAACACCCATGGTGATGGTCCTGATGTCGAGGTTCTGTTCCTCAACCATGCCGCGGGTTTCCGCGATTTCTGCGGGCGTGATCGCCATCCTTGCGCTCCTATCTGCCAAAACGAGCATAGTCTTATCTATTCTAACGTGCCGCACGTGCCAAGTGGCGCATGCGGCACGTTTTGGTGCTCGGTTGTTTCCGTTGTGTTACTGCCCAAAGACCTCTTCGGCGATGCGCGCGCTTTCGGCGGCGTCCTTGGCGTAGTAGTCCGCGCCGATCTGCTTGGCGTATTCGGGGGTGAGTACGGCGCCGCCTACGATGATCTTGACGCCCGGCACCTCGGCATGAAGCAGTTTGATGGTCTCTTCCATGGCGACGACCGTGGTAGTCATAAGCGCCGAGAGGCCGACGAGCTTAATGTCGCGTTCCTTGACGGTCTTGAGCACCTCCTGCGGGTCGACGTCGCGGCCTAGGTCAAAGACGGTGTAGCCGTAGTTGTCGAGCAGCATCTTGACGATGTTCTTACCGATGTCGTGGATGTCGCCCTTCACGGTGGCCACGCAGATCTTGCCCTTATCGGCAATCTCGCCGGCGGGCATCAGCCGCTTAATGGTGTCAAAGCCCACGCGCGCGGCCTCGGCCGAGGCCATGAGCTGCGGCAAGAAGAACTTTCCCTGGTCAAAGAGGACGCCAACCTCGTCAAGGGCGGGGATAAAGTGATTGTTGATGAGGTCCATGGCGTCGTGATCTGCCAGCAGACGCTCGGTCTCGGCCGCGATCTCGCCTTTGCGGCCCGAGACGACCATGCGACGAATCGGGTCGTCGTTGCTGTCAGTGCCGGCGGTGCCAGCAGCGGGCACAGTGTCGGTCGATACTGCCTGAGCTGCTGCCGGGTTCGCGGCGATCTTGTACGGATCGGTCCAGCCGGCATAGCGCTCGATGTATCCGGTTGAGCCCTCGTCCTCAACGCTCAAGACGCGATAGCTATAGACGGTATCCATAAAGCGCTTGGAGCCCGGGTTCATGATGGGGGCATCGAGGCCCGCGCCAAAGGCGGCGGCCAAAAAGACCGAGCCCAGCAGCGGGCGGGCAGGCAGGCCAAAGCTGATGTTCGACACGCCGAGCGCGCACTTGACGCCCAGGCGTTCCTTGCACAGAGACATGGCGCGCAGGATCTGTTCGGCCTGGCGTTGATTGGTCGAGGCGGTCATGACCAGGCAGTCGATGAGGATGCGGTCCGGTCCGATGCCGTAACGGGCAGCCTCGGTCACGATGCGCTCGGCGATGGCGAAGCGAGCCTCGGCGGTATCGGGGATGCCGCCTTCGTCGAGCGTGAGGCCGACAACGTTGGTGCCGTAGTGGGCGACTAGGGGAAAGATCTCGTCCATGATTTGCTGTTTGCCATTGACCGAGTTGATGATGGGCTTGCCGGCGTAGCGGCGCACGGCTGCCTCGACGGCTGCGGGGTCGGTGGAGTCGATCTGCAGCGGCAGCAGCGTGGAGCCCTGGAGCTGCTCGGTCGCCTGCTGGATGATTTTGACCTCGTCGATCTCGGGCAGGCCCACGTTGACGTCCAGGATGTCGGCGCCCTGTTCCTGCTGGCTGATGCCCTGGCTCACGACGTAGTCTAGGTCGCCGTCGCGCAGGGCCTGTTGCAGGCGCTTTTTGCCGGTGGGATTGATGCGCTCGCCGATGACGGCGATCTTGTGACCATCGCAGGGAAGGTCTACGACCGTCTGGGCGCTCGTGACCGACATGCTGGGTTTGCGGCGGCGCGGGCTGGGCGTGTGGTTGTCGATGAGCGTGCGCAAGGCGGCCATGTGCGCCGGCGTGGTGCCACAGCAGCCACCCACGACGCTCACGCCGTCCTCAATCATGCCGGCGACGGCCTCGGCGTATTCGGGTGCCTGGATGTCAAAGACGGTATTGCCGTCATCGTCCACGCGGGGCAGTCCCGCGTTGGCCTGCACCATAACGGGCTTGTCGGTGACGGTGAGCATACGCGCGGCGAGTCCTCGGAGCTCGGCCGGGCCCTGGCTGCAGTTGATGCCCAGGACGTCGGCGCCGATGGCGTCGAGGGTGATGGCGGCCACTTCGGGACTCGTGCCCAGGAACGTGCGACCGTCTTCCTCAAAGGTCATGGTGGCAAAGACGGGCAGGTCGGAGTTCTCACGGCAGGCGAGGACGGCCGCCTTGATCTCGGCAAGGTCGGTCATGGTCTCGATAATAAAGAGGTCCACGCCCGCGTCGACGCCAGCGCGCACTTCCTCGGCAAAGAGGTCATAGGCCTCGTCGAAGCTGAGAGTGCCCAAGGGGCGAAGCAGCGCGCCGATGGGGCCGATATCGCCGGCGACGTAGTGGGCACCGGCCGCGCGGGCGCAGGCGACAGCGGCGGCAAAGACATCTGCCACGGTGGCGGCGCCGTCGAGCTTGTGGGCGTTGGCACCAAAGGTGTTGGCGGTGATCACGTCGCAGCCAGCCTCGACGTATTGGCGCTGAATGTCGGTAATGACCTGGGGCTCATCAAAGTTGAGCAGCTCGGGCAGGGCGCCGGCCTTCATGCCGGCAGCCTGCAGCATGGTGCCCATGCCGCCGTCGAACAGCAGGTGCCCCGTGCCCTCGATGGCGGCGCGCAGGCGATCGTCCTTAATGCGAAGGTCGTCGATTGTGCGCGTCTTGTATGCAGTGCCATTACGGCGTGCGGCATCAACGGGCGCCGCCAGCGCGGCACCGTCCAGATCATGGGTGACAAGCGGAGTAAACATCAATGAGCTCCTAATGGCTGGAATAGCAGGTGGTGTGGGCGGCGCGGAAGCGGCAGTGCTCGCGCATGCGGCAGATATTGCAGGTGGGGCGGCTCTGGGCGTCGTGGACCTCGCCGTCAAACAGGCCGATCACCGCGGTCACGCTCTTGGTGGGCATGAGCAGGCTGGTAGGTGTGACGGTAAGCCCGATGAGCCGCGTGGCGTTGAGCGCAGCCACGATTGAGTGCTGGGCCGTAAGCGGGCAGTCGCCGTAGCCGGGGCTGAAGCGCCAGTTGCCGGCGAGTCCGTGTGCGGCGGCCGCAGCCTTGACCTGTTGGTCCATCTGCTCGACGGCGGCTTCTACATAGGCAGAGCATGCGGCGTCGAGCACGGCTCCCTCTAGGGGCTGCTGGGCTCCCGTGGTTCGCAGGCGACGCTCGGCGTCCATGCCGAGGGTGCATGCCATGAGTGCGGCAAAGCGGGCGTCTTTGAGGTGGCGATAGATATCGCGGCCGCGCAGCTCAACGTTGGCGCCGACCAGGCGGATGCAAGGCTCGCCCTGCTCGTCGACGCCCGTGGCATCGACGGCAAACACGCGTCGCACGCCACGGGGCTCAATGTCCAGTTCCAAACGTTCAACGACAAGCTCAATACGCTGCGACAGCTCGGGCTCAATCTGCTGACCGCCGTAGCCCAGATACCGCAGCATCTCGGTACGGTCGACACGAGGGTGGTGGGCAGTGTCGATACGGTAAAGCGCCGGCGACGCAAGGTCGGCCGGCACTTCAACAAAAGCTGTATCGATGTGCGGTTTTTCCATTACCCCAGGCGCTCCATAATGGTTGCGGCGATCGCAGGACGATTCATAGTGTACAGGTGCAGGCCGTCGGCGCCGTGCTCCTTGAGGTCGCAAAGCTGACGGGCGGCATAATCTACACCGGCTGCCTGCAGGCTCTCGGGGTCGTTCTCGTACTTGGCGAGAATCTTGATGACGGGGGAGGGCAGCGACGCGCCGCACATAAAGACCATGCGGCTGATCTGTGACTTGCCCATAAACGGCATGATGCCCGCGGTAATGGGCACGGTGATACCGGCCTTGTCGGCAAGCTCGCGAAAGCGGTAGAAGCACTCGTTGTCAAAAAAGAGCTGCGTCACAAAGAAGCTCGCGCCGGCGTCCTGTTTTTGCTTGAGGTATTCGACCGAGAGGTTGAGATCCTCACAGGCAATATGGCCCTCGGGGTAGGCTGCGGCGCCCACGCAAAAGCCGGCATCGACGAGCTCCGGGATGAGGTCGCGGGCGTAGGCGTAGTCCGAGGCGGGCTTGTCGTCCTCGGTTGCGCCGGCGGGAAGATCGCCGCGCAGGGCTAGCACGTTTTCCACACCGGCCGAGCGATACTCGTCAATCTTGGCGGCGATGTCGGCGTGGGTGCGGCCCACGCAGGTGAGGTGCGCTACCGAGGGCGTATCGAATTCGCTCGTAATCATATGCGCGATGGGGGCGGTGGTGGCACCGTTGCCCGAGCCGCCGGCCGAGCAGGTGACCGAGACAAAGCTCGGCGAAAGCTTGCACAGATTGCCTGCCACTTCGCGAGCCGTATCGAGGGTCAGCTCGCCCTTGGGCGGGAACATCTCAAACGAAACGGGTGCGGTGCCCTGGGATGCCGCCTGCTTAAAAAGCTCGTCGACGCGCATATCGTGCTCCTTTAGATACGTAATAGTGCGATGTGTTGTAAGGATTCTACAGCACCACTGTGCCACGATGGAGTTTCACTCGCTATTTGGGGATACCAATCGAAAATGCTTCGCTATCGGCATTTCCTATAACAGGGCGGTCAATGTAGGATGGGGCTATATTGAATGGTATCTGATACGAAATACCAGTTAATAAAGCCCCGTCCCAAATTGACTACCCTTAAACCATGGGGAGAGGTCTGCAATTTATGCAGTTGATTGGCTGTTGAGGGTGGCAACGCCGCCTCGATAGGGTAACCTCAATGATTGGTTTCGCGACGGCAACATAACGGTAATGTCGCGGAAACACGGCGAGTCTAAGCTATGACTCGTTCGTTAGTAATCAACACCGCTTCTCACGCGGTGCCGATACGAAGGGAGTTCCGTATGGCCGAACTTACTGACCGCTTCGGGACCATGGTGTTCTCTGAGGAAGTCATGAAGGACTACCTCCCCAAGGACATTTGGAAGCGCCTTGCTGCAACCCTCGAGGGCGGTGAGCCGCTCGACCTGGACGTGGCCAACGCCGTTGCCCATGCCATGAAGGTCTGGGCCATCTCCAAGGGCGCGACGCACTATGCGCACTGGTTCCAGCCGCTTTCGGGCATTACTTCCGAGAAGCACGACAGCTTCCTGGAGCCCAACCACGACGGCACCGCCATTACCAAGTTTACGGGCAAGAACCTCATCCAGGGCGAGCCCGATGCCTCGAGCTTCCCCAACGGTGGCCTGCGTGCTACCTTCGAGGCCCGTGGCTACACCGCTTGGGACCCCACTAGCCCCGCCTTTATCAAGGACGATGTCCTGTGCATCCCCACGGCTTTCTGCTCCTACACGGGCGAGGCCCTGGACAAGAAGACCCCGCTGCTGCGCTCCATGACCGCGCTCTCGCGTGAGTCCAAGCGCGTTTTGGCGCTGTTTGGCAAGACCCCCAAGAAGGTCGTTCCTTCCGTGGGTGACGAGCAGGAGTACTTCCTGATCAAGAAGGACGCTTACCGCAAGCGCAAGGACCTGGTCATCACCGGCCGCACCCTTTTTGGTGCTGCTCCATGCAAGGGCCAGGAGCTCGAGGAGCACTACTTTGGCGCTATCCGCCCCACCGTCTCGGCCTATATGAAGGACCTGGACGATGAACTGTGGGCGCTTGGCATTCCCGCCAAGACCAAGCACAACGAGGTTGCTCCCTGCCAGCATGAGCTCGCACCGGTCTATGGCGAAGTCAACGAGGCCATCGACCAGAATCTGGTCATGATGGAGAAGATGAAGCTCATCGCCTCCCGCCACGACTTGGTCTGCCTGCTGCACGAGAAGCCCTTCGAGGGCATTAACGGTTCGGGCAAGCACAACAACTGGTCGCTTGGCACCGAGTCCGAGAATCTGCTCGATCCGGGCGACACCCCGCTCGACAACCTGCAGTTCATCGTCTTCCTCACCGCGGTGATCGAGGCCGTCGATAACTATCAGGAGCTCCTGCGTGCCTCCGTTGCCTCGGCCGGCAACGACCATCGTCTGGGCGCCAACGAGGCTCCTCCGGCGATTATGTCCATCTTCCTGGGCGACCAGCTTACCGAGGTCGTCGAGAAGATCATCGATGGCAAGGCTTCCGTCCATGCCACGCGCGGCGTGCTCGACCTGGGCGCCGATACCCTGCCCAAGCTGATGCAGGACAACACCGACCGCAACCGCACCTCCCCGTTTGCCTTCACTGGCAACAAGTTTGAGTTCCGTGCCTGCGGCTCCGAGCAGAACGTCTCCGACTCCAACTTGGTGCTCGATGCCGCCGTGGCCAAGTCGCTCAAGTCCTTCGCCGACGCGCTTGAGGGTACGCCCGAGGATGAGTTCCAGGACGCTGCGCTCGAGTACTGCAAGAAGGTCCTGACCGACCACCAGCGCATCCTCTTTTCCGGCGATGGCTACTCCGACGAGTGGCCCGTTGAGGCCGAGAAGCGCGGCCTTGCCAACAACAAGACCACGGCCGACGCCCTGCCCGCCTTTGTTTCCGATAAGGCCATCGCGCTCTTTGAGGAGACGGGTGTCCTGACCAAGGCCGAGGCTCAGTGCCGCTACGACTGCAAGCTCGAGAAGTACAACAAGCTCATGAACATCGAGGCCACCACGATGGTTCGCGAGGCGCGTCGTACCTATCGCCCGGTCATTACCGCCTATGCCACCAAGGTCGCTAAGGGCCTTGAGACTATTCGTGCCGCCGGTGCCGAGGCCGCCATGCAGTGCGAGCAGAACACGCTCAACAAGCTCTGCAACGGTATCACCACCATCAACGACTCCATCAAGGCGCTCGATGCCGTGCATCAGAAGGCCGAGGCTCTCGATGGCCAGGAGCAGGCCAACGTGTATGCACACGAGGTCGTTCCCGCTATGGATACGCTGCGCGCCGCCGTGGATGCCATGGAGGAGATCGTGGCCGCCGACTACTGGCCGGTTCCGACCTACGACGACATTCTGTTCTATGTGTAGAACGTAACTGACATATCGTCACGGTATTGAGCCGGGGTCCGCATCGCGCGGGCCCCGGCTTTTTTGTTGAACAAATTCACTAGGGCGGCGTCCGTTCGCGCCATTTGTTAGGGCAGGGGTGTGCGCGTTGCCGTGTCGTGAAAATGGAAGATGCTCGGAATATAACGCGCCTCGACATACTCAAATTGAGTTCCGGTTGAGTCGAATGTCTGGCTGGTTATGACCGCCAGATACGAAGAAGAATCGACGTCAAGCAACCGGCAGTCCTCGGCGTCAGGCTGGGCGAGTGTTATCGTTCGTTTGCTCACGGCAATGGTGAGCCCTAGCTCATCCTCGATGTAATGGAAGAGCGACAGGGTAGCATTCTGCTCGTTTAAGCCGGGGACGGAAGAAGTTAGGAAGTAGTGGCGGTCGACTAGGACCGGTTTATCGTCGAGCATGCGGACGAGCTTCAAATGCGTAAGGTCTTCTCCTTCGGGAAATCCCGTCAATTGAGCTAGATACTTATTGGCGCTTACGTGTTCGAAATAGACGATTTTTGACGTTGGAATTGCTCCGATCGCGTGTGCCGATTCGCTGAACGAAGAAAGGCCACTTACGGTGAATGCGCCCTCTTTGCTGGTACCTGCAAGTGACGTCTCGATTACGAGGACTCCCTTGCCTTTAATGGACTGAACTAGACCTTCATTTGCGAGAAGTGAGATGGCCTTGCGCACCGTCATTCGAGAGCAGGAGAACTCTTTGGAAAGATTTTGTTCGGAAGGAAGGAGCGACCCCACGGGATGCTTGCCTTCGACAATCCGCTCTCGTAGGCTTCGGTATATTTCACTGTACAGGATTCTTGCCAAAATGCTCTCCTTATTGAGGTTGTACGGAATGCGTCGAATCGGCGCGATTATCCGCTTCTACCAATTATAGGAAGTGGAGACACTTAAAGTTGCCGTTTACCGCCATAAATCAACCGTTCACCCGCGTGCCTAACATGTCTAGACAGATAGCAAATCATGTGGCTATAATTCAAGTCGTCAAGTACATGTCTAGACAGGAGGATTGCAATGGCAAAGCAGAGTTATGCAGTTACTATCGCGGGAGGCGGAAGCACTTATACGCCGGGCGTTGTTCTGACACTTCTCGCGAAGCGCGATGCGTTCCCCATCAATAGGATTACGCTCTATGACAACGATGCCGAGCGTCAGGGGACAATTGCCAAGGCATGTGCCATTTACATCAAGGAGAATGCTCCAGAGGTAACCTTCAGCTATACGACCGACCCTGAGGAGGCCTTCACAGGCATCGACTTTGTACTTGCCCAGATTCGCGTTGGCAAGTACGCTATGCGCGATAAGGACGAGAAGATCCCCCTGCGCTATGGCGTTCTTGGCCAAGAGACCTGCGGTCCTGGTGGCATTGCTTATGGGCTGCGCTCCATCGGCGGCGTACTCGAGATCCTTGACTACATGGAGAAATACAGTCCCGACGCATGGATGCTCAACTACTCCAACCCCGCGGCGATCGTTGCTGAGGCGACACGCCGTCTTCGCCCGGATTCAAAGATCATCAACATTTGCGATATGCCAATAGCCCTGATGGATATCATGGCTCAGATGTGTGGTCTCAAGGACCACAACGACCTCGTTGTCGGCTACTACGGCCTCAATCACTTTGGCTGGTGGACAAAGATTCACGACCGTGCTGGCAATGACCTTATGCCCACTATCAAGGCCCAAATGGCTAAAAACGGTTATGCCGGCGAGGATTCCGGCCTTGAATTCGTCGATGCGTCTTGGGACCAGACGTTCCGTAAGGCTAAGGATGTTTACGCGCTCGATCCGAATACCATCCCGAACACCTACCTCAAGTACTATCTCTTCCCGGACTATGTGGTTGAGCACACCGACCCCAACCACACCCGCACCGACGAGGTCCGTGAGGGTCGCGAGAAACGCGTCTTCGGCACCGCGCGTCAGATTATCGAAAAGGGCACGTCTGAGGGTTTCGGCCTTAAGCCGGATACCCACGCTGAGTACATTGTCGATCTCGCTCGCGCTTTGGCAGAGAACACCCGTGAACGTTTCTCGCTGATTGTTCCCAACGACGGGGCTGTGTCCAATTTTGACCCAACGGCTATGGTCGAGATTCCCTGCATCGTCGGCAGCGACGGCTACGAGAAAATTTGCCAAGGTGAGATTCCGCAATTCCAGAAAGGACTTATGGAGGAACAGGTCTCGGTCGAAAAGCTTGCAGTGTCTGCTTGGGTCGACCATTCCTATCAGGAGCTTTGGCAGGCGCTGACGCTTTCGAAGACGGTCCCCTCTGCCTCCGTTGCAAAGAAGATCCTTGACGATCTCATTGAGGCGAATAAGGAGTTCTGGCCAGAACTCCACTAGTATCGGAAATCAATTTTGTGAATGATGGCGGGCGGCCGACCTTGGACAGGTCGCATGGGAGGAAAACCATGAGCGAAAGCAAAGAGCTTGCAAATCGCAAGCTCGGCGAGGACGTAGTTGGCCTCGTCGGCGGTAAGGAAAACATCCTGAGCATCTCGCACTGCATGACGCGTCTACGTTTCAAGCTGCGAGACGATGCGAAGGCCGATACTAAGGCAATTGAGTCTCATAAAGGCGTCATTCAAGTAATCAACGCGAATGGCCAGTATCAGGTTGTTGTCGGCATCAATGTGATTGAGGATGTTTACGATGCTGCGGTTGCCGCTTCTGGTGTCGAGGGGCTGGGCGAGGTTAATCTTGATGGTGAGCCCGTCAAGAAAGGAAACCTTGTTAGTGCCCTTATCGATACTATTTCAGGCGTAATCCAGCCGATTCTTGCGGTGCTGTGTGCCGCGGGCATGATCAAGGGTGTTTTGAGTATTCTCGTCGCCCTCGGATGGATTACGGCAACAGACGGCTTGTACCAGATTCTATATGCGGCTGGTGACGGCTTCTTCTACTTCCTGCCGATCATCCTTGGCTATACCGCGGCAAAGAAGTTTGGCTGTAGTGAGTTCGTCGGCATGACGCTCGGTATCGCACTTACGTATCCGGCGATGGTCAACATCACATCGGGCGATGTTTTGGGAACGGTGCTTGCCGGCACTCCCTTTGCCATGAACTACTACACGACTTTCCTCGGCATACCCGTCATCATGCCGTCTTCGGGTTATACGAGCTCTGTCATTCCGATTATCATCTCTGTTTGGTTCGCGGCAAAGCTGGAGAAGTGGTGCCGCAAGCATTTCTCTGAGTATGTAAAGTTCTTCTTTGTGCCTACGTGCGTGCTCGTTGTGATGGTCCCCGCTACCTATTTGATTATTGGCCCGATTGCCACCCTGATCACGAACCTCATGAGCCTGCTGTTTAACTCCCTCTACAGCTTGCCTGTCATCGGCGGCGCGCTCGGCGGCATCGTGCTTACTGCCATTTGGCAGCCTATGGTCATCTTCGGCTTCCACTGGAGTGTCATTGCCCTCATGCTGGTGAACATTGCCTCCCAGGGTTGGGATATTGTCATGGCGCCGTACATGGTTTGTTCATACGCTCAGTCCCTTGCCGTCCTCGCTATCCTTCTGAAGACTAAGGACGTAAAGCTCAAGCAGCTTGCATGGCCGGCGTTCATCTCGGGCTTCTTCTTTGGCATCACTGAGCCCTGCATCTACGGCGTGACCCTTCCGCGCAAGAAGCCTTTTGTCATGAGCTGCATCGCCTCTGTGCCCGGCGGCCTAATCATCGGTGCTCTTGGCACCAAGATGTTCGCCTTCACCGGCGGCGGCTTCTGCGCCTTCCCGGGCTTCATTGATCCGTCCGGCGCAATGGGCGCGAGCTACCTGATTTACGTAATCATAGCCATCGTGGTTTCCAGCGTGATTTCGTTCCTGCTTACGTATGCGACGTACAAGGAGGACGTGCCGGCGGTAGAGGCTGCAAAGTAGCCAAAGAAGTGGAGCTGCGGGACAAGTATTTCCCCGCGCGCCAGCAATTAGACGAGGTCGTCCTTGGATAAGCGTCGAGGGCGACCTCGTCTTGTACTGATTTCGTTCGAGAGGCAGTGGTTGAGGGTGCCTAATATTATCTTTGACAATAAGATGGGCGAGGCATGCCTTGCGGCGTGGAGGTCCGCAGGTGTGGAAGTCCGCTCAGTCGTGGTCCGACAAGATGGTGAAGTCGTCTTCGAGCATGCGGCTGCGCCGTTCGCCCTCGAACACGTTCACCCGCTCTATTCTGTGACTAAGTCCTTCACCTCGGTTGCTGTCGGGATGTTGGTGAATGAAGGACGGCTGTCGCTGACCGATTGCTGGATTTCATACTTCCCGGAATATGAAGGCGAGATTGCGGATGAGCGCTTTCACAATGTGACGGTTCGCAATTTGCTGACTATGACGATGGGGCAGGAGAGTGACCTTTCGTATATTGGCGCGGGAGACGACTGGGCACATGAGGTTCTTCATCGTGAGTTTGACTGGAAGCCGGGTGAGGTCTTTCACTACGATTCGCTGTGTTCACATTTATTGAGCATGCTCGTGCAACGCATAAGTGGAATGAAAGAATCCGATTATCTCGCCGAACGCTTGTTTACGCCGTTAGGTATTAGAAGCTGGTGGTGGGAAGAGGATCAAGCCGGTCATACGACCGGAGGTTTTGGTCTTCACCTTTCGACACCGGATTTGGCTAAGTTTGGTCAATGTTTGCTGGATGGCGGCAAGTGGCGTGGGGAACAGGTCATTCCCGCGGAATGGGTTGCCGAGGCGACGAAGATTCAGATGGAAACGAGCCCCTTTTATCCGTCTGAGGCGACTGAAGACAGCAATGGCTATGGATACCAGTTCTGGATGTGCCGGCGTGGCGGGTTCAGATGCTCCGGCCTTTTTGGGCAGCTGTGCTACATACGGCCCACAGACGGCCTTGTCATCGTCTGCTCGAGTTCCACGACAGGAAGTAAGGCGCTGCTTGATCCGCTGTATGAGGTATTGTTCAGAGAGTCTAGTGTTCGGGAAACGTTGGCTTCCGAACGTGACTTCGATAGCATTCCCGTACCAATTGGGTTGGCTTCTGGCGGACGTTTGAGTTCATTACGCCTCGAGGGCATCCATCATTGCATTTTCGGGGATTTTGAAGAGATCGATATTCGATTTCATGAGAATGAGCTGGATTTGTCTCTGTTGCGCGATGGTCGTGAGTACGGCGTGAGGGCCGGCTACAAGTCTTGGGTTTGCAAATCGGGCGATGGGGCCGGAGTCGGAGACCTCTTTCCCTTCGTGACTCATGAAGCTGAGAGGGACGATGCCCCCGCATGGGATGTTCGCAAGTTGTTTGCAGCGTATGCCTGGACTTCGCCAACAAATTTACAAATTGAGACCAGGGAACTGGACTACACGCGGCGCTGTTTTATCGATGTGCGGATCGGAGGTAATTATGCTGCGTGCAGGGTGCGAGTTGAGGGAATGTACTGTTTCCCGGCACCCTCGGAACTCACAGCGATTTTGAAGTTGGGATAATTTTCAAGACGTGCGATTGATAAGAAAGCTTGCCAACATCACGGCTAATGGAGACGGAGCTGTCTCCGTGCAATGTTTTTCGATACGGACGTTTCAGATATCGTATTGCTAGGGACTAAGTTAATCACTTGTTAGGGCCGAAGCGTAGGTGCGTTTTCTCGGCTCTGTACCCTGTTGGGCTCGAATCCCGGCGCATGGCAGCAAAAAGCCCGCTTCCGCTGCGTCGCTTCGCTCCTTGTGCGCCGCCGTGGATGCCATGGAGGAGATTGTGGCCGCCGACTACTGGCCGGTTCCGACCTACGACGACATTCTGTTCTATGTGTAACAGACACGATTGATTTTGTGTGTGAAGGGGCCTCGCCTGTGCGAGGCCCCTTCTCTTTATGTCGCTCGGACCTGCTCTGAACTTGCAGCCGAGCAGGCGTTTCGCGCGGGGCATCTTAAAAGTTGTAACCTGTTTTGGCATGCGGACGTTTCGGGCGTTTGTTCGTAAAGGGGAGGATTATCCGATGAAGGTATTCGATATCATGTTTAGCCCGACCGGCGGAACGGAAAAGGTATCTAACTACATTGCCAATGCGTTAGAAGGGGAAACCGTTGCTGTAGATTTGACCGATAGCGGGCTTGGCTTTCGCGCGATTGCGATGACAAAAGAGGATGTGGCCGTGATCGCGGTGCCCTCGTATGGCGGGCGAGTCCCGGCTGTGGCTGCGGAGCGCTTGGGTATGATGCGGGGAAACGGTGCGCAGGCGGTTCTAGTTTGTGTTTACGGAAACCGCGCGTATGAGGACACGCTGGTCGAGCTTGAGGACGCGGCGAAAGATGCGGGCTTTCGGGTGATCGCGGCGGTTTCTGCCATCGCCGAGCATTCTATTGTTCGCCAGTTTGCCGCCGGTCGGCCTGATGCACAGGACGCGGTGCAGCTCGCTGGGTTTGCGGATCAGATTCAGCAAAAGATATCTGCAGGAGATGCTTCTGAGCCGGCTATTCTGGGCAATCGTCCCTATAAGAAGACCGGGGGCACCGGTATGGTGCCTAAGGCCACAAAGGAGTGCACCGCCTGCGGGGCTTGCGGCGCAGCGTGTCCCGTTGGCGCTATCGATAAAGACGATCCCAAACGGGTGGACAAAAAGGCCTGCATCTCTTGCATGCGCTGTGTCGCCGTATGTCCGCGGGGCGCTCGCGCGGTAAATCTCGTCATGCTCTCTGCGGCTACCAAGATGTTGAGCAAAGCCTGCTCTGTGCGAAAAGAATGCGAGCTGTTCATCTAGCGCAAGGGCGTTGAGTACTTTTCGTCTTATAACGGCAAAAAGAACGAACCCGTCGGACCTTACATCCGGCGGGTTCGAACATTTTAAAGTTGGTGCCCCGTGCGTAGTTCGAACCGGCGGAGCTGCCCGTGCCGCCGAGGGTACCGGGGGAGGAGGAGACGCCGGACTGGGCGTTGCTGGCCAGCGAGCGCGCGTTGGTGTTCGCGCTTCTGGACGCGGAGCCGATGCCGCTGGCGAACAGCGCGCCCGCCGACTTGCCCGTGCTGGATGCGTCGCCGGGTGCCGGGGCGATGCCGCCGGACACGGCCGCGCGCAGCCCTGCGGCGTTGCTGGATGTCTGTTGCGTGTTGTCGGCGATGCCCTGCGCGAAGCCAGCTCCTGCGGAGTTGCCCGTCGCGGATGCGTCGCCGGGGGCGGTGGAGATGCCGCTCGACAGCGCCGCCGCCAGCGCTGCCGCGTTGCCCTCGGTGGGCGCGCCTCCGGTCGTGATGCCGCTGGCGAACAGCGCACCGGAGAGGGTTCCCGCGTCGGAGCCGCCCTGCTTGGCCTCGTCGAGGCCGCCCACGGCCTCACTGGCCTTTGCCGCCGCTACGTCGTAGGTGTCGCCCTGGGCGAGCGCGTTGGCGAAGGCCGTCACCGCTGCGTCTCCGGCGATGCCGTAGTCGTCGCAGCTGCGCTTGAACTCCTCGAGCGTGGAGCCGGTGACCTGCTGGGCCGCGCCGATGGCGCTCTGCGCGCCCACGCTTAGGCCGCTGGCCCAGTTGTCGGCCGCTGCCTGCCCCTGCGTCTTGCACTTGATGCCCATGTCGCCGAGGGCCTTGATGATGCTCCCGGTGGTGCCGTCCCACGAGGCGGACAGCTTGATCAGCTGCTCGTCGTTCAGGCTCTGGAAGTCCTCGACGCTGATTCCGGCGCTCTGGAGGTCGTCGCAGAACTGGCCGAGGTCCTTGTCGAGGCCGAGGAACGCGGAGGAGACGGCCGGGGACGCCGCAGCGAGGTCCTTCACGCTCGCGGTGGCCCCGTCGGCCACGGCCACGGATGCGCCGAGGCTCTCCGTGACGGTGTCGATGGAGTTGTTCACCGCGCCGAGCGCGGCCTTGGCCTCGTCGAGCGCCTTGCCCTGCTTCGAGTAGCTCATGGTCAGCTCGGCCTGCTCGCGCGTCATCTGCGGGTTGTTCTTCATGCAGCGGTTGACTTCGTCGTTGTAGTCCTTCTGGGCCACGGCGAGGGTCTGGATGTCCTGCGCCTGCTGCTCGTAGAGGGCCGTGAGGTTCGACTGCTGCGCGTCTATCCTGATCTGCTCGAGCTTCTTCTCGACGTACTCGCCGAGCGCCCCGGTGACGTCGCTGATTGCGCCGTGCTCGTCGGCGAGCTTGCCGTTCGCCTGGTCGACGACGCTTATCTGCGTGCCGCACATCGAGTTGACCGTATCGACCGCAGCGCGCAGGCGGCCTTGCGCCTCGGTGCTCAAGTCGCTCTTGTTCGCATACTCCCTGATGGTGTCGTATGCGGCCGTGAGCTGCGCCGATTGCGCGGCGGCCGATGTGTTCGTGTCCTTGAGCGTGCTGGCGAGCTGCGCCTGGCTCTCGAGCATCTTGTCGATGTCGGCCTTGGCGCTGCCCGTGGAACCCGTGAGGACGTCGAAGGCTCCGGCCTCCTCCTTGACCTCGTTCTTGGCCCCAGCGGCGGCGGCCTCCAGCTCGGTGGTCGATGCCTTCAGGTTGTCGGCGTGCTTCTTGGCGTCCTCCATGCTCTGGACGAAGGCCGTGATGCCAGCGATAACGAGCGCCGGTCCGACGGCGGCGAGGGCCAGCTTGGCCACGTCTGCCGCCTTCGATAGCGTCATGAGGCCTGCGGCCTGCGCCTTGGTGGCGGCCTCGGTCGTCTTGGCCGCTGCGGCCTCCTGCCTGTATCCGTTCACCAGCCCGTTCGACTGGTTCATGGCGTTGCGCTTCTCGACGACCTCCTTCTTGAGGCTCTCGACGAGTTCGGCGTTGGCCTTGCTGCCCTTCTGCTGCTCGTTCGACAGCTTGCGGACGGCCGTGTTGTACTTGGACGTGTCGCTGTTGGCGTTGCGCACGGCTTCGACGTACTTCTCGACGCCGCCAGCCGCCTTGGCCGCCGGGTTCTTCTCGAGGGCCTTGCTCAACTTCTCGTTGCTGCTGTAGGTCTTCAGCGCCGAGGCGTTCGTGGTGGTCAGCGCGTCGGCGTAGACGCCCCACTCCTGCTTGGCCTTGCCCACGGCCGTGACGGCGTTGCCCACGGTCTTGACGATTCGCCCGCTCGTCGTGAGGAGCGGCGAGGCTGCCGCTGCGACGGCGGCGAGCGCTATGACGTTGCGCTGCGCGCCCTCGTCCATGTCGGCGAAGCCCTGCGTCACGTTCTCGACCGCCTCGAACAGCGGCTCGGCCGCGTCGACGGCGTCGGTGGCGGCGTTTACCAGCGGCGTGCCGATGTCCTCGGCCACCGCCGTGACCTTGTTCTGCAGTATCTCCAGCTTGGCGGCCATGGAGTCGTTTCGGTTGTTGACCTCGTCCTGCAGCGCCGTGTTCTCGCGCCAGCCGTCGTTGGATACCTGAAGCGCCTGGCTCACGAGGTCCGTGTTGCCCGCGAGGCGCTTGAGCACGTCGGTTTGCCTGATTCCGGTCACGCCCATGGACTCCAGCGCCACGGTCATGTTCTCGGCGCTGTTGGTGCCCTTGAGGAGGGCCAGCATGGTGTCGGTGGCGCTCGTCCTCCAGCTCTGGGCGAACTGGTCGGCGCTCATACCGGCGATGGACGCGAACGAGTCGAGCGCGTCGCCGCCCGTGGCCACGGCCTTGTCGATGGATGCGACGGTGTTGGAGAACGCCGTGCCACCGGCCTCGGCCTCGATGCCGAGGGAGGACATGGCACCGGACCATCCGAGGATGTCCGGCGTGCTCATGCCGACTTGGTTGGATGCGGCAGCGATGCGCTGCCCCATGGACGAGACGCTTGATTCGGTTGTGGCGAGGTTGTTGCCGAGGTTGACGATGGCAGAGCCGTAGCGGCTCACGTCGCTGTGCGACATCTTCACGATGTTGGCGAACTGCGCCAGCTCGGTGGCAGCCTGCTCGGCGTTCATGTCGGTTGCGATGTCCAGACCGGATACCACGCGCGAGAACTCGTCCAGCTCGTCGATGGAGAAGCCGAGCTGCGCGCCCAGCGCCTGGATGTCGAGAATCTGGTCGGCGCTCACCGCGTTGGTCTTGGAGAACTCGATGGCCGATTCCTTGAGCTGGCGGTACTGCTCCTCGGTGCCGTCCACGGTCTTGCGCACGCCCGTGAGGGACGTGTCGATCTTGACGGCCGCAGCGCCCGTGGCCACGGCCACGCCCGCGATGGCTGCGGTTACCGGGACCAGCTTCTGCCCGGCGGCCTCGATTCTGGCCCCGGTGTTGTATATCTCGCCGCCCGCCTTGGCGAGCTTGGAGCCGCTGCTAACCAGCTTGCCCCCGGCGGTGTCCAGGTTGCCGCTCGCGGCCACGGCCTTCTTGGACAGGCTGTCGAGACGCCTCTCCGCCTTCTCCAGCGCGGAGCCGTTGTAGGAGCCTGTGACGGCGATGGAGATTGATGCCTTACCCATTTAGGTACCTCTGGATTACTTTCTCGATGCGCGACTCCACGCGGTCGCGCACCTCGTCCTCGTATTCGTCGACGGCGCGCATGAGCGCGCGCGGTTTCCCGGCATGGGGCACGCCCATGCGCCTGCCCGCCCTGGGGCCGTTCAGGTAGAAAGCGCCGGGGTTTGCGAACTCGATGGGGCCTGCTCCGGGGTCGCTGTTGGCGATCTTCACGCCCGCCGATATGGTCCGCATCGAGGCGTTGGCGGCGTACTGCCCGGAGCCGCCGAGGCCGCGCGCGTAGGATTGATAGGCTGCAAAAAGGGGCCGCACGTCCTCGCGCAGCCCCCTCTTTACTTCCTTCGGCAGCTCGCGGTCGATTTCGCGGAGGCCCTTCAGCGTCTCCGCGAGGCCCTCGACCCTGATGCTCAAGCTGCTCATTTCTTCCTCCCCATGCGGTCGAACAGGCGCTGCACGCGCTCACCCCTCGTCCTCTCGCGCTTGGCCGCGAAGCCCTCGCCGCGACGGTCGAACAGGGCCAGCCACTCCTCGAAGACGAACGGGTACTCGTCCAGGAGGCGCGCCATGTCGTATGGGGAGGCCCCGGTGATTCTCGCGGCGCTTGCTACTTGGCGGGCGCAGATGCTAAAGGGGCGTCCTTCTCCTTGGCGAGGAGCTTGGTGTTGTCGTCGATTACGACGGCGTCGTATTTGTCGGCGATGTACTCGGCGGCCTCGGCCAGCTCCATGCCCTCGATGCCGACCTCCTTGGCCTTGCCCGCCTGCTCGGCGGCGATCACGCACCAGACGAAGTCGTTGTAGGCGGCCTTGTGCGGGGAGTCTGGGATGGATGCCATGGCGTCGATGGACTTCCAGTTGGAGGTGCGGCCCGCGTCGAACTCGATGGGGTCGTTGTCGCCGTCGGTGAGTGTGAAGTGGAACTTGAGCATTTAGTGCCTCCTAGGCTGCTGCGTAGGTCTGAACCTTGTTGACGATGGTGATGGTCACGGGGGAGCCGTCCTTGGCCGCCACGCCGATGTCGTCGGCGCTGAACTCGACCTCGGCGGCGCTGCCCTCGGGGTCGATTTCCGGCGTCTCGCAGTTCCACGGGACGTTGGAGAAGACGACGCTCATGGTGCAGTTGGGGTCTTGCGAGTGGGTGAACTCCCACGCGGCGGAGCCGTAGACGACCTTGTTGGTCACGGTCGTGCCGTTCTCGCTGCCCGTGAGGACCTTGCGAATCTCGGTGTAGTCCTCGGGGATGATGGTCTGCTTAACCGTGGTCTTGAGCTTGGACTCGGCGACCTCGGATGCGATGACGCGGCCCGCGCCTCGGTAGGAGGTGAGGCTGTTGGACAGCTCGAACTCGCCCTTGGTCACCAGCACCTCGATGGGGGTCTGGTCGTTGGGGGAGAACTTGAACACGCCGTTGGTCGGGATGAAGTAGCCGTCGAAGCACGAGGGCTCCGTCTCGCCGGACCAGCCGCCGAACAGGGCGGCGTCGATGCCTGCGGCCGTGATGCCGATGTCGAGCGGCGCGTTGCCCTCGAAGGAGAGCGACAGCGTGTCGATCTTGCAGCCCGTGGCCTTGTGCACCGTGGCGGCCGACGTGTTGCCCACCTGGCCCCAGAAGGTCAGGAAGGGAATTTCGGAGCCGAGGGTAATCACGTGCTTGTAGTAACCGGGCTTCTCTGCCGAGGTGGTGACGATGTTGCCCATGGCGGCGAGGATGTAGAGCACAAGCGAGTCGGCGTAGGCCAGCGTCTCGAAGTCGACGGCCATGTTGACCTCGGAGACGTAGGCCCCGTTGGTGGTGTTGGCTCGCAGGCCGCACGCCACGTTCTTCTGCTCGACGGTGCGCTCGGGCTTGATAAGGCCGCCGCCGGTGAGGCCGTGTCGGAACGTCGGCGTCGGCGCGGCCTTGGTCTTGGACTCCTGGCGGGCGACGCCGAGGAGGCCGATGGATGTGTTAATCATCTGCCGTCTCCTTCTTGGACGTGCGGGACTCCTTCACGATTCCGTCCCGCTTCAGGATGGTCAGGAGGGACGTGGGCAGGCCCTCGACCTGCTCGCCCTTCTTCGCTCGATACGTGAGGCCGTTGTAGGTGGCCTCGAAACCCTTAGCCGCGCGAAGCATTGCGCACCAGCTCCTTGAACTCTCTGGGGCAGGCCGAGAAGACCTTGCAGGTCACATCGACCTGCGCCGCCACCACGTACTTCTTGTCTGGGGTCGTGTCGTAGCCCGCGTCGCTCATGCGCGGAATCGCGCAGTCGACCGCGCCGCCGAGAGTCGCGTCGGCGGCGATGCCGTAGCAAAGCGAGTTGACCCAGCGCTGCACGCTCTCGCGCGCGACGTCGAACTTGGCGTGCGTGGCGAACAGGTAGACGTGCAGCGTGAACTGCTTGGCGTACTCGGCGCTCGTGGCACCGCCCGTCGTGCTGTCCATGTCGGCCAGCGGGTCGCACCACGCGAGGAACGGCGGGCGCTTCGGCGGGATGTGGTCGTGGACCTCGGGCACCTTGCCGCCGTCGCCGTACATGGCCAGCGCGCTCTCGGACAGCACGAGCGACGCGCGCTCGAACAGGGCCGTGGCGGCCTCGGCGTAGGGCATGGCGATCACATGACCACCGCCCTGCACCGGCCGAACTGCTCTATGGCCGCGTCGACCTCGGGCAGGCCCGTCGCGCCGTCGCGCCCGGCGAGCGTGTAGCGGATGAAGCCCGCGTCGGTGGCCTCGCCCGTGGCCCTCTCGGGCGTGGCCGACGGCCGCAGGTAGTAGGCCGCGAGCCGCAGGACGGCCTCGCTCACGCGCTCCGGCACCTCGGTGAGGCCGTAGCGGTAGCGGATGGTCGCGCGCCCCTCGGGGCCGACCGCCTGGCAGTCGCTCACGAGCGACCAGCCGGGGGTGAGGACCTCGGCCACGTCGTTGTGGTCGAGCCAGACGAAGCCGCCGCCGAAGGTCTCCGTGACGCCCATCTGCTGCACGAAGCTGCGCCTCGCGTTGCGCTCGAACGTCTCGGTGGCCGCCTGCCGCGCGGCCCAGAACTCCTCCTCGGTCACGTCGGAGAAGTCGTCGGTGTCGTCCATGCCCTTTAGCTGCTCGAGCCTGAAGTAGTGGCGCGTGACCACCGCGAGGAACGTGGTGAACAGCAGGTCGTCGCCGCGATACCAGTTGATTCGCACGGAATCGGGGGCCGCGATGCGCGGGAGCTTCAGCTTTCCGTCCTCGAGCCTGAACTCGAGCGACGTTCCGCTGCCCAAAAGGAGGGCCGCGCGGTCGGGCGCGGCCTCCGTCTCAAGTGTCAGCTCGTCCGTGTAGGCGACGCGCAGCGTGCTGTAGGGCTGGACGAGCACCGCTACTCCTCCTCGTCGTCGTAGAGGTCGGCCTCGAGGAGCGCCAGAAGCTCTTCCTTCTTGGCCGCCTTGGGGTACTCGATGCCCTCGGCGTCGAGCTTGGCCTTGATCTCCTTGACGGTGAGGTCCTCGGCCTGCGGCTCGGGGGCCTTCACGGCCTCGATGACGAGACCGCGTCGCACTGCCTCGTCGGCGGACATGACTTCGCCCTCGAAGGCGACCAGGTGGCCGTCGCGCACGACGCGCTTGGGTGAGGTGTAGGTCTCCATGGCTCCCCCTTACGCCGCTGCGGTGTCGAGGTTCGTCTTGGAGGCGTAGCAGAAGGCGTCGGGGTAGCGGACCTGCAGCGCCTTGGTGTGCTCGGCACGAATGCACAGCTCGTTGTGGATGAACTGGTCGTTGACGCGGTCGACGTCGACCGTGGTGCCGTGGATGGAGCGGCGCTCGGCTGCGTAGGAGTCGTACACGAGCAGGCCGTCGCAGTTCGGGTCTTCCACGACCTTCATGCCCCAGAGCACGTCGCCGGTGATGGACTGGTACAGGCCGGTCTCGGTCTTGTACAGGTCGATCTCCTGCTTGATGATCGGGGAGACGAGCACGTGGGTCGGGACGCGCTTGGCGGTCAGCATGACCTTGGTGCGCATCTTGCGGATTGCCTCGTAGTACAGGCCGCCGACGTGCTCCTCGAACTCGAGGATGCCGGTGGTGTTCTTGATGCCGACGATGCCGGTGGAGTTGTTGCCGCTGAACATGTGGTCGTCGGTGACGCTGTTCAGGTCGAGCAGGAGGTCGTGCTGGATGATGCTCAAAAGCTCGTCGTAGTCCTTGAGCGTGTCCTCGGAGACGGGGACGTATCCGGCGAGGGTCTCCTTGTTGGCCACGGCGTCCTTGTAGGAGTACAGGACCTTGGCCTTGGCCTCGGAGGTGCCGTCGACCACGCCGCCCCAGGTGGCGGGCATGCCCGTCTGCGTGGAGCGCTGCTTGTAGGTGACGGAGCCGGTTGCGGGGGTCTCGCGCAGCGTGTCGGCGAAGCTGCCGAACAGGCTGTCGGGCTTCGGGTCGAGGGTCAGCTCGATCTCGGTGGGCGCGCCGACGGTGACGACGGTGGCCTCGTTCTTGAAGCCGCGGTAGAGCCCTCGGAACTCGTCGCGCGGGCCGAGGATGCGCTCGGCGAAGGACGCCTTGGGCGTGGGGACCTTGGGGGCGGGCGCGTTGCGGGCGGCGTCCTCCTCCTCGATGACGTGCTCGAGGGTCAGGTCGAGCTGCTGAATCTGGCCCTCGATGATGAGGGCCTTGTTCTGGTCGCCGGAATCGGCGGCCTTGTGCTGCTCCTCGGCGAGGCGGCTGCGCTCCTGCCAGAGCTGCTTGGAATTGAGCGGCATGCTTACTCCTTACGGTAGACGTGGTTGCCGAGGAGGACGAAGCCCTCCTCGCTCCGGGCGACTGTATCCACGGCGTGAGATTTTTCGATTGCGTCGGCTGGCGCGTGCTTGAAGCGGCCCATGAGCGTGCGGTCGAGCGCGTCGGCCACGCGCTTCTCGGTGGCCACCTTCTCGTCGACGAGGCCGAGTTCGAGCGCCTCGTCGGCCGTGTACCACGTCTCCTCGTCCATGGCCTTCTTGACGTCGGCCAGCTCCATGCCGGAGCGCGAGGAGATGATTCCGGCGATGGTGGAGTCGAGCGCGGCGAGCTGCGCGACGACGTCGGCAAGCTCCTGCGCGTTGCCCTGCGCGTAGGTCCATGCGTCGTGGATCATCAGCTGGGCGAAGCTGCTCATGACGACCTTGTCGGCCATCATTGCGATATAGGAGGCCGCAGATGCGGCGATGCCGTCGATGTGCGCCGTGGTCTCGCCCTTGTAGCGCTGGATTGCCGAGGCGATGGCGAAGCCCTCGTAGACGTCGCCGCCCAGGGAGTCGATGCGGATGTCGACGGGCTTGCCCTTCAGGCCGTCAAGCTCCTTGGCGAAGTTCTTGGCCGTGTTGGACTCCTCAGAGGACCAGAAGTCGCTGCCGATGGTGCCGTAGAGGTACACGGTGGCCTTCTCGGCCTCATTCTTGATTCGGAACATTCGTTGCCCCTTCCTGCGTGCCGTCGGCGGTGCCGCCCGGCTTGTCTGCGTTGAATACGTTCACGGTGCCGTCCCCGTTGACGGTTCCGTAGTTGAGCGGGAACAGCGGCTGGTCGATGCCCTCGACGGGTTCCATGTCCTCGAGGTCGCGCACGTCCGCGCGGGTGATCGCGCCGAAGTAGCCGAGCTCGCGGTAGTACTGCGTGCGCGCCGCGTCGTCCCCTCGCATGAGGCCGTTCAGCTTGAACTTGGCCTTGGTGTTGCGCTGGTAGCAGGCGTCGAGGACCGGCTGCAGCGCCATCTCGAGGTCGCGCACGTCCGGCGTGATGGTGTCGGTCACGTAGTCGATTCGCATCTGCTGGCCGCCGTTGTACGTGGCCCCCTCGCTGTCGTAGACCTTCCACGGGGGCACGTTGCAGGCGCGGCAGACCTGATGGAGCACCCATTTCTGCTGCTCGATAACGGATGCGTCCTTCATCGTCTGCTGGTCCGTCACCCACTTGGCCCCGTAGCCGAAGATGGGCGCGCGGCCCGCCTCGGTAACGCCGCTCTTGGCGTCCACGGCGGCGCGGAGGGCCTTCAGGTCCTTCTCGTCCATGCGGCCCTCTGGCACCTCGACGTGGCCGAGCTGGTGGTTGCCGTTGTGGAGCATTGAGCGGTAGAAGCGCTCGAGGTCGATGGACAGGCCGATCTCCTCGGCCGCGAGTCGCGCGAGGGAGATGCCCCTCACGCCGTCCTTGGTCATGTGCGTGGAGATGTTCACGACCTCGTCGGGGTAATACCACCCGGCGGGCACGTGGTCGTCGCCGGGGGAGACGTAGTAGCGCGTGCGCCTTCCCCTGGGCGCGTACTTGTCGTAGTCGTGCATCACGCTGGCCGTGATGGGCCAGATCGCCACCGGCTTGCCCTTGAACCACTCGACGTACCAGTAGGCGTTGCCGAAGGTGTCGCGGCGCAACACGGTCCAGTCCATGAGCTTCGCTGCGGTCATCTCCTCGTTGGCCATGCCGTTTAGAATCTTGGCCAGCGGGTGGTTATCGAGCCGCTTGTGGCCGTCGCGCCCGGCCTGCATCACCGAGAAGGGCAGGCTGGCCATGCTGCGCGCCTTGGTCTGCTCGCAGGCGGCGAAGTCGATGGACATGAGCGCGCCGTATCCGTGCGGCGTGGCGAAGCCCGGCGGCAGCGTGACGTGCACGACGTCCTGCACCGGCTCCCTCTTGTAGAACATGTCGTAGAAACGTCCCATACGTCCCCTTTCTGTCGGGGGCATCGTATGGGCCGCGTGAGATTAGCTGACGGGCACGTAGGACTCCGTGCCGCTCACCAGCTTGTCGTATGCGAGGGCCGCGATGGCCAGCGCGATGGCCGCGTCGATTTTGGACTTCTTGGAGTCCTTGCCGAAGCGCATGCCGTACGGCTCGCGCTCCATCTCGACGGTGTTGGCCAGGTGCGCGCGGAGCTTTGGGCACCCGCGCAGGCGCAGCTCCCCGGCCTTGACCTCGTTGACGACGATTGACGTGGCCTGGCACATCGTGGCGTTGTTCTGGGGGAACGAGACCGTCTCGATTCCGTACACATCGCGCAGGCGCGAGTTCATCACGATCAGGCGGTTGGGGTCGATTCCGACGACCTGCGGCCAGTGCTCGGAGCACAGTCCGGCGATGAGCTGGGTTATCTGCTCGAAGTCGTAGTGGCCCGTCTCCTCGTCGGGGGTATCGAACACCCACTCCTTGGTGAGGCAGACGGTCTTCCCCTTCTTGGTCTTGCGCTTCTGGTACGCGACGATTGCGAACGAGTCGCCCGCCGTGGCTCCGTCGATTCCGAGCGTCCACGGCTTGGTGAAGTCGAACCTGTTGGTGCCGCGCTCGCAGCGGTCGAGCTGCGGGGCCTTGAAGACCGAGTAGGCGTCGTTGTCCTTGGGGAATCGGTTGGCCGTGTAGCGCTCGAACTGGCGGGCGGATGCGGCCATGCCCCTCTGGTCCTCGATGCTCTCCCACGTGACCCACGAGGCCACCATGATCTTCTCCCAGTCGGCGCGCTTCTCGATGTCGTCGTCATCGTCGAGGCCGAGCCAGTACAGGTACATGCCGGGGTCTCGGCGCGCCTTGTCGCTGTACATCTCCCAGAGGAAACCCTCGCGCTTGTCCCCGGCCGTGGTGATTCCCACGGTGAGAGAGTTCCACAGGACCTTTTGGCCCTTGACCCCGGCGTCCCAGACCTTCGAGTCGGGGTAGGTGTGCAGCTCGTCGAATATCAGGAAGTTGAAGTGCCACGACTCCAGCGCGTCCGCCGTGTTCGGCAGAATCATGATTTTCGCGTTGGTCTCCTTGTGCGTGATGATGTTCTTGCCGATGTCCCACTGCTCGCGCCACGTTGGGTTGAGCTTGATCATCGTGCAGATTTTCTCGTAGACGTTGCGAATCTGATCCTTCGACGACGCCACCATTCCGTACTGGCCGTTGTGGACCGGCTCCATCGTGGCCACGGTGAGGAGGATTCCGGCGCACGTCTCGGACTTGCCGTAGCCCGAGGGCAGGCCGATGATGGCGCGGCGGTACTTGCGCTTGAAGCCCCTTGCGGTCATCTTGCCCGAGGCGAAGAGCGGTTTCCAGATATTCTCGCGCTGGAACTCCTCCAGATAGAAGGGCTGCGCGTAGTAGGAGTCGTTGGCGACGTGGCGGCACATCGAGGTGAAGCAGCGCTCGTAGTCGCGCGCCATGACGAGGCCCTCGCGCGTGTAGCTAGTCGGCGTCCGATACATCGACTACCTCAGCAGGCAGCTCGTAGGCCGCGTCGATTGAGCGGAACATTGACGCCGTGTCCGCTGCGGTCTTGACCGTAGTTGCGTCCATGAGGCCGATGCGCGAGCGCGCGAGCGGGGACAGGCCGAGCATGTCGGACAGGGCGCGAATCTCGCTCGATGCCTCCTTCAGGATTGTCAGTGCGGGGTTCTTGCGCACGAGCGGGACCTCCCTCCCATCCGGTGTCTTGTACGGCTTCACGCCGATCTTGTCGAAGATGTTTATGCGGCCGTCCTCGCTGTGGATGGCCTGCTGCGCCTGCTCGGCCACGGCGTGCCAGTAGGTGAGGAGGCGCAGGGTCGGTATGTCCTGCTCGCTGAAGTTGTTCACGGGCGGGCACAGCCACGCCCATATCTCGCTCTGGACGGGGTCGAGGGCGATGTCCTCTGGCATGAGGACTCCGGCTGCGTCGGTCTTCGCCGCGAGCCCGTATGCGTCGGTTATCCCGCGCCTGATGGCGTCGTGTTTCGGCTTGGCACCCTTCACAGGCCCTCACCCCGCAGCGCGTCCTCCATCTTCTTTGCGGCCTTCTTCAGGGACAGGCACAGCGGGGCGGCGGTCATGAGGGAGGCGCGGGACATATCCGAGGCGGCGACGTGCGCGCGCTGGATTACCTCGAGCACCTCGTCGTCGCTCATGGCGGCGTTTGGTGCCGGAGGCTGAAGCTCGCCCACGTAGGCGTAGCCCCTGTATGCGTGGCTGCGGCACGTCGAGCAGCAGAAGCGGGCGGTGCTCCTCTTCGCCTGGAACTCGCGCCCGCATGACTCGCATCTCTTTATCAAACTTCCCCCGTCTCGCGGACCGCCTCGCGGCCCGTCATGTTCTCCCATCTCGTTATGATCACGTCGCAGTAGTGCGGGTCTAGCTCCATGCACAGGCACCTGCGGCCCATCTGCTCGGCCGCTATCACGGAGGTACCGCTGCCGCCGAACGGGTCGAGCACCGTCTCGCCCTTGCGGCTCGAGTTGCGCATCTGGTATGCGAACAGCTTTACCGGCTTCATCGTCGGATGGTCCTCGTTGCGCGACGGCTTGTCGTAGTGGAGTACGTCCGTAGCCACGCTGTCGCCGGACATCGCCTCGACCATTTCGATGAGTTCGGCCTTGCTCATCTTGTGCGGGTCTTTGCCGAGGTCCTCGTAGACCGTCGACTCGGAGCGGCTGTCCGTGAAGTAGTGCGCGGCTCCGGGTTTCCATCCGTAGAGGCAGCCCTCGTGACGCCACTGGTAGTCCTGGCGGCCGAGCACGAATGTGTTCTTGACCCAGATAAGCACCTGCTTGCACATGATTCCGGCGCGCGTGAGGGCCGAGGCGAACGCTGGCATGTGCGTATCCGCGAGCCATGTGTATACCGCGCCGCCTTCCTTCAGATGGCGCGCGGCCGCGCTCAACGCCGCGTACAGGAACTCCTCGAATTGCGCCTCGTCTTCGAACTTGTCGTTGTCGATTACGAGGCCGTCGGTCCTGCGTCGGAGCCGCTTGGCCTCCGACGGCCTCATATGCTGGCCGAGCGCGACGTTATACGGCGGGTCGGTCAAGATCATGTCCGCGAGACCTCCCCGCATAGCTTCTCGACATCTTCCGGGCATGTCGAGTCACCGCACATCACGCGGTGGTTTCCCAAAACGAAGACGTCGCCGCGCTTCGCCCTGCAGATGGTGACCTCCGGCTCGGGGTCGTCTTCCTCCACGGCGCTTAGGCCGTCCGGCTCAAGCTCCTCGGAGAAGCCGAAGTCGCCCATGTCGAATTCGTCCGCGAGGACGTCCAGCTCGTAGGCGAGGAGGTCCTCGTCCCACCCGGTCATCATGGTCGTCTGGTTATCGACGAGCGTGAGCGCGCGCCTCTGGGCATCGCTTAGGTCGTCACACGCGATGCACGGGACCTTCTTCATCCCGAGGTTCTTCGCTGCGGTAATTCGCGCGTGCCCGGCCACGACCTCCGGCAGGCCGTCCGCGTTTCGCCAGACGATAACGGGGTTTCTGAAGCCGAATTCCTTGATTGAGGCCTCGACGGCGTCTATCTGCTCCCTCGTGTGCTTCTTCGCGTTGTTCTCGTACGGAACGAGCGAGTCGATCTCGATTTCCTCGATTTTCAGTTCGTTTTCGCGCATTGTCGCGTCCCCTTCCGGCGTGTCGTGATGGAGAGCATAGGCGCGCCGTGAGATTTAGCGTTGCGATGTCACCTCGCCTTGGCGTTGCACTGAACCCCCCCGGTCTCCAATTTCGTAGCGAAACGCGTGGGATAGGGGCGCGCGGGGTAGGGGGAAAGAAACCCGATTTTCCGAGGGGGTAGGGGGGTCGTGCATAAAAAAGGGGTGCAGCCCCGTCCGAGGCCACACCCTTGTGCATAAAAGCTATCTGTTCGCCGCCCTGCGTGCATCATCGCGCTTCTTGTGGCAGCTCTTGCACCGCAGCGTGAGGTTCTCCACCTCGCTGCCGCCGCCCTCGCACAGCGCGCGGCCGTGGTCCACCTCGCCGCCCATGCCCGCCGTGTACCAGCGGCCGTCGCGGTACTCCGCGCACACCCTTCCGCAGTCGGCGCACCTGCCGAGCTGCCTGCCGATGGCCCTCTGCCTCGCCTTGCGGTAAGCGCTCGATGAGTACTCGGCGCGCCATGGCTCGCGCTCGGCCCTCGTGGCGTCGCCCTCCGTAGGCCTGCGCTTGGGCCTCGGCCTGCACGGGCAGCGCTGGCCCTCGGGGTGCGTGCGGCCGCAGTGCGGGCAGTACACGCTCACAGCTCGCGCCTCCCGCTCTCTGCCTTGGCCTTGGCGGCCACGCCCAGGCTGATGCTGCGGGCCGCCTGGAATATCTCCAGCGGCGTGAGGCCCAGCAACTTGAACGCCTCCAGCGCCGCC
Source organism: uncultured Collinsella sp. (assembly GCA_902495645.1). Classification (GTDB taxonomy): domain Bacteria; phylum Actinomycetota; class Coriobacteriia; order Coriobacteriales; family Coriobacteriaceae; genus Collinsella. Next base: position 127,761 of record CABUXY010000005.1, on the reverse strand, counting down.
GTGATTCCCTGCTCCACCCTGTGCTGGTCGTACTGTTTCCCGTTGTCCATCTATCCCACTCCAATCGCCGCCGACAGCGCCAGCAGCATCTTGAACATCACGGTCACCGCCGCCGCGTCTATGGCGAGGCAGGCCGCGATGATGAGCAGGCATCCGCCCGCCCTCTTCCAGTCGATCATGTGTCCCTCCTATAGTGCCATGAATGCGAGCAGGAGGAGCCCTGCGGCGAGGGCGCGGACCGTCCACGCCCATGCCGCCAGCAGGGCCGCCGCCAAAAGGGCCAGCGCTAGTAGCTCTCGAAGGTTTCGCACGCCGCCTCCTGCATGTCCCTCATGTGGTTCGGTATCCACTCGAGCGCCCACATCGCCCCGAAGCTGGAGTTCTCGGCGTCGCCGGTGCCGAACTCCTCGGCGTACGCCCGGTCGAACTCGACCTCGCAGATGCCGTAGTCGCAGCAGCACTCGACCATGCGCTTGCACTCGGCGCACGTGGGCTTGCCCTCGCCGAAGTGCCTGTCGATTGCCGCGTCGGTGCATCCGTCCGGGAGGTTGTATCCCGGGTCACAGCTGGCGGCCAAGTCTGGTCACCTCCTCGCACCATGCCTCGCGCTCGTACTGTTCGATGAACCAGTGCGCGTCGTCCTTGATCTCCTCCAGCGGGTTGTCCATCTCCTCGACCTCGCTGTCGGGGATGTCCACCACGTGGACCTCGGTTATCTCGAATCGCATGTCTGCTCCTCTCCGGGCGTCATGCCCAGCTCCTTCGCTATTCCCTCGGCGATGATGCGCGCGGTCTCCCTCGCCACCGCCTCGCTGCTCTCCATCCGCCCGACCGTGTAGGCGCGCTCGATCATGTCCTGGGCGGCGCGCTCCATGGCCGTGTCGTCGTATCCCCGGCAGACCCTGTGCTCCTTGAGGTACGCGTGGGCGCGGTCCTGCGGCCTCGTCTCGTCGTAGCGGAACACCTCGTTGCAGTCCGCGAGGATGTCCTCCATCGTGTCCATCAGGCCACCTCCGCCCCGCACTGCTCGCAGTAGTTCAGGCCGCCCGTGGGTTCGGTCCTGCCGTCGTGGCCGCAGGTGAAGCAGTGGTATCGGCCGTCGGGTGCCACCTGCACCTGCGTCGTCGGGCGGTACGCCAGCTCGGCCACGCGGCGCATGACCCCGCGCCAGCTCGTGTCCTCCGCCCCGGTGATTCTGGCCAGCGCGCGCTGGAGGCTCTCGCCGCCCAGGCTGTCGTTGGCCGTGCGGTTCAGCTCCTCGACGATGCGGAGCCTCTCCTCCGTGGTGATCTCGTTCATTTAATCCTCTCCTTAATCCAGTCGTATGCGATGAGCGGGAGGCACGCCAGAAGCAGCGGGATGCTAAGCAGCAGCGCTGCGGCCCTTATGGCGTCCTCCCCGGTCGGTCTCCTCATTCCATCCAGCTCCCCGGCCTCTTGTGGCCATAGTCCCAACTTCTCAATCTGAACACCTGCCCCATCGGCAGGCCGTGGGTCGCCGCCCAGCAGCGGTCCCACACCGTGTGGACCTTCACGTTTGGGTCGAACACTCCTATCTGCCGTGGGGTGGTGCACCCGAGCGGCTCGTGGCACTTCTTCCCGTCATGGAAGTCGACCAGCGCCTTGCAGCGGTCGAACGCCTCGACGGTGCCGAAGTCCCGGTACAGCTCGCGGACCTCGCCCTCTATCTCGCCCCTGATGCACCCGTGCACGTCGCACATCCATTTGAGCGTGTCCTCGACGTGGTCGCGCGGAGGCGCGGGGAAGAGGTCGAGGACCGTCTGCCCCGCGCACGCCCTATTCATCGCGGGCGATGCGGTAGAAGGTCGGCAGGCAGTCCGGCGGGGTCACGGCGTTGGCGCGGATGAACTCCATGCACTTTTCGAAGCTCCCCGCGCAGACGTCGTAGAAGGAGCCGCTCGACGGCCTCGGCCTGCCGCCGTCGGTCTTGTCGAAAACGACAGCCTCTACTCGGTACATCCGGCCACCTTCTCGTCGTAAATCTTCTTGAGGTCCCGGCGCATGAACCGGATGAACTCCTCCTCGCCGACGCCGTCCGCCAGCGCCACATATCGCATCGCATCGTGGCACCATTCGTCGAAGTCGAGCAGCCTTCCGCTGAACGCGCTCTTGACGTCCGTGGCCTCGGCGTAGGTGAAGCGGATCAGCATCTCCTTGCGCATGACCCTGTCCGCGAGCGCCTCGATGGGCGTCTTGTCGCGGTTGATGATGCGTCTGTAGCCGTTCGCCCGCTTTGTCATGGCGTCTAGCTGCTTGGCCAGCTTGTCGTTCTCGGCCACGAGGCGCTCGTTGCGGCGCTGCTCGTAGTCCAGCTCGGCGAGCACGTACTGCTCGCAGTTGGTGATTTCCATGTCTAACCCTCCGTTATCTCGATGGTTCGTCCCGTCTTGGTGTCAGCTATCGCCCAGTGGCCGTATCCGTAGAGCGCGGGGTCGTGCGGCTCGTGCTCGCACAGCAGCGTGCCGTCCCACCACGCCTCCTCGAACTCCGGCTCGTCCCACACCCACTCGGGCCTGTATCTCGCCCCGCCGTGGAACCCGTCGTGGCATCCCGTGGTGCCGCTCCCGCACAGGGCGATCAGCGGCGAGCGAAGCCGCCACGTGCCCCTGGGCGTTACGAGGGCGAAGTCGCCGCAGCGCCTCGGCACGATGTGGTGGCAGTTCGTGGCCTGCCGCCCGCAGATTCCGCAGCGCTCGGCGGTCAGCTCGTAGCGGTTGCCGACGTAGCGCGCGCCGACGTGGGGCTTGCCGTAGAGCTCCGCGCGGTCCTTCGGGACTCCACGGAGCTGCGATGCGCTCACTATCATCCGAGCCTCCTGTCCTGTCCCTTGACCTCGATGGGCCTGCACGCCCCGGCGAGGCGCGATGCCACGCGCTTTCCGGCCATGCCTCCCCAGAGGTCCCTGATCTGCCCGATGCGGTAGTTGCTCGTGACGATGGTGGGCAGGCCCTCGGCCACGCGGGTGTCGATGAGGCGCGTCAGCGTCTCGATGGCCCACTCGGTCGGGCGCTCGGCCCCGAGGTCGTCCAGGGCGAGGAGCCTGTACCGCTCGGCCCTGCGGAGCGCCCCGCGCTCGCCGCCGTCGTACTCGGAGCGGATGTCGTCGAGCAGGCGGCTCGTGGTGACCAGCTTGGCGCTCGTCCCATCCAGCACGGCCAAGCGCACGGCGCAGGCGGCGGCGTAGGTCTTGCCCGTGCCCGGCTCGCCCCAGAGGTATGCGCCCTCGCCCTTCCCGGCGAGCTTGGCCATGCGCTTGCCGAGGTCGCAGTCGGCCTCGGCGTAGGGGCCGCGCAGCCCGGCCTTGCGGAGGCGGGAGCGCATGATTGCGGCGATCTGCTCGCGCGCCCCGTCGGGCATGAGCACGTCAGAGATTTGAGTACGCATCATGGCCTACCTCCTCCATCGCCTCGCGCTGCTGCCACGTGGAGCACGCGGCCTTCCAGTTCTTCATCGGCTTGCTGCCGACCTTCCACCCGACTGCCTCGTAGTAGCTCCAGAACGCCTCGGGGTTGAACGTGTAGCCCTTGGCCGAGACGTATTCCTCGACTTCCGCGAGCGCGGGTTTGACGAATCTCTTACTAACTGCTTTGCCTTGCTTTGCCTTGCCTTGCTTTGCTTTGGCTTCGGCGCTGTCTCCGTCACCCTTTTGCGTATCCGAAAGGGGTTCGTCGTTTCCTTCCGGCTCGTCGTTTTGGGTTTCGGCTTCGCTAAAGGGGGGTTTAGTACCGTCTAAAGGGGGCTTTCTGTTACCTCGTCCACCCGTTTTGCCTGCCGCTATGCACCGTTTCGAGTAGTCGATGTCCTCGCGTACGCTGGCGAAGATGGCATCGAGCGGCCACTCCAGCTCCGGCTCGATGCCGTAGGTGCCGTACTGGGCCAAGGCCCAGAGGAGCTTTCCGCGCTGCTCCTCCGGTGCCTTGGCGCAGGCTGCGGTGAACTTGGGAAGCCACTTGAATTGGGCCTCCTCCATGTCAGCGCTCCCAGGTGAAGGCGGTCTTGGCCGCGTTGAACGTCAGGGTGGCCTCGCTGCCCACGATCACCTCGAGCACGTCGAAGCTGATGGCCTCGACCTCGGGATGGTCGGCGGCGAAGCACATGGCCACGCGCTGCAGGCGCTTCTTGTTGACCTTCGGCTCGGCGTCGGTGCCGCGCGAGCGCTTGACCTTCGCCTCGACCAGGAGTGCCTGGCCGTTGGTGACCGTGTAGACGCACCGGCCCTCGGGGCAACCGTAGCCGGTGGCCCCCGGGATGTAGACCTCGAGAGCGAGGTCGAGAATCGAATACTGCTCCATCTTCACTCCTTAGAACGGGCAATCGTCGTCGTAGACCTCGTCGGGCACGTCGTCTCGCTTGGCCCCGCCGGAGAACGTGACGTTGTCAGCGATCACCTCGAGGCGGCTGTGCTTCTGGCCGTCCTTCTCAAACTTGCTCTGGCGCAGCCTGCCCTGGACGCAAACGTGCGTGCCCTTGGACAGGTAGCGGTTGAGCGCCTCGGCGCGCTTGCCGAAAACGGTGACGTCGACCCAGTTGGGCACGTCCTGCCACTCGTCGCCGACCTTCCGGCGCTCGTTGACGCACACCGAGAACCGGAGCACCTGCGTGCCCGACCGCGCGGCCCGCAGCTCGGGGTCGCGCCCGAGGTTGCCGCTGATGGCGACCGTGTTGATTCCGCTGCTCACTAGTCAATCTCCTTACTGTCCCTGGCCATCTGGGCCAGATGCTTGCCAAGTTCCTCGAGCTGCCTGTCGGTGAGCTTGGTCGTGTCGTCGGTGCCGAAGTTGGCCTCCTCGTACGCGCGGAGGCCCTCCTCCTTGACGCCGTTCTGCATGCACTCGGCCTTGAGCTTCGCTATCTTGGCGAGCATCACCTTGCGCTTGCTCGGGCGCGGCTTCGTCGGGGCCTTCTCCTTCGTCTCCTTGGGGCCTGTGTCGCCGTCGGTGTCCTCCTCGCCCACGAGGCCGAAGGCCATGAGCGCGGAGTAGCGGCGGGCGTAGGTCTCGCGCTTGCCGAAGATTTGCGGGTCGCTGTCGTACTCGTACGGCTTCACGTCGAGCACGCGCTCCTCGCCGCCGAAGGCCACGATGGTGTTCAGGAGCATGCCCGCGCCGTTGGCGGCGACCTCGGAGCGCTGGTAGAAGAAGATTCCGCGCTTGTTCAGCGGCGGCCTGATGATGTTCAGGACCAAGTCAAGCGGGGCGTACGAGTACGTCTGGTATCCCTTCTGGCCCGTCTTGCTCTTGGGCGGGTTGACCATCTCGGCCTGCGCCTCCGCGAGCAGCTGGGTGAGCATCGCGGACGGGTCGAACACATCCGGTTTCGCCATCTGGACCATGGGCACCTCCTCGGCCATCACAGCTCACCGTCCCCGAGCAGGGCGGCCGCGCTCATTCCCTCGACGCGCGGGCCGAGCGCCTGCATGACGTCCTCGGGGTCGCAGCCTCTCACCGCTGCGGTCTTGGGCGACTTGGGGCACCACATGGCCCAGTCGACCGTCTCGCCCGTGTCGGTGCACACGACCTTGTCCCCGGCCTTGGCGAAGTGGGCCTCCCAGCCCTTCTTGGGCACGATGTCCACCATGCCGATGGAGTCGAGGAAGGCCACGGCCTCGTCCATGCGCTCCTTGAGGATTACCGGGGCCGCCTTGCTGTAGCTGATGCCGATCTCGCCGACCTTCTCGTCGCCGACGAGGATTGCGCGGCGGTCGGTGTGGGTCTCGGCGAAGCCCTCCATGATCTCCTGCCGCGCGATGGCCTTGGCCTCGTCGAGCGCGGGCTTGATCTGCTTCTGCATGGCCGTGAGCACGGCCAGCCTCTCGTCCTGCGTGTACTCCATTACTCACCGTCTCCAATCATTCGCGCCTCGTCCGTGATGACCTTGTAGACCTCTCCCGTCTCCGCGTCCACGTTCGCCGGTCGGTCGAACGGGAGCGGCTCGCCCTCGTCCTCCTCGTCGTAGTCGAGCGGCAGCTCGTCCTGGATGTCGGCCACCGTCAGGACGACGGACTTGCCGGAGAGCTTGAGGATGGGGAAGGCGTTGGCGTCGCTCGTCAGAATCTCGAGCTGCGGCACGGCCGTGCCGCCTTTGACCGTCGCCTGCTTGAAGTTGGCCCTGATCTCCATGGGTTCCATGCGCGCCTCCTATTTGATGCCGAAAATGGCGGCCATGAACTCGCAGCACATCTCGCGCTCGTTCTCCTTGGTGATGGGCGTGAGCGCCTTGGCGACGAACTCGCGGCTCTCGGCCACGTCCTTCTCGTCGAGCTTCGCGAGCCCGGCCTCGCACAGTGCGATTATCATGTGGTAGGCGTTGGCGCTCTTCACGCCGCCGGTGTGGTCGGGGTGGGCCGCATCGAACATGAGGTTGGCCGCGATGCAGGTGGCGTGATCGAGCACCTTCTTGTGGAAGTGGTCCGCCGGGAGTTCCTCGAAGAGGTTGCCGTCGAAGTACTTGTCGTTCATTTCTTTTTCTCCTTTACGTATTCCTCGGTGAAGTGGGTGATGCACACCTTCGCCAGCGGCGGCGTGCCGTATGGCGTGCGGCATCCCTTCTGGACGCCACCCATCACCACGTGGGCGTCGTCCGTGTACGCGACGCCGTTGAGCGCGTCGCATATGAGCTTGCCGATGTTGTCCCAGTCGGGCTTGCCGAGGTCGGCGCGGCCCACCCAGTACTTCGGGTTGCTCTTGGCCAGTGGCCTGAAGGTCTCGATGGCGACGGTCACGATTCCGTCGAAGTCCCCGTGGTCCTCGTGCTCGGCCCTGTAGGCCTTGCGTACGGCCTCCTCGGCGAGCCTCGTCTGCTTCGGGGTGTAGTTGCGTCCGGTTCGCGGGTCGGTCCGGTGGCGCTCCTTGCCAACGATCTTCTCCAGCTCGAGCTGGAAGGTCATGGAGCGCTCCTTGTGCCTGACCCAGCTCATGCCGTAAACCCGTCGGACTGGCTGCGGTGCTTGTTGAAGGCGTCCTTGAGGCTGGGGTAGCGCGCCTCCATGATTCGGGCGAATGACGGCGCGAGGCCGTTGCGCACGCCCACGTGCAGCTCGTTGCGGACCATGTTGACGAGGTAGTTGGCGCTCACGTAGCCCTTCTTGGAGAGCCTCACGGCGTTCTCGACCATGTAGTTCCATGCGCCGGGGTTCTCGTCAATCCAGCGGCGCGCGTCCTCCGCGTCCGCCTCGCCCTTGGCCCCGAGGCCGAATATCTCGAGCTGGCCGCTCTGGGGCTTGGGGTTGTACCGCTCGTCGTTACGCATGGACGCCCACCGCCTCGTATGCGGCCTGGGCGCTGTGCACCGCGCCGTCCATGGTCGGGATAATCCAGAGCCACAGCAGCGCGCACATGGCGAGCGCCGTCACGGTGATGCCGACCAGAAGCCCTGCCCTGAAGGCGTCCCTCTGTCTGTCGGCCTGCTCCTGCGCTGGCAGGCGGTAGCCCTCGCGTGCTACGATGCGGGGAGTCCTGTTGGACGTGCGGGCGCTCTTGGTGTGGTTGCTGGGGGTGCCCGCGTATCTGTTTTGAGGGGTCATTCTTCCTCCGTTCCTTGGTTGTCGCTTCTCGAAAACTTCTCGTCGATTTGACGTTTTGCGCGGTATTTGCGGCTGTAGAGCCGCTGCCGCTCCTTGTTCACGCGGTCCTCCCTCCTCACCTCCTCCTCCATCGCCCGCACCTGCTCGGCGATCTCGGAGGCGCGCTGCTCCCTTGTGCAGGAGACGCACCATCCGGTCCGGCTAGATAGCGGTTTGAAGGTCTGCCGCCCGCAACGCGGGCATATCCAGCGCCTGCGGAGTGAGAGTCCGTATTTGGACGCCTGGACCTCCACCGCCCTCACCGATTTGCCGAGGGCCTCGGCTATGGCCACGGCCCCGTCCCCGGCGTGCTCCTCGAGGTAGCTGACTTCGCTGCTCGTCCACGTCATTACGCCCGGCGTCCCTTCCAAGTCTTGAAGCGGCGCTGCAATTTCCGGCGCATGATGTCGAGCCTTTGGTTGCGTGGCATTACGCCACCGCCGGAGTGCGACGCTCGTTGCTAAGATCAAGCAGGTACCCGGCGCTGCATCCGTAGAAGCGGCACGCACGAACGATGAAGTCGCCAGGCATGCTCTCCGGGTCTCCCTCGTACTTTGCGAGCGTTTTGGGCGAGACAAGGAGCTTCTTCGCCGCCTCGGCTTGCGTAAGGCTTCGGCGCGTACGTTCAGATGCTAAGTTTTTCATTGGTAGTCCTCCTTAAAAGTACGCATCTGGTTTGCGATTGCGAGTCCATAGTACGCATTTGATTGAAGGTCGTCAAGAAGAAATCTGTACAAATGCGCATCAGATTGGTACTATTCGAAGCGTAATCGGTAAGAACGTACGGATTTTAGGAGGCGCGTGAGATGCAGACGAGACTAAAAGTGATTCGCAAACACGCGGGAATCACGCAGGAAGAGGCAGCCGATGCCCTCGGCGTCTCCATCGGCACATATCGGAATTGGGAACAGGGCAGGGTTGTGATGAACGGCGAGCAGCTCATTGCTGCCTCAATGATGTTTGATACAACCGTTGACCACATACTCATGACTGATACCGACGATTGCGCCGACATCGACCCGAGGGAAGAACTCATGTCTCTTTTTGATGCCATGAACGGGCGCGCCAAGACCGCGCTGGTCATAGTCGCACGCGGTCTTGCTGATCAGTTCCCGGAATAGGAGGAGTAACAATGCTCAACGAATCGTTCGAGTTGACGTCGTGGTGGCACCATGACTGCGTGCCGCTCGAGTATGGGGACGAACTCGGTATCGTCCCCGAACCCGAGAACGAGTACGACCCCGACGCCATAGCCCTGTACAAGGGCGTGAAGAAGGTGGGATACGTCCCCGCGCACCGGACGAAGGTCATTCACCATGCACGGGAATCTGGGGCCATACTCACCGCCACGGTCACGGTAGACGGCGACGAGGAGCTGGGGATAAGCCCGGTCGTTCTCATCCAGGACTCCGAGGCACGTGCCCCCGAGCCGAAGGAGAAGGTGTCGCTCGGCCTGCCCATCGGTCTCGCGCTGGCCATCGGTTTCGCCCTGGGCATCGGCGGTCTGGTCATCTGCGTGGCGTCGTTCTTTCACGTGTTCGACGGGACGTTCTTCCCGCGCATGCTCGTCGGGTTTCTGATGATGCTGGTCGCATATCTCGTCCTTGAGTACTACTAGACCCCACCGCCTCGTGGTGCGAGGGATGGGGTCTGCCAGATAGCCGCCCGTTGGAGGGGCGATTCGATTATGCCAGAAGATATAAAGACCGCCGTCATATACGCCCGCTTCTCGTGCTCGAAGCAGCGCGAGGCCTCGATTGACGACCAGCTGCGCGTCTGCCGCGACTGGTGCGCGCGCGAGGGCTACGCCATCGTAGGGGAGTATTCCGATTACGCCATGAGCGGCCGCAGCGACGACCGCCCGCAGTTCCAGAAGATGGTAGCGAACGCGGGGGAATCGGACATCGTGCTCGTGTACATGATGGACCGCTTCTCGCGCGACGAGTACGACGCCCCGGCCTACAAGCACGAGCTGCGCAAGAAGGGCGTCGAGGTCGTGTCGGCCATGGAGGCCATGCCGGACGGCCCCGAGCGCATCCTGATCGAGAAGATTTACGAGGGCCTCGCGGCCGTGGAATCGGTCAAGACCTCCATGAGGACGCGCAGGGGCATGGAGGGCAACGCCCTCAAGTGCAAGACCAACGGCGTGCGCGTCTACGGTTACGGCCGGAATGACGACGACGAGTACGTGGTGAACGAGGACGAGGCCGCGATAGTGCGGGAGGCGTTCCGGCGCTCCTGCGACCACGAGCCGGTCGACTCCATCGCCAGCGACTTCGCGCGGCGGGGCGTGACCACGAGGACGGGCAGGCCGTGCGGCTATTCGATGGTGTACCAGATGCTCCACAATCGGAAGTACACGGGCCTCTACTCGTGGGGAGGAATAGAGGTGGACGGCGGCATGCCCCAGATTATCGACAAGGCGACCTTCGCGATGGCCCAGGAGGTGAAGCCGAAGAAGCGCCGGGCCTCGGAGGACTGGGGCACGTTCGCGCTGTCGGGCAGGGCGATCTGCTCGGAGTGCGGCCACAACATGGCCGGGACGTCCGGCCGTGGCAAGAAGAACGTCAAGTACGAGTATTACGGCTGCCGTTGCGGTGCCAAGCCCGTCCGGCGCGACTGGCTCGAGCACGAGCTGGCCGAGGCCATCAGGGGGATGCTGCGCGACCGCGAGACGGCCCTCCGCATATCCCACATGCTCTGGGACGAGCCGGAGCCGGAGATAGCCGACGCGCGCAGGCGGGCCATGGCCTCGAAGCGCAAGGCCGAGAACGGCCTCCAGAACATCATGGCCGCTATCGAGCAGGGTATCGTGATGCCCGAGTTCACCGACCGCATAGCCCAGCTTCAGGCCCAGAAGGCCCGCGCCGAGCGCGATCTGGCCTCCTATGACGAGACCCGCATCGACCCAGAGGAGTTCGCGGACTTCCTCCAGTGCGGCGGCGGGATGGACGACGCGGCCGTGCTCGATTCCTTTGTATATCAGGTGATGGTGACTCCGGAGGAGTGCGTGGCCACGCTCTACTGCGACGACGAACGCAACGAACCCGCACGACTAAGCATCGCACGGGTTCGCACATTTTCGGGTTGGTGCCCCCAGCGGGATTCGAACCCGCGATATCCACCTTGAAAGGGTGGCGTCCTTGGCCGCTAGACGATGGGGACAGCGGGAAAGAGTATAGCAGACTTTTTTGCCGGCGCGTATATCGTTGGCAAACTGGAAAACCACCACACAGGAGCTGGCTCCCTATCCTGATTTTCAAATATCTCAATCTGTAACATCTGGGCGGGCAAATCGGCTCTATCTGTTACAGATCGAGACAGACGGCGGGCGTCGGGACGAATATCTCAATCTGTAACAGTAAGACGACTTTCAACGGCCTAGATGTTACAGATCGAGACAAACAAACGTGGCAGATCAAAACCACCACAAAGGTGCCTGTCCCCTTTGTGGTGGTGGGGCGTTAGGGGAGGAGCTTCATCGCGGCGTCGTGGGCGGCGTGTTCGTAGGCGTCGTCGAGGGGCTTGAGCGGCAGCAGAGCGTTGGCCTGTGCATTGCCGCGGCGCTCGAGAGCGTGGGCGATGAGCCAGTCGGCGAGCTCGGGGTTCTTGGGCAGTGCCGGCCCGTGCAGGTACGTGCCGATGACGCCCTTGTAGATGAGACCCTCAAAGCCATCGTCGCCGTTGTTGCCGGTACCTGTGACGACGGACGTTCCGAGCGGCGTGGCCTCTGCATCGAGCAGGGTGCGGCCGCCGTGGTTCTCGAACCCCACAAAGGGCTCGGGTGCCAGGTCGGTCTTGACGGCGACGTTGCCGATCAGGCGGTCGGAGCCGCGCACGGTCTCGGCGGCAATGACGCCCAGGCCCTCGATGCGATTCTCGCCCATATAGTACGAACGGCCGAGCAGCTGATAGCTGCCGCAGATGGCGAGCAGCGAGCCGCCGTCCTCAACATAGGCCGCGACCTTGTCTTTTTGAGCGAACAGCTCGTGTGCCACGGCCAGCTGATCGCGGTCGGAGCCACCGCCCATCATGACGATGTCGGCGTCGGTGAGATCGAGCGACTCGCCCATACGGACCTCGTCCACGCGCACGGGGATGCCACGCCAGGCGCAGCGGCGCTCGAGGGCAATGACGTTGCCGCCGTCGCCATAGAGGTTGAGGGCATCGGGATACAGGTAGACGATGCGTAGCGGGCGCGAAAGCTCGACCGGCGCAATGTCGGTGGGGACAGCGCTGCCATCGGCGCGCGTTACGGCGTGGGAGGCGACCGAGCTCGCATCGGTGCCCTTAAGCTCGTCGAGCTCCTTGACCAGCGGCGGGAAGGCCGTGTAGTTGGCGACTGCGTAGAAGGTGTCATCGGCGGCCTCGTCTGCCACGGCGCCAATTGCCTGCGCGACGTCCGAGATAATCGCGGCATCGATGCCGGCGTACTTGAGGCGTACCTGCATGTCGTGTGCACGCGTGCCTCCGGCAAAGGCGACAAGACCCGGCGTGTCGGCGATGCGCTCAAAGTCGACGTCGTAGATCCACGAGACATCGTGGCCGTCGGCGTCGTTGTCGTTCAGGAAGAAGGCGCAGAGTCTGCCGCCTGCCGTTTTAATGGACTGAATCTGGCGATCGAAGCCCACGGGATTTTTGGCCAGGTTTGCCTCGACGGTGCGGCCGGCAATGTTCCAGCGGCCCATGCGTCCGCCGGCGGGGACGTAGGCATCGAGCGTGGGCTGTAGATGCGCCGCGTCCACGCCCAGCTCGCGCGCCGCAAAGAAGGCGGCGGCAACGTTGTAGACCATGTATAAGCCGTTGTAGCGCGTGGCGATGTGCGTTGCGGGTGCGTCGGTATCGGGTCCAAAGTTCAGGTCAAAGCCGTAGCCGTTGCAGGTGAGCTCAACGCCCGTCACGCGACGGACCAGCGCGGGACGACCCCAGCCGCACGAGGGGCAATGGTATGCGCCAAGCTGTCCGTACTGCACATAGTCGTACTCCAGCGGCGCGTTGCACTGCGAGCAAAAACGCGAGTCGCTAATGCGGTCAGACTCGGTGTCGGTGGCGCCGTCGATGCCAAAGGCGATGCTTGCATTGGGAACGCGCGCGGCGATCGCGGCGCACAGCGGGTCGTCGGCGTTATAGATGAGCGTCGTTGTCGGCGAAAGCTCCAGCGCGTGGGCGATGACGTCCTGGGTGTGGTCGATCTCGCCGTAGCGGTCCAGCTGGTCGCGGAACAGGTTGAGCAGCACAAAGTACGTCGGCTTGAGCTTGGGCAGGACGCGCACCGTGTAGAGCTCGTCGCACTCAAAGACGCCTACGCGCTTGCTGCTGGCGGTTCGCTTAAGGTTGCCACGCGCCTCGAGCAGGGCACCAACCACGCCCGGCTCCATGTTGTTTCCGGCACGGTTGCATACCACGGTGGCGCCGCTGGCGGCAACGGCGTCGGCAATGAGATTGGAGGTGGTGGTCTTGCCGTTGGTGCCGGTGATCACCACGCTGCGGTCGACAAGGCCCGCGAGGTCGCTTAACAGCTCGGGGTCGATCTTCATGGCGATGCGGCCGGGGAGTACGCCGCCCTGGCGCTTAAGGACAGAGCGCAGCCCCCAGCGGGCGATATCGCTCGAGGTGCAGGCGAGAGATGAGCGGAAGTTCATGAAGCCGTTCCTAACGTGAATGACATGGTCGTGGCGTTTGCGCCGTTAAAAGCCGTAACGGCGCGCAAATTCCTGGGCAAGCTGCGATACGTCTTCGCAAGCGCTGGCCCAGGGGGCAAAGTCTGGAGTATCCGAGATGATGCCGTCGGCCTCCCAAACTGCCTGATGCGAAAGGTCCCAGGGGTCGTGCGGTTCGGGCCGGCAGGGAAGGTACGGCGTCTGATACATGGGGTTCAGCAAAAAGAACGCGCCGCCCTCGCAGCGGTTGGCAAACTCACGCAGCGCGCGTGTCGCCGGGCGCATCTTGTTCGTTTTGAACAGCAAGATCGTGCGGGCGAGCAGGTACCAGGGGGAGTTCTCGAGGGTATCGGCCCCCATCTGCTCCTCGAGCTGGTGGGCCAGGGCAAAAAAGCCGTCCTCGTCTTCCAGACGAGCGAGGGCTAGTAGCACGGTGCCTGCAGCTCGGGTGGGATAACCTTCCGCCTTAAGAACACGGCGAGAATAGTTGACGGCAGCACGGTAGCGAGCGCTCGCCATGCATAGCTGCGAGATGGCCTCGAGCGTGTGGAGCCATCCGATAAGCGCCGGCTCGCTTACGGTGAGATCGGCCGCCGTCACGCCGTCCGCCAGCACCTTGTTGGCCCAGTAGTGTGGGGCTTCCATATCGAACCCGGGCACGCTTTGCTGCAGGTAGTCGGCCGTGCTCGCCTCGAGCTTCATCAGATCGCCCAGACAGGCGTCGACGGGCGTGTCCGCCAAAATGATGGCGAGCAGCTGGGCATCGAGGACATACGCATCGACACGAACAATCTTGAGCAGCTCGTCGCGCATGTCGTCGAACAGGCGGTTGCGCGTCTGCTCGAACTCCTCGTCGCTGCCCATGTCCTCGATGCGATGGAGTTCGTCGAGCAAGTGGCGGTGGACGCCGGCATAGGACAGCAGCGCTTGGGCATGCTCGGTCTGCGCATACTTATGAGGGTTGGCGCTCACGTCGTTATGGACAAGATCGCGTGCTGCATCGGTGAGTTCGGGGTGCGACGCAACGTAGGCGCGCTCCAGGTAGGCGGGGATGTAGACGCTCGGATCCATTAGAGGTCTCCTCCCTTAAACGGCAAGCCCTGCTCGGCCGCCCGCAGGATTCGTTCGTCGATCTGGGAACGCACAACGTCGTTGGTGGCGACCCAGGCGGCAAAGCTGGCGTTGTCGGGCGCGCCCAGGCCCTCCTGCAGTACCGGCGTCGCCTCGGACAGCGCAAGGACAAGCTCGTCGGTGGAGCCCACGCCCACGTTGACGCGAGCATAGACGCCATCGGGAAACTCGGTTTGGAAATAGAGCGCCTCGGCTGCGTGTGGGCACGAGCGTGCAAGGATGCGCAAGTAGTGCTCGGCACCCTCGTAGTCCAGCTCGCGCCAGGCAGCGCTCATCAGCGCGATGAGCGTCCATGGGTCCAAGTCGCGCTCCGCGTCCTTGGGACGACGGCGTAGCGGCGTGTTGGTGAGATAGGAGACGGAGTGGGCAGAGCGAAAGCGCTTGAGCTCCTCGGCGGGGTATTCGAGCTTAGCCATGGCGAGCATTGCGGTGTGGCGGACGCCGGCCGGATCGTTGGGGGCAAAGTCGAGGCTGCAGTTTGCGGCTTTGAGCGACATGCGATAGCGGCCGCTAATGAGGGCGCGCGACGCAAGGGCGGCAAGCCAGCGCAGGTAGGGGCGGCGCATAAGGTCGCCTGCGGCCTCACGCTCGTAGGGGTCCTGCGCCGAGGCGATCTTGAGTGCCAGGTCGTGCTCGACTTCATCGCGCTTGGATACCAAGTACTGTACGTACTCCTCGTTGGAGTTGGCGGTGAGGGCGGTCAGCATGCGCTGGGCATCCCAGTTGGTGGGGTCGAGTGCGGCTGCCTCGCGAAGCATGTTCTCGGCAGCGGCCTCTTCTTGCTCTGCCTGGGTATCGTCAGGGATAAAGGGAATGCGGTAGTCGACAGCCTCGACCACCTTGGCAATGAGGTGCCCGGCGCGGTCGCGGTCGTGCACGATGAGCGGCGCGGGGTTGCGGGTGAATTGTTCCATCAGACGCTCTACGGCGGCACCGTCGGTGAGCGGAATATTGTCGCGGCGCAAGGCCTCAAGAACGAGGCGATGGCAATCCTCTTGAATGGGATCGAATGCCATGGGGCCTCCTTTGCTGCGGTTAGGGTTCAAATGTCTCTATATAAGGTTCTAGTTTACCCGCATGTGGCACACCGGGGGTGCCGCACTTGGACATGCACCTTTGCACCACGAAGACGGATGTCGCACAAATGTCGGCACCTTGGACGACTGAGTGGTATCACGGTGCCGCAAACGGTCGATTTTTGGCGGCGAACGGGGCGCATTTTGGAGGGGCACCGTCCTGCCCGGGATATGTGGTCAACCTTGATAAAACGTTTGCCCAGCTTGGGAGTATGAATGCCCCACAAGGGTCTTCAGGGATAGAAAAAACGTTTCATCATTGTCGGCTTTAGGTGAATAACTGACCAACTAGAACGGTAGAATAATGTTTGTCTGAGCGTTGAGACGTTTAGACATCGCGCATTGTCATCGCCGGCAACGCGCAAAACGGTCCTAACGGAGCCAATCGGGTGCTCCGTTATATACGCAAGTCTAAGAGGGGCTTGTTTAGGAGGCACAGTATGGGACGTTTTACCAATCCTCGTGATCTGTACTTTGGTGAGGGCGCTCGCCACGAGGTGAAGAACCTCAAGGGCAAGAAGGCCATCATCGTTTCTGGCGGCAGCTCTATGCGCCGCGGCGGGTTCCTGCAGGACGTTGAGGCCGACCTCAAAGAGGCCGGCATGGAGGTCAAGCTGTTCGAGGGCGTCGAGTCCGATCCGTCCATCGAGACGGTCATGAAGGGCGCCGAGGCCATGCGCGAGTTCGAGCCCGACTGGATTGTCGCCATCGGCGGCGGCTCGCCCATCGATGCCGCTAAGGCCATGTGGGTCTTCTACGAGTATCCCGAGGAGTCCTTCGATAACATCATCCAGCCGTTCAGCTTCCCCGAGCTGCGTCAGAAGGCTCACTTCTGCGCCATCTCCTCCACCTCCGGTACCGCTACCGAGGTCACTGCCTTCTCCGTCATTACCGACTATGCCAAGGGCATCAAGTACCCGCTGGCCGACTTCAACATCACCCCTGATGTCGCCATCGTCGACCCCGAGCTCACCTACACCATGCCCGCCAAGCTGTGCGCTCACACCGGCATGGACGCTCTGACCCACTGCATGGAGGCCTACGTTTCCACCTGCGCTTCCATGTTCACCGACGCCAACGCTCTGCACGGCATCCGCGAGATCGTCGAGTGGCTGCCCAAGTCCTATGCTGGCGACCATGAGGCCCGTCAGCACATGCACGAGGCTCAGTGCATCGCCGGTATCGCCTTCTCCTCGGGCCTGCTCGGCATCGTTCACTCCATGGCTCACAAGACCGGTGCTGCCTTCGAGAACGGCCACATCATCCACGGTGCTGCTAACGCCATGTACCTGGGCAAGGTCATCCAGTGGAACTCCAAGGATCCCCGTGCTGCCGAGCGTTATGCTTACGTGGCCAAGGAGATCCTGCACCTTCCCGGCGAGACCAACGAGGAGCTCATCGCCGCGCTCGTCCAGAAGATTCGCGACCTCAACGACCAGCTCAACATTCCGCAGTCCATCAAGGATTACGCGAATGGTGGCGTGAAGGTCGACGCCGAGAACCCGCAGATGGTTTCCGAGGAGGAGTTCCTCGCCAAGCTGCCCGAGATCGCCGCGAACGCCGAGACCGACGCCTGCACGCCGGAGAACCCGCGTGAGACCAAGGCTGCCGACTTCGAGAAGATCCTCAAGGCCTGCTACTACGACACCGACATCGATTTCTAATCGACTCTTGTTATCGTAACGAGGGGCTCCGCACGTATCCGTACGGAGCCCCTTTCTTTTTTCTTTTAGAGAATGGGATAGTTATGGCTGCAATTTTCAATAGCCCCAGCAAGTACATCCAGGGCCCGGACGAGCTTGCAAAGCTTGGCTCCTATGTCGAGCCGCTCGGCGCTAAGGCCCTCGTCATCGTGACGCCTTCGGGCAAGAAGCGCGTCGGTGCCAAGATCGAGGGCGGTTTTGCCGAGGCTAAGGCCGAGCTGCTGTTTGAGGACTTTAACGGCGAGTGCTCCAAGGGTGAGGTCGATCGCCTGGTCGCGCTCGCCCGCGACAACGGTTGTGACATCATCGTCGGCGTCGGTGGCGGCAAGATCCTCGACACCGCGAAGGCCGTCGCCTATTACCTGGAGTCCCCGGTTATCATTTGTCCCACCATTGCTTCGACCGATGCCCCGTGTTCGGCGCTTTCGGTGCTCTATACCGATGACGGCCAGTTCGACAAGTACCTCTTCCTGAAGGCAAACCCTAATATCGTTCTTATGGATACGACGGTTATCGCAGCGAGCCCGGTGCGCCTGACGGTTTCCGGTATGGGCGATGCGCTCGCAACTTATTTCGAGGCTCAGGCGACGCATGACGCCGACGGCGGCACCTGCGCTGGCGGCAAGGGCGGTATGGCCGGTCTGGCACTCGCCAAGCTCTGCTATGAGACGCTTATGGCCGATGGCGTCAAGGCCAAGGTTGCGCTGGAGAAGGGTGCGCTTACACCTGCCGTCGAGCACATCATCGAGGCCAACACGCTGCTCTCCGGTATTGGCTTTGAGAGCTCGGGCCTTGCTGCCGCTCATGCCATCCACAACGGTTTGACGATGCTGCCCGAGTGCCATGGCATGTATCACGGCGAGAAGGTCGCCTTTGGCACCATCGTCCAGCTGGTACTCGAGGATGCCCCGACCGAGAAGCTCGAGGAAGTCTTGGGCTTCTGCATTGAGCTGGGCCTGCCGGTCACGATGAAGGAACTTGGCGTTGCCGAGCTTACGCGCGAGCAGGCCATGATTGTTGCCGAGGCTGCCTGCGCGCCCGATGACACCATGTGCAACATGCCGTTTGAGGTGACGCCCGAGATGGTTGCAAACGCCATTCTGGGTGCCGACGCACTGGGTCACTACTACCTTATGGATGAGTAAACTAAGGTAAGGAGGGGGCAAAGCCGGCAGATGGCTTTGCCCCTTTTTGCTATGGTGCAAAGTGGCCTGTCTCCAATGCACAAGTTGGTGCAGGGGGCAGGTTACTTTGCGCCAATCGTTGTTTGATGAAGGGCGGATTCTCGTATGGCGCTTCCCATGGTTTATGGCGGTCCCGGCCGGTATGTTCAGGGGCCGGGCGAACTTTCGCGTCAGGGCAGGTATTTGTCATGGTTGGGCTGCGCTGCCTATGTCTTGTTTGACCAGGGCACCGAGGATCGGCTGTGCAAGCAGATCGTCGATGGATTTCTGGACGAAGATCTAAGCGAGCCGTTCTTTAAGATTTATGACGGTCCGTGTACGGAAGACGCCGTTGTAAAAATGGCTAAGGAAGCCCAGGCCGAGTATTGCGACATGGTGGTGGGTATTGGCGGCGGCAAGATGCTCGATATCGCCAAAGCAGTAGCGTTTTATGCTGAGCTGCCGTTGTGCGTATGCCCCACGGCAGCTTCGATGGACGGTCCGTGCAGCGCGATTTCGGTGCTGTATCACGAGGATGGGTCGTTCGACCGCTACCTGATGCTCGAGAAGAATCCAGATCTGGTCGTGGTCGATACCAACGTGGTCGCGGCGGCCCCGCTGCGTATGACGGTCGCCGGCATGGGCGACGCACTGGCAACGTGCTTCGAGGCGCGTTCGTGCGTCGCGGCGCACGGCGCCAACGAGCATGGTGGCGCGCCGGGGCACTTGGCTCTGGTCGCGGCTCGCGCCTGCTACGACACGCTCATGGAGTGCGGCGTCGCTGCCAAGCGCGATCTCAAAAAGGGCCGTATATCGCCGGCGGTTGAGCGCCTGATCGAGTGCAATATTCTGCTCTCGGGTGTTGGCTTTGAGAGCGGTGGCCTAGCGCTTGCCCATGCCATCGCCAACGGCCTGACAATTCTGCCCGAGTGCAAGGCCATGCATGGTGAGGCCGTGGCATTTGGCTTGGTGGTGCAGCTGCGCCTGGAGCGTGCGCCCGAGCTTGATCAAGTGCTCGAGTTTTGCCAGCGCATCGGTCTGCCGACGACGCTCGAGGAGCTGGGCCTTGGCGAGATTTCCGATGCCGATCTGCAGGGTGTTGCAAATGCGGTCTTTAGAAACGAGCGTAATATGGCCAACGAGCAGGCCAAGGTGACCAAACAAAAGCTCGTGCAGCTCATGTGCGAGGCATAGTTTGGCTCTTGATCAGCCTTGTGCAATCGAGGCGGCGATAGGCCATGGGCTATTTGCCGCAAAGATGCTCCGCGTGTAATTTGCCCGAGGCGTGGGCCGATAGCGTATCATTATCTCTTGCTTGTTTGCACTGCTCAGGGAGGGGCCGCGCATGGCGCAGGAACACGATCTGTTTGATGACATTATCGAGATCAGCAAGGGTTTCGACTTTCTTAAAAACCCGCTTGGCGGTGTGACCGATGCACTCGATCCGTCGGCGCCGCAGTGGAATCCTGCCGACTACAAGGAGCGTCCGCGCGGCAACACCATTCCATGTCTGACCTGCAAAAACGAAAAGAGCGGCTGCACCGCGTGCATGGACGTGTGCCCTGTCAACGCTATCGAGGTCGAGGAAGACGCCATCGAGATCCTCGACTCCTGTCGCAAGTGCGGCCTGTGCGCCGCTGCCTGTCCGACCGAGGCGATCATCTCGCCGCGCCTGGCGCCCAAAAACCTGTATGACGATATCGTCTCTGCTGCTACGAGCCACGAGACCGCCTACGTCACCTGCACGCGTGCCCTCAAACGCATGCCGCGCGAAAACGAGGTCGTCGTTGCCTGCGTGGGCGATATTACGGCCGAGACCTGGTTCTCGGTACTGGCGGACTATCCCAACGTGAGCGTGTACCTGCCGTTGGGCGTGTGCGATAAATGCCGCAACATCGGCGGTGAGGACATTCTGGGCGAGGCGATTGCGAAGGCCGAGGAGTGGTCTGGCACGGGTATGGGCTTGGAGGTCGACCCCAAGAGCCTCAAGTGCCATAAGCTTCGCGAGTACGAACGCAAGGAGTACATGGAAAAGATTGCCCGCACCACGGGCCTGACGGTGACCAAGCTCAATCCGGCGACGGCGGCGCTGGCCTCGGTGACGCAAAAGCTCAAGGCCCATCGCCATCAGATTACCCAGCTGGAGCGCACGCTCAACACCATGTGCGGCACCACGACGACTAAGCGTCGCCGTTCGCTCACGCACGGGCGCCAACTGGTGCTCTCAACGTTGCAGAACCATCCCGAGCTTGCCCAGAACATGCAGGTGAGCACGCCGGAGTGCGATTTTGACAAGTGCACGTCGTGCGGCGAGTGCGTCAATGTATGCCCCACGTTTGCCTGCGATTTGGTGGGAAGCGGCCGCTTTGCGTTGGAGTCCACGTATTGCTTGGGCTGCGGCGCCTGTGTCAAGGTTTGTTCCGAACATGCGCTCAAGTTGGTTGAGCATGACGCGTCCAATCTGGTCGTCGTCGATCCCGAAGCCGAGGAAAAGGCCGCCCAGAAGGCGAAGGCTCACGAAGAAGCTGAGAAGGTCAAGGCCGAGGCAAAGGCCAAGCTGGACAAGATGCTCGACCAGGTGGAAAAGCTCGCGGACTAGCTAAAAGAGCGTAAATGATGGCCGGTGGGACAGATGCTGCCCCACCGGCCAAAAAAGTTGCGGTGGAATAGTTCCTGTTTTGCCCTTAAGCTGGCCATTCTAGGAACTATTCCACCGCAACTAATAAATGGTTAGTTCATGCTGCTTTGGTGGCCGGTTCGACCGGTACCGTTGCGCGTCACGGTTTCATGGAGCAAAAAGAACCCTGGGACCTGTTTGGTCTCGGTGTATTCCATAAGGATGCCGTCGGCGTTGTAGGTCTGCCCGCGTATAACGGCGAGTGCGTTAAAGTCGTCGAGATCGAGCACGCGCGCATCCTCGGGCGTGGGGTGCTCAATCGTTACATCGCGTTTGCCCGTGGCAATCTTAACGCCAAGATCTTCTTCGAGGTAACGATAAATCGAATCGTTGACAATCTCGGCTGTCAGTCCCGGTACCTGTGAGCTTAGGTAATAGGAGTCGTCGGAGCACACGGCTTGTCCGTCTGCATAACGGATGCGTTTGGCGCGTGTGAGCTCACAGCCTTCGGGAAACCCGGTAATCTTGGAGAGCGCCTTGCTGCAGATGAGGAGCTCAAAGACGGTGGTGACAGTCTTGAGCTCAAAGCCTCGGTTGACCGCGATTTCCTTAAAGGTCTCGAGTCCGCCGCCACCACGACTCTTCTCGTCACTGATGTTGCGAATGACGCGCATGCCTTTGCCTTGCTGGGGGAGCACGTAACCATCTGCCGCAAGCATCGAGATGGCGCGACGGACCGTCATGCGCGAACAGTCAAACAGCTGCGTGAGCTCAGTCTCCGAAGGCAGATAACTCTGATAGGCGTATGTGCCGTCGTCAATCGACTGCTTCACGTTGTCATAAATAGTTTGGAAGATGGCTCGCGCCATGACGGTCTCCTAGAGCTGAGTGCGCGAGCGGTGGATGAGGACCGCTCGCGCAGATGTCGATCGATTTACTTGCTGGGGTCGATTATATATTTACCCATGGCACGCAGAGCTGGGTCTGACAGGATGGCGCCGAGTTCGTCGAGGGAAGCCACCTTGGCGACCATCGAGGATACGTCGAGCCTGCCAGAGTCGATGAGTTCGAGCGCGCGACGCTGCGTATAAGGGTTGATGTAGGACGAGGTAAGCACAAGCTCCTTCTGGAAGACCTCGAAGGGCTTGACGGTGATCGTCTCATCGGGCTTGGTGAGGCCGAACATCATGACCGTAGCCTTGTGGCCGGCGATCTGGATGGCCTGCTCGATGGTGACGGGCTTGCCAACACACTCGATAACGACATCGACGTTGCCGACGCCCTCCTGCTTCAGGCGGGCCGGGACGTCCTCGTGGATGGAATCAATTGCCAGGTCGGCGCCGAGTTTGAGCGCAACCTCGCGCTTGCCTTCGACAGGCTCGAGCAAGACAACCTTGGTGGCGCCGGCGTTTTTAGCAAGCTGCATCATGAGCAGACCGATCATGCCACCGCCGATAACGACAACTGTGCTGCCGGGCTTGATGTTGCACATATCGATGCCGTGCAGGCAGCAGGCGACGGGCTCGGTCATAGCACCCTGCTCAAAGCTGGTGTGATCGCCCAACTTGTAGACTTGCTGCATATCGACGGAGCAGTACTCGGCAAAGCCGCCGTTAACGGTGGTGCCGTAACCGGTCATATGCTCGCAGTAGTGGTTGATTCCGTCGCGGCAGGGTTCGCAGCAGCCGCAGGGATGGTTTGGGTCGATGCACACGCGATCGCCCGGTTTAAAGCCAGCGACGTCGCTGCCCACGGCCTCGACAACGCCCGCAAACTCATGACCAAGAATCGTGGGCGGGGTAACGTCGGCCGCGCCCTTGTCGCCTTCATAGATATGAACGTCGGTACCGCAGACGCCGCAAGCTTTGACGTTGATCAGAACGTCGCGCCTGCCCACGGCTGGCTTTGCCGATTCCTCGACTCTGAGGTCGTGCTTTCCATAGAAGACCGCGCTTTTCATGGTGACTCCTTAACGTGGCGGTGAATGTTGTAATGAAGTATAGGCATGACTATAGATATAGACAAGCACATCTAGACAAGTAGAAAAGAAATTTAAAATGCAGCCATCAGCTATATCAGATTTAGCAGGCGAAATACTGGACATATACCGTTTACGGCCAATAATCAACCGTTTACCGACCGAAGTATTTATGCTAACTTGTATAGATAAGTGATGTGATAAAAACAGAAGCGCAAGAAGCCGGGGACACGGGCCCACCCGTCCTATTGCACGAGGTACACGCAAACGGCGCGTCTGCGGTCTCGAGTGAAGCCAAAACCGCAGCCGCTCCGAATGAAGAGAGGGGGATTCCCCGTCATGATGCAAAAGATACAACGTTTTGGCGGTGCAATGTACACGCCTGCAATTCTTTTCGCATTTTCCGGAATCGTCGTCGGCCTGGGTACGTTGTTTACCACCGAGGCGATCTTTGGCGAGATGGCCACAGCGGGCCATCTTTGGTTTGATTGCTGGAATGTGCTGCTCCAGGGTGGTTGGACGCTCTTTAACCAGATGCCGTTGCTGTTTTGCGTAGCGTTGCCAATCTCGCTCGCGAACAAGCAGAATGCTCGCTGCTGCATGGAGGCTTTGGCCATCTACCTTACCTTCAACTACTTTGTAAGCACAATCTTGGGGCAGTGGGGCCCTGTCTTTGGGGTCGACTACTCTGTCGAGGCGGGCAGCGGTACTGGTCTTGCCACTATCGCAAGCATCAAAACGCTTGATATGGGCATCATGGGCGCGCTCATCATTTCAGGTATCGCCACGATGCTTCACAACAAGTACTTTGACACCGAACTTCCTGAGTGGCTGGGCGTGTTTTCGGGCTCCGTGTTCATCTATATGATCGGTTTCTTCGTTATGGTTCCGGTCGCTATTATCGCCTGCCTGGTGTGGCCGCATGTTCAGGCTGCTATCGCCGCCTTCCAGGGATTCATCCTTTCCGCCGGTACGTTTGGCGTGGGCGTCTTTGCTTTCTTCGAGCGCGTGCTGATTCCTACAGGCCTGCACCACTTTATCTATACGCCGTTCTATTACGACAACGCGGCGGTCAACGGCGGCATCTTTGCTGCTTGGGCCAACATCCTGCCCCAACTGGCTGCCGATCCGAGCATTGCTCTTAAGGATGCCGCACCCTGGGCTGCCTATACCTGCCCTGGTTGGACTAAGGTCTTCGGCTCGCTTGGCGTCGCCATTGCGTTTTATATGACCGCCAAACCCGAGCGCAAGCAGCGCGTCAAGGCTCTGCTGATCCCGGTCACCCTTACCGCTATGCTTTGCGGTATTACCGAGCCGCTTGACTTCACCTTCCTGTTCATTGCGCCCGGCCTGTTCGTCGTCCACTGCGTGCTCGGAGCGCTCGGCTGCATGGCTCAAAACCTCCTTGGCGTCGTGGGCATCTTCGACGGCGGCATCATCTCGATGCTCTCGTGGGACTGGCTGCCCCTTTGGGCCGCACACGGTCTGCAGTACGCCATCTCCATCCTTGTCGGTCTGTGCTTTACCGCTCTTTGGGTCGTGGTCTTCCGTTTCCTGATCGTCAAGTTCGACTTTAAGACCCCCGGTCGCGAGGATGACGATGTTGAGGTCGAGCTCAAGTCCAAGGCCGACTACAAGCAAAAGCAGGGCGGTGCTGCTGCTAGCAAATCGGTCGCCCAGAGTAAGGATGACGAGCGCTTGGTGCTTGCCGAGAACATCCTCGATCTACTCGGTGGCACGGACAACGTCATCGATGTAACTAACTGCGCCACCCGTCTGCGCGTTAACGTCAAGGACAAGGGCGCCGTTGCACCCGAGGCTTCCTTCAAGGCAATCGGTACGCATGGCTTGGTGGTCCAAGGCCAGTCAATCCAGGTCATCATCGGCCTTACCGTCCCGCAGGTTCGCGAGAAGTTCGAGAGTCTTCTGTAAACCATCGTCCATCGAAACAATCGACCTTGCAGAGCCGGTATGCACCGCAAGGCCGATTCTAGAGATAAAAACTCCACTTCTAGGTAACAATTCCAAACCGTGCAGGCCGCGTACGGGGATGGATTGAGCAAGCGGCCAGAATGAGGAGGACATCATGTCCAAGAAAAACTATGCCGTGACCATTGCCGGCGGTGGCTCTACCTTCACCCCGGGCATCGCTCTGATGCTGCTTGAGGAGCGCGACCGCTTCCCGGTCAACAAGGTGACCTTCTACGATAACAACGCCGAGCGCCAGGAGACCGTGGCCAAGGCCTGCGAGATCTACTTCCACGAGAACGCCCCCGAGGTTGAGTTTAGCTACACCACCGACCCCGAGACCGCTTTTACCGGTACTGACTTCGTTCTCGCTCACATCCGCGTTGGCCTGTACGCTATGCGTGAGCTCGACGAGAAGATTCCTCTCAAGTACGGCTGCGTTGGCCAAGAGACCTGCGGTGCCGGTGGTATCGCCTACGGCATGCGCTCCATCGGTGGTGTCATCGAGATCCTCGACTACATGGAGAAGTACAGCCCTAACGCCTGGATGCTCAACTACTCCAACCCCGCGGCCATCGTCGCCGAGGCTTGCCGCGTGCTGCGCCCCAACAGCCGCATCATCAACATCTGCGACATGCCGATCGACCTCATGGATAAGATGAGCCGTATGTGCGGCATCAAGGATCGTCGCGAGCTGCAGTACAGCTACTACGGCCTCAACCACTTTGGTTGGTGGAGCAAGATCTACGACAAGGACGGCAACGACCTCATGCCGCAGATTAAGGAGCACATGGCTAAGAACGGCTACCTGGACGGCATCGAGCACGAGGCCGGTAAGGAGCAGCATGTCGAGGAGAGCTGGATTCACACCTTCGGCAAGGCCAAGGATGTCTATGCTGTCGATCCCGAGACGATTCCCAATACCTACCTCAAGTATTACCTGTACCCGGACTATGTCGTCGAGACGTCTGACCCCAACTACACTCGCGCCAATGAGGTTATGGACGGCCGCGAGAAGAAGGTCTTTGGCGCTTGCCGCGACATCATCGCCAAGGGTACGGCTAAAGACGGCGGCTTTGAGCCAGATGTACATGCCAACTACATCGTCGACCTTGCCTGCGCACTGGCCGAGAACACGCTCGAGCGCTTCCTGCTGATCGTCCCCAACGATGGCGCTGTGCCCAACTTCGACCCGACGGCCATGGTCGAGGTGCCTTGCATCGTCGGTTCCAACGGCTTTGAGAAGATCTGCCAGGGCCCGATTCCGCAGTTCCAGAAGGGCCTGATGGAGCAGCAGGTTTCCGTCGAGAAGCTCGTTGTCCAGGCTTGGGTCGAGGGCAGCTACCAGAAGCTCTGGCAGGCACTCACGCTCTCCAAGACCATTCCTTCGGCGAGTGTTGCTAAGCAGATCCTGGACGAGCTCATCGAGGCCAACAAGGATTTCTGGCCCGAGCTTAAGTAAGGACTACTGTCTCGAACCCTCACGCATCTCTGCTTCATTTGCGCCGCCGCGGTGTCCGGATTCGCCCGGATGCTGCGGCGGCGCTATACTTATGAAGTTTGAAGTACCTGTACCAAAAGGAGCTGTCGTGTCCCTTTCCATCGGTATCGTGGGCCTGCCCAACGTGGGCAAGTCGACGCTGTTCACCGCGCTTACCAAAAAGACCGGCCTTGCCGCCAACTACCCGTTTGCCACGATCGACCCCAATGTGGGTATCGTCGATGTGCCCGATAGCCGCCTGCAAAAGCTCGCCGACATCGTCAACCCCGGCCGCATTGTGCCGGCTACGGTCGAGTTCGTCGACATCGCAGGTCTGGTGAAGGGCGCTAACGAGGGCGAGGGTCTGGGCAACCAGTTCCTGGCAAACATCCGCGAGACTGACGCCATCTGCGAGGTCGTGCGCTACTTTAAGGACCCTAACGTTATGCGCGAGGTGGGCCGCACGGGCGAGTTCGTCGATCCCGCCGGCGATGCCGACACCATCATGACCGAGCTTATCCTGGCCGACATGGGCACGCTCGAGAAGCAGCTGCCCAAGCTCGAGAAGGAGGCCAAGCGCGACAAGGAGCTCATGCCCAAGTTCGAGGTGGCCAAGCGCCTGCTTGCCTGGCTCAACGAGGGCAAGCGCGCCGCATCCATGGAGATGACCGACGAGGAGCGTGCCGCCGCCAAGGGCCTGTTCCTGCTCACCATGAAGCCCATCCTGTATGTGGCTAACGTAGACGAGGACATGCTCAACGAGGACCTGGCGCCCATTGATGGCGTCAAGCCGCTGCCGATCTGCGCCAAGATCGAGGCCGAGCTTTCCGAGCTCGATCCCGAGGACGCCGCCGACTACCTGGAGAGCCTGGGCCTGGAGCAGCCCGGTCTGGACGTGCTCGCTCAGGCTGCCTACAAGCTGCTCGGCCTGCAGTCGTTCTTTACGGCTGGCGAGATGGAGGTCAAGGCCTGGACGGTGCGTCAGGGCGCGACCGCCCCGCAGGCCGCCGGTGTCATCCACACCGACTTTGAGCGTGGCTTTATTAAGGCCGAGGTCATTGGTTACGACGACTACATCGAGCTCGGTGGCGAGCAGGGCGCCAAGGCTGCCGGCAAGCTGCGCATCGAGGGCAAGGACTATGTCATGGCCGATGGCGACGTCGTGCACTTCCGCTTTAACGTGTAAGGACGACGCATATGTTTAAATATGGCAAAAAAGCTGGCTACATGGGTATTGCGCTGCTCGTACTTGCGGTGATTCCGCTGGTGGTCGCAGCGTGCGTTATCCCCAACATTGGTCCCGAGGTGGCAACGAAGTTTAATGCCGCCGGCGAGGCGACGCGCTGGGGCAAGAGCTACGAGCTGCTGGCGTTGCCGGTGCTCAATCTGCTGCTGAGCGTGGCGACGTACTTTACGGCGGGACGCCAGGCAAAGAACAATGATGACTCCGCCGCCATGGCGCGCATCGTGTGCGAGCGCTACCTGCGTAACGGTTGCATCACGGGTGTATTTCTCAACGTAATCAACGTCTACTTTATGTATTCGGCGATTACTGGAACGGGCTTTGGCTTTGGTTTCTAGCTTGTCCTTTTAGGCAACGAGCCTGCACACATATTCAATGGCTGCTGCGAGGCCGCCGCTCGATCGTGGTTGAAAGACCATGTCGGCGGCGGCCTCGTTTTCGTATCCGGCGCCGCGGAGGGCGAGCGCGATGCCGGCTTCCAAAAGGAGCGACAGGCCGCGTTGGCTGGTTACGATTACGGCAGCCTGATTGAGCGAGCAGCTGTGCGCTTGGCATTGGATGGCAAGTTCACCTTGCGTCGGGCAAGGGACCAGAACAGTGCCGACGCGACTTGATAGCAATGCAAATGCTGTGCGCTCATCGGGCGAAAGACATTCTGCTTCAACGACGACGAGCTTGGGCGGTGCGCTGTTTGTGCGAAGCGTGGCTCGGTACGTGCGGACCGAAGAACCCGACATAGAAAACTCCTGTGTATTCGGCAAAACGTAAACTATAGTTTACGTTTATGTTCGGCTCCATTTCAAACTCGGCTGCATGGACGAACGTGCGAAACAGATTCTTGGCAGGCGGGTCGAAGAGACGCGCAGAGACCTTGGTATCTCCAAGGTTGATTTTTGTGTGGCGACAGGAATCAGCCGACCCTACCTCGACCGAATCGAAGATGGGACGGCAAATTTCACGCTCAAGGTTCTATTTAAGATCGCACCCGCACTCGGCATGACGGTGTCAGAACTTCTCGAGGGTATCGAGTAGCCTTTTTTGCTAGATTTGCCGCTTGTTGAACGGGTCCCCCCGACGGCGGCGTGCAAAAACGCGAGTATTCAGCATCCCTCAATAATTTGACGGCAGCCGGGGCCACAAATACGACGCGTAATGTTTTGGATTATCCACAAAATTCAATAATATGAGGAATAACAAGCGCGCGGAACGAGTCTTTCGAGTCGAAAGGCAATTTACAGCCAGCGGTTTTAACGTTCCCGGAAGGGGCGGATGCTGAAAACTCCGCTTTTTGCACGTTCCGAGGGGTACCACGTGCCCTACTAGGCCCAAAGAGGCGGATTTTGTTTTTTGCTACACCATCGGGATACGGTCGTGGTTGACTTGGCTGTAGAACAGGCGCTGAATCTCTGCCGCATCACGTGACTGGCCGAGCGCCCACATGGTCTTGGCCACGAGCGTCTCGGTGGTCATGTCGTCGCCGCGCAGAATGCCCGGATGATCGGCGTAGGCACGGCCGACCTCATAAACACCCAGGTCAAGGCCCTCCTCGGGGACCTGCGTGGTCATAACGACGGTGCGACCCGAACCGACCCAGCGAAAAATCGCCTCCTGGAATGACTCGCCGGACTCACCAAACTCGGGAATACCGCCAATGCCAAAGGTCTCAAGAATTACAGCATCGTAGCTATCGGCAAGGGCGTCCAGGATACCCGGGTTCACGCCGGGCGTGAGCTTAAGGACAAACACGCGCGGGTCGATGCTGTCGTAGAAACGCACCGGGTTTTCGCCCTGATGCGTGCCGTGAAGCCCGTTGCGCACAATGCGGTCGTTGCGGATGTAGGCAATGGGCGGATAGTTGACACTAATGAACGCGTTAAAGCTCATGGTGCGCTGCTTGCGGGCGCGCGTGCCGGCAATGGCGACGCCGCCAAACACGATCGAGACGTCGTGTGAATGCTCGTCGAGCGCATAGAGCAGGCTCTGGTACAGGTTGAGTTTGGCATCGGTAAAGGGGTTACCCATGGGCTTTTGCGAGCCGGTGAGTACGATGGGCTTGGGACTGTCCTGAATCAGATAGGAAAGCGCTGCCGCGGTGTAGCTCATGGTGTCGGTGCCGTGCAGGACCACAAAGCCGTCGTGATCGGCATAGCCTTCGACGATGACATCGCTGATGCGCATCCAGTCGCTCGGGCGCATATTGGTGCTGTCGATGTTCATGGGCTGCACGACGTCGAGCTCGCAGAGGTCCGAGATCTCGGGGACGCTCTGAGCGAGTTCCTCACCGGTCAGGGCGGGGGAGAGGCCGTTACCGTCCTCGGTCGATGCGATGGTGCCGCCCGTGGCGATGAGAAGGATGCGCTTCATGCTGATTTTCCTATCGTGTTTGCCGCCGCGAGGGCGGAGTCGTTCGGCAGTATTGTGGCACAGGGCGTCCAATGTTCAAACGTATTACATCATCCGTAACGTTTGGTAACACTTCAATTGCCGTCAAATAGGGGCCCTGGTCGTGCGTTTGCCGTGCACTGATGGCTGCGAGGGACGAGAAACCCCATATAACGTGTACACTATGAAAGCAATTTTCGTTTATTCGCGCGGGTGGGCACCGGCTCCCCGCCAACAAGAGGGGGAAACCATGGATCAAAAGGCTTCCGCAAAGGTCCTCGTACTCGACTTTGGTGCGCAGTACGGTCAGCTTATTGCCCGTCGCGTCCGCGACCTCAACGTGTATTCCGAGATCGTTCCCTGCGACATCTCGGCCGACGAGATTCGCGAGATGAACGCCTCTGCGCTCATCCTTTCCGGCGGCCCGGCTTCTGTGTATGCCGAGGACGCTCCGTCCATCGACCCCGCCATCTTTGACCTGGGCCTTCCCGTCCTGGGCTTCTGCTACGGTCATCAGATCACGGCCGTGACGCTCGGTGGCAAGGTCGGCCACTCCGAGGTGGGCGAGTATGGCCGCGCCACCATCACGCGCACGGCAGGTGCCAAGCTCTTTAACTCCACGCCCATGGAGCAGACCGTGTGGATGAGCCACCGCGATGCCGTCTCCGAGGTGCCCGAGGGCTTTACCGTTACCGCCAGCACCGACGTGTGCCCGGTTGCCGCCATGGAGTGCGTCGAGCGCAAGATCTTCACCACGCAGTTCCACCCCGAGGTCAAGCATTCCGAGTACGGTCAGCAGCTGCTGAGCAACTTCCTGTTTGAGATCTGTGGCCTGGAGCCCAACTGGAGCATGGACAACCTGGTCGAGACCATGACGGCCGAGTTCCGCGAGAAGGTCGGCGACGACCGCGTGATTCTGGCCCTGTCCGGTGGCGTCGACTCCTCCGTCGTGGCGGCGCTGGGTGCCCGTGCCGTGGGCAAGCAGATGACCTGCGTGTTCATCAACCATGGCCTGCTGCGCAAGGGCGAGCCCGAGCAGGTCGAGGAGGTTTTCACCAAGCAGTTCGACGTGGACTTCATCCATGTGCATGCCGAGGACCGCTATGCCGAGCTTCTTGCCGGCGTGACTGAGCCCGAGCAGAAGCGCCGTATCATCGGAACGCAGTTCTGGAAAGAGTTTTTCTCCGTGGCGCAGCAGCTCGAGACCGATGGGCGTCCCGTTAAGTACCTAGCGCAGGGCACCATCTACCCCGATATCATTGAGTCCGGTGCGCGCAAGACGGGCGGCAAGGCCTCGACCATTAAGAGCCACCACAACCTGATCCCCTTCCCCGAGGGTGTGCATTTCGACCTCATCGAGCCGCTCGACCACTTCTTCAAGGACGAGGTCCGCGCGCTTGGTTTGGCGCTCGGCCTGCCGGCGCACATCGTGTTCCGCCAGCCGTTCCCGGGCCCGGGTCTTGCTATCCGCATCATCGGTGCGGTCGACAAGGAGAAGCTCGAGATCCTCAAGAACGCCGATGCCATCGTGCGCGAGGAGCTCGATGCCTATAACCAGCGCCTGTTTGAGGAGACCGGCGACCGCAACTCCGAGCACAGCTGCTGGCAGTACTTCGCCGTGCTTCCCGACATCAAGAGCGTGGGCGTCATGGGCGACGAGCGCACCTACCAGCGCCCGATCATCCTACGCGCCGTTGAGAGCTCCGACGCCATGACCGCCGACTGGGCGAAGCTGCCCTACGACGTGCTGGCGAAGATCTCTGGTCGCATTGTGGCCGAGGTTCCCGGCGCCAACCGCGTGTGCTACGACATCACGAGCAAGCCGCCCGCGACCATCGAGTGGGAATAGAACAGACGTTCGATTCTGTGTTATAATATCCCGCAATGGGCGCGGCCTCTTCCGAAGCCGCGCCCATTGCTATATTTGGTCGGATATCGACGGAAACCCAAGCTCAGGGAGGTTTGTTGCGATGGCATACGATTTCAAGAAGGAGTTCAGGGAGCTCTACAAGCCGTCCGGCAAGCCGAGCGTCGTAACCGTTCCGCCTATGAGCTACGTCGCCGTGCGGGGCAAGGGCAATCCCAATGCCGAAGGCGGCGAGTACCAGAACGCGTTGCCGCTGCTCTACGGCGTCGCTTATACCATCAAGATGTCGAAGAAGGGCCCGCGAGAGATCAAAGGCTATTTCGACTTCGTCGTGCCTCCGCTCGAGGGCTTCTGGTGGCAAGACCGCACCGATGGCGAGATTGATTATGCGCGGAAGGATGACTTCAACTTCATCTCGTGCATCCGTCTGCCCGATTTCGTCACTCGCGAGGACTTCGACTGGGCAGTTTCGGAAGCTGTCGCCAAGAAGAAGCTGGACTTCTCGGCGGTCGAGCTGCTGAGGGTCGACGAGGGTCTTTGCGTTCAGTGCATGCATACCGGGCCTTACGACGACGAGCCGGCGACCATAGACGCCATGCGCGCATTCGCGGCGGAACGGGGCTACGCCCCCGACTTCTCCGAAGCCCGTCTGCATCACGAGATTTACCTCTCCGACCCGCGCAAGTGCGCGCCGGAGAAGCTCAAGACCGTGATCCGTCATCCCATAAAGTTGATTTAGCGAAGCGAGTGACGCCAATCGCTTCGGCTTTTTGGGGGCTCGCCGTGGCGTGGTCGGCAACGGGACGCGCCATGCGACCGGTGGCGGAGGCCGAGGCGCGGGAGCGCGCGTTCGTTTGCACCGCCTCGCACGACCTCGTCACCCCGCTCATGGCGGTGACCGCGAACTGCGACGTACTTGAAGCGGAGGCATCCGATCAGGCCGGCCTTGCGTCCTGGGTCGCCAACATCCGTGCAGCGGTGGACGAGATGGCGACTCGCATCGCTGACATGCTCATGCACATGGGCGGCGACTAGCCAGGGCGATCCCTGCAACGGGCATTATTATCCGGGAAGCGTTTGATTGCGAGGCACGCCGGTGTGAGGGCCTGAGTCGTTAGGCTCTCACAGGGGGACCGCGATGGTGGCCACCGCGCCGCCCGAGGGGCTGTTGGCGAGCGAGACGGAGCCCCCGTGGGCGCTCGCGGCCTCGGAGGCGGCGTGGAGGCCGAGCCCGTAGTGGCGGCCTCCGTCGCGCGAGGAGCGGGAGGAGTCGTCTGTGAAGAGGCGCTCGCAGCCGCGTTCGAGGGCGGCGGGAGAGAAGCCCGGTCCGTCGTCGGACACCTCGATGACGAGGTGGCCGCCCTCGACGTCGCAGGAGACCGCCACGCGCGAGCGCGCGTGCTCGGCGGCGTTGGCCACGAGGTTCGCGGCGGCTCGCGCCAGGGCGGTTCGGTCGAGCGGGGCCTCGGGCGCGCCCGCGACGGCAGGGCCCGTGGACGCGTCGAGCGTCACGCCTCGCGCCCGGGCGATCTGGGCGGCCTCGGCGAGGATCTGCTCGCAGAGCTCGGCCGGCCGCATGGGGGCCCTCTCCGCCCCGCCGGACCCGCGCGAGGCCTCGATGAGCAGGCGCACGTAGCCGTCGAGCCTTTCGACACTGCCGGCTATGTCGCGCGCGGCGGCCGCGAGGTCGGCGTCTTTCTCGTCTTCCAGCTCCTCCGCCACGAAGTCGGCGTTGGCGCGCAGCACGGTGAGCGGCGTCTTGAGGTCGTGGGCGAGCGACGCCACCTGCTCGCGCTGCCCCCGCTCCGCGGCCCAGCGGGCCTCGAGCGACTCGGCGAGGGAGGTCCGCATGGCGTCCATCGCGGCGAGGACGTCGTTCACCTCGCGCACGTTGGTGCTGCCGACCGCGAAGTCGAGATCCCCCGCGCCGACGCGCCCCGCTGCCTCCGCGAGCGGCGCCATCTTGCGCGAGATCACGCGGCTCGCACGGCGCGCCACGAGCGCGAGCGCGAGCGCGCTTCCCGCAGCGGCGCCGACGAGCATGAGGTTCTGTGGGTTGGGAAGCAGGCCGGCGAGATCGCGCGAGACCCACTGCGGCAGGTACTCGCTGACGAGTGCGCAGGCCCCGCCGCCCTTGAGCGGGAACGCGGCGTAGGTGAGGCCCGAGCCCCCGCCCTCGATCTCCACTGTGCCCGGATCCGCGGCGAGTGCCGCACGGGCCATTTCCGTCGCGTCCTCGAGCCTCGTGCCCTCGAGGTCTGTCATCAGCACGTATCCGTCCTTGTTCAGGATGAGGTAGCGGTACGCCGTCGGCACGTCCTGCTGCCCGCAGACGCCGTCGCGTGCCAGGCCCTCCGCGACCTCGCGCACATTGGCCGGCCCCCAGCTTGCCTCGTAGACGAAGCCCGCGTTGATCGCCACGGAGAGCACCATGAACGAGGCGAGCCACGCCGTGGCGACTGCCGCGAACGCGTAGGCGAAGTAGCGCGCGATGACGAAGGAGAGCGGCATGCCCCCGCGACCTCGCGCCCCGATCCTCAGAGCTGCCACTTGTACCCCATTCCCCAGACGGTCGCGATCGGATCGGCGCCGGCCTCGGAGAGTTTCCTCCGGGCGCGGCTGACCTGCATGGATATGGCCGCGTCGTCGGCGTCGCTCTCCCAGCCGAGCACCGCCTCGCGTATCTGCGTACGGCTCATGACCTGCCCGGGGTGGCGGGCGAGGTACTCGCAGATGGCGTACTCGGTGGGCGTGAGCGGCACGGCCTCGCCGCCCACGGCGAGGTCGCGAGCCCCGAGGTCGATCCGCACCTCCCCGAAGGAGAGGGCGTGCGAGCGCGGCCGGCGCTCACGGCGTAGATGGGCCGCGACCTTGGCGCGCAGTTCCGCGGCCCCGAAGGGCTTGCGGACGTAGTCGTCGGCGCCCAGGCCGTAGGCGGCCACAGCATCCTCCTCGGCCACGCGCGCGGTCAGGAAGACGATGGGCCCGTCGAAGTCCGGGCGGATCTGCCGCACGAGCTCGAAGCCGTCGAGCTCCGGCATCATGACGTCGCAGAGCACGAGGTCGAAGCGCGAGAGGTCCATCCCCGGGACCGCCGTCGGGTCCGCCTCCCTGACGACCTCATGGCCGTCGCGGCCGAGGACGCGAGCGAGTGCGTCGAGGATCGCCCGTTCATCATCCACTGCCAGTATCCTCGCCATGTTCGACCTCCTGAAACTCCCGTCGGCATTGTACTAGCGCCGCGCTCAGCGGTCCAGAGCCCCGCGCGCAGCCGCGGGCGCCTCGGCCGCATCGCACGCGCGGTAGCGCACGCCCGAGCCGCCGCGCGCCTCGATTTCGAGCCAGCCCTCGCCGTCCGACTCCCGCCCGAAGAAGATGAGCTGGAGCTCTCGGACATTGCCCCTATCGTCCGCCGCGTCCACCAGGTAGACGTAGTTTGCCCCCGCCCCGGTGGCGTCGGCGTAGGAGCTCGCGTGGCTGCCGGGCTCGGGCGCGGGCGCCCACATGGCGATCTCAGGGTTGGGCAGCACGCGGTCGGCGATCGAGCGCAGCGCCGACCCCCAGCCGGCGTCGAGCAGGGCATTCCCGCCCAGGACGAGCGCTGCGGAGAGGAGGGCGAGCACGGCGGCGAGCGGCTTCCTACTCATCTGCCCTCCCGTCCTCGAAGCGGCAGAACCAGGCGATAAGGACGGCGGCGGCTGCCAGGGCGAGCACGAGGCCAGCGAGCGCAGTCGTGAGGAGAGGGCCCGCCGCGCGTGCGGCGTCGATGAAGGCCTCCACCCCGAGCGACCCTAGGCGCGCGGGCCAGGCGAGCGGCACCCAGCTCAGGGGCGTCGCCAGGGCACCGGTGAGCTCGCCGGTCATGAGGCCGTGCGCAAGTCCGCCCACTGAGAAGAACGCGAGGAGCATCCCCGCCGCGCCAGCGCCGATGACGGCGTTGCGGCCGAGGCGCAGGGCCACGCCGAGCCCCAGCGCGTAGAGGGGCAGGCTGCCCAGCACGATGCCCGCCCAGGCGTCCGCAAGCGGAGCGGGCCCGAGCGGCAGGCGCCCGGCGACGGCGAGCACGACCCCGAACACGCCGAGCGCCACGGCCAGCGCGCCCGCGCCGAGCGCCGCAAGGGCGAGCAGCTTCGCCGCGACGGCGCGCCCGCGCGAGGGGACCGCCGTGAGGTTGGCGAGGCGCCCGGCAGCGCGCTCCTCGTCCACGGCGAGCCCGCAGACGATGGCGGACATGAGCGGCATGAGGGCGCCGAGGAACTGGGCGTAGGCGTCCGCGCCCAGCGCCGGGTCCCATCGGGTAACGGAGAAGTACTCGCCGCAGGCAAGACCGGCTGCCAGGCCGCAGACGAGGTGCGCCGCCGTGAGCGGGGAGCGCGCTAGGCGCAGGGCCTCGGAGAGCAGGGCCCGCGGGAGAGTCATGCGCGGCGTCGGGTCGGAGAGTCGTGTCATGGCCATCACCTCTCCTCGGAGCGCGCGAACCAGGCCGCGCCCGCCGCCGTGAGCGCGGCGAACGCGAGCGCGCAGACCGCAAGGCCCGCCAGTGTGAGCATGCCGTCCGCCGTGAGCGCCCCGCCGAGTGCCATGTCCGCCGCGAGTGGCTCGCCGCTCGGCAGCACGGGGATGAAGCTCGTGGGGATGACCATGCTCGCCGACGGCGGAAAGAGCTGCGGCAGCGGCACCAGCGACCAGGTGAACCCACCCACGAGCTGCGCGGCGAGCGGGCAGAAGATGCCCGCGAGCATGCCGAGCCGCGCCGTGAGGAAGAGCCCTGCGGGGATCATCCACGCCGCGGTCACCGTGTTGACGAGCGCGCAGAGGAGCATCGTGAGCGTGCCCGCGGCCGTGAGGCCCTGCGAGGAGAACGCCGATCCCGCGAGGTAGATGCCGAAGACCACGAGGTTCGAGAGCGCGCAGAGCGCGAGACACCAGAGTGCCTTGGCCCACCAGGCGCGCCTAAGCGGGAAGCCCAGGCCCAGAAGCCCCCGCATCCGCGTGCGCGCGTCCGCCCGCGCGACGCACGCCACCACGAGCGAGAGGGCCACGGGCAGGAAGAGCGCGTACCAGTAGTTCCACGCGCTGAAGATCTGCACGCCCCGGTAGGGCATCGCGCCGAGCAGCGGCATCGGCAGCGCCATGAGCACGGCCAGGCGAACCGGTGCTGCGTGGCGCGACTTCAGGGCCTCGGCGCGCAGGCCCGCGAGCAGGCCGCCTTTCTTGCCCGTCATGCCGCCACCTCCCCGCGCGTTCGACGCCCCTCCCGGCAGACGCTCATGAAGAGTTCCTCGAGGTCCTGCCCGGGCCGAAGCGCATCCTCGTAGGCGAGGCGCCCCCCGTAGATGATACCGATGGTGTCAGCCATCTGCTGCACCTCGGAGAGGATGTGGCTCGAGACGATCACCGTCGTACCCGCCGCCGCGAAGCCGCGGATCTGGTCGCGCAGCTCCTCGATGCCGATGGGGTCGAGGCCGTTGGTGGGCTCGTCGAGCACGAGCAGGCGTGGCCGGGCGATCAGCGCCAGCGCGAGCCCCAGGCGCTGCCGCATGCCCATCGAGAAGCGCCCGGCGCGCTTCTTCCCGGTGTCCGCGAGGTCCACGGCGGCGAGCACCTCATCTACGCGGCTCTCGGGAAGGCCCAGCAGCGTGGTGCGTACGCGCAGGTTCTCGCGCGCGGTGAGGTTGGGGTAGAGCGGCGCCTCCTCGATGAGGCTGCCGATTGCGTAGAGGTCCTCGCGGTGCCAGGCGTGCCCGGCAAAGAGGATCTCCCCGGCCGTCGGGCGCAGCATCCCGCAGATCATCTTGAGCGTTGTCGACTTGCCGGCGCCGTTGGGGCCGAGCAGCCCGTACACCTCGCCCTCGCGGATATGAAGGCTCACGTCGGCCACGGCATCCTGCGCCTGGTCGCCGCGGCCGAAGCGCTTGGTGAGCCCGCACGTCTCGAGCATGTAACCCATGGGTTCGTCCTTTCTCTTCCGGGCGCGCGGGCCGAGTCGCCGTGCCCGCGCGCCTTACCTTTCGGGTTCACCATCCATGGTGGGGCGCGTTTCTAACGAAGCCGTAACGGCCGTTGGGCTCTTTTGGCGCCAGCCCTTCTCGACCCGTACGCCACTCATGGTATGTTTATCGCGATAACAAGGACGGAGGTGCCCGTGGCACGCAATAAGTACCCGGAGGAGACGGTCGAGAAGATTCTCGACGTTGCCGAGCGGCTCCTCGTGGAGCGCGGCTACGAGCACACCACGATGATCTGAAGAGCAATACGCTAAACCGAAAAAGGTAATCGAAGCCGCGCTTGTGGACTTATCGAGGGTCGAGATTCCCGCCCCATCCATCGGCACCCAGCGGAAGGTCGTCGACATCCTCGACCGCTTCGACTCCCTAACGAAATCGCTCACCGACGGTATCCCCGCCGAAATCGAGGTACGCCGGGCGCAGTACGGGTACTACCGCGACCGCCTGCTCGACTTCCGAAACTAAGTGAGAATAAGTTATCGGTACGCTTTTTTATAAAATGTAAAAAAGTACCCCCATAACTTATAAAATGGACACTGAAAAAGAGGGGTGCATCTTGCGTATATACCGACGTGAAAAGTATCTGAAGCGAATGCGTGGTTTCTACCACGATGACGGGATGATCAAGGTGATCACCGGTGTTCGCAGATGCGGTAAATCCTGTCTCATGCAATCAATCGCAGACGAGCTTGTGGAATCCGGCGTAGCGAGCGACCACATCATCTATATCGACCTCGACTCACGGGAGAACAGGAAGGTCAAGACGACCGATGAGCTCGAAAATCTGATTGATATGTCGACTCCAGCAGACACTGAGGGGACGAAGTATCTCTTCATCGATGAGATTCAGAGCGTCAAGGAATTTGAGCTGCTCATCAATGGCTACCGGACAGATGGCGGTTGGTCCATCTTCATTACCGGTTCGAATTCATATCTGCTTTCTGGGCAGCTTGTTACAAAGCTGACGGGTCGCTATATCGAGTTTGAGGTGTTCCCACTCGACTTTGCGGAATATATCGATATGAAGCGTTTTCTCGGCAAGCCTGTCAATGACGTTCTCGTGGGAGAGTTTACCGAGTACCTGACCCTTGGAGGATTTCCCAAAGCGTTGGAGTATGAGGGCGAGGATGAAAAGCGCACCTATATCAAGAGTGTTATTCATGAGATCTTTGAAAAGGACGTCAAACATTCGAACAAGATTAAGAATGTCTCGGTTTTCGATGCCGTCCAGACGTATCTCATCAACAACTTTGGTGCGCCGACGAACCTGAAGAACCTCCTTGCGTACTTCAATGATGTCGAGAAGATTCCCATCAAGCGCGAAACGCTCAATCGGTATATCCAGATTCTTGTTGACGCGAAGATCCTTTATCGCTGCTCGAGGTTCGATCTCAAGTCTCGGAGATTGCTTATCCGCGAAGAGAAGTACTACCTGGCTGATCTCGGCGTCTATTTCGCCATGAACACGGATGCGAGGATTAACTACGGGCCGGCGTTGGAGAACGTGCTCTACCTCTAT
Source organism: uncultured Collinsella sp. (assembly GCA_902495645.1). Classification (GTDB taxonomy): domain Bacteria; phylum Actinomycetota; class Coriobacteriia; order Coriobacteriales; family Coriobacteriaceae; genus Collinsella. The sequence continues at coordinate 88,385 of CABUXY010000005.1, read as the reverse complement.
CTTGCATCGCGCGGGTACGAGCTTTCTGTGGGCCGTATTGGGAAGCTCGAGTGTGACTTCATCGCTCGTAGGCGCAATGCTTACGCCTACATCCAGGTCTCTATGTCGATTGCCGACAGAGGCGTAGAGGAGCGCGAGTACAGGCCGTTCGGCCACATCAGGGATGGGTATCCGCGCTACTTGTTCACGCTTGATCCTCTATTGCAGGAGAGGGATGGCGTCAGGCACCTTAACATGGCGTCGTTTATGCAAGATGGCGGTGATCTTATTTGAGCGGCGGCCAGATTCTTTTGCTCCCTAGTGCGCAAACAGTGCGGGCATCAAATGAGGACCATTGCCTCACGTAGAATCGATAGATTGAGGACTTGTTTTGATGTTGACAAGCTTTTGGCCAGTGACTCCTATTGCCGAGTGGGAATAGCGGAAATAACAGCCTCCGGACCTTTTGGTTCGGAGGCTTTCTTTTTCGTTCTGTTCGGAAGGAGCTCCTTGCCAGAGTCCCATGGATAGCGAACGGCTTTATCGAGCGTGTGCGTTTTCGTAGGCGCCTTTGATTTCTTCCGGCAAATTGTCGGGAATCAGCGTCTCCAGCCTATCCTCGCTGCCATCTTGAATCGCTTGCTCGTAGTACCAGCATTTGAACTTCAACATGTCCAGGGCACGGTTCATCTTCGCGATCTCCGACTCCATGTGGGCCTTCCGCTCCTCGAACATGGCCTTGCGCTGGGGGTATGTTGATGGACCCTCTGCACACCATTTCATGAACAGACGGATGTCCTTGATCTCCATTCCCGCCTTCTTCAGGCATTCGATGACCCGAAGCGCCTCGAGTTCCGTATCGCCGAATCGGCGAATGCCGGACGTCCGCTCCAGCCCCGGGAACAATCCCTGCTTGTCGTAATACCGCAGCGTTGAGGCGGGCAAGCCGAACATTTCCGCCACCTGTCCGATTGTGTACATGGCCCCTCCGAATAAATCTCGAATTCATTCCTTGACCTAAAGTCAGGTTTAGGTATTACCTTCATTCTCGTCAATACAAATCGGCAGCGCAAGGGGTGGTCCGTAATGGGCAAAACGGTTTTCGCCGGCGGCGTGAACGGTGTGGGCGATATCGCCGGGCATCCCGCTCTGGAACAGGCGCAACGAATGGGCATGGAAATCTAGGCGGGTTACTTAACCGCGTGGAGGCAGATTCGTGTCCAGAACCATCGATAGGAGGAAATCGATCATGGCAATTAAGCAGACGGCGGGCAGAGATGCCCTGGGGGACTTTGCCCCTAAATTCGCACAGCTCAATGACGATGTGCTGTTCGGCGAGGTGTGGAGCCGAGAGGGCGAGCTTTCCTTGCGCGACCGCAGCATAGTGACGATGGTTGCCCTGATGGCGCAGGGGCTGACGGACTCTTCGTTTAAATATCATCTGATGTCCGCAAAGAACAACGGTGTGACCAGGGCTGAGATAGCGGAAATCCTTACGCATGCGGCGTTTTACGCGGGATGGCCCAAGGCGTGGGCGGCCTTTCGCATGGCGAAGGAGGTTTGGGCGGATGGCGACGCCGCCGGCGCAAGAGCTGAGCACCAAAACGAGATGGCCTTTCCTATCGGCGCCCCCAACGACGCATTTGCGAAGTACTTTATCGGGCAAAGCTACCTCGCGCCCCTTTCCACCGATCAGGTCGGCGTCTACAACGTGACGTTTGAGCCCGGCTGCCGCAACAACTGGCACGTCCATCGCGCCAAAAGTGGGGGCGGGCAGATCCTCGTCTGCGTGGCTGGTCGAGGGTTTTATCAGGAATGGGGCAAACCGGCACAGGAACTGTGCCCTGGCGATGTAGTAAATATTCCCGCGGGCGTAAAGCATTGGCACGGAGCCGCGCCCGACAGCTGGTTCTCCCATCTCGCGCTGGAGGTTCCGGGCGAGGAGACCTCCAACGAGTGGTTGGAGCCCGTGATCGACGAGCAATACCTTAAAGCGACCGACAAGGAGGCTTAGGCATGGAGCAGTTGAAACTGACGCAGGAATGGGACAAGGTGTTCCCCAAAAACGACAAGGTTGAGCACAGCAAGGCGACTTTCCACAACCGATACGGCATCACGCTGGCGGCCGACGTCTACGTGCCAAAGAACGTGGAGGGCAAGCTGCCTGCCATCGCCGTCAGCGGTCCGTTTGGCGCGGTGAAGGAGCAAACGTCCGGCCTTTATGCGCAGAAAATGGCGGAGCTGGGCTTTTTCGCGATTGCCTTCGACCCGTCCTATACCGGCGAGAGCGGCGGTGCGCCCCGCTATGTGGCATCGCCGGACATCAACACCGAGGATTTCTGCGCAGCGGTGGATTTCCTCTCTGTGCAGAATAGCGTTGACCCGGAGCGCATCGGTATCATCGGCATCTGCGGTTGGGGCGGCATGGCAATCAATGCCGCAGCCATCGACACCCGCATCAAGGCCACCGCGGCTATGACCATGTACGATATGACCCGCGTGACCGCAAATGGCTACTTTGACGCCGAGGATTCCGAGCAGGCGCGCTTCGAAAAGCGTAAAGCGCTGAACGCGCAGCGCACCGAGGACTATAAAAATGACAGCTACGCGCTGGCGGGCGGCGTGGTCGATCAACTGCCCGATGACGCGCCGCAGTTTGTGGCGGACTATTACGCCTACTACAAGACTCCGCGAGGTTACCATCCCCGCAGCCTGGGCTCCAATGGCGGTTGGAATGTGACATCTTCGCTGTCGTTTTTGAATATGCCGATCTTGCAGTACGCCGGCGAGATCCGCTCTGCCGTGCTGCTGGTGCATGGCGAGAAGGCGCACTCCCGCTATTTCAGCGAAACCGCGTACAGCAAGCTGACGGGGGACAACAAGGAATTGCTCATTATCCCCGGTGCCAACCACACCGACCTTTACGATCAGATGGACGTCATTCCGTTTGGAAAGCTGAAAGCGTTCTTTGAGGAATATCTGAAATAAGACGCACCTTGGCTAGTTACTTATGAGCGGCCATGGCAAAGAGATATGGCCTGCGGACGACCGAATAGCTCCATCTGTTTTGGTTACAACGAAATGCGTGCCGCGCGCCTGCGGCATGAAGAAGGGAGATTCCTATGAATATCGTTGTATTGAGTGGTAGCCCGCGCAAGGGCGCCAATACCGACACCATGGTCGAGGCGTTTGCCGAGACCGCGCGCGAGGCCGGCCATACAGTCGAGGTCGTCCGCGTTGCCAGCAAGAAGATCGCCGGCTGCCTGGGATGCCAGTACTGCTTTACCCATGAGGGCACCTGTGTGCAGAAGGATGACATGGCCAACGTGATTGAGTCGCTGAAAGACGCCGACATGGTTGTCTTCGCTTCGCCTATCTACTGGTTTGATATCACTGCGCAGGAGAAGGCCGCCATCGACCGCCTGTACGCCTTCGGTGCTACGGGCTTCCCGTTCACCAAGACGGCCCTTTTGCTCGATAGCCACAGCGAGGGCGTCTATGATGCGGCGATCGCTATGTACAGGTCAACCTGCGCGTACTGCAAGTGGGAGGACCAGGGCATTGTCACCATCAGCGGTATGACCGAGCGCGACAGTATGGCATCGTCGCCCAAGTTGGAAGAGGTACGAGAGCTCGCTCGCAAGCTCTCTTAAGGCAAGAAGAGCGCATGGCAATCGGTGTTGGTGGAAATGCTTGCAATCCTTATCAAGAGATAGAGGTGTATTCCCTCAAGTGCCGTATAGAACAATTTTTAAACGCAGAAAAATAACTGAAAACAAATTAATACGCGTTAAAATATTGTCAAATAGAAGTTCATGAGGGAAGGTTGCGTATGCGTCGCAAGGCAGACGAGCTCCTTAGGGAATGGCGAGACAGGGCTGATAGAAAACCTTTGCTGGTCAAAGGCGTGCGCCAGTGTGGCAAGACCTATCTGCTCAGAACGTACGCCCAGGATCTTTTCGAATCGGTTGTCTACGTTAATCTTGAGAACGACCGGTCGGCGCGAACGGATTTTTCGGGCGGTCTTGACCCTCATTCGATCGTACGCGCGATCGAGGCTCGTACGGGGCAGCGTATCGTGCCTGGCAAAACCTTACTGTTCATTGACGAGATCCAGGCATGCGAGGAAGCGCTCACTTCCCTTAAATACTTTTGCGAAGATGCTCCCGAGTATTACGTTGCGGCTGCTGGGTCGCTTCTTGGGGTTGCCATTAACCATCAGTCGTATTCGTTCCCCGTTGGAAAGACCGACTTGATTGAGATGACTCCACTCGATTTCGAGGAGTTTCTCTGGGCGATGGGGCACGATCAACTGGTCGACGAGATACGCTCATCATTCGAGTCAATGGGTCCTCTTGCGCCAAGCCTTCATGAACAGGCGCTTGGGCTCTATCGACAGTATCTTGTTGTTGGCGGAATGCCCGAGGCGGTCCAAACGTACATCGATGATCAGTCAATCATTGATGTGGCCGAAAAGCATCGGATTATTCTCGACGGATATTCCGCCGACACCAATAAATATGCTGATGAACGCTTGAGCGCAAAGACGCGTGCGTGCTTCGATTCCATTCCACAGCAGCTTGCCAAAGAGAATCGTAAATTTCAATACAAGATAGTGCGAGCGGGGGGCAATGCGTCTCTCTTTGGAGATGCTCTCGACTGGCTTGTATTGTCGGGTACGGTGGCGCGCTGCAGCCTAGTCGGGCAGATCGAAAGCCCTTTAGAGGTCTTCGTTAACCCTTCTGCTTTTAAAATCTATCAGGCGGATACAGGGCTGCTCGTTTCCAAGGCCGGTGCTCAACGCGCCGATATTCTTGCCGGCATCGGCGGCACATTCATGGGTGCACTTACCGAAAACTACGTTGCCCAACAGCTTTCAGCCATGGGCTATCCGCTGCATTATTGGACGCGAGATAATCGTGCGGAAATCGACTTTGTAGTAGAGAAACAGGGATGCTTGTCTGCGATTGAAGTTAAGGCGGGGGAGAACACAAGATCTCGAAGTTTGTCCTCACTAAAAAAGACCCATCCGGGCGTTCGCCGTATCAGGCTATCGACTAAGCCCTTTGGAATGAATGATGGGCTTATGTCTGTTCCACTTTATGCGGCATTTTGTCTATAGGGATGATGCTGCTGTAATGCATGGGGCCCGGAGCGCAATGTTGCTGCGCTCCGGGCCCCGCTGCATTGTAAAACCATGACGGTTTGGCTGCCGTTGTCCTAGTCAAACAAACTCGGCATGTCGTTTTCTTTCATGAGGGCACCGGCGGAGGGGAGGCTCTGTGCGGTGAACTTTTCGGCCGAGACACCGGCGCCAAGAATCTCCTCGGTTGTGCCGACAGTGGTGACCGAGCGGCCCTTCTTGGCCGTAAAGGCCTGGACGCCTTGCGTGTTGGTGGTCGTCTTGGTCTTGAGCAGCGACGTGTTGAAGTTCATCAGGCGGTAGTCGCTCGAGACCAGTGCGATGTCGCGGTCTTCCTTGAGCACCTGTGCATACAGCAGCTTGCTGCCGCCGTAGATGGCGTTCTTGAGGCGTTTGCGGTTGGTCTTGGTGACGTATCCAGAAAGCGCGACGCGCACCACGCGGCCGTTTTCAAAGACAAACAGCACGTCGGCCTTATAGTCCTCGGGGTCGATGACCCAGATGACGCTCTCGTCGGGTTCCATCTCAAGATCGGTGGGCAGGTACGAGCCCAGCTGGGCCGACTTGGTGTCCTCAAATGCCGCAACCTTGCACTTGTATACCTGGCTCTTGTTGGTAAACACGAGCAGCTCGTGCGTGTTGGAGGACGGGAACTCGATAAAGGGCTTGTCGCCGTCCTTGTACTTGAGCGTGGTCGCCTTCTTGAGCACGCGGTCCGTCATCTTCTTAAGGTAGCCATCGCGCGAAAGCATGATGGTGACCGGGTACTCCTCGACCTCGGGCTCCAAGCTTACCTCGATAACCTCATGGGGCTCGATCCTGCCCGTGCGGCGCGGCATCACGTACTTCTTGTTGACCGCGGCCAGTTCGTCGCTGATGACCTTCTTGATGTTGTCTTCGCTCGAGAGAATCTCCTCAAGCTCGGCAATCTCGCCCTCAAGCTTGGCAATGTCCTTGGTGCGGTTGAGGATGTACTCCTCGTTGATGTTGCGGAGCTTAAGTTCGGCAACAAACTCGGCCTGGGTCTCGTCGATGTCGAAACCCTTCATAAGGTTGGGCACGACCTCGGCTTCGAGCTTGGTGCCGCGGATGATGGCGATGGCCTTGTCGATGTCGAGCAAAATCGCCTCGAGGCCGTGCAGCAGGTGCAGGCGCTCGGACTTTTTGCCCAGGTCAAAGTTGATACGGCGACGCGTGGACTCAATACGCCACTTGACCCACTCGTGCAGGATCTGACGCACACCCATAACGCGAGGGTAACCATCGACCAGCACGTTGAAGTTGCACGAGAACGAATCCTGCAGTGTGGTCGAGCGATAGAGCTTGGCCATGAGCTTGTCGGGGTCGACACCGCGCTTAAGGTCGATGGCGATGCGCAGGCCCGAGAGGTCGGTTTCGTCGCGGATGTCAGCGATCTCCTTGACCTTGCCCTCTTTGGAGAGCTTGACGATGCGCTCGATGATGACATCGGTCTTGGTGGTGTAGGGGATCTCGTACACCTCGATGATGCGCTCTTCGGGAATCCAGCGCCAGCGGGAGCGGATCTGGAAGCTGCCAAGGCCGGTCTCGATAATCTTTTCCATCTCCTCGCGGCGGTAGATAATTTCACCGCCGGTCGAGAAGTCGGGCATGGGCATGTACTCGAGCAGGTCGCAGTCGGGATCCTGCAGGTAGTGCATCGTGGCGGTGCAGACCTCGTTGAGGTTGAAGCCGCAGATGTCGGACGCCATGGCGACGCCGATGCCCTTGTTGGCCGAGACGAGGATATTGGGGAACGTGGTGGGCAGCAGGCGCGGCTCCTTCATGGCGCCGTCGTAGCTGTCGACGAAGTCGACCGGGTCCTTGTCGATGTCCTTGAAGATCTCGGCGCTGATGGGGGAGAGCTTGGCCTCGGTATAACGCGAGGCGGCGTAGCTCAGGTCGCCCGAATAGTACTTGCCAAAGTTGCCCTTCGACTCAACGAACGGTGCGAGCAACGCCTCGTTGCCGGTTGCCAGACGCACCATCGTCTCGTAGATCGCGGCATCGCCGTGCGGGTTGAGCTTCATGGTCTGACCCACGATGTTGGCGCTCTTCTGGCGCTCGCCCTTGAGCAGACCCATCTTGTACATGGTGTAGAGCAGCTTGCGGTGTGAGGGCTTAAAGCCGTCAATCTCGGGGAACGCACGCGAGACGTTGACGCTCATGGCGTAGGGCATGTAGTTGACCTCGAGCGTCTGCGTGATCGGCTGGTCGGTGACCTCGGAGTGCAGGCCGATGACGTTCTCGGCGTTGACCTGCTTTTTCTTGGTCTGGTTCTTCGTCTTCTTCTTTGCCACGATTTCCTCTTGAACTTCTTATGGGCCGTCGTTATCGATTTGCTGCTATTGCAGGTCCAACTGGTCCAGGTATTCCTTGCCGTGCTCCGAGATATGGCGCTTGCGGCCCGCCTCGTCGTTGCCCAGCAACAGGTTGAACATGGTTTCCATCTTGGTGACGTCCTCGGGCTCCACCTTGATCAGGCGACGCGTCTCGGGGTTCATGGTGGTGAGCCACATCATGTCCGGATCGTTCTCACCAAGACCCTTGGAGCGGTTGATGGAACACTTCTGGTCGCCGATCTCCTTAAGGATGCCGTTCTTCTCGAGCTCGGTGTAGGCAAAGTAGGTCTTTTCTTTGCAGTTGATCTCGTAGAGCGGCGACTCGGCGATATACACGTAGCCCTCGTCGATAAGTGTGGGCACCAGGCGATAGAGCATGGTGAGCACGAGCGTGCGGATGTGATAACCGTCGACGTCGGCGTCCGTACAGATGATGACCTTGTTCCAGTTGAGGTTGTCCAGGTCAAAGGCGCCCAGGTTCTTGATGCGCTTGTCCTTGATCTCCACACCGCAGCCCAGCACGCGCATAAGGTCCATGATGATGTCGGACTTAAAGATGCGCGGATAGTCTTCCTTCAGGCAGTTGAGAATCTTGCCGCGGACGGGCATAACGCCCTGGAACTCGGCATCGCGCGAGGTGCGAATGGCGCCCGCTGCCGAGTCGCCCTCTACGATATAGATCTCGCGACGGCTCTTGTCCTTGGAGCGGCAATCGATGAACTTTTGCACACGGTTGGCCATGTCGGTCTTCTGCTGCAGGTTGGTCTTGATGCTCTGGCGCGTCTTCTCGGCGTTCTCGCGCGAGCGCTTGTTGATGAGCACCTGCTCCATGATCTTGTTGGCGGCATCTTTGTTCTCGATCAAGTAGGTCGAGAGGCGCTCCTTAAAGAATGCCGTCATGGCCTGCTGGATAAAGCGGTTATTGATGGCCTTCTTGGTCTGGTTTTCGTAGGACGTCTGGGTGGAGAAGCAGTTGGTCACCAGTACCAGGCAGTCCTGGACATCTTGCCACTTAATGCCGCTCTCGTTTTTGTTGTACTTGCCCTGTTGCTTGATGTAGGCATCGATGGCGCTGGTCAGAGCACTGCGGGCGGCCTTCTCGGGCGAACCGCCGTTTTCGAGCCACGATGAGTTGTGGTAGTACTCTTGCATCGTGAAGGTGCGCGAGAAGCACATGCACGCGGTGATCTTTACGTTGTAGTCGGGCAGGTCCTCGCGGTCGCGACCACGACGGTCGGCCTCGATAAAGAAAGGCTCGGTGAGGTAGTCGGTACCGACCTTCTCGAGCACATAGTCCTCGATGCCCTTGGGATAGCAGAAGTCCTCTTCGGTAAATTCGCCATCATCGCCCTCGATGCGCAGACGGAAGGTCACGTTGGCGTTGACCACGGCCTGACGGCGCATGGTCTCACGATACCAATCGTGGGGAATACTAATCGAGGTAAAGACCTCAAGATCGGGGCGCCACTTGATAGTGGTGCCGGTGCGGTTCTCGTCGCTGGGTTCAATCTCGAGTGCCTTCTTTTTGGCGCCGACAACCTTGCCCTTTTTAAAGTGTAAGGAGTACTTGTTGCCGTCACGCCAGACGGTGACGTCCATGTACTCGGAAGCGTACTGAGTCGCGCAGGAGCCCAGGCCGTTGGTGCCGAGCGAGAAGTCGTAGTCGCCGCCCTGGTTGTTGTTATACTTGCCGCCGGCGTAGAGTTCGCAAAAGACGAGCTCCCAGTTAAAGCGCTTCTCGGAAGGGTTCCAGTCGAGCGGGCAGCCGCGGCCATTGTCCTCTACCTGGATAGAGCCATCGCGAAAGGCGGTAAGGGTGATGAGCTTGCCGTAGCCCTGGCGCGCCTCGTCAACGGCGTTGGACAGGATCTCGAAGGCGGCATGCGCGCAGCCGTCGAGCCCGTCCGAGCCAAAGATGACGGCGGGACGCAGGCGTACGCGCTCCTCGTCCTTGAGCTGGCGGATACTGTCGTTACCATAGTTTGCGGTGTTTTTTGCCATACTCGCTCTCTCGGTGCTCCCTTGCTGCGTTTAAGTCATATAGATAGTCAAGTTAGCATAGCCCAGCCCTTGGGCGATTCCACCTAACACGAAATCCATCGAACAATCGTTCGGAGTTCGATGGAGATTCGTTTACTCGGACAAAACCGAGTCGGTTCTGCTCGATTAAGTTTGAATAGCGAACCGAAGTTGTAATGTCCGCATGGCGATGACGAACATGGTTTCCATAATGACAGATATAGTTGACATCTTCTGATGAATGCAATATATTTCTGTCATGTTGCAACGGATATCTGTCCATTACTACGAAAGGAACTCCATGCCGGGCAAAAAGAACCTCCGCATGAAGGCGGCACGTGCGGCGGCCGGCCTTTCGCAAGCCGACTTGGCCCAGGCCGTGGGCGTTACGCGCCAAACCATCGGCCTGATCGAGGCGGGCGGCTATAACCCCACGCTCAATTTATGTGTGGCGATCTGCAAAGCGCTACGCGTTACGTTGAACGATTTGTTTTGGGAAGACGAAAACGACGTCGACCCTGACGCTCTTTAGGAGTTCGCTATGAAATTCGAAGATTTAAAACTCGTGCAAAAGTGGCGTGAATATGCCGGCCCAAAGGATGAGCGCCTGGAGGCTGAGAGCGCGAAGATCTACAAGATTGGTTTCGTGCTGCTTTCGTTTGGCATGTTGATGATCTTTTTCTACCAGTTTATAGCTCGACAGGTTGCGTGGGTTCACAGCGACGCCAGTGAAATGCCGCATGGCTTTGCAACGCCGTTCGAGGCAGCCATGTACGCATGGCTCGTTATCGTGATGCTGATTTGTGCGGTGCTGCAAACGCGAAAGGGCTATGTCGATACCAATCGTTTTGGGCAAACCGAGCATCTTCCTGTTGGATATTTCCTGCTTCTCAGCGGTCTTAGCGGCGCCGCGTTCGCGCTTGTTATTGCCGCAATGCGCTGTATCGCTGAGGCGCAGATCGTACCGCTCGAAAGCGTCTTTTGGTTGGCGAACCTGGCCACGGGCGTGTTCTGCGGTGCGACGATTTTCGCGGCCACGTTTGCTGGCCTGTGCGCAACGTTTTTCACGGCGAAAAGACGCCGTGTCAAGCTCGAGGCAGAACTCGACTCCACTGACGATATCTAATGCGAAATGGGCTGGCTCTGGGCATCCAGAACCAGCCCATTTCGATGTTCGATGAGCCGAGTCGGCGTCTCTCGCAAAAGTAACTAGGAGCTAGCGAGGCTTATCCGAATTGGCCTCCTTGGCGGTGTCTTTTTCGAGCGCCGTGCGGCGGGCACTGTAGGCGACGAGGCCGGCGCCTGCCGCGGCGAGTGCTGCAGCGGCTGCCGTAAGGGGAGCGTTGACATCGCCCGTGCCCGCAAGCGCGCCCGCTTTTCCGGAGCGCTTGTTATTGCCGTGGTCCTTGCCGCTGCCGGAGCTGCTTCCGCCGGAGCCGTCGCCCTCGTCAGTACCGCCGCCACTCGAGCCACCATCGCCGTCTACCGTCATCGGGGCGTCGTGAAGTCCTGCCGTATCCGCGCTGTCGCATACGCCGACCTGCACTTCCGAGCGTTCACATGCTGCGTCGGGCACATGAAGCTCGTGCAGTACGGCATCCAGCGCCGAGTTTGCGCCCGGTCGAATTTCCTTGAGCGTTACGGGATCGAGCGCCACCAGATTACGCGCCTTCGCATACAGCGTTACGCGTTTGCCCACTTCGTCGCTCCAACTCTCGGGGATGGCGAAGCTCATGCGGAACTGTGCCGTGCAACCCGGTGCCAGCACGGCGTTGCCGTTGTCGGCTACCAGCGGGTGCGTTGCAAAACGTGCGCCCAGCGTCTCGAGCGCGTACTTCACGTGTGCCATGTCGTTGGCCGAAGCGTCCTCGGCGAGCTCTGGATCGTAGATCGAAGCCATGCGTGCGTTCGCTCCGAATCCGATGGATGCGCTGGAGAACGGCTGGCTGGAGCCCTCTCGGTACAAATCGATCGTGCCGGCGGTCAGCAAGGTGTTGCCGTCGTTTCGCACCGTGACCATGAAGGATTCGCCTGCTGCTCCGGGCACCACCGCGCCCGAGGTAGCAACGGCGCCCGTCGGGGTGGCGCACGCCACCAAGGGTACTTCGATGCTGCGCAGCTCTGCCTCGCTCTTCTCCGCGCTCACAATGTGCGTGGCGAGCGCGGAGAGCACGCCTCCCGACGTCAAAAATGTCGTTATCTGATCGACGGGATGGTCCAGCTCGCACATCACAAACGGCTCCGTGAACAGATCGCCTGCCAAGGTGCTGGCGAAGATGCGGAAGTGCTTGCCCATCACTGCTACCGGGTTGCCTTCTTCGTCGTAGGTTTGTCCCACCTTGCCATCGGTGTTCTCTACATAGAGCACGCACCTGCCGTTGTTGCTTACGCTAAACGATGCCGGGCCACAGCCTGCGGCACCCACGGGCTGCGTTGCAAATGCCGATGCGCCTCGCGTCCAAGTAATATGCTGCAGTTGCTCGTTGACGGTTGCCAAAAAGCCCGTGTGCTGCGGCCACGGCACCGCGTGGGGTACTGTGGCATCTGGTGACATAACGCCCCAGCCCGCAATGGACTGGCCGATCACGGCGTACGATGCGCAGCCGCAACCGTCTTCGGTCTCGTACGCAACGGGCACCACCATTTTGCCGTTGATATTCTCGGGCGCGCCCAGCTCGATGCTCGACGGTGCCTGCGGAAAGCGGAGGACCTGACGGAACGTGAGACTGTCGCCCAAATCATCCGACCACAGGGTAAAGCACTCCAACGCAACCTCAGCCTCGCTGCCGAGCGCCTTTTCTGCGGTGGTTCCGCGGCGGTGGAGGTAGGCGCCCGACAGGCGCCCGTCGACCAGCGTCTTGCCCACCGTGATGCGTGGACACTGCAGACAATGGTGGCCATCCTCCTGAAGGCGGCCGCGCGAGATGCTGCGCCACGACGTGTGCGATATCACGCGAACTTCGCTATTACTTATGCGCAGGCGCACAACGGACAGTATGCCGGATGTGCTCGCCGCATCGAAAAAGGTGTTGTCGCCGTCGGGGCGCTCGCCCGAGACCAGCAGCACGTAAGCGTCCTGGTTTTCTCTTCCGTCCGTATATTCCACTACGTCGAAGTCGTAATCGAATATGCCCTCGCGCTCCACGTCGCCCTCGCCAAAGCCAAGGGGGAAGTCCACGGGCGTGGGAGCGGACCACGTGCCGTTTGCCTTTGTGTGCACCACTAGGCGCGAGCGGCCATTGTCGCCGTAGCGCACCGAGGCGATACGGAACAGGCATTCTACGCCGGCGATCATTGCCAGCTTCATGTGAGCTTCGCTGAGCACGCCAGTAAACAGCACGTTGTCGCTCGAGGGCTTGATGCCGCCACGCTCGTCCTCCGATACACCAGCAGAATTGGCGTTGGGGTCCGCAACGGCGTCCTTCGCCTGCCTGATATGGGTGTACGCATACATCGACGCGGCGTTTTCGTCGTTCTCTATCAGTGCGTGGACGAAATGCTCGACCTGTCCCGTGTCGTCGCTCTCTGCATCCGCCTCGAGCTCAATGCGCGTGACCGCTTGATCCCAATCGCGCACGACAGGCGCAACGTTTGCGGCAGTGGCATTAACCTCGGCGCGTGCGAGCAGCTCGGCGTTGGTGACGATGGTGGCCGATGCGATAAACTGCGGCACGCCGCCCGCCTCGATGTTGCCGGGCGTGCCGAAGCAGGCATCCAGCGTGTAAGGCGTATCCCCACCCAATGCGAGCTCAGAGCGTTGGAGCACATACTGGTTGCCATTGTTCACCGACATATTCCACGAATCGAGGAGTGTGGGCCACGACCCCGACCAAGCCTTGGTGGTCCACTTGAACATTACGAACTGGAGCATCACATCGACATCGACGTCTGCACCTACGCGCAGTCGCGGAAGCTGGTGTCCATCTGCCTTCTCGTACCCAATGAACAGCGTGAGGGATGCAGCGCCGCGCACGGCAGACGAAGCGACGCCTGCAACGCCGGCTCCAAAGGTGACAGCAAGCCCGATCTGGATGGTGAACGAGCCCGAGGTGTTTGAATAGTCGAGCGAAATGTTTTTAAAAAACGCCGCGCCGCTGCCGTGCGTGTGGGCACCCACGGCGAGCGCCAGCTTCGCCAGCACCCAGGGGTTGACGTTTAAGAAAAACGGCACCGGTCCTAGGGTAAACTGCTCGGTCCAATTGAGGTCGGTTCTTACCTGGAAGAGTGCCTTAATATTGCCGTATGCGGGGTCGTTGTTGTTGCCCCAGGTTTTGCCCACCCAATCGTAGGCGAGCGAGCCGTACAGCTGTGTGGCGATATCCATCGTGAACAGCAGCGTGCAATGGTGGCGAAGGAGCTTAGTGTTTCTTGGATCGGTTCCCGAACCGGCGCTCATACTCTTGTACTGATTCCACTTCCCCTCCATCTCGTCGAGGTAGCGGTTTGCCTGTTTGGCGCCCGACTCGCGCGGCGATTTCTTCCAGTACTCCGGATCCGGATTGCCTGAATCGTTCATGTAGCCGACCGGTTTGTATCCTCCGCCAAACAGCACGTACCCGGCAAAAGAGAAATCGAACAAAATGGGGAACGAGGGCATCCAGCACGTGAACTTATTGCCGCCGATGCCGGGAAACGCCGCTGGGAAATCAAACGGAGTAATCTCTTGGTTCATGGTAGTGGGGACGATAGTGGTCGATCCGGATTCCGCCTTTGCGGCCGGTGCGGTGACAACGGCCATGGGGGATGAGAGCGTGTAGGTTTTGCCCTGGTAGTCGAGCACAAAGCGCAGCTTGCATCCTTCTTCCAGAAGGCTCGACGCTGCATCGAGGAACTTGTCTTCGAGTGTGAACGTCGCCAGATTATCCGCGCTCGATGCGCTGGCCTTGACTTGGCCAATCTGCGTGACGGTTTCGGATGAGCTGCCCGCAGCGGGCATCACTTTATTGATATGCAACGTCGCCTGCCCACCCTGCGGCAGATGAGCCTGTACAGTGAAGGCGTGCGTGTCGGGCTGCTCGTTTGCTGCTTCGTCCGCTGGCATTGCCATAAACGTGGCGTCGGCGTACTGGATGTCCCATTCGTCAAACGTGAGCTGTCGAAAGTACGGCTCGCCGTCGGAAAGCGGACGCGTGGGCGCGGTTATGGCGGTGCCGCCTTGGATGCGCGCAAGGGGAATCTCGACATCGCGGTAGCCTGCCATGCTAATGGAGATGCCGCCGTTAAAGTCGTACGCGTCGAGAAGCGTCGCCTCGTCCACGTAGCCTTCCGAAAGCGGCGCGATCTCAAAGATGGCCGTGCCTTCGTCGTCGGTCGTGGCGGAGAGCTGCTTGCCTGCGGCATAGCGCGATGTGAGCGTGACCTGGGCACCCTTGATGGGCGTATTCTTGTTGGCGACGTCGACCACGACCACACCAAACATGGTGCGCGAGAGAACGAGCACCCTGAAGGGGTCTTTTTCGTCGGCATAGGCTTCGGTAGGCGCGAACGGCAATATGAAGGCGTTTGTGCTTCCCGGCACGCGCGGCAACATAATGCTCGCCAGCGAGGACGCTCCGGCAACAAGTAGCGAACGGCGATCAAGCATCTTTGGCTCCCATCCCGCAGGTATCGGTGGAAATAATCCAATTTTGTGAGAAAGTGCCTCGTGACGGTAGTGCCGTTCGAGGGCCAAAATGTCCAATTTGAGCGCGCGAAAGCGCCGGGTTCCGGAACGTGTTCGATGCGCTTGGCAGCCCGGTCGCTAACGCAACATATGCGCGACCAGCTCCGCGCGCGTGCCGATGCCAAGCTTGGCGTATACGCCTGATAGGCGGTTTTTGACGGTGCCCGGCGATACTCCCATATGGCGTGCGATTTCGACGTTGGTCCACCCACGACAGGCGAGCATGGCCATGGTGAATTCCGTGGTCGTTAGATCGTCGGCCACGTCCTCGCCCGAATCGGGGTTGTGGATGCGCCGCCAGCCGTAGCTGAAGCGGTACGTGATCTCGATGATGCGCGCGAAGTCGTCAGGGTATTGCGTTTTTAGGCACGCCTCGATGAGTCCCTGTAAAAGGCCGTGGTGCTCGCCAATGAGCTCAATAAGGCCGTCGGGGTGCGCAATGTTCCACGCGGCTCCGAAGTGCATTTTTGCGGCGTCGATGTCCTTGAGGCTCATGCATGCCATGGAAGCTGCCAAGTGCAAGAACAGTTCCGAGATGGGGTAGCTTCCCTGTTTCATGACAAGGGCATTTTCCACCATGCCCAGGCTGCGGCCGTATTCGCCGCGCAGATACAAGGCGTGCGCCATCACGTAGCTGGCGAACAGGCGCAGGCCTTCGGGCAGATGCGCCGCAAGTGGATAAAACTCTTCGGCGGAATACGGGGAAGGCAAGTGCAGCAGGACGCTCGCGGCGGAGGCGAACAGGATATGCGTGGCGTGGACGGCGGACGATTCCTCGTCAGTTGGCGTATCGAGGATGCCCGCAAGGCAACGGCGGGCATCCTCGATACGGTTGAGCGACAGACTGGCATATCCGCAGATAAAGCATGCGGAATAGCGCAGCGCGGGATCGGTGGCGTCAAGATAGGGGCGCGCCGTCTTGGCAGCGAGGGTGGCCTGTCCGCGAAAGTACAGCGCTTCTGCCGTGGCAATGGCGCGCGAATCGGGGTCGGAAATGCCTGCAACCGCAGCGTCAATCTGTCCCGGCACAAAGGCGGTGCACATCAACGGCATGGGAACGCATGGGTAGCCATCGCAGTCCATCTTCCATCTCCCAACAGCTGGTAACAATAGCAGCAATTGTACTCCTGTTGCTCGGGACCCCTTTCGTTTTACTGTGCGGATAACGCTACGGATCGTTTTGGAAGGCTTACGAGCATGGTGGTCCCGTTCTCGGAACTTGCTTCGACCTCTACCGTGCCACCGTGAAGCGCTGCAATCTCCCAAACAAGCGCTAGTCCGAGTCCTGCGCCGCCGTATGCCCTGCTGCGGGATTTGTCTAGACGAAAGAACGGCTGGAAGATGCTCTCACGGTACTGCTTGGGTATTCCCGGGCCCTCATCTTTGACTCGCAAGAGCACGTGGCTGTCGCTGTCGCTGATGGAGACGTTGACAGTCGAGCCGGTGCGGCTGTAACGGATGGCGTTTTCGACCAGATTAAACACCAGCCGATAGAGGAGCGTGTCGCTCCCGATTACTAAAGCGTCTCCAGCATAATTGAGGGCTATGCCCTTATTTTCGGCAAGTGGCGCAAGGTCGGTGAGGACCTCTTCGGACAAGGGACCAAGTTCAACATCGTCATCGCAAGGAACGCTGCGGAGCTCACTCATCTCGAGCAATACCTTGGTCATTCGAGACATGCGCTCGGTTTGTTCTTGTAGCAGGCCGAGCAGCTCGGCTGTTTCGGGTCGCAAACCGGAGTGCTCGGAGATGAAAAGTTCAATCTGTGCTTGCATAAGGGCGAGCGGGGTGCGCAGCTCGTGTGCGGCGTTACCGGTAAACTGACGCTGTGCAGAGAACCCTTCGCCAAGACGGGCGATCATGTCGTTGAAAGAGGCGCTGCATCGTTGTAGCTCGGTGGGCACATCTTCACTGAGTCTGATTTCGCTTAGGTTGTCAGGCTGCACGCGTTCAACCTGGGCTGCAAAAGCCCGTAGCGGTTTGAGTGCACGGCCGCTCACAAAGTATGCCAACACGCCGCCAAGGAGTGTGACTCCAGCCGTGATGTACCAGGTTGTCGTGCCAAAAGACTCCTGCGCGTCGTTTACGACGATCGTGACCTTGTCATCGGGGGTCGCTTTCGTTGGGTCGAACGCCTGGGGCGAATCTTCGCCGGTTGCGTTAAAGGCCGAGATGTTACTGCCGATGGCATCCATGTAGCGCATGCCCGTATAGCCGACCAGGCAGTTCGTCAGCACGCATGCCGCACACGTGAGCAGCGCCGTCATAATCGTTATGCGCCATTGCAGCGAAAGCCTTTTCATTCGCCATCCTCCATAACGTAGCCCTCTCCAATCCGATTGCGAATTGGGTCGTATCCCAAAGCGCTGCGTAGCTTTTTGCGGAGTGACGAGATATGAACGCGGGTTGCGTTGCTAAAGCTGTTCACGCTGCTATCCCAAACGTGCTCGATAAGCTCCTCTTGACTTACCGGACGCCCCTGATTAAGCATCAGGTATTCCAAGATTCCCGTTTCCTTGCGCGTAAGAGATAAAGCCTCGCTGTCCACGGAAGCGATGCGCGCCTTGGTGTCAAAGTGGAGCTTTCCGCAGGCTAAAACTATGTCGCTTTGTGTAAAGCGTCTGAGGGTAAGGCTGCGAATTCTTGCCGCAAGCTCGTCCAGATGGAACGGCTTGGTGAGGTAATCGTTGGCGCCGGCATCGAGTCCGGTGACTTTATCGGATACTTCGCCACGTGCGGACAGAATCAGTACCTTAGTCTCGCAGTCAGTTTTCCTAAGATCCCTGAGTACGGTCATGCCGTCGATACGGGGAAGGTTGAGGTCGAGTACCACGAGGTCGAAGGTCTCAACGTCCAGTAGGTCGAGCGCCTCCTGTCCGTCGTGACAGCAGTCGACGCTGTACGCCAAGTTTCGCAAGCTGCGCGCGATTGCGTCACACAGCGCCTGCTCGTCCTCGACGATCAAAATACGCATAACAGTCTCCTTGCACATTTCAAATCGCGCTTAACACGGATTTTATAGTCGATATGGTCCAATGGTCGCGTAACGAAAGGAGTGGTCAGGTTGTTCAAAGCGGTAAAACCCGTGGTACAGGTCGCTTTGTTGATCGTCGGAATTGCCATGGTGTGCTTTGGCGTTATGCGTGGCGAGGCGGATGCCGTGCTGGCCAAAGCGATTAGGCTGTGCTTGGAGTGTATCGGAATTGGATAAAAGAGAAAACACTGCGTCGCATGTTTTGGCTCGATTTCGCGGATTCATTCAGGCGGCGGCAACGCTCGTCACCAATATCCACCTGCCAAACTTTGCCAAAGGCGGCATCTATCAGGGCGCGGGAAAAACCGTCTGCGTACCTGGACTTAATTGCTATTCGTGCCCCGCGGCATCGGGTGCGTGCCCCATCGGGTCGTTTCAGTCGGTGGTAGGTTCATCCAAGTTCAACTTTTCTTACTACGTCACCGGTACGCTCATTTTGCTCGGCGTGCTGCTGGGACGCTTTGTATGCGGCTTTCTGTGTCCGTTTGGCTGGCTGCAGGAGCTGCTTCATAAGATTCCCGGCAAAAAGTTCTCCACGAAAAAGCTTAAGCCGCTCACGTACATCAAGTACGTCGTGCTGCTGTTTGCTGTGGTATTGCTGCCTGTGCTGGTGGTCAACGATCTGGGGATGGGCGACCCGTTCTTTTGCAAGTACATCTGTCCACAGGGTGTGCTCGAGGGCGCCATTCCGCTGGCCATTGCCAACGCCGGCATTCGATCTGCGCTGGGGCAGCTCTTTACCTGGAAACTTTTCGTTCTTATTGCCGTGGTGGTGCTGAGCGTTTTGTTCTATCGCCCCTTCTGCAAATGGATTTGCCCGCTCGGCGCATTCTATGCGCTCATGAATAAGGTGTCCTTGTTGGGGATTCAGGTCGACGCGTGCAAATGCGTTTCGTGCGGCAAGTGTTCAAGGGTTTGTCAGATGGACGTTGATGTGGTCCGCGCGCCCAATCATACCGAATGCATCCGGTGCGGAAAGTGCATCGGGGCCTGTCCTGTCGATGCCATCAGCTATCGCTATGGCCTGGATGTGTCGGCGGAAAAGCTTCCCTTGACCGCCGATAAAAAGTAAACAAGCTTCGACAAAACGGAGGAATGACTATGAAGCTTTCTAAAATTGCGGCCCTGTTTATGGTGCCGGTGCTGGCCTTGTGTCTTGTGGCGTGTTCGGCGCCTGGTGGCAATGCGAGCGAATCTGCGAGCTCCGATCCTAAGATCGCAGAACTCACTGCGCAGGAGCCGGCCAATGCCGACGAGGCCGCCAAGCTGTATGCGAAGCTCATGCAGAAGGAGAACGAGATCTTTTCGAGTGATAACGCGCTGTGGGAAAAGGTATTCAATGCGGCAAATAAAGACTCGGCAATGATTGAGGACGGCAGCAATTACGGCGATTTTCTGCTCAAGACTATCGACGGCGCCAAGGATGAGTTCACGGCGGATGAGCTGAAGACACTCAAGGCCGGTGCGCAGCAGATCAAGGAGATCGAGGACAAGCTCGAGAGCCTGGAGAAGGAGTTCCCCGGCTGTGGAAGCACGCCGAGTGCAGGCGAGAGCGTCGACGCTTCGACCGCTGGCATGACGGCTGGTGCCAATGCTTCGAGCGAGGCGACGAAGTTCCCCAGCTTTACGGGCAAGGACCTGGATGGCAACGACGTGAACAGCGACGAGTTGTTCTCTAAGAACAAGGTCACCGTCATGAACTTCTGGTTCACCACTTGCAAGCCGTGCGTGGGCGAGCTGGGCGACCTTGAGGACCTGAATAAGGAGCTTGCCAAGAAGGGCGGCCAGGTCGTGGGCGTCAATTCCTTTACGCTCGATGGCAACAAGGGCGAGATTGCAGATGCCAAGGACGTGCTGAGCAAGAAGGGCGTGACATATAAGAACATCTGGTTCAAGTCGGATAGCGAGGCCGGTAAGTTTACGTCAAATTTGTTCTCGTTCCCGACAACGTATGTCATCGATCAGAATGGCAACATCGTAGGGGATCCAATCGTGGGAGCCATCAGCTCCGCCGAGCAGCGCGCAGTACTCGACAAACTTATCGACCAGGCGATTGCAAATAGCGAGCAGTAAAAAACGCGTAAAGCATAGCGAGGATCGTGCGCCGCTGTGCGAAGTAGTCCGCTACCTTTCAAGATAAGCTCCACCATATAGAGGTCCCGCTCGGGACCTCTTCTTTTGGGTGCCATCCCGTTCGTTTTTTGGCGCCGTTCGTTACATTCCTCACTGGCTCCGGCAAAAAATGGGGATAGAGTAGGACAAACGCGTCGAATACGAACGGCGGGGAAGAGCGGGCAAGTGCGCCCGCGTGGGAGAGGTTGCCGTCCATGCTGGAGCTCAAAGGTATTTGCAAAAGGTACGTTACGCAGTCGTTTACGCAGGTGGCGCTCGACAGCGTAAGCCTGTCTTTTCGCGATAACGAGTTCGTGGCCATTCTGGGACCTTCGGGGTCGGGTAAAACCACGATGCTCAACGTTATCGGTGGGCTCGATCATTTCGATTCCGGCGACCTGCTGATCGACGGTATTTCGACCAAAGACTTTCACGATCGCGATTGGGATGCCTATCGCAACAACCGCATCGGCTTTGTGTTCCAGAGCTATAACCTCATTCCGCATCAGACTATTTTGGAAAACGTGGAGCTGGCGCTCACGCTCACGGGCGTGGGACATGCCGAGCGCCGCCAGCGTGCGCGCGAGGCGTTGGAGAAAGTTGGCCTGGGCGAGCATGTTAACAAGCGCCCGAGCCAGCTATCGGGCGGACAGATGCAGCGCGTGGCCATCGCCCGCGCCCTGATCAACGATCCCGAGATTGTGCTGGCAGACGAGCCGACCGGCGCTTTGGATTCAACGACATCCGTACAGGTCATGGACTTGCTCAAGGATGTTGCACGCGACCGTCTGGTTATTATGGTCACGCACAATCCCGAGCTGGCGTACCAATACGCTACGCGCATCGTCAACCTGGCGGACGGTAAGATCACCGACGATTCCGATCCCTTTGATGTAGCAAAGGCCACGCGTCGCGAGGCTAAGCCTACGCGCAAAACCTCGATGAGCTTTGTGACGGCGCTGGGGCTTTCTGCCCGAAACCTCATGACCAAAAAGGGCCGCACGGCCATGACGGCCTTTGCGGGGTCGATTGGCATTATCGGTATCGCGGCGATTCTGGCGCTGTCCAATGGCGTAAACGGCTACATCAAAAAAGTCGAGGAGGATACGCTCTCGAGTTACCCGCTTACGATCTCCAAGCAGGACTACGACCTGTCGTCCATGATGGGCGGGCAGGGGGCTACGGATGATGGCTCGTCTGAAAACGTGGATTCGTCCGACGACAGTGCCGGCGGCAAGGCTCAGGGAACCGATAAGATTCCTGTGATCACGGCCGTAAAGGATATGTTTGCGAGCGTTAAGTCCAACGACATGACGAGCTTTAAGGCATGGCTTGACGACGGCGGCGACGGTATCGACAAAGAGGTCAACGCCATCCAGTACGGCTACGGTGTATCGCCGGTTGTCTATCGTGCGGGTAAGGGTGACGAGAAACCCGTTCGGCTTGTTCCCAACGCCATGACCGAGGCCATGAGCGGAGGCGCGAGCTCGGCGGCAACGGTGAGCATGGAATCCATGGGAACCTCGGTCTTTAACGAGATGATTGACGACCAGAGCCTGCTCGACAGCCAGTACGATGTCGTCGCCGGTCATTGGCCTACGTCTGCTAACGAAGCCGTGATGGTGCTTTCGAGCCGTGGCACGGTGGGCGACTACACGCTCTACAGCATCGGTTCGCTGGATATCGATGAGCTCAACGACCTGGTTAACAGTGCCATGGCGGCCGACGGCAAGGTCGAGACGCCCGAGACCGGCGCCGACTTTACCTACGACGATGCGCTGTCCACGACGTTTAAGGTGCTGTCGCCGGCCGATGCCTATCGCAAAAACGAAGAGACCGGCATGTGGACCGACATGTCTGACGACGCCGACTTTATGGCCGCCAAGGTTGCCGACGGTATTGACGTGCACATTGTGGGCGTGGTGCGAACTAACGAGACGGCCAATGCGAGTGCATTGTCTCCGGGCATTGCCTATACGCATGCACTGACTCGCCAGCTTATGGAGCGCGCCGCCGATTCGCAGATTGTGCGGGAGCAACTCGCCCACCCCGAGACGGATGTCTTTACGGGCAAAACCTTCGACGAACTGCAAGGCGAGGCCAAGCAGGGCGTGGATCTGGGCAGCATGTTCAGTGTGGACGAGGCGGCGCTGAAGAGTGCGTTTTCGTTCGATACATCTGCACTCTCGGGTGTTGCCGGCGGCGGCATTGATCTCTCGGACGTCGATCTGTCCGGTCTGGACATTGACCTTTCGGACGTTGGCAAGGATATCGACTTCAGCGACATCATGGCAAAAGCGCCAACCCCAGATTTCTCGGGTATCTTTGACGGTCTGGAACTCACGCCCGAGCAAATGCAGCAGGTGGGAGCACTAGCCAACCAGCTGTTTGAGGGCTTTTTGCAGTCTGATCAGTTTAAGGCGCTGTCGCCCGAAGATCTTAAGGAGGCGTCAAAGCTCTCTGCCGCATTTTCGACGTATCTTGAGCATGATGACACAGCCCAGCAAATCCTGGCCCAGCTCAAAGTGCTCGGCGGCGATGCCCTGGCCGAGCGTCTGCAACAGGCGATGACCGACTATGTGCAAAAGCAGCTGGCTCCGTATCTGCAGCAGGCTATGGATCAGGTGATGAAGGCACTCAGCGAGCAGATAGCGTCGACGGTATCGTCCCAGCTCAAGGCGGGCGCAGCGGGGCTTATGGACCAGATGGCGACGCAGATGTCTTCGAGTTTTACCAACCTGGCGAGCGCCATGCACGTGGATGCGAGCGCCTTTGCTCGTGCCATCCATTTCAACATGGACGCCGAGGACCTGAGTTCGCTCATGATGAGCTATGCCAAGGCGTCGAAGCTCACCTACGACAACAACCTGACCACGCTGGGCTATGCGGATGAGGCGGACCCCATCTCGGTTAAGATTTTCCCGCGCGACTTTGAGGCCAAGGAGCGCGTACTCGATCACATCGATGCGTACAACAAGCAGGTCAAAGCTGCTGGCCACGATGATCGGGCAATTTCGTACACCGACTACATGGGCATCATCATGGGCTCGGTGACCGACATCGTGAACACCATCAGCTTGGTGCTTATCGCATTCGTGAGTATCAGTCTGGTGGTGAGCTCCATCATGATCGGCATCATCACGTACATCAGCGTGCTGGAGCGCAAAAAGGAGATTGGCATTCTGCGCGCAATTGGCGCGTCGAAGCGCAACGTGGCCAACGTATTCAATGCCGAGACCTTTATCGAGGGCCTCATTGCCGGCGTCTTTGCCATTATTGTCGTGGTGCTCGTGAGTTTTCCGGTTAATACCTGGGCGCTTGCTGCCAAACAGGTACCCAATCTGATGAGCCTGCCCGTGCGGGATGCGCTGGTGCTCATCGCGATTTCGGTGCTGTTGACGGTCGTTGCCGGCCTGCTGCCTGCCCGCAGCGCATCCAAGAAGGACCCCGTCGAAGCCCTGCGCTCCGAATAATGTGACAAAGGGACAGTTCCTTTGTCACGTTCGTTGATATGAGAGAAGAGTAGATGATTCTATCGTTGGCCCCTATGGAGGGGATTACCGGGCATGTGTTCCGTCGCGTGCATGCGGAGTGCTTCGGTGCGCTCGATTGCTATTACACGCCGTTTTTGCCGCCGCCGCGGGTGGGAAATCGCTTTGGCGGCAAGGCGTTTAAGGAGATCGATCCTGCCAATAACCAGGGGCTCAACGTAGTGCCCCAGCTCATGTCCAAGAACGCGGACGAGTTTGTGTGGGCGGCACAGGTGCTCGCCGACATGAGCTACCGCGAGGTCAATCTCAACTTGGGTTGCCCTTCGGGAACGGTTGTCGCCAAGGGCAAGGGCTCGGGTTTCTTGCGCAATCTCGACGAGCTCGAGGCGTTCTTAAGCGATGTGTGCGAGCGGTCGCCGTTGCCGGTATCGGTAAAGACCAGGCTGGGGTTGGAACGCGATGACGAGTATGAACGTGTGCTCGATCTGTATTGCCGCATGCCGTTGGCAGAGCTGATTGTGCACCCGCGCGTACAGAAGGACCGTTATACGGGCTCGCCGCGCAAGGAGTTTTACGGCGAGACGCTGGAGCGTGCGCCGTTTCCGGTGGCCTATAACGGCGACATTTTCGATCTTGAGGATATGGACGCGCTGGCGGAGGCCTATCCCGACACGCGCCATGTAATGCTAGGGCGTGGCCTGCTCGCGAACCCCGCGCTGGCTCGCATGGTTAAGGGCGGTCCTGCTGCCACGGCAACCGAACTGCAGCGTTTCCACGACACTCTGTTTGCGGTCTATGCAGAAGAGATTGGCGGCAACGCGGTCTTTCGTATGAAGGAGTGGTGGTTCTACGCCAAGTGCGCTTTCGCCGACCCCGCTACCGTTCACAAGCTCGTACGTAAGACCAAAAAAGTCGACGAATACCGCGCCGCCGTCGAGCGCGTCTTTCGCGAGCAGCCACTCGCACCCATAGCCTGCTTCCACGGTTAGTTAGTCATCGGGGACGTTCTTTAACGACTAGTCATTTATGAACGTCCCCAATGAGTGTCCCCAATGACTAGCTATAAAAGCTGTACGCCAGCATCGAAAGATGTCGAAAGATGTCGACTTTGGATGCTGGCGTATATGTTTGGGTCGGCGGGGAGTTGAGTCTAGGCAATCATTGCATCGAGCGTGATGAGCTCCCTGAGTCGCTCCGTGCGTGTTTGCCCATGGCGCTTTGCTTTTGCGTCAAAGGCTTCAAGGACCGATTCGCCCACACGTGCTGATAAAACGACGCTCGGCTCATCAGAGATTGGTGGCCTTCCCAACTTGATGGTGCGACCTTTCGGCCACTCATCTTTTTCGTAGGCTTCCGCGGTTTTCTCCAACTCTCCAGGGGCAAATCCCATCATCTTTTCGAGCTGCTTAGCGTCCATAGCGCCTCCTATCGATCGGCATATTGTCGAGCACAGGTCAACGGATACTCTTTTTGTATATAGTTTTGTAGACAAAAATACAAACAGTTTATCAGGCTAATTAGCTTGTTTTGACCCGCGTGTTCGATAGGAAATGAGCATTGACGGCTTCGATGCTCCTTTGCTTTTCAGCCTGAAATTTGGATGCTCATTGAACTTCCGGAGGGGAGCGCTTTATTAAGCTATCGAGATTCTGGGCAGGAGCTCTCACTGGTCTTCGATAATGGGACCAGCTAAATTCGCGACACAGTGTGTCGCGAATGGGAGTAGTCGTTAGGTGTCCTTCAATGGCTAGTCATATAAGAACGTCCAAGTGCCGGATTTTGTCATTTAGTGTCGTCCTCAGCGGCTATTCTGGAGGGTCGTGGTCAAAAAAGGGCAAATATGAGTACTGTTGCCATTATAGTTGCATTTATTTTGCTATAAATGGTAGCTCCTGATGAGATTTGTTCCCATTCGGAGCTACTTTTATTGAACATATGAGGAGAAATAGCGTCGTCTGCGGACGTATGGAACGTTGAATAGTTCCTGAAGTGATCAAAATCGCTGCTACTAAACAGGTAGCAGTACTCATATTTGCCCTTTTTTGACCACAGCCCTCTCGGAAACCCTTTCCAGAGGCATCAAACAGCCATAATCCAAAGGTCGCCTCAAACAATTAGCCGGTTAAGAGCGTCCATGACTACCCGCAAAAGCTGTACACCAGCATCCAAAGATGTCGAAAAATGTCGACTTTGGATGCTGGTGTACATGTTTAGGCCGTATGGGGTGGGGCCTTGGGCGGACGGGATGCGCATGCTAGAGCAGGTTCTTCTGTACCCATGCGATGATGTCGCTCGACTCGTAGAGTGGCTTGCCGTCGATGAATAGGCAGGGAACCTGGCGCTTTCCGCCGGCGGCGATGAGTGTCTGCTCGGCTTCGGTATCGGTCGAGATATTGCGCTCGGGAATGGTCACGCCGTTATCGGCTAAAAAGCGCTTGACCTTTATGCAATACGGGCAGCCGGTCATAACGTAGAGCACGAGCTCGTGATCAGTAGTCATAGGTCTCCAATCGGTTGCGGTTTTGATTGAAATACCCAAAGCCGCCGCGGTCTATGCGCGCGTCAACGACGACTCGATGGCTTGGACCAGAAACGCCGTGGCTCCGGTGCCGCAGGGCTTGTCGTAGTAGTCAACAAAGCGCTGGTCGGCAAGATAACCATTGGCGAGGCCCAGGTACGCCTCGTCTTGGGGCTCGCATCCCCAGTTGAGAGCAATCCAGCGACGATGCATCGCGACAAGCTTGTGAGCCTCGCTTCCATTCGCATCGCCATCGCCCATGGCAATCGAGAGTTGGCCCAGAATAGCGCGTTCAAGTTCCTTCATGTCGTTCCATGTCTGAGGGTCCATGTCCAGCAGCGCTTCATTTGCTGCATCAATAGCCTCATCGCCATAGCGCGCCCGCGCTTCGGCACCGTAGCGCTCCTCGTTTTCCTGCACGGTGCGCCAGCGCTCCAGTTGCGGCAGGACGGCGCCCATGAGCGAGATGGCTTCGTCGAGCGACATACCGGTGTTTTGTGCCAGGCGCGGGGCACAATCCTCGATCATTGCCTCCATGGTGGTGTCGTAGGTGTACTTGCCGTGGTCGTAGCACCACTTGCAGTAATGGTCGGTCGTGGCGCCTGTGGCATCGGTGCCGCAGTCGTCGGGCGTGAGTATCATGCCGCAGCTCTGGCAATAATGCTCGGGCATTTCGAGCAGGTGGGACAGTGGCTCGCCGGTTACGGCGGCAATGAGCTTCATCATGTCGATGCCCGGGGTGACCTCGCCGCGTTCCCAACGGCTGACGGCTTGGCGTGTGACGAAGAGCTTGGCGGCGAGCTGCTCTTGGGTAAGGTGATGGGCGCGACGGATGGCAATGAGCTTTTCTGCAAAGGCCATAACGGCTCCTTTCTGCTGGTTGATGGCTTAATCATACGCGGCGGCAGGCGCCCTTCCAAGCAACCGTTGGTTGCACGACGGGGGACCGCGGCGAAGAATTGCGCACAACGCCCCACGCCTCCATGCCGTACAATGACCGGCATGGAACCTATCGCATACATACATACCGACCTGCCGCAAAAGTTCGGCATTCCGCGCAACAGCTTTTTGGCGCCTCATCTGCAGGGACGTATCGTTTTTGAGCCGGAATTTGCCTCCAACGCAGCGGTTGAGGGTCTGGACTCCTTCTCTCACCTATGGCTGCTGTGGCGTTTTGAAAACGGCACACCCGGCGGCACGGCTAAGGACATAGCCGCCGATGCCAAGATGCGGGACAGGTCCGGAACCAACGCAAAATGGTCGAAAACCGTGCGCCCGCCGCGTCTGGGCGGAGCCGAGCGCGTGGGCGTCTTTGCCACGCGCAGTCCGTTTCGCCCTAATCCCATCGGGCTTACCTGCGTCAAGCTCGATCGTGTCGAGCCCACCGACGATGGCCCCATCATCCATGTGCTGGGGGCCGATCTGCGCGACGGCACGCCCATCTACGATATCAAGCCCTACATTCCGTTTGCGGATTGCCACCCGGATGCGACCGACGGCTGGATTGAGGATGCTCCGTGGCAAGAGCTCGACGTCGAGTTCCCGCAAGCGCTGCAGGATATGGTCCCGCCCGCAAAGCTCCCCGGCTTGGTCGAGGTCCTTCGCCAAGATCCGCGCCGCGCGGGCAGCAAACACGAGCCAAACCGCGTCTATCACCTGGCCTTCGCCGGGCTCGACATATCGTTTACGGTCGATGAAACCCAGCTAGCCGTAGTTGCCATCAACGACGCGCAAGACTAACCAGCCATTCGTCCGCACCCGTCAAATTAAGCGCCAAACCCCGCGCCAAAATCGCCCGTGCTGGTGGACAATAACGCCTACCAAAACAATCACTTTGCACGGGGGCTCAGCATGAAATACGACTTTAGCTCGCTTATCGACCGCCACGGTATGGACTCCATAGCCGTTGACTCCTGGGGTGAGATCCCCGGTATGGCTCCGAACGCACCCGACGAGGGCTTCGACCGCATTCCCATGTGGGTGGCCGACATGAATTTTGCCACGGTGCCCACGGTCCAGGAACACATCATTCAGCGTGCCCAGCACCCCATGTTTGGCTATTTCAATCAGCGTCCCGAGTACTTCGACCGCATCATCGAATGGCAGAGCCGCCGCAATGGCGTCGAGGGTCTGCGCCCTGAACATATCGGCTACGAAAACGGCGTGCTGGGCGGTGTCGTGTCGACGCTACGCGCGTATGTCCAGCCAGGTGATGCGGTGCTAGTCCACAGCCCTACCTACATCGGCTTTACCAAGTCCATCGAGGCCGCGGGCTATCGTATTGTCCACAGCCCGCTTAAGCTCGACGACCAGGGCGTGTGGCGCATGGACTTTGAGGACATGGAGCGCAAGCTCGCCCAAAACTACATCCATGCTGCGGTGTTCTGCTCGCCGCACAATCCCTGCGGCCGCGTATGGGAGCGCGACGAGATCGAGCGCGCCATGGACATCTATCGCCAGCACGATTGCGTGGTGATCTCGGACGAGATTTGGTCCGATATCATCCTGCCGGGACACAAGCACATCCCGACGCAGTCGGTGAGCGAGGATGCTCGCATGCGCACGGTTGCCCTCTACGCGCCCAGCAAGACGTTCAACCTGGCGGGCCTGGTCGGCAGCTACCACATCATCTACAACGAGACGCTGCGCGACCGCGTGTGCGCCGTGTCCAACAAGACCCACTACAACGAGATGAACGTCCTCTCCATGCATGCGCTTATCGGTGCCTACCAGCCGCAGGGCTATGAGTGGGTTGATGAGCTCAACCAGGTGCTTGCCGGCAATATCGAGTACTTCTGCACGTATGCAGAAAAGCACTGGAAGGGCGTCGCGTTTTCGCGTCCGCAGGGCACGTACATGGTGTTTCTGGACTGCACCGAGTGGTGCCGCGAGCATGGCCGCGATATTCAGTGGTTGCTCGACGAGGGGGCGCGCGTGGGCGTGGGGTATCAGGACGGCCGCCCGTTCCACGGGCTCTGCCACATTCGCGTGAATCTGGCGCTGCCGCTTTCGCGCGTGAGGGAAGCGTGCGACCGCCTGGACCGCTACGTTTTTAATGCACGGTAAGCGTGCGCTGCATGTGGGGCCTTCTGCCAAGTTGGCTAGAAGGCCCCACATGGTAAAGCATCTGTAGCAATTGGGCGCAGACCTGCTGAGAGGCTTACTTTTCTTGAATCTGCTTGCCGCAAAGATGCTCAATCGTAATCTCGTAGAGCTGGACGCCCTTGATGTCTTTGGCGATTTCCTCTTCGACTTCCTCGGCAGAAGGGTAGTACTTAAGCGCGAGCTGGCGGACTTTGTCCTCGATAAACGCGGGGGTGTCATTCGCCAGGCGACAACGGCCAAAGACCACGGTACTCATAACGTAGGGAGCCCAGTCACCGTCCTGGTACCACTCGTTGCCGTAAACGGTAAAGCAGACCTTGTCATCGCGCTTGAGTGCGTCGACCTTGTGGCCAGCCTTGGCGCCATGGAAATAAATCTTGTCGTGCTCGTCGTCAAAGAAGTAGTTGACGGGAATGGCGTACGGGTAGCCATCGTCGCCGTTGACGGCAAAGACGCCGCGCTTGCAGGTAGCGAGCAGTTCGCGCGCTTCCTCGTCAGTGATGGCGCGTTTCTTTCGACGTAAGGGCCTAAACATCGTTGGTTTCCTTTCTGGTCGTGCGTGGTGGTTGAGCACAAACTATAGCGAAACGGATCCGTTTTTCTTGATGCGGGCGAGTATGTTTTTGAGCTTGTTAAAGTCGAGCGGTTTGGACAGATGGGCGTTCATGCCGGCATCGTGTGCCGCCTTGGCGTCCTCGGCAAAGGCGTTGGCGGTGAGCGCGATGATGGGGATATCGGCTGCATCGACCTTCTCGCTCAGACGAATCGCGCGGGTTGCCTCGTAGCCATCCATGCCCGGCATCATGATGTCCATCAGGATCGCATCGAAGCTGCCGGCGGGACGACCAGCGTATAGGTCGACCGTTTCGTTGCCGTCGGCGGCGCGAGTTACGACGATGCCCTCGCTTTCGAGTAGAGTCTGGGCAATCTCGGCATTGAGCTCGTTGTCTTCTGCCAAAAGGACGTTCATGCCGGCAAGCGAGCAGCTGTTTGTCTGCCTGCTCGCATCCTCTCTAGCCTGAGGGTTCTTGTCGATATCGAGCGGAATCTGGACGTTGAACGTACTTCCCACGCCAACCTTACTCGAAATCTCAATCGTACCGCCCATCAGTTCAATAAGCGACTTGACGATTGGCATGCCCATGCCAGTTCCTTGGAACTTGCTGCGCGCATCGTCACCTTCTTGGGCAAACGGCTCATAGATATGCTTTAAAAACTCGGGAGTCATGCCAATGCCGGTATCCGAAACGCTAAAGCAAAAGAGCGCGCGCCCGTCATCGAGTGGTTTGGTCTTTGAGCAAAAGGTGACGGAGCCGCCGCGCTTGTTGTACTTAATGCTGTTGTCTAACAGGTTGATCATGATCTGTCGGATATGGGTGGGACTGCCGATCATGTATGGCCCCGTGGCGTACGGCAGACTATTGTCCTGCATTGTGATGCCGTTATCGGATGCGCGGAGCTTGCACAGCACCAGCGTATCGTCACAGAGCTCTTTGAGGTTAAAAGATGCATGTTCCAGAGTTAGCTTGCGGTCTTCGATTTTGCCCATCTCAAGGATGTCGTTGATTAGCGAGAGCAGGTGATTGGCGGCAACACGCGCCTTGGCGCGGCTTTCGCGGGTGGCCTGTATGTCGCCGTCTTTCAATTCCTCAATTTCGATAAGGTCCAGGATGCCGTTGAGCGGCGTGCGGATGTCGTGGCTCATACGTGTGAGGAAAGCGGTTTTGGCGGCGTTGGCGGTATTGGCTTTTTGCTTTTCCTTTTGCGCGCGTTGAAGCGACCAGACAAGGATGACGATGCCGGTGAGCAAAATGCAGATGACGACTGCCGCAATGACGATGCGGTTGCGGTAGAGAAGTTGGAACGCATCCGATTCTTGCGCCGAGTACGATGTGGGGGAATAACTGCTTGCAGAGAGCGATTCGCCAGCATTGACGATGCCCTTATTAATGATTCCCAACAGCACGGGCTTGCCGCGCGAAATCAAACACGATAGCTGTGCCGTGTCGGTGAGCTCCTGTGTTTGGAAATTCTCGATGTCGTAGGTGTCGCGGATGGTTTTCAGGCGCGTGCTGGGGACAATGATGCAACGTGCCTTCCCCTTATTGAGGGCTTCGAGTGCCTCGTTGCCATTCGGATACTCGGTTACCTTTGCGTCGGGGAATAGGTTTTCGAGCTCAAAACGGTTGACGATCGCGTCTGCTGTGCAGGCGATGTTCTTAAGGTCACTGTTCAGGTTGCTGCTGCTGTGAATGGCGGTTAGGGAAACCGTTCCCATCGGGTTTGACAGGATGACCCCTGCCTGCTCGGCAAGCCAGTAGTCGCGAAACAACGGTAGGGCGACATCGATGGTCCCTTTGGAAAGGGCTTTGGTCATTTGCTCGTTGTTCGAGAACGCCACTGTTGCAACCGTAATGCCAAACTTGTCGTGCAACGTCGTTGCAAGCGAGGCGAGCGACCCTTCCATTTCGCCGTCGTCATTTTGCGTACAGTAGGGGAGTTTGTTTTCAAGATAGCCGATCGTGATGGTGTTGTCGTTTGCTTTGAGCCAGGAGCGCTCGGGGCCGGTGAGCGATGATGAGCCGCTGTTTTGGGCTGAGTAATTCGCCTTGACCTCGTCGTTATAGCGTGGGTTGACGCGGGCGATTGCCGTCATGGCGGCATTGATGTCGTTCATCAGGTCGGGGCGGCTTTTGGGGACGGCAAAATAGTAGTCACTCGAGCCAACGTAGAACATGGGCGACGCATCGGGCGACGAGATGGTGTCGTTCATGATGACGGCGTCGACCTCGCCGTCTGCGAGCGCGTCAAAGAGGGCATTGCCGGTGCTGATTTCTTTATAGGTACAGGTGATGCCTTCGTTGACGAGCCACTGCTGGCCGACGAAGGTTTGCATAGCGCCGGGGTTGCAGCCGATAGTAAGGCCCTGAAGCGCTCGGGGGTCACCCTTGGCCAGGTCGTCGCGATCGGGCTTGGCGTAGATGTAGTAGCGCTCGGTGCCCTCGGGGTTCGAGGAAAAGAGCAACTTTTGGGCGCGTTCCTCGGAGTAGGAGATATTGGGCATGAGGTCGATCTCGCCCGCCTCGAGCATGTCCATAAGCTCGGCGAAGGTGCCGGAGACGTATTCGTATTGCCAGCCCGGCGTGTAGTATGACAGCGTTTGTAGGTAGTCATAACCCCAGCCCGAAAGGCGCTCGCCCGGCGTGCCCTCCTGGAAGCCTTTGTTGTTGACGAGCCAACCAACACGGACCGTCTTGACCTGCTGGCCAGAGTCGGCGGCAAAGGCGGGGACGGGCATGACGGCGCTCAGCACGGCGAGCGCGGTAAGCGCGACAGCCAGAGTGCGATATATAACTGAACGAAGGGCAGCGGAAGCTCTCACATGCAAACCTAACGAATCGAGACATTTCCGCATAAAGATACCAGTTCAGCCTGCCCAGTCGGCAGCTGCACCGCTAAACGGTCTCGCCCGGCAGTTGGGGACAGTCCCTTTCTGCCGGCACAAAAGGAACGTCCCTAACTGCCGGTTGCCTAACTGCCGGTTGTGGGACAATACCGAGCAAACGTGATTGGGCGTCTGGGGAAAAGGGGTCGCGATGAAAAAGCTGAGGACGCTTGCCGATGTTTTGCGCCAGGCCGGTTTCGTGCGTATCACGGGCCTGTTCCTCGTCTTCTATCTGCTGTGCTCGACGGCTGTCTGGCTGTCCGAGCCCACGACCCTTACGTTTGGCGATGGTCTCTGGTTTAGCTTTGAGACCGTCTCGACCATCGGCTTTGGCGATATCCCGGCCGAAACGCCGGTCGCCCGTGCTATTACCGTCGTCCTGAGCGTCATCAGCATCTTCTACATTGCCATGCTCACGGGTGTGGCGGTGAACTACTGCAATACGCTCATCAAGCTGCGCCAAAAGGACACCATGGCGCGCTTTATGGACGATCTGGAGCATTTGGAAGAGCTCGATCGTGACGAGCTCGCCGACCTGTCGCGCCGTGTGCGCGAATATCGCCGACGCCAACGCTAGAACGGGCGCCGCGCGTCACGACGAGGGGGACTGAATATGAATATCACGGTATACCTGGGCGCCAGCGTCGGCAATGACCCGGCGTTTCTGCCTGCGGTGCAAGAGCTGGGCAACTGGATTGGCTCCAACGGGCACGCGCTGGTATACGGCGGGTCCAAATCGGGCCTGATGGGCGCGCTCGCCGATAGCGTACTCGAGGCAGGTGGACACGTGACGGGCGTTGAGCCGAGCTTTTTTATAGAGGCCGAGTTTCAGCACGACGGCATCGATGACCTCATCGTGACGAGCGATATGGCCGAGCGCAAAGCCAAGATGATTGAGCTCGGCGATGCGTTCATCGCCTTTCCCGGTGGGACGGGCACGCTCGAGGAGATTGCCGAGGTCATGTCCGCGGTGTCGTTGGGGCACCTGAGTGCTCCGTGCATCCTGTATAACCTTGACGGTTACTACAACGACCTCAAGGCGCTGCTCGGGCGCATGATTGATAAAGGGCTTTCGAGCCTGAGGCGCCAGCACGGCATCTACTTTGCCGGCGATTTGCGCGAGATTGTCTCGATTATCAACGGATAAGTCTTGAGCCTGCCCCACTATGACTCCCAATGGTGCCGTTTGTGGCGCAGATGGTTGGCTTGTCTGGGTAACGCTCGCTCTACAATAAAACGTAATTATGTCGACTTTGACCGCGGGAGGACCCGATGGACAACCTTGCCAAACCCACAAACCGCGCGCTGTTTTTAGTTAGCGTTGCCGTGACCGGTGCGTTCGCAGGTGCCGCGGTCTGGCTGTTCTTTTTTGCGATGGAGCACGGTATCGACTATCTGTGGACCGAGATCCCCCACATGCTGGGCGCGGCGTCGCCCGAACTCGCCAGCGGCCCGTTCGGTTTTCTGCCGTATCCGTTTTTTGTCTGCCTGCTGGGCGGCCTGCTGATCGGTCTGTACGAAAAGCTTACGGGCACCAAGACCGACGACCTCAACCAGGTGATGGCTAAGGTTAAGCAAGACGGGCGCTACCCGTACGACAACCTGGGCAAGCTTTCGATCGCGGCATTGCTGCCGCTGCTGTTTGGCGGAAGTATTGGACCGGAGGCCGGCCTGACCGGCGTTATCGCGGGTCTGTGCAGCTGGGTCGGCGACCGCATGCGCCGCTTTGGCGCCGAGTTTAGGGAGCTCACGCTGTTGGGCACCCAGGCCGCGCTGACGGCGCTCTTTACCGCGCCCGTCTTTGGCTTTGTGGCGCCGCTCGCCGGTAGCGCCGACGGCCAGGGTGCTAATGACGATGAGTCCGCGTCCGGCGAGATCACCATCAAGCTGCCCAAGGCACAGAAGACTGTGGTCTACGGTATTGCGATTGCCGGCGGCCTGGGCACCTATCTGCTGCTCGGCCAGCTTATGGGCGGCGGCATGGGCATGCCCAGGTTCGAGTCCGCCGAGGTGGGCAACCTGGAGCTTACCTGGCTCATCCCTCTGTCGCTGATCGGAACAATCTGCGGCTGGCTGTACTTTGTCTCTGAGCACGCGAGCGAAGCGTTTGCCCATGCCATAGGGGAGCGCCCTGTCGTCAAAGCCATGCTGGCCGGTCTGGCGCTCGCCATCTGCGGCACGGTTTTGCCCTACACCATGTTTGCCGGCGAGACCCAGGCCGACGTGCTCATGGAAACCTACCTCACCATTCCCGCCGGCGTGCTTATCGCGACCGGTCTGGTCAAGGCCATGCTGACGCCCGCCCTTATCAACCTTGGTTGGCGTGGTGGCCACTTCTTCCCGGTTATCTTCTCGGGTGTGAGCTTGGGCTACGGCCTTGCCATTCTTACCGGTGCCGATCCGGTCTTTTGCGTCGCCGTCTGCACGGCATCGACGATGGGTGCGGTCATGCGTCAGCCGGTCATGGTCGTGGGCCTGCTTCTCATGTGCTTCCCGCTCAAGGGTATCGTCTGCATGATCATCGCCGCAGCCATCGCCGCCGGCATTCCGCTGCCCAAGCCGCTGCGCAAGTAGCGCGGCAGCGCGCAGTCAGTACAAACATCTCAAGTCCGGTGCGGGCGCTGTGTCACGGATTTACGGGTGGACTGGATTTCGTTCGGTATCGGCGCTACTTCCAAATTGCAAGCGCGGCGGTGCCCAGTACGATGAGGGCGAGACCGATGGCGCTGCGGCGGGAGAGTTTTTCGTTGAATGCCAGGCGCGCAAATAGCACCGATACGACAATCGATAGTTTGTCGATCTGCACCACGACACTCACCTGGCCTGCAGCGATGGCATAGTAATAGAGCAGCCACGATGCTCCAGTCGCGATGCCCGATGTTGCGAGAAATGTGAGTTCGCGCCGGTCAACGTGCGCGACCTGCTCCAGTTTTCCCTTGGCTGCCACGATTGCCCATGCCATAACCAGTACCACGCAGGTGCGGATTGCCGTGGCCAGGTTTGACTCGACGCCTTCGATGCCGATCTTGGCGAGGACGGAGGTGAGTGCCGCGAACACGGCGGCGCCAAAGGCGTAAGCGAGCCAGGTTCGGTCTTGCTGCTGCTCGGGTTCGGCGGACTGCTTCTTCTCGATCATTAAAAACGTGCCGAGGGTGATGACAGCGGTTCCCACGAGCTTAACCGCAAGGTTGCTCGTCTCGTCAAAAAGCGCGATGGCGACCAGCGCGGCGAGCACGGTGCTCATCTTGTCGACCGGTACGACCTTATTGACATTTCCGATGCTCAACGCCTTAAAGTAACAGATCCACGAAGCACCGGTAGCGAGTCCCGAGAGGACGAGAAAGAGCCAGGATCTGGGTTCGATGCTGCCAATGGTTCCAATGGATCCAGAAATGCCCGCCATTGCCCAGGCGAAAACGAGCACCACGCAGGTGCGAATGGCCGTCGCGACATCGGAGTCGGTCTGCTTGATGCCGCATTTGGCCAAGATGGATGTGATGCCGGCAAAGAATGCTGACGCAAATGCTGCGACAACCCACGACACAGGTGCGGTGCCTCCTTGGATAATGGGTTTATCCTGCGAGTTTTATGGACATGAGGATACCGCCCCTCCATGAAGGTTTGATATGGCCGCGGCGAGACGGGGGTTATGTTCCGGGGAGCCATTTGGTGAAGGCTCGAATTGTCGATATGCTGTCGACTTCTCTTTGGTTTCCAAGATCTAAACGGCATGCTTCGAAGGGCGGCGGCGTTGTTGCTGCTTCGTCTTATCTAGTAAATGAGGTAGGGTGCCGCCCAAGTCCTTTAGCTGTCGATTACAGGTCGCGTGCTCGATAGACCTTGGTGCTGACGGTGCAGCTGATTGCACATAGCACGAGGGCCAGCACGGCGATGCCTGCACACAGACAGCCCAGAACGGCAGGATCGGGATTCGCTCCGGCAATCGACATGAGCCAGTTGCTGATGGGGTTGGAGGAGCTCAGCGTGGCCATGGTGCCGCAACCAAGCAGGGCAAACAGGCCAACGGATAGGCGCAGCGCCTCCATGTGTCCAAAGCGAAAGAACAGCGGCTGCGTCAAAAACACCATCATGAGGGAGATGAGCATCGAGGCTGCCGAGGCTATTGCGATCTCAAAGACGGTTTGTCCTGTCGAGGTCACGCCCGCGCTGTTGAAGAACGGAAGGGCGATGATGTTCAAAAGCACGGCGGCGCAGGCCATGATGGCCGAGAAGACAACGATGCACAGGTAGCGTGCGCAGATGATGTCTTTGCGCGAGAAGGGCAGCGTTGCCCGGTAGCGCTCCCAACCGTTTTGATTGTCGAAACCAGCCAGTGAGTTCATGACCATGATAGGCGACATGGCACTGACCGCGCAGGCGCCAGCACTCATGCCAGAGTCACCGTCCGATGCGTTGGCAAGGGTCAGCACGACGAATATGAACAGGCCGACGCCCGCGATGCTCGGGACGAGCGTGCGAACGATAGCGAGCTCGGACATAAAGGCGCGTTTCATTTCGAAGCCCCTTTCAGCATGAGGCGCAGATAGTCGTCAATGGTTGCCCGATCGCAGGGAATCTCGGGGAAGGCCTCGAGCGTTTCGCGACGGTTGGGCACGAGCACGTCCACGCTATAGGCGTGGTGGGCGGCACGGGCACCTTCGACGCAAGCCATAAGCTCGGCGGCCTGTGCTTGGGTGCAGTGGGCGATGCCGGCGCGGTCGGTAATGTCCTCGCGCGGCAGATCAAACACAATCGAACCGTTATCGATGCAGATGATGCGATCAGCGGTGCGATCGAGGTCGGACGTAATGTGGCTCGAGAGTAACACGCTGTGCTGGCCGTCGGCGACAAAGGCAAGCAGCTCATCAAGCAGTTCCTCGCGTGCCATGGGATCGAGGCCCGCGGTGGCTTCGTCCAAAACGAGCAGCTTGGCATTGTGGCTGAGTGCACAGGCAAGCTGCAGTTTCATGCCCATGCCGCGGGAGAGGTCCTTGACCTTTGTCTTGGGATCGAGGCCAAATCGGTTGATGAATCCGGCGAACGTTTCGCGGTCCCATGTGGGGTACGCCGGGCCTACGAGCGACTCGATCTGGCCCACCCTGAGCGTGGAGGGGAAGGGGCACGTGTCCAGGACAAGACCGACGCGGGAGCGTAGATGGCGTTGCGATTCATCGGGCGCGTCGGCGCCACAGCGCTGCCCAAACAGGTGCACCTCGCCGGCATCGAGCTTTATAAGCCCGAGCGCGGCGCGAATGGTCGTTGTCTTGCCGGCGCCGTTTGCGCCTACAAAGCCAACGATCTGGCCGGGCTCCACAGCGAGCGTGACGTCGCGTAGTGAAAAGCGGTCGCTCACACGGCGTGAGATGCCTTTGAGTTCTAAAAGGTTTTGCATGGTATAGCCTTTCTTGCAGATGGCTACTGCATGGTTTCGGGGGCTACCAGGTCGAGCATCTCGTGCAGTTTGTCGCGCGTGACGCCCAGGGTTTCGGCTTGGCTCGCCGCTTTCGCAAGTAGCTCTTCGATATGGCAGAGCTGGTTTTCGCGCAAGAGTTCCTGGTTGCCCTCGGCGACAAAGCAGCCCTTGCCCTGCACGGTGCAGATAAACCCGAGTTGCTCTAGGTCGGCGTAGGCGCGCTTGGTGGTGATGACGCTCACACCCAGGTCGCTCGCGAGTGCACGGATGCTGGGGAGTTTGGCTCCCGCAGTGAGCGTGCCCGAAAGGATTTGAGCTTTGACCTGCGAGGATATCTGTTCGTAGATGGGCTTATCGCTCGAATTGGATAGGATGATGTCCACAGCGGCTCCTTAGCTGTTGGGCTACACGTGTATATAACCGGTAAGCACAGTATATATACACTATGCACAGTTATGCAAGAGCTAAATGTGGAATAGACCATCGGCGCCGCGCTTGCTCCAAAACAATCTCAATCTGTAACATCTGGGTCCGTTTTTGGTCGCCAACTGTTACAGATTGAGATGTTATTTTCCCGCCTGCCTATTTGTCTCAATCTGTAACAGTAAGAGTCGATTTGCGCGGCTAGATGTTACAGAACGAGACATTGGCTGCCTGCCTTTCCGTTTATCTCGATTTGTAACAGCTAGACCCAATTTGGGCGGCCAGATGTTACAGATTGAGATTGTGTCGGCGGGCAAGTTTGTTTGTCTCAATCTGTAACGCCTGGGTCCGTTTTGGGTCGCCTGCTGTTACAGATTGAGACAGTCTGCTGCAGAATACTTTCGATAACTAGCCGTTCACGTTCTGACTGATGAATTTGTCCTGATAGGCGCCCTAGAGCGAGATTTCGCGGCTACAATATTACGGTTACAACGACGTAATGCACTCAATGCAAGAAAGGATCCGCATGGCAAGCCTGTCGGATGAAATCTCGTCGCGCCGCACATTCGCGATCATCAGCCACCCGGATGCCGGTAAGACCACGCTTACCGAGAAGCTGCTGCTCTATACCGGCAGCATCCAGACCGCCGGCTCGGTCAAGGGCAAGAGCTCGGCCAAGCATGCCGTTTCGGACTGGATGGACATCGAGAAGGAGCGCGGCATTTCCGTTACCTCCTCGGTGCTGCAGTTCACCTACAACGGCGCCTGCGTCAACATCCTCGATACCCCCGGCCACCAGGACTTCTCGGAGGATACCTACCGTACCCTTATGGCCGCCGACGCCGCGGTCATGGTCATCGACGGCGCCAAGGGCGTCGAGGCCCAGACCAAAAAGCTCTTTAAGGTCTGCACGCTGCGCCACATTCCCATCTTCACCTTTGTGAACAAGCTCGACCACGAGGCCCGCGATCCGTTTGAGCTCATGGAAGAGATCGAGAACGTTCTGGGCATCAATACGTATCCCATGAACTGGCCGATCGGCAGCGGCCGCAACTTCCGCGGCGTGTTCGATCGTCAGACTCGTCGCGTCATTGCTTTTGAGGGCGACGGTCACGCCAACGCCACCAAGAAGGTCGCCGAGGTCGAGGCCGAGCTGGGCGACCCCGCTATGGATGAGCTCATTGGCGAGGAGAACCATAAGAACCTGATGGACGACATCGAGTTGCTCGATGGCGCTGGCGACGAGCTCGACTTGGATGCCGTGGCCTGCGGCAAGCTGAGCCCGGCGTTCTTTGGCTCGGCGCTCACCAACTTTGGCGTGGAGCCCTTCCTCAAGGAGTTCCTGCGTCTGGCCCCGACGCCGCGCGCCTATACCGATACGCTCACCAGCGAGCCGGTCGATCCCTGCCGCGACGACTTTAGCGGCTTTGTGTTTAAGATCCAGGCCAACATGGACAAGAACCACCGTGACCGCATCGCCTTTGTGCGCATTTGCTCGGGCAAGTTCGAGCGCGGCATGGACGCCTTCCACGTGCAGGGCAACC
The DNA here is from genome assembly GCA_902495645.1 of uncultured Collinsella sp. Lineage (GTDB taxonomy): Bacteria > Actinomycetota > Coriobacteriia > Coriobacteriales > Coriobacteriaceae > Collinsella. The sequence goes on along the minus strand of CABUXY010000005.1, from coordinate 48,137 downwards.
GCAAGCTCAAGCTTGCTACGGGCACGTCGATGATGGCCGACGACCGCGCCATCGTGGACGAGGCGTACGCGGGCGATATCGTGGGCCTGTTCGATCCGGGTATCTTTAGCATCGGCGACACCGTGTGCTCCGGCAAGCGCCACGTGCAGTATCCGCAGATCCCGACGTTTGCCCCCGAGATGTTCGCTCGCATTACGCAGGTCGATACGCTCAAGCGCAAGCAGTTCGTCAAGGGCATGGAGGAGCTTGCCCAGGAGGGAGCTATCCAGATCTTCCGCGAGCTGGGTGCCGGTATGGAGAGCGTCATCGTGGGCGTGGTCGGCGTGCTGCAGTTTGAGGTACTCGAGCGCCGCCTCAAGGCCGAGTACCGTGTTGAGGTTCGTCGCCAGCCGCTGCCCTATACGGACATCCGCTGGATCCAGAACGACCCCGACACCATCGATATCCCGGGCCTTTCGCTCACGCGCGACACCCTGCGCGTCGAGGACATGCGCGGCGGCAAGCTGCTGCTGTTCACGAGTCCGTGGAACGTGGATTGGGCAACCGACCACAACCCCGACCTTATCCTGTCGGAGTTTGGCAACGTGGCCTTTTAACGCATCGGCGCGGTGACCCTGCGGGGCTGCCGCGCCATTTACTTGCCTGATGCCGTGTGAGCGGCTATCATACCCACCGTCGTCTCAAGACCGGGGCGTCCGAGCAGTTCGGGTCCGATATCCTGCTCGTTAAACCTAAAACCAAAGGAGTACATAATGATCAAGAAGGTCATGGAGGACTACAAGGTCCTGTTGCGGAGCATTCCCGCGGCAACGGTTTCGCTGTTTTTCGTGAGTGTCATCATGATGAACCTGCTGGCCAACAAAGAGCTTATCAGCCTGCCGTATCTGGCACTCGATTGCGGCTTTGTGGTGAGCTGGGTCTCGTTTTTGTGCCAGGACATGATCTGCAAGCGCTTTGGCGCCAAGGCATCCATCAAAATCTCTATCCTCGCGCTGCTGGTTAACCTGGCCGTGAGCCTGTGCTTTTGGGCATGCTCGCTCACGCCCGGTATGTGGGGCGCCTACTACGACACGGGCATGATCGAGGTTAACACTGCCCTTAACGCTACCATCGGTGGCACCTGGTACGTGGTGCTGGGCTCTTCGCTGGCAATGCTCGTCTCTGCCGTGGTTAACTCCACGCTCAACCAGTCGCTCGGCCGCATGCTCAAAAAGAATAATTTTGCGAGCTTCGCCTTCCGCTCCTATGTGTCCACGGGTGTTGGCCAGTTTATCGACAACCTGGTCTTTGCCATTGTGGTGAGCCACACGTTCTTTGGTTGGACCTGGGTGCAGGTCCTTATGTGCTCGCTGACCGGCGCTGTCGCCGAGCTGCTGTGCGAGGTCTTCCTGAGCCCCGTGGGCTACAAGGTCGTGCGCGGCTGGGAGCGCGAGAATGTGGGTTCCGAGTACCTCGAGCGCCACGCAACCGCCTAAGGAGCAAGTATGCGGGTTTTGATCACGGGCGCTTCGGGCGGTATCGGAGCCGCGTGCGTGCAGCGCTTTTTGGACGAGGGCCACGAGGTCGTGGGCTTTGATCTGCTGCCGGCGGCGATCGAACACGAGCGCTACCGCCATCTGATCGTTGATGTACGCGAGCCGGACTCGTTTCCAGGCGATCTTGAACCCCAGGTAATCGTGAACGTTGCCGGTACGCAGGATTCGGCCGACGATATTGCTGCCAACCTGCGTGGCACCATCAACGTGACCGAGCACTACGCCTTTGTGGGGGAGGGGCTTGCCGCCAAGCCGACACTGGCTATCAAATCCGTGGTCAATGTGGGGTCGGCGAGCGGACATACGGGATCGGAGTTTCCCGCCTATGCTGCCAGCAAGGGCGGCGTTATCGCCTACACCAAGAACCTTGCAAACCGCCTGGCGCCGCAGGCCATTGCCAACAGTGTGGACCCGGGCGGCGTTATCACGCCGCTCAACCGTTGCGTGATGGAAGACGAGCACCTGTGGAACCAGATTATGGAGCTCACGCCGCTTAAACGCTGGGCCACCGCCCAAGAGGTCGCCGAGTGGATCTACTTTGTGGGCGTGACCAACCGGTTTATGACCGGGCAGAGTTTGCTGATCGATGGCGGCGAGGCCGGCCGCACACAATTTATTTGGCCCGAATAGGAAACGCGTCCGATGGAAAGCCGTCGGGCGCGTTTTTGATGTATCGATTTTTAGCCGAGGCAAGTCCAATTGACGGGGGTCGAGTCATGCTGCTCGAGTAGCCGATTGGCTGCCGAGAAGGGGCGCGACCCCATAAAGGCGGGGAGTTCTGCCGTGGCACGGTTGGCCGAAAGCGGCGAGGGGTGCGTGGAGGCCAGGCAGAACTTGCCGGTTGCCTTGCCCGCGCCGGTCGCGGCGAGCTTGCCTTCGACCATCTGCTGGGCAAAGCGGCCCCATGCCAAAAAGACTACCGGTTGGGGCAGCTGACAGCAGCGTTCGATAACGTAGTCGGTGAGCGTGCTCCAGCCCAGCTTGGCGTGCGAGTTGGCGGCATGCTCGCGCACGGTGAGCGTGGTGTTGAGAAGCAGGACGCCCTGTTGTGCCCATGGTGTTAAATCTCCCGTGGCGGGAATAGGGCAGCCCAGATCGGCTTTGAGTTCCTTATAGATGTTGCGCAGGCTCGGCGGCAACTTGGTTTGCGTCGCGGGGACCGAGAACGACAGCCCCATTGCCTGGTTGGGTCCGTGATAGGGGTCTTGACCCAAGATGACAACCTTGACCTGGTCGGCCGGCGTATAGGCGAGGGCATTGAGGATGTCGTCTTGTGCCGGGTAGATGGTCTGCTCGGCACGCAAAAGGGCGATGCGCTCGAGCAGCTGGTTCGTAGTGTCACGTACCGGCTGCGGCGCATCGCCCAACCAAGTTGCTATGTTGCGGTCGCGGGTCGCGGCGTCCATGGGGCTCCTTTACGTCAGATGCTCTGTTTGCATCTATTGTAAAGGCGCACCGGTTGCCTTTATGCCACGGCTGTATGAAGAGCGGGGTCTACGAGACGTGCTCGGGCGCTCCTGCCATGCGAGCTTGTCCATGCGCGCGAAGGCGCGGAAGCTCGACGGTTGCTACCATGACGCCGGTGAGGATGAGGGCGGCACCAAAGAAGGCGATGGGGCTCAGGACCTCGCCGACCAGGAAGAACGAAAAGATGGCAGAGCAGACCGGCTCGAGCGAGAAGGCGAAGCCGGTGGTCTCGGCAGGCACGTGGGGCTGCACGAGCGTTTGGGTGATAAAGCCGTAGGCAGAGCAGATGAGTGCGAGCGCGACGACGACCACGATCTCGCCCGGCGTACTGGGAAGCGTGAAGCCGCCAAAGGCGCATGCGGCAATGCCCGAGAACAGGCCGCCGAAGCCCAGCTGCCAAACGCCCAGAGCCAGCGGGTCGACATCTTCGACAAAGCGCTTGGCGACAATGATGTGTCCGGCGTAGACAAAGGCGGAGAGCAGCATGATGAGCGCGCCCGGGTTCAGACTGGTGAAGTCGGCGCCCGAGAGCAGCAGCATGCCGCAGGTGACGATGGCGGTGCCGATGAGCACTTTGCGCTCGGGGGCACGACGCAGCAGGGCGGCGTTGGCAAACGGCACGATCACGACCGTCAGGCTCTGCAAAAAGCCGGCGGTGGAGGCGGAGGTGAGGCTGGAGCCCAGGCACATGCAGGTGAGCTCGGTTGCCATAATGGCGCCGATGATGGCGGCACGGACCATAAGGTCGCGGTTGATGCGCAACGCGTGCTTGTGGAAGAGCAGCAGGCAGACCACAAAGGCGATGATGCAGCGTAGCGCGACGATGCTCGTGGCGTTCATGCTGTCCATACCGATCTTCATGAGGGGATACGAAAAGCCCCATGCGACGGGAACGGAAAATGAGAGCGCGATTGCTTTTTTGCGATCCATGGGACTCCTTTTGTTACAGAACGGTTTCGTAAAAAGGATTCTGCTCCCAGATGTGGATGTAGTAAAGCGAATGTATCTTCAGTATAATTAAGAAATACTAATGTTGGCAGAAAAAGCCCTGGCAAAACGTTTTACAGCTACATCGATGGGGAGGCACGATGGCATCGCGGTATCAGATTGTTTGTATGGTGGTCGATCGCGGCAGCCTTAAAGGCGCGGCGGACGAGCTGGGCTATACGCAAAGTGCGGTGAGCCAGGCCGTCAAGGCGCTCGAACGCGAGCTGGGCACCACGATTATCGAGCGCGGCAAGCAGGGCGTGTCGCTTACGCGCGACGGCAAACAATATCTGCCGTACCTGCGCCAGATTGTGACCGCCGAGGTCGAGCTCGAGGGCAAGCGCCAGGAGCTGCTGGGGCTTTCGTCGACCGATATTCGCATCGCGACGTTTACCAACGTGAGTCGCACTGTGCTGCCGCGTGTGATCCGCGACTTTGGTGCGCTGCACCCGGGCGTACGCTTCACCCTCAAACAGGGCGATTACACGCGCAACGCTCAATGGGTGCACGATGGCGTGGTTGATTTTTGTTTTACGGCACGCGGATTTACCGCTGGGCTCGAGAAGCGCGTCGTCTATCACGACGAGTTGGTAGCATTGTTGCCGGCCGAGCATCCGCTGACGGCAAAGGAAAAGGTGACACTTGCCGACCTGGCGTCCGAGCCGTTTGTGCTGCTGGATGAGGGCGAACAGAGTCTGGTGCTCGATGCATTCGCAACGCATGGGCTGTCGCCGCACGTGACGAGTGAGGTGACCGATGACTACACCATCATGGCGATGGTGGAGGAGGGCCTAGGCGTGAGCATGCTCTATCGTCGTACTGTGGAGGGCATGCGAGCCGATATTCGTGTGCGGCCCATCGTGCATGCCCCCTCGCGCGACGTGGTGGCCGCCTGGCGCAGCTGGGACACCATGCCTATCGCCACGAGGCGCTTTATCGACTATATGAGCTCGCATATTGTCAATTAATGACTGGCGTGGCGTTGAGTGCGGTGTTTAGCGGGCTGTCGCTTTGGCTTGGGTGGTGCGATAGGTGCGTGCCGGGTGGCAAAGTAGTACCGCCACGACCATAAAGAACGCCGTGGTACCCAGGCTGATGGGGTAGACCATCATGATGTTCGCAAAGGTGCGGAAGTGCGGGAACACGCAGAACACCCAATAGAAGCGGATGCCGCAGACGCAGATCATGGTGATGAGGGCGGGCGTGAGCGAGATGCCAAAGCCGCGCAGGTAGCCGGACATGTTTTCGTAGAACATGCTAAAGGCGTACGCCGGGAAGATCGAGCACACGCGGATATAGCCGATCGAGACGATGTTGGGATCGCTGTTGAACAGCGACAAGATCTCGCGCCCCAGGCCGACAATAACGATAATTGTGGTGAGCGCGACGATGCCGCCTTCGACCAGGCAGACCTTGAGCGTTTTGGTGCAGCGGTCGATCTGGCGGGCACCGTGGTTTTGTCCCACAAAGGTGGTGCAAGCCTGGCTAAAGCTGTTGAGCAGGTTGTAGCATACGTACTCCAAGCTCATAGCGGCGCTCGATGCCGCCATGACCTCGGTGCCCAGGCTGTTGATAGCAGACTGGATGATGATGTTGGCGACGGCAAAGACGGCGCTCTGGATGCCGGCGGGCAGGCCGATCTTGACGATGCGCTTGAGGGCGACGGGGTCGATAGCCAGGTCGCGCGGGGTGACGCGGACGACGGAGTCGGTCTTGAGCAGGCGGATAAAGAGCGTAGCGGCGCTGACGGTGTAGGCGATGGCGGTGGCGATGGCGACGCCCGCGACGCCCCAGTGGAGTACGGGGACAAAGATGAGGTCCAGGCCAATGTTGAGGACGGTGGACACGGCAAGCGCCTGCAGCGGCATGCGGGTGATGCCGACGGAGCGGAAGATCGCGGCCTCAAAGTTGTAAAGCAAGATCGAGGGCATGCTGAGCAAAAAGACGCGTAGGTAGAGCGAGGCGAGCGGCATGGTTTCGGCGGGAACGTTGAGCGCGGCGAGCATGGGCTCGGCAAAGATCTCGCCCAGCGCGATGACGACAAAGCCCACGAGCGCCATTAAAATCGAGGTATGGACGGCGCGTTTGACCATGTTCTGATCGTTGCGGCCGATAGCGTTGGCGATGACCACGTTGGAGCCAAGCGACATGCCAATAAACAGGTTGAGCATAAGACTGGTAAGCGGGACATTGGAGCCGACCGCCGCCATGGCGAGGGTTCCCTGGTCGCCCGAGAAGTTACCGATGATGACCGTGGCGATGAGGTTCGACAGTTGCTCCAAGATGCTCGTGGCGGCCACAGGGAAGGCGAACAGGGGAACATTGCGCCACAGCGATCCGGTGGTCATGTCAATGTGCTTAGATACGGTGTCAGCCATACGCTCTCAATCTCTAACATGCTCTTTTGTGCTTATTTGCGCAGACGATGATACTCCTAATCGCCTAGTCATTGGGGACGTTCTAAAACGATTACTCATTCAAGAACGTCCCCAATGACTAGGCGGGGAAGGCGTGCGACAATGGTGGGCGTTGTGTTGTTCGCGCTAAGGAGTTGCCATGTTGTTGTGTCCCGTTTGCCATGAGCCGCTGGTGGATGACGAACGCGGTGCTGCATGCGCGGGTGGGCACCGGTTTGACCGTGCGCGCGAGGGCTATCTATATCTCCTGCGCTCGTCCAAGAGCGGCGACTCCATGGGCGATCCCAAGTCGCAGGCACGCAGCCGTCGCGACTTTCTGAACCGCGGTTACTATGCGCCGTTGCGCGATGCGATGGTCGAGCTGGTGCGCGAGCGGGTGTCTGGACGTGCCGCGTCTACGAACTGCCCCATGACGTTGCTCGATATTTGCTGTGGCGAGGGCTACTACACCAGCGCCATGGGTGCGGTGCTGGGCGTGGATGCTTACGGCTTTGACCTGGGCAAAGAGATGGTGCGCCTTGCCGCCAAGCGCGGCGATGCGACCTACTTCGTGGCCAACATGAAGGACATCCCCGTGGCCGATGGCACCTTCGATATGGTGACCGAGCTCTTCGCTCCCTTTAACGAGCGCGAGTTTGCCCGCGTGCTGGCGTCGGAGGGCTCGCTCTACACCGTGGTGCCGGGTGCCCGTCATCTCTTTGGGCTTAAGGAAGTGCTCTACGATACGCCGTACCTTAACGACGAGAAGCTGCCGAAGACTACCGAGCTCGAGTTAGTCGGAACGCAACGGGTGTCTGCGAATATTACGCTTCAGACCCAGGCCGACATCGAGGCGGTGTTCCAGATGACGCCGTACTACTACCGCACACGCCCTGCCGACAAAGAGCGCCTGGCAAATTTGGACACGCTCCAGACCGATATCGACTTCATCATCGCCGAGTACCGCCACTGCTAACCTACCAAAAAGGGACAGGTTTATTTTGGCAGGTTTTATCTGGGCAAACGCAAAGGGCCGACCGCGGAGATGCGCGATCGGCCCTTTTTAGTTGCTTGGCTGCAGAGGTTATGAGAAGCGAGCGCTTACAGGCGGTCCTTGTTCTCGGCCTTAACGGCGTGTGCCTGCTGAACAAAGAACAGGTCGTACACCACGATGACAAAGGCGACGATATTGACGGCGCTGCCGCCGAGCGCGGGAAGCGTGAGCGCGGCCTGCGCAATCGTGGCGATTGCGGCAACGATGCCGAGCTTAAACGCACCATCCACCTGCGAAGGCTTGTTGGCGCCCTTGATGCCCGCAACACCTGCGGCAAGATCGACAACGCCCTTGGCGACCAGCACGACCGCGGCGAGCATGGCGTTCGACCCGTACGTGGAATCGAGGTTGCCGGTCGCGATGCCGACGCCGGCGATGACGAGGCTGGCGATGCCCAAAACAAAGTAGACGAGGGCAAGGATTTTGAGAGTCTTGCGAGCGGAACTCATGGCTGGTCCTTTCGATACGAGTACGTCAATCTGACGTACCCCATGTGCTGCACATATGGTGAAGCACATTGTAGTTCAACGCGGCGATGCATGCGCCTGAAAGCGCTTTGACCCCGCGCAGCCCACCCCAACCTTTCAAAAAGGAAAGCTGGACGTAAGCCAAATCGATGGCAGCTCATGTGAGGCACTGAGATGATGAGGCCGTAACAAGGAGCTGGTCTCAAGGAGGAGCCATGATGTACGGAGCAGTGCAAGTGCGTGAGCCGCGGTCGTTGGGAAGGCGCATGGGTGATTCTGTGATCGCTGCCGTGTGCACGGGATTGATGGCGGTGCTTTGCATTGGGATGCTGTGGGCCATGTCGCATGTGGGACAATAGCGGACGGTTGGGTGCCGACATAAACGGCGCTCACGTATTCGTTTTGCTTGCTAAGGAGTGCTCATGGGCGTCGTCGATCCCTTTTCTGTTGCTCGGGCCGCGGGGCTTGAGCTGACCGGGAAGTCCGAGGGCCTCACGCTCACCGACGGCACGATGGAGCTGCGCGCCGATTTTGGCCGCATGCTTCCACGGCTTAAGCAGGGCCGTCTGCAGCAAGAGCTGCTGGTAAAGGCTGCGCGCGCAAAAGGCATTGAGAGCCCATGGGCGATTGACGCCACGGCGGGCTTTGGCGAGGATTCGCTGCTGTTGGCGGCCGCGGGCTTTACCGTCGATCTGTATGAGCAGGATTGCGTGATCGCGGCGCTCCTCAAGGATGCCTTGGATCGCGCGGCAGATGATCCGGCGCTTGCGACAGCCGTGGCGCGCATGCGCTTACATGCGGGCGAGGACAGCATTGCCGGCCTTCGCCATACAGCTGAGCTGTTCGGGCGGGGCGAGCTCACCGCTCCCGACGTGGTGTATCTGGATCCCATGTTTCCCGAGCGCACCAAGAGCGCGGCGGTTAAAAAGAAGTTCCAACTCTTGCACCATCTGGAACAGCCGTGTGCCGATGAGGAGACGCTGGTCGAAGCTGCGCTTGCGGTGCACCCGCGCAAGGTCGTTATCAAGCGGCCGGTGAAGGGACCGCTGCTTGCCGGCGTTAAGCCGAGCTATCAGCTTGCGGGCAAGGCCGTTCGTTACGATGTTTTGGTGCCGCCGCGCCCGTAGTTTGCGTGCGATTGCCGGCGCTTTGCCAGCGCCGTGCCGATGCGGAGCCTATTTCCAAGGGTGTGACGTCAGGTGCCAGCCACCGCAGTACTCGCATTTGTAGCAGGCCAAACCACGCCGCCCGCGGTTTTCGCAGTCGGCCATAACTGCCTCGGCCTCGGCGCGTGTGTCGTAACGGTTTTTGCGCTCGCACGATTTGTAGCGCCAGGCTTCATCGCGCTCGGCGTCCAGGGCGTCGCGGCGTTCGTCCTCGCGCGCAAACAGATCGCTCATATCGCCGCCGGTAGCAGCGCCCAAAAACTCGCTTTTGGCCTTTGACCAGGCGGCTCGCTTTTTGCTTCCCATCTGCTTCGCGCCTCTCTCCAAACGCTGGTATCATTGCCCAATCAAAGTGATACCAATAAACGTGAGGTCGCCGCGTGATGATCAGAAAAACCCTCGATACTGACATTCCCGCCGTCATGGCCATCTATGACGCGGCCCGCGCCTTTATGCGCGCACATGGCAACACGACGCAGTGGCCCGAGGGCACGCCTTCGGGCGAGCAGCTGGCTGCCGATATCGCCGCCGGTGGCAGCTATGTGTGCGAGGAAGACGGACGCGTGGTGGCGACGTTTGCCTTTCTGCCGGGGCCGGACAGTTCCTACGATGTGATCGAGGGCGGCCAGTGGCGCAGCGACGCCCCGTATGCTGTGCTGCACCGTGTGGCGTCCGATGGCACCGCGCACGGTATCGCGGCTGCGATGTTTGCCTTTGCCAAGGAGCGCGCCGATCACCTGCGCATCGACACGCATCAGGACAACCTGCCCATGCAGGGCGCCATCGCCAAGGCCGGGTTTAAGCGCGCCGGTATCGTATATGTGTCGGACGGTACGCCGCGCGTCGCGTTTGATTGGCTGCGCGAGGCATAAAGGCCGAGTCACATACCAGCGTTTCATCGAAATGAAAATGGCCCCGAGTGGGGCCATTTTTGGTAAAACGCGTTGTTGTGAGGCTCGCGTTGTTGCCGCCCCAGATGAGCCAAGGCAGACAAAAGGGGAGGTGCCGGCTTTCGCAAGGCGCGAACCTACGAAAATCGCCGCGCGGCAACGCGGGGCGATGAGCTCGGTCGGGGGATAGGGCCCGCTTCGCCCGCCGGCCCGTAAATTGTATCATCCAGTGTGGAGCGTGAACGCCCGTTGCCTCGCGCGATGGGCTTGTAATAAGAGGAGAGCCATGTCGAAGCAAGTGGTCGTTGGAATCTTGGCGCATGTCGATGCTGGCAAGACCACGTTGGCCGAGGCCATGCTGTTCAACGCGGGTCGCATTCGCAAGCGCGGCCGCGTGGACGATGGCGATTCGCATCTGGACACGAACACGATCGAGCGCGAGCGTGGCATTACGATTTTCTCGTCGCAGGCCGTGCTCGACCATGGCGATACCCACGTCATGCTCGTGGATGCGCCGGGACATGTCGATTTTTCTGCCGAGGCGGAGCGCACGCTGCGCGCACTCGACTACGCGATTTTGGTTGTGGGCGCCAACGACGGCGTGCAGGGGCACACCGAAACCCTGTGGCGCCTGCTTGCACGCTATGGCATCCCGACGTTCATCTATATCAACAAAATCGATTTGGAGAATCCCGGTCGCGATGTTTTGCTGGCACAACTTGGGCAACGCCTTTCCGAGGGCTGCTTGGATGCCAACGAACTGCTGGCGGGCGGCGCCGTTCAGGAGGACGCTGCTGCGTTGGACGAGGCGGCGCTCGAGGAGTTTCTTGAGGCGGGTGAGCTTTCTGTCGCAACGCTGTCGCGCATGGTTGCCGAGCGCAAGCTCTTTCCATGTTTTGCCGGCTCGGCGCTCAAGGACCAAGGCGTGGACGAGCTGCTGGACGGTATATGCGCGCTGATGCGCGAACAGGTATGGTATCCAGAGTTTGCCGCGCGCGTCTATCGTGTCAGCCGCGGGGATCGCGGCGAGCGCTTGGCTTGGGTTAAAGTGACCGGCGGCACGCTGCATGCCAAGCAGATGATTGACGCACGTTCCGGTGCCGAGGCATGGGAGCAGAAGGTCGATCAGGTACGCATCTATAACGGCGAGAAGTATGAGCTTGCCCAAGAAGTTGCTGCTGGCGGTATTTGCGCCGTGACGGGTCTTGCGCACGTTCGCCCGGGGGACGCCTTGGGCGCGGAGCCCGCGGGCGATGCGCCCGTCATTGCGCCAGTTCTCACCTATACGGTGCTTCCGGGCGAACACGACGTCCATACGGTGTTCAAAGCATTGACTGAGTTGGCGGATGAAGATCCTATGCTCGGCGTAAGCTGGAATACGCATCTGGAGCAGATTCACCTGCAGCTGATGGGCGCCGTGCAACTCGAGGTCGTGCAGCGGGTGTTGGCCGATCGCTTTGGCCTTTCGGTTGCGTTTGAGTCTGGCGGCATTCTCTATAAGGAGACTATTTCGCAGCCGGTTGAGGGCGTGGGCCACTTTGAGCCGCTGCGCCACTATGCCGAGGTGCATCTGCGCCTGGAGCCGTTGGCAGCGGGTTCGGGCGTGCAGTTTGGCACCGTGACCTCGACCGACGAGCTCAATCTTAACTGGCAGCGTTTGGCACTCACTAACGCCATGGAGCGCGATCACCTGGGCGTGCTGACCGGCTCGCCCATCACCGATGTACGCATTACGCTCACGGGTGGTCGCGCGCATGCCAAACACACCGAGGGCGGCGATTTTCGCCAGGCCACGTACCGCGCGATTCGCCAGGGGCTCATGCAGGCGCGTGAGGCCGGCGCGGCGGTGCTGTTGGAGCCGTGGTATCGCTTTGAGCTCGAGGTGCCGGGGGAGTGCGTGGGCCGGGCGCTCTCGGATGTCACGCGCATGGGTGCCGAGTACGAGCCGCCGACGATGGCGGGGGACCGGGCGAAGATTGTGGGTCGCGTGCCGGCATCCGAGGTTCAGGATTATGCGCTGGAGGTGGCTGCCTACACGAGTGGTCGCGGGCATCTGTACCTGGAGTTCGCCGGCTATGCGGCTTGCCATGATGCCGAGCACGTAATCGAGACGGCCGCCTATGAGCCCGAGGCCGATCTGCCCAACACGCCCGACTCGGTCTTTTGCTCTCACGGCGCCGGTTACACGGTCAAATGGTACGACGTACCCGCCGCGGCACACGTAAAGGTCGATCCCGCCACCTTCCGCCCCTGGCGTGCAGCAGACGCGGAGTTTTTCGGCCACATGTGACAAAGGGGCAGTTCCTTTTGTTCCATGCTATTGGTATAACTCGGTATAAGTTGGTATAACTATTACCAGGGTTTGCCAATCCGAGGAGTCCGACATGAATCCAAATCCCTTTAAGCCCACTGCCGGCAAGCGGCCTCCGATACTCATCGGTCGCGAGTCGGTCATCGAAGATTTTGAGGAAGGGCTCGATAACGGCGCCGGAGCGCCGGGCAGGCTCATGCTCATTACGGGAAACCGCGGCTGCGGCAAGACAGTTCTCCTGCGGGAGCTGCAACGTCTGGCCAGCGAGCGCGGATGGGCGGTTGTCTCCGATTCCGCTTCGCTTGGCTTATGCGACCGCTTGGCCGACGCGCTTCGCTCGAATAAACCCGTTGTAACGTCAATGGAGTTCGGTCCGTCGTTTGGGCGGATGTCAGTCGAGGCGGCGCGAGCAAAGGGCGAGACGTTGCGAGGGCTGGTCAACGAGCGCCTCAAGAGGCTCGGTCCAGGCAAGGGCATACTGTTTGCGATTGACGAGGCTCAATCTGCGTCTATCGAGGAGCTGGCGGCTCTTGCTGTTCTCTATCAGCAGGTGCTCGGAGACCAGGATGCCACGGGCTTGTCCGATAGCGACCAGCGCGGCCTTGCGCTTGTTTTTGCCGGCTTACCCAGTATGGTTGACGATCTGCTCGAAGAGCCGAGCGTGACGTTTTTGCGGCGTGCCCAGCAGCGTACGCTGGGGGCGATATCTTTGCCCAAGGTGCGCGATTCGTATATCCAGACGGTCAAAGACGCTGGTCTTTACGTTGACGCGGAGACGGCGGACCTTGCGGCGCGCAAAAGCATGGGGCATCCCTATATGGTTCAGCTGGTGGGCTATTACATGTGGCGGTCTGCTGTCCGGCGCAACTCGCGAGTCATTGAAAGGCGCGATGTCGAGGCTGGCTACGCCGATGCCGTCTCCGAGTTCTATGAAGCGGTCGACGCTCCCTTGTATTACGGGTTGCGCAGTCCGCAGCGCCTCTTTATCGAGGCCATGGCGGCTGACGAGGGCAAACCGACTCGCATGGCGGATATCATTGAGCGTTGCGATCGCACCCAAAGCTGGGCGAGCAAATATCGCGCAAGCCTGATTCGCGAGCGCGTCATCGAGGCTGCCGGATACGGCCTCATCCGGTTTACCGTGCCTATGCTGGGCGAGTACATCAGCGATCGAGTTTTATAGCATGAGTAGGGTGATAAAGATGACGGAACAGAAGATGAGTCCGCAGGCTATCGAGGTGCGTGGCGCACGTGTCCATAACCTCAAGGACATCGATATCGATATTCCGCTGGGAAAGCTCGTGGGCATTGCCGGCGTATCGGGTTCGGGCAAGAGTTCGCTGGCGCTGGGGGTTCTTTATGCCGAGGGCTCGCGTCGCTACTTGGAAGCACTCAGCACCTATACTCGTCGTCGCCTAACACAGGCCGAACACGCCCAGGTGGACGAGGTGCTGCACGTGCCGGCGGCGCTCGCATTGCATCAGCGCCCCAGCGTGCCGGGCGTGCGCTCGACCTTTGGTACCATGACCGAGCTCAACAACAGCCTGCGTCTGCTCTTTAGCCGTTGCGCCCATCATGTGTGCCCGCATTGCGGGGCGCGTGTAGAGCCGAGCCTTAACGTGGCCGCTGGCCTGGCGCTCACGTGCCCTGCGTGCGGTCGCGAGTTCTACGCGCCGAGTGCCGAGGACCTTGCCTTTAACAGCGGCGGTGCGTGCCCCACCTGTGGCGGCACCGGTGTCATGCGCGAGGTGGACGAGGCGAGCCTGGTGCCCGACGAGTCAAAGACTATCAACGAAGGTGCGGTCCTTCCCTGGGGCACGCTCATGTGGGATCTGATGAAGCAGGTGGCTGGCGAGATGGGCGTGCGCACCGACGTGCCATTTAACCAGCTCACGCCTCAAGAGCGCGACATCGTGTTCCATGGTCCGGCGGTTAAAAAGCACATTCTCTACGTGCCCAAAAACGGCGAGGGCGCCACGCCGCTCGACTTCACCTATTACAACGCCGTCTATACCGTCGAAAATGCGCTCGCCAAGGTCAAGGACGATAAGGGCTTAAAACGCGTTGCGCGCTTTTTGCGCGAGGGAGCATGCCGCGATTGCGGTGGCACGCGTCTCTCCGAGGCTGCGCGCCAGCCCCAGGTGCGCGGTATCAATCTGGCGCAAGCGGCGGCCATGACGCTTGGTGATGCGATTGAGTGGGTGCGCGGGGTGCCCGCATCCTTGCCGACCGAGATGCAGCCCATGGCAGCGGATATCTGCGATTCATTTTTGGGCGCGGCCCGTCGTCTGGTCGACCTGGGTCTTGATTACCTTTCGCTCGATCGCGCCGGTGCCACGCTCTCCACGGGTGAGCGCCAGCGTGTGCAGCTCGCCCGCGTGGTGCGCAACCGATCGACGGGGGTGCTTTATGTGCTGGATGAGCCCTCAATTGGCCTGCATCCTGCCAATGTCGACGGCTTGGTTAGCGTGATGCGCGATCTGGTGGATGACGGCAACACCGTGGTTGTTGTCGACCACGATACGCGCGTACTGGCGGAAGCCGACTATTTGGTCGAGATGGGCCCCGTTGCCGGAGCGGGCGGCGGTAACGTGATCGCTGCCGGTACGGTAGACGAGGTCGAGCAATCGCAGAGCAGTCGCATCGCGCCGTTTTTGCGCGCAGACCCCAAGCGCTTGCGTCCGCAGGTGACTGACGAGGAGATGTTCGACCAGGGCCACATCCGCATGGCAACCGATGCCATCCATACCGTCAAGCCGCTCGAAGTCGATATCCCGCGCGGCCGCTTGGTCGCGGTGACGGGCGTTTCGGGTTCGGGCAAGACGACGTTGGTGCTCGAGACGCTCATTCCGGCACTCAAGGCTCAGGCAACTGGCGAGCGTCTGCCAAGACACGTGCGTTGGGTCGATGCCGAAGGCATTGCCCGTGCCAACCTGATTGACGCCACGCCCATCGGTGCCAACGTGCGCTCGACGGTGGCAACCTATGCCGACATCCATGATGAGCTGCGTCGCGCCTTTGCCCGTACGCCCGAGGCCAAGGCAGCCGGCTACAAGGCGGGTGCCTTTAGCTACAACACTGGCGCCTTGCGCTGCCCTACGTGCGATGGCACGGGCTCGATATCGCTCGACGTGCAGTTTTTGCCCGATGTCGAGATCGTCTGCCCGGCATGTCGCGGTTCGCGTTATGCAGACGCGGCTTCGCGTATCCATCGTGAGGGCAAGGACGGGAGTCTGCTTACGTTGCCGCAGCTCATGGACATGAGTGTGGACGAGGCCCTCGACGCCACGGTGGGACTCAAGAAGGTTCAGACGCGCTTGCAGACCTTGCACGACCTGGGCTTGGGCTATCTCACGCTCGGTGAGCCCACGCCGGCGCTTTCGGGCGGCGAGGCTCAGCGTCTTAAGCTTGCGAGCGAGATGGGCCGCGTGCAGGATGATGCCGTATTCGTATTTGACGAGCCCACGATCGGCCTGCATCCGGTCGATGTTCAGGTGCTATTGAACGTGTTTGATGGCCTCGTTGCCAAGGGCGCCACGGTTATCGTGATCGAACACGATCTCGACCTTATCCGTAACGCCGATTATGTGATCGATATGGGCCCAGGGGGCGGCGACGCGGGCGGGCAAATCGTCTGCGCCGGTACGCCGGCGGATATCGCTGCCTGCCCCAAGAGCATTACCGGTCGCTACCTATAGGCAATGTGACAAAGGGGCTGCCTCTTTGCCACATTGACTTCTATTTCACGCATTGAGCCGCGAGATAGTCGCGGAAGAATGGCAATTCAAATGCGACGAGCCCTCGTCCTCGTTCCCCGATGATGCCGGCATCTATCATGCGGCGTCGGTAGCGGGAGACCTGTTGCGGCGAACGCTTAAGGCGCTCGACAAGGTCGGCGGTGGTGGACTCTTTCTCGTCATCGAGCATGGCAATGAGGAATCGCTTGTCCTCTGCAGTGAGTTCCCGATAGGTTGCCGCGAGGATTCGGTCGTCCATCTCGTCGCGCGCGATTTTGATTCCCAGGTCAAAGTCGCGTGACGAGATCTCCTTCGAATCGCTTGTGAGATCCCAGGCACGGTAGCCTACGAGTTGCAATAGGAAGGGAAAACCAGAGATCGAGCGAACAGCCCTATCGATTCCCACAGCATCTGCCAGGCGATCGTTTTCCTGGATTGTGCGAATCAAGGCCTCGCGTACGTCATAGTCGGCAATGCGACCCAGATGATATTGTTGGGCGCGGCGAAGGAACGAGACCGTCTTGTGGTTCAGCAACGTCGAGACGTTGTTGGGAAGCCCCGCCATGAGCAGCGCGACGCGTTTCCCATCGGTCACAAAGTGCTGATACGTCGCTGCGAGCTGAATCATCTCGTCGAGTGTCGGGTCTACCTCGTCAACCGTGACGAGCAGACCGGTGCCCGCCTCGTTGAGCTGGTCGATGATATCGCTCATGCGATAACGCCAGGTTGAGGCATCGTGAACGCGATTGACCTCGATGCTGCCGAGCGGTGCAATTCCGAGACCGGTGACTTCGAGGTGGTTGGACGAGTCGATGAGATGGGCTGCGGCGCGTTTCGCCCCGAACTCGATTTCCCCAAGCATTCCCGGGAGCGCGGTTGTCTTTACGGCAATCCAGCCGTGGGATTCCGCCCTTGTCGCGAGCGACGACATGAGAGCGGTTTTACCGGTTCCACGCGCGCCTGAGAAGATCGAGGTCAATTCTGGGCGCCTGCGCTGGCTCAAGAAGGCACGGTCCAAATCCCGAATAATCTGTTGTCTGCCAGCGAGATGGGCAGGAACCTCACCAAAACTGGGGGTAAACGGGTTCTCGAGATATTTCACAAGACTCTCCTTTCACACCGCCGTTTAACTTCATTTTACTTTAGTTAATTCTGATTAAAAGTGAAGGCTCTTTATCTAGAGCATCAATTAGGCGTGTGTGCCGTCGGCGTGGCGCTTGAATGTGACAAAGGGACAGTTCCTTTGTCACATGCCGGCAAAGCCTGTTTGGCGCAGGGCTTCGTAGAGGACGATGGCGGCGCTGTTGGAGAGGTTGAGTGCGCTGATGCGGTAGTCGTCCGGATTGACGAAGTTGCCGCAGATATCCTGCCGAAGGATGGCCTCATGGCCGTCCTCGATATGCCCCAGCGACACCTCGTGGGCTTCCCAAGTCTCGGCGTTATCAAGCGAGTCGCAATCGCGCAGCATCGGGATGCGCTCGCAGCGCTCGGGCGCCGCGGCAAGCAGTGGCTCGGGAATGCCCGAGCTCTCGCTGCCAAAGACCAAATAGTCACCGTCGCGGTAGGTGCTTTGCGCATAGGTGCGGCGTGCCTTTTTGGTCAGCAGATGCAGACGGCCATCGGCGGGGGAGAGGCCGTTGCGCGCAAGGAAATCCTCCCAGCCGGCATAGGTCGTCACATCCAAGTTTTGCCAGTAGCCCAGGCCGGCGCGACGTACCGTCTTGTCGTCGAGCGAAAAGCCCAGCGGCTCCACCAGATGCAGGCGGGCGCCGGTGACCACGCAGGTACGGCCGATATTGCCCGTATTGGCCGGAATCTCGGGCGCATACAGCACGATATTGAACATGAATCTCCTTGGCTCAGAACGAAAAACCACCACGAAGGGGACAGGCACCTTCGTGGTGGTTTGGCGGTTACGTAACGGAAAAATGCCCGCTTGGATAAACCTAGGCGCGGTGCCAGTCGGTCAGGCAGGCATCGAGGGAGGCGATGAGCGCATCCTTGTCCATGTGACGGCCGATGATGCACAGGCTCGTCATGCGGTCACCCGTCTCGTCGTCCCAAATCTGCATGATTTCGGGGTTCTCGTCGATAATCTTCTGCTTCTCGCCCTCGGGCGCCGAGTCGACAAACAGGCCGTTCTCCATCAGGCGCATCTGGTGGCCGGCCTGCTCAAACATGTAGCACATGTCCGGATCGCCGGTCTGCCACAGCGGACCCTTGACGCGGATGACCTCGTCGGGCCACTCCTGCTCAACAAAATCGGTGAATTTCTGCAGGTCAAACGGCTTACGGCGCGAGTACACAAAGGTCTCGATGTCGTACTCGAGCACCTCGGGGTCGTCGTGCTCCTCGGGATGCTCCATGGCCTCGATCCAGGCGGCGGAGTTGTAGGCGCGCATAAAGTCGAAGCGGTCGGTATCGAGCAGCTCCTCCATGGGGACCTCGCCGTTTTGGGCCTCGACGATCACGGCGTCTTTCTGCAGGCTGCGCACGATGGCCTTGAGCTCGGCGATCTGCTCAGGGCTCACGGTATCGGTCTTGTTGAGGATCAGCGTGGAGCAGAACTCGATCTGCTGGATGAGCAGGCTCTCGATGTCGTCCTCGTCGATATCCTCGGCCAACAGGTCGCGGCCGCCGTTGAACTCGTCATACATGCGGGCGCAGTCGACCACGGCCACGATGTTGTCGAGCGCGAGCTTGGGCTCGCCGCCCACCTTGGCCTCGTCGCAGAAGCTCGAGATGGTGTAGGCGATAGGGATAGGCTCGCAAATACCCGATGCCTCGATGATGATGTAATCGAAGTTGCCCGAATCGGCGATGCCCTGCAGCTGGTTGGCAAGGTCGTCCGAAAGCGTACAGCAGATGCAGCCGTTGGTGAGCGGGATGAGGTCGTCGGTCTCGGAAAGGCCACCGTCGGCGATAAGGCTGGCGTCGACGTTGATCTCGCCGATATCGTTGACGATCACGGCGGCGCGGATGCCGCCGTCGTTAGCGAGGATGTGGTTGAGCAGCGTGGTCTTGCCGGCACCGAGGTATCCGGTAAGCATGATGATCTTCACGGGTTTGTTGGGCATGTGCCCTCCTTTGTTAGACATGGCTTACAGTTGAATCTTATGCCAAACGCCTGCTCTTATACCCACGCGCCGGCAAATAACACAAGCTACTCCCAGGCTTCCCATACATCGGGGCAATAACCAACGGTGGCCTTTTTGCCGTTGCGCACGATGGGTTCGGCCAAGACCTGCTGATTCTCGAGCAGTTTATCGAAGCGCTGACTAGGGGTGAGGTGCTGGATGAGCGCGAGCGTCTCCTCGTCCTTGGCCTTGGGGTTGAGCAGCTTGTCGATGCCGCCGACCGCCTGCATCACGCTCGTGAGCTCGCCTTTGCTCATCTCCTTTTCCTTAAGGTCAATAAACTGCACCTTAATGCGGCGCTCCTTAAAAAAGCGCTGGGCCTTCTTGGTATCGAAGGACTTTTTGGTGCCAAAAATCTGAATCATTTTGTTCCGCCGTTCTACCTGATGAAGTTGGTCGTTGCGCGATCGGCTTCGGGCGCGTCGATACCGGCGGCACGGCCTGCCTCGATGCAGCGCAGGAGCCAAGCCATGTTTTTGCCGATGTTTCGCATGGTGGCAAGGCCCTCGGCGTCCCCATCGGCGTCGCCGGGCACGCGGCCAAACACGTTGTTCCAGTAGGTGGAAGCAACCACGGGCATCTGGTTGATGGTGAAGTACTTGTTGAGCACGTCGAAGGTCGTCGACGTGCCGCCGCGACGGGCGACGGCGACGGCAGCGCCCGGCTTGTGTGCAAAGGCTTTGCCTCCGGCATAGAATGCGCGGTCGAGGGCCGAGAGGATGCGTCCGCTGGGATGCGCATAGTAGACGGGCGAGCCAAAGACAAAGCCGTCGGCCTGCTCGGCGGCAGCGATGAGCTCGTTCACCACGTCGTCGTCAAAGGTGCAGCGACCGCCAAGCTTGCCGCACTGGCCGCAACCGATGCAATCGCGAATGGGCTTGGCGCCCAGCTGAAACACTTCGGTATCAATGCCTTCGGTATTGAGCTGCTCGGCGACCTCGGCGAGTGCGCGGGCGGTGTTGCCGTTTGCCTTGTGACTGCCATTGACCAAAAGAACCTTCATCACAAACTCCCTCTGCTGTCGGTGACTTCTGCGGAGGATTATCGCACGAGAGGGCAGATGGCGTGGGGCGCGAGGTGAAACGGCTTGTGTTTCACATCGTGCCCCACAACGCTAGTCCAGCTTGGTGCCCGGTACTTGCGGCGCCTCTTTAAGCAACGCTTTGAGCTCGTTCAAAATGGAAACGGGCTGTCGGTCGACAGCGTCCAGATGAAGTGTCGCCACACGAATGGGCGGCTGATATTCAAATGAGCCAAAGAGCACGGGCGACCCCAAGAATCGCTCGATTTCGTTTGCGAGCTCGTCGGTCTCTTCGGGATCAAAGTCGTCGAAAAGCGCCACGAACATTGGTCCCGTCGAGCGGAACAGACGACCCTTGCCGCGCGAGCATTCCATAAGGCAGGCGGCGCTTTCGGCGAGCACGCGGTCGCCTGCATCGAATCCAAAGCGGGCATTGACTTCGGCGATATCGTCGACCTTAATGGCAATAAAGCCTGCCTCGCGCGCCACGCGGCGCATCTCTCCAATAGCGTTGACCAGCGCGTGGACATCGCCCAGGCCCGTTACCGAGTCGGTCGTATCTGCCAAGCTTCGGTTGATGATAATGCCCACATACATGCTGGGCTCGGTATCGGTGCCGTCCAAACGGTAGCCCGTGCAGTCGCAAAGCACGTATTTTCCGGTGGCATCCATTACGCGATACTGCATGTAGTGGAAGTGCCACGTGCCGTTTATCACCATGTCGAGCTCGGCGCGTACGTTGTCGCGGTCCTCGGGATGAACGCGGGCGAGCCACATGTCGAGTGAGTTAAAAGGGTGCTGGGAGGGCAGGTCAAAATCGCGCACGGCGTTAACCGACCATTGCGATTCTCCCGTATCGAGGTTAAGGATGAACGGATAGCGCGTCTCGGAGCTCATGGAGATCGCTTGGAACACCCGGTCGTTGCAGGGAAGTTGATCGACGATTGGGCGTTGCGGCGCGTCATTGTCTTTCGGTTGCTGCACACGATGCATAAGCTTATAGCGATACATCTTGCGATCGGCATCCATCGTCATCTGGCGACGCGTGTCGCCGGCAAGTGGATCGACGCGCGAGCAGCCAAAGCTAAAGCTGGCGATCATGGGCGCCTTGCCACCTGAGCTCGCCTCGATCAGCCCGGCACGTACCCGATCCAAGCGCTGCTCGAGTTCGGTCTCGTTTGCGGAGAGCGAGATGAGCACAAACTCGTCTCCACCGATGCGGAACAGCATCTCATCGTGCTCCATGGTTTCGGAGAGCGTGCGGCAGATGTTCAGAATATAGCGATTGCCTTCGGCGTGGCCAAACCTATCATTGCAATGTTTGAGATGGTCGATGTCAATATAGGCGCAGGTGAAGGGGTCACCTTTGTGCCAGAGCTGCTCGACGTGACGGTCGAGTCCGCCGCGGTTGCCCAAGTTGGTGAGCGGGTCGATATAGGCGTTGCTCTCAAGCAGCCGGCGCTCTTGTTGCAGGATGGCATGCGTCTTTTGCAGTTGCTCGCCAACGGCGCGCAGCTCAGCAGGCAGCGCGGCAACATCGAGTTCGGCGGTCGAGATGCCATTCGCAAGTCGCTGAAGATAGGCAATAATCGATTGCTCACCCAGGCGATATGACTCGTTCATGATGGATAACCTCCTTGGGCGGAACAACGGTTTGTATCATATCCCCAATTCGGTTTGAATTGGGGTAATAAGTTAGCTAATGGAGACAAATGCCCCCTTCGACGGTGGCGTTTTGCGCGCGAGCGTATCAGTTGTTATTGCCACCATCGAGCAATGCCTCAAAATCCTTCGCCGGCATGGGGCGGTAGTAGAGGAAGCCCTGAGCGTAGCGGGCACCCATGTGGCGTAGCATGTTCGCCTGCTCATCTGTCTCGACGCCTTCGATTACAATGGGCAGATGGAGCGACTGCGCCATCTCGAGCATCGATGACACGATCTGCGCGCTGCGGCCTTGATCGCGGTCGGTGGGCACAAAGGTGCGGTCGAGCTTGATGACGTCGACGTTGACGTTCTTGAGCATCGCGAGCGTGGACTGACCGGTGCCAAAATCGTCCATATAGGTCGAGAAGCCGCGGGTGTGCAAGTCGGCTGTCAGTTTGTCCACGGCTTCGGACTCTCCCGTATAAGCCGTCTCGGTGATCTCGATACGCATGAGCTCGGGCGGTAGGTTGTATTGGGCGGCAAGCGCCCCCATATGCTCGGCAACGTCGCAGGCAAGGATATCCACGCGCGACACATTAAGCGAGACCGGAACCACACGAAGGCCGCGATCGAGACGCTCGCGCAGCCACGAGGCGACACCCTGCCAAATGTACTTGTCGAGCGTCACCACAAAGCCGCTTTCCTCGAGTGCGGGGATAAACGTTGCGGGCGAAATGAGAGAGCCGTCCTTGTCAATCCAGCGGGTGAGTGCCTCGGCGCCAATGATCTCGCCGGTTTCCATATCGACCTGGGGCTGCAGGTAGTACGTGATGCGGCCGTTTGAGAGCGCGTACTGGAACTCGGTCAGCGTGCGGTGGAACGCAATCTCGTGTTCATATTCTTCGGGGCGGAAAATGGCAATGCGCTCCTTGAAGTCGTTTTTGGCGCGTCGATTGGTAAACATGGCCTTTGCCTGCGCATCGATGGTGATCTCCTCATTGGAGTCGATGGGGTAAATGCCCATGGACGGCCAAAAACCTACGCCGTCATCATGCCTGGCTACGGCCTCGCGAACGCGGTTGTAGATTTGATGGACGGTGATGTGCTTAAAGGGGATGAGTGCGCAAAAGTCATCTTGGCCCCAGTACCCTGCGACGCCCATATCGGCATTCTCGATGTCCTTGAGGACCGTGCCCACATCGGCGAGTACGCGGTCGCCCTCGGCCTGGCCGTGCCATTCATTAAACAGGCGCATGTGGCCCATGTCGACCGTGGCGATGCACCAGGTGCCGTCGCGCCTTGCCTCGAGAAATGCGTTGGCGCGCCGCATAAACTCGCTGGGTCGATAGAGTCCCGTGAGCGAGTCGATACGTTCGGCGATGGCGCTTTTGCGCTCCGCCTCGGGTATGGGGAGGCTGTCGTTGGGAACAAGCCCGCCGGCCGTGCGAAGGCGACGGTCGAGTTCGCCTAAAACGGCGGTCGCTTGATGGGTTAAGTGCTCGTAAAAGGCCGGGACGACAAGGCAGACGGGAGTAATGGCGTCGCCTGCGATTTGAACAGGAGCGAAAACGGCCTCTTTAAGGTGGCGGGTCAGTTGCTCGAATGCCTTGTGGTCCAAATCGTTGCTGAGCACGACGAACTGGACGCTTCGTGAACGGTAGACCCGGCTCCTGCCGCGGGTGATCGACAGCATGCGGCCTGCGTATTCGGCAAGCATGTTGTCGACAGCCTCGGCCCCGTAGAGCTCGTTGAGCTTTGTCGTGCCACGAACGCGCACCGCTATAAGCCCCGTCTCGCAACGATCGCGGCGGCAGGCATCGATAGCGTTGATCAGCATACGCTGCGTTCCGAGGCCCGTAGCGGCGTCGACGGTTTCGGCGAGTGAGTGGTTGACAAGTTCGCCGACATAGAGCGAGGGGGCATTTCCGTCGCCGTCGATGCGAAACCCGCGAGCACGGCAGAGAACGTAGTCACCCGCGGCATTGCGCATGCGGTACTGCATGACGCGGCGGTGTTTGGAGCCGTTAAAGATCTGGTTGATGTCGTTGGCGTAGGCCTCGAGGTCATCGGGATGGACGCGTGTCTTCCAGAAATCGCGGCAGCTGTCTATGTGCTCCGAAGGAAGACCGAGATCGCGCAAGGCACCTTGCGACCAAAGGGTGCGGTCCTTGTCCAAGTTCTCGATAAAGAAATAACGGCCCTCGTTGAGCATCGAAAAGGCGTCAAAAATGCGATCGCTTATTTCGAAGTCGTCGGCGTGGACTTGCGTGATATTGCGCCGATCGAGGTGCATGGCATGACGTAGCTTGTAGTCGTACATGCGATGGTCGGCATCGAGTGTCATGCGATTGGAGGCTTCGCCCAGGGCGGGGTCGGCGTGTGCCACTCCGTAGCTAAACGAGTGGGGCATCTCGGAATCGTTGTTTTTGAGCAGGATCGTTCGGCAGTGTTCCAGACGCTCGGCGAGGTCGTCCTCGGTCGCAATCGTAGATAGGATGGCAAACTCGTCGCCGCCTATGCGAAACGCCGCCTCGTCCACTTTCATATACAGTTTGAGATAGAGGCTTACCTGCAAGATATAGCGGTTGCCCTCGTCATGCCCAAAGACGTCGTTGCAGTGCTTGAGATTGTCGATGTCGATGAACGCCATGGTAACGGGGGTGTCCTGCTCCCAGAGCTCCTCGAGGGAACGGGCAAAGCCGCCACGGTTGCCAAGCCCGGTAAGCTGGTCGGTAAAGGCGGTCCTGATCAGATCCTCCTGACGCTCGAGAAGGTCACGGACGGTCTTTTCGAGCGTTTCGGTGTAATTGCTGACAGTATCCATGTTCTAAGCGGCTTTCTGAAGTCGGAGCGGATTGCGTCGGGCGAGCTCGTTGTGTACACGCATCGTTGCTCAGCGTTTTGCGTGTATCCAGGCCCCCGCCTTGCTGCGTTGTTGGGTTACTTTGCCGGCTAATGTTCGCTGTTGATAACTGCTGAGTAGTATAAACAACAGTGCAAAATTATATAGGGGTGCACATGCTGTGGGTGGCTATTATTCGACAAACGGCAGCGCGATGATGCGATGTTCGATAAAAATGCGACTGGGGCGGTATATGTTGACGGGTATACTTGTTCCGTTTGAATTTGTGGGGATGGAGATGGTCGCATGGCACAGTCAACTATGACGCGCACGGTGGGGCTCGCGCTCGAGGGAGGCGGCTACCGCGGTATGTATACGGCGGGCGTGCTCGACGTTTGGATGGAGCACGGTTTGACCTGCGACCATATGGTGGGCGTCTCGGCGGGCGCGGCGTTTGGCTACAATTTTAAATCGCGCCAGATCGGCCGTGCCATTCGCTATAACAAGGCCTATTGTGCCGATAAGCGCTATGCGGGTGTAGCAAGCTGGCTGCGGACCGGCGATATGTTCAATGCCGATTTTGCCTATCACGAGGTGCCTATCGAGCGCGATCCCATTGACTTGGAGGCGTATCGCGCCTGTCCTATGCGGTTTACGTGCGTGTGCACCGATATCGAGACGGGCAAGGCCGTCTACCACGACCTGCCCTATGGCGACGAGAGGGATATCGAGTGGATCCGGGCATCGTCGGCGATTCCCGTGGCGACGCGTCCCGTTGCTATTGACGGGCATAAGTATCTGGATGGTGGCGTGGCTGATTCTATTCCCAGTGCATGGCTGTTTGCGCAGGGGTATGACCGCAATATCGTGGTACTCACGCAGCCGGCGGGCTTTGTGAAGCAGCCCAACAGCGTGATGCCCATGCTGCGGCGCGTGTTCCGTCACTACCCGGAGTTTGTCGCGGCGCTTGAGCATCGGCATGAGGTCTACAATGCTACGCTCGATGACCTGGCGCGTCGCGAGGCTGCCGGCGAAATCTTTGTGGTGCGGCCGAGCGAATCGGTGAAGGTGCCGTCGCTGTGCCGCGAGCCCGATGAGCTCGAGCGCATCTATCAGATCGGCCGCCACGATGCGGAGGCGACCTTGCCCGCGCTGGAGGTCTACCTAGCGGGGTAGGGCAAACTGCCGCGGACTCGGCGAAAAGCGCATCCCGGAATGGAGGCCCAAACTGGGATGCGCTTTCCGCTATTGAAGATATGAGGCCGCGAATCGGCTGCTCGGCTTGAGTCTATGCCTGCTGCCAGGTGTCGACGAGCTCCTTGGCGGCGGCGCAGGGGTCGTCAGCACTGCAGACGGCGCTCACCACAAAGAAGCCATCGACGCCGGTGGCCTTGAGCTGCGGCAGGTCGGCCGTCTTGACGCCGCCGCCCACCACGATGGGCACGGGGCTTGCCGCGTGGAGTGCGGCCAAGTCCTCAAAGCTCTTGGTGATGATAGAGCCGTCGGCCGCGCGTCCGCAGTCGCGCTTGGTCTCGGTCTCGTGGAGCGGGCCGATGCCCAGGTAGTCGACCAGGCTCATGTCGGCGGTCTTGACGTACTCGAGCATCTCCTCGCAGCGGGCCGAAAGGCCCACGATGGCGTCGGGGCCCAGAAGTTTGCGGCAGACCTCGACGGGAATATCGCTCTGGCCCACGTGCACGCCATCGACGGCGATGCCCTGCTCGCGCGCGGCGAGTACGCAGTCCAGGCGGTCGTCGATCAGCAGGGCGACCTGACCAGTCTTGCCGGCCTGTGCGATTGCCTGCGCGGCGTCGCCAGTCAGTGCAATGATCTCGCGGGCACTTGCCACCTTGGAGCGCACCTGAATGCAGGTAAAGCCGGCGTCGAGCGCCTGGGCCACCACATCGCCCACGGGGCGTCCGAGGGTGTTTTCGGGACCGAGTACCAGATAAGCCGAGATATCAAGGTTGTCGCGGATGCTCATCGTGCTTCCTCCTGCTTCTTGATCTGTGCTTCCATACGCTCGAGCTTGCCAGTCATGGTGTCGGTAAATCCGGGCCGAATATCGGCTTTGAGCACGACTTCGGTGCGGATGCCCTTGCTCGCCAACACAAAGGTTGCGTCGCGCACGACCTGCATGACCTCGTCCCAGTCGCCCTCGATCTCGGTGAACATCGAGGTGGTGCGGTTGGGCAGGCCGCTCTCGCGAATGACGCGCACGACTTCGGCGACCTCGGCGGAGAGCTCATCGCCGGTGCCGCACGGGGCAATGGCCACGGCGACGAGCGTGTTCATGCCGGCATTGGTTGCGGGCTCGGACATAGCTTATGCCTCCTCGAGCTCGAGTCGGTTATCGGCGATGTCCTGGGCGGTTGCGCGGTAGAGCTCGTCGATAAAGGCGACCTTAAAGCTTGCCGGGGCATCGGCGACAGCGGCGGCACGCGTGCCGGCCACGTTGTAGGCGGCGGTGCCGCAGACGGCTGCCGTAAACGGGTCGGCGGCGCAGGCGTACACGGCCAGCACGCCGCCCTGCGAGCAGCCGCAGCCGGTGATCTTGGACATGAGCGGGCTGCCGCCGTGGGACTTGGCCACGGTCGTGCCGTCGGTAATCAGGTCGACTTCGCCCGAGACCACCACGGCGCCGCCGGTGTAGCGGGCAAGCGCCACGGCAGCATCGCGGGCGGCATCGACGGTATCGGTGGTATCGACACCGCGTACGCGGCTCAGATCGGCCGCCTCGCCCTCAAGGCCCCACAGGCCGGCGAGTGCGATGATCTCGGAGGCGTTGCCGCGTACGATGGCGGGCTTGTACTGCTTGAGCTCGTTTACCAGCTGGGTTCGCAGGCTACCGATGCCCAGGCCCACCGGATCGAGCACCCAGGGCTTGCCGGCGTCGTGTGCCGCCTTGGCCGCGCGGGGAATCGTCTGCTCGTAGATGGGGAAGAGCGTGCCCATGTTGAGATAGATGGCGCCGCCGCCGGCAACGAGCGTCTCGCCTTCGTCGGGCAGATAGACCATGGCGGCCGAACCGCCTACGGCGAGCTGAGCATTGGCGACAAAGTCGATCGTCACCGTGTTGGTGATGGAGCCGGCCATCGGATTGGTGGCGCGAATCTCCTCCACGGCCTTGACCACATTTTGCTTAAGCTGTTCCGAATCGATCACTGCACATGCCTCCTTGGCATAGAAAAGGGGCGCTGTGCATAGACAGCGCCCCTGTAAAGGCGGCATGCTCCCTACGCCAGCATTAACTGACAGGTTCAAAGGATTGGGCCCCATGCCCTCTCAGCCTTGTGGTTTGCACCGCCGGCACTCCCGCATCGAATCTGTTGTTCCCTATACTAGCGCACCTGCCAAAAAGGGACAGGTTTATTTTGGCAGGTCGTTACAATAGGTAGGACCGATACGAATGGGGGCCTTATGATTAAACTTGTGCTGACCGATATGGACGATACGCTGATTCCAGCCGGGCATGACGGCGCCAGCGACTACGCCATCGAGGGCATTCATGCCATGCAGGCGGCGGGTCTGCACTTTGGCCCGGTTTCGGGTCGCCAGCCGTCCGCGATGGGCTGGATGTTCCGCAATTGCGTCGAGTGCTTCTCGACCGGCGCGTTCTGCAACGGCCAGGTAATGTTTGTCGACGGTCAGGCGGTCGCTTCGCGCGCGACTGACAACGCCGCCCTTATGCGCTTGGCTGACTACTTGGAGCAAGAGACCGACGATACGTATCTGAAGGTCTACAGCCTGGGTGATGACTTTTGGGATAACGATGCCTATTGCGTGACGAGCGACCCCGAGCGCGTGCGCCGCGCCATGGAGTCGGGCGGCAACGCGTGGCTCAAGGGCGAAGAGGCCCCGTGCCGTCCTGTTGTCGATGACGCACCGGTGTTCAAGGCGAATATCTGGAGTGCCCGTTCGCGTGAGGAGCTCGCGGAGCTACGTGAGCGCGTTGCCGCTGAGGTACCGGAGCTCTCGCTCGTGTTTCCCAACAATCGTGTGCGCCTGTTCGACATCCTTCCAGCAGGTTGGGACAAGGGTTGCGCCGCGCTGGAGCTTGCGCGCGCTTTGGACCTGACACTCGACGAGGTGGCCGTGTTCGGTGATTCCGATAACGATCTGCCCATGATCGATGCCGTTCCCAACTCCGTTGCAGTCGCCAATGCCAACGAGGCTGTCACGGCTGCCGCGCGCTGGCATATCGGCGCTGCGGCAGACGATGCGGTTGCCGGGGCTCTGCATCAGATTGCCGCCTGTGCCGCGACGGGGGAGATGCCGCCGTTTATGCGTCAGATGGATGCGACGGGTTTCGACGTCACGAACGTCTAGGGAGAAAGCTATGAAGCTTCAGCAGCTCAGGTATGTCGTCAAGGTTGCCGAATGCGGCAGCATCACCGAGGCCTCGCGCCGGCTCTTTGTGTCGCAGCCTTCGATTACCGCATCGATTCGCGATCTCGAAAACGAGATGGGTGTGCACATCTTTGAGCGCACCAACAAGGGCGTCATTGTGTCCGAGGAGGGCGAGACCTTCTTGGGCTACGCGCGACAGGTGCTCGACCAGGCCGATCTGCTCGAAGGCAAGTACAAGGGCGCGTCCGAGCAGGTGCCGCACTTTAGTGTGAGCTGCCAGCATTATTCCTTTGCCGTTAATGCGTTTGTCGATGTGATCCGTGAGTTCGATGCCGCGCGCTACGACTTTACCCTGCGCGAGGAGCAAACCCACGAGATTATCGAGGACGTCGCACATATGAAAAGCGAACTGGGCATCCTGTACTTATCCGAGCATAACCGCGAGGTTATCGAGCGCATGCTCGCCGCCAACGAGCTCGTATTCGAGGGACTCTTCTGCGCCGCGCCACATGTCTTTGTATGCGCCGACCATCCACTGGCGGACCGTGCCAGCGTGACGCTCGAGGACTTGGAAGACTACCCGTTCCTGTCCTATGAGCAGGGCAGCTATAACTCGTTCTACTATTCCGAGGAACTGACCTCGACGTTTGAGCGCCGCAAGAATATCCGCGTGCGCGACCGTGCGACGCTGTTCAACCTGGCTATGGGCCTTAACGGTTACACGGTGTGTTCGGGTGTGATCAGCCATGAACTTAACGGCCCCGGTATTATCTCGATTCCGCTCGATGTGGACGAGTACATGGAGATCGGCATCATTACGCGCAAGAACACGACGCTCACGCGCTACGGCCAAGCCTATATCGACGCGATTCGTCAGCATATCTAGGCTGCTACATTCTGCACGGGTCAAATCTCTTTATGGCAGTCCAGGCTGATATAGGAAACATCTATATCAAACTGTTATAAACGTATATTTTACGATGGCCATATGAGCGCTCATACTCTGTCCCAGTAAAGCAACCAATGCAAAGGGAGATATCTATGAGCACTTTGATTCAACCGAACGCGCCGTTTCGCGCCGATATCGTCGGCAGCTTTCTTCGTCCGCAGGCTGTAAAGGACGCCCGTGCCGCCTACGCCGCGGGTACGCTCGATGACGACGGCCTTAAGGCCGTCGAGGATGAGGCCATTCGCGATTTGGTGGCAAAGCAAAAGGCCGCTGGTCTGCAGGTGATTACCGACGGCGAGTTCCGCCGCAGTTACTGGCACCTCGACTTTATGTGGGGGCTCAACGGCATTGAACGCCGTACCTCGCGTACGGGCTATATGTTCCATGACGAGGAGACCACGGCCGATACCGCCGTGGTGACCGGCCCCATCAGCGGCGAGAACCACCCCTTCGTCGAGCACTTTAAGTTTGTCAAGGCACTTGAGGGCGAGGGCCACGTTGCACGCCAGACCATCCCGGCGCCTATCCAGACGTTCTCTGAGGTCACGCTCGATCGCTGCGACGGCCAGCAGGAGAGCCTGCGCGCTGTCTATAAGACCGATGAGGAACTTGTCGACGCCATTGCAGCCGCTTATCGCACGGTAATTGCCGACCTGTATGCCGCGGGCTGCCGCAACATCCAGTTTGATGACTGCACCTGGGGCATCTACTGCGATGCCGATTTTGTCGCCAAAACCGGCATGAGCCCGGTCGACCTGCAAAAGGTAAGCGAGCTGGGTGTGGCGCTCAACAATGCCGCCATCGCGGGCAAGCCCGACGATTTGGTTATCAACACGCACGTATGCCGCGGCAACTACCACTCCACCTATGCTTTTGAGGGTGGCTACGACCCCATCGCGCCGTACCTGTTTACGCGCGAGGACGTCGATGCGTTCTATCTGGAGTTCGATACGCCGCGCGCCGGTGGTTTTGAGCCGCTCAAGTACGTTGCTCCCGGCAAGAAGGTCGTGTTGGGCCTGGTGACCACCAAGGCCGCTGAGCTTGAGGACGAGGATGCCATCGTCGAGCGTATTCACGAGGCTGCAAAGTATGTTCCGCTCGAGAACCTGTATCTGTCGCCCCAGTGCGGCTTTGCCAGCTGCGAGATTGGCAACAAGCTGACCGAGGACGAGCAATGGGCAAAGATCGCGCTGGTCAAGCGTATTGCCGAGCGCGTTTGGAAATAGCGGTAACGTTCGCAGGTGACGGCGCGTGCGAGACATAGCGTATCGCGTACAATGGTTCGGATCGTATCGTTCGGGCAGGTTATCCGATATGCTCGATCGCCCTTCCATTCGAAAGGACATCCATGCCCCAATCCTCGACGCCCGCCGTCACCGATGCCATCTACGATGCATCGTCGCTCGGCCGCCCGCGCATGTTCCTGCTCGGCCTGCAGCACCTGTTTGCCATGTTTGGCGCCACCGTGCTGGTACCCGTGCTCACCGGTCTCTCGGTTTCGGCGACGCTTTTGTTTGCCGGCTTGGGCACGCTGCTGTTTCACTTCCTGTCGCGCGGTAAAGTGCCGGCATTTTTGGGCTCATCGTTTGCCTTTATTGCCGGTTATGCCGCCATCGCGCCCAACGGCGAGGCCGAGTTATTGCCTTACGCTTGTCTGGGCGTTGCCTGCGCCGGATTGCTCTACCCGGTGCTGGCGGCGCTCTTCCGTGCGTTTGGTGCCAAGCGCGTCATGCGCTTCTTCCCGCCGGTGGTGACGGGCCCCATCGTCATTTCCATCGGTCTGATCCTGGCAAGCTCCGCCATTGCCAACTGCCAGACCAACTGGCTTGTGGCTGTCATTGGCGTTGCTGTGATCGTCATCTGCAACATCTGGGGCCGTGGCATGGTCAAGATCGTGCCGATTTTGCTGGGCGTTGTGGTGAGCTATGCCGTTGCGGCTGCGCTCGGCGAGGTTGATTCCTCGGGCGTTGCCGCCGCTCCGTGGGTCGGTCTGCCCATCGTGTGGGACAACACCGTGTTTGCACTCTTTGGGCCGCAGTTCGATAGCGGTCTTGCCACGACGGCCATCATCACCATCATGCCGCTGGCCTTCGCGACCATGATCGAGCATATCGGCGATATCTCTGCTATCGGTTCGACTTGCGAGCGCAACTACATTGCCGATCCCGGTCTGCATCGCACGCTGCTCGGCGACGGCCTTGCCACGATTCTGGCTTCGCTCTTTGGCGCTCCGGCCAACACTACGTATGGTGAGAACACCGGCGTGCTCGCCCTGACGCGCGTGTTCGACCCGCGCGTAATTCGAATTGCCGCGTGTTGCGCCATCGTGCTTTCGTTCTGCCCCAAGTTCGCGGCTGTCATTGCGGCCATGCCGGCGTGTGTGATCGGCGGCGTGTCGCTCGTGCTCTACGGCATGATCAGCGCTGTGGGTGTCCGCAACCTCATCGAGAACCAGGTCGATTTCCAGAACAACCGCAACGTGCTGGTTGCCGCGCTGGTGCTCGTGCTTTCGCTCGGCATCGCGTACAGCACCGCCGGCGCCATCGTGTTGGAGCTGGGCGGCGTGACCATTTCGCTGTCCGGCATTGCCGTGGGCTCACTGGTGGGCATTGTGCTCAACGCCATCCTGCCGGGTAACGACTTTGAGTTTGATGTCTCCGAGCTTGAGGAGGCTGCTGAGTAGCAGCTGCGTTCAGCTAAAACAAGATATGGTGCCCATGCGTATATGCGTGTGGGCACCATTTTTAATGTGTCAGTATCCAGTGGATGCCGCGGGCCATGCGCAAGTCGGTTTGGGCAAAGTGATTGCCGGGGTTGAGCTCCAGCGTTGTTGGAATGCCGCGCTCGACGAGCAACGCTTCCATCGCGCGTGTGTCGTCGAGTACATGCCGCATCATGCGGTTGGGCGTCTTGGTTTCCTTTTTGCCGAGTGACAGGTAGACGGCTTGCGGGCTGCCGGCAAAAGGGGCCGTGCTGGCACGGTCGACAAAGTCGGGAAACCATAGCGACCCCGATGCGCTCGCGGCGCGGTCAAAGGCGTCGGTTTGCCAGAGGGACCAGAGTGCGAAGAGGCCCGCGAGCGAGTAGCCGGCAATGCCGCGCCAGGTGGGCGGCTGAGGAAGCGACGACTCGACCTGGGGGATTATCTGATTCAGCAGCTCATCAAGAAAATCGGCAGCTTGGCCGCCGAAAGGCTCGGCATCGCGTACGGTCCCGTCGCATGCCCAGGGGCTCAGCTCGCGATTCCAATCGAGCCCGCCAATGGTGACGAGGGCGAATGGCGGACAGTCGAGCTCTCGGCAACACTTATAAACCTCGCTGCCGTCGCCCACGACCACAGGAAGGTAGATGACAGGCGCGCTTTCCGTATGATTCGAATAAACGGTTATCTGCTTTTGATGCGCTTCCATGACGGGCTTCTCTCAGTGTTGTGATATCGGCAGCCCCAATTGTCGCACGCCAGCGTATGCCGGTTGGGCTAGACCAAAGACAATCTCGTGCATCCCCTGCGGACGCATATGGAAAACGCCACCGCCGGAGGGGAGCTCGGCGGTGGCGTTGTTAAACGGTGCTCGGGCTCGGGGCCTTCGCGGGAGCTGCCATGTGCGCAGAGGCGTCTAAGAACGCTTACGGCTCGCCATGGTGCCTGCGGCGATAGCGGCTGTTCCCGCAAGGACGGTTGCCACGATGGCCGCACCCGAGGTGTCGCCGGTTGCCGCGAGCACGCCGGTAGTCTTGGCTTTCGTGGTTGAAGCCGCAACGGCCTTGGTCGGCTTTGAGCCCTCAGGCTTGGGGTTCTGCTTGGACTCCGCGGGCTTGCTTTCTGCGGGCTTGGTCTCGTCGGGCTTGGGGTCTTCCGGCTTGGCTACCTCGGGAGGTGCGATGGTCGTACTTTTGGCGACTGCTTTGATATAGAGGGAGTCGACCGTGGCGTCGCCCGTGCCGATGGCTTGGCCTGCCTCGTAGATGCCGTCACGGAGCTTGCGATAGTCAATGACCTTGCCGCCTTCGGGCGTCTGGATGGCGGCGTTCTCAATCTTGATGGTGCCGATTGTCTTGCCGTCAGCGCTCATGGCACGGGCAAAGATTGCCGCTGTATCTCCTTCGGCCGTTACCTTGCTGCGGATGATCGAAATGGCTGCGGGTGTGACGCCCTCGCTGGTCTGGGCGATGATGCCGATGTTCTCGCCTTGGGGTTCGCGCCTCGTCTCGCCATCTTGGTTTTCGCTGTAGGGGATGGGGCCGTCGCCGTTCTCGACATAGCGGGCTATGGCCTTGACAACGGAGTCGCTGATGTAGATGTGGCCGCCCTTCTCGTTGGGTCGATCGTTTCTGGTGGAGAATGCAGCCGAAACCTCGCCTTCCGCAAACGCGTCCACGGTGGAGCCGTTCTTGACGACGATGTCGTCCTGGTAGGTGAAGAGGGCGTTGGCGCCACCGTATCTGCCTTTACTTGCACGGACCGTCACGTTTGCATGATCGAGGGTGATGCCCTTGTGGGCATAGACGCCATATTCAACACCGTTTACGTTGAGGGAGGCGTTTGTGGCTGCGAGACTGCCCTTGGCCTCGACGGCAGCGTCTTTCTCGGAGCTTGCCTTGACCTGGCTGCCGTCCGAGATGTTGATATTGCCGCCGCTCCAAAGGGCCTCACCATCGGCTGAGCTTGCCTCGACCGTCCCGCCACCCTTGATGGTGAGGTTCTTGTCGGCTCCAATACCCTTGTCCTTGGTAGCCCTGGCGGTGACGGCTCCGCTGTCGTCAATCGTGATATTGCCGTTTGCCCTGATGCCATCCGATGCACCCGTGGCGTTGACGTTGCCCGAACCTTTGATAGCGAGATCACCTCCGGCATTGATGGCATCAAACCCAGTGCTCGTGGCGTTGACGGATCCGGCTCCGTCGATGTTGATATTACCCGTGGTGAGGATAGCGTCCTCAGTAGATGTCACGCTGAGCGTGCCGCCCTCGTCGCCTTGGATATTGAGCTTGGCATTCTCGTTAGTGCCATGAGAAACGTTGATGCTTTCGATCCATTCGGCAGTGACGATGTTGGTTCCCGAGTAATTCACGTTGAGCTTGCCTGCGGCCTGGATCTCGCCGCCGTTATAGTTGTTGAGCTTTAAGTCGTCGGCGCCGTCCCACGACCAGGTACCGGCCTCGTCGCTCGCCGCGGTGTTGTACTTGTTGCCGCCGACCTTGACCCATTCCGCTGCGAGCGAGACGCTCGGCATGAGCAGCGAGCTCACCGTGAGCGCGCACACGGCGCCCGCGACGATGCGGCGCGTCACGCGGCGCCAGCTGCCGTGCGCGAGCAGCGTGCGACGGTGCATGTCGGGCTCGACAAAATGGGCTCCAGAGGCTTTGTCATTGCGCTTGGGGGTCGTGAACAAGGCGGCCATGGTTACTCCCATCCTCATAGGGCTATGCGATTTAGCCCAGCATATCTGCAGGATGTAGCCGGCGGTAGTGCCGTTTGGAGGGCAAAATGTCCAAAACTTGGGAAGCAAAACATCGCGCGTCCGTGCGTTGCCTGGCTTTAAAAGAAAAGCGCGGAGCCGCTCGATGCGACTCCGCGCTTTGGTGTTCTGCTTTGGCAGCTTTGCCGCTACGCTACGAAGAAGTAGACGAGGAAGGCGAGGGCTGCGATCCACATGAGCGGCTTGATCTTGGAGGCCTCGCCCTTAAAGAGCGCAACGATCACGTAGGCGATAAAGCCCAGGCCAATGCCGGCAGAGATGGAGTAGGTGAAGGGCACGCCGGCGATAATCATGAACGCCGGGAAACCCTGCGACACGTCGGACCAGTCGATCTCGGAGGCCTCGCTCATCATGAGGTAGCCGACGTAGACCAGAGCACCGCAGGTGGCGGCGCTGGAAACGATGGTGACGATGGGGGAGAAGAACGCGGCGAGAATGAACAGCACGCCGGTGGTGACGGAGGTGAGGCCCGTGCGGCCACCGTCGGCAGCGCCAGAGGTGGACTCGACGAAGGTGGTGATGGAGGAGACGCCCATGAAACCGCCCACAGCAGCGGCGGCGGAGTCGACGATCAGGATCTCCTTGATATTCTCGACGTTGCCGTCGTCGGTGAGGAACTCGCCCTGCTTGGCCACGGCCATCGCGGTGCCCATGGTGTCGAAGAAGTCACTCATGAGCAGCGAGAACGAGATGACGAGGAGCGCGGGGTCGGTAAGGACCTTGACGATGGCGGGCACGCCGCCGGCGTCGGCGATGGGGCCACCGATGCTCGAGAAGTCGAGCGGGGCGATGATACCGGTCGGAGCCTGGGTCACACCTAGGGGGATACCGGCGATGACGGCGACGATGATGCCGATGAGCAGAGAGCCCGGCACGTTGCGGGAAGCCAGGGCAACCGTCACGACGATGGAGATGATGCCGACGATAAAGGTGGGGGAGGTGATGTCGCCCAGACCGACGAGTGTACCGGCGCCAGCGGTGATAATGCCGGCATCGCACAGGCCAATCATGGCGATGAACAGGCCCAGACCCACCGAGATGGCGTGACGCAGGACAACCGGGATGGCGTCCATGATGGCCTCGCGCAGGCCACAAAGCACGAGCAGCAAGATGACGATACCCTCGAGGAAGATGACGCTCATGGCCACGTGCCAGTCACCGCCGCAGACGGTGGTGGTGATTCCAGCGATCATCGCGTTGACGCCTAAGCCCGACGCGCAGGCGAGCGGGCGGTTGGCGAAGATGCCCATGCAGATGGTCATGATGCCGGCGCCCAGGCAGGTGGCGCAGGCGAGCGCTCCCGCATCGATGCCAGCGCCCGAGAGCACCGCGGGGTTGACGGCGATGATGTAGGCCATCGCCAGGAATGTTGTCAGTCCAGCGCGAAGTTCGGTCCCGATTGTGGACTTGCGCTCACTGACGTGAAATAGTTCGTCCATGCATACCCTTTCCTTGTTCGGCCCCGAGTTTAGGCCGATTGACACGAACTCACCTACTATATCGCCTTTGGAAGGTCGATGTTCCTCGCATGTTGAAGTTCGGCGCTTTGTAGCAGACGGATGGTATTTTTCGCATGAAAATGTGTGGGTACCGTATACTTAAGCGGTTACAACGAACTCTTTGGAGGAACGTATGATTAAAGAGCTCTGCCGCGACGAGGCTATCCTGTCCCAGCGTTGCGAGGTCGCGACTGTCGAGGACGAGTCGGTCGCACAGGACCTGATCGATACCATCAAGTCGCTCGAGGACGCCGGTTGCCTTGCCGCCAACCAGATTGGCGTCACCAAGAAGGTCTGCGTCTATTTGGACGACGCCGGCGAGCCCCACGTGCTCTACAACCCTCGTCTGGTGTTTGGCCTGGGCGCCAGCAAGATGGAGGAGAGCTGCCTGACGCACGACGAGATCACCAAGTCCACGCGCTATATCAAGTGCAAGATTGCCTTTGACCAGATCGTCGACGGCAAGATGAAGGAGTGCCGCCGCGACTACGCGGGCTTTGAGGCACAAATGATCCAGCATATGATCGACCACTGTCTCGGCAAGTTGGTCTAAGGGGACCAAAGCACCGCACCTTGCCGCTCAATCGTCGCTCGCGTACCTTAAGTACGCTTCGCTCCTCTTTCGTGGCAATCTGCGGCACTTTGACCCCTTAGACGACCTGCGGGGTTAACTTGGTTGAGTTTATCCTGCTTGAATAGTCCGGGCATGACATTGTTGTCATGTCCGGGCTTTTGTGTTTAGCGCCTCTTTGATTGGTGACAATAAGCTTAGAAAGAAAGAACGTAAAGCTAGGAGGCGCTATGTGTACGAGTATTCGATTTACCGATAATTCTGGCCACATGTATCTGGGCCGCAATCTCGACTGGAGCTTTGACTACGGCCAACAGGTTCGCGTGATGCCTCGCGGGTTCCACATTCCGTATTCGTTTATCGACGATGCGTCGGCAGCACACGCGGTAATCGGCATGTGCATCGATTACGAGAACTATCCCATGTTTTTCGACTGCGGCAACGATGCGGGTCTGGCTGTGGCGGGGCTCAACTTTCCCGGCTATGCCGAGTATGCCGAGGGTCCTGTCGACGGCAAGACCAATATCGCGGCCTATGAGTTTCCCCTGTGGGTGGCAGCGACGTTCTCGACGGTCGATGAGGTCGAGGCTGCGCTGCACGACACGGTGATTGTCGCCAAATCTGCTGGAGAGGGGCTGGGCGTGTCGCTGCTCCATTGGATTATCGGCGACAGCCAGCGCAGCATCGTGGTCGAGATGATGGCTGACGGCCTGCATGTATACGACGATCCGGTCGACACCCTTGCCAATCAGCCCACCTTCCCGTGGCACATGGAAAACCTGCGCACCTATATCACCGCCACAAGCGATTTTCCGCAGACGGCGACGTGGCGTGGCGCCGAGCTTAAGCCCTATGGCGCGGGCGCCGGCATGCGCGGTATCCCGGGTGACTGCTATTCGCCGAGCCGTTTTGTAAAGGCGGCGTACCTCAATGCCAATTACCCGCAAAAGGAGAGCGAGGCCGAAAACGTCGTCCGTATGTTCCGCTCGCTCGAGGGCGTGGTGATGATCGAGGGGGCGTCCAGGATGGGCGATGGCAAGTTCGAGAAGACTATCTACACCGGATGCTTTAGCGCGCGAACGGGCAATTACTATTACTCAACGTATGAGGATCCATCGATTCGCTACGTGAGCCTGATGGATGCCGAGGGTGCGAGCCCCGATAAGCTCGTGGCTCCCGAGCCGCGTCGTTCGTAGCCGATAGCTTTACTGCAATGCAAAGCGGCCCTGCATCTCCCGTGAGGTGCAGGGCCGCTGTCGTCGATTTGTGACGTCGCTAGAAGTTGGCGTCGTTGAGTTGTTCGCTCTCGAAGCCGTCGAGCTGTTGCTGTTCGGGCGTATCGGCGACGCTCTCGAGCAGCTCGGTGGGATCGACGTTCATGTCCTTACCGGCCTCGTTGCCGTTGACCAAGTCGTCCGAGAAGATGTCGACTTCCATTTCCTCGGCCTCTTCGATCTGGATTTCGAGCGGCACCTGGGTGCGCACGAGTTTAACGGCCGGGCGCATGCGGGCAAAGAGGGGCACGTACTCGATGATGATGGCCGAGTTCTCAAGACCGTACCAGCGTGCCGGGCTTCCGCAGGCGCGGCGGACGGCGTACTTGATGGCCATGACGCGGTGGTCATTGCGGTTGATGTCCGTTTCGGGGGCAAGCATCTTGCGCAGCATGCAAAAACGGAAGTCGCCCACGTTGCCGCGTGTCTCGTAGATGGAGTAGGTGTGATGCTGCGGCGGCAGCTCACCCGAGGCCATCAGGTCGCCAACGATCTGGCGCAGGTAGGCATTAACGCGCTGGTTGACCTTAAAGCCCAAGTCCAAGCGCACACGGAACAAAAAGTCCGTGCCAAAGGTCTCAACGGAATACTCGTGCGTATAGGGCTCGTCGGTAACGTGCACGTTGATGAACCAGTATGCCTTGGCGCGCTTGGGGTGCTTGTCCAAGATGGAGTAGAGCACGTCGCGGTCGAGTGTGAGCGGGTCGGGGCTGTTGGTGAGGAACACCAGATTGTCGGCGAGCACGGGGTAGGTTTCGTCGTTGCGCAGGCGGTTGAGCTGGTCGATGTACTTGGAGACGGGCAGCAGAATCGTCTGCGTGCGCTCGATGGCGGTGCCGCGGCGCCACACGTACATAAGGCCAAACAGCAGCGAGGCCAGGAAGATCATGACGTAACCGCCGTCAAAGAACATGGTGAGGCACGAAGCGAAGAAGCACAGCTCAATGGCACCGAAGAGCAGGGCGAAGACGCAGGCGCCCAGCTTGTGTTTGAGAATGCCGGCGATATAGCTCGTCAAAAGCGTCGTGGTCATGAGCATGGTCACGGTAATGGCGAGGCCATAGGCGCTCTCCATGCGCTCGGAGTTTTGGAACAGCAGCACGATGAAGATACAGCCGACCCACATGATGTTGTTGACGAGCGGAATATAGAGTTGGCCCTTGGTGTCGCTGGGGTAGTGGATGCGCAGATGCGGCATGAGATTGAGACGGGTTGCCTCCGAAACCAACGAGAACGAGCCGGTGATGAGCGCCTGCGAGGCGATGATGGCCGCCACGGCCGAAAGCACGATGGCAAAGGGGCGCAGGGGCTCGGGGAGCATCATATAGAACGGGTTGACGATATCCATCGCGAGCATCTGGGGGTTGGAGTTATTGGCGAGCAGCCAAGCTCCTTGACCCAGATAGTTGAGGATAAGGGCCGCCTTAACAAACGGCCAGGATGCATAGATGTTAGCCTTGCCCACGTGACCCATGTCCGAATAGAGCGCCTCGGCGCCGGTCGTCGACAGGAAGACGAAGCCGAGCACCATGATGCCCGAGTGGTTGATGGGCGAGAACAGGAACATGATGCCGCGGATGGGGTTGAGCGCGCGTAGGATGGACAG
This sequence comes from uncultured Collinsella sp., assembly GCA_902495645.1. Classification (GTDB taxonomy): domain Bacteria; phylum Actinomycetota; class Coriobacteriia; order Coriobacteriales; family Coriobacteriaceae; genus Collinsella. The sequence goes on along the minus strand of CABUXY010000005.1, from coordinate 7,754 downwards.
GTTGCCGAGCATGTTGAACAGGCCGGCGCCAGCCAAGAACAGGAACCACAGCGTCATGAGCGGGCCGAACAGCTTGCCGATCGACGAGGTGCCGGCGCGCTGCATGGCAAACAGGCCGCAGATAATGATGATGGTGATGATGATGACGTTGGTCTGGCCGTCGCCCAAAAGCGCATGGCCCCACTCGATAGTGCGCAAGCCCTCGATGGCCGTGGTAACCGTGACGGCGGGGGTGAGGATGCCGTCGGCGAGCAGCGCCGCGCCGCCGATCATGGCGGGAAGGATCAGCCACGGCGCCACTTTGCGCACCAAGCTAAACAGGGCGAAGATGCCGCCCTCGTTGTGGTTGTCGGCCTTCATGGCGATAACCACGTACTTGACCGTGGTCACGAGCGTCATGGTCCAGATGACGAGCGAAAGCGCTCCTAAGATCATGTCCTCGCTGACGGTACCGATGCCGCCGTTGTTGGCGACGATTGATTTCATGGTGTACATGGGGCTCGTGCCGATGTCGCCGTAGACGACGCCGAGCGTAACGAGCAGCATGCCAGCGGAGAGGGGAATGGCTCCATGCCCGCCTTGACCACGCTGATCTTGGGGGCTTGCCTCCAGTTTGTTATGTGCCACGTGGACTCCCTTGGACATCCGGTTATCCGTCTAGGACAGATAACCTTTATGCCGTCTTTATACATACAAGAGCAGTTTGGCACATCAGGTTATTTTAGACAATAATCCCCAGCTGAGGATTATTTATGTACGCAGGTAGCATTTCAAAGCAGGGGCTTTTAAGCACGTGCTGTCTGGGCTATGCCAGCCTTGGCGCCTGCGCGTTTGCCGGCGAATTCGCAAAAAAGCGCGCCGCCGATGATAAGTGCGGCGCCCATCAGGCGGACCGGTGTTATGACTTCGCCCAAAAGGACGGCCGAGAACACGACGGCCGAAAGCGGCTCGAGGTAGCCGACGACCGCAACGGTCTGGACGGGCAGCTTGGCGACGGCACTAAAGTAGAGCAGGCAACCGATGCCGGTGTTGACGACGCCGAGCATGACGACGGCGCGCCAATCAATATTGGCGGCGACGCCGGCGGACAGGAACGAGGGGGCGCCCTGCGTGATGAGCGTGAGGACTAGCGCGGTCACAAAGGCGGCGCTCACCTGGAGCGCGGAGTTCTCGAGGCCCTCGATGTGCGGCGCGCCCTTGCTGGCGATGACCATCAGCGCATAGCAAAATGCCGAGGCGATGCCGCAAGCGATACCCGCAATGGGCATATTGCCGCCTAGACCTTGTGCCGCAATGAGAAAAGCACCGCAGGCGACGGCGATAAAGCCGGCGATTTTGCTGCCGGTCAGCTTTTCGCCAAAGATGAGCGGGGAGAGCGCCATGACGATGATGGGGCCGCAGTAGTACAGCAGCGAGGATACGCCGACGCCAATCGTCTGGTAGGCGCGGAACAGAAAAATCCAGCTGGCGCCCAGCGCGGCTCCCGAGAGGAGGAGGGCTGCGGCTTCGCGGGGGCGGGATGGCGCCTGCAGCTTATGGCGTTGGGTGACGGCGAGGATGGTGACAAGCGAGAGTGCGCCCAAAAACGTGCGCAGTAGCACGATATCGGAGCTCGGCAGCGCAATGGCAGCGGCGATGATGCCGTTGGAGCCAAATAATAGCAATGCTGCTAAGTACGTAAACAGTCCGTTGTTCATGCGCTGACATCCCCTCTATATCCGAGCATGTTCACTATGGGTGAACTGGCTTTAGAAGAAAAGCGAATATAATGCATGGATAGAATGAGAAAAACTCAAGCAAAGGTGGAGGGGTGCCGTGGAAACGAATATTCAAAAGATGCAGGTGCTGCTGGAGACGGTGCGCGCCGGAAGCTTTACGCGTGCTGCCGAGCGCCTGAGCTATTCGCAATCGGGCGTGAGCCGCATGGTGGCCGATCTTGAGGCCGATTGGGGCTTTAAAGTGCTCGACCGCAGTCGTGAGGGCGTGGCTCTTTCTGCCGACGGGCGGCAGGTCATGCCGGCTGTCGAGGCACTCTGCGAGGAATTCACTCGCTTGCAGCGACGGGTGGATGAGATGCGCGGGCTCATGCGCGGCAAAATCTGCATCGGTACGTTTTCGAGCGTGGCGACCCACATACTGCCGCCGGTGATTGCGCGCTTTCGTGCCGATCACCCGGACGTCGATTATGAGTTGCTGATGGGCGACTATTCAGAGATTGAACAATGGGTGGCGGAAGGCCGCTGCGATCTGGGCTTTATTCCACGCGAACCATGCGGCGCCGGCATGGCGTCGCGGCCGTTGGTGCAAGACGAGCTGATGGCCGTGGTGCCAGCGGACTCCTTGCTTGCCACCGCGGAGGTTGTTTCCCTTGCCGATTTGGCCAACGAGCAGTTTATTCTGCTAGAACGCGGCACCGATGACGAGATTACGCCGCTGTTCCGTCGGGCGGGGCTGGCAGTGCGCTCAAAACTGTCGACCTGGGATGACTATGCGATTATGGCTATGGTCGAGGACGGCCTGGGCGTGAGCATTCTTCCCGCGCTCATCTTGCGCCGCTGTCAGTTCGATGTTGCCGTGCGCCCACTCGAGGGGCATCCCCATCGGCAGATCAATGCGATATATCGCACGGCTGACGTTTCGCTTGCTGCCGCCCGTTTCCTCGAATACCTCTAAACGCGTACACGTCATTGTCCGCTTTGGGCAAATCTCGGAGTTCGGTACGTTTTCTTATGAAATTGAACTTTCGAATGAGGTACGGCGCTATACTGCTTGCTAAATTGAACCTTGGTTCAATTCGTGTTCTATAAATTGAACTTTGCCAGCAAGGAGGTTCTAGTGGCCCAAGAGACGTTTAGCGATCGCCTGCGACAAACCATGTCCGATCGCGACGTTCGCCAGTCGGACGTAATCCGCGCATCGGAGATGCTCGGCAAAAAACTCGGCAAGAGTCAGATGAGCCAATATGTGAGCGGCAAGACGATCCCGCGGCGCGATGTGGCAGAGCTGCTCGCCCGTATTTTGGAGGTCGATGTTTCCTGGCTGCTCGCCAGTGACGCCGATCAAGTCGAGACGTCCTCGTCCCATAACGTTGCCAAATCCGAAACTAGTCTCTCAGCTCAAATTCCAAGGAGCACCACCATGCGTACTTTTTCTAAATCCACCAAGCTCGATAACGTCCTGTATGACGTGCGCGGTCCCGTCGTCGACGAGGCTGCCCGTATGGAGGACGAGGGCGAGCGCATCCTCAAGCTCAATATCGGCAACCCGGCGCCCTTCGGTTTTCGCACGCCCGACGAGGTTATCAAGGACATGCGCCAGCAGCTGCCCGACTGCGAAGGCTATTCCAATTCGCGCGGCCTGTTCTCTGCGCGCAAGGCGATCATGCAGTATGCGCAGATCAAGGGCCTGCCCAATGTTCAGATGGAGCATATCTACACGGGCAACGGCGTGTCCGAACTCATTCAGCTTTCGATGAACGCTCTGCTCGACAATGGCGACGAGATTTTGATCCCCAGCCCCGACTATCCGCTCTGGACGGCGTGCGCAACCCTCGCCGGCGGCCATCCCGTGCACTATCTGTGCGACGAGCAGGCCGATTGGTATCCCGACCTACAGGATATGGAGTCCAAGATCACGAGCGCGACCAAGGCCCTCGTCATCATCAACCCCAACAACCCCACGGGCTCTGTCTATCCGCGCGAGGTGCTCGAGGGCATTGTTGAGATTGCGCGCAGGCACCAGCTCATGATTTTTGCCGACGAGATCTATGACCGCCTGTGCATGGACGGCTACGAGCATGTCTCCATTGCATCGCTCGCCCCCGACCTGCCCTGCATTACGTTTAGCGGCCTGTCCAAGTCGCATATGATCGCGGGCTATCGCATTGGCTGGATGGTGCTTTCGGGCAACCAGCGCTGCATGAGCGACTTCATCATGGGCGTCAACATGCTCTCTAACATGCGCCTGTGCTCCAACGTGCCGGCTCAGTCGATTGTCCAGACGGCGCTCGGCGGCCATCAGTCGGTTAACGACTACATCCGCCCCGGCGGTCGTGTCTACGAGCAGCGCAACTTTGTGTATGAGGCACTCAACAAGATCGATGGCATCTCGGTGGTCAAGCCGCGTGCGGCGTTCTATATCTTCCCCAAGATGGATGTTAAAAAGTTCAACATCACCGATGACGAACAGTTTGCCCTCGACCTGCTGCACGAGAAGAAGATCCTCATCACGCGCGGCGGCGGCTTTAACTGGGCCGAGCCCGACCATTTCCGCATCGTCTACCTGCCGCGTATGGAAGTGCTCAAAGAGTCGCTCGAAGACCTCGCCGATTTCTTCGATCATTACCGCCAGAGCTAAGGGATAGAGGCCCCATACAATCGAAAGCTCCCTGCAGTTGCTTGGCTGCGGGGAGCTTTCTTGAATCGGCGGAACTAAATAACGATTCCGTTGCAGTGGTCGATTTCGTGCTGGATGATCTCGGCGGTGTAGCCCGAGAAGTTTTTGATGCGGCGGACAAAGTTCTCGTCCAAATACTCAACCTTAATGCGGCGATAGCGGGTACAGGGACGCTCGCCGATCAGCGAGAGGCACCCTTCGCTCGTCTGATAGGCATTGACCTGCTCGAGAATTTGAGGGTTGTACATCAGGAGCGCCCTGGTGCCGTCCTTTACGCAGATGATGCGTTTGCGCACGCCGATCATGTTGGCGGCGAGGCCCACGCACTCGTGCTCATGTTCGTTGAGCGTATCCAGGAGGTCCTGCCCGGTCGCGGCGTCGTCGGGTCCCGCGTCTTCGGAAGGAAGGCGCAAAAAGAACTCGGATTTCATGATGGGCTTGATCATGGCGGGCTCCTCATGTCTTATGCTTTCGTGGACTTTTAATAATAGCGCGGAAGGAAAGCTGTGCGTCCGCGTTACAATCTTTCGATGTTGGACCATGTTGCCAGACTCGTCGTGTACGGCGTCTGGCGTAAGTCTAGGGCTCATTTTTCGCCCTGGACTGTTCCTCTGGGGCGATGCGACTGTCGTTCCAAGAGGAAGGAAATGCATGGGGAGCAAATCTCAGCAACAAGTTCAAGTAACGCCATCGGCCACTGCGGCGCTTCTCGCCGTAATGTATATCGCAGCCTTTGTTGCCGCGTTTAACGAGAACATCATTAACGTGGCGTTGCACGACATTATGGCGGCCTTTTCGGTGAGTGCCACCACGGCGCAGTGGCTCGTTTCGGGCTACATGATCGTGACGTCGATCTTTACGGCCATCATGGCCTTCCTGTCCGGTCGTTTCTCGACGCGCAAGCTGCTGTTTTTCGCATGCGGATGCATGGTCGCCGGCGAAGTCCTGTGCCTGGTCGCTCCGTCGTTTAGCGTTTTGCTGCCAAGCCGTATTTTGCAGGCTGCAGGATCGGGCATCTTGTTCCCGCTCATGATGAACGTGGTGCTGTCTTGTGCCCCGCGTGAGAAACTCGGTCTGTATCTGAGCCTGGGTGGTGCCTGCATTACGCTGGGGCCGGCGTTTGGACCCGTGATCAGCGGTCTTATGTGCACGTTGTTTGGCTGGAGGGCGGTGTTCGTAGTGCCGCTGGTGGGCGGTATTGCGGTCGCAGCGGCGGGCGTTAAGCTTGTTCAGAATGTCGGAGAGCGTTCGAACACCATGCTTGATATTCTGTCGGTTGTTTTGCTCGCGGCCGGCATTACGGCATTTGTGTATTCCGTAGGCGAGTTCTCGACCAATCTGATTGCCGGTATCGTGGCGCTGTTCGCCGCCATTGTGCTGCTCGGCCTGTTTGCCGCCCGTCAGCTCAAGCTCGAACATCCGGTGCTTAACGTGCGTCCCATGGCGAGCGTTCGCTTTTGGCCTGCGTGCCTGCTTGTGGTGGTGTCGATGATGACGACGTTCTCGATGAGCGTTTTGTTGCCGCTCTATTTTGAGGGCGCATACGGCATGACCTCACTTATTGCGGGCCTGCTCATTTTGCCGGCGATTGCCTGCAACGCCGTGACCTCGATTGTGGGCGGACGTGTGATGGACGCCCGTGGCGCATGGCCGCTGCTGCCGGTCGGCTTTGCCCTGATTGCCGTGGGACAGATTGCCATCTCGATGACGGCGGCAAGCATGAACATCGGCGTCGTCGTGGCGCTGACCGTTGTGGTGTATGCCGGAGTCGGTTTGGTGCTGAGCCCCTCGCAAACGGCCGGCTTGGAGACGCTGCCCGCCGCTGAGCATCCTCACGGAACGGCATTGCTCAACACGTGGAACATGATTGCCGCATCGTTTGGCCCGTCGCTGTTTATCGGCCTGCTCTCGAGTTCTGCGGCGACTGCCGGCACCGCTGGCGCTGCGACCGACATTGCCCAGGCGATTGGATTTGCAGCTGCCGTGCGTGTGGCGGCTGTAATTGCCGTGGTTGGGTTCGCGACGTCGCTGGTGTACGCTCGTCGCGAGTCGCACATGTCGCATTAATGTGTGCACATAGATTCTGCAGCTAGATTGGATGGCGACACCATAAACTAATGGACGTTTTGCCGAGAGGCATGAATGTTTAAAGCGCAAAGAGTGCGCGACGGGCCCCGCGAATGGGGCGATGATGCCCGAGAGGGCCAAGAAGGAGTCTCATGTCTGAGAACGAAGAGATCATGAACGAGACCGAGAACGAGACCATGGCTGCCGAGGTCGAGGCAGTCGAGACCGTGGAGACCGAAGCTGCCGAGGTTGAGGCTGCTGACGAGGTTTCCGCCGAGGAGGAGGCCGAGGTTGTCGAGGCCGCCGTTGATTACGATGACGAAGAGCTGATGGACAAGATGCAGAAGGCCGCCCGCCTGCTGCGTAGCCGTCGCTTTGCTATTTCCAAGGAGGAGGAGGCCAAGGCCGAGCGCATGGCGAACATCGAGCGCGCCATCAAGCTTCTTGACCTCAAGCCCAAGATGGAGCAGAAGGAAATGTCCGACCTGCTGGGCATGCGCCTTCGTGAGCTCGATGGCCTGATGGCCGAGGCCGAGGCTGCCGATCTGGTCGGCCGCATCGACGACGCCGAGGGCGATATGCGCAAGATCGTCGTCTTCGCCGCCGAGGATGCCGCTGAGGGCCTGGTCGAGCTTGCCAACAAGAAAGAGAAGCTCCTGCCCGAGCTTTCTTACGAGGAGGCTACCGAGCTGATGGCCGCTCTCGATAAGGTTATCGCTCCGCTCGTCGCCATGGGCCTGGACGAGGACCGCGGTCCTCGCGGCGGCCGTGACGACCGTGGTGGCCGTGGCGGCGACCGTGGCGGTCGCGGCGGCTTTGGCGATCGCGGTGGCCGCGGCGGCGACCGTGGCGGTCGCGGTGGCGATCGCGGTGGCCGCGGCGGCGTTGGTGACCGTGGCGGCGACCGTGGCGGTCGCGGCGGCTTTGGCGGCAACCGTGGTGGCTATGGCGACCGCGGCGGCAACCGTGGCGGCTTTGGCGGCAACCGTGGTAACGACCGCGGTGGCCGTGGCGGCGACCGTGGTGGCCGCAACGGTGGCGGCTTCCGCGGCAACCGCTTTTAGGGGTTACGCGGTTCTACGAACCGCGTAACTAGTTGACGCTGCAAACTCGTCAGAGCGGCAATCTGCCTTTCAACTTCGGCGGCATGACCAGAAGGTCAATGCCGCCTCGTTTCAAGGCACCTTGCTCGCTCTGGCGGGTTTTCGCTCATATGACCCAATCCGCTGTCAAGAGCCACAATGGCCCCGCCGACCGCTTGCAATCGGTCGGCGGGGCCTGCCGTTAACCCG
>CABUXY010000004.1:0-175741 GCA_902495645.1 uncultured Collinsella sp. | reverse complement strand
GGAAAAGGAATTTCTCGGGGCCGCCTCTCGGCGGCCTTGCGAAAAACAAATCCAAGTTAGACCATTTCAAATGGTTCGATGTCTGCCCGGATGCGACACTGAAGTAAGTGTCCATCCTCGCAGTATCCGGTTCTCAAGGTGCACGCCTGCGCGGTCCATCCGGTTCGACCGGGCCGCGCGGCAAGGAGATATATTGCCAGACCGGAGGGGCCCCGGGGGCGGGAATCTGGCACTCCATATTTTGTTCACAAATGAATTGATCCTTCAGTTGTTCCACTGAAGTCATGTCTGAAGCATCGGCTTCTGGTATTGGCGATGACCAGCTGGTTTATAGGTGTTGAGGCGTCGGCCATCTCTGCTGGGCTACTTTACTCTAAAGACATTAGGTTTTGGTTTCCTGTCGGTAAAAGGCTGGTTTTGGCCGCCAGGCGTCCTTATATATAGAGAAGATCTGGTTCGAACCCGCGTCGCGACAACAAAAAAGCGACCGGCATCCGCCAGTCGCTTTTCTATTCTATGGTGGGCCTTTAGAGGTTCAGTCTGCTCCGCAAGCGGCCGCTGCGGCGCTTTCGCGCCCTGCGCGCTGCGCTGGCAAACGCTCACGCGTTTACTCAGCTCCGCGCCCCGACGGGTTCGAACCCGTGCACCGGCAACAAAAAAGCGACCAACCGGAGTCGATCGCTTTCTTTTCTATGGTGGGCCGTCAGGGGTTCGAACCCTGGACCTTGGGATTAAAAGTCCCCTGCTCTGCCAGCTGAGCTAACGGCCCGCGGGTGGCATTGTACCACGGTCTGGGACTATTCCCAACTCCATTGGCCGTTCTGGAAAATCACAACTTCGCGTCCATCGGGCGTAATGCCCACAATATCGATGTCGTCCGTACCGATCATAAAGTCGACGTGCGTGCTCGAAACGTTGACGCCATGCTCAATGAGCTCCTCTTTGGACATATCATATCCACCCTCAATGCACTCGGGGAAGCCGACTCCCAGTGCAAGATGGCAGCTGGCATTCTCGTCATAGAGCGTGTCATAGAACAGGATGCCGCTTTCGCGAATCGGCGTGTTCTTGGAAATGAGCGCAACCTCTCCCAGATGAGCAGCGCCCTCGTCAGTATCGATGATACTTGCGAGTGTCGCCTTTCCCACACGGGCGTCGTAATCCACCACACGACCGTTCTCGAACTTGATCCAAAAATCGTCGACCTTGTTACCGTGATGGATAAGCGGCATTGCGGAATAGACGATTCCGTCAGCACGCATACGATCGGGCGAGGTGAAGACCTCCTCGGTGGGGATGTTAGGGAAGAAGGGGTGACCGTCGGGGGTCTCGCCCTTACCGCCGGCCCACTCATGCCCCTTCGTCATACCAATTAACAGGTCGGTTCCATTCGAAGCGGTATAGCGCAGACAGTCAAAACGATTGTCGTTCAGGAAGCGCAAGTTCTTTTCGAACGCCGCGTCATGAAGCTCCCAGTCACTCTCCGGATCTTGGCCGTCAGCACGGGCGGTATGCAGAATCGCATTCCACAGCTTGTAGATTGCAACCTCATCCGGATCACCCGAGAACACCTCGCGCGCCCAGGCAACAACCGGCGCTCCGGCAATGCACCACGGGTTGATGTTGTAATCCAGTCCGCGGCGGAAAATCTTGCACTGCGTGTTCCTCGCCTTGGAAGCGGCAGCGGGCTTGGCAGGATCGATGCCCTTGAGAGCGGCGGGGTCAGCACCCTCGATAAAGATAAAGCAGGCACCGTCCTGGGCCAGAGAATCCAGCTGCATGCGCTTCCACTCGGGCGTCTGCTCAAAATAGCTTTTCTCGACATGCTCGTACGCAAGCCTCGTCACGGCGTCGTCGGCCCAGATGACCGTCACGTGACCGGCACCGGCGTCATAAGCCTCCGCAACCACCACGCGCACAAATGATGCGCACTCGACGGGAGACTGAACGACGACCTCCTGGCCGGGCTTAACGTTTACACCCTTGCGGACAACGAGACGCGCATAATTTTTAATCTTGGGCTCAAGGGTCTTCATGCCCTCAAGAGCTTCCTCGACCGTTAGGGCAGCTCGAATCATGTGCCACTCCATCTATCTGTAGGACAGTAAAAAGGCGCGCCGCAAAAAACGACGCGCCTTATATCTTAGCGATATCTATAGGTTGTAACGTTACTTCTTCTTGGAGTCCTTCTTGTCCTCCTCGGCAGCCGAGCGCTCGATAAGAGCGTTGAGCTTGTTCTCGGACATGCCCTCGGCCTGCGCGCGGTACATGTTGCGCAAGGGACGAATACGAACGAAGTCGTAGATAAAGTCACCCAGGATGATGACATAGGACAAAACGATGCCGACCATCTGAACAGGACTGGACACCGTGCCGCCGGGAGCGAAGTAGAGCGAAGCCCAAATTGCCACGACGAGTACCATGCCGATGGCGAGCACGGCCCACCAGATACGACGGCGCTTGGTGTAGTCCTCATCCTGCTTGAGAAGAATATTCGACACCGTATAGATACGATCCTCGCGAGCACGCTGCTTGGCCTTGCGGGCGCGCTTCTCCTCCTTGGAAAGGCCTTCCAGGTTTTCACCCTTCTCGAGCTCTTTGCGGCGAGCTTTAGACGAAGCCGGCACGACGCGAACGGAGCTCGCTGCTTGGCGGGCGGGTTTAGCAGATGCGGCGGACTTGCGCGCAACCCCGGTAACTTCGTGGGATTGCGTGCGCTTGTTCGTGGCGCTACGGGTACTCACTTATGCGTTCTCCTTCATGCTTGTGAACTGGGAGCCCGTGATGATCTGGAAGGCCTCGCGATAGCGCTCGGACGTGCCATCGATGACCTCGGCGGGCAGGTGCGGGGTCTCCCCCGTCATATCCCAGTTGGCCTTGAGCCAATTGCGGACGAATTGCTTGTCGTAGCTAGGCTGGATCTTGCCCTCCTCGTAGCTGGCGGCGGGCCAGAAACGGCTGGAGTCGGGCGTGAGGCACTCGTCGATCAGCGTGACCTTGCCATCGATAACACCAAACTCAAACTTGGTGTCGGCAATGATGATGCCACGGGTCGCTGCATACTCGGCAGCAGCCTTGTAGATCTTGAGAGACAGATCGCGAATCTGCGTGGCGATGTCCTCGCCAACGATCTCGCAGCAACGCTCAAACGAGATATTCTCGTCGTGATCACCGATCTCGGCCTTCGTGGACGGCGTGAACAGCGGCTCGGGAAGCTTGGAGGCCTCGGTCAGACCCTCGGGCAGCTGGATGCCGCAGACGGTGCCGTTCTCGTCGTAGGTCTTCTTGCCCGAACCGGTCAGATAGCCGCGGACGATGCATTCGATGGGAATCGTCTGGGCCTTCTTAACCAGCATGGCGCGGCCTGCGAGATAGTCACGATACTCGGCAAACTCCTCGGGGAAATCCGCCGGATCGATGGAGACGAGGTGGTTGGGGACGATATCGGCAAACTTATCGAACCAGAATGCCGAGATGCGGTTGAGCACCTCTCCCTTAAACGGAATCTCGTCGGGGAGAATAAAGTCGAACGCAGAAATGCGATCGGTGGCGACCATCAAAAGGTTTTCGCCGGCATCGTAGATATCACGAACCTTGCCACGGGAATCCGGACGACGCTCCATCGTTGTCACGTGAGTCACTCCTTACCTAAATACGACAGAAATGCGGGTTCTTTCCCGCATGTTTTCGCAAACTCGGAGCGGCAGGAACGCGGCCCCTCCTTCACCGAATAGCGAAAAGCTAGTGCTCCATTGTAGTAGATGCCGCGTCCGCCGTGTGCTCGCGAGGCAGATGAATCGTAAAAGTCGTACCCTTTCCAAGCTCCGACTCCACGGATATGTAGCCATGGTGACGCTCGACGATTTGCTTGGTCACGGCGAGGCCAACGCCCAGGCCGCCGGCTTCGCGGGCGCGGCTGGCATCTGCGCGCCAAAATCGCCCGAAGATGCGCGACAGATCGTCCTTGGCAATACCGATACCGGTATCCGAAACGGCAATACTGACATGCTTGCGGTCACTGAGCACCGACACCACGACCCAACCGCCCTCGGGGGTGTAGCGCATGGCGTTGCTCATGAGGTTGATGACGCACTGTGTGATCATGTCGGGATCGGCCTGGACGACATCGTCGTGACCCTGGGTCTCGTCCGCAAAACGCAGGCGCAGATCGCGGTCGGCAAACAGACGCTCCTGGCCGTTCACAATCGATCGCACAAAGGGAACCATGTCCACCGGCTCGAGGTTGAGCGGAGCCGTGCTGTTTTCCATACGCGATAGGTCGAGCATCTGCTGCACCAGACGAGCCAGGCGACGCGTCTCGGAAGCGACCGTCTCCAGATGCTCGTCGTCGGTGGGATACACGCCGTCCTGCATGGCCTCGACCGTTGCAAGCATGGCCATGAGCGGCGTGCGCAGCTCATGAGCCACATCGGAAGTCAGGCGCTTTTCGTGCTTCATATCTTTCTCGAGCGAGGTGGCCATCTCGTCAAAGGTCTCACCCAGCTGATCGATTTCATCGTCGCCGCGCAAGCCCGTACGAGCGGACAGGTCTCCATCGCGAATTTGCTTGGCTGTGCTCGTAATACGATGAATCGGCTTGGTGAGCATGCGAGACACGAGCGATCCGATAACAACCGAGATGCAGACCGCAACAACCGCGGCAAGGGCCATGGCGTTAAAGGTCTTCTCCCTAAACGCAGAATCTGCCTTGGTGAGCAGGGCGTCGGAGCCGATGGCCCATAGCTTTACCTGTCCGACATGCTCGCCAGAAGACGTTATGATTTCGACGTTGGCGACGCTATCGGAGTCGGTGGGCGCCGACGAGACCGGGCTATGCGAGGCCTTTTTACCGCTCGAGCTGCTCGACGGCGATTCACTCTCGCGCACATCGGCGGTCGCACTTGCCGAAGGCCATGAGTCGTCATAGACGACAACACCCTTTTTGTTGACGACCTGCATACTCAGGTCATCGGACACCAAACTCGATGTCGCGACCGTGCGCAGCTCGCCCGCAGTCCAGCTGCCGTTTTCCTCATACGACGTCGCAAGCTTTTCGGCAGCAGAATTGGCAATCTCGACGATATTGGAGCGCGTGTAATCCGAAAAGACGGTGCCCCACACAACGGAGACAACGCCCACCAGCACCAATACCGTCATGAGCGACGTCAGGGCAAAAGCCAATGCCATGCGCGAGGGATAGCTCATCGCTGGCCGTGAATCGGAACGAGGCGTGTTCCAACTCGCCTTGGAACCCGCCTCGTTCTCCTGCTTGTGCTTTTGTCCGATTTCAAAGCGCGCAGGTGTCATATGTGATTTCCCTATTTCTCGTCCGACTTATCGGTCTTGGCCGGAGCCTCAAAGCGATAGCCGACACCGTGAACGGTGTAGAGCCACTTAGGCTTCTTGGGGTCATCACCCAGCTTGGCGCGAAGGTTCTTCACATGGCTGTCGATGGTGCGCTCATAGCCCTCAAAGTCGTAGCCGAGCACCTTCTCGACCAGCTCCATACGGTTATAAACACGACCGGGATGGCGAGCAAGCGTGGTGAGCAGCTTAAACTCGGAAGCAGTCAGGTCCACTTCCTTGTCCTCGACCAAAATCTTGTGACCCGAGATATCGATGACCAGATCGCCAAAGTCGAGCACCTCAACGGCGGGCTCATCGGCCTGGTGAGCACGGCGGAACAGGGCACGGACGCGGGCGACGAGCTCGCGAGGCGAGAACGGCTTGATCAGGTAGTCGTCGGCACCAAGCTCGAGGCCGATGATGCGATCCTCGATCTCGCCCTTGGCGGTAAGCATGATAATGGGCACATCCGAGGTATCGCGAATAGTGCGGCAAACGCGCTCGCCGGGAATCTTGGGGAGCATAAGGTCGAGCACAACCAAGTCGAACTGGTGCTTCTCGAACTCCTCGATCGCAGACTGGCCGTCGCCGACGCCAACAACCCAGTAGCCCTCGCGCTCGAGATAGGCAGCGACAGCGTCACGGATTGCCTTCTCGTCCTCGACTAGCAGAATCTTTTTTGCATCTGAAGCCATAACACGGCCCCCCTGTCTCAATTAGCTAAGAACAAGCCCATTTTAACGCACCTATGCCCACCGAGCACCGCTACAGTGCGGCGGCTCGGCGGGCGGCACTCACAATTACAACGCGTTTATTCCCCCGTTGGCGCCCTTTTAACCCCTCGGCGCTAAAGAGAGAACAGGCGGGCGGTAACCGTCTCGGGGATTCCTTGGCTATTACGCACCGTGGCATAGGTTAAAAACGTATTCGATTTACCCGCCGTAGCTGGATAATCGCCATATTCGAGAGCGCGGTCGGGCGACAGCAGCGAACCATAGGTTTTGGCGGAGGTATCGATCAGAAAATGCGATGCCTGAACCTTAACCAGATATTTGCCTTTTCTGCCGGCAGCACACGCAAGCGGCTCGCGCGACAGGAAGAGGAACGTCCCATTCTCGTTACCGATATAGGTGCCCATGTTGCCTAGACTCCCCACGCCGCTATAGGTGGCCTCGATGGAGAACACAAACGTGTCGCCCATATATACGGCCTCGAAGGGAGACACCGATGAGGGAAGGACCAGCTGAGCCCTCTTGGTATTGTTGCCGTCCGTCAGGTCGATCGCCGTCATGCCGTAGTAGACGCCCTCGTCGTTGCGCACACGCGGGGAAATGGTCAAGATGCCGTCACTCACACGCGGGGCGGATGCAAAGCGACCCGTTGACTTCCAAATGGTCTCGGCCTTTGCCTCGTCGAGCGAGCGGCGGTAGCAATACGAGTCGTGACTCGTCTTTTTGCCGCCCGCCGAAGGCATCTTGTACCAAATGACGGACGATTCGAACGCCGTAAACAGCGGCGGGTCGTAGTCCTTGCCGCCTCGGTCGAGCTCGACCACATCGCCGACAAGCGACGCACCTGTCCTATTTTGCGCATAGAGCTTCCACGATGCATTCGCAAAGTTCATCTCGACCCAAGCAAATACGCCATCGCCGGCGCGGACATCGTAAAACGAATACCCCGCACCTTCGACGGGGTCCTCGATGAGCGTTGTGAGTGAACCGTCACCCAAGTTGAGCACACCGAGCGTGTTGGCATGCCGCGCCGATGCGGGCGCCAACATCGCCGCGGCGTAATCGCCGTCGCAGTAGTACAGCAGCGTACCCAGAGGCAATGTCCATGAAGCTGCAGGCTCGAGGTCGATTTCGACGGCCTCGTACTCATCCGTAATCGAGACAATCTTTGAATCGTCCTTGATAACCTGCGGCTCGCCGGCGGCATCATCGCTGGTGCCCGTTTTTTTCGAGCATCCGGCAAGCACCGTGGCAGCGCCCGCGGCAGCTCCACCGAGCACAAAGCCGCGACGCGATATTCCGTTCTTGATGTGATCGACGATACCCATTAGGCAATCTCGGCGCGTGCGGCCTCGATAGCGCGCGTAAGCTGATCGGCGCAAGAGGTCTTTTTCATACCGCAGGTATTACCGGCGAGAACCTCGATCACGCGGTCGGCGGGAGCGCCCTCGACCAGCCTGGAGATGGCCTTGAGGTTGCCATCGCAGCCGCCGGTAAACTCCACGCCTAGCACTTTGCTGCCGTCATCGGAAAGATTGAGGTGGATATTGCGAGCGCATACACCCTGAGGCTTGTAGTCAAAACTAATCATTGAGATCCCCTCTCAGAAAGAAATTTCAGACGTCTATTATCCCCGCCTGGACCGACTTATTATCGCAAGCACCGATTCAACATCCTACGATGCTTGGACTAGTGGGGGCAAGATTAGCAGTCCGCACCCTGTACGTGAACCATGCGCTTCTCCCGATACATATTGTGGTCGGCGACGCGATATACATCGGCCAGCGTATTTCCAGCCGTCTCGACGGTCGCCACGCCAATCGATGCGCTGACCGTCAGGGCCTCATCGCTTACCGCGGCAAGACCGAGACGAAGATCCTGTTCCAGCCCAAGCGCAGACTCGTTGTCAGTATGGGGGCAGACCAGCAAAAACTCGTCGCCGCCAACGCGCATCGGCAGGTAATCCGCACCAGCCACCCGTCGCAGCACGGACGCCGTCCGTCGCAGCAGTTCATCCCCCATCTCGTGACCATAGATGTCGTTGGTCCGCTTGAGATAATTGCAGTCCACCATAATCACGCTCACTGGCAAGCCCTCGTTTACCAGGCTATCTCCGCGCGATTCAAGATAGTTGCGGTTGCGAAGCCCCGTCAGTTTATCTTGGTATGACAGCTCCTCGGCATGCTTGACCATTGATATGTTGTGCGTCGCCACGACGACCGACTCAAGCCGGCCTTGCTCATCGCGATGCTGGGGGACAACCTGTAGCGAGTACCAAGCGCCTCGACAATCTCGCACCTCGGCAGCCAAGTACGGTACGCCCTCCATACGTTCACGAAGCGTACTTATATCTACGAGTTCCACAACCGCGTCGCGGCTTTCGGGGCTCACGATATCCCGGCAGACCGTGTCCATAAAGTCATATGCCTCGTTGTGCTCGGCAAATATCTTTGCTATCGCCGGCGACATATTGATTCCCTCGATCTCGAGGGTGTCGAGATGCAAAAGGAAGGTCGAATCGTAGATGGCGCTTATGGCATTGATAATGCCGAGCTGTTTATCCTTTTCGACCAAATTACGGTGGTCAACGATATTTCGAGCCAACAGTACCACAACCCAAAACGCAAGGCATACCAAGACGCCGACGGCGACAAATGAAATCCTGTCAGACATGACCTCAGATTTGGGATATAGCGCAAACAGGCGGTAGTCCTTATATGCCGCACGCACGGCGTACCATTTGTCTCCTCGATATTCGATGGGCGTCAGGCCGTCGTCTTTCCACTCAACCCCTGCGCTGGTGAGGAGTCGGGCGAGCGACACGTCAGCATCGGCACTGTTGGATGAGACAATCTCCGCATCCTCCATAACAAGCACCGTGGGGCCCTGGTGGAAGGTGCTGTTCGAAAGCACGTCGGCTATGGCATATGAATAGTCGTCCACCGCATCGGAAACAAGTGAGCGGTATGCCAGGGCAACGCCGTCGCCATACGGGACAGCACAGACGGCAAAAACGACACCACGGCGCTC
This sequence comes from uncultured Collinsella sp., assembly GCA_902495645.1. Taxonomy (GTDB): domain Bacteria; phylum Actinomycetota; class Coriobacteriia; order Coriobacteriales; family Coriobacteriaceae; genus Collinsella. The sequence continues at coordinate 166,634 of CABUXY010000004.1, read as the reverse complement.
AACGACAGTTGAGTAGGTCACTTTGGAACCTTGATACATCGATGCGACCGGCGAACAGGCCAGCTCCTCTCGCCACAACATGAGCGGATCGCGACCATCGATGTCGTAGTGGGCAGCCATATGGCCATCGGAGTCCATGACCATCAACCCCGAAAGGTTCTCGGCATGGACAAATTGCTCGATAAGGTCGTTGTTAACCTCAACGCGATCAGAGGACAGGAACGTCGCAAACGATTCGACCGCGGCGAGCAAATCGTGCGTCTCCTCGGCTTTTCTCCCCTGTTCGTAGCGGTCATATTTTTCGCAAGCGTTTTCCAAAAACACCATGGTTTCTTGGCCAAACCCAAGCGTTTTTTCGAGGCAGCAATGGGTTCCAACCGTATACAACAAGCCTAACAAGACAGCGCTGACAATAACGCCGATAGCTATGACGGTCAGAGTCTTTCGACGCAAGCGGTGCTCATCATTTGTCATGATTTGCTCCTTGCCCGCCTGTCGTCGCTCCTGTCTTGTAATTGCCCACAATACGGTCAATCGTGCCATCTCGATCCATGGCAAACAATGCAGTATTGAGATCCTTTACGATCGGTCCTTCATAGCTGTCATCAAACGCGACGCCCAGATCGACCGTCATAATGTTGTCGGCGAACACGCGGTAAAGGCCGGGATACTGGGCGACAAGTCGGTCAAGCGGCTGAACGTCCGCCATCCAACAGTCGACATACCCTTTGGCAAGGGCGGCTTTGCAGAGCTCGGCAGAACCATACGATTTGATTTGCACGTCCGGCGAGATTTCCAGATCCCCTGCGAGCAATCGGCGTTCGCTCAACGAGCCCGCAATCACCGCGATGGTCTTGCTTCCATCGAGATGCGCCAAGGACTTGATGCCACTCGTTTTCTTGGCGGCAACCGAGACCGTCACGGTTAGATACGGCTCGGTCCAGTAATACTTATCCTCACGATAACAAGGAGAATAATCACACCACAGGCAATCGATATCACCGTTTTTGAGCAGCCGGTCGCGATCGTTCCAGTCAATATCGACAAACTGTGGCTTAATCCCCGCACGCTTGCAGGCCTCGCGGGCGATGTCGATATCGATACCGGCGTAATCGCCCGTGGTATCGACATACACATAGGGGTCGTTATCCGTAACGCCGATTTTGAGTACCGGGAGATTTTTGTCGGCTTCATTCGAGGAGGAAGAACTGCTTCGAACGGTATACGTCAGGACGGCCACACAGGCGGCAACAAGGAGCATGAGCGTAAACGAGACGATGGCGGCTCGCTTGGTGCGTCCGGGCACGCGCCTCCCTTCATCGAAACAGCAGTCGGATTTCATTGTATACCCGGGGCTGATGTGGCAATAAAAAAGCGCCTCACCCAAAATGGGCAAGGCGCCAAAGATTGAAATGCATCCGCAAGCGGTCGAATTAGGTTAACCCTACTCGAAGTTCAGCTGCTCCAGGCGGTCGAAGACCGTATCGATGCGGGTGAGGAAGTCCCACGGATCAAAGATCTCATCGAGCTTCTCCTGGCTGACGGTGCAGCGCGGATCGGCCTCGAGACGCTCCTTGAAGGTGGGGCCAGAAACACAATCCTGCACCTCATGCCAGGTGGCCATGGCGTTTTCCTGCACGATAGCGTAGGCGTCCTCGCGGGTGATGCCCGTATCGACGAGGGCCAGCAGGACCTTGGAGGAGAAGATGAGGCCACGGGTCTTGTTGAGATTGGCCATCATGCGGGCCGGATACAGCCGCAGGCCGTCGATGACACGGATGAGGCACTGGAACATGTGGTCGAGTGCGATGAAGCTATCGGCCTGGGCGACGCGCTCGGCGGAGGAGTGCGAAATATCGCGCTCGTGCCACAGGGCGACGTTGTCGAAGGCGACCTGGGCGTTGGACTTCACGACGCGCGACAGGCCGCAGACCTTCTCCATGGTGATGGGATTGCGCTTGTGCGGCATGGCGGAGCTGCCCTTTTGTCCCTTGCGGAAGGGCTCTTCGGCCTCGAGCGTATCGGTCTTCTGCAGGTTGCGGACCTCGGTCGCGATGCGCTCGCAGGTGGCCGCTGTAGTGGCAAGCACGCCGGCAAGATAGGCGTGGTGATCGCGGCTGATAACCTGCGTGGACAGCGGATCGTGGACCAGGCCCAAGTGCTCGCAGACGTACTCCTCGACGAACGGCTCGATGGAGCTGTAGGTGCCGACGGCACCGGAGATGGCACCGAAGGCAACGTTCTTGCGAGCGTCCTCAAGACGATCGAGATCGCGCTTGAGCTCCCAGGCCCAAGAGCCAAACTTCATGCCGAAGGTCATCGGCTCGGCGTGGATGCCGTGGGTGCGGCCGGCGCAGAGTGTGTTGCGCTCCTCGAAGGCACGACGCTTGCAGATCTCGCCGAGCTTCTTGACGTCCTCGATGATCAGGTCACAGGCCTGGGTGAGCTGATAGCACAGAGCCGTATCACCCAGGTCGGAGCTGGTCATACCATAGTGAACCCAGCGGCTAGGCTTGGGCTCGCCCTCGGGAACGTCGGCGTCGATATATTCCTTCATGTTGGTCAGGAAGGCGATGACATCGTGGCGCGTGACCTCCTCGATCTCATCGACCTTTGCCTTCTCAAAGTTGGCATGGTCGCGGATCCACTGGGCTTCGTCTTTAGAAATGCCGATCTTGCCGAGCTCCGCCTGGGCCTCGCAGGCCAAGACCTCGATTTCCTGCCAAATGGCGTACTTGTTCTCGAGGGAGAAGATGTGTCCCATCTCCGGGCGGGTATAGCGATCGATCATAGCGGCTCCTTTTTGGTTATTGGCACGTTGGTCGTAACTTAACCATTGTACCGTGCGTAGGTGCAAGTATGGGCAGCAGGCATTAACCTAACATTTTGCCGCAAGAGCGGCCATGGGGACGTCCGCGTATTTGCTTCGCAAATCCGCACCGGCTTCAGGCGAGCCCCTCGGCCTCATGAAGCCTCGGGGGAAGACTTTGTTGAGTTGCCGTCCCCGCGTCTCCCGTGCTCGGTGGAGCGGGCAACGGGACGTCTGCGTATTTGCTTCGCAAATCCGCACCGGCTGCGGTCGCCTATCGGCGACCTTGCCTGCTCGCTATAAACGCTTCGCGTTTATTTAAAGCTCGCACCCTGGCGGGTTCGAGTCCCGGCACTTAGTAGTAAAAAGCACGGCAACGTAGCGTTACCGTGCTTGTGCATTTTTCTGGAGCGGGCAACGGGACTCGAACCCGCGAGTGTCAGCTTGGGAAGCTGATGCCTTACCACTTGGCGATGCCCGCATATGTGGGGGATAGTATAACGCGGTTGTCTTGTTCGATACAAGGGTGACGATGCTTGTTTTGACTGTGGAGAATCGTCCTAAAAACAGGCCAATTGTGGAGATAGGGACCTGTACGTTCCTCTATTTACCGTTGTCTACCTGCAGATTTATTCCATTGTCTTTCGTAGGCACCATTTGTCAGATTTTGGGCAAGCATTTGGTCAGGTTCCGGTACTTACCCGCATGAACCTTGGGGATAGCCTCATCCTACGCGCCGCGGCCTCCCCGTGCGGCGCACGAGGGATAAGGAGCAGCCATGTCCAACGCACCCACGCACTCTGTCCACAGCGCAATCACAGCAGGATCGCTGCTCCTAGTCCTCTTTTTACTTTTAGGCTGCATGACACCGAATGCCGCGCTCGCCGTCGACGGTTACGAATCGCTCGGATTCCGCACCATCAGCAATGAATGCGGTCCTTTTGGAGTTGGCAAATACGAGGCACAGGACTCTTCGACTGCCTATTGTATGAACCAGGACCGATTTGGCCCCAGCACACCGGGCGGACCCTGGCTCACCTACAATCAGGGCTGGGTATGGCTCGAAGACGAATTCGCGGCCATCATCTGCCATGGCTACCCCACCGCCACATCCTTTGGCGGGCATAACCTATCCCCCGATCGAGCGCGCGCCGCAACCCAACTTGCCGTCTGGATGCTCAACGGCACCACCCATACCGACGGATCATTCTCATATACAACCGCCCAGGGCGTCACAAAGAGCGGAAACTTTTCCGGCGACAATGAGGTCGTTGCCGCCGCGCGCTGGCTCCACGACAGCGCCAAGTCGGGAAGCATTAAAGCCGCACCGCATCGCGCGCGGCGCTATTTGGGAGCTGTGTCGGGCGGCAGCAAGCGTCAAGACATGCTCTACGTGCTCCCGGCCGTCTCCGCATCCTTCCAAAAACAGTCAGCCAACGCCGCCATCACGAGCGAAAACGATACCTACAGGCTCGACGGAGCGAGGTTCGACATCTATGAGAGCGCCGGCGACAAGCGTGTCGGCAGCATCCAGATGGACAGCAGCGGTCGCGCACAGGCGACACTTTTGCCCAACACGGCATATTATCTGGTCGAAACCGAAGCTCCGGCGGGTTATATCCCCAGGAGTGACCGCATCGCCTTTTCCACCGGCAATGACGGCGGAAATGTCGTCATCGATGAGCAGCCCGGTACCATTACCCTGCGCATCGCAAAGGTCGATGCCGCCACTGGGGCAGGTCCTCAAGTCGGCGCGTCACTTGCCGGCGCTGAGTTCACCTGCGTCTCACAGTCTACCCCGGGCTGGACGCGCACCCTCACGACGGATGAGGACGGCCGGGCAACACTTACCGACATCCCCCTGGGCACCTTTACCATCTATGAGTCGAGAGCTCCCGAGGGCTATCTTCCCTCCGATGAAACCTGGAGCTACACCATCGGTGCCGACCAGCCCGGAGACGCGGGCGTCGTTGAGCTCGAGCGTCGCATCCCCAACATCCCCATCGCTTTTGACCTCGAGATTTCAAAGTTCAAGGACTACGGCAATAGCGATGGGTCTGGTATAGAGCAGCCGGCGGAGGGCGTGGCCTTTGAAGTGATAAGCAACACTTCGCAGCAGGTTGTTGGTACACTGACCACCAATATCTACGGCTTCGCATCGACCAAAGACCAGGCTGGAGCATGGTTTGGCGCAGGAGAGCGCCCCGATGGCGTCAGCGGAACCATACCGTATGATCGTGCCGGCTACACCATTCGTGAGGTTGTCGACACTGTGCCCGACGGCTTTAAGCAGGCAGGGGAATGGACTATCACGGCAGAGCAGATCACTGACGGCGCAGAGCTTCAGTACATCGTAGACAACCACGCCCTGTCGACACATCTTCAAATCGTGAAGCGCGATGCTCAGACCGGCAGCGCCGTACCACGCGTCGGGTTCACCTTTCAGCTGCTCAATGGCAACCGTGAGCCCATCTCGCAAACATCTTGGCATCCTGCCCATACCGTTATGAATACCTTTACGACCGATGAAACCGGCACCGTCACCCTGCCCGAATCGCTTAACCCGGGCACGTATTACATACGAGAGACTTCCGCCAAGGAACCGTATCTTGTTGGAGAAGATCTGGAGATAACGATTCCCGCCGACATGAACTTAACGCCCGTCGCGGTCGCCTCGTTTTACGACGACGCGGCAACGGGAAGCATCGAGATCGTTAAGAACGATACCGTAGACGGACACGCCCTTGCCGGCGCTGTTTTTGATATCCGCGCCACGGGCGATATCGTGCGCCCCGACGGCAGCATTGTTGCCCTGGACGGTGAAACCGTCACCACCATCACGACCGACGAGCGGGGATTTGCGTGCGCGAATCATCTTTCGCTGGGGTGCGGAACTGCCATCTATGAGGTTATTGAGGTACAGGCACCCGAAGGATACCTGCTCGACCAAAGCGCCCACACCGTCGAGCTGTCGTATGCCGACCAGGAAACACCCACGGTCAAAGCGCGCCTCGATATCTCTAACGACTACACCAAAATCGACATCTCCAAAGTCGATCTGACCGGCAAACAAGAAGTGGATGGCGCTCGGCTCTCCCTCCACGGTGCCGACGGAACCGAAATTGACGCTTGGACCTCCTCCGACAAACCGCATCGCATCGAGCATCTTTTGCCCGGCACCTACACCCTGCGCGAAGCGATGTCCCCGCGCACTTACGACCTTGCTCAAGACATGACGTTTGAAATTAAGGCCACAGGAGAAGTGCAGACGGTAACCATGAAGGACACACCCATCGAGATTGAGGGCAGAGTCGACAAGCGGCAAGAGATCGCCCGCCCTATCGGTAAGGGCCTCGTCGCTAACGGCGATGGCAAAAACCGGGCCGTGGCACAATCTGATACGAACGGTTCCTTCTCCTATACGCTCGATGCTAAAAATGAGTCGAATACCTGGGTTGATGAATTCACCATCACCGACGATCTCGAATGCGCCAAAGATGGCACTGCCAGGTTCATCGCCATCGAAACCCCTGTCGCGGCTGGGGACATCGACGGTCTTTGCAACGTGTGGTACCGAACGTCTCCAGTGGGAAGTATCGATACGGACGAACAGGCCAATGCAACGCTCAGCGACGGGCATGACAACCCCTGGCTCAAAACGGACGAGGTCAAAAAGCTCCTAGGTGACGATTTGCGCATGGTCGATTACGACGATTGGCGTCTTTGGAAAGCAAATATTCCAACAACGGAATCAGTCACCCTCGAGGCAAAAGAGCTCGCTCTTTTGGACGACACCGGCATCACGGGCATTCGTCTTGAGTATGGGGCCGTATCGGCCGACTTCACGACAAGAGGCGCTGCAGAATCTTGGGCCCGCGAGGACCTCAAAGACGAACATGACGACCTTGATGATGTGAGCGCCGTCCTTGACTCGGATATTCACGGTGCCGTCATCCATATGCAGGCCGCGTCGTCTTACACGCCTCAGACCGCACTCGCCAACAGCGCTCGCGTTGACCTCTGTCGCAATGGCGGCGGTAGCAACCTTGAATCACATGACGAGGATCGCGTCATCCAGCGATGCGCCATGCCGCAAGATTTACCAGCAACGGGCTCTCTTCCCATCGCCGCCTGCCTCACTGCCTTCATGACCTCCGGCGCCGCGGCAATCTGGTTTGCCCATCTAAAGCTGGCATCGAAACGTCACTAACGTAATAAAAAAGAGGCGAGCCCGTCTCCCGGCTCGCCTCTTTTTCGTTCGTGGCGAAATGGCTATTCCCCAGATGCAGACCCACCGTCGATGAGCGCTTGATCGGACTCGGAGATGCCATCGGCTCCCAAACTCTGCTCGTGCTCCACTTCTTCGCTAATCGTGGACTCAGGCGTTGAGCCTTTAACGCCCACGATATACGCGGCCCCAAAACCAAGGGCAATGGCGATCAGGACCAAGATAAGATAGACGGGCCAGTGGCGCTTGATGTACGAAAACACGCAGACTCCTTATAGGTCAACCTACGAACGACGAATGACCTCGGTCACGACCTCGGACACCGTGGCGATATTTGTCGGATTGACGTTGTACGGCAGATCGTCCTCGGTGTGAGCGCACGCCAAACGTGGACCGTCGACGCCGGCAATGGTAAGGGCGCGTCGGCTTGCCTCGAGCGCAGCATAGGCATCGGTCTTGGCATAGGGCATCTCAAATGCACCGCAATCGACATGGAACGACTTGCACACCTTGTTGACCAAGTTCATGATGCGTCGGTCACCCTTGAGCAACTGCTGCTCGCCCTCGACCGTCACGACCGAAAGCCTACCGGCACCAATGGACTCAAGGTTGATAAAGAACACGCCGCGGAGCTTGTCGCGATGCGCGGCCAGGAACTCCTTCATGCCGGCGCCGTCACAATCGGAAGCGCCTGTAGCCACAAACCAGATGTCGTGGCCAAGCAGCTCGTCATCACCCATAGAGGCAACGGCAGCGAGCATATCCTCGGCGGAAGCTCCATCGGAAGACGTGGCGCCACCCTTCCAGCCGTCGTCGTCATCCTCGAAGTTATCCCACGAGCCGATACCGCGACCAGACTTCTTGGCGTCGTAATCATCCTCGACGCCAAGCCAATCGCTCATGCTGTCCTGCTCGTTTTTCTTTTTGCGACCGAACAGACCGCCCAAGCCGCGCTTTTGCGGCTTGGCGGCCGGAGCGGCAGGAGCCGAGATAGTCTCAAGCGGCTGAACATCCGAGGTGACCGGCATGGGGGGAACAACCGGAGCCGATGTGGACTCGGGACCCTGTGCCGTCGCGAAGGGATCGTTAACCTGAGCCGAAGGGTCGGGAAGGTCGAATAGCGAGGTGCGCGAGGCGACATTGGCCTGCTGCATCGAAGGCATCGAGGGATCGGGGACCGAGGCCAGCGGAGACGCAGAGGGCATGGGAGCCGGCGCGGATGCCGGGTCGGGAACATTCATGTTCGGGCGCGGCGATGCCTGAGACGAGATCTGAGCCATCAGAGCATCGACCGTCTCGGCCTGCGACGGAGCAGCATTGGCAACCGTGGCGCCGGGATCACTCGGCGCGGGCATGGTGAAGATCTGCGTAGAGTAGGGCCTCGACTCATCCGCCTGCGGAGCTTCGGGGGCCACGGGCTCAGGCTCTTGCTCGGAGCTGTCCGCAGCGACCTGTTCCGCCGCAGATTGATCCTCGACCGTATCAGGCGCAGCGGGCTCGTCCTCGACAGGAGCGGAAAGGGGCTCGGCGATAGCGGTGCCCTGCTTCTCAAACGTCATCGTGGCATCAAACGACACAGTGCTGTCGACCGGCTGTTGGGTTTCGAAAGTCGCCGTCTCCCCGGCAACATCCGCAGGCGAAGGCTGCGGCGTCTCGAAAGACGTCGTGGCGTCGGCAACATCGACGGATACCGGCTGCTCGGCGTCGTTTTGCTCAAATTCCTGTGCCGCGCGCTCACGCTCGGCCTCGGCCGCCTGTTGCTGAGCTGCACCCTCGCGCTCGGCCGCCTCGCGGGCAGCAGCGCGCTTTTCCTCAAAGTCGTCAACGAGTTTCTTGCCCTTTTCGAATGCCCCCTTAAAGAAATGGGAGGCGCTGGCACCGATCGAAGAAAACGCGGAAGCGATATCGGCATGGAGCGTCGTCACCGGAAGCTCGGCAGAAAAATCGGTGTCGCTCTCGTAGGACACACGCTGCGGATACGCATCGTAGTCGTCCTCGGTATTATCGAGCTCCTCGGGCGCCGGGGCAGGCGCCATGACGTCCAGACCGGCTGCGGGATCGATAGCAGTCTCCGCATCGGCTTCCGTCTCGATGACGTTGGCCTCATCGGGCTGCGCAGCCACGGCCGGATCGGGCTGGGGCGCGGGCTCGAACGTCGGTTCCTCGCCCTCTTCGTAATCGAGCGTACAGGACTCGGGAAGCATTCCCAGGGCACGGATGGCATCCGAGCCAAACCGGATGTTGCCGGCGGCATTGCGATAAAGCTTGGGCTCGGGCTCGGCCTGCTCGGCCGCGGCAGGCTCCTCTGCCGACTCGGCAGTGGACTCGCCTGCAACGGGCTCCTCGGCCGGAATATCTTGGACCTGGGACTCGGGCGCGATGACGCCAATCAGGGTCTCGTCGGCAGAAGCACCTTCGAATCCATCGATTTGCTCATCAAAAGCCTCGCCCTGTTCACCCTCGGGAGCGATCGGCTGGCCATACTCATCCTCGGTATAGGCAGGCTCTTCGTACTCGATGGTATTGCCGTAATCATTTTGCTGCTGGGCGGCGGCGTACTCGGCTGCCGCGCGCGCCATCTCCTCGGCGCGACGCTTCTGCTCGCCAAAATACGTGTCAAACGGAATATCGTCGGGGAACTCGTTCTCACCCTGATAAGGGGCGACGTTATCCATGACACCCAGCATGGCGGCAACAGAGGACTTGTTGCAAACCGAGCCGGACGTGTAGGGAAGGACAAAACGATTGGAAATGATATTGGCGGCATTGGCGAGCGCCACAAGAGAGGCAAGAATCGCGACAATCCACAGCAAGACCTTCAGCACACCGGGAAGAGGCAAGATGCGCAGGATGGCAATAGCCGCGGGAGCAATCGTGGCAATCGGGAGCAACTTGGCGATCAGCGCTCGATACGGCGCATAGGGCTCGCGAGCGAGCAGTTCGGCGCGCGGGGAGTCATAGTGTGCAACGACGACAACCGGGCGATTACGCGGAGAGGCAAGCGGGCCCGAGGCCTTGTGGTAGGCGATGACATTTTGGCTCACGCCCGTCTTGCCCAGGCGCGAAACCACGGGATGCCCTGTGCGCTCGAGCACGTAGAGCACGGCACCGACAATGGCCAGCAAGGTGCCGACCAAGCCGATACCGCCGCCGATGCCCATCAGCAGGGCGCCGGCAAACGCAAGAATACCGGTAACGGCAAATGCCAACCTACTGGGCGCCGGGGCATTGAACTCCTGAACCTCGGGGTCAAAGCCGTGGTTGCGGAAGATCTGAGCGATATCTTCGGCAGCCAAGCGCTCTTCTTCGCTGCATGCCGGCGTAATGCCGGTGTTCTGCAGCAGGTGGTTAATATAGTTCTGGGTGTTCGCCATGTGCGCTCCACATCCATAATCCGACAAATAGGCCCAATGCATGCACATTAGAACCGTATATAGTCGAAAGTATACCCCGAGCGGGCGCAAACGGCCGAATTCTGGGCATCTTAACGCCCCAAGCGGACAAGGATATAGCCTAATCTCCATATCGGACTAAAATCATGGCATCAGACACCTTCCCATGCGAGGATTCTATGACGGCAAGCGATACAACCGTAACGAATAAAAAGCGGGCGCCGGGGCCCGGTTTCGACAAGACCGCCCAGCGCATCCTCAATCTGTTCTTTGTCCTTAACAGCTCTCCCGAGCCATTGACCACGGAGCAAATTGTCCTGGATTCCGATCTTGGCTATGGGTCGGGCAATATCGACTCGGACAAGCGCAAGTTTCGCCGCGATCGCGAAAAACTCCTCGAACGCGGAATCACGATCAAGGAAGTTCGCGCAGCAGGCGCCCAAGAAACCGAAGAAAGCGCGTGGACCATCGATCGCGAGCACACGTTTGCGGCCGGTGGCCTCATCACCGCAGACGACGCGGACATCTTGCTCGACGCTATCGACCAGACCCTTGCGACCGGTTCGGCCGCGTTTGCCACGCCGCTTGCAGACATACGCTCCAAGATCGCCTACCTCACCGGCGCATCGACCGCAGAAGAGCCTCCCGCCCGTCGCTCACCCGCCGTCGATGCGGTGTGGAGCGCTTTCGCCGAACGCTGCGCGCTGCGCTTTCTGTATCAAAACGGGCACGGAGAGCAAAAAGAGCGCACCGTTTGCGTATACGGCATGTTCGAGCACGAGGGCGTGGCGTATTTTTGCGGACTCGACAACGCCACCGATGAAATCAGGACGTTTCGCTGCGACCGCATCGTTCGCGCATGGCGCCCCTCGAAGGCCTACTCCATCCCCGCCGACTTCAACCTGAACGATCGTTTGTTCTTTGAGTTTGATTTTGCCGATTGCACGCCCGTTATGGCGACTTTTTCGTTTGCCCCGCAAGCCCAGGCCGACATGGTCAGCGGCCTTACGCGCGGTCGCGGGGAGCTCACACGCACCGAAGAGGGTTGGACTTGGACCGTCGGCGTGCGCGATCTTAATGCCGCCGCCTCGTTTTGCATGGAGCACGCCATGGACGGCATGAGACCCGTTGCCCCCAATTCGCTTAAACTGGCATGGAACCACCTCATCGAAAGGACGGTGCACGAGCATGCCCGCGCGTAAACTCACCAGCGAGCAAAGGCTCTCGCGTGCGATTGACATCATGGAAGCCCTCTACGCTGCCGGCGAGACCGGTATGACACGAGGGGATATCTGCAGCCGTTTTGATATCACGGGTGCGGCGCTCGACGAAATTATCGATATCGTCTCGACCCTCGCTGACCGTGAGTCGGGAGCACGCATCATCTGCGAACGCCACGGCGAGTGCATCATCCTGACAGGCGATGCGGGGCGTGTGCTGCCCTTGCGCCTAAGTGCCGCCGAAGGTGCCGTGCTCAACCACGAACTCGAATCGATGGGAATCGACTCTCGGGCAGCAGAGCGTATCCGACACGCCCTCCTACCCGAGAAACTCGGCTACAACCAGCGCGTCGTCGATACCGTTGCCCGAGGATCGCACTGGCAACAGCTGAACTGCGCGATTCAAGACGGCGTTCGATGCCGCATCATCTACCGTTCGATGGACGACACACGACCGCGTGAGCGTCTCATCGACCCCCTGCGCATCGCGACGCATGGCGACCAAACATATCTGATTGCCTGGGATGTCGAAGTCGATGAGCAGCGCTCCTACCGCATGGACAAAATCGAAGGCCTTACCCTTACCGACGATTCTGTGGAGCGCCACGCGCCCGCGTCCGCATCCCTCCACGAATCCCTTTCCCAAGCGGAGCAGAGCGCAAAACTCCTCATGCCGCTCGACATGGCAGAGCGCCTAGACTGGGCCGGCATCATGTCGATTGAGCCAAACGGGGCAGACATGGCAACGGTGACCGTGCGTTATGGGTCAGAGCACTGGCTGTTCTGCCAGGTAATCGCAGCGGGCGGAGCCATCCGCATACTGGATGACCCCGCCTCGGCAAAGCGTCTATGCGATATGGCGAAAAGCCTGACCTGCCCGCTTTAACGGCGTCGCTCGTGGCGTGCACGCCACAGCTGCAAATAATGACCGATCTGTGCCGACTCGATACGCTGGTAGGAAGTCGTGGGCAGCGACGTCAAGAACTTCTTGCCGTAGCCCTTTGTCACCAAGCGCGGATCTGCCAAGATGAGCACGCCGCAATCGGTCGACGAGCGAATGAGACGGCCGGCGGCTTGCTTGACTTCGAGCACCGCCTCGGGCAGCGAGTAGCGCGCCCAGGCGCGGTCTTCGCGCAGGTTGCGCTCGCACGAAAGAGGATCCGTGGGACTCGAAAACGGCAACTTGGGGATAATGACGCAGCGCAGCGTCTCGCCGCTGGCGTCAAAGCCCTCCCAAAAGGCCTTGAGCGCAAAGAGCGATGAGGTCGGCTCGTTGATAAACCGATCGCGCAGGCGACGCGGGGACGAGTTGCGCTGTTGGCAATTGAGCTCCAGGCCCGCTCGCGCCAATTTGGGCTCGACGCGGGCATACAGGTCCTCCATATCGCGCCTGTTAGTGAAGAGCGTGAGCACCGATCCACCCATGGCGAGATGGGCATCGACCAGCACACGCTCGAGCGCTGACAAATAGTGCTCGCGATCGCGCGGATCAGGAATGTCCCCCGCCACGACCACGGCCATATTCGAGTCAAAGTCATAGCTCGAATCCAGGTGCAGCGATGAGGATGTCGACGCACCGATGCGATCGAGGCCGACAGCATGGTTGAAATGCTCAAAGCTCTTGGACACCGTCATGGTCGCCGAAGCGAAGATGGCCGTGTGCACCTCGGGCAGCCACTCGTTCGCCAAGGCCTCGCCGATATCGATGCGCTCGGCGGTCATAGACTCCCCGCCCGCTCGCAGCCGACGGTTCACCTGCAGTGAGTACACATAGTGCTCATCCGTACCCTCAATGATGAGCTTGAGATTCTCGACCAACTCGTGCAGGCGGCGCGAAATATCGCCCAGGTCGACGACGACCTCGGGCTTATCGGCGGCGACGGCCTGCACCAGCGCGTCTACGCTTTTATCCGCCTGGCCCAGCGCATCAATTGCGGTATGGGCCGACTGCAAAAAATCGTGCCAGTCATCCGACTCGCGCAGCTCGGGGCCAATCCACAGATTCGCGTTGTCATAGCCCCCGCGGGCACGGCGGCCAAGCTCGCGCACGCCGTCGAACACATCGGCAATCGCCATGCTCGCGCGGGCAACCGTCGACGTCGCTTTGGCAGTGAGTCCCAGGTAGAGCGTGGAGCCCTCGGAAGTGGCCAAATCACGGGAAACCTGACTCAGCGCGCCGGCACTCGACCCACCCAGGCGCTCAAACAGCACGCGCGACTCATCTGCCGAAACCACGCGCGCCCATTGGCGACGGGCCTCGCGCTCGATGGAATGGGCCTCGTCGACCACCCAGTGACGAATCGGAGGCAAAATCCTCCCCTCGGCGGCCACGTTGCGGAACAACAGAGAATGGTTGGTGACCACCACGTCGGCATGTGCCGCACGACGGCGCGCCCCGTGGACCAGGCATTTGTCAGGGAAGAACGGACACAGACGACGAGCACACTCGCGCGAAGCCGTCGTAAAGTCGGGACGGTTGACGCTGCGCCAGCGAATGCCGAGCGAATCGAGGTCGCCATCGGCAGATTGGCACACATACGTCATGATCACCGCAACCGCCGTGAGCGTGTCAGCAGGATCGCGCTTGGTGGTGATCTCAACCTGACCACGGCTCATGCGCTCGAGCTTGCGCAGACACGGATAGTGGTCATAGCCCTTGAGTGCACAAAACGACAGGCCCCCGTCCAGCTGTTCGGCGAGCTTTGGCAGCTCATGGTACATAAGCTGGTCGGCAAGATTATTCGATTTGGTCGCAATGCCGACGGTAATGTTGTTTCGGCGGGCGGCCTCGGCGAAGGGCACGAGATAGGCCATCGACTTACCGACGCCCGTGCCCGCCTCGATCACGCGATGGGTGCCCGTGATCAGCGCATCGCGAACCTCAACCGCCATCGCGATCTGCTCGTCGCGCGGCTCATAGGTGGGGTACATGCGATTGACCAGGCCGCCGGGGGCGTAATCTGCCTCGATCTCTTCACGACTCGGCATCTTAAGGACCGGCAGCTCGTCCGCATCAACGCGATCGTCTGCGCGATCGGCCTTGAGCACATCGGCACGAGCGGCGCTGAGCGAAAATATCGAACCCGGGTTCTGTCCAGCCAAAAAAGAAAAAATGGGGCGATATGACCAAGGCACGTCCGCGTGCATGTCCGCCAAGCGCGCCATAAGGCCCGAAGGCAGGTCGGTAAGTGCGACCAACAGCACGCGCCACACACCGCACAGGGCATCAACGTCGGCGTTCGCACGGTGCGATACCGAATCGCACCCAAACAAGTCGGCCATAAAGGACAATTTGTGCGATGTCAGGCGCGGAAGCGCAATGCGCGACAGCGCCAGCGAATCGATCCAGATATCACTCACGTTGACGCCGCCCTTGACCGATTCGATAAACGACCGGTCAAACGTGGCGTTATGCGCGATAACAGGACAGCCGCCCACAAAGTCGGCGAGTGCCGCGACGGCCTCGACGGCCGACGGAGCATCTGCCACATCGGCGTTCGTAATGCTCGTGAGCTCGGTAATCTCTGCAGGAATTAGCTGCTTGGGATGCACGAACGTATCAAAGCGGTCAATGATCTCGCGGCCCGAAAGGCGGGCCGCGGAAATCTCAATTAACTCGTTGTCTTGCATCGAAAGACCCGTGGTCTCGGTATCGAGGACGATTACGTCCTCCTCGATGAGGCCAAACGACTGCGTCTTAGCGCGCTCGGCGAGCGTGGCGTAAGAATCGATGACAAACTGCGGCGTTCCAGGAGATACGGCGTCCTCAATTAGCATGCAACGCCCGCTCGACGGAGACCCATACGGATCAGGCTGTCGCACACTTGCGGGAACGTCATGTCGTCGGTATGGCGAATCTCATCGGGATACAGTGACGTATCGGTCATGCCGGGAATGGTGTTGGTCTCGAGAATGACAGGGCCGTCCTCGCTCACGATAAAATCGCTGCGCGAAATGCCCAGACAGCCGAGGGCCTTGTGGGCCGCGCAGGCAAGTTCCTGGGCACGCGCATAGTTTTCGGGCGAAATCTGCGCCGGGATACGGTGGATGTCTGTGGGGTCGACGTACTTTACATCCAGGTCGTAGAACTCGCAGTCCTCAGGCTTGCGAATCTCCACAATCGGCAGCGCGCGCACGTCGTCCTCGCCGTACACGCCCACGGTGATCTCGGTTCCCTCGATGCACTTTTCGACCAGCACTTTATCGCCGTACTCAAAAGCCTTGGCGATTGCCGCCGGCAGCTCTGAGGGCTCGTGAACGAGCGAAATGCCGTAGCTAGAGCCGTTGACGGCGGGCTTTACAAAGCAACGCTCGCCACAAATCTCGACGATACGATCGATATCGACCTCGTCGCCCGCCTCAAGCGCCAGGCCTGGGGCAATGGGGATGCCCTCCCTGGCATACAGAAGCTTTGAAACCTCTTTATCGGCGCCACATGCGCTGGCGAGCACGCCCGACGCCGTGTAGGGAATACCCAGCGTCTCCATGGCCCCCTGCATGGCGCCATCCTCGCCGCCGGCGCCGTGCATGGCGATAAACGCCACGTCGAAGCCACCGATCGCCATAGTCACCATAAAGTCATCGGCGGCGGCGTCGAGCAGCTCCACCGAGGTGTAGCCGGCCTCCTTCAGTGCCACCACGACATTCTTTCCCGAATCGAGCGAAATCTCGCGTTCGGCGGAATGGCCGCCCGCCAAGACCGCTACGTGCATGTTCTCTAGGCTTTTACCCGGCATGGGCAGACTCCTCCTCTATAATTCCTGCAGCTGATACCATATTGTAGCGATACCCTCTACGTTTCCCCAAAATCGAAAGGCTTCCATGAATCCCAGGACTAAATCTCAGGACATTCGCGACTTGAGCCAAAACGATATTCGCGAACTTGTCGCCGAACTCGGCCAACCCGCTTTTCGCGCAAAGCAGCTCATCGAATGGGTTTTTGAGAAGAACGTCTGTTCGTTTGATGACATGACCAACCTTCCCAAGGCCTTCCGCAAGCAGCTGAAGGAGGCATTTGCCTTCGACACGCCGACCGAGCTCACCAAGCAGGTGTCTAAGGATGGCTCTCGTAAATACCTACTCGAGTACCACGACGGCATCTCCGTCGAGACAGTCGGCATGCCTCGCCGCAACAAGCTGTCTGTCTGCGTATCCACCCAAGCCGGCTGCGGCATGGGCTGCGCTTTTTGCGCTACCGGTCTAAACGGCCTCAAGCGCTCACTGACCGCCCAGGAGATCGTTGACCAGGCACTCCACGTTTCCAACGACTTTGGCGAGCGCGCAACGAGCGTCGTGTTTATGGGCCAGGGCGAGCCGTTTGCCAACTACGACGAGGTCCTCAAGGCGCTGCGCATTCTTAATGACCCTGACGGTATTGGTATCGGGGCGCGCCATCTCACCGTCTCCACCAGCGGCGTTATTCCTGGTATTCGTAAGTTTGCCGACATTCCCGAGCAGTTTACGCTCGCTGTGTCGTTGCACTCCGCCATCCAGTCCACGCGCAACAAGATTATGCCTGGCGTCAAGAAGTACACGCTTCTGCGCCTTCATGAGGCACTGCAGCTCTACACCGAAAAGACGGGCCGCCGCCCAACTTATGAGTACGCCATGATCGAAGGCGTCAATGACACAAACCCCGAGATGCAGGCGCTCTGCGACTTCTGCGAGGGCACACTGTGCCACGTCAACCTGATTCAGCTCAACGATATCGAGGGCAGCCCTCTCAAGCCGTCGCCGATCCATAAGGTGGAAGACCTCCAGCGTCGTCTTGAGTCACGTGGCATTGAGACCACGATCCGCAACTCTCGCGGCAACGATATCGACGCTGCTTGCGGGCAACTCAAACAGCGCTTCAAGGTTCAGAAGAACGCGTAGGGGAGACCAACCTAAACGTTTCATGTGAAACATCGAACAGCCCCGGTTGTTTAATTGCAACCGGGGCTGTTTCATATCTATCGCTAATCTGCATCGCGCGATTGTTCAACATCTTTTCCGTAAGAAATAAGTGGTCCTTGTTCTGGTGTTCAGACAAGGACCCCTTCAAAAAAGGCTAATGATTGTTAGGTACCTAAAAGCCTACATTTTCCCATTGATGATTAACCCAATCTTGATTAATCTTGGGATTCTTAGTTACCTGAGCTGTACGCATAGCGACATCCTCAGTCATAACATCCATTTTCTTTTTGGATGTATCGACGATATCCTGCGCTCCGCGAAGCAAACGACCACGCAATTCATCATCTGTTGCGACCTTAAATCCCGCAAATGCACCAACCGCTACCGTTGCAGCCAAGGCAAGAGCAGTCAGAACCTTATTCTTCATCCTGATCTCCCTTTTCAAATTGAATCATCTCGCCAAGAATACGAGACAGCTCTTCCTCATCCTTAAACTCAATCTCGATCTTATTCTTACCGCGCGAGCTCTTTACGCGAACGTTTGTGTTAAACACCTGACGCAGAACGCGTGCAGCTTTTTTAAAAGACTGAGGTGTTGCGGGGCGAGGCGCTTTGGGCGTCTCTCCGGCAGAAAACAATGGAGCAAGATTTTCTGTCGCACGGACAGACAATCCCTCTGCAACAACCTTCTCAGCAAGCTTAATGCGTGCATCCTCATACGGAACCGCAAGAATTGCACGAGCATGACCAGCAGTCAGCTTGCCTTCGAAGATCATCTGCTGAACTACCTCTGGAAGATCAAGCAGGCGCAACGAATTGGTAATTGCAGAGCGAGACTTGCTGACAGCCTTTGACAAGGCTTCCTGAGTCATACCACTCGCATCGATGAGCTGTCGATATCCCTTAGCCTCTTCGACAGGGTTAAGGTCAGAACGCTGAAGGTTTTCAATCAGCGCGAGTGCAAGCATCTGCTCATCATCAACATCTTTAATTATGACAGGGAGCTCCTCAAGACCCGCAAGTTTCGAAGCCTGATAACGGCGCTCACCCGCGATAATCTCATAGCCATTACCGTGCTTGCGCACAAGAAGCGGCTGAAGAACGCCATGCTCCTGAATTGACTCACTCAACTCTCGAAGCTCGGTCTCATTGAAATGAATTCGTGGCTGATTTGGGTTCGGAACGATGTCTTCGATTGGAAGCTTAGTTTCCGAAGCAGCATTTGATGCTGACGCTGTAGATCCACCAGTCTCATATTCAGCTTCTGAGACCAGCGCATTGAGTCCACGACCCAAGCCACCGCGCTTCTTAGGGCTAGGCACGCTTAATCACCTCTTTAGCAAGGTTCATATACGCCTTTGCGCCCTTGTTCTGTGGCGCATAGGTAATTACAGGCTCACCGAACGAGGGTGCTTCTGAAATTTTAACTGTACGTGGAATCAAGGTCTTGAATGCCTTGTCACCAAAATACGATTGAACCTCTTCCACAACCTGGTTCGAAAGCGATGTGCGCGAATCGTACATAGTCATAAGTACGCCATAAGTATCAAGGCTCTTATTTAGGCGTGTTTTAACCATCTTCATCGATTCAAGCAGCTTTGTGACACCTTCGAGTGCGTAATATTCGCACTGAATAGGAATCAAAACACTATCCGCAGCTGTTAACGCATTAATGGTTAGCAAACCAAGCGATGGCGGACAGTCGATAAATATAAAATCAAACTCATCCTGAACAGGCTCAAGTAGATCCTTTAAGCGAGTTTCACGGGCAATCGCACTGACAAGTTCGATTTCCGCACCTGCAAGCTGGATAGTAGCCGGAATTACAAAAACTTTATTGCAATTTGTATCAAGAACGAGCGATTCTGCCGGAACATCGTTCAGCAATGCATCATAGATGCAGTGATCGAGCTCTTCTTTTTCGATTCCAAAACCACTCGTACTATTACCCTGTGGGTCAAAATCGACAATTAACGTCTTTCGGCCCAGTTCACCCAACGCCGCTGCAAGATTTACAGCTGTGGTGGACTTACCTACGCCCCCTTTTTGGTTGATGATAGCGATGATACGCGTGTCTTTTGCGCTCTTAGAACGCTTAACGTCGCGAAATCCCACGGTCCCTCCTGGTGTATTTAAAGCTGTTGCATGGAGGATGTTTCACGTGAAACAATCCGATTCGACACCGATTACAATGTTTCACGTGAAACATTGCAATCGACACTATCCATTATGTTTCACGTGAAACATCTAGGCAAGCGGATTCTTTTTTGCCATGCCATTGGCACGAGGAAGAGAAACAGATGCCTGACGAGTCTTTTTAAGGATAATAAATTCACGGTGACCCAGACCATTCGGCAAATCAAGGTCGTCCGTCATAAGCGTGGTAAAGCCGCATATCTTTGCAGCCGCAAGACCAGATTGAAGCTCTTCATCAGATGGATTCCCCTTCGTAATGACAAAGAGGCCACCATCTTTTAGAAAAGGAGATGCATACTCAACAAGAACCGGTAATGGTGCGAGCGCGCGGGCGGTAACAACAGCAAATTGCTTCTTATGGGATCGAGCATATTCTTCAAGACGATTGTGAACAGCGTGAGCATGCTTAAGACCAAGCTCCTTAACAAAGGAATTAACTGCATCAACTTTCTTGCCAACAGAATCGATATAGATAGCCTTTCGTCCACTTGCAACAGTCAACGGAATACCTGGGAATCCAGCACCGGTACCCATATCAAGCAAAGCACCTTCAGGAGCTTTATCAATATAGGGCAGCAAAACAAGTGAGTCCAGAATATGAAGGACGGCTGCGTCATCAACATTCAGGATGCGCGTTAGATTGGTAGTCTTATTGGCCTCCAGAACAAGATCAAGATGCTGGATACAGACACGAAGGCTATCGTCGGAGACCTTCAAAAAATAGTCTTTACAATACGAAATTAGACGGCTCAGCATTTGGCTTGCCTGCTCATCAGATAACACAAACAAGACGACTCCTTTCTGACAAAAATCAGTGTATCGAGAACTTTTGACAAAAAAAGGGGACGTGGAAACCACGTCCCCTTAGCATAGACTCGAGAAGATTATCGAGCAACAATCACAACATGGCGATCGGGATCAAAGCCCTCAGAATGCGTGTCGACAGCATCGTTACCACGAAGGGCAATATGAACCAGTCGACGTTCATAGGCATTCATGGGAGGCAGGGAAACACTCTTATGAGTGCGAATAGCGCGCTCGGCAGCGGACTGGGCCATAGAAGCAACCTTGTCTTGTCGACGGCTCTTATAACCCTCGACGTCGACGACGACCGGATACCTAAAGCCAAGCCTGCGGCTCACCAACAGGGAGAACATAACTTGAAGAGCATCAAGGGTACGTCCATGACGGCCAATGAGAACAGCAAGATCAGGAGCGGTTACGTCCAGAATCAACTCGCCCTCGTCACCCTCATACTCATCGATGGGAGAGTTCGCCGCATCGAAGTGCGAAAGGATGGAACGCAGAATGGAAATAGCCACATCGGCAATGGTGTCGAGCTCCTCATCGGTCAACTCTTCACCAGCCTTGTAACGCTGTGCAATCTCGGGATAATCGCCCGCGACCTGCGGGGCAACCTCCTCAAGCATATCCTCGACGATCTCTTCAGACATAACGAACTCCAAAAGTTAGGTACCTAAATAAGAATACTATCCCACTACTTCTTCTTGTGCGGGCGCGGCTTCTTCTCGCGACGAGTAACCTCGACCTGCAGCGGGGCGTTCTTAAGACGCTCTTCCTCATCGGCCTTGGCCTTATCGATAACCTTCTGCGTCACGAAGATCTGCTGGACAACCTGCCAGGCGGAAGACACGTCGTAGTACAGCAAAACGCCGACGGGCAGGCTCCAACCCATCCAAAGCATCATGACGGTCATGACAACGGCCATCATGCGCATGCTCTGGGCCTGCTGACCAGTCTGATTGCGCGACATATAAAGCTGCGGAATCAAGGTGAGAACGGCAAACAGAATCAGGCAAACCAGCGCAGGCAGCGCAACCATAAAGCCATCGGCAAAAGAAGCGCTCGGCGTGGTGGTAAGGTCAGGCAGGATGTTGAAGAACGAGAACGTGCCGTCGCTAAAGTAGTCCGGCAGGTTGCGCAGCAGCGTAAACAGGGCGAACAGGACAGGCATCTGGATCAACAGCGGCAGACAACCAGCCATGGGGTTGAACTTGTTCTCGCTGTAGAACTTCTGCATCTCCTCGGCCTGGCGCTGGGGATCGTCGGCATAGCGCTCCTGGATCTCGAGCATCTTAGGCTGCAGCACCTGCATGCGAGCCGTCGACTTGGTCGACTTGAGCATAAGCGGCGTCAGCAGCAGACGGATGATGACCACCAGGATGATGATGGACAGGCCCCAGTCGACCGCAAAGGTCTGGATGAGCTTGAGCAGCTCGAAAAGGATGTTAACGATCCAATCCCACATGTAAGTTTTCCTCCGATAGCGAGTGCCCGCTAGGGCACAGGGTCATAACCGCCGACGTGCAGGGGATTGCAGCGAGCGATGCGCCTCACGGCAAGCCAGCAGCCTCTCAAAACACCGTACTTCTCAATCGCCTGAACGGCATATTGCGAGCACGTTGGGTAGTAAATGCAGGCGTCAGGTAATAAGGGCGAAATAACCTGTTGATATATGCGAATAGGAGCGATGGCAACACGTCGCAAAACGTGATTGCTCATCGCTCCTCCCCGGCAACGCCGGCGCGTTTCATAAGCGAACGCAATGCCTTGTCCATCTCCTGAGGCGAGGAGATCCTCGTCTTGGGAGTCGCGAACAAGATGATGTCATAACCCGCAACGGGAAATCCGCAGCTGCGGGCGGCCTCGCGCATCACACGCTTAGAACGGTTGCGCACGACTGCACAACCGAGCCGTTTAGCACCAACGAAGGCGACCCTTCCGGAGTCGCCTTCGCCAACCGATTCACATATGGTCATTCGAATCAGAGGGTGATTGAAACGACGCCCCTGACTGAACACATGCTCGAAATCTTGCCGAGACTTAATAGTCTTCATGCGAGATGTGTGTATCGCTGCTAGACAGTGAGACGCTTGCGGCCCTTGGCGCGGCGACGGGCGAGCACGGCACGACCACCCTTGGTGGCCATACGGGCACGGAAGCCATGGGTCTTGGCACGCTTACGCTTATTAGGCTGATACGTACGCTTCATCTTAAGTTCCTCCTGCTGCATTTCGAGTGTCCGCGGGAGCGCGGACGCAGATATAGACACGTGAGCTTGAAGATTGTAGGGAAATCAATGTTCAAATGTCAAGAAATCAAAGGTAAAAGGTTGCGTAGTTCACACGGTTCCGCCATAAGCTCAACCGAAATTTGCGACAGATGGCAACTTTTCATGATATTTCATCGAGTTTTCAACAGGTCATGTTGGCAATGTTGAGAACTTTTCGCCCGTTTTCCAAAGTTTTCAACAGGTTTTGAAAAGTTGTCGAAAGATGAGAAACATTGCACGGTGAGCTACTATTTGTTCGAAACCTTTTGAAAGATTGCGAGCGGCATGTCTGACGACTTTTACACCATGGTCGATTCCGGAGACCCGGCACCCGACAACGAGCACATCACCGGCGTGCGCGAAAAGCGTGGCGAGGAAGAGCAGGCCGCTGCGAAAACGCAGGCTGCCATGTATGCCGCACGCATCGCGGTCTATGACGACATGTTGTCGACGCCGCGCGTCATCGTCATCGAACCTAAGGACGTGCGCACTTATCTGGAAGAGACAACCAACACCGTCTACCAGTGCATGAAAGAGCAGGGCGGGCACATCTCGCTCATGGTTATCCGCGAGATTGTCGAAAACTTTATCCACGCCCACTTTGCAGAGCCTATCATCTCGATCCTGGACGGCGGCGATACCATTCGATTCGCAGACCAGGGGCCGGGGATCGAAGACAAAGAACGCGCCTTTGACTTTGGCGTGACCAGCGCAAATAGCAACATGAAGCGATACATCCGCGGAACTGGAGCCGGGTTTCCCATGGTGCAGGAGTACCTTGAAAACGCCGGCGGTGCCGTGTCCATCGAGGACAACATGGGCAACGGCACCGTGGTCACGGTAAGCCTGAACCCCAAGCGCGTGCAGGAAATCGAGCGTGCCGGAGGGCGGGGCGCCGCCGTGCGACCCGAGGCGGAGCAACCAGCATATCCCCTATCTAGCGCATTTGCACAGCAGCCCATGGCGGCACAGCAGATGCAGCAGCCCATGGCGCACATGCAGCAGCCTGGAGCTTTTCCCATGCAAGACACCCAGGCACCGCTGGGCAACGCAGCGCAAAATATGCCGGAGACCATAAGCTCGGCAGATCCGGACGCAGGCGCCATGCAGCAGACGACGGCCATGCCAAACGTCCAGCAAATGGGCTACCAACCGTACCCACAAGGGTATCCTCCCCAATATATGCCGCAGCAGGGATATGCCCAGCCGTATCCACAGCAGTATCCTCAGGGGTACCAGCAGCCGTATCAGCAGATACCGCAGGGGCAATTTAACCCTTGGGCCCAGCAGATGCCGCCGCAGCCTTACCAACAGTGGCCGCAAAGTTTTCAACAGCAGATGCCGCCCATGCAGAGTTCTCAACAACCAGCAGCTCAAATGATGTATCCTAATACGGCGAATCAATACGCACAACCGCAGCCGGACGTGTTTGTAAGCGAACGCGGCAACGCCGCATTGGGGTATCTGGCCCAAAACCAAGAGTGCGGCGCAACGGACTTGGCGCGGGCGTTTGGAAACTCCGCACCCACCTGGTCGCGCACGCTCAACGATTTAGCGCAGGCGGGCTTGGTGGTCAAACATGGGCAGAAATACCATCTGACCGAAATTGGAAGCGCTCGCGTGCGGGCCCAGGCTTAAGGAACGGGAGAGACAGTGGACGAGGAAGCAAGCATCATCCTGGGAGATGCCATCGCCTTTTGCCAGCGCGACGGCCAAGATGCGCGCCTCATCAACATGTTGGGGCAATCGCGCGCCGTGAGCCTGACCGAGGACACCTTGACGATTGAGGCCCCCTCACGATTTGCCATCGCTCAGCTTAAAAAGCATCAGCCGACCATCGAGGCGTACCTGGAAGAGATCGCTTTTGCACCGATTGCGCTCAACATCGTGGCACCGCAGGGCTCCGCGGCAGATAACGCCGCACCCGCGGCACCCGTCGTTCCCCCGGTGGCGCCGGCTGCCGCCACAGTGTCGGCTCCTGAGCATCAAATCGGCGATGTTTCCCGTGAAACCATGTCCGCCGTCTCGACGCCGGCAGCCCCCATGCCTGCTGCCACACACATGCCCATCGCGCACGACGCAACGCCGGGCGAGGACTCAGGCATCGCAATCAAAAACACGCTTTCGGCCGACGATTTCCGCCGCATGATGAACCAGATGAAAGGCGGGGCGTCTGCAAAGAGTGCAAAACCAGCCTCCACATCGCCCATGAGCGTCCCCGCAGCTGCAGCACCGGCCGAGCAGAACACCGACGGCGCGCCACTCGCAGCCAACTCGAAATTCACCTTCGAAAACTTTGTCTACGGCCCCGAAAACAGCCATGCCTATCGCTCGGCCCTCAAGTTTGCCGCACTCGCGGATGAACGCGGCACATGCACGTCCCTGTTCATCTATGGCAAATCGGGGCTGGGCAAGACCCATCTGCTGCTCGCCATCAAAAACGAGCTCGCCGAAAAGTCGCCCGAGATCAAGGTCAAGTACGCCAACTCGCAGGCATACCTCGATGACCTGATGACGGAGTTCGACCGCCAAAAGAAGAGCAACGCCCCTATCATGCAGGCATACCACGGTGTGGACGTGCTCATTATCGACGACATTCAAAACATCATCGGCAAGCGCGCGAGCGTGGACTACTTTTTCCAGCTCATGGACGAGTTTATCCGCAATAACAAAAAAGTCGTCATCGCGGCCGACCGCGCACCCAAAGATCTGAGCATGGACGAACGCCTGACCAGCCGTTTTAACGCCGGTATGCTCTGTTTGGTGGCAGAGCCCAGCTACGAGATGAAATACAAGATCTTGCAGCGCTACTACGAGAACACGATAGCCGCCGCACCCGAGGCGGGTGACGACTCGCTGTTGGCGGCCTACGGTGGCGACGCCGGACATCTGACCGACGAGCACTTTAAGCACATGGCGGAGGTGTCGGGAACCAACATTCGCGAACTCGAGAGCTTCTGCGAACGCTGTGCCGGCGAGGCAGGAGACCGCGAGCGCGAGGGCAGCGAGCTCAGCTTCGACGACATCGACGCCATCGCAAGCCAATACTTCGATACGTCGGCCAAGAAGATCAACGTGCAGACGGTCCAGTCTGTCATCGAAGAGCAGTACGGCGTGACGCACGAGGAGCTCATCGGCCCGCGCCGCAACGCCAACATAGCCAAAGCCCGCCACATCGCCATCTATCTGGCCATCGAGATGTGCGAGATGACGACCACGGCGGTGGGCGCGGAGTTTGGCAACCGCAACCACTCAACCGTTAGCACGAGCTATAAAAAGGTTCAGAAGATGATTCAGGAAGACCGCACCGTAACCGAGGACCTCAAATCGCTACGAGATAAAATTACACTGCGCTCGTAGGGAAATAGAGACACCTGTTGAAAACTTGTCGAAACGCCGGGCATAACGTGTCTAAAACTCACCCCAAGGCGACGAAAAGTTTTCCGCAGGTTTTGAACGTGGAAAACACGGTCGGTTGCGCACAGGGTGCTGTCGATTCTCTTTTTGGGGTTGACCAGCACTTTTGGGAGTAATCAACAGTTTCGTCAGTGCTATTACTATTATTAAGATATTTATATCTATAGAAAGGTATTAAAAGATGAAGTTCACCGTCAGCCAAAGCTCGCTCACGCAAGCCATCGGCGTCGTTATGAAAGGCGTCGCTTCGGCATCTACCCTTCCTATCCTATCGGGCGTGCTCGTTAAGGCGCAGGACGGCATCTTGGAATTCCAAACCTCTAACTACACCATCTCGATTCGTCATCGCATTGCCGCGCATGTCGAAGAAGAGGGCGAGATGGTGATTCCCTGCAAGATGCTCTCGAACATTACGAAGACCCTTCCCGACGCCCCGGTTACCTTTGAGCTCTCGGAGCGTCAGGTACTGATCGGATGCGAAAAGAGCTCCTTCCGCCTCAACACGCTCGACGCCAACGATTTCCCCGAGTTCCCCGCCTATGCCATCGAAAGCGCGGTGGAGCTCCCGACCGACATCCTGTCCGAGATGGTCGGCCGTGTGTGGCGCGTCACTTCGACCGATAAGGCCCGCCCCATCCTGGGAGGCGTGCACATGAAGGTCGAGAACAACACCGTGCGCCTGGTGGCAACCGACTCCTTCCGCCTGGCCGTATGCGACACCCAGGTCGAGACCTCGACGCTCGAGGGCTCCTTTGAGCTCAACGTTCCGGCCGACGCGTTCAACGACGCCCTGAGCATCATGGCCAGCCAGGCGACCATCATGATCGGCGCCACCGACACCCAGGTTGTCTTTGAGGCCGGCAACACCACCTATGTGTCGCGCCGTATCGAAGGCGTGTATCCCAACTACAAGCAGCTCATCCCCGATTCGTGCGTGACGAGCGTCAAGATCGACGTGGCGGCTTTTAATGCCGCCCTCAAGCGCGTGGCGGTCATCGCGAGCGCGAACCCCGCCGTCAAGTTCGAGATCGATGTCGAGAACGGTCAGATGGGCCTGTCCTCCATCTCCAATGACCAGGACCTGGCACAGGAGACGATCGATGTCGAGGCCGAGGGCGAGTCGGGCACCATCGCCTTTAACTACCACTACATCTTTGGCTGCCTCAATGCCCTGTCCAAGGAGAAGGAGATCACGCTGGAGCTCAAGAGCTACTCGCAGGCGGGTATCTTTAAGTCCTACGACAAGATCAACTACCTGTACCTGGTCATGCCGGTCCGCATCTAGCGCTGCGTCATGACCGTGTTTGCCCGCAACCTTTCCGTCGCGCGCTACCGCAGTTTCGATAGCTACCGTCTTGACCTAGACGAGGGCGTGACGGTGCTCGCGGGGCCCAACGCGGCGGGAAAGACCAACCTTATAGAGGCGCTGCAGCTTTTGACGAGCGGCGCCTCGTTTAGGCATCCCACCGCTACCGAGCTCGTGCACGACGGCACGGGCTCGTGCAGGCTCGAGTTGAGGCTCGAGGGCGATGACCGCGTGCTCGATATGGGGCTGGGCGTTGAGGACGGCAAGCGCTCGTTTAGCCGTAACGGCAAGAGGTGCTCGGCCGCCGGCGTACGCGGGGTTTTGCCGAGCGTGCTGTTTTGCCCCGATCATCTGGATATGGTCAAACGCGGCGCAAGCGTGCGCCGCGCCGCCCTCGACGACTTTGGCGTGCAGCTGAGCGCCCGTTACGCCAACCTGGCGAGCACCTACGGGCGTTGCGTGACGCAGCGCAACGCCCTGCTCAAGGAGACCTGGTGCTGCCGCGAGATGCTCGGCGCATGGAATGACTCCATCGCTCGCGCCGGGTCCGCCCTGCTCGTGCATCGTTTGGCCCTGCTCGACCGGCTGGCGGGCCATGTGCGCGCCGCGTACGAGCAGGTGGCGTCCGGTGAGGACGCAGACGTGTCCTATGTGTCCACGCTGGGGGATTTGCCTCAAGCCGAGGGGCGCGAGGAACTTAAGGACTGGGCGTACGAGCATATGCTCGCGGCCCTCGATGAGCGCGCCGATGAGGAGATGCGCCGTGGCGTGACGCTCGTGGGTCCGCATCGCGACGAGATTGAGTTTTCCGTCGCGGGCCGATCGGCCCGTTCATTTGCCAGCCAGGGCCAGCAGCGAACGCTGGTGCTTGCCTGGAAGGTGGCAGAAGTGGCCGTGGCGCGCGATATCCTGGGCACCGCGCCACTGCTGCTTTTGGACGACGTGATGAGCGAGCTCGATGCCGGGCGCCGAGGCGCTTTTCTGCAGCTGATCGGTGATGACATCCAGACGGTCATAACCACCACCAACTTGGGGTACTTTACTGATGACCTGCTTGATCGAGCCAAGGTGGTGAGCATGGGTGAGGCGTGCTAATTACGAGCGCGAGAACGGAACGGTTGCCTTTGGCGGCTTTTTGGATGCCGAGCGTCAGCGCATCCTGGCGGCCGCGACACCTGAGCGCCGCGCGCAAATGGAGGCTGCCGAGGAGTCGCGCGCGGTCTATCGTGCCTGGAATGCGGTGTGCTCGGGCACGCGCGAGGGACGCCACGTGACGGGCCTGCGCTACCTGCCCGAGTCCAATGAGCTGCTGGTGTATCTCGATTCGCCCTCGTGGACGCAGGAGATGACGCTGCTGCGCGAGATCATCCGGGCGCGCATGGAGCGGGCCGGCGCGCATGTGGACGGTCTGGTGTTCAAAACGACCGCGCCCGGTCACACGCCGCCGGCTGCCAAGGAGCGCCTGCGTCCGGCCGTGACCGAGCGCCCGCCGGTTCCGCACGCCGATCTAAGCGAAGCCGAACGCGGCGAGATCGAGCGCCAAGTGGCGCCCATCGAAGACCAAAAACTGCGCGAGGCCCTCGAGAATGCCATGAGAGCCAGTGCCGAGTGGGCCAAGGGCGTGCAAAGCAAGAAAGAGCCTTAAATCGCATCTGGTGGCCTTGTAGAGCCAAATACCCTCGCTCCCGAGGGTATTTTTTTACGATAAACTAGTAAGGCTGTACACATTTTCTTAGCTGAAGGAGGACGTGTGGCAAACGAAAACGATTACGATGGCGGCGAGATTAAGATTCTCGAAGGTCTCGAGGCCGTTCGTAAGCGCCCGGGCATGTATATCGGCTCGACGAGCGCCAGCGGCCTGCATCACCTGGTGTGGGAGATCGTTGACAACTCCGTTGACGAGGCCATGGCCGGTTTCTGCACCGAGATTCACGTGACGGTCCACGCCGACAACTCCATCACGGTCGTCGACAACGGGCGAGGCATCCCCGTCGACGAGCATCCCATCAAAAAGATCCCGACGCTCGAGGTCGTTATGACGATCCTGCACGCCGGCGGTAAGTTCGATAACTCGGCCTACAAGGTCTCGGGCGGACTGCACGGCGTGGGCATCTCCGTCGTCAACGCGCTGTCCAAGCGCGTGGTCGTGCAGGTGCGCCGTGATGGCAGCGTCTACGAGATGGAGTTCTCGCGCGGCAAGACCGTCAAGAAGATGGAGGTCGTGGGCACCTCGGATTCGACGGGTACCACCGTCAGCTTCTGGCCCGACGACGAGATTTTCGAGACCTGTGTCTACGATTTCGATACGCTGCACAACCGTCTGCAGGAGACGGCGTTCCTCAATAAGAATCTAAAGATTGTGCTGACCGACGAGCGCGAGGCGACTCCCCACGTGGAGGAGTTCTGCTACGAGGGCGGCATCATCGACTTCGTCAAGTTCCTCAACGACGGCAAAGACGTTCCCGAGGCCTTCAAGGAGCCCATCTATATCGAGGGCAAGTCGGATCCGGATGCGCCCGTGACCAAGATGGGCGAGGTCGAGGTGTCCCTGCAGTGGAATGCCGGCTATGGCGAGAACGTCATGTCGTTTGCCAACGACATCTACACCCCCGAGGGCGGCATGCATCTCGAGGGTTTCCGCACCGCCCTCACCCGCGTGATCAACGATTACGCCCGTAAGCAGAACCTGCTCAAGGAGAAGGACGCCAACCTGAGCGGCGACGACGTGCGCGAGGGACTTTCGGCCGTCATCTCGGTCAAGCTGCCCGACCCGCAGTTTGAGGGCCAGACCAAGGCAAAGCTCGGCAGCTCCTACATGCGCGCGCTCACGCTCAAGATCGTGACCGATGGGCTGACCGATTATCTGGAGGAGCACCCCAAACCCGCCCGTGAGATCGTCAAGAAGGCCCAGCAGGCATGCAAGGCCCGCAACGCCGCCCGCAAGGCGCGCGAGGCGACCCGCCGCAAGAGCCTGCTCGAGACGGCGTCACTGCCCGGTAAGCTCGCCGACTGCTCGGTGCGCGATGCCGAGCTGACCGAGCTCTTTATCGTAGAGGGCGACTCGGCAGGCGGTTCGGCCAAGGACGGCCGCCGCCGAGACATCCAGGCGATTCTGCCCCTGCGCGGCAAGATTCTGAACGTCGAGCGCGTAGGCGACCACCGCGCGTTCTCGAGCGACACCATCCAATCCCTGATCACCGCGATCGGCTGCGGCGTCACGACGAGCGCCGGCGACGGCGGCGACTTCGATATCAGCAAGGCGCGCTACCACAAGATCATCATCATGACCGATGCAGACGTTGACGGTGCGCATATCCGCATCCTGCTGCTGACGTTCTTCTACAAGTACATGCGCCCGCTGATCGATGCCGGCTATGTCTATGTTGCCTGCCCGCCCATCTTTGGCATTAAGGTGCGCAACAAGATCCATTACGTGTATCCCAACGGCCGCCAGCCCGAAGACGAGATTTTGCGTGACACCATTCAGAGCCTGGGCCTGAACCCCGACGACAACGACGAGGACGGCAAGGCCAAGGACGGCAAGATTACCAAGAAACGCAAAGGCTATACCGTCCAGCGCTACAAGGGCCTGGGCGAGATGGACCCCAAGCAGCTTGCCTCGACGACGATGGACCCCAAGACCCGTATCCTGCAGCGCGTGTCGATCGAGGACGCCGTGGTGGCGGACCGCGCCGTGCGCGAACTGATGGGTTCCGAGGTCGGCTATCGCCGTGAGTACATTGAAAAGCACGCACATGATGCACGATTCTTGGATGCCTAATCCCTGCGGCTTTCCCAGCCACCGCACCTTCGCCCTCAATCGTCGGTCGCGTACCCAAGTACGCTTCCCTCCTCTTTCGGGCGAATCTGCGGCACCTGGAAAAGCCGTCTCCGTGGTAGGGAACTAATGGACCACGCAAACCATGAGGAGGTAACGTGGCAGACGATATCAACAACAACGAGGGTATGGACGAGGCCGGCGACGCCGGTATGCCCGATGATCTGAAGCGCCTGCTCGCCCGCGCTGAGCAGGGCGAGGACGGCGATCCGGATTCCTATAACCCCGACGCCGAGGATGAAGAGGATGAGGATGACGACGCCGAGCTCGAGGAGAGCTTCGGTGCGGTCGATCGCGGCGCCTCGGCCGGCGAGGATATCAACGGCGGTCAGCTCCAGATTTCGGAGTTCGGCCGCGAGATGAAGCAGTCGTTCATCGAGTACTCGATGTCGGTCATCACGGCGCGCGCCCTGCCGGACGTGCGCGACGGCCTAAAGCCGGTGCACCGCCGCATCCTGTACGCCATGAACGAGAGCGGCATCTACCCCAACCGCCCGCATAAGAAGTCGGCCTGGACGGTCGGCGAGGTTATCGGCAAGTACCATCCGCACGGCGACTCCGCGGTCTACGAGGCCATGGTTCGTCTAGCGCAGTGGTTCTCCATGCGCACGCCGCTCATCGACGGCCACGGCAACTTCGGCAACATCGACGGCGACGGCGCCGCCGCCATGCGTTACACCGAGAGCCGCCTGGCAAAGCCCGCCATGGAGCTGCTGCGCGACCTGCAAAAGGATACCGTCGACTGGCAGCCCAACTACGACGAGTCGCTCGCCGAGCCCGTGGCACTGCCCGCGCGCTTCCCCAACCTGCTGGTCAACGGCAGCCAGGGCATCGCCGTCGGCATGGCCACCAATATCGCCCCGCACAACCTCACCGAGGCGATCGAGGCCACCTGCTACCTGATCGACAATCCCGATGCCACCGTCGACGAGCTTATGCAGATCATGCCCGGTCCGGACTTCCCCACCGGCGCCATCATCATGGGCAGCGCCGGCATTAGACAGAGCTACGAGACCGGCCGCGGCTCCATCACCGTGCGCGCCAAGGCCCACGTGGAATCCACCAAGACCGGCCGCAGCCGCCTGGTCTTTACCGAGATCCCCTACATGGTCAACAAGGGCACCCTGCAGGAGAAGATCGCCCAGCTCGTGAACGACAAGCGCATCGAGGGCATCTCGGACATGCGCGACGAGTCCAACCAGAAGGGCATCCGTCTGGTCATCGAGCTCAAGAAGGGCGTCATTCCGCAGGTCGTGCTCAACAACCTGTATAAGTACACCTCGCTGCAGACGACTTTTGGCGCCAACAACTTGGCGCTCGTCAACGGCGTTCCCAAATGCCTGAGCCTGCGCGAGATGCTGCAGCACTACATCGACCACCAGGTCGACGTCGTCACCCGCCGCACCCGCTTTGACCTCAAGAAGGCACAGGCACGTGCCCATATCCTCGAGGGCTACCTGATGGCTCTCGACCATATCGACGAGGTCATCAGCATCATCCGCTCCTCGCAGACCGACTCCGAGGCAAGCAGCCGCCTGATCGAGCGCTTTGGCTTTACGCCCGAGCAGACCACGGCCATCCTCGAGATGAAGCTACGCCGCCTGACCGGCCTGGAACGCGACAAGATCCAGGAAGAGCTGGATGGTCTGCGCCGCGCCATCGCCTACTACGAGGACCTGCTGGCGCATGAGGAGAAGATCTTGGGCGTCATCAAGGAGGAGATGCGCGAGATCTCGAAGAAGTTCGGCGACAAGCGCCGCACCGAGATCAGCCATGTCGAGAAGGATCTGGACGTTGAAGACCTCATCGCCGACGAGGATATGGTCGTGACCATTACCCACACCGGCTACGTGAAGCGCATCCCGGTAGCTGCCTACCGCGCCCAGAAGCGCGGCGGCAAGGGCGTGTCGGGCGTCAACCTTAAAGAGGACGACGTCATCGACGAGATGTTTATCGCATCCACGCACGAGTACGTGCTGTTCTTCTCGAGCAAGGGCAAGGTCTACCGTCTGAAGGTGCACGAGCTGCCGGTCGGTACGCGCCAGGCGCGCGGCACGGCGATTGTCAATCTGCTGCCCTTTGAGGAAGGCGAGAAGATCGCGAGCGTCATCAGCTGTCGCGAGTTCCCCGCCGACGAGTACCTGATGTTTGCCACCAAGAGCGGCATGGTCAAGAAGACCGTGATGAGCGCCTACGACCGTAGCCGCCGTGATGGTCTGATCGCCATCAACCTGAGGGACGACGACGCGCTGCTCGCCGTGCGCCGTGTGCGCGAGGGCGACAAGATTATCCTAGCCACCACTGCGGGCAAGGCGATTATGTTCCCCGAGGACCAGGTTCGCGCCACGGGACGCGACACCAGCGGCGTTCGCGGTATTAGCATGAAGGACGGCGTGAGCGTTTTGGGTATGGAGGTTACCAACGGTAACGGTGACCTGTTTGTCATCACCGAACGCGGCTACGGCAAGCGCACGCCGGTCGCGGATTACCCGGAGCAGAATCGCGGCGGTCAGGGCGTCTACACCATCCAAATGACCGATCGCAAGGGCAGCCTCGCGGCCATGAAGACGGTGGGTCCGCAGCACGAGCTGTTCATCGTGACGGAAGGCGCGACGGTCATTCGCGTCAAGACCGACGAGATCAGCCAGACTGGCCGCGCCACCCAGGGCGTCAAGATGATGACCGTCGACGACAACGACCGCATCTGCGCCGTGGCCCGCATGACGGCCGCCAAAGAGAAGCCCGAAGGCGAAGCCACGGAAAACGGCTCTGCTTCCGAAGAAACCCCTGTCGATCTAGGCGACGGCGACGACATGCCAGAGGATCTCCTAGACGAGTAAGAGGCCCTAGCTAGTAGAAAATATCAGACCCCATATATCGGCGGTCGGCGCACTGCGCGCCGACCGCTTTTTTGAAAACCTCGGGACTCGCGTTCGCCCCGGCCGCACGGCGGCATGTGAAGTCGATCGCGAGTTCCGCACGAGCCAGAGAGCACTTAATGTGCTCTCTGCGCGAGTCAGGACTGTCCGAGCAGGCGACTTCACATGCCGCCGTGCGGCCGGGGCGAACACCCTCCAAAGATTTTCAAAAAAGTTGTTGACGCGCGCGTAACGACTCGTCTAATATATCCCTTGCGCGATGGACCTGTAGCTCAGTTGGTTAGAGCGTCCGGCTGATAACCGGGAGGTCACAAGTTCGAATCTTGTCAGGTCCACCACTTTCTTTCGCAATAAACACCCCAGCGAGAGCCGAGTCGCCGCTGGGGTGTTTATTACTGTCTCCGTGGGGGTTTAGCTCAGCTGGGAGAGCGCGGGCTTTGCAAGCCTGAGGTCAGGGGTTCGATCCCCCTAACCTCCACCATGATGGACCTGTAGCTCAGTTGGTTAGAGCGTCCGGCTGATAACCGGGAGGTCACAAGTTCGAATCTTGTCAGGTCCACCATCAAAACTGTGAAGAGCCTCGGGGCATGGCCTCGGGGCTTTTTTCTTGTGTGTTATAAAACTCATTTTGGTTTTGTGTGCTGTGCGAAAGATTGGGTAGTATAGCTAATCAATGCGGCGAAGGCGCCGCGTGTTAACCGCTACGTACCGGAGGTGTTCCATGGTTCGTGTCGACATAGAGACCATCGTCATGGCCGCCGGTCCCGTGCCATCGCTTATCGTGCTTCGCGAGCGCTGCAGCAAATCGGACTCCCCCGCGCCGCTGCGCTCCCTTTCTATCCAAACTGGTTCCTTTGAGGCTGCGGCTATTAGCCGCGGTATCGACAGCGGTCGTGCCGAGCGCCCGATCGCCCATGACCTGCTGCTCGACACGCTTGATGCCCTGGATGCAAAACTCGAGCGCATCGAGATTGTCCGTGCCGAGCCTCCCGTGTTCTACGCGACGGTCGTCGTTTTGGCTGGCGGCAGCGAGCATGGCATCGATGCGCGTCCGAGCGATGCCATCGCCCTCGCCGTGCGCAGCAATGCTCCCATGTTTGTTGAGGACGACATCATGAACCGCCTGGGGACTGTCTCTCCGGTTGCCGAGGAAGTCGATGACGAGCAGGAATTTGAGAAGTTCGACGAGTTCGTCCATACGCTCTCGCCCGATGATTTTTAAATGACGGGTAGCCATGAGACGGAGTGTGCACTGATGGGTCGCGGCGTTTCAGCCGAAGCCGCCACTATCGCCCGCGAGGCCCAGATGCGCTCGGAGGCGTCCGAGGCCGCGCGCATCGCCTACGTGACGCAGGCCCGTACGCTTCGCGAGCGCCGTGCCTCCTTTATCAAGATGGTTGCCGTCTCCGCACTTGTCGCGGCAATCTCATCACGCCTTCGTGGTACAGTTGGTGCGCTCGGGTTTTCGATTTCGACGGGCTTGGTCATCTGGGGCGTGGTCGATGCCGTGATGCTGACCAACCAGATCAAGGTGCTCGATAAGCGCGCGGCCGATATGATGCGCGCCCGCGACGCCGCCGCCAAGATCGCTGCCGAGGCACAAGAGATGTAACGACGCCGGACTCGATGGGAAGGTCTAAAAATGGCACAGGATATGCAGGACGCCGGAAACGTCTCCGCCGAGCTCGACGCCATGGTGTGCGACCTCATCGGGGCATTTTTAGACGATCTTGCCGCTGGTGAGAACCCCGGCGTTGTCGTTGCGATCGAGGATGCCGCGTCCAACCGCTATCTGGCGGCACTCGACGAGGACGGCGAGGAGGCATGCCTCGAGGCTGCCACCAACTTTATCTCCGAGCACAAGATGGGCCTTAAGGACGAGGGCCTGGGTCGCATCGCCCGTTACGCCATCGGCTACACCGGATGTGTCGAGATCGATGGCGGCTACCATGACGCCCTGCTTGTGAGTTTCTTTGAGACGACGCTCGAGAGCGGTTTTTCGGCATACGTACTGTACGAGGGTGTGGGCGCCGGCGATGGTTTTATGTGGAGCGACCCTGAACCTGCAGGCGAGGAAACCCCTCTTATCTAAAATCGCTAAAATAAACGAGTTTTCGGTAAAAGGCTCAAAATTCCCGCCGAGCGTTGTGTTGCTGGGCGGGTCGCATACGCGTGCCGGTTGTATATAGATAGAAGATAGGGGAACTACATGCGCGTAGACAATCTGAGGAACATCGCCATCATCGCTCACGTCGACCACGGCAAGACGACGATGGTCGACAAGCTCCTGCGTGCCACGGACGCCTTCCGTGCCAACCAGCAGGTCGAGGACCGCGTCCTGGATTCTAACGACCAGGAGCGCGAGCGCGGCATTACGATTCTCGCCAAGAACATCTCTATCGAGTATAAGGACGTTAAGATCAACGTCATCGACACCCCGGGCCACGCCGACTTTGGCGGCGAGGTCGAGCGCGTGCTGCGTATGGCCGACGGCGCCCTGCTGCTGGTCGACGCTTTTGAGGGCCCCATGCCCCAGACCCGCTTCGTGCTGCGCCATGCCATCGACACCGGCCTCAAGATCATGATCGTCATCAACAAGATCGACCGTCCGGGCGCCAACCCCGAGAAGGCCTACAACGACTGCCTGGACTTGATGGCTGACCTGGGCGCCACCGACGACCAGCTTGAGTTTGCCATGGAGCACGTGGTCTACGCCAGCGCCATGAATGGCTTTGCCCGCCTTGACCCCAACGACGGCAATATGGACATGTATCCGCTGCTCGATATGATCATCGACGACATGCCCGCGCCCGAGGTTGACGAGAACGCCCCGCTGGCCATGCAGTGCGTGACCATCGACCACTCCAACTTCGTTGGTCGTATCGGCATCGGTCGCGTGTACTCCGGTACCATCCACCAGGGCGACCAGATCCTGGTTGTCAAGAACGACGGCTCCAGCGCCACCGCTACCGTCAAGCAGCTCTTTACCTTCGACTACCTGGGCCGCACCGAGTGCCAGGAAGTCGGCGCCGGCGACATCGCCGCTGTCGTGGGCATCGACCGCACCGATATCGGCGATGTCTACACCGATCCCGAGAATCCCGTTGAGCTCGAGCCCATCGAGATCGACCCGCCGACCCTGTCCATCGTCTTTGAGGCTTCGACCTCCCCGCTCGTCGGTCGCGATGGCGACATCGTGGGCGCCCGTCAGCTCAAGGAGCGCCTGTTCAACGAGGCCGAGAACAACGTGACCATGAAGATCGAGGAGCTCGAGGACAAGAGCGGCGTCGAGGTCTCGGGCCGCGGCATTTTGCACCTGTCCGTTCTGATGGAGTCCATGCGCCGCGAGGGCTTTGAGTTCCAGGTCGGCCGTCCCCGCGTTCTGTTTAAGAAGGACGAGAACGGCAACAAGATGGAGCCCGTCGAGCAGGCCGTCGTCGAGTGCCCGGACGAGTACTCGGGCAAGGTCGTTGAGGTCTTCGGCACCTCCGGCGGCATCATGACGAGCATGGATACCTCGGGCATCGTGACGCACCTCGAGTTCAAGATTCCGACCCGCGGCATCATGGGTCTTAAGAACCGCATCATGAACGTCACCCACGGCGAGGGCGTGTTCTACCACACCTTCCTGGAGTATGGTCCTTACGCCGGCGAGATCGGTAACCGTCAGAACGGCGCCATGATCTCCATGACCACCGAGAAGGCCGTTGCCTATGCTCTGGGTACGCTGCAGGAGCGCGGCCAGCTGTTTGTTGAGCCGGGCACCGAGTGCTACGAGGGCATGATCGTGGGCGAGCGCAGCAAGGCCGGCGACATGGTCGTCAACATCGCCCGTACCAAGAACCTGGGCAACCAGCGTTCCTCGACCTCCGATATCTCCGTCCAGCTGGTGCCGCCCCGCATCTTCTCGCTGGAGGAGGCGCTGGAGTACATCGCCGACGATGAGCTGGTGGAGATCACTCCCAAGAACATCCGCCTGCGCAAGCGTCTGCTCAATGCCACCGACCGCAAGAAGGCCGCCGTCCGCGCCGGTCAGGTCAACAAATAAGCGCTGAGCTTTATAGCGACTAACAAGAAAGGGCGCCGACCATCGCGGTCGGCGCCCTTTTTGTGTAAGGGGGACAGGCTACTTTGCACCACAACGGGGGCGTTATCCCTCCGAGCGGCTTTCAGGTCAAAGTTAAGTTGTTTAAACATATACATAATTCGATAGAATATAACTGCTTTAATACAAAACCGTTAACAGGTAAATATCAACTGGTATTAAATTAAAAGACCTTTTGACCTGCGGTTTACATGACTGGTATCTATATTGCATTTTATGCATGTGGCATAGACGAACCGTCTTAGAAGTTGCTCCCCAATGGGTTCTTGCAATGCGCTAGGTAGGTTCTCGTTGATGTTGGGGTTTGTGTTCGATCCGACGATTCGCCGTATTCCACAACGTGTTGTAGGAATTAGGGGACAACTATGGACGCACACCGCTCACGGTCGCTGGGTATGGCGGCCCTGGTCTTTATTTTAATTAGCCTCACCGCCGCAGTTTTTCATGGTGCAGCCCCCGTGCGCGCCGAGGATGCGACGACGCCGACGCCGATTGTGATTGATGGGACGACGGCGGACGTTACGGTTGAGCTGTTTACCGATGAGGGTCGTAAAACGCCTTTGGATGATAATGCCGTGCTTTCGACCAACACACTCTACGGTTCATTTAGTGCGAAGTTCGAGGCAAATCATGGCCCGAGTGCGGAGCGAAACGTTGCGGAGTACTCTCTCCCGGACAGCATTAAAGCATTTGACAATACCGGTGGCCGCCTAATGGATGATTCCAATCAAGAGGCCGGTACTTGGAGATGTGAGAACAATAAGCTGATTTTTACTTTTAAAGAGTCATGGATTAAGACACACCCATCCGACGTTCATGTTGGTGCTGATTTTTCATTCAAGCTGGCAAATGAGAACGTTGGCTCCGGCGATACAACAAAAGTTAAGTTTCCCGGTACAGCCGAAATCGACATTGCGACCATAGACGGCGATGTGACGGGAGCGAAGGAAGGAAAGTTCTCTCAATCCGGCGGCGAGGGAAAAGTAACTTGGACTCTCAAACTCGAGGTTGCCTCCTATGCTCACAATGTCTGCCTCACGGATGAGCTTGGCAATAACTTCTCGTTCGTGCCTGGGTCATTTAAGCTGAACGATCGGGAGCTCAATCCACAGCCAACCATAAATAAACAGACTGCGAATCTGAATTTGGGGGATTTGTCCAAAGGGACTTATACGATTACCTATGATTCGGTGATGAACCCGGATGTATCCGTGGGCAACAAAGTTTGGATTAACCAACTCGACGATTCAAAAAACAATGCCAGCTGGACATGGGGCGGAGACCGTAGAGGTGGATTGGAAAAGCCAGGTTCAGCAAATGATTTCCGCTATGACATGATCAACAAGAGCGATGGCACCGGAACGCCGTCCGATATCACCTGGACGGTCACGCTCAACAACGGTGATATCAAAACCGACATGAATGGCTATACATTCACCGACATACTGGACGACAAGCAGACGTATACGGGTAATTACATCGTTTATAGGGGACTCTACGGGGAAGACGAGATCGCCCGCGGCAATCTCGATAGCCCCACTGGTAAAACGTTTAGCTATACGTTCTCAGGTCTATCTGACGCGGATAAGTACCAGCCCTATCGCATTGTTTATCACACCCAAATGAAAGAACAAGAATCATATGACACGGTGAGCAACAGTGCGAGTATCTCGCGCGACAATTCCGTTTCCGGCACGGACAGCGGCACGTTTACGCCGAAGTTGGTGGGGACGCAGATTAAAAAGAGACTTGTGAAAGACTCCGATGCGGCGACAACAGGCCAGGCAACCTGGGAGCTTCGGATAGCGCTGGGTTCCATTGTTAATGCAATGAATCCATCAACGGTCAAGGTTTACGATACGTTTCAGACGGCTTGGAACCAAAATATCGGCCCAGACGTCGACAGCTATTCTATTAAAATCGGCGATGTCCCTTTGGAGAAGGGCGTCGATTGGTGGTTCGAAGGCGGCAGTGATTCAACGTCGTTTGGAACCAAGAAAAACTTCAACCTGTTCATTCG
The DNA here is from genome assembly GCA_902495645.1 of uncultured Collinsella sp. Taxonomy (GTDB): domain Bacteria; phylum Actinomycetota; class Coriobacteriia; order Coriobacteriales; family Coriobacteriaceae; genus Collinsella. Next base: position 126,256 of record CABUXY010000004.1, on the reverse strand, counting down.
GATAAGCGACGAGGTGAAGAACGCGCTCAAAGATAACCCGGATGCGGTAATTACTTATAAGACAAAATCCGATGCGCTTCCTGGCTGGTACTCCAATTTTGCATCAGTGGAAGTAAGTGGTACTAAATATTTCACGGACTATATTTATTACTATGTCGATGCGAACTCGACTCCTGATGTCGAGAAGCCTTCGGCGAAGACTGCAGTCTCTTGGAATGGGGATTTCGACTGGAGCAAAATCGACGGGTCCAATGAGAAAGGCGCATGGATCATTGACTGGACGATTTATGCCAACAGAGCCAAGACGCCGGAAGGGGAGCCTTACGGCGCCGGCAATCTTAATAACCAGCCGCTGAATGTTGTGGACACGCTACCGAGTGGTATGAGCTATGTGCCGGAGTCTGCTAAATACTCGCTGATCCAGAATCCGTATGACCAGAAAGAGTATAACGGTACCGCCCAGCGAGCGAAGACCGTCGCCGACAATTTACCTTTTGCGAGTGGTAGCGTCAGTGATGTCAACGGTACCGTTACCTTCTCCATCCCCACGACGGCGCTCGGCAGCTATGCTGGTTACGCCAAACTTACGTATCAGGCGGCGGTCAAGCGTGGCGAGCTCGACACTTCTAAGAACGAAGTGATGTTCACCAACTCAGCCAGTGCTGAGTCGGGTGACAAGACGTTCAAGTCTGGTAGTGGCACCGTCACCATTGAGAACAATGTGCTGCAAAAGACCGGCGCGCAGGTCGATAACAGCAACCGTATCAAGTACACCATCTTTGTTAACGAATCGGCAGTTAACCTTAAGAGCGGCAGCGACTTCCTTGAGCTTGTCGATGTCATGGATGCCAAGTGCACGCTGGTGACGGATTCGGTCAATGTGTCCCAATACGATGGGACAGGCTGGAAGTTGCTTGGCTCTGACAAATGCCCCGTTTCCGCTAGGACCATTGAAGATGAAAACGGCGCGGCGTGTACAAAGATGACGCTCCGCGTTCCCGATGAGGAATATCTCAAAGTTGAGTATGAGGTCATTCCTGCGGGTAACGAAGGGGAAACGGTTTCTCTGAGCAACAAAGCGTCGCTTACGGGTGTCTACGACGGTGATACGGTCCATTCAAAAGACTGGGCTATTAAAAAGGTGTCCGGTTCGGCTGGTGGTAGCGGTTACGGCGTAACGGTTACCAAGGTCGACGAGAGCGATATCACAAAAAAACTGCCCGGTGCTGAGTTCACGCTCTACGAGGTTGATATGGCCAAGGCCTTGGATTCCGGCCTCAATTCTGCAAAAACTCGGATTCGGAGTGCTGAAACAGACGAAAAGGGCACGGTAAAGTTCGGCACTGCTACGCAAAAGATGGAAGCCTACAAGTTGTATTGCCTTGAGGAGACCAAGGCGCCCGGCGGATACAACGCTGTCTCTAAGCCGGTCTGGATTCTACTCAAGGGCAGCAACGAAACCGATTATCAGGATGCCCTTGCTAGGGTGGAACAATTGAAGGCGAAGTACGCCGACGTTGACACCCCGACGGCTAGTACTGATATCACGGTCTATGATGCGCCCTATAGCGGTCAAGCTATAATTTCTGCCACCAAGATACTCGAAGGCTCGACCTTGCAAGAAAGCCAGTTCGGGTTTGTGCTCAAGGACAAGAACACCGGTGAGGTTCTCCAGACCATCAGGAACGGTGCGGATGGTGATATTAACTTTGTCTTGGATTACACCAAGACGGGGATCTATGAGTACACCATCTCCGAGGTCATTCCCGAGGGCGCCGAGAACAATGTCAAGGACCATATCGCCTACGACACAGCCGTGCACGAGGTCACAGTTACGGTGACCGATGGCGTGGGGAAGCTCGATACCACTGTTACGTACGACAATGGCTCCTCAGTCTCGCCGACTTTTATCAACAGGTACTCGACCACGCTTCCCGAGGCGGGCGGGGCTGGTTTGACTATGACGTATCTGACAGGCGCTTCTCTGCTGTGCTTTGCTGCGACATGGATGCATGCTCGCCGCCACCGTGATCGTGACCGAGGTGGTCACAATGAGTAAGCCGCTCCGTCACGTGTTGGCCGTTGTGGTGATGGCCATGGTTGCCGTCTTCTCTTTCGCGATTGCCCCTGGGGCGGCCTGCGCCGCCGACACCGGAGCCATTACGGTGGATGGTACAGCTGCGACGCGGTATGATGCGTATCAGCTCTTTTCGGCGACCGTTATTGACGACGCCGATGCCGACCAAAAGGTCGCAACTGACATAACGTGGGCAAATGATGCCGTTCGCCAAGCTGTTCTCCCCGTGCTTCATGATGCGGGGTTTGATGGCTCGGCATCGGCGGCACAAGAGGCTGCCGAATGGATGAATGCCGACGGACACATGACGACCTCGCTGACGGCAAAACTTGCCCGCGCAATTGTCGAAGCAGGCGCCGTGTCCGTGCCCCTTAACGCGCGCGAGGCGGCCGAGCTGCCCTGTGGCTACTGGCTTATCGTCGCCGACGACGACGCCATCGCCCAAGGCGAGGCCGGAACCGCGCCGATCATGGCCCTGGTCGGCGGCAGCGCCGTCACCGTCAAGCCCAAGGCGGCGACCCCCAAGGTCGCCAAGCACGTGCTGGAGGACAGCACCGCCGCATGGCAGAAGGCCGCCGACGCCACGGTCGCCGACGACCTGTACTGGCGCCTCTCTGCCACGGTCCCGGCGGGGCTCACGGCCTACGACACCTACGCGGTGCAGTTCGTCGACACCATGAGCGCGGGGCTCGACTCCTCCAAGGTCGCCGCGAGCATGCGCGTGTACGTGGCGGCGGGCGCGGACGGCGGCTTCGACGCCGTCGCATGTGAGGGCGGCAACGCCAGCTCGACGCCGGCTAAAGGGTGGACAGACATAACTTCACAGTGCAAGGTCTCGGTCGAGGGCAATGCCTTCACCGTGCGCACCGGCGACTTGATCGCCGCGCTCGGCGGGGCAGACGCCTTCACCGCGGGCGTCCGCGTGGTTGCTGTCTACAATGCGCCGTTGGGGGGCAACTGCAATCGAGGCGCTACCAAGGGCAACCCCAACGAGGTCTACCTGCGCTACCCGCGCTCTCCTCTCGCCGACCAGTCCGGCGACGCCGGATTCACCCGCACGCCGAGCGACGACGCGTGCGTCTACACCTGTGGGCTCAGCCTCATCAAGCGCTCAAGCGCAAACGATAAACCGCTCGCGGGCGCCAAACTGCGCATTATCGATGACCGCGGGCGCATCCTAACGACTGACGGCTCGTGGTCGACGGATGCCGACACGTGCGTCACCACGGGCGCAGATGGCCATGTGGAATTGAGCGGTGTGGACGCGGGCGTCTACACCGTCGAAGAGGTCGCGGCTCCCAAGGGATATACGACGTTCGAGGGCAAACGAACGGTGACGGTTACGGCCGAGGGGCTGGACGTTAAACAGGTTGCAGCCGCGAAGCCCAAGGTGACCGTGTCGGCCGAAAGCCCCCTACGGGTTGATACCGCCGATGCCGTGACGGGTTCGATTGAGCTGTCGGTGCTCAACACCCCAAGCAAAGAAGCAAGTCGAGGCTTTATGCCCTCGACGGGAGATAGAACGTTGGCGCTGGTGGCGGTTTTGGCTGTCATCGGAGTGGCGGCTATTGTTGTCACGCTCGTCATCAAGCGGGGAGGAGGTCGCCATGAAAAATAATTGTCCCCCCCCCTTGCTCAATGGCGTACTGCCTCCGTAGCGAGTGACGAGCAGGTCTACCGACCTGATGATCATTGGTTTTGAAAAAGTTACTAGAGAACCCTCCAAGAAAGAGGACCAAACATGAAGACAACCAAGAGCATCGCCCGCCTGGCAGTAACTGCCGGTCTAGCCGCAGCGTTAAGCTTCGGCGGCGTCATGGCGCCAGTGACCGTGGCGTTTGCTGAGGGTACCGCGAACGGCTCGGTGACCATCAAGAACGTTGAGGATAACACTACCGAGTTCGAGGGCTATCAGATTTTTAAGGCTGATGTTGCCACCAATGGAACCGTCAGCAACATTACGTGGGCAAACACTAATGTGCAGCTTGCTGTCGAGAGCTTTATCCAGGCGGAGGACGAGTCCTATGAGGGAACGACCGCCCAAGACGCCGCGGACTGGATCACGAAAAAGGTAGAGGGAACCGGTAAGACAACCCGCGTTGAGTTCGGTTCCATTCCATACAAGATTGCCGACAAAGTGGACGGTCTTGCCGCAAGCGCGACGACGACCAACAAAACCGTTTCCGGTCTTGAACATGGTTACTGGCTCTTTGTGACCAAGGCTGACACTATTGGTGTGGGTGAGGCGGGCACATCTCCCATCTTCACTGTCGTGGGAGACACGCCCGTTGAGGTCAACGAGAAAACCGGCATCCCCACCGTCGAGAAAAAGGTCCTTGATGATTCCAACGTGACGAGCGGTGCCATTACTGGGGTGGCAGAGGCCAATTGGAAGGACGCTGCCGACTCCCAGATCGGTCAGGTAGTGAACTATAAGCTAACCGGTACGATCGCAGATAACTACGCCAGCTATGATTCTTATTCCTATAAGTTTAAGGATACGCTGGAGAAGGGCCTTGACTACGTCGATGACTCGCTTAGCGTTTATGCATTGAACGGTGATGCATATACCGAGATTGCTCCGGCTAGCTACGGTGTGACTAAACCCTCTGATTCCAGTCGTGACCTGGTAGTCGATTTTAGTAAGGGCGAAAAGGGTCTGAAGTCTGCCACCGCGAAAAATGGCGGAACGCTTACGATCAATGCCAACACCAAGATTGTTATCTTTTACAAGGCAAAGCTCAACGCAAAGGCGGTTATTGCAGGGGCCAAGAACAAGCTGGAGGGCAACCCCAATACTGTTACGCTCGAGTATTCTAACAACCCCATGGTCGCAGGCACTGGCACCTCGGCGCCCGACACTGTCGTGGACTACACCTACGGCCTTCAGATTAATAAGGTTGACCTGGGCACCGAAGCAGCTCTCGAGGGCGCGCAATTTACCATCACGACCACAGGTGATGAGAACAACAAGGTGGCGAAATACGTCGCGAATGACGGTACGTTGAGCGATGATGAGGTTGTTTTAACGACGAACGCGAAGGGCCTTATTCAGCTTACCGGTCTTGACGCTGGCACCTATACCGTTACCGAGAAAAAAGCTCCCAATGGCTATAACGCAGTTTCGTCTTTTGATTTCACGATTACGCCGACAATTACGGAAGAGGGCCAAGTATACAAGCTGACAAAGCTCGATGGCACGCTTGATCCCAAGGGCCAGGACGACAAGGTCATCGCTGGTCTCACCGATGGAAATTCCGGTGATAACAATCTTGAGGTCGCAACTGGCACAACCATAAATGCCGACGGCACCTTCAATATCACCGTTGGCGATACCAAGCGGGTCAGTCTCCCCCTCACCGGTCTTAACGGCGTGACCTTCACCTGGATCGCTGGTGGCACGGTGCTGTGCATCGGCGTGGCTCACCTCATCCGCAGCCGTAAGCGTGACGAGGGCTCTGAGGAGTAATCGTTCGTCTCGACTATCGATACGAGACATGAAAAAGCGGGGCACCCGGTCGAATGCGATCGGGTGCCCCGCTTTGTTTGTGTACCACCACAAAGGTGCCTGTCCCCTTTGTGGTGGTTGGCGGTTAGGCGGAGGGAAGGTCCGGGGTGTTGGCAGCCTGCTGCGGCTTGAGGCGGGCATTGCGCCAGATGATCTGGATGACGTAGCCGAGCGTAAAGACAAAGGCTACGCCGCTGACAAAGCTGCCCATAAGGGGAAGTGCCGTGAGTGCGCCCGCGGCGATACCGCCCACGGCGGCCATGGCGTAGCGGTTCTGGCTGTGTCCGATCATGCGTGCGATCGCGGTGCCCGTAAATGCCGCCGAGACCAGAGCGATGCCGATCACGGCGCACATGAGGGCTCCGGCGAGTGACAGACCTGCAATCGAGATGATGAGCAACAGGACGGCGGGAACGGCGGCCACCGTGCCCAAAAGACCGCTCGCCCACAGCGGGGTGGGGCGTTGACGAAGCATGCCGGCGGCGCTGGCGGTCGCGCGCGGAAAGACGAGCTCGAGGATGATCGCGACAAAGCAGGTAGAAAGCGCCGCGGCGACGATGCCGCCGATGGTGTCGTTAATCGTTGAGGTGTTCTCGTTCTCGGTACGGTCGATCTTGAGGGCTCCGACCTGAGCGCCCTTGGCCCGCTCGGGGTCCTCGGAAACATGCGCGCTCACGGTGCCGGTGACGCGAGCGTTTTTGCCCAAGACGAGCTTATCGGCCCAAACCTCGACATCGCCCTCGACGGTGCCGTCGATGGTCACCGTATCGCCTGCAAGTGCTGCCGACTTGGTGGAGCCTCGCAGGGCAACTGACTCACCCATCGCATAAAAACAGTTGGCGGTGCTACCAGCGTTGAGCACGACATGCTGACCGGCTACCGTCACGCTGCCATCGATTGCGGTTTTGGAGATATCGATGGTGCGCGCCGCTAGGCGAATGGCGCCGCCTACGGTGCAGTCGCGAATCGATAGGCTGTCGCCCACTGCGATAATATCGCGGCCGATGGAGGCATCGTCCAGGTTAAGGCTTTGGCCAGCCCAGTACAGGTCGCCCTCGGCGCCAGACGGATTTGAGTCAGCTTCGGTTGCGAGGACGTTGCCCGCGGTGTCTGTGCCGGCGAACGACGCCGTGGGAAGTACGGTCAGCGCAAGCGCAATCAGTACGAATAGGAGGGCGATGCGGGCCTGCGCTTTGTGGCGCTTGGTCGACGGTTCTAGGTTGCAAGGCATAGTGAATCCTTCGTTAGATACTCGGCATATATCTAACAGGGTACCCAACGTGCGAGCGCTCTAAAAGAACCTCTTGGTTGCATTTCGAAGGGTCGTGCCGTGCTATCTACTTTTTGCGATGTAAAAAGTGCGCGATGTCTTCTTCGGTGGGGCTTTTGATGTCAAAGCGCAGCGAGAGCCAGCGCAGACCCATGGTCACGACAACGCATACGACCAGCGCGGCGACATTGCTCACGATGCCGCTCATAACGAGACACACATAGCTTGTCGATCCGGCGATGGCGGCGATGGCATAAAAGTTAGTACGTTGGAAAATGCCCGGAACCACGCCCATAAAGCCGTCGCGTAGCATGCCGCCGCCCACCGCGGTAAAAAAGCCCATCATGACGCATACGGCGGGTGCAAATCCGTAGACCAGCGCCTTGTCCGCTCCGGTGGCGGCGTAGATGCCGACCGAGATGATGTCGAGCAGGGGGATGAGTTTGTCGGGCTTGTCGACGATTGCCGGGAAAATATAGATGATGGCTGCCGTGGCAATGGAAAGCGGGAGCGCCATCGGCTGGTTGAGGATGTAGACGTTGCCGACCTGGAGCGTCATATCGCGCAAAAGACCGCCGCCCAGACCGCAGACTACCGCGAGCGCGACGGCGCCCACCAGGTCGAGCTTGTGCTCGCGCGCAACCAGTACACCCGAGATCGATGCAGCGACAACAGCGAACATCTCGAGCCAAAACGGAATAGCGACCATGGCATCCGAGGCATGTGAGGTAATGGTTATGGCGGCGACGGCGGGCAAGATGGGGTCCTTTGGATTACGGATTTGGACAATGCCCGTACATAGTACATGTTCGGCGCCGATTGCGACCCTATTGCTCGGTAAATGGTTGGGACTGGGTGGGGGCGTAGGTACCATGTTTGGGGATCTGGGTTGATGCTGAACGCGATGGGGGCGCGGTTGAATAGGAGGGATGTCCAAATTTTGAGCTTTGCTCAAAATTTACCCGGTCGGCTTACGCCGACCGCGCTGCGTTAAAAACGCGCCACGGGCGCGTTTTCTTTACGCTCCGCGCCCTGGCAGGTTCGAATCCCTCCTCCTCCGCCGTATTTGTTTGTAAGGGACTCAAAAGAAAAAAGCTCCCGTTGTTGGGAGCTTTCTCAACCAAAATGGCGGAGGAGGAGGGATTCGAACCCTCGTGACCTTATACAGGCCAAACGGTTTTCGAGACCGCCGCATTCAACCACTCTGCCACCCCTCCGCGTGGGGTAAAAACAAAGCAGGCTCGAAGGCCTGCTTTGGAATTAACTGGCGGAGAGTCAGGGATTTGAACCCTGGAGACGCTTTTGACGCCTACACGATTTCCAATCGTGCTCCTTCGGCCACTCGGACAACTCTCCGTTAAATGCGAAAGTCAGTATACACGAGGAATCGCAAAGTGCAAACAGAAAAGTTGGCATTTTTTAAAACGCTCGGGCGCGCTTGGCGTTGCAGTGGGGTTTGAGGTGCCAAAAAACGGCTTCCGACCAGCGTGGTTGATCAACTCAATTGTTCAAAAGGGGTATTCATAAGCGACTTGGCAATGAATTTAAAAATCTTTGGGTGGTGCTGTGGACCACTGGTATGCATTTTGCGACCACAGCCTTGTGTCCGTTGACCTGTGGCTTGGCTCAGCTTGTCCCCGCGGCACCGTATCTTGTCCACAGATTCGTCAAGCTTTTGGTCGGCATTTGGTTGGAATGCGCATGAAACGTCGTGCGAGTATGGGCATATGTGGAGGTCATGAGGTTGTAGCTGCAAATTATTGCAGCCTAGGAGGTTGAAAGATATTATTACCAAGTCTTTTCCTGCTTCAGGCGCACCTTCACGACCTGAAGCCACATTTGCCCAGAGGAGGTGACAATATGAAGGCTTATGAACTGCTGTTCTTTGTTGACCCGTCGCTCGACCCCGAGACTCGTCTCGCTGTTATGAAGCGTATCGATACCACGATCGCTGAGGGCGCTGGCAAGGTCGACTCCGTTGACGAGTGGGGCAAGCGCAAGCTCGCCTACGAGATCAACGACCTCACCGATGGTGACTACACCCTCATCAACTTCCACGCAGATCCTACCCAGATCGCCGAGCTTGATCGCGTCCTGCGCATCACCGACGCTGTGGTCCGCCACATGATCGTCCGTCGCGACGACCAGGAGTAAGACTGTCGTTTTGGACTGGGCTTGTGCCCCAAGAGGAAGTAGTGAGTTATGAGCATCAATCGAGTGAACATCACCGGTAACCTCACCCGCGATCCCGAACTGCGCGCCACCGCCGGCGGAACCCAGGTTCTGTCCTTTGGCGTCGCCGTGAACGATCGTCGCCGCAACGCGCAGACTGGCGAGTGGGAAGACTATCCCAACTTTGTCGACTGCACTATGTTCGGCACCCGCGCCGAGGCCGTGAGCCGTTTCCTGGCAAAGGGAAACAAGGTCGCGATCGAGGGCAAGCTGCGCTACAGCTCTTGGGAGCGCGACGGTCAGCGCAGGAGCAAGCTTGAGGTCATCGTCGATGAGATCGAGTTTATGAGTTCCCGTGGTGGCCAGGGTGGCTACGATCAGGGCGGTTACGCCCCCGCAGCTCCCGCGCCCGCAGCACGTCCTGCCGCACCGGTGGCTACGCCGCCCGCGGTCGACGTCTACGATGAGGACATCCCGTTCTAAGGGTTGTTCACCTATTTTTGAGTGAGAGGCGGCTTCGGCTCGCCGAAGTTGCCAAATGAAAGGTATTTTGACATGGCTAATGATTATTCTGCACGTCAGCCGCGTCGTAAGTACTGCCAGTTCTGCAAGGAGAACACTGAGTTCATCGACTATAAGGACACTCAGCTTCTCCGTAAGTACATGACCGACCGTGGCAAGATCAAGCCCCGTCGCGTCACTGGCGCTTGCACGCAGCATCAGCATGACATCGCCAACGCCATCAAGCGCGCCCGCGAGATGGCTCTCCTGCCGTACACCGTCCCCGTGGTTTCCTCTCGTGGCAACCGCGACCGCGGCTAAGAAGGGAGACGCATCATGAAGGTTATTCTTCTCGATGAGATCAAGGGCAAGGGCGGCGAGGGTGACGTCGTAGAGGTCGCTCAGGGTTACGCTGAGAACTTCCTGTTCCCCAAGAAGCTCGCTGTTGCCGCCACCAAGGGCAACCTCAAGCAGCTTGACGAGCGTCGCAACAACATCGCCAAGCGCGAGGCCGTCCGTCTGGCTACCGCCAACGAGACCAAGGCTGCCTTCGAGGGCAAGCAGGTCACCGTTGACGTCAAGGTTGGCGACGAGGGCATCCTCTTTGGCTCCGTTACCGCCGCTATGATCGCTGACGCCATCAAGGCTCAGCTCGGTATGGACATCGACCGCAAGCGCGTCGAGCTCGGTAAGCCCATCAAGGTTGCCGGTGCCCACACCGTTGCCATCTCGCTGTACCGCGAGATCAAGGCCGAGGTTGTCGTTCTCGTTGGCGTTACCGCCGAGGAGCTCGCTGCCGAGGCTGAGGAGACCGCTGAGGTCGCCGAGGCCGAGACCGCCGAGGTCGAGACTGAGGCTGCTGCCGAGTAGCATTTGCTGCAACGCAACAATCTTGTTCTAAGAAGGGCGCTCTGGGAGACCAGGGCGCCCTTTTGTTTTTTGCGCTGAGTGAGTGTCATGGTGAACGTTGCGTCGAAGTCCTATATACGGGACCGTTCATCCGTTTCGTTCGGTGATGATTGCCGGGGCGCGGCCCGTTTTGGGACTGTGGCTGATACTATGGATGCTCGCAAGCGATATGAATGAGGATGCTCATGGCATATGACGATAGGGAGACGGGGCTGACGATCGAGGACCGTGGCTCCAAGTTGGGTCTCCCCCAAAACCAAGACGCAGAGGCCAACGTACTGGCCGCTATGCTGCTATCGCCCGAGGTGGTCGAAGAGGCCCAGGTCGAGCTGCAGCCCGATGACTTCTACCGACCCATTCATAAGACCATCTATACCGCGATGGTCGATATGTACAACAGTCGCATCCCCATCGACTCCATCTCGCTGATCGATTACCTGCGAAGCATCAACAAGCTCGATGCCGTGGGCGGCGAGGCATACATTTTGGAGCTGATGGGTCAGACCCTGTCGCTCGTCAACTGGCAGCACCATGCCGCCATCGTTCGTCGCGACTCGATGCTGCGTGAGCTGATTGGCGCCACCAACGAGATCAACGCGCTGGCTTACAACGCTCCCACCGACACCAAGGAGGTCGTGGAGCTGGCCGAGAGCAAGCTGCTCAAGGTCACGGCGCGCGAGGTCAAGTCGAGCTATAAGACGCTGACCGAGTTTATGGTCGAGGCCTATAACGAGGCCGAGGAAGTGTGCAAGGCCGGCGGCCAGGCCGCAGGCGTGCCCACGGGCTTTCCGTCGCTCGACCGTATGCTCATGGGCTTCCGCGAGGGCCAGCTCATCATTATCGGCGCCCGCCCCGCCGTGGGTAAGACGTCGTTCGCCCTGAACTTGGCACTCAATGCCGCCGCCGCGGGTTATACCGTCGGCTTCTTCTCACTGGAGATGTCGGGCAAGGAAATTGCCCAGCGTCTGATTTGCGCCTATGCCATGATCTCGATCAGCGATTTCCGTACGGGCCGCATTAGTCCCGAGCAGTGGGCCAACATCAACGAGGCCACGCAGACGCTGTCCAAGCTCGATATCCTGATTGACGATACGCCCGGCACCACGGTGACCGAGATTCGCGCCAAGAGCCGCCGCATGCTCCATAACAAGGAGAAGGCCATCATCATCCTGGACTACTTGCAGCTGGTGAGTCCTCCGCCGGGACGTCGTTCCGAGAGCCGCACCGTCGAGGTCTCCGAGATGTCGCGTGGTCTGAAGATTATGGCCAAGGAGCTCAAGATTCCGCTGATTGCGCTGTCGCAGCTGTCGCGTCAGGTTGAATCCCGTACCGGCAAGCGCCCGCAGCTGTCCGACCTGCGTGAATCGGGCTCCATCGAGCAGGACGCCGATATCGTCATGTTCTTGGACCGATCCGCCGACGAGGCCGAGGCCTCGCGCGACGACCGACCCGACGAGGGCGTTACGCGTATCGTCGTGGCCAAGAACCGTTCGGGCCCGATCGGCGACGTCGACCTGATGTTCCTGCCGGCATCCACCAAGTTCTATGAGCTTGATGGGGCGCATACCGAGGAGTAGGACAGGCGCCCGTTGCACGGGTATACTGGGAATGTTTTGTGCTTCTGCGCACTTGCGGTGTGCGGACAGTCCATGAATGTGAGGAGTAAACATGCCGTCAACCGTTTTGGTCGGTGCCCAGTGGGGCGATGAGGGCAAGGGTAAGATCTGCGACCTGGTCGCCGGCGACTTTGATGCCGTCGTGCGCTATTCGGGCGGCAACAACGCCGGCCACACCATCGTCGTCAACGGCAAGAAGTACGGCCTGCACCAGGTGCCCTCCGGCATCATGTATTCCGACCACGTGTCGGTGATCGGTAACGGCTGCGTCGTCAACCCCAAGGTCGTCCTTGAGGAGATCGACATGTTCGAGGCCGACGGCATCACCACCAAGAATCTCAAGATCAGTGGCAACGCGCATGTCATCATGCCGTACCACATCGATCTGGATGGTGCTTTTGAGCAGAAGCTCGGCAAGAAGAACATTGGTACCACCAAGCGCGGCATCGGTCCGTGCTACCAGGACAAGATGGCCCGCATCGGCCTGCGCATGCAGGACATGCTGGACGAGGCGCTGTTCCGCGACAAGCTGGAGACCGCCCTTGCCCGCGTGAATCCGGAGCTGGAGCTCATCTACCACCTGCCCACCTACACCGTGGATCAGATTTGCGACGAGTACCTGCCCATGGCCGAGCGCCTGCGCCCCTACATCACCGAGACGAGCCTGCTGCTCAACAACATGATCGATGAGGGCAAGGACCTGCTGTTCGAGGGCGCCCAGGCGACGCTGCTCGACATCGATCATGGCACCTATCCGTACGTGACGTCTTCTAACTGCACCGCCGGCGGCGCCATTACCGGTTCCGGCGTCGGCATGAAGAACGTCGACCGCGTGCTGGGCGTCATGAAGGCCTATATCACCCGCGTCGGTTCGGGCCCCATGCCCACCGAGCTTTCCTATGAGTCCGAGGCCGGCCATACGCTGACCGAGGAGGGCTACGAGTACGGCGTGACCACCGGTCGCCGTCGTCGCTGCGGCTGGTTTGACGGCCCTATCGCCAACTATGCCTCACGCGTCAACGGCCTCACCGACATCGCCGTGACCAAGCTCGACGTGCTTTCGGCCTTCGACACCATTAAGGTGTGCGTTGCCTATGACGTCGACGGCGAGCGCTACACGAGCGTGCCCGAGCACCAGGTGCGTTTTGAGCATGCCAAGCCCATCTACGAGGAGCTCCCTGGCTGGAAGTGCGACATCACCGGTTGCCGCAGCTTTGATGAGCTGCCGCAGGAGGCTCAGGACTACGTGGCGTTTATCGAGGATCTGGCACACACCCGCGTGACGTTTATCGGCGTTGGCGCCGGTCGCGAGCAGATCATCAACCGATTCTGGAAGTAATCGGCGTTATTTGGTTATTGCGATATACCCCTTTGCAGTCCAGATGGGCGGCCGAGGGGTATATTTGCTTGTAATGGGCCCGCGCGGAGCGGGCCGGTAATCCATAGAGGAGGCACCCTTGAAGGCGGACACTCAAACCATCGACATCCTGTTGTTGGGCAGCGGCGGCCGCGAGCATGCTCTGGCAGCCAAGCTCGCAGCATCACCGCGCGCCGGCAAGCTCTACATCGCGCCGGGTAACGGCGGCACCGCGAGCTGCGGCGAGAATGTGGTTCTCGACGATTGCGATCCTGCTGCCGTGGCGGCGTTTGCGCAGAGCCATGGATGCGGACTCGTTGTGATTGGCCCCGAGGCTCCGCTCGTGGCGGGCGTGGCCGACGCCGTGCGCGCGGCGGGTATTCCCTGCTTTGGCCCGGGTGCCGAGGGTGCCCAGATGGAGGGCTCCAAGCTGTTCTCCAAGCAGCTCATGGAGCGTGCCGGTATCCCGACGGCAGCCTATGGCTCGTTTACCGATGAGGCCTCGGCTCTCGCCTATGTGCGCGAGCAGGGCGCTCCGCTGGTCGTGAAGGCCGACGGCCTTGCCGCGGGCAAGGGCGTTATTGTGGCAACCGAGCTTTCGCAGGCCGAGGAAGCTGTGCGTGAGTGCTTTGGCGGCACCTTTGGCGATGCCGGCAACACGGTGGTCATCGAGGAGATGCTGACCGGCCCCGAGTGCTCGCTGCTGGCCTTTACCGACGGTAAGACCGTGCGTCCCATGGCCACCTCGCAGGATCACAAGCGTGCGCTCGAGGGCGACAAGGGCCCCAACACGGGCGGCATGGGCGTCTACAGCCCGGTGCCCATCGTGACCGACGAGGAGCACGCCACCATGGTGAAGGTCATGGAGCAGACCGTGGCCGAGCTTGCTGCCGAGGGCATCGACTACCGCGGCTGCCTGTATGGCGGCTTTATGCTCACCCCCGCCGGCCCCAAGGTGCTGGAGTTCAACGCCCGCTTTGGCGACCCCGAGACGCAGGTCGTGCTCCCGCGCCTTAAGAACGACCTGGTCGAGGTCATGCTGGCTTGCGCCAACTGCGAGCTCGATCAGATTGAGCTCGACTGGCGCGACGAGTGGGCCGTGGCCGTTGTCCTGACGAGCGCGGGCTACCCCGGCAGCTACGAGAAGGGCAAGGTCATCACCGGCATCGAGGACGCCGAGGCCATGGAGAACGTGACGGTGTACCACGCCGGCACCGCCGTGGTGGATGGCCGGCTTGTGACCAATGGCGGTCGCGTGCTCGCCGTGACCGCGCTGGGTGACACGTTCGAGAACGCTCGCAACCTTGCCTACGAGGCCTGCGAGAAGATTGATTTTGAGGGCAAGACCCTGCGCCACGACATTGGCCTGCGTGCGCTGCGCGGCCGCGACGCCTGGGATGCCTAAAATCCGAGAGGAATGAGACGGATGGACGAGAAGAACGAAGAGCTCGTGGACGCGCAGATCGTCGAAGAGGACAGCCGCATGTATGGGCACGCCGAGGGCGAGCCTGGCGGCGAGGTCGCTGACGAGCCGGCGCTGGTGCTGGGCGACGACGACCCGCACGATGCCGAGCTGCACGAGAAGATTCTTTCGGAGGAGTGCGCCTGGAAGGGCAAGATCCTCGACGTCCACCGTCTTGAGGTTGAGCTGCCCAACGGTCGCCGCAGCGCCCGCGATATCGTTCGCCATCCGGGTGCGGCGGCCGTTGTGGCACTGACCGAGAGCGGCAAGATCGTACTGGTGCGTCAGTACCGCACCGCCATCGACCGCGTGACGGTCGAGATTCCTGCCGGCAAGCTCGATCCAGGCGAGGACCCGCTCGATTGCGCCAGGCGCGAGCTGCATGAGGAGACGGGCTTTAGGGCCGGTCGCATTCGCTTTTTGACGTCGATTGTCACATCCTGCGGCTTCTGCGACGAGATCATTCACATCTACCTGGCCACCAAGCTCGAGTTCGATGCGCCCAACCCCGATGATGACGAGTTCGTCAACGTCGACCTGGTACCGCTGCACGAGCTGATCGACGCCGTACTCGACGGCAAGATCGAAGACGCCAAGACCGTCGTGGGCGCCTTGGCCTGCGATAGCATCGCGCATCGCCTTGGGGGCGCGGAGCTCTAACGAGTGGGGATAGCCCTGGGACAAGTATTACTGATTGCTTTGTCCCAGGGCCTTACGTTGCTGATATTTCTTTGAGGATCACATGCTGAAAAGGTTTCTTTCGTATTACAAGCCCCAGATGGGGCTTTTTGTTGCCGATACTGTTTGCGCCCTGGTACTTGCCGCCATTGACCTAGCGTTCCCCATTATCTTGCGCAATCTGACCGGAGGGTTGTTTACCCAGGGTCAGGCTGCCATTATGCAGGCACTCGGTATGATTGCGGTGGGGCTGGTGCTGATGTATGCCATCCGCTGCGCCTGCCGCTACTTTGTGAGCTATTGGGGCCATGTGATGGGCGCACGCATGGAGTCCAAGATGCGTGAGGACCTGTTCGATCAGTACGAACGGTTTAGCTTTGCATACTTTGATCGCAACAGCTCGGGCGACATGATGAGCCGCGTGGTCAATGACCTGTTCGATATCTGCGAGGCGGCGCACCACGTGCCCGAATGGATCATTATCTGCGGCATCGAGATTATCGGCTCGTTTGTGATTCTGTTTACCATCGCGCCGGTGCTCGCACGCGCCATGGCTGTGGTGACAGCGGTGTTCGCGGTCATTATGTTTTGGCAGAATATGCGCATGCGCGAGGTCTTTAGCGACAACCGCAAGAAGATTAGCGGCATCAACGCGCAATTGCAGGATTCGCTGGCGGGCATGCGTGTGGTCAAGAGCTTTGCCAATGAGCAGACCGAGCGCTCTAAGTTTCGCGCCTCGAACAATCGCTACCTTTCGTCCAAGGAGAACATGTATCATGCCATGGGCGTCTACACCGCGACGTATGGCCTGCTCTCGGGCGTGCTCTATGTGATCGTGGTACTGCTGGGCGGTTGGCTCGTTGCCCAGGGTCAGCTGCAAGCGGTCGATATGGCAACCTTCGCGCTCTACATTTCGCTGTTCTGCACGCCGCTCGAGACGCTCGTTAATTCGGCCGAGACGTATCAGAAAGCCATCGCCGGCTTTAAGCGCATGGACGAGGTGCTCTCGACTGTCCCCGATATTCAGGATAAGTCGGGTGCTGCGGATCTGCAGGTGACGGCTGGTGCTGTGGAGTACCGCGACGTGTGCTTTAGCTACGAGGATGTTGAATTGGGCGAGCGCGGCGCCGACGGACGCCCTGTTATCGACCACATGGACCTGTCCATCAAGCCCGGTCAGACCATCGCTTTGGTTGGTCCCTCGGGCGGCGGCAAATCGACGACTTGTTCGCTGTTGCCGCGCTTTTACGACGTTGCCGCCGGCTCCATTAGCATCGACGACCAGGATGTGCGCGACGTGACGCAGCATAGTCTGCGCCGTGCCATCGGCCTGGTGCAGCAAGATGTGTACCTGTTTGATGGAACGATCGGCGAGAACATCGCCTACGGCAAGCCGGGCGCCACGGCAGAAGAGATCGCCGAAGCGGCCCGCCGCGCCAATATTGATACCTTTATCGAATCGCTTCCGCAGGGCTACGACACCGTGGTGGGCGAGCGCGGCAGCCGTCTTTCGGGTGGTCAAAAGCAGCGCGTCGCCATCGCGCGCGTTTTTCTCAAGAATCCCAAGATCCTTATTTTGGATGAGGCGACGAGTGCCCTGGATAACGAGAGCGAGGAAGCGGTGCAGGAGTCGCTCGAAGAGCTGGCACGCGGCCGTACCACGATCATCATCGCCCACCGTCTCTCGACTATTAAGCATGCTGACGAGATTGCGACCGTTGAGCATGGTCGCGTTGTGGAACGTGGCACGCACGAGGAGCTTCTCGCCCGTGGCGGCACCTATGCCCGTTACTATCGAATGCAGTTCGAAGGTGCGCGTGCGCACGAGCTCGACTGATTGATATGACAGGAAGATCATGGCTGATAAGAACCCTTTGACTCCGGAAGAAGTGACGGAGTTATTCTCCGAAATCGATGCATCCGGCGTCTTGGATCCTACGCTCGCCAAAAAGCGCACCGAGCGCATGCGCGAGAAAGAGGCCGCCGTCAAGCGCGGCGACAAGGCGACGCTGGCGCGGCTGCGCAGCGAGGATCGCGCGAGCCAGGCAAAACATATCGACCCGCTGTCCGAGGACGACCCTTCGGGCTCGCAGGTGAGCCATACCATTACGAAGACCGCCATGGCCGTGGTTATCGGCATTTTGGTGCTGATTGTTGGCATGCAGATTGGCTACGGCGTGATGCGACGTCTGAATACCGCGAACCTTTCCGAAAGTGTTTCGGTGGATACCGTTTCGACCGCGCTCAAGGGTGGACTTGAATGGGGCAATGGCTTTACGCAGTTCCCGCTCGATTTTACCGTCGACGAGGCCGATGAACGCACGGGCACGGTTGAGGTGACGGTGCTGGACACGTCTTCCGCCAATGAACTCGAGCTGCTGTCCAACGGTCAGATTCAGGCGGCGGCGCTCGCAACCAACGCCCTGCTCAACGACAAGATCGACCGCGTGGTGTATAACGTTCACGCCTATATCGACGAGGACAGCAGGATCCAGCACGATTCCTTCTTTGGCATGTTTCCTGCTCAGGGGCACCAGAGCGCCATCCTGACGTTCGTCTGGACCAAGAGCTCGTCCAATGCCACGAATATCGACTGGAAGATGCGTATCGTAAGCATGGACGACACCATTGCCGAGCGCATTCAAAAACAGGTGAACTCGGTTTCGTCGCTGATCGAGGACCCGGCGGTGAGCCAGACCAAGATTGACGAGGAAAAGGCCGAACGTGACCTGGAGCATCGTCTGCACGGTCGAGAGATCTTCCGTGGCGGAAAGCCCGATCGCACGCCGTCCGAGCTGCTGGAGCAGGACAAGCAAAAGTAGTCCGCAGCCACATAGAACGATGTCATCCCGCGTGAGCCGCAAGCCCACGCGGGATGATTTTTCTGGGACGGGGATTAAAAAATCATTATGCACAGGAAGTCATAATTATCATTTTGTAAACAATTCTATGTAATTAATGCCATGGGCGATGCTTGCGGTTAGAATACCGCGAGGCCTAACCACACACCTTTAAGCCGGTCCTGTGAGACCGGGAAGGAGAACTATGGCGAACAACCATATTGCGGGCGCTGCCGCCCGCACCATCGCGCCCAGCGAGCTGTGCCAGCGTATGCTGGCTAAAACCAGCAAGGGCACCTGCGGTCCCTGCATCCTGTATCTTGAGGATGGGACCATTTTTTATGGCCGTGCATGTGGTGCCGAGGGTACCGAAACCGGCGAGGTCTGCTTTAACACGTCGCTCGAGGGCTACTTTGAGGTCATGACCGATCCGAGCTATGCCGGCCAAATCGTAACCATGACCTATCCGCAGATCGGTAACTACGGCATTGACGAGACCGACGTCCAGTCGGCCTTCCCCGGCGATACCACTCGCCCCGCGAGTGCTCCCGCCATGCGTGGCATGGTCGTCCGCGACATGTGCGCCACGCCTTCTAACTGGCGCTCGACTGTCAGCGTGCCGGAGTACCTGCGTGCACACGGCATCATCGCTATCGAGGGCGTCGACACCCGCGCTCTCGTGCGCCACCTGCGCGACAACGGTTCCAAGATGGGCATAATCTCGACGGAGATCTTCGACGTCGACGAGCTTGCTGAGTGCCTGTCCGCCGCGCCCACGCTGGTCGGCGAGAACCTGGTCAAGACCGTGAGCTGCCCTGAGCCCCACGCTTTTGCCGCGAGCGACCTGCCCACTACGCATGACTTTGCGCTTGCCCCTGCCGCTCCTGCCCGCCACAAAGTGGTTGCCTACGACTGCGGCGTGAAGCGCGGCATTCTGGAGGGCCTGGTCCGTGCCGGCTGCGACCTGACCGTCGTGCCGTGGGATACGCCCGCGAGTGAGGTGCTCGATATGAATCCCGATGGCGTCTTTTTGTCCAATGGCCCCGGCGACCCCGATGCCGTGGTGGAGACCTACGAGCAGGTGCAGCAGCTGATCGGCAAGGTGCCAATTTTTGGTATTTGTCTCGGTCACCAGATGATCAGCTTGGCGTGCGGCGCCCAGATGGAAAAGCTCAAATTCGGTCACCGTGGTGGCAACCAGCCGGTTATGAATCTGGTCAGCCGCCGTGTGGAGATCACCGCGCAAAACCACGGCTTTGGCCTGTTGTTCCCCAGCTTGGGCAAGATTGTCCCCGAGCTTTCGGGCGGCGAGACCGAGCACGCGGCCGATGGCGATCTGCGCGTCTGGGTGCGCCGCGGTATCGCGCCGGTCGTGATGAACGAGCGTTTCGGCCGCATTCGCCTGACGCATGTGAATCTCAATGACGGCACCGCCGAGGGCATTCAGCTGCTCGATGCGCCGTGCTTCTCGGTCCAGTACCATCCCGAGGCCTCACCTGGCCCCACCGATGCTCACTATCTCTTTACCGCCTTTACGCGACTCATGGACGGCGAGGAGAACTATCTGGACATCGACACCGCCAAGGACCGTCTCGCTGGCTGGAATTTCGCCGACGATGGATCCGCCGCGACCGAGACCGAGGAGAACTAACATGCCTAAACGTACCGACATCAAGCGTATCCTCGTCATTGGCTCGGGCCCTATCGTCATTGGCCAGGCCTGCGAGTTCGATTACTCCGGCGCCCAGGCCTGCAAGGTGCTCAAGGAGGATGGCTTTGAGGTCATCCTAGTCAACTCCAACCCGGCGACCATCATGACCGACCCGGGTCTTGCCGACCGCACCTATGTCGAGCCTATCACCGCCGAGTTTATCGAGCGCGTGATTAAGAAGGAGCGTCCGGACGCGCTGCTGCCCACGCTGGGTGGCCAGACCGGTCTGAACGCTGCCGTCGAGCTGGCAAAGGACGGCACACTCGACAAGTACGGCGTCGAGATGATCGGTTGTGACCTTGCCGCCATCGAGCGCGGTGAGGACCGCAAGCTCTTTAACGAGGCCATGGCCGAGATCGGCCTGGAGGTCGCGCGCTCGGGCTATGCCTACAGCGTGGCTGACGCCGAGGCCATCGCCGAGCGCGTGGGGTATCCCTGCGTGCTGCGTCCGAGCTTTACCTTGGGCGGCGCCGGTGGTGGCATCGCGCATACTCACGAGGAACTCGTCTCCATCGTGAGCCAGGGTCTTGAGCTTTCGCCCGCCCACGAGGTGCTGGTCGAGGAGTCCATCGAGGGTTGGAAAGAATACGAGATGGAGGTCATGCGCGACCACGCCGGCAACGGCATCATCGTGTGCTCCATCGAAAACCTCGACCCCATGGGCGTGCATACCGGTGACTCCATCACCGTGGCGCCGGCGCAGACCCTCTCCGACCTTGAGTATCAGCGCATGCGTGTCGCCTCGCTCGCCATCCTGGAGAAGATCGGCGTCGAGACCGGCGGCTCCAACGTGCAGTTTGCCGTGAATCCCCAAACCGGCCGCCTGATTGTCATCGAGATGAACCCGCGCGTGAGCCGTTCGTCCGCGCTGGCCTCCAAGGCCACGGGTTTCCCCATCGCCAAGGCCGCCGCTCGCCTGGCCGTGGGCTACACGCTCGACGAGATCGTCAACGACATTACCAAAGCTACGCCCGCCTGCTTTGAGCCCACGATCGACTACTGCGTGGTCAAGGTGCCGCGCTTTGCCTTCGAGAAGTTCAAGGGTACCGACCCCACGCTCACCACGCGCATGAAGGCCGTGGGCGAGATCATGGCGATCGGCCGCACCTTTGAGGAGGCCTTTGGCAAGGCCATGCGCTCGCTGGAGGACGGGCACCAGGGTATTTGCACCGGTGGCAAGGAGGGTGCCGAAAAGCTGAGCGACGATGAGCTCGCCCAGGTCGTGGGCACCCCGACCGAGCACCGCATCTTCTTTGTGGTCGAGGCCCTGCGCCGTGGCTGGGATGTTGCACGCATCCACGCCATCTGCGGTATCGATCCGTGGTATCTCAACCGCATCAACGATATGGTGCAGGTCCAGGAGAGCGTTCGCGGCCTGCGCGTGGAGGACATTGACGCCGATGCGATGCGCCTGCTCAAGCAGTATGGCACGAGCGATGCCGAGATTGCCGCGCTGACCGGCTCGGACGAGCGTTTTGTTCGCGCTTACCGCAAGGGTCTGGGCGTGGTTCCCAGCATGAAGACGGTCGATACCTGCGCCGCCGAGTTCTCGAGTGCGACGGAATACCACTACAAGACCTACGAGAACATCTACCGTACGAGCCCGATCGCCAAGAAGTGCGTTGCCCCCGACGAGACCACGCCGGCAAGCAAGCCCAAGGCGATGATTCTGGGTGCCGGCCCCAACCGTATCGGCCAGGGCATCGAGTTCGACTACTGCTGCGTGCACGCGAGCTATGCGCTGGCGGCCCGCGGCTTCGAGACCATCATGGTCAACTGCAACCCCGAGACCGTCTCGACCGATTACGACACGTCCGACCGACTGTACTTTGAGCCGCTCACCTACGAGGACGTCATGGACGTTATCGATGTCGAGCGTCCCGACGGCGTCGTGGTGACGCTCGGCGGACAGACCCCGCTTAAGCTGGCGCGCATGCTCGAGGAAAGCGGCGTGAACATCATGGGTACCAAGCCCGACGCCATCGATTTTGCCGAGGACCGCGAGCGTTTTGCCGCCTTGCTCGATAAGCTGGGCATTATGTATCCGCCGGCGGGCCAGGCCACCTCGTTTGAGGAGGCCGAGGCCGTTGCCGCGCACATCGGCTACCCGCTGCTGGTACGTCCGAGCTATGTGCTGGGTGGCCGCGGCATGATGATCGCCTACGATGCTGAGCATCTGCGCGATTACATGGCCGAGGCTGCGCGCATTAGCCCCGACTACCCGGTGTATCTCGATCGCTTCCTGGAGGGTGCGATCGAGTCTGATGTCGACGCCCTGTGCGACGGCGAGGAGGTCTACATCGGCGGCATCCTGGAGCATATCGAGGAGGCCGGTATCCACTCCGGTGACTCCGCGACCTGCATTCCGCCGTTCAGCTTTAGCGAGAGTCTGCAGGCGAAGCTCCGCGAGATCACGCGCCGCATCGCGATGGCGCTGGGGGTCCGCGGCCTGGTCAACGTGCAGTATGCCATCAAGGGCGAGACCGTCTACGTGATCGAGGCCAACCCGCGTGCCAGCCGTACCGTGCCGTTCATCTCCAAGGCCACCGGCGTGCCGCTGGCCAAGTGCGCGGCGCGTATCATGGCGGGCGATTCCATCGCGAGCCTGGGCCTGCCGAGCGACGAGCGTCAGCTGGACTGGTTCTGCATGAAGGAAGCCGTCATGCCCTGGGGTCGTTTCCCGGGCGCCGACGTTATCCTGGGGCCCGAGATGAAGTCGACGGGCGAGGTCATGGGCATCGCCAAGAGTTATCCCGAGGCATATGCCAAGACGCAGCTGGCAATCGACTACAAGCTGCCCGATCCCAGTGCCGGCAAGGTGTTCATTAGCGTGTGCGACCGCGACAAGCGCCATATCCTTTCGGTCGCCCGCATCCTGCGCTACTTGGGCTTTGACATCTGTTCTACCGAGGGTACGGCGCGCGTGCTGCGCGGCGGCAACGTGACGTGCGAAGTCGTGGAAAAGATCAGCGGCCCGCACGACGGCGAGCGTCCCAACATCGGCGACCTCATCGCCGATGGCAAGATTGCGGTGATCATCAACACGCCGTACGGCCCGGGCTCGCGTGGCGACGGCTACCTGCTGCGCACCGAGGCCGTGCGCCGCGGCGTGACCTGCGTGACGGCGATGTCTGCCGCCAACACGTACGTGAGCGCCATCGAGGCGGTGCGCGAGGACCAGCAGGGTCACGGCAGCGCCAACGACATGGGCATGGACGTCATCGCCCTGCAGGACCTGCCGCAGCACACGGTGTAGGTTGAACTGTCCGGCCGGGGCGGAGGGGCCGAGTTTCCCTCTTCGCTCCGGCTGCAAGCAGAGTCGCTCAGCGGGAAACTCGGCCCCTCCGCCCCGGCCTGCGGTGACTCGGTTGCACCGTGTGCTGCGGAAGGGGCTTGGCGCGATGACTAGGGCTGAGAAATAAAGTGAGTGTGGGATCCGCCGTTCGTTTGAACGGCGGATCCCACGTTTTTATTTCAGCCAACGTACGTCATAGCAATCCTCGGTAGGTCCCCGGGTGCCCCGCGGCGGGCTGGGTTTATTATCTGAGCGACTTTGCGAAGCAAGGGGAGCGAAGATAAAAACCCAGCCCGCCGCGGGGCACCCGGGGACCGCAGGGACGGGAGCAGCTATACTACTCTCAGTAGTTAAGGGTCGCGGATCCGCCGCGTCGCCGCTCTCAACAGGAGGTCTTTGTTTATGGCAGATCAAAAGCCGGTCGTCGGGATCATCATGGGTTCCAAGTCCGATCTGGGCGTTATGGAAGGCTGCACCGCCGAGCTCGAGGCGCTTGGTGTGCCCTATGAGCTCGTCATTGCGAGCGCACACCGCACGCCGGCAAAGGTCCACGAGTGGGCCTCGACTGCTGCCGATCGCGGTATCAAAGTAATTATCGCCGCCGCCGGCAAGGCCGCTCACCTGGGTGGTGTCGTGGCCGCCTTTACGCCGCTGCCGGTTATCGGCGTGCCCATGAAGACGAGCGACCTGGGCGGTATGGATTCGCTGCTGTCGATGGTGCAGATGCCTTCGGGCGTGCCCGTGGCCTGCGTTGCCATCAACGGCGCCAAGAACGCCGCCATCTACGCCACGCAGATTCTTGGCGCCTGCGACCCCGAGTACCGCAAAGTTATCGAGAAGATGAAGCAGGAGATGGCCGACGCTTAAGCGGCTGGCCGTTCCGTTGTAATCACAGGGAGAGTCATGTCCGACTATCAGGGAAAACGTTTCTCGGCTTCTCAGATCCCCGATCCATCCAAGTCGGGATCGGCCCGCTCCATGCAGCAGGGTCGGACATCCTCTCCTCAACAGGCTCGTGCGCCGCGCCCCGTAACGCCGACGTCCCATCGCCGTCAGGATACGCCGGCTGCGTATCGCCCCTCGTCATATGGCACGGCAAAGAAGCAGACCCGGACGACGAGGCAACCGAGCGGCGCACCGTCCAGCTACACCGAGCCGCCGCGTAAGAAACGCCGCTCCATCATCCCCATCCTACTCATCATCGTGGGCATCGGTCTGATTGTCGCCGCCGCCGCCATCTTTATCAATGCTCAGATTGGCTATAAGCAGGCAAGCGATTCGTACCAGAAAATCGAGAAGCAATATGTAAGCGATAAGGACGCCAGCGGCGTGCCGATTATCGACTTTGATGCGCTTGCTCAGACAAACCCCGAGATTGTGGGTTGGATTTACGTGCCGGAAACCAACATCAACTATCCCGTGGTGCAGACCAACAACAACTCCAAATACCTCAACACGCTGTTCGACGGTACGGCCAATGCGTCCGGGGCCATTTTCCTGGATAGCGATGACACCGCGCCGGGAATGGTTGACCAGCAGACCACGATTTACGGCCACCATATGAATGACGGGTCGATGTTCAACGTGATTTCGGACACCACCGACCAGGCGACGTTCGATAGCATCGAGTACGTGTATTACATCACGCGCGATGCAACGTATAAGCTGCGACCGCTGGCGACCAAGGTCGTCGAGGACACGTATGCCAAGGCGCGCACGCCTAATTTTGAAGGTGACGACGGGCTCAAGAACTACCTGTCCGAGATGCTCGACGGCGCTTCGGCAGTGGCGAGTGATGCAGGCGATCGCGCTGCCTCGGCAACCAAGGTCGTGACGCTCGTGACCTGTCGCTCGCTGTCATTGAGCAATACGCGCGCCGTCATGGTGCTCACGCCGGTCGAGGAATAGATTGTTAAGAGTAGCTAAAAGAGTCCCGTCCCAAATGAGCTGCTCGATGACGGAAAAAGGAGGAAATGATGCTCGAGAATGGCAAAACGATGCCTTCGATTGATGCTTGGCTTCGCGAGGCCAAAGCCGATTCGTCGGCACCTGCGTGCGGTATGTATCTGACGCATAACGGTGTGGTGCGTGCGACGCCCAAGGCCGAGGTGCGCGGAGTCGAGACCGATGGCGTGGCGCCGGGCCACAAGGTGGGAGGCATGGTCTTTGACTACGACGCCGAAAAGGTGCGGTCTGCTATCGAAGCCACGCGCGCGATGCCCGGCATCGGCTATGTGCGCGTGTGGCTGGCGAGCGGTGAGCTTTCCGTGGGCGACGATATCATGCTCGTGCTCATTGGCGGAGACATTCGTCCGCACGTGGTCGATGCCCTGCAGTCGCTTGTCGGCACCATCAAAAATGAATGTGTGAACGAGGTTGAGCGCGAGGCATAGGGCTTTGCGATCGATTCGAGCCCATCTGTAGCAAGAGCCCGCTGGCAGTTAGATTGAACTGCCAGCGGGCTTACTTGTCCGTTGGAGACGGGTTTGCGCCAGCGCTTACGCTATACGCGTGTGGCGTCCTTGGGGCTCATGGTCATGCTCTGGAAGCGATTTTCCATATACTCATTATCGAAGTACGTGCCATAGAACTGCGCAACGGGAATATCGTTGACCGTGCCGTTGACGCGCTGATACCAGTAGTCGAGCGATTGCAGTGTCATGACGCCGTCGACCAGCATAATGATGGTAAAGATGACGGTGGCTGAGTAGCGGCTCTTCCAGGGAATCATGTTAATGAGCTTGAGCAACCTGGGCAGCAGCAGCTTGATCCAGATGAGTCCGCCCAGGCCCCACAGGCAGGCGAAGCCCGTGCAGGTGCGTCCGCCCGTAAGCACGGCGAGTGGATCGGGCATGCCAAAGAGCTTCATATGCGAGTAGCTCCACGAGACCACACCGAACGAGGTCTGCATAAACCAGCCCACGAACACCTCAAAGCTTGCGCCAAGTAGGGCGCTCACCAAAAAGATAATGATGGGGTTCTTTTTGTAGAAGCGGTTGAGCACCATGGTCATGAGTACGGCACCAAATCCGTAGATGGGGCTGAAGGGGCCAAACAGCATGCCGGCGCGGTTCTGGTAGACGCCCGGGTCGTCGACCGTCATGTGCCAGATGTCCTCCAGGATGAGGCCCAGTACGCAGCAGACAAAGAATACCCAGAACAGGTTGAAGTAGTTGAGCTTGATGTAGCCTTCGCCGGTCTCATCGCGGCCGAGCATGCCCTCGGCAGCGGCGTCGCGATCGAGCATCTCCTGCAGGCGGCGCTGCAGTTCGCGCTCCTGACGAAGCGTGGGGTCAACGGTGGCCGAAAGCGCGATGAGGATGCCGAGCTGGATGGCGGGGCGCAACAAGAACGGCCCGATACCCTGGAGCATCACGTCGACCAAAAGCTCAACGACGGTGAATGCGATAAGGATGTAGGACAGGCGCGCGGCGTTGCGGCGCTGGTCCTTGATGAGGTCCAGGCCAAAGATGATAAAGATGACCGCGCTCGCCGCCGAGAGCATGATGCCGGCGACGATAAGGCCGACCGCGACGAGCGTGTTGTCGCCGAGCTTGGCGGCGGCGTTGCCGTTGATGAGCGCGGTGATGACCTGCCACATAAAGGCGGCGACCGACGGGAGCGTGCCCACGCCGGACAGGATGCACAGGACGGCATACACCTTAATGATGAGTGGGATCTTCTTGACCTCCGTGGCGCTGGGGACGCTGGGGTCGAGTTCGTTTCGATCCATACACAACCTTTCTCGTTTTGTTGTAGATTACAAGGATACGCCGCCGACCTGCTAAAAGACAGGACGAACGTCCCAATTGCAGCAATGTAAGCCCTAACGGTGGGCGAGACGCGTCGCGACGGAAGCATACGGGATCGTTGGCCCCGCGGGCGGGTTTCCCAATAGTTGGTCCCGCGGGCGGGTTCCCCAATAAAATGTTTGGCCGCAAAACGGATTATAAGCTCGGTGGGCTTTTAAAAAGCGCTGCTCATGCGCGGGAGTGCTTGTCTTGCCGTGCGTATAATAGGGCGGGTAACGCCAAATAACGAGGCTCTGAGGGGATGCCATGTCTCAAGAAACCATCCGCGCGGCCGAGCGTGCCACGGGACAGGTGACGACCATGTCGACGTATGATCCGGACTCCGACCAGCTGCATGAGGAATGCGGCATCTTTGGTGTGTGGGCACCCGATCGCGATGTGGCTCGGCTGACGTACTTTGGTCTGCGCGCGTTGCAGCATCGCGGCCAGGAATCGGCGGGAATCGCCGTGGGCGATGGCGGCACGGTTATGGTTCGTAAAGACCTGGGACTGCTCGATCGCGTGTTCTCCAACGCTGACCTGTCAACGCTCTCCGGCCAGCTGGCCGTGGGCCACGTGCGCTATGGCACTGCCGGCGCCAAGAGTTGGGAAGCCTCGCAGCCGCATCTTTCTACCATCAACAGCGTCATCATCGCGCTTGCTCACAACGGCACTCTGGTCAACACCGACGAACTGCGCCGTCAGCTGATCGAGCTGGGCGTGCCGTTCCTCTCCAATTCGGATTCCGAGGTCGCGACCAAGCTCATCGGCTACTTCACCCAGCGTACGGGCCACCTGCGCGAGGGCATTCGCAAGACCATGGAGCTCGTGCGCGGCGGTTACGCCATGACACTCATCAACGAGCAGGCGCTCTACGCTTTCCGCGACCCGCACGGCATTCGTCCGCTGGTGCTGGGCAAGCTCGTGGACGAGGGTTTGGACCAGGCCGACGCCGCTTCTGTTTCACAGCTGCCCTCGCAAGACGGTGCCTCGACGGTCGACTCCGCCGTCCATGTCACGCGCGCCGGCGGCTGGGTCGTTGCCTCCGAGACGTGCGCGCTCGATATCGTGGGCGCCGAGTATGTTCGTGATGTCCGTCCCGGCGAGATCTTGCGCATCAGCGCCGAGGGCTTGGTATCCGAGCAGGGTGTGCCCGCAGCTGAAGAACCGGCCAACTGCATCTTTGAGCAGGTCTACTTTGCCCGCCCCGACTCCATCATGAACGGCAAGAGCGTCTACGCCTGCCGTTATGACATGGGTCGTCAGCTGGCACACGAGGAGCCCGTCGAGGCCGACCTGGTCATCGGCGTGCCCGACTCCGGCCTGCCGCCCGCGGAGGGCTATTCGCACGAGAGCGGCATTCCCTTTGGCGAGGGCCTCATCAAGAATCGTTATGTGGGCCGTACGTTTATCGAGCCCACGCAGGAGCTGCGCGCCATGGGCGTGCGCATGAAGCTCAACCCGCTGCGCGACAACATCGAGGGCAAGCGCCTGGTCGTCATCGACGACTCCATCGTGCGCGGCACCACCATGGTGCAGCTCGTCAAGATGCTGCGCAATGCCGGCGCCAAGGAGATTCACATCCGCATCAACTCGCCCGAGGTCATCTGGCCGTGCTTCTACGGTATCGATACCGACGTGCAGTCGCAGCTCATCAGCGCCAACAAGACGGTCGAGGAGATCTGCGAGTATATCGGCGCCGATTCGCTGGCCTTCCTTTCGGTTGAGGGCCTGCTGAAGGTCATGCCCAAGGGCGGCTACTGCGATGCATGCTTTACCGGCCGTTATCCCGTGGCGATTCCCGAGAGCTTTGGCCGCGACAAGTTTATGGAGGGCTTTAAGCCCCGCAACCTGGATAAGCCGCTGCACTTTGACGACGACGCCGTGGTCGAGAAATACGACGACCGCAGCTGGGAAGAGAAGCACGGCGAGGCCTAAAACCTGCCATTTGGGGACAGGTTTATTTTGGTAGGTTTTACCTGCTGTTTTGTTGATTGAGCGGCGCGCGTTGTCAGGATGCGCGCCGAAATGAACGCAACTATGAGCATCGTTTGGCGCCCGGGCGGCGGACGGTAGTGGGAGAGGAAGGCTCAGATGAGCGACAGCAAGCATGTGACGTATGAGGATGCCGGCGTCGATACCGCCGAGGGCGGCCGCGCCGTCGACGCTATTAAGCAAATGGTTAAGGACACCAACCGCCCCGAGGTCATCGGCGGTATCGGTGGCTTTGGTGGCCTGTTCTCGGCCGCCGCGCTTAAGGATATGGAAGACCCGATCCTGATCAGCGGTACCGACGGCGTGGGCACCAAACTCGTGCTCGCCCAGATTATGGACCGTCACGAGACGGTGGGCCAGGACCTGGTCGCCATGTGCGTCAACGACATTTTGGCTTCGGGCGCCGAGCCGCTGTTCTTCCTGGACTACGTTGCCATCGGCCACATTGAGGCCGAGCACATGGCAAAGATCATCAAGGGCGTGGCCGATGGCTGCAAGCTCGCGGGCTGCGCGCTCGTGGGCGGCGAGATGGCCGAGCACCCCGGCGTCATGGCTCCTGCCGACTACGACCTCGCCGGCTTTACCGTGGGTGTCGTCGATCGTCCCAAGATGCTCGATCCCGCGAACGTTCGCCCCGGCGACGTGATTCTGGGTCTGCCTTCCACCGGCGTGCACTCCAACGGCTACTCGCTCGTGCGTAAGGTCATCGGCGTCGACGGCATCAAGCCGGGCACGCCCGAGGCCGCCGCTAAGGCCGAGGAGCTGAGCCGCCCGCTCGAGGAGCTCGGCGGCGCATCGCTGGCCGACGCCCTGCTGGCCCCTACGCGCATCTACGTCAAGCCGATTCTTGAGCTGCTGCGTGGTGGCGCTCCGGTGCACGCCATTGCCCACATCACCGGCGGCGGTATCACCGAGAACCTCAACCGTGCGCTTGCCGACGACGTCGACGCCGTGGTCACCCGCAACGGTGCCGAGATGGGCTGGGACGTTCCGCCCGTCATCACTTACGTGTCGCGCCAGGCCGAGCTCGCGCCCAACGAGGCATGCAAGACTTTCAACATGGGCGTCGGCCTGTGCCTGATCGTCGCCCCCGAGGACGAGGCCGCGGTGACCGAGGCCCTGGTCGCGCTGGGCGAGAAGCCGTTCCGCGTGGGCGAGTGCGTCGAGGGTTCCGGTAAGGTCGTGTACTCCGATGAGCGCTAACGAGCAGATGGCTGCCGCCGAGGGCCTGGACTTTATGCCCTATACCCGTCCGACCGGTACCGATACGGCTGAGCCGCTCAAGATCGGCGTGCTCATCAGCGGTTCCGGCACCAACCTGCAGGCACTGATCGATCTGATCGCCGCGGATAAGCTCAATGCCTCGATTGAGCTCGTGGTGTCGAGCCGTCCTTCGGCCAAGGGTCTGCAACGTGCCGAGCGTGCGGGTATCCAGACGTTGACCCTTTCCAAGGATGTCTATGCCGATCCCATCGCTGCCGACGAGATCATCGCGCATGAGCTGCTTGAGCGCGGCTGCGAGTACGTGGTGATGGCTGGTTACATGCGCATGGTGCATACGCCGCTGCTGGCGGCGTTTCCCAACCGCGTGGTCAATTTGCATCCGGCGCTGCTGCCGAGCTTTACCGGCGCGCATGCGATCGACGATGCCTTTGCGCGCGGCGTCAAGGTAACTGGTGTGACCGTGCATTTCGCCAACGAGATCTACGACAACGGCCCCATCATCGCCCAGCGCGCGCTGGCTGTCGAGGAAGGTTGGGATGTCGACACGCTCGAGGAGCACATTCACGCGATTGAGCACGTGCTGTATCCCGAGGTAGTTCAGATGCTCGCCGACGGCCGCGTCCACGTGTTGGAGAGCGGCAAGGTCGCAATTGATGCGCCGCGCGGCTAGTGGCGCACAGTACAATTTAGCCGAGTAGTCAGGGTGGTCATTGGCGCCAAGGCGCAAGTGGCCATCCTTTGTTTTAGGTAATCACCTGCGACGCTCTTCAATGACTAGTCGTTAAAGAACGTCGCAGGTGACAAGGTGAGAGAGGTGGGCCCATGGCGGATAACGAAGCATTGTTTACGCCTGAGCTGGTGTTTTTTGATTGGGAGTGCGCGACGCCGGATGAGGTGTTTGCGCGGCTCGAGGACGAGCTTGCACCTCGCGGCTACATTGCGCCCGGTTGGCTCGATGCCGTCCGCACGCGCGAGGACGCCTATCCCACGGGTCTTGCCATGCCGGCGGCCAACATCGCCATCCCGCACACCGATCCCGGATTTGTGGCTAAGCCCTATATCGCGGTGGTAAAGCCCGCGGCGCCCGTGGTGTTCAGCGCAATGGCGGGCATGGGTGCCCCCGTGCCGGCGCAGATCATCATCAATCTGGGCATCGCCGAGCCGGGCGGCCAGGTCGAGGCCCTGCAATCGCTTATGAATATCTTTATGGATGCCGACGCCGCAGCCGATGTGCTCGGCCAGACCATATGCCAGGGCATGGTCGACGCCATCCGTCGCCACTTTTAGGGCCGGCACTTGGGGATTGTTCCTAACTGCCGGCAGAAAAGGAATGTCCCTAACTGCCGACAGCCAGAACAGCCCCCTTTGCACCAAAATGGTGCAGATTAACCTGCCCCCCATGCACCAGGTGTGTCGCGGGGTCCGCGTTGTGACACAATGGCGTTTGTTCGATTCGTGATGCGAAAGGCCAACTATGGCAAACAAGAAAAAGAACTCCGAGGCCGCGCCGACGCCCGAGCAGCAGGCTCGCGCTGCCTCCAGCTCTCGTAAGAAGCAGCGCAAGACGTACGTGTCTAAGACCGTCAAGATCGTCCTGGTGGTTATCGGCGTGCTGGCAATGCTGCTTTCCGTCTCGGCCATGGCATGCTCCGGTCTCATGTCGCAGGCAGAGGATACCTCGAGCTACAAGCTTACCGGCGGTGTCGCCGCCACCATCAACGGCACCAACCTCACCGAGGACACCGTGACCAAGCAGATCATGAGCATGCGCACGTCCTACGGTTACACCAAGGACAAGGACTGGGCGCAGTATCTGGTCGACAACGACCTGACGCCCAAAAAGTACCGCAAGCAGCTCATCGATTCCTACACGCAGCAGATTCTGCTCCAGCAGGCGCAGAAGGAAAACGGCGTGACGGTGTCGGACGAGGAGGTCGAGAAGGCATGGAAGGACGCGTGCAAGAGCGCGGGCGGTGCCAAGGCCTTTAAGAAGACCCTTAAGACCTACGGCTATACCGAGGACACCTACAAGGACTCGCTCAAGGAGAACCTGGCACAGCAAAAGCTTAAGGACGCCGTGGCGCCCACCAGTAAGCCCAAGGACAGTGAGATCGTCGATTACATCAACGAGAACCTGTCTAACTACAACGATGCCCGCCGCTCGTCGAACATCCTGATCAAGGTTGATTCCGACGCATCTGACGAGGACAAGGCCGCCGCCAAGGCCAAGGCGCAGGAGTGCCTGGACAAAATCAACTCCGGCGAACTGAGCTTTGAGGAGGCCGTGAAGCAGTATTCCGACGACACCGGCTCCAAGGAGAAGAAGGGCGATGTGGGTTGGGATAAGCTCACCACCTTCGTCGACAGCTACCAGGCGGCGCTCGAGGGACTCAACAAGGGCGATGTGAGCGACGTGATCGAGTCGACGTACGGTTACCACGTCATCAAGTGCACCGACTACTTCCATGTCGATAGCCAGGTCGATGACATCAAGCAGGTACCCAAGGACATCAAGAAGTATATTTCCAACGTGGTGAAGACGCAGGCGGCCAGCACTGCATACAGCGAGTGGCTGGAACAGTACAAGAAGGACGCCGACATCACCGTCAACCCCATGCCCAAGGACGTACCGTACAACGTCAGCCTGAAGGGCGTCACCAAGAGTTCGACCGACGATTCGTCGACGACTGAGTAATCATGGGGCGGTGCTCATGCGAGTGCCGCCCACACTATTAAGGAGGATTTGCAGATGACCAACGAAGAGCTGCAGCAGGAAATGATCGCCGCCATGAAGGCCAAGGATAAGGTTCGCCTGTCCATCATTCGCCAGGTCAAGGCCGAGGTGAAGAATATCGAGGTTAACGAGCGCCGCGACGTGACCGAGGAAGACGTCAACAACATGATCAAGCGTCTGATTAAGCAGACGAGCGAGACGCTGGAGATGTCCATTAAGGCCGGTACCGACCAGGACCGTACTGACAACCTGACCGAGCAGGTCAAGATTCTGGAGAGTCTGCTGCCCGCGCAGGTTTCGGGCGAGGAGCTCGAGGCCCTGATCGAGCAGGTCATCGCCGAGCTGGGCGCCACGTCCAAGAAGCAGATGGGCCAGGTCATGGGGGCACTCGGCAAGGCCACCGGCGGCAACTTCGATAAGCCTGCCGCGGCAAGGATCGTCGGCGCCAAACTCGCGTAATTTGTTACGCGGTTTTACCAACCCGCGTAACGGCTTGACGCTGCAAACCCGTACACGCGGCAATCTGACGTTCAATTTCAAGGGCGCGACCATAAGGTCTGCGCCCTTTCATTTCACGTCACCTTGCTCGCGTGTACGGGTTTTCGCTGACTTATGCTCAACAAGGGCGGTTGTATTATTTTCGGCGCTCATTGGGGACAGGCTTAAATGAGTACCAATGAGTGGGTGGAAGGTTGCGGGTTCTTTACGGGAATGTAGTGTGGGCTGCGGAAACGTGGTTCTTTCCGTACAATAGTTCAACTCGTGTAAACGCAGGGAAGGGACATTCATGGCAGACATGATCGAGATCAAGCATCTCAACAAGTACTTTGGCGACCTGCATGTGCTCAAAGATATCAATCTCACCGTCAAGCGCGGCGAGAAGCTCGTAATGATCGGGCCTTCCGGCTCGGGTAAGTCGACGCTCATCCGTTGCGTCGATTATCTGGAGGAGCCCACGTCGGGCGAGGTCGTCATCGACGGTACGCCGCTCACCAAAAAGAATCACCTGGAGATGGCTCGCAAGTATAGTTCCATGGTGTTTCAGCAGTTCAACCTGTATCCCAACATGACGGTGCTGGGCAACCTGACGCTCGCGCCCATCAAGCTGCAAAAGAAGAGCAAGGAGGAGGCGACCGAGATCGCCATCGCCGCGCTCAAGCGTGTCGGCATGGCTCATAAGGCTGGCGAGTATCCGCAGAACCTCTCGGGCGGTCAGCAGCAGCGCATCGCCATCGCCCGCGCCCTGTGCACCAAGCAGCCCATCATCCTGTTTGACGAGCCGACCTCGGCGCTCGACCCCGAGATGGTCCAGGAAGTCCTGGACGTTATGATTGAGCTTGCGCAGGAGGACATCACCATGATCTGCGTGACGCACGAGATGGGCTTTGCGCGCCAGGTGGCCGACCGCGTCATCTTTATGGAGGACGGCCGCATCCTGGAGGAGGGCACGCCCGAGCACTTCTTCGATAACCCCGAGAACCCGCGCTGTCGCGAGTTCCTGTCCAAGATTTTGCACTAGGCGCGGTGATGGACATGACGGATATGACGAGGGCGGCCGTGTCGCGCCGTCGCTTTTTGCAGCTGGCTGGCGCCGGCATGCTTGCGCTGACGGGGACCGCGCTTGCCGGTTGCGACAACTCCACCAGCGGCGAGGGCTCCGACAAGGGGTCCAAGCTTGCGGCCATCAAGTCGCGTGGCCACCTGAATGCCGGCGTTAAGAAGGACGTTCCCGGCTATGGCTATTACGACACCGCCAAGGGCCGCTTTGAGGGCATGGAAGTCGATTTGTGCTACCAGATCGCCGCTGCCGTCTTTGGTGTGAGCTACAAGGATGCTCGCGCCCAGGAGCTAGTCGAGTTTACCGATGTAACGCCCAAGACGCGCGGCCCGCTGATCGATAACGGCCAACTCGACGTGGTCGCGGCGACCTACACCATCACCGACGAACGCAAGAAGAGCTGGGATTTCTCGACGCCGTACCGCACCGACTACGTGGGACTCATGGTCAAGAAGCGTTCGGGCTTTACCTCGATTGAGGACCTGGACGGCAAGGTCATTGGCGTGAGCCAGGGTGCTACCACGCAGGGCCTGATCGAGCAGATGATCAAGGACAACGGCTTTAGCTGCAAGCCCGAGTTTAGGGCCTTTAGCGGCTACCCCATCATCAAGAGTTCGCTCGACGCCGGCAATATCGACGTCTTTGCCATGGACCGCTCCACGCTGGCCGGTTACATGAACGAGACCGTTGAGCTGTTGCAGCCCGAGGTCAAGTTTGGCGAGCAGGGCTACGGCGTGGCGACCAAGAAGGGCTGCGACCTTTCGGCCGTGGTCGATCAGGTGATTTGCGATCGCCTGGCCGACGGCTGGCTCGATCAAGAGGTCAAGACCTGGGGTCTTGTATAGGCGCATCGTCCAAGGAAGGAATCAAATGCTCGAAGGATTATTTGACGCCGACCGTTGGTCGACGACATTTCAAAACATGGGGCCCTTCTGGGAGGGCTTTGGCGTGACGCTGCAGGTGGTCGTTGCCGGTCTGCTGCTGTCACTGGTGCTGGGCACACTGCTGGGCGTGTTCTCTACCACTCGTTCGCGCGTGCTGCGCGCCATAAGCCGCGTGTACGTGGAGTTTTACCAGAACACCCCGTTGCCCGTGCAGGTGCTCTTTATGTACATGGCCGGTCCGCAGTTTTTGCAGGCCATAACCGGTGCCGACCAGCCGGTGCGCATCGTGCCGTTCGTGCTGGGCTTCTTGGGCGTGGGCCTGTATCACGCGGCCTACATTTCGGAGGTCATCCGCACCGGTATCGAGGCCGTTCCGCGCGGTCAGATGGAGGCGGCCCAGAGCCAGGGCTTCACCCGTGCGCAGGCGTACTGGTACATCGTGCTGCCCCAGACGTTCAAGATCATTCTGCCGCCGCTATGTAATCAGGCGCTCAACCTGGTCAAGAACACGTCGGTGCTGGCGCTTGTGGCCGGCGGCGACCT
Organism: uncultured Collinsella sp.; assembly: GCA_902495645.1. Taxonomy (GTDB): domain Bacteria; phylum Actinomycetota; class Coriobacteriia; order Coriobacteriales; family Coriobacteriaceae; genus Collinsella. Next base: position 90,131 of record CABUXY010000004.1, on the reverse strand, counting down.
TATGTATCGCTCCGACAACTTTGTGAGTCTGTACGGTTACCTGCAGGGATACATCGTCTGCTGCCTTATGTACTTCATCATCTGCTTTCCGCTCGCCATGCTGGTGCAGTGGCTCGAGCGCCGCTCCAAGGAGCGTCCGCGCGGCGTGAGCCTGGCCGAGCTGGGGCTCGACAACGTAGAGGAGGCCTAGCGCATGGAAATCTTCAACGCGACCAACCTGCTCTACATTTGGGGCGGCTTTGTTAAGACCATCGAGATCTCGGCGCTGTCGATCTTTTTCTCGCTCATCTTTGGCACGGTGTTGGCGCTCGTTAAGAGCTATGCGCCCCGTCCGTTCCGTATTTTGGTGAGCGCCTATATCGAGCTGTTCCGTTGCACGCCGAACCTGCTGTGGATCCTGTTTATCTACTTTACAGTGCAGGGTTTGGACATTGTGATTTCGACCATCGCCTTTACGCTGTTTACCAGCGCTGTTATGGCCGAGATTGTGCGCGGCGGCCTCAACTCGATTCCGCGCGGCCAGTTTGAGGCAGCGCAGAGCCAGGGCTTTGGCTTCTTTGCCACCATGCGCTACATCATTCTGCCGCAGACGTTTAAGACGATCATCCCAGCGCTGTTTAGCCAGTGCACGACCGTCATTAAGGACAGCTCGTATCTTTCGGGTATTAACGTGGCCGAGCTCATGTACACGGCAAACGTCGTGATGGCCCACGCGATCGACCTGTCGCAGGTGCTTATGCTCTACGGCCTGGTGTTTGCGATGTACTTTGTGCTCAACTTTGGTATCTCGCTGCTGGTGAGGGCTTATCAACGCCGTATCGTAGCAGCGTAGTCCTGCTTCCCCAAGCACGGCACCTTGCCCCTCAATCGTCGCTTGCGTACATTTAGTACGCGGCGCTCCTCTTTCGGGGCAATCTGCCGCACTTGGGAAACCAGGACGGTCGTAAGTGACAAAATGGGAATCAAGAATCGCCCATTTCTCATTTGTTAGAAAGGAATCGCGATGAGCGATCTGGTGAACAAGAAGAGTCCTGTGGTCATTACCATCGCGCGCGACTTTGGTGCCGAGGGCCACGAGATTGGCCGTATCCTCGCCAATGAGCTGGGGATTCCGCTGTATGACAACGAGCTGCTGGTGCGCGCGTCGCTGCGTGCGGGCGAGTCGCTCGATAAGATGGCCGCCTACGACGAGCGTCTGGCTGTGGAGAACATGGCGTTTCTGCCCGACCGCTACGACGCCCGTTCGTACTCGGATAAGTTGTTCCAAAAGATGAGCCAGGTGATTTTGGATCTGGGCGAGACCGAGAGCTGCATTATCGAAGGCCGCCTGTCCGATTATCTGCTTCGCAACAATCCCAACCACATTGCCGTGCTGGTGACCGCACCCTTTGAGGACCGCGTCGAGATCGTGCGCAAGAAGCGCGGCCTCAACAAAAAGAAGGGCGCCAAGCTGGTCAAGCAGCAGCAGAAGGCGCGCGAGGCGTTCTATAAGCGCTACAGTGCCGGAAAGTGGAAGATGACGAGCGGCAAGGACATCGTCGTCAACCGCGCCAAGCTGGGCCGCGAGGGTTGTAAAGACGTTATCGCCGCTGCCTACCGCTACAAGGTGGCGCAGCTCGAAGGCTAGTCGACCAAAACCACCACAAAGGGGACAGGCACCTTTGTGGTGGTTTTTGTTTTAGGCGGAGGGGAAGGCCTTGGTGAGACCGGCGCGCGTCTGCGTGTCGGTCTTTTGGTAGATAGAGCTCAGGTGGCGCTGTACCATGCGCATCGAGATGCCGAGCTCCTCGGCGATCTGTTTAAGTGGACGTTCGTCCTGGGTTACGGCTATGAGCACGTCGACTTCGCGCGGGGTGAGAGCGTGGTTGGCGATGAAGGCCTTGCGCTGCTCCTCCATGGTGGGGGCGGCGAGTGCTTCTTCTGCCAGCTGTTCGCGCTCGCGCTCCTGCTCGGTTTGGGGCAGGCGGAACAAGCCGGCTGCCACGAATGCCGCGCAGGCGGCGACGAGCAAAACGAGCGCACCGATCATGATGAGAGCAACATTGTCCGAGGTCACGAGCGCCAGCGAGATACCCGATGTGGTGAACGCGCATACGTTGTTGGCCGCGCGACCCATGCCGGCCCATAAGGCGGGCGCATGCATGTGCGGTACCAGCTGCGTAAAGGTGGCGGTAAAGAACGTGACAAAAAAGCCCGAGCTCAGGTAAAAGACGACAAGGCCCAGGTTGGGATCGGCGCCGGCCTCCACGGCCAGGATGGAAATGGTCGAGAGCACGGCGATGCCGAGCATGACAAGTCCCATGTAGCGGCGCTCGGCAAGGTCAAAGATAAGACCGGCGGCAAGGCCGCTTGCCGCCAAAAAGAGGCGCGGCCAGGTCTGCACGGCAATGGTGCCGCGGGCGTTGGAGAGTGTGACCACGTTGTCGAGGGTAGAGAACAAACAGGCAAGAACCATGACGAGCGCGATGCTCCAGCATGCCTGTTTGGCGAGGGCATGAGAAGGCTCAACAAAGGGATTGATGGCGGGGCTGGAGCTCTCGGCAGCCTTTTGGGGAACGACGCTGAGGGCGGAGATGGCGATCGTCGCTGTGCCAAGGACGATGAGCTCTGCGATACCGCCGCAATTGAGCAGGTTGACGGCGAACTGCATCAGGATGCCCGCGGCATAGGCCGCTCCCGCACCGGTGGCGAGCTTGGGATCATCCTGGAATGCCAACGAAAAGGCGTGGTGAGTGGCGGCGCCCAGCAGGCCGAGTCCAAAGAACCCCACGCAGCCCAGAATTTCGAGCACAAGCGGGGCCGTAGGGAACTGAATTTGGGTCAGGCCCACGATGACGATAGGGACGGCGGCGGCGTTGACGGCTGCCAGCGAGTGGCCTTTGCGCTGTGCGAGCCCGAGCAGCGGCGCATATCCGATAAAGCCGATCACGCTGGCGCCGAGGATGAAGCCCTGCGCAATCACAACACGCTCGGCACCGGTGAGCAGCCCGACATTAATGTCGAATCGAAACTCGGCGGCAAGAAAGACAAAGGTAAAGAGCGCAAGTGCCAAAAGCGCGTTGATTTTAGGCTTACTCAGATTCAAGGACAGTCCTTTGGGTGGACGGAATAGTTGTGTTCTCGATTGTAGCGTCCCTGGGACGCGTGTGACGACAACGAAATCATATTGAATTAAACCGCAGGTAGAGGCCTAGGTTCGCATCTACGAACCTAGGCATATGGAGTCGTTTGGCACATCTTGGTGGTACAGGACCACCACAAAGGGGACAGGCACCTTTGTGGCGGTATGTCCCTACGACCAAGGAGGCCGTTATGAACGCAAGTCACTTCGATAAGCAAACTCAACGTGAGTCCACCTGCTCGCTGGTTCACGGTACCTGGCGTTGTGTGGGTGCCAAAATCGCTTGCGCTGGAGCGTGTGCGCTTATGGTCGGCCAGCTGCTGCTGCCGAGCGTGGCGCTGGCGACGGAATGTGCCGATCCTGTCGCTGCGGCGGACGAGGTTGCCGCAGCTCCGGTGACGCCGACGGTTGCGGAGGATACGGCCGCAACGACCGCACCAGCCGCTTCGACCGCGCCTGCAACCGATGCTGCTCCGGCGGCGCAAGCCACCGCTGAGCCTCAGCAGACGGCCCCGACTGGCGCCACCGATGAATCCAACGATGCGGCACCCGCTGAACAAAATACTCCCAGCGACAACGCCGCCACGCCGGCGAATGACGCCATCATGCCCTGCGGTGTGACCGATGTTGTTGGCGGCAGCGACGTTAGGGTCAATATTACGGTGCGGAACAATTACACCGACATCAAGAAAGAAGAAACGATTGAATATGTGAAGGGGATTGCCCTTGTAGATGGAGACCAGTCTGCTCTCGATGGTAGCGCTTTGACTTTTATCGGCCTGGGGGACTTGATCGTCCATGCGGCGTATGACAGTGCGAGCAATAAAACAACGCTTACCCTGGATATCAGCAAGATTCAGAGACAGAAGGAGGAGCAGAAGTACTTTACGGAGTACAAGGAGAATAAGTCCAAGATGACGACCACCTATGATGGATCCAAGCTTACGTATACGGGTACAGAGCCCGGGAATATCATCATCGGTGATCCGGACGACGCCTTTAAAGGAGATACCGAGGCGACCGGGAAACCCACTATTAACGAGATCCGGGATGACTACTACACCCGCACCCATGTCTACGAGAGGGCGTGCCTTGTTATCCCGGCAGCGGAATCAGAATCGGAATCCATCTCCTTTGCCAATGTTCAGAATACGAACTTCAATTGGCAGCTGGATACTGGTCCGCAGGCGACGGCAGGTGTCCCTAACTACGATGCAGATAAATACGAAATTACTTATGAATGCTGGCAGGAATTTGAAAACAACGAACCCGTTGCTGCCTGGTATTCCGATAACGGCTCACATGGTTCCCTGCCGACTATTACAAAGTTTAAAAGCGGGAAAGAGTACGTGTATTCTCTTATGCTGAAGACAAAAGACGGATATTCCTTCAGCGATGAAACCGTTGTTACCGTAAACGGGGAAACCGTAAAGTCGAGTCTAAGCGGAGAATTCCTGTATGTCCCTGCTATTAAAACAATTACGATGCCTGCTTCGTCGGAAAACGAAGCTCTTGAGAATCTAAACGTCAACGATGTGAAAACCGACTATGCGCCCGGCGAGGCGCCGCGTGCGACCGCGACGATTCTTGCCGCCGATGCCGATAAGTATGAGATCGCCTATGAGTGCTGGGAAGAGATGGATGGCAGCGACCCTGCGGAGCTCAAGCCCGTTGCCTTCTGGTATTCCGACCCCGCAAAGTACACGCCGGGCATGAAGAAGATTGACCACTTCGAGGAGGGCAAGTTCTACATGTACTCCGTTGAGCTGAGGCTCAAGGGCGACAATACCGTGGCCGATGACTGCAATATGAACGTCAACGGTCATTGGGCGCACCACATCAAGACCGACAACGGCGTCTTCGCGCCAAACGCTGACAATATGCTGTGCGAGCAGCCGATCGACGAATGGCGGGCCATCGACGTTATCGAGATCAACGGCGCCACGACCACCTTCAAGGCAGGCGATAAGCCGGTCTTTACGGCGGGCACTCCGGCGAGTTCCGACTCTATTCTCCAGTGCGAGTTCTGGACGGGTAGCGACGGCAGCGAAGTAAATTCCGTTGAGTTCTGGGACCAGAACATCACCAACCACATCGACGCCTTTAAGCCTGGTGTGACCTATCGTTACGGCCTGTACTTTAAGCCGGCGCGTGGTTTCTATTTTACGCCCAATACCAAGCTGAAGATTAATGGGGTTGAGTGTGGCTATCAGGTGGGTGAGGCAAGTGAGGTTGATCCCGAGAGCGGCTGTATCTTCACCCTATGGCTGAACACCAATCTGACGTTTACGCCTGAGGCTACGCCTACTCCCGATCCGCAGCCCACGCCGGATCCCAGCCCGACGCCGCAGCCCGAGGTGAAGCCCGAGACCAAGCCCGCCACGACAACCGCCACGACCAAGACGGTTGAGAAAGCCGCGCCGACCAAGAAGGGCGATGCTGTCCTGGCTACCACGGGAGATACCACCGCGATGACAGTCGCCGCCCTGGGCATCGCCGGTGCAACCGTCGCCGCTGCCGGTCTCGCCGCAACCAAGCGCCGCAAGCGCTAGGTTTTGGTGGCAGCGCCCATCCTCGGCTTTAGCAAAATCTCAATCTGTAACACCAAACTGTCCAAAACGGCTCTAACTGTTACAGATTGAGATGAACTGTTCGGCTGCCAACCTAACATCTCAATCTGTAACACCAAGCGGGATATTTGGTTTCTAACTGTTACAGATTGAGACAAAACGGAGGCGGTTGGAGCAATATCTCGATCTGTAACAACTACAAGGCTCAACGGGCTCCAGGTGTTACAGATTGAGACAAACGCCGGAATTGGTTTGCCGACCAGACCCCAACCACCACAAAGGTGCCTGTCCCCATCGTGGTGGTCGGGCGGCTGGCATAGAAAAAAGTCCCCGCCGGGCGTGTGCTCGACGGGGACTTTGCCGTTTGGTGGCTAGCGCTGTAGGTGATTACTCGCCCAGCAGGCTCTTGGTGATCGAAGCGGCGGCCTTCTTGCCGGCGCCCATCGCCAGAATGACCGTAGCGGCACCGGTGACGATGTCGCCGCCGGCCCAGATGCGGGGATCGGTGGTCTGGCCGGTCTCCTCGTCGGCAACGATGTAGCCCCACTTGTTGAGCTCCATCTTGCCGCCGATCTTCTTTGCGAAGGGGTTGGCGTTGGTGCCGATAGCCGAGATCGCGACGTCGCAGGGGATCTCCTCGATGGCGCCCTCGATGGGCACCGGACGACGGCGGCCGGACTCGTCGGGCTCGCCGAGCTCCATCTTCTGGACCTTGACGGCACACACGGAGCCGTCCTCGCCGGCGACAAACTCGAGCGGGGAGACGAGCGGCAGAACCTCGACGCCCTCGGCCTTGGCATGGTGCAGCTCGGCGCGACGGCAGGGCATCTCGTCCTCGGTACGACGGTAGGCGATGATGGCGTGCTCGGCGCCCAGACGCTTGGCGGTACGGACGGCGTCCATAGCCACGTTGCCGCCACCAAAGACGACGACGTTCTTGCCGTGCTTGGTGGGGGTGTCGTACTCGGGGAACTTGTTGGCCTTCATCAGGTTCACGCGGGTGAGGTACTCGTTCGCGAAGAAGACGTTGGGCAGGTTCTCGCCGGGGACGTTGAGGAACTTGGGCAGGCCAGCGCCGGTCGCCACGTAGATGGCGTCGAAGCCCTGCTCGAACAGCTCCTCGGCCGTGGCCATGTTGCCCACGACGGAGTTGTACTCAAACTTGACGCCCATGTCCTCCAGGCCGTCAATCTCGCGCTTGACGACTGCCTTGGGCAGACGGAACTCAGGGATGCCGTAGACCAGCACGCCGCCGCCGGTAAAGAAGGCCTCAAAGACGGTGACGTCAAAGCCGTTGCGGGCGAGCTCGCCGGCGCAGGTGATGCCGGACGGGCCAGAGCCGACGACGGCGACCTTCTTGCCGTTCTTGGGGGCCATCTTGGGCGTGGAGGCGAGCTCGGGGCGGTCACCCAGGAAGCGCTCGAGCTGGCCGATGGCCACGGGCTCGGACTTCTTACCACGGATGCACTTGCCCTCGCACTGGTTCTCCTGCGGGCAGACGCGGCCGCAGATAGCGGGAAGCATGGAGTCCTCGCGGATGGTATCGAGGGCGCCGCCGAAGTCCTTCGCGCGGATCTGCTCGATAAAGCGGGGGATGTTGATGTTGACGGGGCAGCCCTCAACACAGAACGGCTTCTTGCAGTTGAGGCAGCGCTCGGCCTCGGCCAGCGCCATCTCCTCGGTGAAGCCCTTGTCGACGGGGCGGAAGTCGCAGGCGCGCTCGGCAGCCGGCTCCTCGTTATCGGGGGTGCGGGGCGACTTCATATCGGCAACGAAACGACCGTTAACTAGTGGCATGCGCAGCTCTTTTCCTCATAGGCCTTGAGGGACGCGCCCTCTTCGGAACGGTAAGCGGCCTGGCGGGCACGAAGGTCATCCCAGTCGACCAGGGTGGCATCGAAGTCGGGGCCGTCGACGCAAGCGAACTTGGTCACGCCGCCCACCTCGACGCGGCAGCAGCCGCACATACCGGTGCCGTCAACCATGATGGGGTTGAGCGACGCGGTGATGGGGGTGTCGTACTTCTGGGCGGTGAGGGTCGAGAACTTCATCATCGGAACGGGGCCGACGCAGAAGACCTGGCTCACGGCCTTGTCCTGCAGCAGACGCTCCAGCGGAGCGGTGACAACGCCCTGCTCGCCGTAGGAACCGTCGTCGGTAGTGATGTGGATGTGGTCCTCGTCGAGGAGCTCGCGGAACTGGTCCTCCATGAGCAGGAGGTCCTTGGTGCGGGCGCCCATGATGGCGTGGACCTCATGACCGGTCTCGACCAGGTGCTTGGCGACCGGGAAGGCAATTGCCAGACCGACGCCGCCGCCAATGACGGCGCAGGGGCCCTCAGCCATCTCGGTGGGAACGCCAAGCGGGCCCACGACGTCGCGCAGCGACTCGCCGGCCTCGTAGGTGGAAAGCATCTCGGTGGTCTTGCCGATCACCATGAAGATGAACTCGACCCAGCCCTCGTCACCGTTCCAGCCGGCCAGGGTAAACGGGACACGCTCGCCCGTCTCGTTGGCGCGAACCATGAGGAACTGTCCAGCGTGCGCATGCTTGGCGATTGCGGGCGCCTCGATGCGGAACTTGAACACCTTCTCCGAGAACTGCGTCTTCTCCAGGATCTTATACATAGAACCCCTCTCTTGTTAGGGCTGCCGAACCGTGCCTCCACGGAAATGGACGGTAGCCCGAATAAAACCGTACGCGCACAGGCGTTGTGCAGACATACGGTGCAAATTATACCCTCATGGGCATGTCGCTTACGTGTATCTTCGGCGGTTGGGAGCAGGGTTTATCCACTTTGGCCTACCAAATAGGGGCAGGTTTATTTTGGTCAGTTTTATCGGGTAAAACGGCAAAGGGGGCCGGCCTCGGGTTGTGATGAGGCCGGCCCCCTTTGGGGCGTTGCATGTGTAGGGCGTCACAGGGTTTATTACGGCGCGGCCGCCGCGGCGTTTTCGCATATAAAACCTGCCAAAATAAACCTGTCCCTAAATGGTAGGTTTTAGTGCTTGCCGTTGGCAGAGGCGGAGCCGTTAACGTGGTCGCGGGCATAGATAACGCCGTGCACGATCGCCAGACCGGCGGCGTCGGCGGCGCGGGCGCAGGTGTCCTGGAAGTCCTCGGCCTCGCGGGCGCGCAGCTGCTTGAGCACGTAGTCGGCGACAGCCATCTTGCCGGGAGGGTTGCCGATGCCGGTGCGGATGCGGCTGAAGTCGCGGCTGCCCATCTTGTCGATGATGGAGCGCAGGCCGTTGTGGCCAGCATGGCCGCCGCCCACCTTAACGCGCACGTCGCCGGCGGGAATATCGAGCTCGTCGTGGATTACGAGCAGCTCCTCGGCCTTGATCTTGTACTCGCGGCAGAGCTTGGAGATGGGACCGCCCGAGGTATTCATGTACGACTGCGGCTTGACCAGCACAATCTGGCGCTTGCCGCCCTCTTCCTCGGGGTCGTTGATGTTGATGAGCGCGACCTCGGCGCCGGCCTGGTTTTTCCAGTACGTGACGCCGGCTTGACGGGCCAGCTCGTCGATTGCCTTAAAGCCGGCGTTGTGGCGGGTCTCGGCATATTCCTCGCCCGGGTTGCCAAGTCCGGCAACCATGCGAATCTTAAGCGGCTGTGCAGCTGCCATGTTCGTCCTTTCGTTGATTTGTCGCCTGCTATGGTGAGCGACCCTGTTGCCGCTGTCAAATGGAGGGCAATTGAGGTTGTTTGGGGGCGTTTGGACGGCCGTCGAAATCCGAGGTGGACAGTTAGTTCAGATACGTATAAGTTCTAGGACTCGAATTGCTCAATTCAATGCCGATGCGTTGTTTTGGAGCTTTAGTTAGCCCATATGACGCTGTTTTGAAGTCTATCCTGCCTTCAAATAGGGCGAATGGTATAGAGATGGCTGCAAAACAGCCTAATTCAATGTGTCTTTCTATACGTATTTGAACTAACTGTCCAGCCCTGCTCGACGGCGCACGGGTGATTCGCCGTTTAGACCGGCGCAAGGCCGATTCCGGCCCGCAGAGCGTTGAGCCAAGCGGCCTGACGCTTGCGATAGCCCTTGATGCGATATCGGAATCGGACTCCTGCGAGTCGATGCATCGTTTGGGCGAAGGCTTCGAGTGCAACAAGGTCTTTCATTTGGTCGCGATTGATAACAAGGACGTGGATGCCCATTGCCTTGAGACCATTATTTCGATTGCCATCGTGGATGCGAGCGTTTTGAAGCTCATGCCCGATTCCGTTGTATTCGTTGTCGACTCCGGCTGCCGGGCAATACAGGTCGCAGATGGCGTAAGGGATGCCGGAGGACATGTTGACCGCAAGAGTGTCGAAGTCGATTCGATAGTTGAGTAGCAGGCCTCCCATGGGCAGATTGCAACATCCGAAACCGCCAAAGCGCATGGGTGCTCCGAGAACGGCAAACATTAGGGATTCGGCTGGGGATGCGGATCCAGCCCGGGCGAGTTTAACGGCCGTACGAAACGAGGCGTACGAGCTACTTTTGGCGAACCGTGCGACCGCCTCGAGCTCTTCGATGGTCGTTGCGGGCTCGCATTTGTAGTGTGCCTGTTCATAGCGGGTTTCGTTCAGTTGCTCGGCCACCGACTGGTTGCCCAAGCAATCAATATCGCCCGTCGCTGCGCAGCCATCGCTCTTGGGCCAGATGTCGTCATGGGCAATAGGGTATGTTGCCCCGGGAGGAAGGGAGTAGGTTCCGAGCAGTTCCATGAGAAGCATCAAGGTTTTGGCGACTGATTCATTTTTGGAACAAAGCATGGCTGTCACGGCGGGAGACGTTGCGTAGATGTCGGCCTCGACGTGCATAATTGCACCTTCAGGAAGCGGAGCGGAGAGAATATGCTGAAGAAGTCGCTTGTCGGGGCGTCTGTTGTCTTCGTCTGAAACGAGAAGATCGAGCAGTTCGGAATCATCTTCATTCCAGGCATCGAGTATCGAAAGTGCGCCAAAGTCTATCGCGTCATTATTGGGAATGCAGCTAGCCAAGGCCTGTGCTTGCTGTTCGCTATCAACGAAGTCCCAGGGTAGGGCAGAGTACGCCCGTCGTGCGCGACGAATTGCGCGGAGGGCGGAGAGATGTGAAATCACGGTCGTCATAGCTATAACGTACTAAGTTGGCGGCAGAATGCGACCGCCATACCGTTCTTTTCGCTCAGCGGGGCGCTGCGCGCCACGAACGGCTGGGTGTTATGAAATCGGTGGAATCGGTCGAGGGGATTGCAGGAAATTGAGCTCTGCCGCGAAGGTTGACGATATCTACTGGACAGTTAGTTCAGATACGTATAAGGCGGCGGGCGTTCGAGGCGTTTCTAAGGGCCTTTGAGGGCGATTTGAGGATAAATATGCAGCGGTTGTACTCGAAAACGATGAGCTTTGGACGGTATGGCATCCGCCGGGGAGCTCCGAAGGCTCCGAACGGCTCTTTGGAGCTTTAGAAAAATACGTATCTGAATTAATTGTCCAGGGAAGGTTGGCGAGGGATAGAAAAGGGTCGGAAGCGAGCTTCCGACCCTTTAAAAACACCAAAGATGATGCGATGCGCGTTGGATTACAGCGCGAAGTCGCCGCCGACGAGCGTGGAGACGGGCTCCTCGTGGTAAACGGCGGAGATGGCCTGGGCGAACTCCTCGGCGACCGAGATGGTCTTGATCTTGCCGCCGACCTCGACGGGGATGGCATCGGTGACGACGCACTCGACGATGGGGGCATCGTTCAGGCGCTCGATAGCCGGACCGGAGAAGATGCCGTGGGTGGCACACACGTAGATGTCGCCAGCGCCCATGGCCTTGAGCTCCTTGACGTTGGCGCACAGGGTGCCAGCGGTGTCGATCATGTCGTCATTGATGACGCAAGTCTTGCCCTTGATGTCGCCGATGATGCCCATGACCTCGGCAGCGTTGTGGCGCGGACGACCCTTGTGGGCGATGGCCAAGTCGCAGCCGAGCATGTCGGACAGCTTCTTGGCGGCCTTGGCACGACCCACGTCGGGGGAGACGACAACCAGGTTGTCGGTGTCGAAGTGCATGTCGTTGTAGTACTGGCCAAACAGCGGCAGTGCGGACAGGTGGTTAACCGGGATATCGAAGAAGCCCTGGATCTGACCCTGGTGCAGGTCGAGGGTGATGATGCGGTCGACACCGGCGCGCTCGAGCAGGTTGGCGACGAGGCGGGCGGTGATGGGCTCGCGCGGGCCGGCCTTGCGGTCCTGGCGGGCATAGCCGTAGTGGGTGATAACGGCGGTGATGGAGCGGGCGGATGCGCGCTTGGCAGCGTCGGTGGCGATGAGCAGCTCCATGAGCATGTCGTTGACGTTGCCGCCGGCCACGGACTGAATCAGGAAGACGTCGGCGCCGCGGACGGTCTCGTCGTAGCGGGCGTAAATCTCACCGTTGGCGAACTGCTTTAGCGTAAGGCCCGAAAGCTCGACCCCAAGGTACTCAGCGATCTTCTGAGCGAGGGGACGGTTGGAGGAACCGGAATACACGCGGATGGACTTGCGCATATTCTCCGACTTCTCGGGATCATTAATCGGCATTACCCTTCTCCTTTATACATCGAATGCCATATAGATGCCTTGTTGCATTGTAACCGCGTGACGGGGCTTATCGAGCCTTGATAACGTCTTTACCGTCAACGGACACGAACCGACCACTCATCCGGTCGCGCAGGTCACGATAGAAAAAGGAGCCGTCCCCGTGGGAACAGCTCCTTTTGTGCTTGGTAAAACGTTATACCTCGTCGTTCTCGTGCAGACGGCGGCGGTAATCGGCGGCCCAGCCCTCAATATTTACCTGACGGGCGCGGCCCAGACCGAGCGCGTCAGCCGGGACCGGCTCGGTGATGACGGAGCCGGCGGCCACGAGCGCGCCGTCGCCGATCTGGGCGGGCGCGACCATCATGGTGTCGGAACCGATGAAGGCATCCTTGCCGATGACGGTCTTGTGCTTGTGCACGCCGTCGTAGTTGCAGGTGATGGAGCCCGCGCCCACGTTGACGCCGGAACCCATGGTGGTGTCGCCGATGTAGGACAGATGCGGCACCTTGGAGCCCTCGCCGATCGTGGACTTCTTGATCTCCACGTGCGTGCCGGCCTTGGAGCCGTCGAGCATATGGGTGCCCGGGCGCAGGTAGGCGCGCGGGCCGCAGTCGACGCCGTTCTCGATGACGGCCTCGATGGCGATGGTCTCATCGATGGTGCAGCCGCTGCCGACGGTGGTGTCGGTGAGACGGCTGTTGGGGCCGAGCTGGCACTCCTCGCCCACGGTGACGTGGCCGATCAGGTGCGTCTGAGGCCACACGACGGTGTCGCGGCCGATAACGGCATCGGGGCCGATCCAGGCCTGCGTGGGGTCGATGAAGGTAACGCCCTCGGCCATCCAGTGCTCGTTGATGCGGTCGCGCGCGATGGCGGTGAGCTGCGCGAGCTGGATGCGGCTGTTGACGCCCAGGCCGTCGCGGTAGTCGTCACAGTGGAAGATGGAGACCGCCTGGCCGTGACCCTTGAGGATCTCGAGCATGTCGGGCAGGTAGTACTCGGACTGCGCGTTGTCGTTGCCGATCTCGTCAATGTGGGCGGCGAGCTGCGCGCCGTCGAAGGCGTAGCAGCCGGCGTTGCATTCGAGCAGCGTGGCGGCCTGCTCGGGCGTGCAGTCCTTCTGCTCGATGATGCGCTCAATCTGGCCGTCGGCGCCCAGCTTGATGCGGCCGTAGCCGAAGGGGTCGGGCGGGGTCATGGTCATGACGGTGCAGGCGAGCTCGCCGGTAGCGACGGTCTGCGCGAACTTGGCGACGGTGTCGGCGGTGATGAGCGGCAGGTCGCCGTTGAGCACGACGACCGGGCCCTCGGCGATGCCGCAGGCCTCGAGCGCGACCTTGACGGCGTGGCCGGTGCCCAGGCGCTCGGACTGCTCGACGCACTCGACCTTGGTGGCGCTGTTGGCGTAGGCGCCGTCGATAAGGGCGCGCATCTCGTCGGCGTGGCTGCCGATGACAACCACGACGCGGCTGCAGCCGGCCTTGATGGTGGCGTCGACGATCCACTGGACCATGGGCTTACCCAGGATCTTGTGCGAAACCTTGCAGTGGTTCGACTTCATGCGGGTGCCCTCGCCGGCGGCGAGGATAATTGCGGTTGCGTCCATGTGATCTCCTGTTACGTTATAGAGACGTGTGTTTGGAAACGATACACGGCACAATATGATACCGCAGGCATATGATGAGCGCGTAACGATTGACGCGTGACGGCCGATGTCGCTGCCGCCGGCGTGGTGTTTGCGCTGGTTGTGCATGGCGGCGGCGCTGCGGCGTTGGCGTTTTGCGCAAGGGGATGGGAGGTGCCCGTGGATATCATGCGAGAGGAATCGGGCAACGAGCCCGTCGCGGCATTTTCGATGTCGCATCCGGCGGTGCCGGCGCTCTACATGGTGCTGACGTTGGGGCTCACCATGTTCTCGATGCAACCGGTGCTGATTGCGCTGTCGCTTGCGGGCGGGCTGGCGTACGGGCTTGCGACGCGCGGCGCCGCGCGCACGTTGGGGGCGCTTCGCTGGCAGCTGCCGGTGATTTTGATCATCGCGGTGCTCAATCCGCTGTTTAGCGCCTCGGGCTCGACGGAACTGTTCCGTATTGGCATGCGTGCGGTGTATCTAGAGAGCATGGTTTACGGCCTGTGCATGGGCGGGCTGTTTGTGGCGAGCGTGCTGTGGTTTGAGGCGGCGGCATCGATGCTTGGCTACGACAAGGTGCTTGCGCTTTTGGGTAACGCCGCGCCGGTGATCGCGCTCATGATCTCGATGTGCATGCGGCTTATCCCGCAGTTTTTGCGCCGCGGTCGTACGGTGCTGGCGGTGCAGGATGCGATTGATGTGCCTGGCCGCGCGCCGGCCGACCCCGTGCGCTCGCGCCTGCGGGCGTCGAGCGTGTTGATGGGCTGGGGCATGGAAGATTCGCTGGAGCGCGCGGACGCTATGCGCTCCCGTGGGTGGGGCGCCGCGACACGCCGCACGACGTACGCGCGGTATCGGCTGGGGCGCGGCGATGTTGCCGCGCTGGTTGGGCTTGCGCTGTTTGGCGTGGCCACGACGGCAGTGGCGTGGACCGCGATGGCGCAGTATTCGTTTTACCCGCAACTATCGGTGCCGGCGCCGTGGCTGGGCTATGTCGTATATGCGGCCTGGATGGCGCTGCCCTGCGTGCTGTACGCGATTGACGAGAAGAGGTTTGGCTGATGGCTCGGTTGGACGGGAGCATGATGGCGGGCGTGGCGTGCGCCCCGGATACGCCGGCGATTGAAGTGCGGGGCCTGCGCTTTGCCTACCCCGGGGCCGAGGCGCCAGTGTTCGAGGAGCTCGATTGGTGTGTTCCCCAAGGGGCGTTTGCGTTGCTCGTTGGCGGTACCGGGTCAGGCAAGTCGACGCTGCTCTCGCTGCTCAAGCCCGAGATTTCGCCGACGGGCGAATGCTCCGGCGAGCTGCGCGTGCTGGGCGAGAGCGTTGCCGACATGGATGTTCGGGCGTCCGCGGAGCGCGTGGGCTATGTGTTTCAGGACCCCGAGAACCAGATCGTGTGCGAAACCGTGTGGCACGAGATGGCGTTTGGCCTGGAAAACCTAGGCATGTCGCGCGACGAGATGCGCCGTCGCGTGGCCGAGACCAGCTATTTCTTCGGGTTGGAGGATTGGCTCCACCGCGATACCGATACGCTTTCGGGCGGACGCAAGCAGCTGCTGTCGCTGGCGGCCGTGCTGGCGCTGCGTCCGCGCGTGCTTCTGCTTGACGAGCCCACGTCCCAACTGGATCCCGTTGCCGAGAAGAGTTTTCTGCATGCGCTGTTCCGCGTGAACCGCGAACTGGGCTGCACGGTTGTCGTGGCAACGCATCAACCGCGGCCGATGCTAGAGTATGCGACGTGTGCGTACCGGATTGAGGGCGGACGCGTGTGCGAGGTGGCTGACATTGCCTCCCTGGGGCACCGTGAAGAGCTGTTTTCTGGCGAGGTGCCAGGGTGGGTTGCCTCGTGGCGTGCAAAAAACGGAGTTTTCAGCAGCGCCAGTGGCCAGCTGGGCTCTTTGGACCCGCGCGCGGGCGCTCCGGGTGCAGAAAAAGGGTTGAAATCGGACAAATCGGGTGAATTTGAGGCGCAAATACTGCCGCAAGATGACTCGGGGGCGCCATCGCGCGCCGGTGGATGCCGAATTCTCCCAAAAATGCACGCTGGGTCGGCTACTACCCTGGCAGGGAGCTGGTTTCGCTACGATCGAGCGTCCGGCTGGGTGCTGCGTGGACTCGATGCGGCGTTCTCGGCTGGCGCGGTGCATGCGGTTGTGGGCGGTAACGGCTGCGGGAAGTCGACAATGCTTTCGGTGCTGGCCAAGACGGTCAAGTTGCAGCGTGGGCATATGGAGCGCGGGGCGACCTCGGCGGCGCTGCTGCCTCAGAACCCCAAGGCGTTGCTGGTTGCCGAGACGGTGCGCGATGAGCTGATGGAATGGGCTTCGACCTGCGGATATGACGAGGCTGTGGCGCGGGAGCGCGCGGCGAGCCTGGGGCTGTCGGGCCTGGATGGGCGCCACCCGTACGATCTTTCGGGCGGACAGCGTCAACTGCTTGCATTGGCAAAACTGCTGCTGATTGGCCCCGAGCTGCTATTGCTCGATGAGCCCACCAAGGGTTTAGACCTGGCCAGCCGCCGCATTATCGCTCGCGTCCTGCGTGATCATGCAAAGGCTGGCGGCACCGTCATCATGGCCACGCACGATCTGGATTTTGCCGAGCAGGTTGCCGATGACATTGCCATGATGTTCGACGGTGAGATTGCCTGCATGGAGCCGCCGGTCGACTTTTTTTCCGACAACGTGTTTTATAGGGCGTGATGGGATGACGGATTATCGCGGCTTGCGCCTACTTGCAAAACTGGAGATTCCGCTGTTGTTGGCGGTGCCGGTGGTAATGGCCGCAGCATTGCTGGCGGGCATTGAGCAGGCGGCGCTTGCCATGCTTGTCGTGGTAGCGCTGGTGCTTGCGCTGTTCTTCGCGGGCTACGAGGCGTCGCGGCCGGGCCTGCGCCAGATTATGCCCACGCTGGTGCTGGCGGCGCTGGCCGCGGCGGGGCGCATCTTGTTTGGCCCCATTCCCGACTTTAAACCCGTGAGCGCCATCGCCATTATCGCCGGGGCGACGCTCGGTCGTCGTAACGGCTTTATGGTTGGTGCGCTGGCGGCGCTGACCAGCAATTTCTTTTTTGGGCAGGGCATGTGGACGCCGTGGCAGATGTATGCCTGGGGTCTGGTTGGCTATGTTGGCGGCGTGCTGGCGCATGCGGGTGCGTTCGACCGCGCGGATGGAGCTGTGCGCATGCCGGCGCTGATGGCGTACGGCTTTGCATCGGGCCTGCTCTACGGCGTTGTAATCAATGCCTACGACATCATCGGTTTTGTGCAGCCGCTCACGTGGGCGGGCGCCGTGGCGCGTCTTGCCACGGCGGTGCCGTTCGATATCACACACGGCCTCGCGACCTGCGTGTTCTTGGCCGCCCTGTACAAGCCCTGGTGTCGCCGTATCAACCGAGTCGTCGTGAAATACGGGCTGTAGGGCATTTCGCGTTCCCTCACGAACTTGCGGTGGAATAGTTCTCGTTTTTGGCTGTTTGGGGCCGAAGCAGGAACTATTCCACCGCAACTTATAGGGGGAGAGGGGTCACATGATCCGTTTTCCTCCGTCCCCGGGGGATCATTGGGGGGTTAGAGCTCCAGGGCGAGGGTGACGGGGCAGTGGTCGCTGCCGAAGATATCGCCACGGATACCGGTGTCGCGAACGCTTGCGGCGATTGAATCACTTACCAGGAAGTAATCGATGCGCCAGCCGGCGTTGTTCTTGCGGGCATTAAAGCGGTAGCTCCACCAGCTGTAGACGCCCTCGACGTTGGGGTTTGCCGCGCGCCAGGTATCGGTAAACCCGGCGTTGAGCAGCTCGGTAAACTTGCCGCGCTCCTCGTCCGAAAAGCCGGCGTTGCCGCGGTTGGACTTGGGGTTCTTAAGGTCGATCTCCTCGTGCGCCACGTTAAAGTCGCCGCAGGTTACGACGGGCTTGCCGGTCTCGCGCTCAAGCGCGCTCAAAAAGGCGCGATAGGCATCGTCCCAGGCCATGCGCACGTCGATGCGCGCGAGCTCATTTTGGGCGTTGGGCGTGTAGACATCCACGAACCAAAACTTGTCGAACTCGAGCGCACAGACGCGGCCCTCGGTTGCGGCTTGGGCGACGAGCTCGGCCGCCTCGCCCTCGCCGGCATAAGGCAGCAGCGCGTCGGCGCGCAACACGCGCAGCGGTTCCTGGCGGCTAAAGACCGCGGTGCCCGAATAGCCTTTACGCTCGGCGTAGCTCCAAGTTTGATGATAGCCGACCAGGTCAATATCGACCTGGCCCTCCTGCAGCTTTGTCTCCTGCAGCGCCAGGATATCGACGTCGAGCTCCTGCGCGATCTGGATAAAGCTCGGGTCCTTTTTGAGCACGGCGCGCAGGCCGTTGACGTTCCACGAGGCGAAAGTGTAAGTCTGAGGCATGGTGTCCTTTCGACGGGGTTTGCAGGCTTAAGATTAGCGCAACAGGGGCGGGGTGGGCTCCGTGCGTGCCGACTCAAAGGCCGCATGCTGGGACGTCGCCCAACGCTGCCCGACCAACAAGGACGGAGGACTCATATGACGCAGGCAATAACGGACCCCAAGCAGGCCTCCGCCGCGCTGGCAGAGCTGTTCGGTACCCACAAGCGCGTGGTCTTCTTTGGCGGCGCGGGTGTTTCCACGGCGAGCGGCATCCCCGATTTCCGTAGCGTGGACGGCCTGTATCACCAACAGTTTGCCTACCCGCCCGAGACTATGCTCTCGCATAGCTTTTACGAGGCGCATCCGGCCGAGTTCTTCGACTTCTACCGCACCAAGATGATCGCGCTTGGCGCTAAGCCCAACCGCTGCCACACCAAGCTGGCCGAGCTGGAGCGCGCCGGCAAGCTAAATGCCGTGGTGACGCAAAACATCGACGGCCTGCATCAGATGGCCGGCTCGCAGCGCGTGTTCGAGCTGCACGGATCGGTCCATCGCAACATTTGCCAGTCGTGTGGCGCGGTCTATAGCGCCGAGTGGATTTGCGCGCGCGAGCACGAGGACGCCGCGGGCGTGCCCGTGTGTCCTGCATGCGGTGGGCGCATTAAGCCCGATGTGGTGCTCTACGAGGAGCCGCTCGATGAGCGCGTGCTGACTGGTGCCGTTGCCGCCATCGCCGCGGCCGATGCCCTCATCGTGGGCGGGACCTCGCTCGTAGTGTATCCGGCGGCGGGCCTTACGCGCTACTTTACCGGCGATACGCTGGCCATTTGCAATCTTGCTCCCACCGATCAGGATGCAAATGCCGACCTGCTGATTTCTTGCGACATCGCGGCCGCGTTTGCGTTCTAGCCCGTGTGCGCGGATACAATAGAAAGACTGATTGCAAAGCGACCCCGCCGCCTGCGCCCGAGCGCGGCGGCGCGGGCATTTTAGGAGGATGTTCATGGCGAACGATAGCAAGACATGGCGGTGCGGAAAGTACGAGCTCAGCTTTGACCGCCCGCGCATCATGGGCATCCTCAACGTGACGCCCGATTCGTTTAGCGATGGCGGGGAGCACTTCGACCCGGATGCCGCCATCGAGTACGGCCTGGCGATGCTCGACGCCGGCGCCGACATCATCGACGTGGGCGGCGAGTCCACGCGTCCCGGATTTACCCCGGTCAATCCCGACGAGGAGGCTCGCCGCGTGCTGCCCGTGGTGCGCGCACTGGCCAAAGAGGGCGCTATCGTCTCGATCGACACGCGCCATGTGGCGGTTGCCAAGGCGGCCGTGCGCTGCGGCGCCTCGATCGTCAACGACGTGACGGGCTTCACCGACCCCAAGATGGTCGAATTTGTCGCGACGAGCACCTGCGGCGTCATCGTGATGCACGCCGGCGAGGTCGCGGTGCCCACGCGCACGCATGCAACGGTGCAGCTCGATACCTCGGCTGCGGCGTTTGTTGCCGAGAAGGCACGCGAAGCGGCCGCCGAGGCTGCGCGCGAGGCCGAGAAGCCAGCGCGCCGCCGCCGCGGCAAGCTGCTAGGCGAGCCCAAGACGGAGGCTAAGCTGCCGGGAGGCGTGGTGCAGCCCTCGCTGCCGTTCGGCGATCCGGAACCCGCGCCCGAGCCCACGGACGAGCAGAAGCAGGAGGCACCGGCCGCCGAAGAGGCCGCTCCTGTCGCCGAGGCCGCCGCGAGCCCTGAGCCCGCGCCGGAGCCCAATGACCACCTGGCAGCCATGATGCGCCGCAGTGCCCGCCGCGAGGAGGCCTACGTGCCCACCTCTCAGCTCCGCCGCTTCACCCTGCCCGATTCGGCGCCCATCATGCGCCGCGTCATGGGCTTTCTGTCCGACCAGGCCCGCACGCTCATCCATGCCGGCGTGTCGCGCGACCGCATCTGCATCGATCCCGGTCCGGGCTTTGGCAAGACGGCCAACGAGGACATCGTCATCCAGCGCGAGACCGCCAAGATGGCGTCGCTGGGCTATCCGCTCATGTGCGCCGTGTCGCGCAAGCGTTTTGTGGGCGCCGTCTCGGGCGTGACCGAGGCGGCCGCGCGCGATGCCGCCACGTTTGGCGTGTGCCTGGGCGCTATCCAGGCCGGTGCCAACATCGTGCGCGTGCACGACGTTACCGGCTTTGCGCAGTTCCTGAACGGTTACTGGGCTGTCGCCAAGCCGCAACCGCGCCGTGCGTTTGTGGCCGTGGGCTCCAACCTGGGGCATCGTTGCGACAACATCCGCGCCGCACGCGACATGATCGCCGAGATTCCGCTCACCTGCGTGTCCAACTGCTCGCGCATCTACGAGAGCGAGCCGGCCTACGAGACGCGCCAGGACGCATTTGCCAACGCCGTCATCGAGATCAAGACCGAGCTGGCGCCGCTGGTGCTGCTCGACGAGCTTATGAAGATCGAGGCTGAGCTGGGGCGCGACCGCTCCAAGAAGGCCAAGGTCAACGGTCCGCGCACCATCGACCTGGACCTGCTGTGGATGGACGGCGAGATCCATGGCGGCAAAAAGCTGCGCCTGCCGCATCCGCTGATCGGCGAACGCGACTTTGTGCTGGTGCCGCTCGAGGACCTGATGCACGACCCGGCGCGGTTCTTCCGCTACAACGGTGTCGAGGTCAAGGAGCCCGAGGACCGCGTGGGCCATATCGTGGGCGAATTGGGGCGTATGTAGATGATTGAGATGAATGCTGTGGCCGTTGGCACCGAGCTTGACGCCGCACGCGACGCGGGCCGCGAGGGTGCGTCCGCGGGCTGGTGCGCTTGGAGCGCGGGCGAGGCGTCGTTGACGTTTTCGCTGGTCGTGCGCCCGGACGTGAATATGCATGCCTTCCACGGCCTGCCGTTTGTGGCGGCGATGGGTATGATGGACGCGCTCGTGGGCACGGCGTCGACGCCGGGGCTGGGCCTTGCCGGCAAGGTGGGCATTCAATGGCCGAGCGACATCGTGTACGGCGCGCCCGCGTTCGAGACGTCGTTCGCGCGCGTCGCCGTCAACGGCGGCGCCGGTGCTGCGGGCATGTTCGGTGCCGTGACGGTGGATATTGAACGTTCGGCGCTGAGCGAGCTTGGTGTGGATGTGGCTGACGAAGCGCTGGTCGAGGCGCTGGCCGCCGCCGTGCTGACCCGTGTGGACGCCTGGGCGGCTGTTGCCAACACGCCGCAGGGCGCCGCAGGGCCGCTGGCCCCCGTGTTGGGCGAGTATTTCGATATGGTGCCGCTGCTGGGCCGCCAAGTTGCGGCGGTGTCGCCCAACGGCCTGCCGCTTGCGGTCGGCGTGTTTGCGGGCCTGGACATCTGGGGCCGCGCGACTATCAAGACCGATGCCGGCGAGCAGGAGTTTCCGCCCGAGGCCGTACGGATTCGCGGGCTTTAACGCGGGGCGCCAGCGCTCAAAGATAACGATGACAACGAAGCCCTCTTCGGCCTGCACCGGGGAGGGCTTCTGTGTGACCCGAGAGAATGGCCGCGTCGGTCCTATTCCTCAAAATTGAAAAATTTTCGTTTTTGAGGAATGGGCTTGGCGAACGTTTGCGGGGCTGTGACATCGGGCGTGCTCGACTTAAGCCCCGTCTTGCCCCAGCTCCTGCATGCGGCGGTAGATTTCGCAGATGCCCTTGATGGTGAGCTGCCCGTCGACCACGTCGAAGGCATCGGTCGAATCGGCGACGATGCCGGCGAGACCGCCCGTGGCGATAACGGTGGCATCCTCGCGGCCCAGCTCGCGCTTCATGCGCGCGACCAGGCCCTCGGCCATGGCGGCGGCGCCCATCACGGCGCCGACCTTGATGCACTCCTCGGTATCGCGGCCGATGGCGTGCTCCGGCGCCTCGAGCGGAACGCTGGCGAGCTTGGCGGCACGGGCGGCAAGCGCGTCCATGGAGATGCGGATGCCCGGCGCGATCGCTCCGCCAATGTAATAACCGTCCTTATCGATGACGTCGATATTGGTCGCGGTGCCAAAGTCCACCACGATCGCCGGCGCGCCGTAGAAAGATTCGGCCGCAACGGCGTTGGCGACGCGGTCGGCACCTACGGCCTGGGGGCGCGCTGCGCGCAGCTTAGTTACCGCGGCCGTCTGCGGCCCGATGACGATGGCGTCCGCGGCAATGCGGTCGGCTACGGCGTGCCATTCGCGCGAGAGCTGCGGCACCACGCCGGCAAAGGCGATCGCGTCGACCGCATCGAGCGAAAGGTCGTACATCTTAAAGAAACCCATCAGGCGCACGTGGATCTCGTCGGCGGTATAGGAGCGGTCGGTGGGCATACGCCACGACTGCACCAGCTCGTCTCCATCAAACAGACCCATGGCCGTCTGCGTGTTTCCCATATCGATAGCGAGCAGCATGTCTACTCCCAGTGTTGGCATAAAAGGACGCGCACCATTGTATACGCGCCATCGACGGCGCTCGGCTGCGATTCGTTCACGGCGATATGGGCTGAGGGGTTTAAATATGAAGGAATTATGCTCTACGAGATTTTCCTTGCCGTTTACCGAACTCCCACGTAATATTCTTTCTTGCGCACATGAGGCGCCCAGACATTGCGGGGTGGAGCAGTCTGGTAGCTCGCCGGGCTCATAACCCGGAGGTCGTAGGTTCAAATCCTGCCCCCGCGACCAAGAACTTGCAGCTCGTCGGCCTAGCCGGCGAGCTTTTTTATTATTCAGGGACCGTGTTTTCGGTCCAATTCTCGGCCTCTCAAACAAAATCTCGATCTGTAACATCTAGTACCGATTTGGACGGCTAGGTGTTACAGATCGAGATATGCCGGTGGGTTGAGTCCCGTTTGTCTGGATCTGTAACACGAGGGACGGATTTTGCCGAGTAACTGTTGCAGATTGAGACAAACCGACGGGCCGCCCCGTCCCATCCACCTGCCGTCACCTGATATTCGCCGATTTTCGTTGTGCCGCTGTACCCCCATGCCATATCCTCTAGACAACTACGCGGCACCATCGCCGCCGCGCCTACAAGAGAGGAATGTCCATGACCGCACCTGCATCCAAACTGCTCCAGCCCATTACGGTTGGCCCCCTTGAGCTCAAGAACCGCATTATGTTCCCGCCGCTGACCACCGGCTACGAGGAGCGCGACGGCTCCATTGGCGAGCGCAGCCTGGCTTTTTACGAGCGCCTGGCCCGTGGCGGCGTGAGCTACATCGTCATCGGCGACGTCGCTCCCGTTATGACCGCAAGCCCCACGCCCAAGCTGGCGACCGACGCCCAGATCCCCACGTTTAAGGCGCTGGCCGACGCCGTCCACAAGCACGGTGCCAAGGTCGCGCTGCAGCTGTTCCACCCCGAGTACGACGTGCCCGGCGTCGGCCGCATGGTCATGGGATCCATGGCCGCCGCCAAGGCCGCGCAGGAAGCCAAGGCCGCCGGTGATGAGGGGACCTTTGCCGCCAAGATGGCCGAGTCCAACGAGATCCGCAAACAGGCCTATGCCAAGCTGCACCACGATATGCAGCACTTCGTGAACGAGGCGAGCGTAGAGCAGCTCACCCAGATCAAGGAGGCTATCGCTGCCTCGGCCGCTCGCGCGCAGCAGGCCGGAATCGACGCCATCGAGGTCCACGGCGACCGCCTGGTGGGTTCGCTGTGCTCGGCCATCCTCAACAAGCGCACCGACGAGTACGGTGGCTCGTTCGAGAACCGCGTTCGCTATGCGCTCGAGGTCGTCGCTGCCATTAAGGAAGCCGCGCCGCAGCTGATGGTGGAGTACAAGCTCCCCGTGATCATGGAGAACCCCGACGGCACGCCGCGCGGTAAGGGCGGCCTGCAGCCCGACGAGGCCTGCGAGTTTGCCAAGCTGCTCGAGGGCGCGGGCATCGACATGATCCAGGTTGCACAGGCCAATCACACCGGCAATATGGGCGACACCATTCCGCCCATGGGCGCCATGCCCTACAACTGGACGCTGCCCGTGGCCGAGCGCGTCAAGGCCCTGGTCTCCGTGCCGGTGGCAACCGTCGGCCGCGTGGTCTCGGTCGAGGCCGGCGAGAAGATTCTGGAAGACGGCGCGGCCGACATCATCGCCTACGGCCGCTCGCTCATGTGCGACCCCGACATTGCGCTGAAGGCCGCCACGGGTGAGCCCATCCGCGAGTGCCTCAACTGCAACAAGGGTTGCGTCGACGCGATTCAAAACCGCAAGTACATCTCGTGCGTGCTTAATGCCGAGAACGGCGACGAGGCGACTATCGCCATTAAGCCAGGCGAGGGCGACAAGAAGATTGCCGTAGTGGGCGGCGGCATCGCCGGCCTGGAGGCCGCGCGCGTGGCGGCCAAGCGCGGCTACGACGTGACCGTTTACGAGGCGAGCGATCATCTGGGCGGCCAGATTGTGCTGGCGGCTGCGCCTCCGCGCAAGGACGAGATCATGCGCTCGGTCGAGTACTACGAGAAGATTCTGCCTGGCCTGGGCGTGAAGGTCGAGCTCAACCATGCCGCTACCGCCGAGGACCTCAACGCCGTCGACGCCGCGATTGTGGCCGTGGGCGCGCACGACGTGGTCATTCCCGTTCCGGGTGCCGATTCGGACAAGGTCGTCTCGAGCTGGGACGTGCTGGCCGGCAAGGTGGAGCTTGCGGGCCGCGTCGCCGTCATTGGCGGTGGCCTGGTGGGCACCGAGACTGCCGAGTACCTGCTGCAGCACGGCTGCGAGGTAGCGATCGTGGAGATGCTCGACAAGATTGCCGCGGGCGAGTCCGAGACCATTCTGCCGCTGATTATGAGCGACTTTGCCGAGCATAACGTGGAGCAGCACGTGAAGACCCGCCTGACCGCCATTACTGATGAGGGCGTGGAGGCCATTCGCACCACCGAGGACGGCGCCGAGGAGCCGGTGAAGATCGTCTGCGATTACGTGGTGATGGCCGTGGGCTCCAAGGCCAACGCGTTTGACCTTGACGGCGTGACGGTGCCCGTGACCTGCGTGGGCGACTGCTCGGGCGAGCGTACCGCCGACATTGCGAGCGCCATCCGCACGGCATATCACGCGGCTAACGAGCTGTAGTTAACTTCGCGGCCAGGCGGGGCGGTAGCACGGATCCGCCTCGCCCGACTGCGTTCCGGCATATACAGACCATCGACCGGGGTGGGACTTGCAAGAACAGCAGGCCCCACCCCGGTTTTTGTGCGAGGGGCAGGCGAGCTTGCGCCGTGTCCTTGGCATATGGGCGAGGCTGCTTTTTGTAATCTTTAAGACATCATTAAGGTTTGCGCCGTGGAACAAACCGCAGGTCAATGCTATTCTTTTACCTTATCGTATGGTGTTGTATTCTGCCTGAATTCTCTACCTGCGAACAACGGATAAACGCGACCAAGCGGAAAAGGATGGCAAGCCCGCAAGCAGGGCAAACGTAAGCGATGAGTGGCATGGACCGACATAGCGAGCTCCAGCAGCACAAGACGGCGGCCGAGTACCGTCAAGCTGCCGACGAGCACGTGCGGACCCTCAAGGATTTCTGGAAGGATTTCCTGGTGAGTGGTTTGTTTGTGCTGGCTGCCATTGTTGCCATCTTTGCATGTCTGGCCTGGTTTGCCGCGAACAATCGAGTGAGCGCCACGGGGAGTACGATCGGGGCGAAGGCGGGGCGGTACACGCTGACCGCCGCGGGCGAGGGTGAGTCTGGCGCACACGTGGGCTATTACGAGCGCTCCGAGCGCACGCCCGAGGAAAAGCCTGCCATTGATGGCCTGGATGTGACCGACGCCATGACGGTAACACTCGGCTCCAACCTGAACAACGAGACCGCGGGCTCTCTGTACCCGGGTGCTCGCGGCAAGATTACATTTACGGTGAAGCCGCTGGTGAGTGACCTGGACGGGGTCACGATCAGTCTGTCGCGCTTGCTTAAGGTCACGAACATTGTTGGCGTTGTTGGGGACGGGGGAACGCTGGCGCCCGAGGCGGAGGCGCTCCTTGGCTTGATCAAAGGCCATTTGCTGTTCTTTACGAGTTGCGAGAACGGCTATTACTCGGGCCGCGTGGTTGATAGCAAGATCAAGATTCGCAAGAGCGAATTTTGCGATAAAGGCGATATGACCAAGCCAACGAACAAGCCCGTCACCATCAATCTGTACTGGGTATGGCCGGAGTACTTTCAGAACTTCATCCTTACCGGCAACACGAATTACTACAAGAATCTGTTTGCGGCGGCGGGCGACGCAAAGTCTGACTACGGCGCTCTGCAGGCAGATATGAACGCGCATAAAGCGAACTACTTCTATGGCGCGGCAAACGGCACAAGTGCTGCCAACGCTCCTGCGGTTTCGGCTGACATGTCCTTCAGCGACGCCGCCATCTGCTCGGCGCTGTACAACAATGCCGACGAGCAGATCGGCGATAAGGTCGAATACATCCAACTAAGAATTAGCGCTCAGGAGGGCGTGAGCTCATGAGCACCATGCAAACGCGCCTCGGCGATGCCCGCAATTGGATAGAAAACCACCGCGCACAGGCCCTTGCGGTCCTGATATTGCTGGCGGCAATCGCTCTTATCGTCGGTTTATCGCTCTCGTGGTTTGTGGGCAGCAAAAGTCTGTCCACGGTGGGCAAGATCCAAACGCCCGCGCAGCTCAAGATCATGGGTCCCAACCAGACAAGTATTGAGCCCATCGAGATTTCGTATGACGAGTCGCGCGGTGATGTGAAAAACTCCAACGGTACCGTGACCGTTCGTCGCGCGTTTTGTGTGCAGAGCGACAATGGCGATCCCGCTGCCGGCGGTCAAGCGTTTGAGCTGCAGGTTGCCAACACAACGAATATCACGGGGCTGACGATCAATGTATATCACGTGACGGTCAACGATCCGAGCAATACGAGCGGCACTGTGGTTGGCCTCGACGGGCTCAATCAGCCGTATTCGTGGAGCAAGAAGGGCGCCCCGATTGAGTTCCATTTTATCAACTCCGCGGACGGGACAAGTGCGTTGGCTAAAGAGCTTGAGGCAAACGACCCAACGTACGGCTCGTACGCGAAAGTCCAGAAAAACGCCCGTCCGCTGTATCGGTATCAAAAGTTCGCAGAGAGTGGGCTCGATGGCTGGAATGGCAACACAGCCAACGCCGCCACGAACTTCATCATCGAGTGCACGTGGAATCCGGGCGTTGTGACCGTAAACGGAAAGACGGTCTCCAACGTTAAAGAAACCGACATGGTCTACCTAATTGCTCGCGGCACGAGCGGCAACCAATAAGAAGGAAGGGAGGGGTGCCAGATGCGAAAAGACAAGAAAGAGCAAAATGAAATCGCAAGGCCTGCTGGCAAGCACTTTGCACAGGTTGATGATTCTAAGGCAGAGCCTTGCTGCGCAGAGTCGGTGGCCCCTGCTTCTAAAGTGCGCAAGCGCCTGTGGGCAGTTGCGGTGCTGCTATGCGCCGTCGCGATTGCGACGGGTACCTACCTTACCTACACGGCGTTTCTGGCGGGCGACTTCCTTAAGTCGGTCGCTGTCTCGGGCACGTCGCAGGCGCTGTTTGCCTCGGACATGCTTACGGGCTACACGAATGAGACGCTGAATGACGAGGGTATTGCCGTCCGAAGCGTCATCGCCGACACGAGTGGGAAAAACTGCTCTTTTACCTTTCGCATTTACAACCATCTGCTGGGCGACAAGAACAAGGTCAACGACAAGGACGTTAACGCGACGCTGAGCGTGAAGGCGACGGGAACGACGAAAGCTTGGAGCATAAGCGGTTCGCCCGCGCTGACGGCGGGCGGCACGGTCGGCCTTTCCTTCCCTGCCAACAAGGCGACCATGTATACCTATAAGGTTACGTTTTCCAAGGCGGACCTCAACAAAGCATCCTTCACCGTTAAGGCCCAGGTCGGCTCCAATAGTCCCGGCACCAACCTTAAATGGCTCGCCGCCAAGATTGCGCCTTCCGAGCGTGCAGAGGTGACGGCTTCGGGCGTTTCGGGCGAGTGGGTCGATAAGAACTCGGATACCGATAAGAACTTGGGCATCAACGCTTTTGATGCCTACAACTATCGCGTGACGGTTACGGGTGCTACGACCAAGGTGAAGCTCATGTGGGGAGACGGGGTCGAGCTCGATCCGTTCTTTGAGGCGAATCACAAGAACGGTAATGGGCAAGCAGCCGTCAGCGGCAACTCGATCACATACGATGCATCTCCTGGCTCGGAAATCATCACCTTTTACCGGAAGGGTGATTCGAAGCCGACCAGCTGGGAAGCCATTGGCGTTTCGTGTTCGGCCGCGAAGAGCTAGTCGAAGCGACCCGCAAGCATAGATTTTGAGACCCCGCACGGGGCATGAGATAGAACGAGGTAGGACCAGATGAGAACGGCAAAGCGCATAACAACCGCATGCCTGACTGCGATCATGATTTTCCAGGCGCTCGCGCCCTCCACAGAGGTGTTCGCGCAAGAGCTCGACGCCGTTATGGAGGCGTCTGTCTCCGCCGCGCGCGCCGCGGGCAATACTGCCCGCTCCGTACAGGATGCCGTGGCCACCGCGCTGCAAGATGCCGATCGGGCTGCATCTGATGATGCCGCAACGACTCCGGGCGCCGACGCGGGCGCTACCGAGGGCGGCGACGGTTCTACCAACGCTGGCGAATCGCAGGACTCCACGACCGATGGAACCACCAGCGGCGATGCTCCAGCGGAGGGCGACGCGTCCCAAGACGATGCGGCTGCCGATGAGGGTGCTGCTGACGGAGAACAAGCGGATGACGCGGACGCGGATGCTGCTGATCAGGCAAACACCGCCCCCACCATCGCTACTGTCGAGGATCTCAGGCACGCGTTGGGTGACGGCAATGTCATCACTGACGACTTGGGCGCCGTCACGGCCATTACCTTTGAGTCCAACGCCGACCTTATCGCCATCTCCAACACCGATCCCGCCATCTACCAGAACGCGAACATCTCCAAAGGTGGCTCGACCGGCATCGACTTCGACGTGTGCGGCGCGGAGATCGTGGACGGCCTGGGTAGCCTCGCGTTCCAGGGCTTCGGCAGCGATGCCTACCCTTTCAAAGGCGCGCTCAACCTCGGCGACAGGACCCTGACCGTCAACAAGACGCTCTTCAACAACATCGAGCTCAGCGACGCCAACAGCACCGTAAAGCTCACCTGGAAGGGTACCGATGCCCAGCCCATCGTGGCCGCAAAGGTCACGGGCGCGGACAAGACGCTTGCTGCCACCGTTACCGTGGGCACGCCCAAAAGCGATACCGAAAAGGACATCTGCAAGCTCACCTCGCCGCTTGTGGGCGAGGTCACGGGCGCGCTTACACTTAATGCCACCTACACGACAAGCGCGAACAGCCCCCTGGCAGTCGATATGCAATCGAGCGCAGGCAACATGGGCTTGCTTGTGAACACCCTTGTCGAAGGAGCATCGCTTACGCTTGCTGGCCTCGCCCTGCCGGACAAACTCGACGGTACCCCCACTATCAACGCGACAGCCGCTGATGCCAACGCGGGGGGTCTTATCGGCGAGGCGCGGGAGGGTGCCACCGTCGCCCTACCAACTGGCATCGATGTCTCGGCGCTGAGCGTCGCAGGTAAAAACGCGGCGGGCGGTCTTATCGGTAAGGCGACTAAGCTCACGCTCACCGTGGGCAAGGATAACAGCGGAAAAGACGCCTCGGGCAAGGCCATTGCCATCAAGCCCGCGCATGCGGTTGGATCGTCATCTGCCGGGACGTATGCAGGCGGCCTTATCGGCGACGCCTCGTTTGCCGGCGCATTCACCATCAACAGCGGCATCTTCGACTTTGGCAGGGGCGTGGAGCTCAGCGTGTCCGACACGAGTGCTGCTCCTTCTGCCGGCGGACTGTTCGGCGTGCTCGACATATCGAACGGTGACGTGGTCGTCAATGGCGGTTCGTATACAAGCACGCTGCAAAACGGCAAGGACGACAACAGGCACGGCAACTACGGCGGCTTGGTGGGCAAGCTGTGGGGCCAGAAAAACGGTGACGCACTGCATGCCTTTACTGTGCAGGGTGATACTGCGGTGTCGTTCGGCGTGGGCTCCAACGGCAAACTCACCTACGCAGGCGGCCTAGTAGGCTACCTCGGCGAAGGCGGCGGGAGTGCCAACGTGTCCGCTGTGGTCATCAGTGGTGCAACGGTGACATGCTCAACCTCGGGGTACGCCAGTGCAAATAGCAAATACGGCGGCGCCGTGGGCGTCGTGGACACAAACAACGTTCTAGAAGTGCGCGGCCTAACGGTCAAAACCGCCAGCGGCGCTACCATCGGCGGCGCAAACGGCGGCTTTGCCGGAGTCGTTGGGTCGTCGTGGCTCGGCATCGTCAAGTTCAGCGGTATCACTGACCTGTCGCATGCCACCTTCGTGGAAAATGATCACACCGCGCAGCTGATTTATGAGAACTTCAACTCGCTGATTTTTGCCGCCGGTAGCGGAAGCGATAGCGGCGCCGCCGCAGGTGATACAAAGAAATGGCAATACAAGCGCTCCTCTACGCCCGTCAAGATCGATGACGTGTACAGCTGCGGCCAAGTCATTCGCTTGGGCAACCCGTTGAGCGAGAACCTCATCTCCATCAACGAAGCGCACCAGTGGAACTTTAGCTCTAAGCTCGTAAAAACTGGCGATGCATTTGCGCTGGCAAGTATCGACGATTTCGCCAAGCTTGCGATTACCTGGCAAACCAACGGCTACTACTCAATGGTCGAAGGCGTTACTGAAAACAATCTGAATGGCCTACAGTCCTCGACCATTACGGTGAACGGCACTATTGATCTCAAGGGCACGGGCCTGACGGGTTTCACGCAGAATCGTGCAGACGGCTCGCAAGTTTTCTCGGGAACGCTGAACGGTGGCGGCACAATTAACCTTGCCGCCGGCGAGCCGTACGGCAAGCGTGGTGAAGCTGTGCTCGACGGCAATGACACGAGCAACGGCAACGGCAAAATCTACCGCCACGGCCGCTTAGGCTTGTTTGCGGCCGTCAACGGCGCAACCATCTCCAACGTCACAATCGCTGGCTCCATGAAGTTCGATAACGGTTCGGCTATCGATGCTGGGTCGCTTGCGGGTACCATCGTCGGCAACCTGTCATTGTCTGGCGTAACGTGCAAAACGAATATTGCGTGCGATGATACGTTTGCCAATGACGTGAACATTGGTGGTATTGCGGGCAGCGTGTCGGCGGCTTCTACGGTTGTGTTTGAGGGCAACAGCAAGGCCCAGGCGACCATCACTAAAGCTCAAACGCTTAATGGCAATATGCGCATTGGCGGCGCCATCGGCTACGTGGGCGACTATACCTCGACATTCAATGTTACGGGCCTCGAAGTCGGCGGCAAAATCAAAACCGGCGATTGCGCCGGCGGCAAGATTGCCCAAGTCGGTGGTCTTATCGGCTGCATTGTGCAGGGATCGAACGAGAAGAACGTTAACATTGCCGGTCTTAGCTTTAGTGAATTCGCTATGACCGTGGGCAAGAACGGCGACAAGCTCAACGGCGCCGGTGGTCTTCTGGGCTACAGCTGGGGCAACGCCATCGTCACCATTGGCGATACTGCTGCGAATACCAGCGACAGCACCTACGCCCTAAAAACTTCCAATAACACTACCGTGACTGCAGAAAACTCTACTGAGGTCGGCGGCCTCGTATACGCCGCCAGTGGCCACTGGATCATCAATAATTATGCTATCAATTTGGCCAACGCTTCCTTCACCGCTAATAGCGCAACCACGCTTGGCGTTCTTATTACTCGCGGCAGTACATCCGATTCAAATAGCTTTGGTGCCGAGACCAACTATAACGGTCTATATCTGGAGGACAGGGCTTGGTGGGGTACCGCTTATGCTGTGAATGGCGTGTCTATAACCGCCCCAAAGGTAAAGACATACGACGAATGGCTTGCAAATGGCGTGAAGCCCGAAAGTAATCTGATCGATAACGGCTGCAATGCGGTTGTCTCGCTTCATACCGAGGACCAAAAGCTGGACATGAGCGGAGATCCCGCTAGAGATAATAGTTATCGAAATCGCATCGCCCCCGCTAATCCTTCTGATAGCTTTCCACAAACAAATGGTTCTGTTCGCTACTACTACAATCTTGACAAAGCATATGCGGAGGTAGGCTACAAACCGGAAAACGCTAGCAAAGACAATTGGATGAACTCCGCAGAGTACTTATTACTTTGGTGTGCGTACCTGTATGCTCCTAGCGCGATTCAGGACTATATCATTCCGGGAAATCAGGCTATTTTCCAAGGAAACAATATTGGCACGAGCGACAGCGCGGGCGCGGAAATCAATTTAGATGGATACAGTTTCTATCCTACTGACCCCGCGAAGGGCTCAACGGTTACTGTGAATAATGCAACGATTACGTTCCATTATTCCGACATTAAAGCTGAGCAAGAAGGTAACAAAAAGAATAGCGAAGCCACGCAGCACGAAAATATGCACTGCGCTCTCATCGGAACCCATACGGGCGACCTTAATGTCGAAAACGTCACGCTTGCTGGCACCGTGGGCTCTGTTGTGAACGATGCGGGAAGCTCGTCTGGCGCTTTGGTGTGCAGCTGCATCTATGGGCCCATCAATGAGACTAATGTGGCGCAGCTCGAGATAGATGGTCTGACACTCGACGGCTTGAAGGTCGACGGTGTGAACGACAATACCAGTTACGCTCCTCTGCTTATCAACGAGATGCAGACATGCGTGAACCTGAGCGCTAAGAATATTTCAACCTTTGGGTACGCGAAAGGGGCCAAGGCGGCAACCTCGCTCTTCGGCAGACTCGGCGTGGGAAAAAATTCCGACCAGGTGACGGCGAAGTTTGAGCGAATCAGCTTGCCCAGCCAAAATAGCAATACGATTTTCACCCATGCGAGCCTGCTGGAGAGTTTTGGCTACAAAAGTACGGGCACGGGCTCTGCAGACTACACCTTTACTAGGGCCGATGCCGAGGCTGGTAAGGTGACATACGGAAGCGAAATCGATGCCAAGGACAAGGAATACTCTGGCAAGCAGCTTTGGTATTACGACAAAGAAACCTATGCCACCCCTAATGGCTTGGTGACGGTTGATAAGAAGCCGGCAGATGCCGATAATCCTCGGTTTGGTGACTATCTTCCTTATGTTTACAAGGGAAAAGCCACCGAGGATAGCGTCCAGTATCACGAAATCAAGGTTAACCAGCGCATCCCTAACCTGATGACGGGATGCGGTACGTATGGCGATCCGTACGCCGTTAAGGATGCGACGGAGATGAACGCCATTGCCAATTACATAAACAATGGCACTGCCCTCGACGGCTGGGAAGTTACCATTGCTGCTAATCAGACCCTACTGTGCGAGAGGCGTAGCGACAAAACGAAGACCGGCAACGAGGTCGTGTACGTCTACAAGCAGAGCAATCCAAGTGAGAGCAAATGGGAGAAAAGGATCGGCGAAACGACCGATTCAAACCAGACGCTAAAAGACGAAACGATGCGGCGTTACATTCAAAGTGCGTATTACAGCATTGAGCCTGCTGAGGGCAATAAGATTACCGTCGATGCGGCTTCATTTGGCGGCTTTGGCAATAAGGCCAACCCGTTCCGCGGCGTTATTGTTGGCGACCCTAAGTCCTCTGAGCCTGCAACAATTGAGATCAAAAACAACAAGGGCGAGCTTCGCGGTCTCATTCCCTATAGCTATGGCAGCGTGGTGCGCAATCTTAACATCAACTATGTGAATGCGCAGGCGACTATTACTTATTCTGAGAAGGATGCGGACGGCGTCCCGACAGCATTTTTCGGTGGCGTTATCGGCTGCATTCTTGGCGGCGATAACATTATCGATCGCGTGGCCGTTAATGGGACGACGACCAAAAACCCTACAACGGGATTTACCGTCACGGGCGGTGGCGACAAGTCGTATCTTGTTCCCATCGGTGGCTACGTCGGTGCTATTGCTGGCGGCGGTGTGATCTTCCGCAATATGGCCAAAAGCGCAAAATCTTCCTGGCGTGCTGGAACTGGTGACAAATCTCGTGGTCTGGGAAAGGGCAACTTTGATCTCTACAACAATCCCTACGTCGGTCGCGTGATTGATGGCTATGCCTTTAGCGAGGGCTGTAAGGTTGAAAACGGTGACGCTAACTACAAGATTAACGAGCTCAAAGACAAGGGAACCCCCTGTGCCACCACCACGGGCACCAACAATAAGTACATCGGCACCAACGCTGAGGCGCCCGTGACTACGGTGGAAAATCCCCAAGGCCTTTTGGTGCTCTCGGCCATCATTAGCTCGGGCGCGGGCGCTGGCGCGGCACATACCAACTATGCCAATTACGGTGTGTTCCGTGGCTCCAAGGCGTACTGGGGCAGCGATACGCAAGATCCGGCGATAGAAGGCTACCTGTTTGGCAACAAGGAATATGGCAAGGTGCGAAATGCCAGCTACGACTGCGTGGGCAAGCCTATGAGCGCTGCCGGCGATTTCGAGACTGCCAAAAACGACGACCAGAAAGCCCCCGGCAAGCAGGGGTGGCACGGCCCGCTTGACCCTGATGACGATGTGAACTCGCCCTACCTGGTGGCGTCCTATGCTGCCGACTACCAAACGGGCTATGTGTGCGCGTCGAAATCGATCGGCATGAGCTTGGAGTTCAAGCAGGGCACCACCTACGATATGACCGGCTACGGCACAGGATATGTGGGTCTCAACGGCCGCTACTATTCCAATGCCTGCAACTCGAACGAGACGACCACCGATCGCGACCGCATCACGCCGCACGTGGCCACGATCGATGGCAACGGAGCCACCATCACGGTGGGCACCAAAGACGTTGCCTACGGCGCCGTCGAATACGCCGATGACGACTATAAGGTCTCGGGCGTGGGCGGACTATTCAACACCGTGATGTTTACCTCCACCAATGTGGGGCAGAGCGTCACCGCGAACGGTGGAGCGCAGGTCAAAGACCTTACCTTTAGCAGCTGCAATGTAGCGCTCACCTATATCGCCGCCAACGGCGGCGCCACAACGGGAACGGCATCGAACGACCTTATCGGCACCGGTCTTTTGGCGGGCGCAACGGCTAACTACGATGGCAACACGTGCGGCGTCTACCGCAACGTGCAGATGAATAACTGCACCGTGTCGGGCGCAAAGAGCGTGGGAGGGCTTCTTGGCAGCTCGGGCCGCGCCAGCCGAAGTTTAAGCAAGGACAGAACCTATATGGTTGCGTTCAGCGACGCACGAGCGACCGCGTATCTCTATGACTGCTCATATACCGACCTTAACGTCACGGGCGAGAAGAATGTCGGTGGCTATGTGGGTACGGTCGCCTCGGCGTGCGGTGTGTGGACAACCGCAGGCACAGGGGTGAGTGAAAGGACCGTTGGCAAAAACTCGACCATAACTGCCACAGGGACAGTGCCCTACGTGGGCGGCGTGCTCGGCTATGTCGAAAGATGCGATATCTCGGTCAACACCAAAATCGGCACCACCGAGGTAGTCCCGTCGAGCACGGCAGTCATCTCTGGGGTAAACGTGCTAGCCACCGGGTCGAACTCCGATGACCATATGGGCGCCGGCGGCGTGGTCGGACGCGCCCGTGGCGGCGTTATTTCTATGAGCAACGTGCGCATTGATGGCAGAGTCGGCACCGAGAACGCCGTCATCGGCGATGAGACCGGAACGAACAATAGCATCTACAATGCGGGCGGCCTGATTGGTGAGGTTACGAGTAGCGGTAGCCTCAACAAGTACTGGTTCGACGACTGCAATGTCAAGAATGTCAGCATCGCCGGCACCGGCAAATGCTCGGGAGGGCTTATCGGCTACTTCTTCAGCAATGTGAATATAGCCTGCAACAACATCGCGATCGAGAACGCTACGATTAAGGGTAACTGGAGCGGCGGTCTGTTGGGCGCGAATAACGCGAAGAACAGCGGATCCGTCGTCATCGACGTCACCAACACAAAGGTATCCAACACCACGTTTAGCGAAAGGTCCAACGGCGGCATTATGGGCGACGGGCGCGGCCAGTTCCATCTGGTAAACGTGCTCATGGACAGCAACACCTACAAATCCGGCTCTAAGCAGGGTGTGCTCTTGGGTGAGGTTGACACAGGAGATAATAAGTACAGCCTCTCCGCAGCGGGCGTGAACGTTAAGCCCGGCGCCGGCAAGACCACAAGTGACCTGCCGCCGATGGTTTACACGACCAATACAGCCGCCGTTAACAAGAAAACCTACATCGCGTTCGGAGACTACAACGACAGGCTCGACTTACCCGGCAAGGACACCACGCTCTACGGTGCGGACGATACCGCTACTACGGCTGCAAGCCCATACGTGACCACGAGCCCCGTGAGCACGCTGGCGGTGCGTGCCTCCGACGACGACACCGCTGATCGCTATCTGTTTGGCGACGGTGTCGCCATTGACACCGCGACGACCATCCAGAGCGAGGCAGGCACCAGTGTTGCCGGCCGCTACACCTATACCAATATCGGCGGCATTAATGATGCCGGCGCGTACCAAAACACGAGCACCTATAGCGCGGACAGCCCAAGGCCCACTTTCAACACCAACAACGTTACTTCGGGCAAGAAGGTTGCAAACGACTTCCCGGTACTCATGATTCCCGGCAACGACACGACGACGGTCGAGAAGTATCTGAACATCGTGACTAACGGCGGCTTTTCCGATGCCCGCCGCCTCAACGGCAGCGCCAAGCACGTGACCGCCACCGCCGAGGTCTTCTCGCTTGCCGATAACGGCGCCTTCGTCAAGGACGCAACCGCCTCGCAAACGCCCACGCTCAAGGTGCTCAACAACGGCACGAGCTCCATGGTTTTCCGCGCGAGTACCGACTGGGACAACGAGCAGGGCCGCTTCACGCTGCTCACGGTCACTTTTAGCGAGGCCGGCCAGAGCTACCGCGTGCAGGTGCCCATCATCGTTAAGCGCATGCTCGAGATCGACTTCACTGCCACCTACTCCGAGGGTGCGAACTTCAAGGCTGCCGACTTTGCGACTCAATACGACAATCACGTGCTTGTGAGCAGCGGCGATACCATGACCGGTTACCTTACCTGGACCTATGGCAGCGCCCGGGGCGAGGCAGTCGCTTACGGCTGGAACACGCTGCTCGAAGCCGGTGGCTCCATGGGCCCGCTCAACAAGAGCATCACCTTCGGCGCCACGCTGCCCGAGGGCACGCAGCTCACGCTTGTGGACACTGCTCATAACAACCGTGAATATCACTGCACGGTGGGCGCGGGCGGAGCGGCGTCGGTCAAGCTCACCGACTTTGTGGATTCCGGCAAAAATGCCTACGTCGAGCCGTGGCTGAGCGAAATCGTGGGCGTGGCGGCCAAGGAGGACAAGGACGGTGCCTGGGTCAAGCTCACCGATGCCGAGGTCGAAGGCAAGAGCCAGGTCGAGCTCGAGAAGGCGGCCGGCGCCAAGGTCGGCAGCGCGTACTACCGCGCGCGTACATCTTCCGACACGATGGGCACGTTCTACACCCTCTCCGTTGCCAAGGAAGAGCCCAAGAGCGAGAACTTCTACTTGGTGGTGCGCACGCCGGCGGGCTCTGCGGGCGTCAACGGCTACACCGCAACTACGGTGGACACGAGCCTCAACGAGCACATCAACTACCTGCTGCGAGGCAAGAAAGCGGCCGACGGCAAGGCTGCCGAGGATGGGCACCAGAATACGGCCTCGACCTACAGCGTGACATCTAACTACACGCACGACCTCATCGATGACAACGAGGACGGCATCAAACGGATGGAGCTTCTCGATGTCACCTATCCGCTTACCATGAACGTAAGCGACACCGTGAAGTTCGACCCGAACCAGCAATACACGAGCTCCGACGCGCTGTACTACCAGCTGGATTCTTCGCTCGTGAACTACGGGAAGAACGGCAGTGCTGCGGGCGCGCATGGCTACCCGACTGGAACCCAGGGCACGTATTCGTTCTATGTGAAGGTGGGGGGCAACTACTACACGTGGGATGGTTCTAAGTGGACTGATGCCGGCACGACGGAAACGACGGCGATTGCTGCCAAAGACTGGTCTGCAGCGGGCGGCGACATGTCGCTTGTGCTCGCCGATGCCAGTGGCAAGGCCATCGACCTTTCCGGCATTCGTGAGGCTGCCAAGAGCCATAACAACCAATTCACCATTACCATGAAGGCGAATCTCGCCATGACGGAGCCTGCGTGCCAGGCTGGTATTATCGCTTCGCAGAATGGCGGCACAGATAGGTACACAAAGCCCAACTATCGTGCGTACCTCTCTACGAATGACGAAACGCTCAGCACCAGTAGCAACTCGGCATACATCGACGGCAAAGCTGGATACTACCGCATGGACGTGGGCTCTTCGACTATTGCGCTCGAGGCTTCAAAGAAGTCGCAGCTGGGTATCAACATCGATGACCTCAAGTCCGCCGACGGCGAAATCGCTCTGGTGGGAACGTATGATTTGTCCAAGCTCACGGGTGCCGAGGCAATGATTTCCAGTGCCGATACGGTAACGTATACGTTGAGCTTGCAGCAGCGCCAGGATGATGGCTCGTATGCTCAGGTCAGCGGTATCAAAAATTACATTACGGTGCTCGGTAGCGACAAGTTGGCTAACGGCTCTTTGAGCGCCGATGGCAAGAATTACGTATTTACTGATAGCAAGGGGACTGGCGGCGCGTTCGCCACGCGCGACGGCAACAGCCTTGCCTTTGAGCATGCCTTCCGCGTTAAGGTGAACACCGATGTTGAGACGGCTGGTCAGACCTATGCCAACTATCGTCTGGTGCTAACGGCCAATATGTCCGATAACGGTGTAATAAAGGACACGCCAGTCAATGTCAGCAACCTCGGAGGCTATAAGAACTCTGACTACGTGACATACACGCTGGCACGCATCAACACCCAGGGCATTCCCCGCGGGTCCAACTAGCCACGCAAAGAGGCGGCAACCACCCAGTTGCCGCCTCTTTTCTTGCTCGCTCGGACTGCTGCTGCTTCAGCTTCCCAACCGTCTTTCCTACTTTCCATTTAACTTAACACCTAAGGTGGAAAGCTGGGTGGAAAGCTGGTAAGTTAGGTGGAAAGTTGGAAAGTTGGGAGGTTTGGCATGAATGAGGAGTGGTTGGCGCGGGCTATCCATCATCTGCGGGCAATAGGAAACGACACCCAGCAGTACGAAGTAAAAGAAGCCAAGGGCGCGCTCCCCAAAAGCATCGTCGAGACGCTTTCGGCTTTTTCTAACGCGCAGGGCGGCTTTGTAATCCTCGGCATTTCAGAAAAGAACGGGTTTGTGCCCGTCGAGGGTTTTGATGCTCGCAAGATGCAAGACGCTCTCTCTTCTGCATGCGAAAGGCTGACGCCCGTTGTGAGGCCGGATATCCAAGTGATTCCCTTTGAGGAAAAACTGGTGCTTTGCGCGCGCATCAATGAGATGCATCCACGCGATAAGCCCTGCTACATCACGGCGCGCGGCATGTACGATTCGTCCTTTATCCGTACGGGCGACGGCGACCGGCGCATGACTCCCTACGAAATCGATCGCTTTATGGAGGAGCATGTTCAGCCTACATACGACGACGAGCCGGTCGAAGATGCCACGCTCGATGACCTTGACGCCGATCTTTTGCAAGGGTTTATAAAACGCCAGCGCGAGCTGCACCCTAGGCTTTTGGGCACCAGAAGCGATGACGAGATTCTCCTTGACCTGCATGTGAACAAAAGGGTGGACGACGCAATCGTGCCGACGCTTGCCGCAATTGTCGCGATGGGACGGTTTCCGCAAAAGTTCTTCCCACGTCTCAATGTGACCTTTACGGCGTACCCCGGGACTACAAAAACGCAGCGAGTAAGCGATAACAAGCGTTTTGTGGATTCTCAGACCATTTTGGGTCCAATCCCTTTCATGATTGAGGACGTGCTTGCCGCCGTTGCGAGAAACACCCGAAACGCCGCGGTTATCGAGGGCGCGTTCCGGAAAGATGTGCCCGATTATCCGCCCGTGGCGCTGCGCGAGGCGGTGGCGAACGCGCTCATGCACCGCGACTACTCTTCCGCCGCGCGTGGCTCACAAGTGCAGGTCAACCTGTATATCGACCGCGTCGAGATTCTCAATCCCGGCGGGCTGTACGGCGATGTAACGATCGATTCGCTGGGAGTTTCTGGGGTTTCGTCATCCAGAAACCAGTTCCTTTCAAATATCCTCGAGACCACGCCGTACCCAGGCGGTGGCTACGTGGTCGAAAATCGCGGCACTGGTTATCAGGAGATAGGTGAGCAGCTCGAGCGGGCAAACATGTTGCCGCCCGAACCAAAGAACTCGACGGTTTCTTTTTCGCTGACGTTCGATAAGCGAAAGATTATGCGGGCGGAACAGGTGACGTCTGTGGGGCATGTGGACGAGGCAATCTTGGATTACCTGGCAACACATTCTTCGGCTTCGGCCAAGGAGCTCACCGACGCTTCGGGTTTGAGCAGGAGCGCCGTTTCCAACCACATAAAAGGCTTGATTGGTGCGGGCAAGATTGAGGCGATGGAGCCTCCGCGCAGCCCGCGACAGCGGTATCGACTCGCGAAGTAGGGCTGTCCGTCGCCCATGCTTCGGTCTCCCAACTTCTTTCCAGCTTTCCAAGTAACTTACCACTTAAGGTGGAAAGCTGGAAAGTTAAGTGGAAAGTTGGAAAGCAAATGGAAAGCTGGCATGTTAGGCGCGGGTTGACGAGGGGTTAATAATTGCATAAACCATACCAGCCAAACACAAAGATACCAATCTGGTTGGTAAAATACCGTCAATGAGCCGCGAGCCAACTAGCTGCGTAAATAAAACCTAAAGAACTGTTGCAAATGAATGGCAAATACCCAGATGCCGCCATTACGATTTTCAATTAACTGTTACGCGGGAACAGCAAAATGCTACTATCTAACAAGCACGTAAGAAAGCAGATTAACGGTTAAGGCTAAGAAGTGGCAGGTATGTCGGAAGCAACAAGGACCCGCACGCATGCGCCCGAGGTTAGGCAGCGCGCCGTCGAGATCCTCCAAGAGGGGGTCGGTCACCGCGCCCTCGCCGCAAAGCTTGGCATTCCCCAGGCCACGGCTCGTCAGTGGGCCCGCGCATATGCCGTGGGCGGCGCCGACGCCGTGCTCAACGCGGGCGCCCGCCACCACACTTATTCGTACGACGTAAAGCTCGCCGTGGTTAAGGACCGTTTGGAAAACGGCCTGACGGTTCGCGAGGCTATGATCAAGCACAAGATTCCCAGCGAGTCTTCAGTCAAGGCTTGGTGCCGCCAGTATCGCGAGAGCGGTGAGTCCGCGCTGGTCGATAAGCCGCGCGGTCGCAAGCCGCGCGTTAAAAAGGCGGAATAGCGAACGGGATGGTGCGCCCACAGGGGCGCATTTTTCTTGCCGCCCCCTCTGCTCCAATGCGGACAGACTCCTTACCCCGCACGTACAAAACTCCCCAGTTGACCGAAAACCCGCCGCAGCTACTCCTCAATTGAGCTATAACGTTAAACAATTGCAGCGTTTTTGCATGGGGGAGTGATGGTATGACGCTACTGTATTTCCTTACCCTGTTTCCGCTGGTACCGGCGCTGGGCATGCTGCTCGCGCGCGGTGACCGCGCCCGCGATGCGGTGGGGCTCATAGGTTCCGGCGTTATTATGGCGGTGACAGTTGTAGTCGCCGTCATGTTTTTTGGCGCGGGCCCGCAGAGCTTTGAGGTTGCCTCTGGCGCCTCGCATGTGCTCTCGATCATCAGCTCCGCCATCGATGTCATCCTGTGCGCCGTCATCCTGTACAACGCGTATAAATATAGGAACGCGCTCACCACGGTGCTCGGCATAGTCCAGCTGGTGGGTTCGCTCGCCTTTGCAGCCATGACGCTGCCCGCGGCCGAAGCCGTCACGGCGACGCCGCTCTACCTAGACTACATGAGCGTGATCATGGTTCTCGCCGTCGGCATCGTCGGCAGCCTAATCTGCGTGTATGCCTTGGGTTATATGAAGGACTTCCAGGCCCATGACGAGTATGAGGCCGCGCTGCGCGGGCAGACCGCGCCCGACCGACGCCCGCAGTTCCTGGCGCTCATGTTCCTGTTCCTCTCGGCCATGTTCGTCATCGTGACGAGCGACAACCTTGAGTGGCTGTTCTGTGGCTGGGAAATCACCACCGTGTGCTCGTTCCTCATGATTGGCTACACGCGCACGCCCGAGGCCATCAAGAACGCCTTCACCCAGATCATCCTCAACATGCTGGGCGGCATCGCGTTTTTGGCCGGACTCATGTACCTGCACGTTAACGGCATGCCGCTGACCATCTCGGGCATGATCGAGCTTTCCGGCGCCGGAACCGCGCAGTCCGCGCTGCTGGTGATGCCGGTCATCCTGTTGTCGCTCGCTGCCCTTACCAAGGCCGCACAGATGCCGTTCCACACTTGGCTGCTCGGCGCCATGGTTGCCCCCACGCCCACGAGCGCCCTGCTGCACTCGTCAACCATGGTCAAAGCCGGCGTGTTTTTGATGGTCAAGCTGAGCCCGCTCTATGCCATCTATCCCGTGACCGGCTTTATGGTCACGAGTGTGGGTGCCATCACGTTTTTGCTCGCCACCCTCATGGCCATCTCGCAGAGCAACGCCAAGCGCGTGCTCGCGTACTCCACCATTTCCAACTTGGGCCTCATCAGTGCCTGCTTGGGTGTCGGCGCGCCCGAGGCCGTATGGGCGGCCATCTTCCTGATCCTGTTCCACACGGTGGCCAAGTCATTGCTGTTCCTGTGCGTGGGCACGGCCGAGCATCATATCGGCAGCCGCAATATCGAGGACATGGACGGTATGTTCAGCCGCATGCCGCACCTGACGCGTCTGATGATGCTTGGCATCATGGGCATGTTTGTGGCGCCGTTTGGCATGCTCGTGTCCAAGTGGGGCGCCCTGGTGGCGTTCGCGCAGACCGGCAACGTGCTCATGATCATGGTGCTGGCCTTTGGCTCGGCCGCGACGTTCTTCTTCTGGGGCAAGTGGCTTGCCAAGCTTTCGGGCGTCGACCCCACGGCTCAAAACGTTGAGGTCAATGTCCATAAGACCGAATGGATGGCGCTCAACACCATCGCCGCGCTGCTGATTCTGTGCTGCGTGGCGTTCCCGGTTATCTCGAGCGGTCTGGTGTCGCCTTACTTGGCCATGGTGTTTGGCCGCGTGCCGTACGTTATTGGCAAGGACGCCATGTATCTGATGGTGGTTATCGTGGCGTTTATCGCCGTGGTGCTGCTGACTTCATTCCGCGTGAGCAACAAACCGCACGTAAACGTATATCTTTCAGGCGTGGGAACCGACAATTACCGCCATTTCCGCGGCTCGATGGGACACGAGGTGAAGGCCGAAAAGCGCAATTGGTACTCGGAGGACGCCCTTGGCGAGAAGCGTATTGGCCCCGTGGGTAGCGTCGTGTGCTGCAGCATTATCTTGTTTGCGCTGCTGTGTTGCGCGTGGATTGGGCCCGAGCGACTTGCCATGAGCGCGCCCTCGGTGCTGCGCGGTAAGTATTTCGAAGGCTCGGGCGTCGTGGGCATATTTATTGGCACCGTGGCGTTTGCCCTGCTGGCGCCGCTTGTGGGCGGCCTGATCGACGGCCTTGACCGTAAGCTTTCGGCTCGCATGCAGGGCCGCGTGGGTCCGCGCCTGCTCCAGCCTTTCTACGACGTTGCCAAGCTGCTGCGCAAAGCTCCCGCCAGCGTAAACACCATGGACGATACCTACATGGCGTGTGCGCTCATCTTTACCGTCGTGGGCGGCGGCATCTTTGTGTCGGGCTCCAACACGCTGCTGTGCGCCTTTATGGTGACGCTCGCCGCGATCTTTGTGGTGTTGGCGTCCGCCTCGACGCAAAGCCCGTTTGCCCAGGTCGGTGCCGATCGTGAGTTGCTGCAGGTTATGAGTTACGAGCCCGCCGTTCTGCTGATGAGTGTGGGCCTGTACCTTGCCACCGATAGCTTCGACTCTATCGCCGTGACGGGGCAGTCGGCCCCCATCATCGTGTACAGCGCGCCCATCTTCCTCGCGCTGCTCGCGGTGCTTACCATCAAGCTGCGCAAGTCGCCGTTTGACCTTTCGTACTCGCATCACGCGCATCAGGAGATTGTCCAGGGCGTCGCCACCGAGATGAGCGGCGGCACGCTGGCCAAGATGACCCTTATGCACTGGTGCGAGACCGTGCTGTTTTTGATGTGGGTGGGCATGTTCTTTGTTTGGGACAACCCGGTGAGCTGGGTCGTAGCCCTGGTCGTTATGGCCGCGACGTATTTTGTCGAGGTGCTGATCGACAACACCTTCGCCCGCAGCACCTGGCGCAGCTGCTTTAAGCTCGGATGGGGCGTGGCGCTGGTGTTTGGTCTGCTCAA
Source organism: uncultured Collinsella sp. (assembly GCA_902495645.1). Lineage (GTDB taxonomy): Bacteria > Actinomycetota > Coriobacteriia > Coriobacteriales > Coriobacteriaceae > Collinsella. The sequence continues at coordinate 45,442 of CABUXY010000004.1, read as the reverse complement.
CCTTATGCCCATCCTCGTCGACGTGTTTATTTAGGAGGCGGCATCCATGGATCATAAAATGTCGCGCTCGCCGTGGGTTATTCATTACGACGGCTCGAGCTGCAACGGATGCGATATCGAGGTGCTGGCCTCGCTCACGCCGCTGTTCGATGCGGAGCGCTTTGGCGTGGTCAACACCGGCAACCCCAAGCATGCGGACATCTTTTTGGTGACGGGGTCGGTCAATGCCCAGAACCTGCCCGTCGTGCGCCAGATCTACAACCAGATGCTCGAGCCCAAGTGCGTGGTGGCCTGCGGTATCTGCGCGTGTTCGGGCGGCGTGTTCCGCGATGCGTACAACGTGATCGGCGGCGTGGACCGCGCGATACCCGTGGACGTGTACGCGCCCGGGTGCGCCATTCGCCCCGAGACGGTGATCGACGCCATTGTGGAGGCGTGCGGCATCCTGGACCAGAAGGAGGTCGTGATGCGTGCCGGCGGCGACCCGCTCACCGTGGGCGGTGCCGCTACCTGGGACGGTGGCGTTGAGCTGGGCGAGGACGGGTTTGTGGCTGCTGGAGCCGGGGCTGATGGTGCCGGTGACGCGCCTGCCGGGAAGCCCGCCGCGCCCGCCGCTGGCGACGCGCCTGTCGGGAAGTCTGCCGCGCCCGCCGCTGGCGACGCACCTGTCGGGAAGCCTGCCGCGCCCGCCGCTGCAAAGGAGGCCGAGTAATGCAAAAGACTATCTATACCACCGTCGGAATCGACGAGCTCTTGTCGCATGTCCAGGCGCTCAAGGGCGTCGGCGCGCGCTTTGTGCAAATGCATGCCGAGCGCAACGTCGACGACGGCACGTATCGCTTGGTCTATACGTTTATCAACGTTCGTGCTGCTCAGGAGCAGATCGCGCAGGACGGCAACTATGCGATTGAGAACCTGGTGGTTGAGGGCATCGACCAGTACCAGGAGATTCCGTCCATCAGCTCGTATTATCCGGCGGTATTCCCGTTTGAAAATGAGGCCCACGACCTATTTGGTCTTGCCATTACCGACATGCAGATTGACTTTAAGGGCTTTTTCTACCAGGTCTCGACTGCCGAGCCCATGAGCGTTATCACGCCCGAGGTGAAGGCCGCGCGCGAGAAGGCCATGAAGGTCCGTGCCGCCGCCGAGGCCAAGGCGCGCAAGGCTGCGGCCGAGAAGGCCGCCGCGGCTGCGGCTGCTGCGGGGGAGGGCGCTGCGGGCGCTGGCGATGCTGCGGGCGCTGCCGTCGCTCAGCCCGCTGCGGCTGCCGGCTCCGATGCTCAGCACGATGAGGCTGCTGCGAAGGCCGCGCTCAAGGCTGCCGAGATGGAGGCAAAGCTCGCCGTCATGGATCCCGAGAAAGCGGCCAAGGTCCGCGCGGCGCTTGCCGCCAAGGCCGCCCGCGATAAGCAGAAAAAGGAGGCGTAAGGTCCATGGCACATCGCTCCGTTATTCCGTTTGGCCCGCAACACCCGGTGCTGCCCGAGCCGCTTCATCTGGACCTGGTGATCGAGGACGACCGCGTCATCGAGGCAATTCCGCAGATCGGCTTTGTGCACCGCGGACTCGAGAAGCTCACCGAAAAGCGCGATATGCACCAGTTTGGCTACATCGCCGAGCGCATTTGCGGCATCTGCGCCGTGGGCCACAGCTGCGGCTATGCCAGCGCCTGCGAGCGCATGCTCGACATCGAGGTGCCTTGCCGCGTGCAGTATATCCGTACCATTTTGCATGAGCTTTCGCGCATCCACTCGCATCTGCTGTGGCTGGGCCTGCTCGCCGATGCCTTTGGCTTCGAGGCGCTGTTCTATCGTTCGTGGACCCTGCGCGAGCAGATTCTCAAGATCTTTGAGAGCACGTGCGGCGGGCGCGTGATCCTTTCGATTAACGAGATCGGCGGCCTTAAGCACGACATCGAGGACTCCGAGCTGGAGGGCATTGTCCAGACGCTCGATGCCATGCGTCCCGACTACGAGGCCCTGGTGCATACGTTTTTGGACGACGACAGCTGTGGCGAGCGCCTGCATGGCGTGGGCGTGATCAGCAAGAAGGACGCACTGGATCTGTCGATGGTCGGCCCGTTCGGCCGCGCCTCGGGCGTGGATTACGACGTGCGCATGTTCGGCGACGGTGCCTATGCGGACCTGGCTGCATTTGAGCCCATCGTTGCCACCGACGGCGACTGCTATGCCCGCTGCCAGGTGCGTTGTGCCGAGGTCACGCAGGCCATGGACATTATCAAGGAGCTTGTCGGCAAGATCCCGCACGACGGCATCGGCGAGCGCACCAAGCTTACGCCGGCCGACGGCGCGCGCGGCGAGGTTGTGATTGAGCAGCCGCGCGGCGAGGCGTATTACTATGTGCGCGGCAACGGCACCAAGAATCTGGACCGTTTTCGCGTGCGCACGCCGACGTCGCAAAATCTGGCGGGTCTGACGCATGCGTTGCAGGGCGTGCTCCTTGCCAACGTGCCCATGATTATCCTGACCATCGACCCCTGCATTAGCTGCACGGAAAGGTAGGCGCGGCATGAGTTTACTGACATTTGCCAAGACGGCCTTGGGCTCTATGGTCAAGCAGCCGGTCACGGTGTGCTATCCGCAGGAGAAGCTCGCGGCGCCCGAGCGCCTGCGCGGGCACATCGTTAACGACATGGACGTGTGTATTTGCTGCGGCATGTGCGCGCGTCGCTGCCCGGCGGGCGCTCTCGCGGTCGATCGCAAGGGCGGTACCTGGTCGATCGACCCGTATGCCTGCGTGGTATGCGGCGAGTGCATCGAGAGCTGCCCCAAGCACTGCCTGACTATGGACACCGCCCGTACTCCAGTTGCGGCGAACAAGACTCCCACGGTAGAAACCAAGCCGGAGTAGCGCGAAGACGGGGCCGGTGGGGCAAAAATGCCCCACCGGCCCCGCGCTTAAACGCGCGGTTGGGCCGCCACGAACAAAACTATGCCGGATTACGGGGCTGGATAGCGAACCTCCGACCATATCGAAAACCACGAAATTAAAACTGCAGGTAGACGAACCGTCATTTTGCAGAAAACGCGGGTATGGATGAGGGCCCCGACTTTAGCCCCGTAATCCGGCATAGTTTTGAAATGCCACCATATCAGTACCAGCCCCTGATCCCTCGGGGACGGAGGAAAACGGATCATTTTGGTCCCGCGAGGCTTGCGGAGGCGCTCGTGCAGGACCGTCCGAACAAAACTATGTTGGTTTACTACGATGAATTCGACATCCCCGACCATGATTGCATTTTTCTAAATATTGCAAGCGTTCTACCTGCGGTTTTGCAAGCGCGCAATTTGCCGTGGTCAAAGGTGGGCGATTCACCGTAGTAAACCGGCATAGTTTCGAAATGGTATTAAATCGGTGACAGCCATTTTACTCTGCCGGGGCGGTCGGTCGCTGGGTAATTACCCTCGCAGGTAGGCGATGGCGATCTGCGTGCGGTTGCGCAGGCCCATTTTGGCAAGGATCGAGCTGATGTGGTTGCGCACGGTGCCTTCGCCCATGTATGCCGTGGTGGCGATCTCCTTGTTATCGAGACCGCGGGCGATGAGCTCGGCGACTTCGAACTCGCGGTCGGTTAGGCTGGCTAAGGCGGCGGGCCGGCGAGGCGTGTCTGTCTCGGCTCCCGCCCCGTCAAAGTCAACATCTTCGATCGCCTTGCCCTCGAGCACGCGTTTGCCATCCATGACCTGCGCCAACGCTGGCGGAATGGCGGCGACATCGGTCTTGATCAGGTAGCCGCGGGCACCCAGTTTGAGCGCCGACACAATGTACTCGTCATCCGAGAATGTCGTCAGAAACACCACGCGTGCTGCAGGATCACGCTCAAGGATCTCGCGTGCCGCCGAAAGACCGTCCCGCCCCGGCATCTGGATGTCGAGCAGCGCGATATCGGGCGTGTGCTCAGCGTAGAGCGCGACCGCGTCGTTGCCATTGGCGCCGGTGCCCACTACCTCGATTTGCGGCTGGGCGCCCAGGATAATCTTGAGTGAATCGACCACCAAGCGGTCGTCGTCGACAACGATGAGCCTCATCGGCCCTCATCTCCTTGCTGTTTGGGAACGGTGGCAAACACGCGCCAGCCGCCGGCGCTGGCACGCGGGCCGGCGGTGAAGGTGCCGCCAAGCGCCTCGATGCGCTCGCGCATGGAGGCGAGCCCCATGCCCTCCGCAGCGCCGCGGCCGCTTGCTTGGACCCCGCCCGCGCCATCATCGGTAACGATGAGCTGGTAAAACGACGGATGCTCCATGCATCGTACGGTGACGGTCTGGGCGCAAGCGTGGCGCATGGTGTTGGAGAGCGCCTCGCGCAGGACTGCCGTAAAGCAGTTGGCGACGTTTGCGGGCGCATGCTCGGCCATAACTTCAAGCTTAATCTGCGGGCCACCGTCCGAGCGCGCGCCTTCGACAATGCGTTCGAGCTGCACGGAAAGGTCGACGGCGTTGTCGTTGAGCGCGTGGACGCTGGTGCGCACAAGCTGGAGCGTCTCGTCAACCGTGCGTTTAACGTCGGCGAAATCGGCGGCGACGCTGGGCTCGTCGGCGTGGACCACGCGCAGGGCTTCGGACTGCAGCGAGGCGCGCGTGAGCTGGTGCCCGACGTTGTCGTGGATCTCGCGCGCGATGCGGGCGCGTTCGGCGAGTGTCGCGAGCTCGATTTCGTAGTCCTGGCGGTCGGCAAGATCGCGGTTGCGCGCCTCGAGCGCGAGGGCTCGTTCCTGCAGCTCGTCGCGGGTGCGGCGCATGCGCTGCTGTTCGCGCTCCAACTGGGCGGTGCGTAGCGATAACAAGGTGGCGGCAACCGAAAGGATGGCGGTCAGCAGGAGCGTTCGGGCAGTGAGCACGTTGGTGCGAAGGTCCGCGACGAGCGCAAAAGCAAAGACGGAGCCAATGCCCAGCGCGACCCAGGCGCGCTCACGGCGCACGCGCCGCGCGATGTCATAGAGGGCGAGAGGCGCAAACGGCACAAACGGCGGCACGAAGACAGCCACGATGATGTAAGCGTAACTCGCGGCCTCGCTTGTGCGGCTCGTGCGTTCTCCCTTTGCGACCTCGGCCAGCGAGGTGGCGATAACGCCAAGGCAAAACGCCGCGACCAGGCGAGCGTCCACAGTAAGACCTATGGCGGCCGCAATGCAGCACACCAGCACAATCGATTTGTCGAAAAGCCTGTTCATACGGGTATTGTACGCGAAGCTGCGCGTGGTGGAGGGGCCGCCTGCGCAACCGTGACATTCCTCCCGCGCGGCAAATTGGCGTCGATCGCTCGCGCGAGCGGGGGTTTCGCCTCCACCCCCCCCCGCACTCGTGACAAAGCTCACTGGCGCGCGCCGGCGGCTCCTGCGATGATGCAATCGTACCGGGCCGCGATCAACAGGAGGGCCGCCTCATGACAGACATCGTCCACGTCGAAAACCTCGTCAAGCGCTACGACGATCTTATCGCGCTCGACCACTTTAACCTGAGCATCGCCCCCGGCGAGATCTTTGGCCTGCTGGGCCCCAACGGCTCGGGCAAGACCACGTCCATCAACTGTATTCTGCAGCTGCTTGCCTACGACAAAGGCACCATCGAGCTGTTCGGCGAACCCATGACGCCCGCCCGCTACGACATCAAGCGCCGCATCGGCGTGGTGCCGCAGCAGGTGGCGGTGTTCGACGAGCTTACGGTGCGCGAGAACATCGACTATTTCTGCAGCCTCTACGTCAGCGACCGCAAGCGCCGCCGCGCGCTGGTCGACGAGGCAATCGACTTTGTCGGGTTGGGCGACTTTACCAAGTTTCGCCCCGGCAAGCTCTCGGGTGGCCTGGCGCGTCGCCTCAACATTGCCTGCGGCATCGCGCACAAGCCCGAGCTCATCTTCTTTGACGAGCCCACGGTGGCGGTCGACCCGCAGAGCCGCAACGCCATCCTGGAGGGTATCTGCCGCCTGCGCGACGAGGGCGCCACGGTGGTGTATACCAGCCATTACATGGAGGAAGTCGAGCAGATTTGCAGCCGCATCATGATCATGGACGGCGGCCGCGTGCTGGCGCAGGGCACCAACGACGAGCTCAAGCGCATGATTCAGATGGGCGAGCGCGTGACGGTCGAGGTCGGCGCCGTCGAGTCGGCCACGGTCGAGCGGCTACGCGCCCTCGAGCACGTGCTTTCAGTCGAGCTGTCCGGCGGCGAGCTCGTCTGCACCTGCGAAGCGAGCCCGCATAACCTGGTCGACATCCTCGACACGCTGCGCGCTGCCGACGTGGCGCTCGGCCGCGTGTGGAGCGAGCCGCCGACCCTCAACGACGTGTTCCTCGAGATCACCGGCCGCGAGCTGCGCGACTAGGGGGCAGTCATGTTCAACACCATTATTATCACGGTCAAGACGCTGCTGCGTCGGCCGAGCACGTGGGTCTGGGGCGCTCTCTTTCCCATCGCGCTTTCCACGATGTTCATGTTTATGTTTGCGAACCTCAGCTCCGACGGCACGGTCGATCCGGTGCCGGTTGCCGTCGTGGCGGACGAGGCCTGGGATGCCTCGACCTTTAAGAACGTGGCGACGTCGCTTGCCCAGGAAGGCGACGACCGGCTGCTCGAGATCCACGAGTGTGACGACGCAGCCGACGCGAGCCGTGCGCTTAAGGCCGGCGAGGTCGCGGGCATCTATACGGTCGACGCTGCGGGCACGCCCAAACTCACGCTGCTATCGAGTTACGACAGCTCACGTGCCTCATCGGTGCTCACCGACCGCAGCATCCTGGAGACGGTGGCAAGCTCGTATACGCAAAATGCCGAGCTCATGCGCCAGATTGCCCAGGACAATCCGGCGGCGCTCGCCGACCCGGAGGCGGTTGCGCGCGCCCTGTCGCTCGAGGGCGGCACCCGCCGCGTGAGCCTGACGCGCACCACGCCCGATGGCACGGTCATCTACTATTACGCGCTCTTTGGTCTGGTGGCGATGATGTCTGCCGAGTTTGCCGCCTTGAGCGTCGTCGATCTGCAGCCCAATCTGTCCGGCCTTGGCGCGCGTCGCTGCGTGGGTGGTCTTTCCAAGACGGCGTCACTGGCCGGTATCTTTGTGGGCTCGTGGCTGGTCTCCTTTGCCTCGATGGCGATTGCGATTGGCTACGTGCGCCTAGTCGTGGGCATCGACTTTGGCGGGCGCGAGGGACTGTGTTTGGTGGGCGGCGCCGCTTCCGCGCTTGCCGCCACGGGCTTGGGACTCTTTGTGGGCACGCTTCCCGTTAAGGGCGGCAAGGCGTCCAAGTCGGGCATCCTCACGGGCTTTGCCACCACGTGCGCCCTGTTCGCCGGCCTCTACGGCGAGCCGGCGATGGCGCTTGCCGACGACGTCGCCCGCGCCTGCCCGGCCGAGTGCTGGCTCAACCCCGTCAAGCTCATCTGCGACATGTTCAACCGCCTGTATTTCTTTGAGGACCTGGGCCCCTTTGCCGTTCGCGCGGGCGCACTCGTCCTGATGGCCCTGGTGTTTGTCGCCGCCGCCACGCTGATCTTTGGAAGGAGCCGCTATGAGCACCTTTAAGACTGCGCTTCGCATGGCGCTCGCACACCCGCTCTATCTGCTTATCTATACGGTGTTCATCTCGCTCATGGGTGTGTTTATCGCGGCATCGGTGAGCTGGAACTCGTCGCAGCTCACCGAGTACAAGCCCTACGATGCCAACGTGATCGTGGTCGATCGCGACGACAGCGATCTTTCGCGTGCGCTTACCAAGCATCTGGGTTCGCGCTTTGAGCTGGTCACGGGCGTCGGCGACGGCACCTACGACCTCGCGGACGCGCTCTCCAAGAGCAACGGCGCCAAGGGCAGCGCCGACTGCGTGTTCTTTATCCCGGAGGGGTTTGAGGACGACCTCGTTGTAGCCGCCCGCGCGGGGGAGTCCCTGCCCAAGCTCGATGTGACCTACGGCGCTGGCACCATGGCGGCGGCGCTTTCGTCTGCCGAGGCCTCGCGCTGGATCTCACTCGCGGGCGCTGCGGCGGCGCTTGAGCCCACTGCCTCCAACGGTGACGTTGCCAAGGCTGCCGAACATGCCGCTGCCGAGCGTGCCGAGGTCGAGATCGAGCGGGTCAAGGTCGACTCGACGGCCGCCGCCACGCTCGAGTCGTACTTCAACTTTGGTGCGTACGCGATTATCTCGTCGGTCATCGTGTCGGTGGGGCTGGTGTTCTCGGGCATGAACGAGCCCGAGCGCGTGCGTCGTATGGATGCCGGCCCAATCTCCGAGCGCCAGCGTTCGCTTGCCGTGTTTGCGGCCGCCGCCGTGCTCACCGTCTGCATCTGGTTTGTGTCGAGCATGATGGGCGTTGGGGGCTTTGCCGGCGCGGTTGCCGAGGTCGGCGTGGGGCGCGTGTGCCTGGCGCTGGCAGCGACGTTTGCCCTGGCATGCACACCACTGGCCGTTGGCTTTGCCCTTTCGAGTCTGGGCGCGCGCGAGGAGCTGCTCAACGGTGTGGGCAACCTGCTTGGCATGCTCATGACGTTTTTGGGCGGCGCCTGGATGCCGCTGTCGCTCATGGGCTCGGCCGTGCAGACCGTGGCGCACTTTGTGCCGACATATTGGGTGAACGATGCGATCGGCAAGGCGCTTGCCTCGGACCTGACGTCTGCCGTGTTGGGCGACATCGCCTGCGACCTAGGCGTCACGGTGCTCTTTGCCGTGGCCATCGCCGCCGCAGGCCTCGCCCTCGCACGCGCTAAATCTCGCGCCTAGCCACCTAGTCATTTAAGAGCGTCCCCAATGGCTAGTCTGAAATAAATTTCAGGCCTCGCCCCAGAATAGTTCGCCAAGGTTTACTATTACGTTCATAAAGTAGTACAAGGCTAACAATGGGGGATACCATGGCAACGCAGGAAGCCTACGTCCAGGTTAAGGATCTCAAAAAGCACTACGGCGATGGGGATGCACGCCTGACGGTGCTCGACGGCATCGACACGTCCGTCAACCGCGGCGAGATCTGCGTCATGCTGGGGCCCTCCGGCTCGGGCAAATCGACGTTTCTTAACCTGATCGGCGGCCTGGAGGATGCCGATGCCGGCTCTATTCTGGTGGACGGCTGCGACCTCACCACGCTCAACGCCGGCGACCTGGGCGAGTATCGCCGCCGCGAGCTGGGCTTTGTGTTCCAGTTCTACAACCTGGTGCCCGATCTCACCATCAAGGAGAACATCGAGGTCACGGCGCACCTGTCCAAAAACCCGCTCAACATTGACGACCTGCTGCGCTCGCTGGGCCTCTACGAGCACCGCAACAAGTTCCCGCGCCAGGTTTCGGGCGGCCAGCAGCAGCGCTGTGCCATCGGCCGCGCACTCGTCAAAAACCCGGGCCTGCTGCTGTGCGACGAGCCCACGGGCGCGCTCGACTACAAGACGTCCAAGGAAATCTTGCAGCTCATGGAGGATGTCAACCGCACCTACGGCTGCACCATCATCGTCGTCACGCACAACGCCGCCATCGCCCGCATGGCCAACCGCGTGCTGCGTCTGCGCGACGGGCGTATCGTCGAGGATGAGCTCAACGAGTCGCCCGTCGCGGCCGCCGAGCTCGATTGGTAGGCGGCGCTATGACACCTCTCGCAAAACGTCTCCCGCGCGAGCTGCGCCGCAATATCGGCAAGTACCTGGGCATCTTTTTGCTTATGTGCGGAAGCATCGCTCTCACCTCGGGCTTTTTGCTCGCAGCGCATTCCATCGGCTGCCTCATCGACGACATGCGCGATGCGTACACGATTGAGGACGGCCGCGTGACCACCTCCTTCGAGGCTACCGACGATCAACTCAGGGCCGCCGAGGATGCAGCCGACGACGTCGGCGGCGTCACGTTCTACAAGAATTTCTCCATCGACGCCATCATCAAAAAGACCGCCGGCGACGACGGCACCAAGCGCACGCTGCGCACCTATGCGCACCGCACCAAGGTCGATATCGCGTCCTACTGTGAGGGCAAGGAGCCCAAGACGGACGATGAGGTGGCCATCGACCGTGTCTTCGCCACCAACAACGACCTCGCCGTGGGCGATAAGGTCGAGCTTGAGGGCCGCACCTACACCATTTGCGGCATCATGACCCAGCCCGATAGCCAGGCGCTGTTCCTCAACAATTCGGACTTTACGGTGAACACCATCACGTACGGCGTGGCCGAGGTCACCGACGCCGGCTTTGCCGCGCTTGAGGACGCCGGTGGCGCGCCTGCCTACACCTATTCCTTTACCTTTACCGATCGCGACCTCCCCACCGCGGATCGCATCGATGCGGAGCAGGATATGGTCAAGGCGCTGACCGATGCCGATGCACGCGTGGATGACCTCATCGACGCCGATTCCAACCAGGGCATTGGCTATGCGCGCGACGACGTGGACGGCGACTCCATGATGTGGATGACGCTGCTCGACATCATCATCGTGATCATGGCGTTCGTCTTTGTGGTCCTTACCGACGCCACCATCGAGGAGGAGAGCGCCATCATCGGCACGCTGCTCGCCAGCGGCTATCGTCGACGCGAGATCGTGCTGCACTACATTGCGCTTCCCGCTATCGTGGGCGTGGTCGCGGCGCTTTTGGGCACTGCGCTCGGCGTTGTGTTCTTTACCGAGCCCATGCGCAGCCTCTATTACGGGTCGTACAGCCTGCCGCCCTTCCAGGTGTACTGGAGCTGGGAGATCTTTGTGAAGTGCGCCGTGGTTCCCGCCGCCGCGCTCATCCTCATCACGCTGGTGGGCCTGCTTCGCAAGATGGGCAAGACGCCGTTGCAGTTTCTTCGTCACGAAGCGAGCGGCAAATCGGGCACCAAGCGTGGCCTGCAGCTGCCGGAGCGCATGGGTTTTGTTTCCCGCTTCCGCCTGCGTATCTTCCTGCGCAACCTGGGCAACTTTGCCACGCTCTTCGTGGGCATTGCGTTTGCGTCGCTGCTGCTGCTCTTTGGCCTGGCGATTCTGCCCACGATGACGCACTATGCGGACAACCTCGAGACAAGCCTGGTCGCCGAGCACCAGTACACGCTCAAGGTTCCGTTGGAGCTCGAGGGAACTGCCGAGGAGCGTGAGCAGTGGTCGGCACTCGAGCGCTTGCAGTCGGTTGACGGCGCGCTGCTTTCTGCCGCCCGGGATGCGGATGACGAGCTTGACGACGCGGCCGATGCGGCGCAGGCGGCAGCCGATGCCGCGACCGCATCTCCGTCTGCCGAGAGCCTGACCGCAGCGCAGGACGCGCTTGCCAAGGTCCAGGACAAAAAGGATGCGCTCTACGCGCGCCTTGACGATCTTGCCGATGCCCTCGGCTGCAACCGCGACGAGGCTATCGACCTGATCGACAAGGCCTCTAAGATCGACGCTGACAACGACGATATCCACCCGGTCAATACGACCGACAACGGTGTGGGTGCAATCGCACAGGCCGAGAAATACGCCGTTTACCAGCTGCAATACGACCGCGGCGATGGAAATGGCGAGGAGACGATTTCCGTCTACGGCATTTCATCCGATTCGCGCTATTGGAAAGACCTCAACGTTGGCGATGGGCGTGTCGTCTTTGGCGGCGGTCTGCTCGATAAGTTTGGCTGGAGCGAGGGTCAGAAGGTCACGTTCGGCGACAAGTACGAGGGCGAGCATTATTCCCTTGAGTACGCGGGCAAGGACTGTGCCTGGGGCTCCAAGTCGGACATGAATATCTATATGAGCATCGACGACTTTAACGAGCTGTTCGGCAACGATGCCGCCTACTTTAACGGCTATGTGAGCAACGAGAAGCTCGACCTCGATGCTCGTTACTTTGCCGGCGACACCACGCCCGACGACATGCGTGCCGTGGGTGACCAGTTCATCGGCATGATGAGCAAAATGATCGGAATGATGATCGGGCTCGCGGTGTTCATCTTCCTGCTGTTTATGTACCTGCTGACCAAGGCGGTGATCGACCACAGCGCCCGTTCGATCAGCTACATGAAAGTCTTTGGCTATCGCGATAGCGAGATCTCGCATCTGTACATCCGCTCGATCACGCTGTGCGTGGCGGCGTCGCTCGTGCTGAGCCTGCCGGTCATTATTGGCTCGCTCACGGCCATCTTCCGCTCGATGCTGCTTGCCTACAACGGCAATATCGAGATCTACGTGCCCGTTTGGTCCATGGCTGCATGCGTCGGCATTGGCTTTGCGACCTACCTGGTCGTGGCGCTGCTACACGCGCGTTCTATCAAGCGCGTCAGCCTGGCCGAGGCCCTCAAAGTCCAAGAGTAGTCATTTAAGAACGTCCCCAATGACTAGGTGCCGTACTTGACTTTAACTCTGCTTTAACTGGTACCATCCTCTATGTCTGTAACGCCATATAGACCGAGGGGATAGATCTATGACCGCAACTGCACCCGCAGCACCCGCTAAGGTATACTTCACCAACTTGCGCACGCATGCTCGCGAGAGCCAGCTCGACAAGCTCAAGCGCCTCATCCGTCATGCCGGAATTGAGCAGATCGACTTTGAGAACAAGTTCGTCGCCATCAAGATTCACTTTGGCGAGCTGGGCAACCTGAGCTTTTTGCGTCCCAACTACGCCCGCGCCGTCGCGGATGTCGTGAAGGAGCTGGGTGGCAAGCCCTTCCTCACCGACTGCAACACGCTCTATGTCGGTAGCCGCAAAAACGCGCTCGAGCACATCGATACCGCCTATCAGAACGGCTTTACCCCGTATGCCACGGGTTGCCAGATCATCATCGCCGACGGCCTCAAGGGTACCGACGAGGCGCTCATCCCGGTCGAGGGCGGCGAGTACGTGCGCGAGGCCAAGATCGGTCGGGCACTCATGGATGCCGATATTGTGATCAGCCTCACGCACTTTAAAGGCCATGAGCAGGCCGGCTTTGGCGGCGCCATGAAGAACCTGGGCATGGGCGGCGGCAGCCGCGCCGGCAAGATGGAGCAGCATGCCGCCGGCAAGCCGAACGTCGCGACCGAGCACTGTATTGGCTGCCGTGCCTGCGAAAAGGTCTGTGCGCACAGCGCTATCTCGTTTGACGATACCCGTGAGCGCGAGCTCGCCAACGGCAACACCCGCACGGTTCACGTCGCCGCTATCGACCACGATCGCTGCGTGGGCTGCGGCCGCTGCATCGGCGTGTGCAACCAGGACGCCATCAAGCCCGGCCATGACGCCGCGGCCGACGTGCTCAACTGCAAGATCGCCGAGTACACCAAGGCCGTCGTCGACGGCCGCCCGAGCTTCCACATTTCGCTCGCCATGGATATCAGCCCCAACTGCGATTGCCATCCCGAAAACGACACGCCTATCGTCAACGATATCGGCATGTTCGCGAGCTTCGACCCGGTCGCCATCGACCAGGCCTGCGCCGATGCCGTCATGGCATCCGAGCCGCTGCCCAACACCGAGCTCACCGATAGCGCGGCCAAGATGGAGCATAACCACGAGCATCTGGAGGGCGAGCAGGCCAAGGACCCCTTCTGCATCACGCATCCCGACACCGACTGGCGCACCTGCATTGCGCATGCCGAGAAGATCGGCCTAGGCACGAGCAAGTACGAGCTCATCGAGGTCAAATAGCACCTATCTATTGGACATATCAAGCGCTTTTGTAGCGTAACGTTAGCAAAGGCCGCCCGCGAGCACAGCTCTCGCGGGCGGCTTTCCGGAAGTATGCGGCAAATTTCGAGACCGCCGAGCACACGACGTTTTTTGGCAACAAAACCCCTGATAAATTGTTGGTAAAACTGCGGTCTGGTCGGCAGTTCCAGATTTTGCCGCATACTTCCGAAAATAGGTGGTCAGATAAAGCCCCAGACGTTGCTTTTTGCCTAAAAATACTCGTCGAGGAAGTTGTTGACTGTGTTCCAGTAGAGCTCGGGGTCAACTTGCGCACTCTTGGCGTGGGTAGCGCCATGGATGGTGAGCTTTTGCTTGACCTTGCTGGCGCACGCGTCGTAGTTTTGGTCGAGCATGTCGTACGGCACAAAGGTGTCCTGGTCGCCGTGGATAAACAGCATGGGAACCGTCGCGTGTTTGAGTTGCTCCACACTGCTCGCCGTATGAAAGTCGTAGCCCGCGCGCACGTTGCACACCAAGTTTGCTACATCGAGCAAGGGAAAGCTGGGCAGGCCGAACACGTCCTTGAGCTGCAGAGAAAACTCGTCCCAAACACTCGTATAACCGCAGTCCTCGATAATGCACTTCACGTTTGCGGGCAGAGATTCTCCCGCCACGTTCATGGCGGTTGCCGCACCCATCGACTCGCCAAAGACCAGGATGCGCGCCTCGGGGTCAGCCTGAACAATTCGCCCGATCCATGCGATAACATCGAGTCGCTCGGGCCAGCCCATGCCGATATAGTCGCCGCCGGAGCGCTCGTGGGCGCGGGCGGCAGGCGCGAGCACGTTCATGCCGCGGTCGTGGAAGCGCTTGGCGTATCGGGCCATGCCGATGGGCTCATTGGTATATCCATGCAGGCAGACGGCGTAATCGTGGGTGTTCTCCGAGGCGGCAAAATACCAAGCGGCGAGCTCGGTTCCGTCATCTGCGGTGAGGCTGCTGCTCTCGCGATTCTCTTTAAACCACGCCCGCGCCTCGGTTTCCTCGGCATCCGGCTGCTCGCCTTCTTTGTCGTTCTTGCTATCCTGCATCATCTTCATGGTGTACGGCGCTTGGGGATTCAGCGCGAAGTCAAACAGAAAGTTGCCGGCAAATCCGAGCAGCGCAACGACAACCACCAGTGCAACGATGCCGGCTATCTTGAGCTTTCGATGGGAACGTGCGTTTTGAGCCATGCGGTATTCTCCTATAAGATGTTAATACATCAACATTTAATGCAAGCGCATTATGGACGTTCGCCGTTGATGCGTCAACAGACAAAGAATGGGTAAACAAAGGGTCACGTATGGTGCAAATTTCGCACGTACCTAGACGCTTTGATATAGTGTTGAGAACTCTTTACGTTGGAGGATGTAACCGGCATGTCCGATTCGAGCGACAGTTCTAAGCCGCGACCCAAGACCGCGGCCGTTCCACACTACACGGTGGGCGAGGAGATCATGAACTCCGTCACCCATGGTGTCGGCTGCCTGCTGGGTATCGCGGGCCTGGTGCTCCTGATCGTATTCGCTGCCCTGCGCGGCGGAGGCCCGGCTCACATGGCCGCGGCGATTGTCTATGGCGTCAGCATTATTCTCGAATATCTGGCCTCCACGCTCTACCACGCGATTCAACCCGCGCGCGCCAAGCGCGTGTTTCGCATCATCGACCACAGCTGCATCTACTTGCTCATAGCCGGCAGCTATACCCCGTTTTGCCTCATCACGCTGGCAAACGACGGCGGCCCTATGCTGTTCTTTGCCGTATGGGCCATCGCCATTGTCGGCATCGCCCTCGAGTGCTTTATGCGCGAGCGTCAACCGCACTGGGTAAGTGGCTTGGTCTACCTGCTGATGGGCTGGCTTGTCGTCTTTAAGCTGCCCGAACTTGTGGCACTGCTCAACCCTGTGGCGCTTGCCCTGCTCGCCGTCGGCGGCGTGTGCTACACCGCGGGCGTGCCGTTCTATATCGCCAAAAACGTGCGCTATCTGCACAGCGTGTTTCACCTGTGGGTGCTCGCCGGCAGCATCTTCCAGTTCATGGCGGTGATCCTTTTCGTAATCTAGCGACCATGCCTGTGCGCCCGCGTCCTCGTTTGGGCGCCGGCGCAATTGCCGTATCCGCCATGAACGTTTTACCCTGACGCCCGAATCTTGGAGGTTCGAGAAACTCCCGATGGACATAACCATCTCCCTTATCACTACCCTCGTTTTAACCCTCATCAACGGCTACTTCTCCATGTCCGAGATGGCGCTCACCACGGCTAAGCGCGCCGTGTTGGAGCACGATGCCGAGGAAGGCGACAAGCGCGCCGAGCGCGCCATTAAGCTGGCCGCCGACTCCGACCAGCTGCTCGCCACCATCCAGGTCGCCATCACGCTCGTGGGCTTCGCCTCGTCCGCCGTCGCCTCGACGAGCCTGTCCGACCCACTTGCCACGTGGCTCATGAGCTTTGGCATCGCGCCGCTCTCCGCCATCGCGCGCGGCCTGGCGCCGGTCATCATTACCGTCGCCGTCGCCTTTGTGTCCATCGTGGTTGGCGAGCTTGTGCCCAAGCGCATCGGCCTGGCTAATGCCGAAGGCGTATCCAAGCAGGTCGTGGGACCGCTCTCCGTGTTCCAAAAGATCGCCCGTCCGCTCGTGTGGCTGACCGGCGCTTGCTCCGATGGCCTGGCCCGCATCCTGCGCATCAAGAGCGCCGACGACCGCCAGAACGTCTCGGAGGAAGAGATCAAGTACATGGTCTCGGAGCAGGACGATCTGCTCGACGAGGAAAAGCGCATGATCCACGAGATCTTCGACCTGGGCGACACCGTTGCCCGCGAGGTCATGGTGCCGCGCGTGGACACCACCATGTGCGAGGACGACGAGACGGTCGCCGACGTGCTGTCCGCCATGCGCCAGACCGGCTTTAGCCGCATCCCCGTCTATCACGAGGATCCCGACAACGTCGCCGGCATCGCGCACATCAAGGACCTGATCCAGCCTTCGCTCGACGGCAAGGGCGACCAGCCCATCGCCGACTTTTTGCGCGACGCCGCCTTTGTGCCCGACACCAAGGACATCCTGCCGCTGCTGTCCGAGATGCAGACCTCGCACGACCAGATCGTGGTGGTCGTGGACGAGTACGGCGGCACGGCCGGCATCATCACCATCGAGGACATCGTCGAGGAGATCGTGGGCGAGATCGAGGACGAGTTCGATCCCGACAACAAGTACCTCACGCGCCTTTCGCGCCGCGAGTGGCTTGTCGATGGGCGTTTTTCGTGCGATGACGCGATTGAGCTTGGTTGGCCGCTCGAGGAAAGCGATGATTATGAGACCATCGCCGGCTGGATTTTGGAGCTTTGCGACTCGGTGCCCGACATCGGAGAGGTGTTTGAGGTTGCGGGGTACAAGTTTAAGGTGCAGTCGATGCGTGGCCAGCGCATCTCGCTCATTCGCGTGATCGCTCCGGCCGAAACCGATAAAAAGGATTCCGAGTCCTCGGCAGATAAGCCGGCGGCGTCGGACGCGGGTTCTGCGGACCCGCACGACGGCGACGAGTAGGGCGAGGAAGAGTAGGGGAGAGTTATGGCAGGCCTGTTCAACATCCTTAAGGTCACCGTCAGCGAGGACAAGATCTGCGCGCATGTGCTGGTGAACCCCGGCATGCCGCTCATGACCTCGGAGGACATCGAGGCCACGGCGCGCGTGTATTATCTGGTGCCGGCGATTGCCAAGCACCTGTGCCTGGGCGATTCCGGTCGCGAGTTCCAGGACTGCATGGGCCAGACCGAGCTTTGCCATCTGCTGGAGCACGTGACGGTCGAGCTCATGAACGAGACCGGTCTCGCTGGCAGCATTTCGTGCGGCCGCACCCGCGTGAGTGAGCACGATGAGCGTGTCTTTGAGGTCGAGCTTTCGTGTCCCGACGACGCGCTGGCCATCGGCGCGCTGTCTTCGGCGACCTTTATGATGGATTGGGCCTATCTGCATGCCGACCAGCCCGCTCCCGATGTGGACGGTACGGTTGCGGGTTTGCGCAACCTGGTGCTGGGCATGCGCGCCGAGGCCGAGGGCAAGGACCCGCACGAGGCCGTCGCCGCCGCGAATGCCGAGGGCGAGGCCGGGGACACGACCGAGGGCGAGGCGCCTGCCGAGGAGACTGTTGAGGCTGCCGCCGAGGCGTCTGCCGAGGAGGCCGTCGAGGCCGAGCCCGCGGAGCCTCAGGGCGTTCCGAGCTTTGACGACGAACCGCAGGAGGCAATCGATACCGAGGGCGCGACCGCCGAGAGCCATGAGGCCCCCGCTGCCGTCTACGGTGGCGCGGCGACGGCTCCGGTTGCCCCCGCGCGCGAGGGAGCGCTGCCGCTCGTTGACGGCGCCGGCGAGGACCCGGCCGCCACGGTGGCCATGCCTGCCATGCCGCAGGAGTAGGCTCACCCGCTTATCACCATCATGTACCTGCGTCTTTACCGTACGCAGATGAGCAAGACGGCAAGCGCTGCGCTGCGGGTATAATGGACAGCATTCAAACGGTGGGCGCCGAGGTGCCCGCAGGAGAGGAATGATCATGGGTAAGACTTTCAACTTTATCTCGGGTGCGCTCTTCGGTGCCGCCGCCGGCGCCATTATCGGCGTCGCCCTGGCTCCGCGCTCGGGCGCCGAGACCCGCGCCATGGCTGCCGATATCGCCAACGACGCCTGGGATAACATGCGCGACACCTACGAGCACGGTGCCGAGGAGGCCCGCGCTGCGGTCAACGATTTTGGCCCGATGGTCGATGCCAAGACCGATGACCTGCGTGCCAAGGTTGACCTTGCCCGCGAGCGCATGGACCAGCTGCGAGAGCAGCTCAACGACGCCATCTCGGGCGGCAACGTGACGCCCGCCGCCGATGTCGTGGTCGAGAACGCCGTCGAGGCCGACACCGAGGCCGCGGAGCCTTCGACCGAGGCATAATGCGCGCCGGGGATTTTGTCGGCGCCAAGATCTATCGCAAGCCTACCGAGGATAAGCGCACTAAAAAAGACGGCACGCCGCGCAGCCCTAAAAAGCTCGGCAAGATTCACTTTCCGGTCTTTACCCCGGGCGGTACGCGCGTGGTGGGCTTTATGGTTCGCCAGTCCGATATCGCGGGTATGATCGAGCGCCCCGACCGATTTGTGGCGCTCGATGCCATTGGCGTCTACGAGGGCGCCATCGCGGTTGACGACGTCAAGGGCACCTACGATGCCGCTGCGGCCAAGCGTCTCGACATCAACCTGGATGATTGCATTATCTGGGTTGGCATGGACGTGCGCACGGAGTCGGGCGATGCCGTGGGCTATTGCTCGGATGTGGAGTTCAAGCCGCGTTCGGGCATCGTGCAGACGTTCTATGTGACCACTGGCACCGCTTCGAGTGTGCTGGTGGGCGACACGCAGATGCCGCCGACGATGCTGCGCGGCTATGCGGACGGCGCGATGATCGTTTCGGACGAGGTCAAGTCGCTCGGGTATTCGGGCGGCGCCGCTGCAAAGGCTGCCGAGGCAAGCGTCGTGGTGGGCGATAAGGTCAAGAAGGGCGCCAAGGTGCTCGATGACAAGGGATCGGTCGCCGTGGATAAGGGCAGTCGCGCGCTGGGCAAGCAGCTCGGCAAGACGCGCGGTATGTTCAAGGCCTTTAAGGACGAATATCAAAAGGCGAGCGGGGGCTCGTCAAAAGCTAGCAAATAGCGACGTACCAAATGATGGGAGGCAAGCCGGAGACCTGTTGCTCCGGCTTGCTGCGTTTATGGGGGAGGGCACATGCGCCAAAACGGATCATATTCACACGGGCGCTCGGGTGCGCGTCCGACGGCGCGCCGCGATCTGGGGCAGTTGCCCAGCGGCCAGCGCAAGCGTCACCGTAAGCCCGGCGCGATGTATCTCAACCATAGCCGCGGCTTTAGCGACCGCAGCGCTCGGATCGGCAACGGCCGCACACCCCGTCGTCCGTCTCGCCTGCCCTATGCGCTCATCGCCGTGGGTTGCGCACTCGTGTTGTTTATCGCTGCCGTCGTGGGTTACGTCAACCGCAGCGTGGATGTCGTCCTCAACGGTCAGGAGACTGCGGTGCGCGTCGGCTCTACGCTGCAAAATCTCATCGACGACCAGGAGTTGACCGATACCTACGACGCCGGGGATCTGTTGGCTGTTGACGACAGCGTGCTGACCCGCCATGGCGGCGAAAAGCTGTCGGTAAAGGTGGACGGCAAGCGCATAAAACAGGGCAAGTGGAAAAGCCGCGAGCTTACGGGCGGCGAGAAGGTGACGGTCAAGGACGGCCGCGACACGTACGAGAAGCACGAGGTCCAGGCGACGGTTATCGAGCCCAAGCTCAAGGTCGAGGGCACGGGTGCCATCGAGTACGTCAAGACGTGGGGCATCCAAGGTCGCTCCGAGGTGTGGGTCGGCGAACAATCGGGCAAGACGCAGGACCGCGGCGAGGTCGTGCCTGCCACCGATTGCGTGGTCGAGTGCGCGAGCGTGGCGCCCAAGGGCAACGAAAAGTACGTGGCGCTGACGTTTGATGAGGGCCCGAGCGGCGCGACCAAGCAAATCTTGCAGGTGCTCAAGGAAAAGGGCGTCACCGCGACGTTCTTCCTGTCGGGCGATGCGGCCGAGGCCTCGCCCGCCACTGCCAAGGCGATTGTCGATGCCGGCTGCGAGGTCGGCTCCAACAGTTACCGCGACGAATCGCTCAAGGGCCAGGACCGCGATGCGGTGCGCGAGCAGGTATCGAAGGGCACCGAGGCGATCAAGTCCGCGACCGGAACGTCGACGATGCTTTTGCGTGCTCCCTACGCAACCTTTGACGAGCAAAACTGGATTGATGCGATGGACCTGGTGTCTGCCGTGGTCTCGTGGAATATCGATTCGGGCGACTGGCTGCTCAGCGGTGCCGACGAGCAGGTCTCGACGGTGCTCGATTCGGTGACGCCGGGCAACATTGTGCTGCTGACCGATAACGATGAATGTGCCGAGCAGACGCTCGAGGTGCTGCCGCAGATTATCGATGGGCTTATTGCCGACGGCTACAAAATCGTGACATTGAGCGATCTGGTCAAGACGGATACATCGCTGAGCAAAAAGCTCACCTCGCTGACGAAGGCCGCCATGCCCAAAAACGCCGTGTTCCCCCAGCTCGCCGAAGATGACGACACCACAGACTAGTCATGTAAGAACGTCCCCAATGACTATGTCACGGATGCGTCAGCGTTTGATATGCCTGCGATGTTTGGAGCATAAATTTGACGCCACGGCGCGATGCTGATGCTATAGTTACTGCGGATAACAAGGGTCAAGAGAAAGGTTGCAGGTGAAATCCAAACCTCGACCATACAGTCGATGACCCCATGCAGGTGCTTCTTGCGCATGTACGGGGTGTGAGCGCCGAGCGGCGTGCCGCCCGCGCATGCGTATACATATCTAATAGTCCACGGATGGCGCGCCGGCATGGCCGCAGTCCGAAGGGATAATGATGGGGAGCACCAGTGAATTATCTGAGTGAGATGCTCAAACTGCCGGTCTTGGACGTCGATGGCGAAAAGCTCGGCGTTGTGAACGATTTTGGCATTGCTACCGGCGAAGTTTTTCCGCACGTGACGTCGCTCGCGTTCCGCGGACCCGGCAAGACGCCATTTATGATCAGCTGGCGCAAATGGGTCGACCGTATCGACGAGACGGGTGTGCACCTTAAGTCGCCGGCCACCGAAATCCGTTTTTCGTACCTGCAGCCGACCGAACTCTTGCTCGCCCGCGACGTGCTCAACAAGCAGATTGTCGACACGCAGGGCATGAAGGTCGTGCGCGTAAACGACATCAAGTTTTCCATGTCGGGCGAAAATCAACTGCGCCTGCTGGGTGCCGAAGTTGGCGCTCGCGGTCTGCTGCGCGCGATCAGCCCCGCCCTCGAGCATGTCGTCGAGAGCTTTATGAAGCACCTGGGCAAACCGCTCGGCGAGGACATCATCGCCTGGTCCTATATGGACCTGCTCGACCGTTCGACTAAGAACATCCAGCTGTCGGTGTCGCACAAGACGCTTGGCGAGCTGCATCCTGCTGACATTGCCGACATTATCGAGCAGCTCGACCCGCGCCTGCGTGCACAGGTGTTCGCGCAGCTCGATACTGCCCAGGCCGCCGAGGCCATCTCGGAGTTCGATGACGACGAACTTATGACCGAGATGCTCGAGGGCCTGTCCGACACCGATGCATCGTCGATGCTGGCCATGATGGACCCGGACGACGCCGCCGACCTAATCGACGAGCTCGATTACGAGAAGGCCGAGAAGCTTCTGCGCCTGATGGGCGTTCAGGAGGAGAAGGCGATTCGTAACCTGCTGGGCTATGAGGACAACACTGCCGGTCGCATCATGACCTCGGAGTTTGTCTCCCTGCCTGCCACGGCGACGGTCGCTGACGCCATCGAGGCGATCCGCAAGCTCGACGAGGACTTCGAGAGCGTTTACTACGTCTATACCGAGGACCCGAGCGGCATGCTCACTGGCGTGCTTTCGCTACGCACGCTCATCGTGGCCGACCGCGACGCCACGCTGGGCCAGCTGGCCTATCGCGACCTGGTTTATGTGTCGCCCGACGATGACCAGGAAGACGTAACGGACGAGATGACCAAGTACGACCTGGTCGCCATCCCCGTTTGCGACGAGAACCGTCATATTTTGGGTATCGTGACCTTTGACGACGCCATGGACGTTATCGCCGAGGAACACCAGGAGGACCTGCAGATCGCAGGCGTCGGCTCGGGCGACAGCGCGTCCGACGACTCGACGAATGTGCTCAGCTGGTTTGTGCATCGCCAGTACTGGGTTGTCGTGTGGGGCATTGCCTCGTGCATCATGGCAACAGTGCTGGGGACGGCGCTGGGCTCCGCGCATCTGGTGGTGTTCCCCATGTGCGCCATGCCGCTCGTGCTGCTGGCTGCCTCGCGTATGGTGTCGTTCGTCAAGAACTACTTCCTGGAGTACGACGGCCATGACGATGAGCCCAAGCCGTATCTGGGGTTCTTCTTCCAGAGCACGGGCATGGGCCTGATTCTGTCGCTCGTGACCTACCTGTGCGCCCAGCTGGTGCGCACCGCCGCATTCCTCGATGCGCCCATGTTTGAAGAGCAGCTCTTTACCGGCTGCTTTAACATTGCGGCCATCGTTTGCCTGATTGGCAACATGAGCGCTGTGATTTACCTGATGGTGCTGTTCTGGCGTGACGAGCACGACCTCAATACGTCGGGTACCGCCATGAACGTCATTGCCGTCATGATCTCGTGTGTGGCGTACTGCATCGCCGCGATGCTGCTTGCCATGTCGGTCATGGGGTAGGTGGTCGCGTGCAAAACACGAAGCAAAAGGCGAGCACCAAGCAAAAGCTGACCATTGCGGCCATCTTTGGCGCCATGGGCCCTGGCCTTCTGGCGGCGCTTTCGGGTAATGACGCCGGCGGCATCGCCACGTATTCCAGCGCCGGTGCCAGCTATGGCTACAAGATGCTGTGGATGCTTCCCGTCATGACCGTGCTGCTCATCGTGACGCAGGAGACTGCGGCGCGTTGTGGCTGCGTCACAGGCAAGGGCTTGGCCTCGCTCATCCGCGAGCGCTTTGGCGTGCGCAGGAGCGTGCTGGCCATGGCGGCGCTGCTGATCGCCAACACGGCCGTGACCATTTCGGAGTTTGCGGGTATCGCGAGCGGTCTTGCCCTCTTTGGCGTGCCGGCGAGCATTTCGGTGCCGTTGGTGGCCCTGCTGGTTTGGATGCTTACCATGTCGGGCAGCTTCCAGCGCATCGAGAAGATTCTGCTGCTGGTGAGCTGCGTGTTTGTGACCTACATCGTCGCTGCATTTATGGCTGGTCCCAGCTGGGGCGAGGTGGCGGTCGACCTGGTTGTGCCCAACATCCAAAACGACCCCAGCTACGTGTCGCTTGTGGTCGCAACGATCGGTACCACCATCGCGCCGTGGATGATCTTCTTGGCGCAGAACAACGTGGTCGATAAGAATGCGGGTGAGGACGATATCGTGCTGCAGCGCATTGATACCGTGAGCGGCTCGATCGCCGCCGATGTCATTGCCGGCTTTATTATCATAACGACCGGTACGGTACTGTTCCCCGCGGGCATTCAGATCAGCGATGCTGCCGGCGCCGCCCGCGCATTGGAGCCCATCGCGGGCCAGTGGTCCACGGTGCTGTTTGCCTCGGGCCTGGTCGCGGCGAGCTTCTTGGCCGCCTGCGTGCTGCCGGGTGTTACGTCGAGTGCTATCTGCGAGGCATTTGGCTGGGAACGCGGTGCCGATCGCAGCTGGGATGAGGCCCCGGTCTACCGCGGCATCATTACGGCCATCATTGGCATCTCTGCCGTGCTGGTGCTCATGCCCGGTGTCGACCTGTTCCAGATTATGATGACCTCGCAGGTCATCAACGGCGTGCTTTTGCCTGTGGTCCTGGTGTTCCAGGTGCTTATTGCCGCCGATCGACACATTATGGGCGCCAACCGCAACGGCCGCGTGTGGAATGTGCTCACCTGGGCGACTATCGGTGTGATTACGGTGCTGACGGTCGTCATGTTTGTTCTGCAAGCGATGGGCTACAGCGCGTAGCGCTTCTTTTGGACTCTAAACAGGTCGCCGCCATGGGCTGCGGCCTGTTTTTTGCCCACGGCCTCTCGGAGTCGGCTCGAAAAGAGCGATTTTGGGTTGTTTGCTGCGGGTAGAAGCAGATTTGGCTGCGCGTTACTTGTCGGTGCCCAGCTTGTGTGGCTTGTAGGCGAGGGCGTTGACGAGCGCATCGGTGGCGGATTTGACAGCCGCCGGCTGCGGATCGTTAACGTGATCCTCGGGATGCACGGGCAGGTCCTTCTTGACGGCATCGTGGATGAGCTTAAGGTACTCGGTCACGCCCGCGTTCGAGAGGTGCGTGCCATCGCCATCGAACAGATCATTGCGGTTGGCACTATATCCGTACCAGTCGATAACGCGTACATTCTTGTAGCGCGTGGCGGCGTTGGCGATGGCCTGGTTCGTGGACCCGACCCACGGCTGCGGGCTACGCGTGTTTACAAACACGACAATACGCTGCTCGCCGGCATCGGCCATGATGGCGTCAATCTGGGCATCGGTCACTAGGCCGTTGGTACCCAGGGCAAAGACCACGATCTTGCCGGCAAGGTTCTGCTGGATATAGCCCTCAAATGTCGCGCGGCCCGCATCAAACTGGCGGCCCTTTTCGGCATCGATGTGACTGTGGGGGAACACGCCGTCAAAGGAATCGACGGCGCGCAGCGACACGGAGTCGCCGATCATCAGCAGGTCGTATGATCCGTCGGGGAAGCCGTCGTTGTCCTTGTCGGTGTCATCGGCCGCCTGCTGGTCCTGGGGTTTTGCATTTTTGGCTTCCTTGTTTAGGATTTCGGCGCCCTCGCCGCTCAGCGCGGATGTGTCGGGCACAAAGACCAGGCCACCCAGCGCCACGACAAACACGACGCCGCAAACGGCGCACACGGGAATATGCGCGCGCACCCAGCTTGCGGGCGTGGTGGTGCCTTCGCGGAGCTCGGAAACGGTGCGGCCGAAGGCGCCCTTCCTAAACGGTGTTTCGATAAAGCGATAGGAGCACTCGGCTACGGCGACCACCACAAGTACCTGCAAGATGTACTGCCACCAGGGCGTATCGCTGATGTTGGCGACCGGGTTCATAAGCAGCAGCAGCGGATAGTGCCACAGGTAGATACTGTACGAGCGCTTGCCAACCCACACGAGCGGATCGGCGGACAGCGCGCGGGCAACCATTCCCTGGGGCTGCACGCAGGCCGCGATGACCATGAGCGTGAGGATGGAGCATAACAGCGTGCCGCCGCGATACTGAAACGCGGTGTAGCCGTTGGTGAGCGCGACCATGGCGGCAAGGCCAACCAGACCCACGACGCCCAACACATCGATGGATGTGGGCGAGGACCAAAAGCGCACGAGGGCGCTCGGCTGTGCCGGGGCGGTATCGGCTGATTCGTCGACCTTCTCGCCAGGCTTGCCCTCGGCGTTCTTGCCATGCTTGGCGGCGCCAGCCAGGCGATTGAGTCCCAAACGATGAGCGAGACGCACCGGCGCCAGGTCGCGATCGGGGATAAAGGCCATCCAGGCACCCAGCAGCAGCGAGAACACGCGGGTGTCGGTGCCGTAGTACACGCGGCTGGGGTCGGCGGCAGGGTTGTAAAGCACCATCATGGCGAGGGCGGATGCCGCGGCAAGGCCCAGAACCACGCGGCGCGTGTTGGGCTTGCTCACATGCATGGATACCATGGCAAACAGCAGTGGCGGCCAAATCAGGTAGAACTGTTCCTCGATGGCAAGCGACCAAAAGTGCGTGAGCGGCGAGGGGTCGCCCAGAGCATTGAAGTACGAGACGTTTTGGGCAATCTGCCACCAGTTGTTGAAGAACAACAGCGACGGCAGGATGTCGGGGCGCATCTTGGTGAGCATCACGTGGTTAAAGATGGTGCACAGCGCGCAGGTCACGAACACTACCGTTACCACGGCGGGGACCAGGCGACGGATGCGGCGAATCCAGAAGCTCTTAAGGTCGATGCGGCCGGTCTTAGCGACTTCGTTGAGCAGCAGGCGCGTGATCAGATAGCCCGAAAGCACAAAGAAGATCGTGACGCCGAGCAGGCCGCCCTGAGCCCATGTGAGGTTGAGGTGATAGAGCACCACTGCGACGACGGCAAGCGTGCGCAGGCCGTCGAGGGCGGGGATATAGCGAGATTTGGGGCGCGTGGGTGCTTGTTCTTTTGCGGCACCGTTGGTGCGGGCGCCCTTGTTGGCGGGCACGCGATGAGAGCCTGCGGCACGGCTCGGCTCGGTGGCTTGTCGGCTAGCGCGCGAACGTTCGTGCGGCGCTCGTTGATCGCTCGCGTGGCGTGAGCTGCGCGAGCTCGATCGCGGGAATTGTTCCATAAAACATCATCCAATGACGAGAATAATCAGCACGTTTTCATTGTAACCGCCTGCTCCTGTGAATGCTTGCTGCCGGCGCAAGCTCAAGTGCGCGTCCACATCAAAGTGAACTAAAGTTATAGAGGCGCGAGAGCGCACGATTGACGGCCAACAGCGGGTGCAGAGCCCGCGGACGAGGAGGTTTCCATGGCAGATTGCGGCATCGTTGCGGTGTTCGGCAGCATGAACATGGACCTTTCGGTGGCGTGCGAGCGCATGCCGCGTGCGGGCGAGACCGTCGGCGGCAGCGGATTTATCAGCAATGCCGGCGGCAAGGGCGCCAATCAGGCCGTAGCTGCCGCGCGTATGGGCGCGTGCACGCACATGATCGGCGCGGTCGGCTGCGACGCATTTGGCACGTCGCTCGTGGCGGGGCTCCAAGATGCTGGCGTGGACTGTGACTTTGTAGCGCATCGCGATGACGTAGAGACGGGAACGGCGACCATCATTCGCTGCGAGGGCGACAACCGCATCGTGCTGTCACCGGGCGCCAACCATGCGCTTGCGGGCGAGGACGTTGCCCGCACGCTAAGGCGTTTGGTGGCCGATGAACTCGACGGCGATGCCAGCAAGATTGCCCCGGCTGCCGGAAGCGTCTTTATCGCCCAGGGCGAATGTGACCTTGCGGCGACGGCCGAGGCGCTTGTTTGCGCTCACGAGCTGGGGTTCTATACGGTCTTTAATCCGGCACCTGCCTGCGAGTTGCCTGCGGAGGCCTGGCCTGCGGTCGACCTGGTCTGCCCCAACGAGACTGAGTGCCAGGTGCTGACGGGCATCTTGCCCACGGATGATGCGAGCTGCGTCGCGGCGCTCGATGCCCTGCTCGCCAAGGGTGCCGGAGCTGCGGTCATCACGTTGGGCGGCGCCGGGTCGGTTACGCTTGGCGATGACGGCGAGCCGCTGCGCATGCCGGCGCTGTCGAGTGCGGTGGTCGATACGACGGCCGCGGGCGATACGTTTATCGGTGCGCTTGCTGCAGCTCGTCTGGAGGGCCTGCCGCTCTTTGAGTGCATGGCGGCGGGCGCACGCGCCTCGGCGGTGACGGTGTCGCGCTTGGGCGCGCAGCAGTCGATTCCCACGCGCGCCGAAGTTGATCGCGTGTTTGGTTTAGACGATTTGGTACAAGACGGAGAAGCGGAGTAGAACAATGGCAATCAAGAAGCTGATCCTTGATCTGGATATGGGTGTGGACGATGCGATGGCACTTGCCTATGCCATCGCGAGCCCCGAGGTGGAGCTCGTGGGCATTACCACGTGTTTTGGCAACGTGCGCGTCGACCAGTCGGCGCATAACTGCCTGGCGGTGCTCGACCTGTTGGGTCGTCCCGAGGTGCCGGTGTACCTGGGTGCCGACCGTCCTCTGCAGGCGACTGAGCCTTATACGCCGCCGGCGTCCACCGCGCTCATTCACGGCAAGAACGGCATCGGCGGCGCGAGCGTGCCCGCGTCACCCTACGAGCCGGTGGGGGCGACGTCTGCCGATGGCAACGCTGCGGTCGATTATCTGATCGATGCCGCGCGCACCTATGGTCCCGATCTGGTCTACGTAGCGACCGGCCCGCTCTCCAACCTGGCGCTTGCCCTGGAGCGCGATGCGGCGGCGGTGATGTCTATCGGCCGCGTGGTGGTAATGGGCGGCGCCCTGACCGTGCCCGGTAACGTGAGTGCGGGTGCCGAGGCCAACATGGCAAGCGATCCCGAGGCGGCCGATGCCGTGCTGCGTTCGGGCCGCAAGCTCACCATGGTGGGCCTGGACGTGACGCACCGCGTGGTGCTTACGCGCCGCGACATTGCCGGCTGGACGGGCTCGGGCACCATGGCGGGCTGCGCATTTGCGAGCATGGTCGAACACTACATTGGCTCGTACGAGATGAACGCACCCTACCTGGGTGGTTGTGCGCTGCACGATCCGCTGGCCGTTGCCGTGGCGATCGACCCCACGCTCGTGGGTGCGCTCGGCTGCAACCTGCGTGTTGATCTGCTGGGCGAGTATCGCGGCCGCACCATTTGCGACGAGCACCGCCTGTCCGATCCGGACAAGAGTGCGCTGGTGGCACTGACCGTGGATGCCCCGCGCTTCCTGTCCGAGTTCAAGACGCGCATGGCCCGTGTCCTTGGCTAAGTTGTCTTTTTGGACGGGGCTTTTTTGACTGGTATGATTGGTGCGACCATTCGAACCAGCTAAAAGAGCCCTGTTCCAAATTGACTATCGAGAGGATCTGCCATGGAGCGCATCGCCAGCTTTTCCGTTGATCATCTGTTGCTTGAGCCCGGCGTTTATGTGAGCCGCATCGACCGCGATCCGGCGACCGGTGCTGCCGTCACCACGTTTGACCTGCGCCTGACCACGCCCAACAAGGAGCCGGTCATGAACACGGCCGAGTGCCACACTATCGAGCACCTGGGCGCGACGTTCCTTCGCAACCATGCCGAGTGGTCGAGCCGCATTGTCTACTTTGGCCCCATGGGCTGCCGCACGGGCTTTTACCTTGTCGTTTTTGGTGAGCTGACGAGCGAGGAGATCTTGCCGCTCGTGCGTGAGCTGTTCGAGTTTGTTGCCGGCTTTGAGGGCGATGTCCCCGGTGCCGCTCCCGAGGAGTGCGGCAACTACCTGGACCAGAACCTCCCCATGGCAAACTGGCTCGCGCGCCGCTATCTCGACCGTGACCTGGCCGATATCGACGAGAAGCACCTGCACTATCAGCAGGCATAAGGGCTTTATCGTCCAAAACGCGCGCATTGGGCGCCTTCGCTTATGCGGGGGCGCCTTTTTGCTGAGCAGGTGAAGTGGATGTATGAAACCGCTCGGGATTGTTCTAGAATGTTCATACTGTCACATAAACGAACAGGAGTGAACATGCATATCTATTCTGTCGAAGATTCCGAGTTCAAGTCCTATGGCAACGTTTGGGATGATGTTCCGTCCGAGCTCACGTCGCCCGTGCTCGAGGCGCTCTCAGCCACGCCCATTCCCGAGGGCAGCAAGTACGTAGCAAGCGCGCCGGAGCTCGAGGGCGTCAAGGATGTCGATAAACTGGGCTTTCTCATGTTTGGCGGTCGTCCCTTCCAGCTCGGCTGGTGCAACGGCCACAACACGCGTCTCAACTGCTTGGAGTATCACCGCGCCAGCGAGTTTAACCTGGGGGCGCGCGACTTTATCCTGCTCGTGGCGCATCGCTGGGAGATCGAGGACGGCAAGCTCGACACCGCTCAGGTCAAGGCGTTCCGCGTGCCGGCTGGCAAGGTCGTCGAGGTTTTCAACACCACGCTCCACTACACGCCGTGCATGGTCGACGACGGCGGCTTCCAGGTGATGGTGGCGCTGCCCGCCGGCACCAACGGGCCGCGCCCCGAGGCTGCGGCCGACATGCCCGCGGCCGGCGATAGCTTCTGCTACTGGAAGGCCGACAAGTGGGTTCTCTGCCATGCCGACAGCCCCAAGGCGGCCGAGGGCGGCTACGTAGGCCTCATCGGCAAGAACCTCGACCTCGCCTGCGACTAGAATCTTCTGTCTCGATCTGTAACATCTAGCGGGCTAAATCGTCTCTACCTGTTACAGATCGAGACAAACTGCAGGGGACAGGCCGAACAATCTCGATCTGTAACATCAGGCCCGGTTTTGGCGGTCTACCTGTTACAGATCGAGACAAACCGCCCCCAACCACCACAAAGGTGCCTGTCCCCTTTGTGGTGGTTGGGCGTGCGGGTATCAAAAAGTGTCAGACGGGACGGTCGTCGGGCCTCCGTGCGCGAAAAGAAGTATCGACCTGCGTCGTTGCCGTTGGGTGGCACCCCGTTTGCGGGGATACTGAAACCACGACAAGCAGCGTATGAAAGGATCGATGCATGGCTTTCCGTAATGACTTCCTGTGGGGCGGCGCGACGGCTGCCAACCAGTGCGAGGGCGCCTACAACGTGGACGGCCGCGGCCTGGCCAACGTGGACGTGGCTCCGCACGGCCCCGAGCGCTATGCGGTGGTCTCCGGCCAGCGCAAGATGCTCGACTTCGAGGACGGCTATTACTATCCCGCGCAGACCGGCATCGACTTCTATCACCACTACAAGGAGGACATCGCTCTCTTTGCCGAGATGGGCTTTAAGACCTTCCGTATGAGCCTGGCGTGGACCCGCATCTTCCCCAACGGTGATGAGACCGAGCCCAACGAGGCCGGCTTGGCCTTCTACGAGGACGTGTTCCGCGAGTGCCAAGCGCACGGCATCGAGCCGCTCGTGACCATCACGCACTTCGATTGCCCGATTCACCTCATCAAGGAGTACGGCGGCTGGCGCAACCGCAAGCTCATCGACTTCTACAAGAACCTCGCAACCACGATCTTCACCCGCTACAAGGGTCTGGTGAAGTACTGGCTCACCTTCAACGAGATCAATATGATCCTGCACCTGCCGTTTATGGGTGCCGGTCTGGTCTTTGAGGAAGGCGAGAACAAGGAGGCCGTCGAGTACCTGGCCGCCCACAACGAGCTCGTCGCCAGCGCTTGGGCAACCAAGATCGCCCACGAGATCGATCCTGAGGTCAAGATCGGCTGCATGCTCGCCGCAGGTAGCTACTACCCCTACAGCTGCCGTCCGGGCGATGTGCGCCAGGCGCAGCTCGATAACCAGGACAACTACTTCTTCGTCGACGTCCAGAGCCGCGGCTACTACCCGGCCTATGCCGTCAAGAAGCTCGAGCGTCTGGGAATCGATGTGGGCATGACGGATGAGGACCGCGAGATCCTGGCCGCCAACAC
This sequence comes from uncultured Collinsella sp., assembly GCA_902495645.1. Classification (GTDB taxonomy): domain Bacteria; phylum Actinomycetota; class Coriobacteriia; order Coriobacteriales; family Coriobacteriaceae; genus Collinsella. Next base: position 14,101 of record CABUXY010000004.1, on the reverse strand, counting down.
CGTCGACTTCATCAGCTTTAGCTATTACAGCACCCGTTGCTCCGCCGGTGCCGATAACCCCGATGTCGAGCGCACCCAGGGCAACGCCTTCGCCGGCGCCAAGAATCCCTACCTGCAGGAGAGCCAGTGGGGCTGGGCCATCGATCCGCTGGGCTTCCGCATCACCCTTAACGACCTGTACGACCGTTATCAGAAGCCGCTGTTTGTGGTCGAGAACGGTCTGGGCGCCAAGGATGTTGTCGAGGAGGATGGTTCTATCAACGACGACTACCGTATCGACTTCCTGCGTCAGCACATCGCCGCGATGCGCGATGCGGTGACTGAGGACGGCGTTGACCTGCTGGGCTACACCACCTGGGGCCCGATCGACCTGGTCTCGGCCGGCACGGGCGAGATGTCCAAGCGCTACGGCTTTATCTACGTGGACCGCGACGACGCAGGCAACGGCACCCTCAAGCGCTCCAAAAAGAAGAGCTTCGACTGGTACAAGAAGGTTATTGCTTCTAATGGTGAGGACCTTTCCTAAGGGCACTGAGGCGCTCAACCTTGGGGCTCCAACCCTCCTCGCGTACCTAAGTACGCTTCGTCGGGCTTGTCGCTCCCAATCTTGAGCACCTCAGGCCCTTAGGGGGGCGGGCCTGACCGCTGTGAATTTCGCGTGCTCATCCTCATGACCTCCTGACCAAGGCGCCCGGCGAGTATGTGCTCACCGGGCGCCTTGCCGTCTGCGGATTTTGGGACATGCGGCCCGCTTTTTCGACCCATCTGTCGGTACACTAAAAGCACTATGGGTACCCGCGAGCGACATACTGGCCACGCGGCCGCCCGATCCGCACCCGTGGCGGATCCCAGGGGCGGCAGGCTCTTCGCCATGCCGCGATTCCTTGTTGGCATAACACATCAGGTGTACCGTCATCGCGTCTTTGCTATCGCCGGCGCCATCACCGCGCTGTTCCTCATGCTTTTGGCGGTCTTGCCGGCGCTGTTCGCCTTCGACCCCAAACTTTCTAACGTCGTGCCCGCCTATAGCGAGGTGTCCGAAGAGGTCGTGGATGCGCTCGTCCACTCGAGCTCTCTCCCGTTGCTTGTAGCCGCAATTGTATTTTCGATTTGGGGCGTATCGGTCTATCTGCGCTGTTTGGACTATGTGTTGCGCCGCCGCCTTGTTGCCATCGCCACCATCTGCGCCCTGTGGATGATCGAAGTCATTCTCAAGTACAAGTCGTTCACGCCGTTCTATGCCACCGTGCTGTGGTACCTGTACTACGTGCCCATGACGCTTGTTCCGCTGCTCTACCAGTTGTGTGGTCTGCGCCTTGCGGGCCTGGAGCAACACCGCCTGGGTCGCCGCTACCGTGCTGCGCTGTGGCTTGTGGCCATCCTGCTTATCGGATTTGTGCTCACCAACGATTTTCACCGGCAGGTCTTCCGCTTTGACCGTACAAGCGACACCTGGAGCAACGATTACACGTACGGCTGGGGTTATTTCGCCGTTCTCGTGTGGACGGCCTTTGACTTCGTGGCCTTTTTTATCCTGGTTGGTCGGTCCTCGTCCTTTCGCATCCAACGTTTCTCGGGCACGGCGGCGCTCGTGCTGCTGGGCGGCGCGTTCTTTGCCATCTCGTATGCTCTGCGCGTGCCCTGGGCATGGAGGCTCAACTTTTCGCTCGTCTATTGCGTCCTGTGCGTGGTGGCGATGGAAATCTGTCTCGATTGCGGTGTCATTCCGTCGTATCACGACATCGCCGGCATCTTCGACACCTTGCCGCTTGACCTCAAAGTTCTAACGCGCGACCTGCAGGAAGTCTATGCCACGCCAGTGTCAAAGCCAATGCCGGAGGGCGTGCGCGAGGAGTTGCGGGTCCAGGAGCACGGCCGCGCCCATGCCTTTGCCGTGGCGTCCGATCCCGATGTAATGTACCGTGCCTTCCCACTGCTGGGCGGATCGGCCCTGCTTGCCCAAGACGTGTCGGAGCTCAACGAGCTTAACCGTGAACTGGCACATCGTCGCATGGAGCTGCAGCGTCAAAACGAGCTGCTCGCCGCCGACTACGACCTCAAGACGCATTTGGCAGATCAAGAGGCCGAGACCTTGCTGGTCCAAGACGTGGACCAGGCGCTTGCCCGCGCGCTCGAAGGGATGTACGACCTGCTGGGCTCGCTGCCGCCGTTGACTGACGAAGCGTCTTCGCACGAGCGCTACCGCATGTTGCAACGCGCCAAGATGCTCGTCGCCTATTGCAAGCGCAAGGGGTCGCTCACGTTGGCACAGCACGGGGAGAGCGGTTTTGATCGCGATCGCATTCAGCTCATTGCCAACGAGCTCGCAAGCGACCTGCGCACCATCGATATCGATTGCGCCTCGATTATCGCCATACGGCGCCCGATGCACGCCAGTACGGTAAGCGCCCTGTACGACTGCGTGTATGACTTTGCGTTTTTTGCCTACACCACCGACCATCCGGCGCTTATGTATCACTTGGGCGACCATGACCGATGCAGTGTCGAGCTGCGCGCCACGCTTTTTTCCAACGATGATGCAGATCTTTCGCAGACGCCCGCTGTGCAAGAGCTCGAAAGCGCTCTGCAAGGGCGCAGCGTGGCATACCGCCTTGAGGGCGAGCCCGGCCAGCTGCGCATGATCGTCTTGATGCCGAGGGCGGGTGAGTGACGATGCAGATTTCGCTCATCCTTCCCCAAATCGTTGCGCTCGATGTTGTCTTTGCCCTGGCTGCGTGTCTGCAGACGATCCACGTCCCGCTCATTTCATCGCGCCGCTCGTCCTATAACCGTAAGGTGATTTGCGCCTACGAGGCGAGCCTCGTGGTTCACCTGGTGGTTTCGGCGCTTATCCTGTTCGCGTCGTCTGGCTCGTATCTGGTGGCGCCGCTTGACGTTTGCGCCAGGGCAATGGGCGGAGTGCTGTGGCTCAATGCCGCAATCTTTGCCTATGGCGTGGTGCTTATGGTGCGCTATCGTCGCCCCGTCATGCTGGTCGAGCTGCTGCTTGTTGTCGCCGTTACACCGCCGGTGGTTTTTGCCATGGGCTCGACGTGGACCGTTGTCCTTATCGCAGAGGGAGCGTTCTTCCTGTTCCGTTCCATCGCGGCGCTCTTGATGGACGTCCGTAACCGCCAGGAGGATATCACCGCGTTCTCGACGATCGAGACCATCAACGTGATTCCCGTGGGCATCCTGTATCTGGACCCGAGGGGCCGTCCGCTGCTCATGAACCGCTGCATGCGCAAAAACCTGGTGGAACTTCATATGCCCATCGATCTAGGTGACATGAGCGGCACATGGAACGACCTGCGCAAACTTAGCATGCAAATGCCCGAAAGCAGTAGGAACCGTGTGCGGATTAACTTGGACCGTTTTGGTGAGGCGCGTGCGGTGGTCGAGGTCTCTCCTGCCGAGATTCGCCTATTTGTGTGTGATCGCGTTATGGTTTCGGGCCGCCTCTTTGAGCGCATTATCGGTCTTGATGTGACAGAGTACGCGCATGCTCATGACCGCTTGGCGCAAGCCAACCACCTGCTTGAGCTTGCGGGCCAAGAGCTCCAAGCCCAGATCGAAGAAGTCAAAAAAGTTGCCGACAATGCGGCCTACCTACGTATGCGCGCTCGCGTGCACGATGTGATCGGGCAGCGCCTGTCCATTCTTCATCGCTATTTGGAGGAGGGGCGTCTGGACGATGAGTCGCTCGAGCAGATTGACCCGTTGCTACGCTCAATTGCCGCCGATTTGCGCAGTGGCGGTGCCAGCGAGCCTGCAGAGCAGCTGGGTGATATCGTCCATGCTTTTGGCCTGGTGAGTGTGCAGATCGATGTTGAGGGTGCGCTGCCTGAGGACGCGCGTGTCGCCGCCGCATTTTTGCAGATTATTCGCGAGGCCTCGACCAATGCCACCAAGCATGCGCAGGCGCATTGGGTCCATGTGCGCCTGTGGCAGGAGGGGGCGGATGCTGACGGCATCGCGCACATGACGATTTCTAACGACGGATCCCCGGCCCCCGTATCGTATCGCGAGGGAACGGGTATCCCAGGTATGAGGCATGTCGCGCAAGATCTGGGTGGCAGCCTAGAGGTCCATGCTGCCCAGCCCTTTACGCTTGCGGTGTCCATCCCGCTGAGCTCCAACGCCACGGTCCAAAGGAGAAGTTCATGATCCGCGTCCTTATAGTCGAAGACCAGGCCATCCTGCGCGAGAGCCTGGCGCGCTCCGTTGGCGACCAGCCCGATATGACCGTTGTTTCCGCCATCGCCGATGCCTCCGAGGCCTTGGGTGCCGCGCTCAAGGAGCGCCCGGACATGATACTGATGGACGTGTGCACCGAACACGATTCAAACGGCATCGTGGCGGCGGCGCGCATCAAGGAGCAGCTGCCCGAGTGTCGCATCATTATCATGACGGGTATGCCCGAGATCACCTTTGTGGACCAGGCGCGCGAGGCGGGCGTCGATAGCTTTGTGTACAAGAACGTCGGTATCGACGAGCTGTTCGCCGTGATGCGCTCCACGCTGGCGGGCTATTGCACGTTTCCCAAGCCGCCCGAGAGCATTTTTTCGGGCACGGCGGCACTCGACGATGTCGAGCTGTCGATTTTGCGCCTTGCCTGCGAGGGCAAGAGCCGTCGCGAGATTGCGGCCGAGCTGTTTATGAGTGAGGGCACCATCAAGCGTCGCATCTCGGAGATCCTGAGCAAGACCGGCTACGACAACATCATGCGCCTGGCCGTGCATGCGGTGACCGAGGGCAGCATCGTCCCCAATATGGAGCGCCCGTAGTCGGTGTGCCGCCCGTGCTCCAACGCCAAAGATAGGCCGCCCGCCGTTTTGCATCTAAAAACGGCGGGCGGCCTGCTTGTGCGAGCGGTGCTGTCGGCATAAAGCGACGGGGCCGCAGAATTATCTCCTGCGGCCCCGCCTGGCAAGTGCGCGGATGTGTCCGCCAATCCGCGGCCGTCGATGTCTGCCGCTACGCGATGGTTGCGCTGTAGGAGGCGACGTCCTCGTAGGAATCGGTCAGGTAGGCGTCGATGCCGATGGTCGTATTGACCAGGTCGTCAAGGCTGTCAAGCTCGCCGTTCGGGAACGTGAATTCCTCGGTGGCGCTGGTGCCGGGCATCAGGTTAGCCGAGAACCAGGGTTCCTTCATGGTGCCGTTGACGTTGGTCTTGCCGGAAGGAGCGTAGAAGGTCAGATCCTTGTCGCTCTTGTTGGTGATGTTGACGACAAAGCCGATGTCGCCCCAGTCGTCCTTGAACTTCTCGGTGATGGTGATGGTGCACAGGTCGTCATCGGCGACGGTGACGGCGGGGGAGATTTCGACGTTCTGGACATCGTCGTCTTCGACGGCCTCATCGATCTCCTCTTCCTTCTCGGCCGCCTCGCGATCCTTCTTCACCGTACCGGACAGGTCCTTGTCGGACTTGGTAAAGACAAGATTGCCGTCATCTTCTTCGAGGATGAGTTTGCCGTCCTTGAGCTTCATGTCATGCGACTCGTCTTCGGCGGTGATGGTTACGGTGGTGGCGTCCTTTGCCTCCCATTTAAGGTCGACAACCTCAAGGAACAGGTCGAGGGCGCCTGTACCGTCCTCGTCGAGAATCAGGACGCAGTGGACACCCCAATCCTCGAGCATCTTCATGTACTCATCGGTCAGCTCTTCGCCCTCCAGGGTTCCACCTGAGAGTTCCCAGCTGCCGACGAAGTTGGCCTTGGGGTCTTTGCCGCCGCCGCTGCAGCCCGTCAGGGCAAAGGCGAGCGCCAGGACGCATGTCAGGAATGCGAGTACGGATTTTTTGAACGTTGTCTTCATGGTGTCCTCCTTTATCGAACGAAACCCATAGAAGCAAATGCGGGGGTGGCGGATCCCCCGCCAATTACCAGATAGAGGGGCTAGGGCCGGGGCGTTCCGCAGTTGCTGCAGAACTTGCCGCCGTTTTCGCTGCCGCAGTTGGGGCAGAACCACTTGGCCGGTGCCGGGGCGGGTGCGGGACTACCGCACTCGGAGCAGAACTTGCCGGTGTTGGTGGCACCGCAGCTGCAGGTCCATGCACCGGCCGCGGGGGCAGCGGCAGGAGCCGGTGCGGGGGCGGGTGCCGGAGCTGGCTGCGGGGCGGCCTGCTGCTGTGCCTGGCCGGCGGCGAACAGCTGGCTGGCGTTCATGCCGCCCATGCCGCCCGCCATGCCCATGCCCATAAAGCCGGCCATCGCGCCGTTGGGGTTGGCCGCCGCGGCGCGCATCGCGTCGCTCTGGGCGCTGGCGATGTTGGCGGCCGCCATGGTGGGATCGCGCATGACCGCGGCTTTCTGCAGGTCCTTGATCATCTGCTCGTCTTCTTGCGAGGCGGCGATGGAGTTGACGCCAAAGCTCACGATCTCGACACCGCGCAGGTCGCGCCAGTCGGCCGAGAGGACTTCGTTGAGTGCGCGCGCGAGCTCGGTGGTGTGGCCGGGGATGGCACTGTAGCGGATGCCCATCTCCGAGATCTTGGCAAAGGCGGGCTGCAGAGCGGTGAGCAGCTCGGACTTAAGCTGGCTGTCGATCTTATCGCGCGTGTAGCTATCGGTCACGTTGCCGCACACGTTGGTGTAGAACAGCAGCGGGTTGGTGATACGGTACGAATACTCGCCGTTGCAGCGCACGGAAATGTCGACATCCAGGCCAATGTTGTTATCGACCACGCGGAAGGGCACAGGCGAGGCGGTGCCGTACTTGTTGCCGATGATCTCCTTGGTGTTGATGAAGTAGACGCGCTGGTCTTTGCCCGCGTCGCCGCCAAAGGTAAAGCGGCTGCCGATATTGGCAAAGGTTTCCTTGATGGAGTCGCCCAGGTTGCCGCTGAAGACGCTCGGCTCGCTGCCGGTGTCAAAGACAAACTCGCCAGGCTCCAGTGCGACCTCGATGATCTTGCCGTTTTGCACCACGAGCATGCCCTGGCCGTCGTTGACGGCGATGACGGAGCCGTTGGAGATAACGTTGTCCTCGCCGCGCGTATTGGAGCTGCGGCCGCCGGTGCGCTTGCTGCCCTTGCAGGCCAAGACGTCAGCGGGCATCGATTCGCAATAGATAAATTCTTTCCACTGGTCGGCCATGACGCCGCCGGCGGCTCCCAATCCAGCTTTCAAGAGTCCCATGGTGATCTTCCTTTCTCGTCAAAGGCCGGGTGGTGTTGGTCAGGATGGTTAGTCGTCCTTGTCGTCCTTCATGACGACGGTGGTCTCGGTGTGGCTGAAGGTGTCGTGCTTCTCGGTCAGGTCGAGCTCGCCACAGTAGCAATCGGCGTGGGTGGCCTCGTTGGCCGTCTTGAGCTGGCCGACCAGCAGCACGTCTGCGATGACCACGATGATCAGCGGCGCGATGATGTTGATGAGGATGCCCTCGATATCAAAGGTGAGGTAATCCGGATCGAAGGCGTATTCCCCCATAAAGAGAATCTGGGAGAGGACAAACCCGATCACAAAGAACAGCACCGAGGCGATGGCGAGCTTGGGCTTGGAGCAGGGAAGCTCGCCGACCATGCGGCCGGTTTGGCCGTTCATGGCAAACAGGTAACTCTTGCCGTTCCACGAGGTAGAGAGCATCCACACGGGGAACAGGGCATAATCGTTTTCTTCCCAGGTGTAGTCGAGCTGCTTGCTTTCAACCGTGGCGTCGTCATACTCGTCGACGACGGTCTCGCGCAGGGCCGAAATCGTACTTTCTTCCATACGACGCTCGGCGCGCGCCTTGCAGGTTTCGCAATCCTCGTCGTAGCGGTTGGCGATGTAGCCGGGCATATAAGCGACCGAGAACGGGCGCAGCGCGTCGTAGTCAAACGGCTCGATGGCGTCCATATGGCCGTCGGGCATCTTGGACGATCCGTCGACGGGCACGCGCTCAAACGAGATATTGCCCTTACGGTAGGCGTCGTAGTGGTCGGTGGTCGTGACGGTGCGATCGGATTCCTCGGTTACGGTTTCGTTGGTTGCGTCGAAGCACACTTCGCCGTCCACGCGGGCACCGTAGAGCCAAAACGGCACGTAAACGCCTTGGACCTCGTCGATGTGGTTGCCGGTGACAAAGCTCTTGGGTAGCAGGATTTTGCCCTTGTAGTGGTCTTTGAGCGCGGCCATGACATCGTCGCGCCCGAGCTTAAACGGAATCACCAGGTCGGGTGAGAAGTCGCCCGAGAGCTGGCCGGGTGCCACGGCGGAGTTGCCGCAGTACGGGCAGGTGGTGACGGCGACGGTGCCGTCGGACACGAGCTCGGCGCCGCACGACGAGCAGATGTAACCGGCGTTCTGGGCCAACTTCTGCACGGCATCGTCGACAGCAGGCTTGGGGGCCGCGGCTGCGGCATCGGCTTTGGCATCTGCCTTGTCCTGGCGCTCGCGATAAAGGGCCCCGACTTCTTCGACTTCAAAACGCGAATCGCAGTAGTCGCAGACGAGCTTTTGCTCGGCACTGGCAAAGTGAAGGGGGCCGCCACACGCGGGGCACTGATAGTTGACGCTCTCGAAGGCCATGATCGGTCCTTTCGCTGCCGGAGGCTATGCGCCGATGGCGCCGCCGCAGTATTCGCAGCGCCCGCTGGCATCGGGAATGGTGGTTGCACCGCAGAAGGGGCAGGTGACCGCGGTCTTGGGGGCCTTAGCGGCCACGACGCTGTCGCGCGTTTCCTGACGCAGCTGCACCAGCGCGTCGCGGACCTCGGTTGCCTGGCGCTTGGCCTCGCGGTATTCGATGGAACCGCGCTGATCGATGGTGGAGTCGTTCACGCGCAGGTTGATCTCGGTAAAGTACGGCGTGTTGACGTGGATGGTCAGGTTAAAGTCGTAATCCAGGTCGTAGCGCGGCGGATTGTAGCTCTCGCGCTCGCCGTCTTTTGTCTCGCGATAGATTTCGGTGCGGTGCTCGTCGATATCCATATCGCAGCCGAGTACCTGCGAGAACTCGATGATGTCGGGATTTGCGTCGCGCCAGCGGCTCTGCGAAGTGATGATCAGCAGGCCCGCGTCTTCGTCGAGCATGATGTTGGTGCGCCCGGCCGAGAGTGTGCGCGTGGGGTTGAACGACGCCAGGCGCTCGGCATTGGCCTCGCGGTAGGCGAGTTGCTCGCGGATATCGTCCGCGGTGCTGGAGCGATAGCCGTGGAAGTAGGGGGAGAGCTTGCCGGCACACTCTTTGCACAGGTAGCCTTCGCTGATCTTGGTCTTTCCCAAAAGTCCCAGCTCGGTACCGCAAATCGCGCACTCTTTCTTTTCGAACATCTTGTCAAAGAAGCCCATGGCTGCCTCCCATCAACAGGTAGCGTGTGTCACTTTTGATGATGGGGGAGTGCGCGATCTTTCACGATACCCAGACGGCTCAAGGAGTCTCCACAACTGGGACACATGGCCCATTTTTGGCTAGTCGCTGGGGACACTCTTCGGCCACTCATTGGGGACGTACGCTGCTGGGGCAGTTGGGGCGACGAGCCGATGATGTCGTGATGTGGGATGGACTGGCACTTGCTACCGACGATTTTGGTGGGGATTTTGCACCCGCATGTTCCGATTCCGCGCCCGTGGAGGCAGCGGAGTTCACGCCCGATGAGTGCCTCGATGCCTTCGTTGCCGCCTTTGGGCTTACAGAGCGCGAGCGCGATATTCTTGAGGTCTTGGTCGTTTCGGACCAGAGCGTTCAGGACATCGCCGCAACGCTCTTCCTTTCGCGCTCAACGCTCTACCGTCACATTTCCTCGATCAACAAAAAGACCGGCACCACCTCACGTGTGGCCCTTATCAACTTCTTCTGGTCCTGGACGCCCAAGGACTAGCTAATCCTCCAATAAGTTGCGGTGGAATAGTCCCTAAATCAAAGTCATGGGGCTTTAAACAGGAACTATTCCACCGCAACTGCTGAGGGGACAGACTGCGGCAGCGGCAGAGGCGTTGGCAGCTGTGGTAGTGGCAACGGCAGCTGGCAGGGTGTTTTCCGTCTGCTCGCTACAGTAGCTCGCCGTGGCGTGCAATGTAGCGGCGCTTTGCCAGCTGGGTGAGCGCGATATAGGCGGTAACGATGCCGATGAGCAGCGCGAAAAAGCTCGCGGGTAGCGTCATGAGGCCGAGTGCATCGGCGATGGGGCTTGCCGGCAGCCAGGTGACAAGCGCCAGGCCTAGCACGGTGAGAGCGCACAGCGCGGGCGCGGCGTGGTCACGCGGGCTCGGCAGGCGCGGGGAGCGCAGCATGTGGATCACGAGCGTCTGCGACCACATGGACTCGACAAACCAGCCGCTCTGGAAGAGCGCGGCGAAGGTCGCCATGCTCGCGACATTGCTCGTAGCGGCGAGCTCGGCCCAACTTGCGCCCACGGCGGCGGGGCACACCACAAAGAAGAGCGCGGCGAAGGTCACGATGTCAAACAGCGAGCTCACGGGGCCCAGCTCGAGCATAAAGCCCTTGATGGACGCGGCGTCCCAGGAGCGCGGACGGGCAGTCCAGGCGTCATCGACGGTGTCCCACGGTAGCGTGATGCACACGATCTCGTAGACGAGCGACAGCAGCACCAGCTGCAGGGCACTCATGGGCAAAAACGGCAAGAACAGGCTTGCGACGGTCACGGACAGCACGTTGCCAAAGTTGGAGCTCACTGTGGTCTTGAGGTACTTGAGCAGGTTGCCGTAGGTGCGGCGGCCTTCGATGATGCCGCGTTCGAGCACGCCCAGGTCCTTCTGAAGCAAGATGATATCGGCGGATTCCTTGGCAATGTCGACGGCCGAATCGACCGAGATGCCGCAATCGCTCGCACGCATGGCGGCGGCGTCGTTGATGCCGTCGCCCATAAAGCCCACGGTGTGGCCGAGTAGCTCGCGCATGACGCGCACCAGGCGCGCCTTCTGCAGTGGCGAGAGCTTGGCGAAGAGGTGGGTTTTCTCGGCGCGCTCGGCAAGCTCGGTGTCGTCGAGTGCATCGATCTCGGAGCCCAGCAAGACGTTGCTCGCGTCGATGCCAATCTGCTTGCAGACGGTGGCGGCGACGCGGTCGTTGTCGCCGGTCAGGACCTTGACCGCCACGCCTTTGGCCTCGAGCGTGGCGACGGCGCCCGCGGCACTTGCTTTGGGCGGATCGAGGAAGGCCAAAAAGCCCATCAGCACCATGTCGCATTCGTCGGCGATGCCAAACTCGCCCACGCAGCGCGGATCGGTCTTCTGCGCCACGGCAATCACGCGCAGGCCCTCGGCGTTAAGATTGGCGATCTGCTTGCGAATCTGGGCGAGCTTGTCTTCGGCGAGCGGCCGGGCGATACCGTTGACCTCGACAAAAGAGCAGATCTCGAGCATTTCCTCGGCAGCTCCCTTGGTAACCATCTGGGTTTTGCCTTGGGCGTCGGAGACAACTACGCTCAGGCGACGGCGCGAGAAATCGAAGGGAACCTCGTCGACCTTGGTGTAGCGGTCGCGCAGGCTCTGGCCCAGCATGGAATCGGGTGCGACGGTCGAGGGTGTCACATCGGCACGGTCGATTACGGCCAGGTCGATAAGATTTTTGAGGCCGGTCTGGAAGAAGCTGTTCAAAAACGCATGGCGCAGCACGCGTGCGTCCTCGTTGCCGTCGGTGTTGAGGTAGCGCTCGAGCACGATGCGGTCTTCGGTGAGGGTGCCGGTCTTGTCGCAGCACAGGATGTCCATGGCACCCAGGTTTTGAATCGCCGGCAGCTCCTTGACGATAACCTGGCGACGGGCGAGGTCCTTGGCGCCCTGTGACAGGCTCGTGGTCACGATGACGGGAAGCATCTGCGGCGTGATGCCCACGGCCACGCTCGTGGCGAACAGCAGCGCGTCGATGACGTTGCCCTTGGTGGCGGCGTTGATGGCAAAGACGGCCGGCGCCATAACGAGCATGAGGCGTACGAGCAACATGGAGACGCTCGAGACGCCGCGGTCAAACGCGCTCTTTTCGCCGCGCCCGCTGAGCATTTTGGCGATGCCGCCCAGATAGGTGTCCGAGCCGGTGGCAACGACAAGCGCCATGGCGGTGCCGTTTTGCACGGAGGTGCCGGTAAAGACGATGTTCCTGCAGGCAGAGAGTGGCAGCGCGGAGCCGTCGGCGCTCTCGACGACGGTGACGGCAGCGGTCTTCTCGACGGCCTCGCTCTCGCCGGTGAATGCGGACTCGATGACAAACAGGTCGCGCGCGGTGATGACGCGGGCATCGGCCGGCACCATGTCGCCGGCAGAGAGACGGATCACATCGCCGGGGACGAGCTCGTCGAAGGGGATCTTGATGCGCTCGCCGTCGCGCAGGGCGGTGCAGGTGTTGGAGACCAGGTCCTTAAGGGCCTCTGCCGCATTGCCGCTGCGGGCTTCCTGGATAAACTTCATGCCGCCCGATACCAGCAGCATGATGCTGATGACGATGACCGTGGAGGGGTCGCGCTGCGGCTCGGGCACGGCGAGCACGTCGATGTAGAGTGAGACCAGCGCGAGCGCGGCGAGGATGCCGGCGAAGGGATCGATGAACGCGTCGGCGATGCGGCGGGCGAGCGTCTTGGTCGGCGCTTCGATGGTGTTGGGGCCGGCGGCATCCAGGCGCTCGGTTGCCTGCTCGGCGGTGAGGCCGTTTGCCGTGGCGTCAAGCAGTACGAGAGCGTCCTCGGCGCTATGGGTGGCGGCGAATATGGTGTTCTTGGACAGGCCGGTGCGAGCGGCAGGGCGCGCCGTGCGGCGGCGCTTGGAGATGGCTTCGAGAACCGTGGCGGTTTTGAGCATCAGCATAGGGTCCTCCTTGTTGAAGGGAGTTAGCGTACGTGTCGTATTGAGTTGCAAAAAACCTAGATGTCGCTCACGTCAAGCTCACGAACTACCACAAAGGGGACAGGCACCTTTGTGGGGGGGTTGACGATCTGCCGGTGGCGTTTATGCGTGTGCGGAGTCCTCGCGGCGTGCCGAGGGCGACATGCAGGTTTTTCGACTAGGACTGCCTTCCATGGCACACCTCCTAAAGGCTGAGCGCAGCGCGCTTTGGGTATCTCGTACCCCTTTTTAATCCGCCCGTATTCTTGATGAGGGGGTTTGACATGTCAACCCCATTGTTCGGAAAACCATTCCCTCTGACAAAGCCTTTACAGAATGCCGTGGCCCCAAAGCGCGCCCGCATCGACGCTTCGCCTGCGCTAAACTGGAAGGCACGTACGCGATTACGAGAGGAGCCCGCATGGAGGCTTACAAGCAAGAGTTCATCAAGTTTATGGTTGAGTCCGACGTCCTTAAGTTCGGCAGCTTTACGCTCAAGAGCGGCCGTCAGTCTCCGTTCTTTATGAATGCCGGCGCTTACGTGACGGGCTATCAGCTCAAGAAGCTGGGCGAGTATTACGCCCAGGCCATCCACGATAACTTTGGCGACGATTTTGACGTGCTGTTTGGGCCGGCCTACAAGGGCATTCCGCTGGCCGTCGTGACCGCAATTGCCTACCACGAGCTGTACGGCAAGGAGGTCAAGTACTGCTGCGACCGCAAGGAGGCCAAGGACCACGGCGCCGACAAGGGCAACCTGCTGGGCTATGAGCCCCAGGACGGCGATCGCGTGGTCATGGTCGAGGACGTCACCACCAGCGGCAAGTCCATCGACGAGACCTATCCCAAGGTTAAGGCTGCTGCCGACGTCGAAATCAAGGGCCTGATCGTGTCCCTCAACCGCATGGAGGTCGGCAAGGGCGGCGTGACCACCGCGCAGAAGGAGATCGAGGCCAAGTACGGTTTCCCCGTCGCGAGCATCGTTTCCATGGCCGAGGTCGTCGAGACCCTCTACAACCACGAGATCGATGGCAAGGTCGTCATCGATGACGAGCTCAAGGCCGCCATCGACGCCTACTACGAGCAGTACGGAGCTCGGGAGTAGGTAGTTACGCGGGTTTACCAACCCGCGTAACCAGTTGACGCTGCAGGCCCGCCAGAGCGGCAATCTGCCTTTCAGCTTCGGCGGCATGACCAGAAGGTCAATGCCGCCTCGTTTCAAGGCACCTTGCTCGCTCTGACGGGCTTTCGCTCATATGACCCAATCCGCTGTCAAGAGCCACAATGGCCCCGCCGACCGCTTGCAATCGGTCGGCGGGGCCTGCCGTTAACCCGTCCCG
>CABUXY010000003.1:0-213614 GCA_902495645.1 uncultured Collinsella sp. | reverse complement strand
TATGGCACTTCAACATCATTGTCGCAGCCCCGACCCGCGGTCACGAGCGGGGGCTCCTATCTTTTTAGTGCCCTCGGATTGGGTCATAGTGTCTGTCGGTTCCAAGACATCGGCATCGTCCTAGCTGCCAAAGGCTTGGTGCAAAGTAATCCGTCCCCCTTGCAACAATCTGTCGATTGAACATCGTTGTGTGTTCGCGCTATCATGCATGGTTACAATTGGTTAGCCGTGGCAAACGGTTAGCCAAGGTTAACTAAATGCAACGCCCTGTGGGCGCCGGGGGAGGAACACGGACGTGAAGCTCGATACACTCGAGATTGGAAAGGACGCCGTTGTCGCATCGGTGGCATCGGACGATCAGGCACTCCGACAGCATATTTTGGACATGGGCCTAACGCCGGGCACCGAAGTCACCATGATGAAGTACGCCCCTATGGGCGACCCGCTCGAGATTCGCCTGCGTGGCTACGAGTTGACGCTGCGCAAGGACGATGCTGCTCGCATCGAGCTCGTGGGCATTCACGACACCGATACGGGTCCGCGCGCTAACGCCGCAATCGGCACGACGGAGCATCCGGCCCTGGGCGAGGGGACGTATTCGCCCCGCGCGGCAAAGACGGCCGTGCCCGAGGGCGCACCGCTGCATTTTGCCCTCGCCGGCAACCAAAACTGCGGCAAGACCACGCTGTTCAACCAGCTGACGGGCTCCAACCAGCATGTCGGTAACTTTCCTGGCGTGACGGTCGACCGCAAAGATGGCACCATCCGCAACCACCCCGAGGCAAGCGTTACCGACCTGCCCGGCATTTATTCTCTGTCGCCGTACACGGGCGAGGAGATCGTAAGCCGCCAGTTTATCCTGGATGAGCACCCCGACGCCATCATCGATATCATCGACGCCACCAACATCGAGCGTAACCTTTACCTGACGCTGCAGCTTATGGAGCTCGATCGACCCATGGTCATCGCGCTCAACATGATGGACGAGGTGACGGCCAACGGCGGCGCCGTGGACGTCAACCTGCTCGAGAGCCTGCTGGGCGTGCCTGTTGTTCCCATTAGTGCTGCCCGCAACGAGGGTATTGGCGAGTTGGTGGATCATGCCTTGCACGTGGCGCGGTTCCGCGAGCGTCCCGGTCGCCTGGACTTCTGCGCGCCCGATGGTCCGGACGGCGGCGCGCTGCATCGCTGCATTCACGGCATCGCCAACCTTATCGAGGACCATGCCGCGACGGCGCACATTCCCGTGCGTTTTGCGGCGACCAAGCTGGTTGAGGGCGACGAGCTGGTGACCGAGGCGCTTCACCTGGACCGCAACGAGCTCGACGCCATCGAGCACATCATTAGCCAAATGGAGGGCGAGGCCGGCACCGACCGTCTATCTGCGCTGGCTGACATGCGCTTCGGCTTTATCGGCGACGTGTGCGGGCGTTGCGTCGTCAAGCCGCACGAGAGCCGCGAGCACGTACGCTCCGTCAAGATTGACCGCATCCTGACGGGTCGTTACACGGCCATCCCGGCGTTCCTGGTGATCATGGGTCTCGTCTTTTGGCTGACGTTTGGCGTGATCGGCGCGGCGTTGCAGGGACTTATGGAGGACGGCATCGCTGCCATCATCGCCTCGGCCGATGCGGGTCTCAAGGCGTTCGGCACCAACGACGTAGTGCGCTCGCTGGCTGTCGACGGCGTGCTTACGGGTGTGGGCAGCGTGCTGACCTTCCTGCCGATTATCGTCGTGCTCTTTTTGTTCCTCTCCATTCTGGAGGACTCGGGCTACATGGCGCGTGTTGCCTTTGTCATGGATAAGGTGCTGCGCCGCTTTGGCCTTTCGGGCCGCAGCTTCGTGCCCATGCTCGTCGGGTTTGGCTGCACCGTGCCGGCTATCATGTCGACCCGTACGCTCCCATCCGAGCACGACCGCAAGATGACCGTCATGCTCACGCCGTTCATGAGCTGCTCGGCCAAGCTGCCGGTTTACGGCTTGCTGTGCGGAGCATTCTTCCCGCAGGCGACGGTCCCCGCCATGGTCTCGCTCTATCTGATTGGCATTGCGGTCGGCTGCATTGCCGCTCTGGTGCTCAACCGCACGGCATTTAAGGGCGACCCGGTGCCGTTTATCATGGAGCTTCCCAACTACCGCTTGCCGAGTGTCAAGACGACGGTGATGCTGGCATGGGATAAGGCCAAGGACTTTATTACCAAGGCCTTTACCATTATCTTTGCCGCGACCGTGGTCATCTGGTTCCTTCAGACGTTCGACATCCGCTTTAATGTGGTCGCCGATCAGTCGCAGAGTCTGCTTGCCGGTCTGGGTAGCATTATCGCGCCGGCGCTGGCGCCGCTTGGCTTTGGCGACTGGCGTGCATCCACGGCGCTCGTCACCGGACTTATCGCCAAGGAGAGTGTCATCTCGACCCTCACGGTGCTTTTGGGCGCGACCTCGCCTGCGGTGTTGTCGACCATGTTTTCGCCGTTCACCGCTTACGTGTTTTTGGTCTTCACGCTGCTGTATCCGCCCTGCGTGGCTGCCATCGGCGCCGTCAAGAGCGAGCTGGGCGCGCGCTACGCCGTTGCCGTGTTCGCGTTTCAGGTGGCAGTCGCCTGGATCGTGGCGTTTGTCGTGCATTCGGCGGGCATATTGCTGGGGCTGGCTTAGTTATTTATTGACGGCGCAACCTCTGTGTATCGAATTGTTTTCGGCCCCGCATCTGTTGCTGACAGATGCGGGGCCGTTGCTATATAATCGCCTCCGCTCAAAATGATTGGAGACGTTATATATGAGTCAGGCAAGGCAAGACGGCATCACGCTCAGGCAGTGGCTCCCGCTCGTCGGGCTCACCTGCTGTGCGTTCGTGTTCAACACGTCGGAGTTTATGCCCATCGGCCTTTTGACTGATATCGCCGCGTCGTTCTCGCTCACCGAGGCCCAGGCGGGCATCATGATCTCGGTCTACGCCTGGGGCGTCATGCTGTTGTCGTTACCACTCATGGTGTTTGCCTCGCGTTTCGAGTTTAAGCGGATGCTGCTGGGCGTGCTGGCCGTGTTCTCGCTCGGTCAGTTCCTGTCCGCTGTGGCGCCGACCTATCCCATCCTGGTCTGCGCGCGCCTGGTGGTCGCTTGCGCACATGCCGTGTTCTGGTCAGTCGCCTCGATTATGGCCTCGCGCCTGGTCGACACTCGCCACGGCGCGCTCGCCATCAGCATGATCGCTACGGGCTCGTCCATCGCGCAGATCTTTGGCCTGCCTCTCGGTCGCGCCATTGGCTTGGCCGTGGGCTGGCGCATGACGTTTGCCGTGGTCGGGGGCCTCTCAGCCATCGCGGTCGTCTACCAGGCAGCGGTGTTCCCGGCCATGCCGGCGGGTGAGCGCTTTACCGTCAAACAGCTGCCCGAGCTGCTCAAGAACCCGCTCCTCATCGCGCTCTACGCAGTCACGGTCTTCATGGCGACCGGCTATTACGCAAGCTACAGCTATATCGAGCCCTTCCTGGCGCAGGTCGCGCACGTCGATGCGGGCGCCATCACCATGACGCTGACGGCGTTTGGCTGTTCCGGCTTGGTGGGCAGCTGGCTGTTCAGCCGCCTGTTCGACGGGCACCGTTTTCCGTTCCTTGCTATCACGCTTTCCGGCGTGCCGGTGGCTCTGCTGCTCATGGGGCCGGCCGCATCGTCGCTCGTGACAGTGCTTGCCGTCTGCGCACTGTGGGGTTGCTGCGCCACGGCCTTTAACGTGGCGTTTCAGGCCGAGCTCATCAAGCACACGCCGGCAGATTCGTCGGCCGTCGCCATGTCGATCTTCTCGGGCCTGTTTAACCTCGGTATTGGCACGGGCACCGCAATCGGCGGCGCCGTGGTTTCGGGTCCCGGTATCGCTTGGATCGGCTTCGCGGGCGGGGCGATTGCCGTCGTGGGCGTCATCCTCGCCATCACGGTGATGTTCCCAGCCATACGCCGCGCAAAGCCCGTCGCCTAGCCACATCCTCCTCATCAGTTGCGGTGAAATACGGACTGCTGGGCCCAATAAACCCGGCAAACAGTCCCTATTCCACCGCAACTTATTTTGGGGGAGGGGATGCACGGCAGGCATACAATGGATGGCGTTGTGTTGAGCTTACCGGGAGGCTGTTATGTGGGCATACGAGACGACGTTCTATCAGATCTATCCGCTGGGCTTTTGCGGGGCTCCGCGCGAAAACGCTGCACCCGTTGCCGAGGATGAGCTCGCCCAGGCTGCCAACGCCGCGCCCAACCCCGATGCGCCCATCATGAAAATCGCCCAATGGGCCGACTACCTGCAAGAGCTCGGTATTGGCGCTGTGCTGATCAACCCGCCGCTCGAGTCTGATAGCCACGGCTATGATACGCGCAGCCTGCGCCATATCGACCGCCGCCTGGGTGGGGATGCCGATTTTGCCGCCGTATGCGAGACGCTGCACGCCCATGGCATCCGCGTGGTGCTCGATGCCGTCTTCAACCACGTCGGTCGCGGCTTTTGGGCCTTCCGCGATGTGCAGGAGCGCAAGTGGGACTCGCCCTACAAGGACTGGTTCCACATTAGCTTTGATGGCGACTCCTGCTATGGTGACGGCTTTTGGTACGAGGGTTGGGAAGGCCATTTTGAGCTTGTGAAGCTCAACCTGCAAAATCCCGCTGTGGTCGATTACCTGCTTGAGTCCGTGCGCCGCTGGGCCGAAGTCTTTGGCGTCGACGGTCTGCGCCTGGACGTCGCCTATATGCTCGATCGCGATTTTATGCGCCGCCTGCATACTTTTACCCGTGAGCTCAAGTCCGACTTTGTGCTGATTGGTGAGACGCTCCACGGCGACTACAACCAGATCGTCAACGACGAGATGCTCGACTCCTGCACCAACTACGAGTGTTACAAGGGCCTTTACTCCAGCTTTAATTCGGTCAACATGTTCGAGATTGCCCATTCGTTGCATCGCCAGTTTGGCGGCGATCCGTGGTGCATCTACCGCGGCAAACACCTGCTGTCGTTTGTCGACAACCACGATGTGCCGCGCCTGGCGAGCATCCTTACCGACAAGTCTTGCCTACGCCCCGCCTATGGCATGCTGTTTGGCATGCCAGGCATTCCGTGCGTCTATTACGGTAGCGAGTGGGGAATTGCTGGCGAAAAGGGCGGCCCCGATGGCGACTGGGCGCTGCGACCTGCGCTCGATGAGCCTGCGCCCAACGAGCTGACGGCCTTCATCAAGCAGCTCACGCACCTGCGCTCGGCCGACGACGCGGCGGCCCGTGCTCTCAACTACGGTGCCTATCGCAACGTGGTGATCCAGAACAAGCAGCTGCTGTTCGAGCGCGCCTGCGACGACGCGACGGTGCTTGTGGCGGTCAATGCCGTGAACGAGCCCTATACCTTTGGAGCCGGCGAACTCAACGGCTCCTTCGTCGATCTGCTTGCCGACGATGCGCCCACGGTCGAGCTGACAGGCTCCCTTGAACTTGCGCCCTACGAAGTGCGCTATCTGTTGAGGGCCTAGGCCATGGTTGCGTCCGACGAGGGCTATCAACATATTGAGCATGGGTTTGAGCCCGTGTTTGACGAGCGCTCGCGCGTTTTGGTGTTGGGGTCGTTTCCCTCGGTGCTCTCGCGTGCCAATGCCTTCTACTACGGCAATCCGCAGAACCGCTTTTGGCACGTGATGGCCGCGTGCCTTGGTGCGCCCGTGCCGCCCAACGAGGGAGACTCTTTGGCGAGCGGCGAGTCCGCGACGCTCGATGCCTCGATTGCCGCCAAGCGGGCTATGCTGCTCAACGGCGGTGTGGCCCTGTGGGACGTGATCGAGAGCTGCGACATCAAGGGCTCGAGCGATGCGAGCATCAAAAACGTTGTGCCGGCGCATGCCGAGCGTATTACCGGCGCAGCTCCTATCGAGGTCGTTGTCTGTAACGGCGGCACGGCAGGTCGGCTCTACAAGCGCTATCTACAAGAACGCACCGGGCTGCCGGCCATCGTTCTGCCGTCGACAAGTCCCGCCAATGCGACATGGCGCCTGGAACGCCTTGTCGAGCGCTGGCGCGAGGCCGTTGACTGGGGCGCTTTGTGATTTAGATATCTGACTGGGCACGGGTGCCGAGGCGTTTCATGATGGCATGCCAGATCGGTGCGGGCAGCGCGGGCTTGACGCACACCATGCCGTCGGCATCGACGCTACCGGCATTGCCACCGCCAAGCAGCTGCGCATGCTCAATAGAGCAGCCCATGCGCACGGCGCCTACAAGCTTGTCCATCGCTTCCGAAAATGGTCGGCGCAAGAGGCCCATGCGTGGGGAATGGCGAAGCGCCGCAATGCCACTGCCGGCACAGACGACAACGCCGTCGCACCATGGCAGGTCACGTAGAATACATGTCCGGTATAGGCGGTCGAGGACTTCGTCCGTCTGCTTGGCGTTTTTGGACAGGGCCTGGACGACGACATAGACGCGTGTCTCTGTATTTCCAAGGCGATCGAGTATCTGCTCGACAGCGATCATAGCCTCATCGTCAAATGCATCATCAACAGCGAGCACCATGCCATCGACTGCACCGGCATCATCCGCCTCCAAATCGACCGGGCGGGGGAGCGCGGTGCCGGAAAGCCGGGCATAGGCCGCGATGGCATCCTGCAGGTCCCAGAGCAAAAACTCAAGATCGGCGCTATTGGGAATGCTGATATACGCAATGGTCTGCAACGTTTTTGGTACATCGCCGCGCGCGATCGTCTCCATGCCGCCTCCTTTCCGGTTGGTTTCCGTTTAGGTTACACCGTCTGACGGCGCCCCGCCGCGCTATCCTAGTGCAACCCTTACGAAAGGAATGCCATGCGTCTGCCCATGAATACCTCGCTTGCCACGCTTAAGCCCTCCGGCATCCGTCGGATTAACGCGCTCGCTGCCCAGCACCCAGGGTGCATCGCGCTTGCGCTTGGCGAGCCCGATTTTCCCACGCCCGATGTGATTAGCGCCGAGGTGACCGCCGCGCTGGGCCGCGGCGACACGCACTATCCGCCCAACAACGGTCGCCCCGCCCTGCGCGAGGCGCTGTCTGCCTACATGGGGAACGCGGGCCTGGCGTTTTCGGCCGACGAGGTCATCCTGACCGACGGCGCGACCGAGGCCCTGTCGGCAGCATTCATGGCTATGCTCAACCCCGGCGACGAGGTCATCATCCCCACGCCGGCCTTTGGCCTATACGAGAACATCGTCGTGGCCAACCACGCCAAAGCGGTCTTTTTGGATACGGAGCCTGCGCAATTCCAGATTGACGAGGGCGCACTTCGTGCCTGCGTAACGCCGGCGACCAAGGCCATCGTCATCTGCACGCCCAACAATCCTACGGGCTGCATCCTCAACGCGGCATCGCTCGACGCCGTGGCGCGCGTAGCGGAGCAGGCGGGCATCTACGTGGTCTGCGACGACGTATATAACCGCCTGGTCTACGTGGACGGCTACGAGCGATTTGCCCAGCGCCACCCGGAGCTGCGCGAGCAGACGGTCGTTATCGAGAGCTTCTCCAAGCCCTGGGCCATGACCGGCTGGCGCTTGGGCTGGCTCGCGGCCGCAGCCCCCGTCATCGCCGAGATCGCAAAGGCCCACCAATACTTAGTATCGAGTGCCGTCTCCTTTGAGATGGACGCCGCAGCGCGAGCCCTGACCGTCGACCCAACCCCCATGCTCAAAGTCTACCGAGCCCGTCGCGAACGCGTGCTCGCAGCCTTAAACGCCATGGGCCTCGACGTAGTGGAACCAGCCGGCGCCTTCTACGCTTTCCCGAGCATCAAACAATTCGGCCTAACAAGCGAAGCCTTCTGCATCAAAGCCATCAAAGAAGCAAACGTAGCCCTAGTCCCGGGCGACTGTTTCGGCACCGAAGGCCACATCCGCCTAAGCTACTGCGTCTCCGACAAAGACCTAGACGAAGGCCTCCACCGCCTGTCCACCTTCCTTTCAACTCTGTAGCCATCAGGGACGCAACACATCAGCCCACCGACATAAGGGTTATGCGTGGGGCGCGTCGCTCAACGGACACGAGGATTCGCAGCAAAGGCAACGTAGCTCAGGCCGGGAGGGGCAGGGCGAGTTTTCCGTAGATTCCGCACGAGCCGAAGGCCACTTAATGTGGCCTTCGTGCGAGCCCAGGACTTGACCGAGCGGAAAACTCGCCCTGCCCCTCCCGGTCGGAGCGTATGCAGGGTTTGTGTACGAATCCTCGCGCCCGTTGACCGACGCCGGGGTCCCCGCCATAATACTTTCGGTTCACGCACGAATCCGCTGCCAGAGACAGCCGGCGCAAACGGGCATTGCCCGCGAGCTTAATGGGATATCCCGCCAGCCGAGGTGGTCGAGTAGATATGTCTTCTCGCCCCCGTCGCTCATGCAGCGCGGGGGCTTTCTTTTTGGACATGCCCCCGTCACGTCCTTGTGGCGGACCGTGCCCGGAAAGAATTCGAGGAGGTGTAATTCATGCCCCAGCAGTACAAAATCGACAAGGTTGCAGAGATCGAGTCCCGTATCGCCGAGAACGCCGGTCTGTTCGTCGTCAACTACAACGGTCTGACGGTTAAGCAGGCTCAGGAGCTGCGTCATCAGCTTCGCGAGTGCGGCGCCGAGATGAAGGTCTACAAGAACAACCTGGTCAAGATTGCTCTCAAGAACCAGGAGCAGCCCGAGCTCGACGAGATCCTCGCCGGCCCCGTCGCTTATGTGTTCTATGAGTCCGAGCCGGTCGAGGCCGCTAAGGCCCTTAAGGACTTCTCCGCTCAGTCCAAGGGCGTCCTTGAGATCAAGGGCGGTATCTCCGACGGCAAGGCCGTTTCCGCTGATGATGTTAAGGCTATCGCCGAGCTGCCCACCAAGGATCAGCTTCTCGGCCAGATCGCCGGTCTCATCTCCGGTTTCGCTCGCGACATCGCTGTCTGCGTCAACGGCGTTTCCTCTGGTCTCGCTCGTTCGATCCAGCAGGTCTCCGAGCAGAAGGCAGCCTAGTCGCTGTTTTCACCCGCGGCGGCAACGCCGCACCCCTGGCGCATTCGCGCCGTGTTTTAACTGATCTCCGTGCACAGACACGGAAACCGAAAGGACTTAGAAATGGCTAAGCTTACCACCGATGAGATCATCGATGCTCTTAAGGAAATGACCCTTCTCGAGGCTTCCGAGCTCGTTAAGGCTATCGAGGACACCTTCGGCGTTTCCGCCGCTGCTCCTGCTGCTGTTGTCGCCGCTCCCGCTGCTGGCGCTGCTGAGGCCGAGGAGAAGACCGAGTTTGACGTCGTGCTCGAGGGCTTCGGCGACAACAAGATCCAGGTCATCAAGGCCGTCCGTGAGCTCACCAGCCTTGGCCTGAAGGAGGCCAAGGAGGTCGTCGAGGGCGCTCCCAAGGCTGTTCTCGAGGGTGCCAAGAAGGAGGACGCCGAGGCTGCCAAGGAGAAGCTCGAGGCTGCTGGCGCTGCTGTCACCCTCAAGTAATCAGGTTTTCTCGCCAGATTTCTTTGCAGACGGGGTTCGCATTGCGAACCCCGTCTTTTTCGTTTTGATCCCTCTATTTTGTTGGCTCGGTATACAAATTGCTGCCGCTTGCGGTGCTTTGGGGTCGCTACCGTTGGGCGATAAAATTGCACCATTCGAGCAATAATTTGCGTTGACCTGCTGAAGAATGGCGCTTGCCTACATTAACGTTAATTAACGGCGGTAAGATAAACCGGTATCGCAATTTGGTCTGCGGCCGCCGTGCCGCACGCACAGGGCGCATCCTGCGCCTGCGAAAGGATCCTTGAATAACATGAAGGCAATCATCCCCGCCGCCGGTCTTGGCACGCGTTTTCTGCCTGGCACCAAGTGCACGCCCAAAGAGATGCTGCCGGTGCTCGACAAACCGGTCATCCAGTACGTCGTTGAGGAGGCGCTCGACCCCGATGAGGTCGACGATGCTATTATCGTCACCTCTCCTGGCAAGCCCGAGTTGCTGAGCTACTTCCAGCCCGATCGCTCGCTCGAGAACCTGCTTCGCGAGCGCGGCAAGGATGCTTATGCCGACGCCGTCGCCCATGCGGGCGGTATGCCGGTCGACTTCCGCTATCAGTACGAGCCCAAGGGCCTCGGTCACGCCATTCGCTCTGCCGCCGACGCTGTGGCGGGGGAGAACTTCCTAGTTCTTCTGGGCGACTACGTTGTGCCCAACCGCGACATCTGCGACAAGATGCTTGCCGTCTCCAAGGAACACGGTGGCGCTTCTGTTATCGCCGTTGCCGCGTGCGCTCCCGAGGAAGTCAGCCGCTATGGCGTTATCGCCGGCGATCGCGTGGGCGCTCTCGAGGGCTTCGAGAATGCCGCCGACGACGAGCCCGGTGCCGTTTGGCGTATCGGCGGCCTGGTCGAGAAGCCCGCTCCCGAGGCGGCTCCGTCCAACCTGTACATCGTCGGTCGCTACCTGCTGAGCCCGTTGGTCATGGACCTGCTGGCCGATCAGCAGGCCGGTAAGGGCGGCGAGATCCAGCTGACCGACGCCATGGCCCGCTCACTCGACCGCGAGGCCATGTATGCCGTCGTCATCGACCCGCTGTCGGGCTACGATACCGGTACCCCGTCTGGCTGGATGGCTACCAACGCCCTCATGGCTGCAAGCGATCCTCGCTTTGCCGGCGCCTTCTGGGATGCCATCGACGAGCGCGGCGGTTTGATGCGCAAATAAGCCTTTCGGGCATCGACATTTACGGGTGCGGACTTCGGTTCGCGCCCGTTTTTTTATAAGAGCTGCGATTGCCAGCCCTCTGTTCACAGAAAACATATGAACAGGTGTTCGATGCATATCCATCTACCTGCATGTTTTCTGTCGAAAAACTTTGCTACTCCAAAAACTCAATCACGTCAAGGCTTTTCTTGCTCAACGGTCGGTACCTGATAAACTATTAGGTTGCGATAACTGGCGAAGCTATGCCTCGCCAATCCACCGAGCATTTCCGTGAAGGAGGAAAAACCTGGTGACCTACGCATACACTGCCACTGAGCGCAAGCGCGTCAGCTTCGGGAAAATCCCGGAGGCCATGGAGCTCCCCAACCTTATCTCTGTTCAAAGGGAATCCTTTGAGCGTTTTAAGGATGAGGGCCTTCGTGAGGCGTTCAAGGAATCCAGCCCCATCCAGAGCCAGAACCATGTTCTCGAGGTTACCTTCGGCGAGCATCAGTTTGGCGACCCCGCGCACACCGTCGAGGAGTGCCGCGAGAAGGACATGACCTATCAGGCCCCGCTTCTGACTGACGTCCGTCTCACCAACAAGGAGACCGGCGAGATCAAGGAGCAGCTCGTCTTTATGGGCGACTTCCCCATGATGACCGATCAGGGCACCTTCATCATCAACGGTACCGAGCGTATCGTCGTCTCGCAGCTCGTCCGCTCCCCGGGCGTGTACTACAGCTCCGAGATGGATTCGGGCAAGCAGATCTACAAGGCTCAGATCATCCCGTCCCGCGGTGCCTGGCTCGAGTTTGAGGTCGACAAGCGCGACCAGCTCATGGTCTCCATCGACCGTAAGCGCAAGCAGAGCGCCACGATGTTCCTGCGCGCCCTTGGCATCGCCGTCACCAACGACGATATCATCGAGCTGCTCGGCAACTCCGATGTGATCAAGCGCACCCTCGAGCGCGATACCGCCCTCACTCGCGAGGACGCCCTCATCGAGATTTACCGTCGCCTGCGCCCGGGCGAGCCTCCCACCGTGGATGCTTCCCGCAGCCTGCTCGAGGGCCTGCTCTTCAACCCGCAGCGCTACGATCTGGCCCGCGTCGGTCGTTACAAGGTCAACAAGAAGCTCAACCTCACCACCGAGGAAGAGGTCACGGTGCTCACCGACGAGGATATCGTCGCTACGCTGCGCTACCTGCTGTCCCTCGCTGCCGGCGAGCAGGGCTTCAAGGTCGACGACATCGACCACTTTGGTAACCGCCGCATCCGCACCGTCGGCGAGCTCGTCGCCAACCAGTTCCGTATCGGCATGAGCCGTATGGAGCGCGTCGTCCGTGAGCGCATGAGCTCCCAGGACATCGACGAGATCACCCCGCAGTCGCTCATCAACATCCGTCCGATCGTGGCCTCCATCAAGGAGTTCTTCGGTTCCTCGCAGCTCTCGCAGTTCATGGACCAGGCGAACCCCCTGACCGGTCTGACTCACAAGCGCCGTCTGTCCGCACTCGGCCCTGGCGGCCTTGCCGGCCACAAGTCGGGCTCCAGCCGCCGCACCAACGTGCCGACGGCCGTCCGCGACGTTCACAACTCGCACTACAGCCGCATGTGCCCGATCGAGACCCCCGAAGGCCCCAACATCGGCCTGATCGGCTCGCTCGCCCTCTACGCCCGCGTCAACGAGTATGGCTTCATCGAGGCCCCGTTCCGTCGTGTCGAGAACGGCGTTGCCACCGATCAGATCGACTGGATGACCGCTGACGAGGAAGAGAAGCACGTCATCGCGCCGGCCAACACGCCGCTCGATCCCAAGACCAACGAGTTCATCACGACCGATGCCGAGGGCAAGATCGTCCGTCCGCATACCGTGATCGCCCGTACCCGCGACTTCGACGGCTCCTTCGGCGCTCCCGCCGACGTGCCTGTCGAGGACGTCGACTACATGGACGTCTCGCCGCGTCAGATGCTCTCCGTCGCAGCCACGCTGATTCCGTTCCTCGAGCACGACGACGCCAAGCGTACGCTCATGGGCGCCAACATGCAGCGTCAGGCCGTGCCGCTGGTTCACCCCGCCGCTCCCTATGTCGGTACCGGCATGGAGCGTCGCGCCGCCCTGGACTCTGGCGAGGTTACCCTGGCCAAGAACGCCGGCGAAGTCATCTATGCCGACGCCTCCAAGATTATCGTCAAGCATGCCGGCGGCATGGACGAGTATCACCTGGCCAAGTACCAGCGCTCCAACCAGTCCACCTGCATCAACCACCGTCCACTCGTGCGCGTCGGTGACACCGTTGAGCAGGGCGAGCCTCTGGCCGACGGTCCTTCGACCGATCATGGCGAGCTCGCACTGGGCCAGAACCTCACCGTGGCATACATGCCGTGGGAAGGCTTCAACTACGAGGACGGTATCGTCGTGTCCGAGCGCCTGGTGGCCGAGGACCTGCTGACGACCATCAATATCACCCGTCACGAGATCGACGCCCGCGACACCAAGCTCGGCCCCGAGGAGATCACTCGCGAGATCCCGAACCTCTCCGAGGACATGCTTGCCAACCTCGACGAGGACGGCATCATCCGCATCGGCGCCGAGGTCGGCCCTGGCGACATCCTGGTCGGCAAGGTCACGCCTAAGGGCGAGAGCGCTCTGACCGCCGAGGAGCGCCTGCTGCGCGCCATCTTCGGTGCCAAGGCTCACGATGTTCGCGACACCTCCCTTAAGATGCCTCACGGCGCTTATGGCCGCGTCATCGACGTCGTCCGCTTTAGCCGCGAGAACGGCGACGACCTGGCCCCCGGCGTCAACGAGCAGGTGCGCGTCTACGTCGCCCAGCGTCGTAAGATCCAGCAGGGCGATAAGATCGCCGGTCGCCACGGCAACAAGGGCGTTATCTGTAACGTTCTGCCGGTCGAGGACATGCCCTACATGGCTGACGGTACCCCGATCGACGTTATCCTCAACCCGCTGGGCGTTCCTTCGCGTATGAACGTCGGTCAGCTGCTCGAGTGCCACCTTGGCTGGGCTGCTGCCTGCGGTTGGGATACCGAGGATGCCGACTCCGACAAGTATGTCCCCGGTCCGTTCTTCGTCTCGACGCCCGTCTTCGACGGCGCCAAGGAGGACGAGATCGCCGAGGTCATCCGTCGCGCCAACAAGAACATGCTCAACAAGGCCACCGCTGCCTTTGGCGATCACATGCGCCCCGAGTTTGTCACCCAGCTTGACGAGCGCGGCAAGACCCGCCTGTTCGACGGCCGCACCGGCGAGGAGTTCCGCGAGCCCATTACCGTGGGTACGTCCTACATCCTCAAGCTCGGCCACATGGTCGACGACAAGATCCACGCCCGTTCGACCGGCCCTTACAGCCTGGTTACCCAGCAACCGCTGGGCGGCAAGGCTCAGTTCGGCGGCCAGCGCTTCGGCGAGATGGAAGTTTGGGCACTGTACGCATACGGTGCTGCCAACGTCCTGCAGGAGATCCTGACCGTCAAGTCCGACGATACCGTGGGCCGCGTCAAGACCTACGAGTCCATCGTCAAGGGCGAGAACGTCCCGGTTCCGGGTATCCCCGAGTCCTTCAAGGTTCTCGTCAAGGAGATCCGTTCCCTCGCACTGGACATCGAGCCCATGCACGATGCCGACGAGGACGCCTCCGCCCCTGTGACCGCCGAGGAGACCTCTGCTCTCGACGACCTGGCTGCGCTCGCCGGCGTTGACACCGACGTCGAGGCCCAGGATGCCGAGACCGCCGAGGCACCCGAGGCTGTCGCCGCCACGACCACTGATAAGGAGTAGTTGACTGTGGCAGATTTCGAAGCTACTGATTTTGACTCGGTAAAGATCTCCCTTGCCTCCGCCGACCAGATCCGTTCCTGGTCGCACGGTGAGGTCAAGAAGCCGGAGACCATCAATTACCGTACCCTCAAGCCCGAGAAGGACGGCCTGTTCTGCGAGAAGATCTTCGGTCCCGCCAAGGACTGGGAGTGCTCCTGCGGCAAGTACAAGGGCATCCGCTTTAAGGGCATCGTCTGCGAGCGCTGCGGCGTCGAGGTCACCTCGGCCAAGGTTCGTCGCGAGCGCATGGGTCACATCGAGCTCGCCGCTCCCGTGTCCCACATCTGGTACTTCAAGAGCCCCACGAGCTTCCCGATGAGCCGTATGCTCGACATCAAGTCCAAGGACCTCGAGAAGGTTCTGTACTTTGCCAGCTACATCATCACCGAGGTCGACTACGAGGCTCGCGAGGCCGACGCTGACGACCTGCGCGAGGAGCTCGCCGCCGATCTGGAAGAGATCGATGCCGAGTGCGCCCGCCAGATCGAGTCCCTCAAGGAGCAGGGCAACCCCGAGAACTTTGACGAGTTCTCCGACGAGGAGCCGCTGACCCCCGAGGAGATCGCCTCTGGCATCGTCGACATCGAGGAAGAGTGCAAGGACGATAAGCAGCTCCGCACGGACGCCTTCAACGCCTTCATGAAGCTCACCGAGCGCGACCTCATCTCCGATGAGCCGCTGTTCCGCGAGATGACCCGTTACTACTCCATGTACTTCAAGGGTGGTATGGGTGCCGAGGCCGTCCGCGACCTGCTCGCTGCCATCGACCTCCCCTCCGAGGCCGAGAAGCTCAAGGCCATCATCGCCGACGAGGACTCCCAGAAGCAGAAGCGCGAGAAGGCCGTTAAGCGCCTCGAGGTCGTTGACGCCTTCCTGAAGGGCGGCAACAGCCCCGCGAACATGATCCTGGATGTCATTCCGGTCATTCCGCCCGATCTGCGCCCGATGGTCCAGCTCGATGGCGGCCGCTTCGCCGCGTCCGACCTCAACGACCTGTATCGTCGCGTGATCAACCGTAACAACCGACTCAAGCGCCTGCTCGACCTGGACGCCCCTGCGATCATCGTGAACAACGAGAAGCGCATGCTCCAGGAGTCCGTGGACGCCCTGTTCGACAACGGCCGTCGTGGTCGCCCGGTCTCTGGCCGTGGCGGTCGCCCGCTCAAGTCGCTCGCTGAGGCCCTCAAGGGCAAGCAGGGTCGTTTCCGTCAGAACCTGCTGGGCAAGCGTGTCGACTACTCCGGCCGTTCGGTAATCGTTACCGACCCCAAGCTGCTGCTGCACCAGTGCGGTCTGCCCAAGACCATGGCGCTGGAGCTCTTCAAGCCCTTCGTCATGAAGCGCCTGGTCGAGCTTGGCAAGGTCGAGAACATCAAGGGCGCCAAGCGCGCTATCGACCGCGGTGCCACCTTTGTGTGGGATATCCTCGAAGAGGTCATCGACGGCCGCGTCGTGCTGCTCAACCGTGCACCGACCCTGCACCGTCTGTCCATCCAGGCCTTTGAGCCGGTGCTGGTCGAGGGCAAGGCTATCCACCTGCATCCGCTGGTCTGCTCGCCCTTCAACGCCGACTTCGACGGCGACCAGATGTCTGTCCACGTGCCGCTGTCCAGCCAGGCTCAGGCCGAGGCCCGCGTGCTTATGCTCTCTGCGAACAACCTGCGCTCGCCGGCATCCGGCAAGCCGGTCAACATCCCTTCGCAGGACATGATCATCGGTGTGTACTA
The DNA here is from genome assembly GCA_902495645.1 of uncultured Collinsella sp. Taxonomy (GTDB): domain Bacteria; phylum Actinomycetota; class Coriobacteriia; order Coriobacteriales; family Coriobacteriaceae; genus Collinsella. The sequence continues at coordinate 197,376 of CABUXY010000003.1, read as the reverse complement.
CCTCACCCAGGTTCGCGAGGGTCTGCCGGGCGAGAACCACGTGTTCTCGAGCTTCGACGACGCGCTGCACGCCTATGACTGCCGCTCCGAGGTCGACATGCAGGCCAAGATTCAGGTCCGCGTGTCCGCTGCCGATGCCAACGTCATCAACGAGGACGGCACCCGTATCTTCCGCGTCAAGAACGGCAAGAACGAGTTTGTCGACTACGACGTCACCGGCAACAAGACCGCGCGCTTCGAGACCTCTATCGGCCGCATCATCTTCAACCGCCAGTGTCTGCCCGAAGACTACGAGTTCATGAACTACAAGATGGTCAAGGGCGATGTGGCCAAGCTGGTTGCCGACTGCTGTGATCGTTACCCCGAGGCCAAGGTCGGCCCGATCCTCGACGCCATCAAGTACTCCGGCTTCCACTACGCTACCCGCGCCGGCCTCACCATCTCGGTGTGGGACGCTCTTATCCCTGCCGAGAAGCAGGAGCTGCTCGACCGCGCCCAGGCCAACGTCGACCAGATCAACGAGTACTTCGAGGAGGGCTTCATCAACGAGACGGAGCGCCACATCGAAGTCGTTAACGAGTGGACCGCTTGTACCGACAAGGTCGCAGCGCTCATGCTCGACATGTTCGACGAGGAGAATCCGCTGTACATGATGGCCGACTCCGGCGCCCGTGGTTCTAAGACCCAGCTGCGTCAGCTCGGCGGCATGCGTGGCCTGATGGCAGACATGTCCGGCGAGACGATCGACCTTCCCATTAAGGCGAACTTCCGCGAGGGCCTGCTGCCGCTCGAGTACTTCATTTCGACCTACGGCGCCCGTAAGGGCCTGGTCGATACCGCATCCCACACCTCGGACTCTGGTTACCTGACCCGTCGTCTGGTCGACGTGGCCCAGGACGTCATCGTCCGCGAGGAGGACTGCGGTACGCACGAGGGCGTCACCTACAACCTCATCATCCCCGGCACCGCCGACCTCAACACCGACCTCGTCGGCCGTTGCTTCATTGAGGACGTCGTGGCTCCCGATGGCACCGTGCTCTTTGAGCAGGACGGCTACATCGAGAAGGTCGCCGACATCCAGAAGATGGTCGATGCGGGCCTCAAGAAGGTCAAGCTCCGCGCGCTGCTCACCTGCCGCTCCAAGTACGGCGTGTGCCAGAAGTGCTACGGCTGGGATCTTTCCACCCGTCGTCCGGTCGCCATCGGTACCGCAGTCGGCATTATTGCCGCCCAGTCCATCGGCGAGCCTGGTACGCAGCTTACGATGCGTACCATTCACTCCGGCGGCGTCGCTGGCGTCGACGATATTACGCAGGGTCTGCCTACGGTCAGCCGTATGTTCGATATCGTCGGCAACGTCAACGAGAAGATTCTGGGTCGCGAGGCCGAGCTGGCTCCGTACTCCGGTCACCTCTCGATTAAGCCCGAGAAGTCCGAGTACGTGCTGACGCTCACCGACTCCGAGGATCACACCCGTGTCCTCGACGAGCGTCGCGTCCCCGCATCGGTGCGCTTTATGCCCGAGATCGAGGACGGCTGCGAGGTTCGCGCCGGCGACCAGATCACCAAGGGCTTCGTCAACTTCCGCAACCTGCGCAAGCTGACCGACATCGAGTCGACGATGCACACCTTCGTCGAGAGCGTCAAGGACGTCTACACCAGCCAGGGCGTCGACCTGAACGACAAGCACATCGAGGTGCTCGCACGTCAGATGCTGCGTCGCGTTCAGATCACCAACCCCGGTGACTCCAAGTACCTGCTTGGTCAGTACGTCGACCGCTACGAGTTCGCTGACGAGGTCGAGCGCGTTGCCCGTCTGGGCGGTCAGGCTCCCGTGGCCGAGCCCGTCATCCTGGGTACGCTCAAGGTCGCGTCCAACATTGACTCCTGGCTGTCGAGCGCTTCGTTCATCCGTACCGCTGGCGTCCTTACCGAGGCTGCCATCGAGGGCAAGGTCGACCACCTGCTCGACCTTAAGTCCAACGTCATCGTCGGTAAGAAGATCCCGGCCGGTACCGGCCTCAAGCCGTACGCCAACGCCAAGCTGACGTATCGCACGGCCGACGGCTATGTCGACATCGACGGCCCGGCTTCGCCCAACGCCAAGTCGCTGCCCGAGTGGGCTCCGGTTGAGCTCAAGGACCTGGACGAGCAGCTCCCGCAGCAGCTCGACTGGGCCGGCTACGACGAGTTCGGTGGTGCTGACGGTTCGTTCACCCGCAACGGCCATACCATCTCCGCCGAGAAGGCTCGCCTGTACCTGTTCGACGACCTGGGCGTGTCGCAGCGCTGGACCAACAAGTTCAGCGAGGTCGGCATCGAGACGGTCGGCGACCTGGTCGGCAAGTCCGAGGAGGATCTGCTGCGCATCGATGGTATCGGTGCCAAGGCGATCGAGGAGCTCCGTGACGGCCTGGAGGCCCACGACCTGCTCTACATCCTCGAGAACAACGACGACGTTGCCGACGAGGAAGACCTCTCGCAGCTGCTGCAGATGGTCTTTAGCCCCGACGGTCCGGACGATATCCTGCTGGGTACTTCCGCTCCGACGCATCACGCCGACGCCGACGAGGAGCTCCTGGGCGCCCCGATCGACGACAAGAAGGCTCCCGCCAACGGCGCGATCAACGAGGACATGGCTTCCCTCGACGAGCTGCTCAACCAGCTCGTGGACACTGACGACGCCGAAGAGGCCAAGGACAACGACGAGGAGTAATTTCCTAGTACGTTAACCGTCCTTCCAAAGACCCGTTTCCCAACAGGGAAGCGGGTCTTTTTTGTTGAAGAAAACCTGCCAAAAGGGGATAGGTTTATTTTGGTAGGTTTTTCCTGCTTGAATTTGAAACATTCCGTTCGGTCAAAGCGTATCTATGGTGAGGGCCTCAGCAAGAATCATTAACGTCACCGGGAGGTGATTATGGAAGAACAAGCATTTAGACAGGCGGTCGAGGATCACCGTGATGTCGTGTTTCGAATCGCATTGACGTACCTGCGCGATCGTGCCGACGCCGACGATGTTGCCCAGGATGTCTTTCTTAAGCTGCTTAAAAGCAATGGACATTTTGAAAGTTGGGAACATCTTCGTCGATGGCTTATCCGGGTCACGATCAATGAATGCAAATCGCTCTTTCGAAAGCCATGGAGGCGTGTGGAGGATATTGAGAACCTGGCCGATTCGCTTTCGGCGGCGCAGGATGAGACCAAGGCGGTCCTGTCAGACGTTATGCGACTTCCGGAGCGATTCCGTGTCCCCATCGTGCTCTATTACTATCTGGGCTTTTCGACCTCAGAGATTGCCGAGTTGTTGCATGTACCAGCCGCGACCGTTCGAACGCGTTTAGCTCGCGGTCGATCGAAGCTCAAATTCATCCTAGAGGAGGGCGACCGTGAAATCCAATCAAATCAAGCAGGCCTTCGAGTCCATCCAAGCCGATAGCGATCTTGCAGATCGCGTCCTAAATACCGTTGCGGGTGAGCCGCTTCATCGAAAGGGCCACGCGAAGCCTCTCTATGTTGCCGTAATCGGATGTCTTGTTGGAGTGTTGGCGACCGGAGGGGTCGCCTATGCCGTTATCAATTCCAGCTATTTTGCCTCAGCGTGGGGAGACCACGGCAACGGGGATTCCATTACCTGGACCAACGGCGGCTCATCGGGGGCTAAATACACCTACACCAGGGAGTTTGGTGACGGCATTGCGCCCCAAAGCCTGGAGGGCAAAGTCCAGAAGGTTAATCTGTCCGTCGAGGGTAACGGCTATACGCTTGATATCCATGAGATGGCTATCGATAAAAACGGTTGCGGTGCCGTGACGTTTACGCTGTCCAATCCAAATGGCGTTAACTACTACAAGCCGGCAGCAGAGACGGGCGAACTTGTTCTCTATGGTGAAGAAGAACAAGGCATCGGCACGCCCAGCATGAACTTCGGCGAGGAATGGGCTGACACACGCTGCACCATTGATAAGGACACATCAAGCGACACGGTCATTAATGGCACGATGTACTTTGCCTCGTGGGATCGCGAGCGAGATTTGCAACATGCGGTTACCTGGAATATCTGCTGGACTGAGGGTGAAGGCGAGGACGCGAAGCCGTTCGAGGCATCGACGCCCGAGTTTAGCGTTGGAGCGTACGTCGATAAAAAGGAACTCCGCTCCGATGACTCGCCTCTCGAGATCAGCCCGTTTTCTATCCAGACACACATCGATGATCTGGGCATTGGCGCAGTCACGAAGAAGTTGATCGTTACCTACAAGGATGGATCGGAGCAGATTATCGAAGACGATGCTGCGGGCGCGTACAATTTCTATGTCTCGCTGACGCGCAATAGCGGAGAGAACATCTCGGTGCCGACAAAACTGATCAATGTCGATCAAGTGGTCTCGGTAACCCTTGAGGGCACGAGGTACACATCAACAGGAGAGACCGAAACAGAAGTACCCTTTACCATCGTCTATTCGTAAGGTCTAGGCCGCTTCCCAAGAGGGGAAGCGGCCTATTTTGCGTTATATGGACGGTTATTTTGAGCGATATTCGCCTGAATTTCGGAAGTATGCGGCAAAATCTCGATGGGTCGACCACGCCGCATATGCTCAAGCGCTCTGCCTGCGGGTTTATTATCGCAAAACCCCGGCGTGCTCGGCAGGTCCAGAATTTACCGCATACTTCCGAAGACGCCGCCGATTTCCATGCGACAGATGAGAGCAGATCAACGCTGGAGTGCGACGTTTACCCAGATAAAACCGACCATAATAAACCTGTCCCTATTTGGAAGGGAACGTTGCCCCAACGAGCACGTCGGATTCCCGGGCCGGGCGCCCCAGGGGTTAAGTTTGTCGCGAGTTCCGCACGAGCCGGAGGCCACTTAATGTGGCCTCCGTGCGAGCCAGGACTGTAGAGCAGCAAACTTAGCCCCTGTGCCGCCCGGCCCGGGAATCTGCCCCTGCGCACAGGAGGGGATTCCTTTTGTGTAGGCTTTGCGGAAATGTGCTCATTTTGGGATACGCCCGGCGGCGTGGTCTGTTGACGGCACAGCTAACGGCACGTATCCTATCGAACTGCGTGTTTCGTAGGGGGATGCTGACCCCTCGATTCAAGCCGTTGCACTTTACAGAAAGCTGGAATCATTCGAGAAGGAGTACGCTTTGCCTACTATTAACCAGCTGGTTCGCCAGGGCCGTCGTTCCGTGCCCAAGAAGTCCAAGAACGCTGCTCTGCAGCACAACTCCCAGAAGCGCGGCGTGTGCACCCGCGTCTTCACCACGAGCCCCAAGAAGCCGAACTCGGCTCTTCGTAAGGTTGCCCGTGTTCGCCTTGTCAACGGCATCGAAGTTACTGCTTACATCCCGGGTGAGGGCCACAACCTGCAGGAGCACTCCATCGTGCTCGTCCGCGGCGGTCGTGTCCGTGACCTCCCTGGTGTCCGTTATCACGTCATCCGTGGCGCCTACGACGCTGCTCCGGTCCAGAACCGTATGCAGGCCCGTTCCAAGTACGGTGCTAAGCGCCCCAAGGCCAAATAAGCCAGATAACGTTTTGATACTTTCGCCGTGTGCCGCCTAAGCGCCGCACGGTAGACACTTAAGGAGATTTCACATGCCGCGTCGTGCAGCAGCTAATCGTCGTGAGGTTCAGCCTGACGCCGTTTACAACAACCGCCTGGTGACTCAGCTCATCAACAAGGTCCTTCTTGACGGCAAGAAGGCCACCGCTGAGCGCATCGTTTACACCGCTTTTGAGATCGTTGCCGAGAAGTCCGAGGGTGGCGACGCTCTCGCTACCTTCAAGAAGGCTATGGACAACGTCAAGCCCACGCTCGAGGTTAAGCCCAAGCGTGTCGGTGGCGCTACCTATCAGGTCCCGATGGAGGTCAATTCCCGTCGTTCCACCGCTCTGGGTATCCGCTGGATCGTCAACTTCTCCCGCGCTCGCAAGGAGAAGACCATGGCCGAGCGTCTCGCCAACGAGATCCTCGACGCCTCCAACGGTCTTGGTGCTTCCGTCAAGAAGCGTGAGGACGTCTTCAAGATGGCCGAGGCCAACCGCGCGTTCTCTCACTATCGTTGGTAAGCTAAGGTAAGGAACTAACATGGCTAAGCCTAAGTACAAGCTTTCCGATACCCGTAACATCGGCATCATGGCCCACATCGATGCCGGTAAGACCACCACGACCGAGCGTATTCTTTACTACACCGGTAAGACCCACAAGATCGGTGAGGTCCATGAGGGCGCTGCCACCATGGACTGGATGGTTCAGGAGCAGGAGCGCGGCGTAACCATTACCTCCGCTGCTACCACGTGCTTCTGGAACAAGGACGGTAAGGACTACCGCATCCAGATCATCGACACCCCGGGCCACGTTGACTTCACCGCCGAGGTTGAGCGCTGCCTGCGCGTCCTCGATGGTGCTGTCGCCGTCTTCGACGCCGTTGCCGGCGTTCAGCCCCAGTCTGAGACCGTTTGGCGTCAGGCTTCTACCTTCAACGTCCCCCGCATCGCCTTCATCAACAAGTATGACCGCGTGGGCGCTGACTTCTTCAACGCTATCGAGACCATGAAGGATCGTCTCGACGCCAACGCCGTGGCCGCTCAGGTCCCGATGGGCGCCGAGGACAACTTCTGGGGCGTCATCGACCTGGTCACCATGACTGCTTGGGACTTCAAGGCCGACGACAAGGGCATGACCTACCCCGAGCCGATGGACGAGATCCCGGCTGAGTTTGCTGACATCGCTGCCACCAAGCGCGAGGAGCTCCTCGACGCTGCTGCCAGTTTTGACGACGAGCTCATGGAGAAGATCCTCATGGAGGAGGACTTCACCGTCGAGGAGCTCAAGGCTGCTCTGCGCAAGGGCGTTCTGGCCAACGAGCTCAACCTCGTCTTCGTGGGCTCCGCCTACAAGAACAAGGGCGTCCAGGAGCTGCTCGACGCTGTCGTCGACTACCTGCCCAGCCCGCTCGACGTCGAGGCCGTCACCGGTACCGATCCGGACACCGGCGAGGAGATCCAGCGTCATCCTTCCTTCGACGAGCCCTTCTCCGGCCTGGTCTTCAAGATCATGACCGACCCGTTCGTCGGTAAGCTCACCTACGTCCGCGTTTACTCCGGCCGCGCCGAGTCCGGCTCCTACGTTGTCAACGCTTCCAACGGTCAGCGCGAGCGCCTCGGCCGCATCCTCGAGATGAACGCCGCCGAGCGTATCGACCGTGACGACGCCGCCGCCGGCGACATCGTCGCTTGCGTCGGCTTCAAGAACTCCACCACCGGTGACACCCTGTGCGCCGAGGGCAAGGAGATCGTCCTCGAGAAGATCGAGTTCGCCAAGCCCGTTATCGACGTTGCCATCGAGCCCAAGACCAAGGCCGAGCAGGACAAGATGTCCCTGGCTCTGACCAAGCTCGCCGAGGAGGACCCGACCTTCCAGGTGTCCACCAACCACGAGACCGGTCAGACCATCATCGCCGGCATGGGCGAGCTGCACCTCGAGATCATCGTCGACCGTCTGCTCCGCGAGTTCAAGGTTGACGCTAACGTTGGTAAGCCCCAGGTTGCCTACCGCGAGACCGCTGGTCACGACGTCGAGAAGGCTGAGGGCAAGTTCGTCCGTCAGTCCGGTGGTCGCGGTCAGTACGGCCACGCCGTCATCAAGCTCGAGAAGATGGAGGAGGGCTTCGGCTACGAGTTCGTCAACGCTATCGTCGGCGGCGTCGTGCCCAAGGAGTACATCCCGTCCATCGACAAGGGCATTCAGGAGGCCCTGAACACCGGTGTTATCGCCGGCTTCCCGGTTCTCGACGTTAAGGTCACCCTGTTCGACGGTTCTTACCACGAGGTCGACTCCTCCGAGGCCGCCTTCAAGATCGCCGGCTCCATGGCTATCAAGGACGCCCTCAAAAAGTCCGATCCGCAGCTGCTCGAGCCGATCATGGCTGTCGAGGTCGAGACCCCCGAGCAGTACATGGGCGACGTTATGGGCAACCTCTCCGGTCGCCGCGGCAAGATCGAGGGCATGGAGGATCGCAAGAACAGCAAGCTCATCCGTGCCAAGGTGCCGCTGGGCGAGATGTTCGGTTACGCTACCGACCTTCGCTCCCAGACCCAGGGCCGTGCATCCTACACGATGCAGTTCGACTCTTATGAGCCCGCGCCCAAGTCCATCGTGGACGAGGTCATGAGCAAGAACGCCTAAGTTCGAGCTCCCTGTTACGTAATCCTGCGAGAACATCTCTCGCACTCTTTGGAGGTTTAAGTTGGCTACCCAGAAGATCCGCATTCGCCTCAAGGGCTATGATCACGAGGTCGTCGATCAGTCCGCGAAGCTCATCGTTGAGACCGCTCAGAAGACCGGCGCTCGCGTTTCCGGTCCTGTCCCCCTGCCCACCGAGCGCAACCTGTACACGGTTATCCGCTCGCCGCACGTGAACAAGGACTCCCGTGAGCAGTTCGAGATGCGCACCCACAAGCGCCTCATCGACATCCTCGACCCCACCTCGGGCACCGTTGATTCGCTCATGCGTCTCGACCTCCCCGCTGGCGTCGACATCGACATCAAGCTCTAAGCTTTTTGCTCGATAGTGCGATTTGCAAGGCCGCAGCCCTAAGGGTTGCGGCCTTTTTTGTGCCGATGGGATAAAGGGTCTACACTACTGAGCTATTCGACAAACGGGTGTATGAGTAAAACTGTTGGGGGCAGATATAGATGGTCGAGTGGATCGTTCGTCGTGCGCAGGGCGACCGTGCGCGCGTGGGCACATTGACGGGCGTGGTGTGCATTCTCGCCAATGTGGCACTTTGCGCTGCGAAGGGTGCAATTGGCGTGCTGTCGGGATCGGTTTCGATTGTGGCGGATGCTATGAACAACTTATCCGACGCAAGCTCAAACATCGTGAGCGTGCTGGGCTTTAAACTGGCGAGCAAGCCGGCAGACCCCGAACATCCTTACGGCCATGGCCGCTACGAGTATCTCTCGGGTCTGGTCGTGGCGGCGCTCGTGCTGCTGATCGGACTCGAACTGGTTAAGTCTTCGTTTGAGCGTATCATCCACCCCGAACCTGTCGAGTTCTCGCTTGCCCTGGTGGCAGTCCTGGCGCTTTCGATGGTTGTAAAGCTGTGGATGGCGGCCCTCAACCAAAAGCTCGGTGACCGTATTGAGTCCGATACGCTGCATGCGACGGCTCAAGACTCAAAGAACGATGTCCTGGCCACGGGTGCCGTGCTGGCGTGCGCGATTGTTTCCCAGGTGACGCATATCAATCTTGATGCCTGGGTTGGACTTGCCGTTGGCGCCTATATTGGCTGGAGCGGCTTTGAGCTCATCCAGGATACGGTGAGCCCGCTTTTGGGCCAGGCGCCCGATCCTAAGCTGGTCAAGCACATTCGAGACAAGATCATGAGTTATCCCGGCGTTTTGGGCGTTCACGATTTGATGGTCCACGACTATGGCCCGGGCAGGAAGTTCGCAAGCGCTCACGCCGAGATGGCGGCCGAGGCCAGCCCGCTGGAAAGTCATGACACGCTCGATAACATAGAGCAGTCGTTTAGGGACGAGGACGGCATGATCGTCACGCTCCATTACGATCCCATCGTGACCGACGATTCAAATGTGGCGAGCATGCGCCTGCGCATCAATGCTATGGCTCAGGAGATCGATAGCCGCCTTTCGATTCACGATCTGCGTTGCGTGCCGGGTCCCACGCACACCAATGTGATATTTGACTGCGTGCGTCCCTCGGATCTGCAGATGAGTGCCGATGAGCTCAAACACGCGCTAGCCCAGAGGGTCGAATCGGAATACCCCAAGTCGATTGCCAAGATTACGATCGACGAAGACTACGTAGGGCATACCCACGAATAGGATTGCGCCACGCAAGCTATCGATGCAGAAGGGGAGAGCATGAAGAAGCTGTATCTACTCCGTCACGGTCAGACGGAATTCAACGTTAAAAAGCTCGTCCAGGGTCGCTGCGATTCACCGTTGACCGACCTGGGCCGCAAACAAGCGGGAATGGCGGCCGCATGGCTCAAGGCCCACAGCGTCGTCCCCGACAAAGTTGTCTCATCGCCTTTAGGCCGAGCCATGGACACGGCAAGTCTCGTCGCATGCGAACTCCTCGGTCCGGACGCCGCTGTCGAGCCCTGCGAAGGCATCATCGAGCGCAGCTACGGCTCCTTCGAAGAGGGCCCGCATGACGCCCTGCACACCGACGTCTGGGACCCCGGCGAGGACCTGGTCCCCTTTGGAGGAGAAGGAAGCCATGTCCTGCAGGAGCGCATGGTAGACACCCTCACCAATCTCATAGGCGCCGAGGGCATCGAAACCCTCCTAGCAGTAAGCCACGGCAGCGCCAGCCGCCAATTTATCAAGGCCGCAGCCCCAGAGGGCTTCGAGTTCCCAACAAAACTCCCCAACTGCGCCATCATGATTTTCGATTTCGAAGAGGAAAAGTCGGGAGAAGAAGGCGACGCGCTCCAATCCAAGTTCATCTTGCAGCAAATCATCGATCCTCAACAAAGTAATTAGCTGAGCGAGCAGAGTCAAGCAGACATCAACGTGTCGTCTCCCGAGCACGGCGGAGGGCCGGAGAAATATATTAAGGTCATCGCGAGTTCCGCACGCAAAGAAGGCCACTTAATGTGGCCTTCGTCTTGCGCAGGACTGTAGAGCAGGGACCTTAATATATTTCTCCGGCCCTCCGCCGTGCTCGGGAGCCATCCACGCACTTTACCTGCGTAAACAATGTGAGTGAAATATGAATCTCGATGGATACGCCCGCACCCGTGTATACTAAACAGCTGTGTGTAACCAGGGGAGTATTCTGGCTGGACAAAATGCCTGCTTAATAGGGTTGTCAGGTAGTCCGGACGCAATACAAGACAGGGGAGCACGTCGTGTAAGTAGTGGTCCTCTAGGGGCGTACGCTCGGTGGTGTACGCATTGTCCCAAGACCACGCGAGAGTTGGGATCATATCTTGATCAGCATGATTCTCGGCCGCAAGATTGGCATGACCCAGGTTTGGGACGAGGACGACAACGTCGTTCCCGTCACGGTCATCCAGGCTGGCCCCTGCGCTGTCTCGCAGGTTAAAACTCAGGCAACCGACGGCTATGACGCCGTCCAGATCGGTTTCGGCGACATCAAGGCCAAGAACGTGAACAAGCCCATGGCTGGTCACTTCGCCAAGGCCGGCGTCGAGCCTGTCCGCTTCCTTCGTGAGGTCCGCGTCGAGAACGGCGAGGAGCACAAGGTCGGCGAGGTCGTCACCGTCGCTGATTTCGCTGATGTCGAGAAGGTCGACGTCATCGGTACCTCCAAGGGTAAGGGCTTCCAGGGTCGCATCAAGCGCTGGGGTCAGCGCCGCGGTCCTATGACGCATGGTTCTCACTTCCAGCGTCACCCCGGTTCTATCGGTCAGTGCGCCTATCCTGCGCGCGTCCTCAAGGGCGTCAAGATGGCCGGTCACATGGGTAACGAGCGCGTTACCGTCAAGAACCTTTCCGTTGTCCGCATCGATGCCGAGCAGAACCTCATCTTGGTCAAGGGCGCTGTCCCGGGTGCCAAGAATGGTCTCGTCGCCATCCGTATGGCCTAAGGGCCCAGCCCATTTAGCCCAGCGTCATACCAAGGAGAACACTTAAATGGCAAAGTTTGAAGTAAAGAACAGCGAGGGCAAGAAGGTCGCCGAGGCCGAGCTCGCCGCTGAGGTGTACGGCATCGAGCCGAACATCCACGTTATGCACCACATCGTCAAGTGCCAGATGGCCTCTTGGCGTCAGGGCACCCAGTCCGCTAAGGGTCGCTCTGAGGTTTCCGGTGGCGGCAAGAAGCCTTGGCGTCAGAAGGGCACCGGCCGTGCCCGCCAGGGTTCCATCCGTGCTGCCCAGTGGCGTCACGGTGGCGTTGTCTTCGCCCCCAAGCCCCGTTCCTACGCTAAGCGTATGAACAACAAGGAGGTCAAGCTGGCTATGCGCTCCGCGCTGTCCGCCAAGCTGGCCGATGGCGAGCTCGTGCTCGTCGACGACTACGGCTTCGAGAAGCCTTCCACCAAGGCTGCCGTTGCCATGCTCAAGGCTCTCGGCCTTGAGGGCAAGCGTCTGACCATCATCGTTCGCGATGAGGACGTCAACGCCTACCTGTCGTTCCGCAACATTCCCAAGACGTTCATCATCACTGCCGACGAGGCCAACACCTACGATCTCGTCAACAACAACGCCGTGCTGATGCCCGCCGACATCGCCGCTCACTTCGGGGAGGTGCTTGCTTAAATGACCGCCCACGAGATCATCATCCGTCCGATCGTGTCCGAGCGTTCCTTCTCCGGCATGGAGCAGAACAAGTACACGTTCGAGGTCGCCAAGGATGCTAACAAGTATCAGATCAAGGACGCTGTCGAGGAGATCTTCGGCGTCAAGGTCGTTCGCGTGAACACCCTGACGGTCAAGCCCAAGACCAAGCGCGTGCGCTATGTCGCCGGCAAGACCCGTTCTTGGAAGAAGGCCATCGTCACGCTGGCCGAGGGCGACACCATCGAGGTCTTTGGCAACCAGGCCTAAGACTCGCTGCTGTTGAGTGAGCTCATGCCTCCCAAATAGGGGAGGCGAGAGCTCAAGGTTTTGGGCGTATAAAATGGACACGCCCGGAACCGTGTATACGTCCGGTGTCATCGCACCCGAGGCAGAACCTCGAATCCCTGTCTGCGATGGCTAACGGATTCCTATTGAAAGGGATTGTAATGGCTGTAAAGCACCTTAAGCCGACCTCCGCTGGTAGGCGTTGGCAGACGATCTCCGATTTCTCCGAGATCACCTGCACCAAGCCCGAGAAGTCTCTTCTCGAGCCCCTGCCCAAGAAGGCCGGTCGTAACAACAACGGCCGCATCACCACCCGCCACCAGGGCGGCGGCGTGAAGCGTCGTTACCGTGTGATCGACTTCAAGCGCAACAAGGACGGCGTGCCCGCCAAGGTTGCCACGATCGAGTACGATCCGAACCGTTCCGCTCGCATCGCTCTGCTGCACTACGCTGACGGTGAGAAGCGCTACATCCTCGCCCCCAAGGGCCTCGAGGTCGGTCAGACCGTCATGTCCGGTTCTGACGCCGACATCAAGCCGGGCAACGCTCTGCCCCTCGCCGACATCCCCGTCGGTACGCTCATCCACGCCGTCGAGTTCCAGCCGGGCAAGGGCGCCGCTATCGCCCGTTCCGCCGGTAACTCCTGCCAGTTGATGGGTAAGGAGGGCAAGTACGCTATCGTCCGTATGCCTTCCTCCGAGATGCGCCGCATCCTCGTTACCTGCCGCGCCACCGTCGGTGAGGTCGGCAACGCCGATCACGCCAACATCGTCATCGGCAAGGCCGGCCGTAAGCGTCACTTGAACGTGCGCCCGACCGTCCGCGGTACCGTCATGAACCCTGTCGACCACCCGCACGGCGGTGGCGAGGGCAAGAACCACACCTCTGGTCGTCCCTCCGTTACCCCCTGGGGTAAGCCGACGAAGGGCCTTCGTACGCGCAAGAAGAAGAAGGTCTCGAACCAGCACATCATTCGTCGCCGTAAGAAGTAATTTCGGATACCGAGTTTTAGGAGAAAGCACTTATGAGCAGAAGTCTCAAAAAGGGCCCGTTCGTGGAGACTCGCCTTCTCTCGCGTATCACCGCGATGAACGAGGCTGGCAAGAAGGACGTCGTGAAGACCTGGTCCCGCGCGTCCACCATCTTCCCCGAGATGGTTGGTCACACCATCGCCGTCCACGACGGCCGCAAGCATGTGCCCGTGTATGTTACCGAGTCCATGGTTGGTCACAAGCTCGGCGAGTTCGCGCCGACTCGTACGTTCCGTGGCCACAAGGCCAAATAGGGGGTTAACCGTAAATGGCAACTAAGTCTATTGAAACTGAGGCCACCGAGGTTCGCGCCGTCGCTAAGTACGTGCGTGTTTCCCCCAGCAAGGCCCGCCTGGTGGTCGATCTGATCCGCCGCAAGCCTGTCGCTCAGGCCTTCGACATCCTCCACTTCTGTGACCGCGCCGTCGCTGTGGATGTCGAGAAGGTTCTCCGTTCCGCCGTTGCGAACGCCGAGAACAACAACGGTCTGCGTGCCGACAACCTGGTTGTCGCCGCTGCCTATGTTGACGAGGGTCCGACGCTTAAGCGCATCCGTCCCCGCGCCAAGGGTTCCGCTTCTCGCATTCTGAAGCGTACTTCCCACATCACCGTCGTCGTTGCTCCTCGAAAGGAGGCGTAAAGCTGTATGGGTCAGAAAGTCTACCCCACCGGCTTCCGTCTTGGCATCACCGAGAACTGGCGCTCCCGCTGGTTCGCAGAGAAGGATTACGCTAAGACCCTCGGTAACGATCTCGAGATCCGCAAGTACCTCGAGAAGCGTCTTTCCCGCGCAGCTGTCTCCCGCGTCGAGATCGAGCGCGCTGGCGACAAGGTGAAGGTCATCATCCTCACCGCTCGCCCCGGCGTTGTCATCGGTAAGAAGGGTGCCGAGATCGATACCCTCCGCACCGAGCTCGAGAAGGTTGCTGGCGTCTCCAAGGGCCAGCTCTCCGTCGACGTTGTCGAGATCAAGCGCCCCGAGCTCGACGCTAACCTCGTTGCTCAGTCCATCGCTGAGCAGCTCGAGGGCCGCGTTGCCTTCCGTCGCGCTATGCGCAAGGCTGTCCAGTCCGCCCGCAAGGCCGGCGCCAAGGGCATCCGTATCCAGTGCTCCGGTCGTCTCGGCGGTGCCGAGATGGGCCGTCGTGAGTGGTACCGCGAGGGTCGCGTGCCTCTGCACACCCTCCGTGCCAAGATCGACTACGGCACGGCTGTCGCCAGCACCACCATGGGCGCTTGCGGCGTGAAGGTCTGGATCTACCTGGGCGAGAAGCTCCCGGGCCAGCCTGTTCCCAACCCTGCACTCGAGGGCTCTTCCCGTCCTCGTCGTCGTAACTCCGAGAGGAGGGGTCAGTAGTGCTTGCCCCTAAGCGTATTCTTCACCGCAAGGTGCAGCGTGGCTCCATGAAGGGCCAGGCCAAGGGTAATACCGAGCTGCATTTCGGCGAGTTTGGTATCCAGGCTCTCGAGGCCCATTGGATCACCAACCGTCAGATCGAGGCCGCTCGTATTGCCATGACCCGCTACATGAAGCGTGGCGGTCGTGTCTACATCACGATCTTCCCCGATAAGCCCATCACCAAGAAGCCTGCCGAGACTCGCATGGGTTCTGGTAAGGGTAACCCCGAGGAGTGGGTGGCCGTCGTCAAGCCCGGCCGCATCATGTTCGAGGTCAAGGGCGTGCCCGAGGAGGTCGCTCGCGAGGCCCTGCGTCTTGCTCAGCACAAGCTCCCCATCAAGACCAAGATTGTGGTTGCCAAGAACGCTGAGCAGCGCATCGAGAAGGAAATGGCTGAGGAGGCCGCTCTCGAGGCCAAGTGGGCTGCTGAGGACGCCGCCGCCGCCAAGGAGGAGAACTAATGAAGCCCGCAGAGATTCGTGAGCTCTCGGACGCTCAGCTCGTTGAGAAGCTGAAGGAAATGCGCGCCGAGCTCTTTAACCTTCGTTTCCAGATGGCCACCAGCCAGCTGGACAACACCGCTCGCGTCAACACCGTGAAGAAGGACATCGCTCGCGTCCTCACGGAGCAGCGCGCCCGCGAGATCGCAGCGGAGAAGTCCGCTGTCGCCGAGTAGGACCTAAGGAGAGAACATGACTGATTCGCGTAACTCGCGTAAGGTCCGTACGGGTGTCGTTACCTCCGTCTCCGGTGCCAAGACCATCGTCGTCACCGTCACCGAGCGCAAGCGTCACCCCAAGTACGGCAAGATGATGACCAGCTCCAAGAAGCTGCACGCTCACGACGAGGAGTGCACGGCTGGCGTGGGCGACACCGTTCGCGTTATGGAGACCCGTCCTATGTCCAAGATGAAGCGCTGGCGCCTCATCGAGGTCGTCGAGCGCGCTAAATAAGCAGTCGCTCTTACGACTTGTACGTTTCCGAAGATGTGCGTATGCCTGGCTTGCATACCACGGGCCGCATAAAGGCTGCGCACCTCTCTTCGGTTCTTAGTTCGGAGGAACATCTACCATGATTCAGATGCAAACCATGCTGAACGTCGCCGACAACTCCGGCGCTCGCAAGATTCGCTGCATCAAGGTGCTTGGCGGTTCCAAGCGTCGTTATGCAGGCATCGGCGATACGTTCATCGGTGCTGTCCAGGAGGCTACCCCTGGCGCTAACGTCAAGAAGAAGGACGTTGTCCGTTGCGTCGTCGTTCGCACCGTTAAGGAGATCCGCCGCAAGGATGGCTCCTACATTCGCTTTGATGAGAACGCCTGCGTTGTCATCAACAACGATGGTTCGCCCGTCGGCACCCGTATCTTCGGGCCCGTCGCTCGCGAGCTTCGTGACAAGAAGTACATGAAGATCGTCTCGCTCGCTCCCGAGACCCTGTAGTTAGGGGAGATATATGTATATCAAGAAGGGCGATAAGGTCCAGGTTCTCTCTGGTAAGGATCGCGGCAAGCAGGGCGTTGTCCTGCGTGCTCTCCCCGCCGAGAACAAGGTCGTTGTCGAGGGCGTTTCGGTCGTCAAGAAGGCCGTCAAGCCCAACGCTGCCAACCAGCAGGGCGGCATCGTTTCGCAGGAGGCTCCCATCGACGCCTCCAACGTCAATCTCGTTTGCCCCGAGTGCGGTAAGGTTACCCGCGTCGGTCACGAGAAGGACGGCAAGAACAAGCTGCGCGTCTGCAAGAAGTGCGGCCACAAGTTCTAAGCTGCCCGCAACACCTAAGTTGCTAGCAAAGGCCCGGATGCCACGGCACCCGGGCCTTTTTTGATCCCTTGGGGACGGAGGAAAACGGATCATTACCGTCCGCACGGGTGCCGGTGATCCGTTTTCCTCCGTCCCCAAGGGATCATTTTGCATGTTTTGGAATGGGGCTCGATTCAAACGGGTAATACCTTTCGTGGGCTTGCATGTTTGGCACTTTCGCATATTGGCTACTGCCCGCCGTTAAATCGTTCAGCGAAAGGAGCCAAGATGTCCCGTCAACCACGTCAAAAGTCATCCACCGGGCTATATCATGTAACCGCTAGAGGCAATGCTCATCAGCTCATTTTTGAGGATGACGACGATCGCATGGCATTGCTTCTTCGTCTGAAAAACAGTTTTCGCCAGTCGGATATCTCGATTTTGTCATGGTGCTTTATGTCCAATCACTTCCATCTTGTATTGGAAGATCCAATGGATGCCATGTCTCCCTCAATGAAGCGGGCTCTCTCCTCCTATGTGCTTAATTTCAATACAAGGCACCAGCGTGTCGGCCATTTGTTTCAGGACCGCTTTTACAGCACTCCTGTCTTAGATGACAGTCATTTTCTTACTGCAATCGATTATGTACATCTAAACCCCGCCAGAGCGTATGGTGGTTCCATTCTTGGATATCGATGGTCGAGCCTGAATGCGTTTGTATTGGGGCATGATGAATTTGCGTTCTGTGATATGTGCCGAGTTCAAGAACTGTCTTCGCTGTGTGTTGATCAGCGCGCATACCTAAGCCATCTTTACGATGTCCTGAAGTTAGACTCAATAACTTATGGAATGCGAGAAAAGCTATCAGACGAAGATGCCCTGAGGCTTGTTCGACATCTCGCGGCCCCGTTTGATGCCTGCGATATTAAGGCGCTCGATAAGAATCAACGTAGTGCAATCATGATACGCGCACGAAAGGCTGGCGTGACAGTCGGTCAGCTTGTGCGATGTTGCGGACTCGGTGAGGCAACGGTTAAAAGGGCAACTGCTGGTTGGCGCGACGCCTCAAATGATCCGTTTTCCTCCGTCCCTAACGGATCACCACAGCTTTCCGCGTAAAAGATGATCCGTTTTCCTCCGTCCCCAAGAGATCAGGTGGTGCGCATTAGTGCGTATTTGCGTGCGTATGATTGCGTGAGTATGCGTGTACATGCGCCGCTAACTGCTGAAGTTTGACCATTTAGCGGTAATACACGCAGAAATACGCACAGGCACGCGCATTTGTGCGAATATAGAGCTGTCAGAAATGAAAGTCTTTTCACGACGCAGGAGGCACATATGGCAGATTCCAAGCAGGCTCCACTCGACTCTGCGGCAGCCGCAAAGGCAGCGTTCGCTTCGGTCCAGGGCAAGCCGTTCCCTAACGACATCTTTACGGCACCCGAGCTTCGTTGGGCTGTGATCGGATGCGGCGTTATCGCCAACCAGATGGCCCAGTCTCTCGCTCTTGCCGGCCGCAAGCTTGCGGGCGTCGCCAACCGCACGCTGTCAAAGGCTCAAGCTTTTGCTGATCAGTATGGCATCGAGAAGGTCTATGACACGGTCGAGGATCTCTATGCCGATCCGGACATCGATGCGATCTATATCACTACGCCGCATAACACGCATATCACCTATCTGCGAGCCGCGCTGGCAGCTGGCAAGCACGTGCTCTGCGAGAAGGCCATTACCCTCAATTCCGCCGAGCTTGATGAGGCCCGCGCTATTGCCGACGAGCATAACGTGGTCCTCATGGACGCCACCACGGTGCTCCACATGCCCCTGTATCAGGAGCTGCGCCGCCGCATGGATGCCGGCGAGTTTGGCCGCATGAACCTCGCCCAACTCAACTTTGGCAGCTACAAGGAGTACGGCGACCTGACCAACCGCTTCTATAACCGCAACCTTGCTGGCGGTGCCATGCTCGACATTGGCGTCTATGCGCTTTCCGTTATGCGCCTGTTTATGGCAAGCCAGCCCGCTGAGGTCGTTTCGCTGGGCAACACCTGTGAGACCGGTGTCGACGTTGCGGGCGGCATCGTCTGCCGTAATGCCGAGCAGCAGCTGGGTGTTGTGAGCCTTACGCTCCACTCCAAGCAGCCCAAGCGCTCGGTCATCAGCTTTGACAAGTGCTATATCGAGGTCAACGAGTATCCGCGTGCCGATCATGCGACCATCGTGTGGACTGCGGACGGCCACCGCGAGGAGGTCCACGCGGGCACCGAGGCTTACGCCCTTTGCTATGAGATGGCCGATCTTGAGAAGGCCGTTGCCGGCGACGACTCCAAGCGCGAGCTACTGGATTATGCTTCTGATGTTATGGAGCTTATGACCAAGCTTCGCACCGACTGGGGAGTCGTGTACCCCGAGGAGGAGTAAGCGATGCTTGCGGAAGATAGGCTCAACGCGATCGTGTCGATGGTGCAGCAGGCCGGCTCGGTTACCGTGCCGGAGCTTGCCGAGGCCCTGGGCGTGACACCGTCCACCATTCGCCGTGACTTGCAAACGCTCGACCGCGCGCATCGTATCGCCAAGGTGCACGGAGGCGCGACGAGCCTGGAGCGCGCGCACGTGACGCGCGACCTGACGATCGGCGAGCGCAGTGATCTCCATAACGATGACAAGGAGCGTATCTGCGCCCGTGCGGCGGCGCTTGTGGAGCCCGAGAGCTTTGTATACATCGACTCAGGCTCGACGACGCTCAAGCTCATCGAGCATCTTCCACACCTTGAAGATGTCACCTATGTGACCGATTCCGTGCTCCATGCTCAGCATCTTGCTTTGCGCGGCATGCGTACCGTGGTGCTGGGTGGCGAGCTCAAGCCCGAGACCGAGGCACTCGTTGGCCCCGATGCCTTAGCAACCCTAGACCGTTACAACTTTAACTGCGGCTTTTGGGGTTCTAACGGCATTGCCGCCGAGCAGGGCTTCACGGCGCCCGATATCGAGGAAGCGCAAGTAAAGCGTATCTCGATGCGCCATACGGCCAAACGATTCGTGATCTCGGACGCCAGCAAATTTGGCATGGTGGCGCCCGTCAAGTTCGCGGACTTCCGCGACGCAACGATTATTACCGCAGGCGAGGTCCCCGCCAAGTACCGGGCAATGGACAACGTCATCACGGTCTAGCAAGCAGGGGCAGGCTAAGGCCAAAACCACCACGAAGGTGCCTGTCCCCATTGTGGTGGTTAGTAACGAAAGCCGAGTAGTTTTCTCAATAGAAAAGCGGCAACGTCCATCACGGGCGTTGCCGCTTTCGTTGTCTGCCGGTTTGTCTAAGTCTGTAACAACTGGACCGATAAAGTGGGCTAGGTTTTACAGATTGAGATACTTCCGAACCGCGCCGTCCCTTTTTCTCAATCTGTAACATCTGGGATGGATTTTGCCGAGTTACTGTTACAGATTGAGATTTTCCCTTGAGGGGGATTTGAATGTCTCGATCTGTAACAGATAGCCCAGAAAACGGGTTCTAACTGTTACAGATCGAGACGTTTTGGGACTGCGGCTGAGCCATTGCGGCAAAACCACCACAAAGGTGCCTGTCCCCATTGTGGTGGTTTAGGGCTCCCAGGGGCAGGGGGCTTCGATGTGGATGTGCTCGCCGGTTACGGGATGTGTAAAGGACACGCTGTGGGCATGGAGCATCAGGCCGCAGGGACGCGGCGTGCCGTAGAGCTCGTCGCCAACCAGGGGATGACGCTCGCTTGCCAGGTGCACGCGGATTTGGTGTTTGCGGCCGGTGAGCAGCTCGACATCGATATACGAACGCGTGGGCAGGCCTCGGCGGCTCTTAAGGCGCTTGAGCACCTTGACGCGCGTCTGAGACGGTTTGCCGCTGGCGCCGACGCGCATCTTGCGGCTGTCGTGACGGTCGCGGGCGATGGGCTTGTCGATGAGCTTTTCGTTCCAGTCGATCTTGCCCTCGGCGAGCGCCAGGTAGTGCTTTTCGAAAGCGTGGTCGATGACCATCTGGTCAAAGGCGGGCTGCGTCTGCTTGTCGAGTGAAAACAGCACTACGCCGGTGGTGTCGCGGTCCAGGCGGTTGAGCGGCTGCATGTCGGTTGCGGCAAAGCCGTCGCCCATCGCCAGCAGCAGGTCGCTGGCGTAGTCGGTGAGCGTGCGCTCGCCGGTGCCGTCGCCGTGGACGATCATGCCGGCGGGCTTGTCGATGGCCATGAGCCAGGCGTCGCAGTAGAGGACTTGAGGTTCTTCGTTCACGTGTAAGCCTTTCGGTTAGCTGATTCCCACAAACATGCAGCCCGAGGTCGCCCCGCGTAGGCGGGCGGCGGGCTTGCGGCCGGCATGCGCTGCTTCGACGGCACGACGGACGCGGGCGACGGCACGGCCCACCTCATCCGTCTCGAGCAGCGTTCCGTCCACCATGAGACGACGCACACCGGCATCGAGCAGCTGAGGAACCTGCGGCGTGAGGTCGATGGGGTAGGCATCGTACAGGCGAGAGCGGCCGTGGATGTCGGTGCGGACGGGCATGACCTTTCCGTCGATATTCTTGAGCGAGAGCTTGCGGGCACGCAGGCGGCAGTTGGCACAATCGTGGATGCAGCCATTGGCAACCTGCAGAATGCAATGCTCGCTTGTCATGACGCGCGGGCGGCCAAAGACGGTGATGCCCAGAGCAGCGGGCGCGGCGGCGCCGAGCGAGACAATCTCGTCGAGCGTGATCTCGGGCGAGAGCCAAAACGCACCGGCGCCGCGCTCGGCAAGCGCCTCCATGCAGGGCGTGTTGTGCACCGGCAGGCAAGAGCGAATCTCGGCTGTGGCGCCGGCCTGCGCGGCTACGGCGAGCTCGGAGATATTGCCGACGGCGACGGTGGCTCCAGCATTGATCCAGGGATCGACGCGCTCGTGGTCGACGGTGCGGCAGACCTCGTCGAGTACAGGCACGATACCCTGCTCAAATGCATCGGCAGGGGAGAGTCCGACAGCCTCGAGCGCATCGGTGGTCATATAGATGCGCGCGGCGCCCTCGGCACGAGCTGCCTCGGCGGCTTCGAGCGTGGTGACGGCGGCGCAGATTTGCGGCTCGTCGCGGTAATGCTCGGGCGCGGGGCGGGAATCACTGGTTACAATCGCCGGCAACTCGAGCGTTTTCGCACGCTCCTCGTACGGTGCCAGAATGGCCTCCTCGAGCGCTTTACAGGCGGCGGCGCGCACCTTGTGCACGGCGGAGAAGCCCATACCGCAGCCGGCGTCGAGCGAAATGTCAAAGCTTGCTGCCTCAAAGGGCGAGGAGCCCATGCGGCCTACATGCTCCACCAGATCGGACGCCTCGACCGCACGGGTCTTGGCGGCCTCGACGGTAAAGCCCGTGGCCGTTGCCGCAAGCGAAGGGTTGTCACAGCAGGTGAGTGTGACAGTAAACGGCTCGCCCAGACGCGCCATGACGGACACATCAACAGCTCGGCGGCGCAGCACATCGCGTTTGAGCGCGGCGCCGGCGGCATCGATGGCGCGCTGGCTGCGGATGACGCGCACGCGGCAGCCCTCGGGCATGCTGCGGGGCACGCGACACTCGATGATGTCACCGGCGGCGGCATCATCGGTAGCGATAGTGGTTAGGAACTGGTCGAACTCGTCATCGTGGCGAAGTTCCAACAAGTCGCCCTTGCCCACGGGTTCAAACAGCTCAATGCGGGCGATGGCGGCGCGGCGACGGCGGTCGTCGGGCTTGAGGCCACGCACATCGCGGTTGGCCGGGCGGCTGCCCAGCACCGTGCCCACGATCTGGCCGCGGTTGTTGGAGCGCTCGTAGCTCATCATCTCGTCGCCCGAGGTGCCGTCCTGATAGGCGTGCGTAAAGTCGCGGTTGAAGCAGCGCTTGAGCTGGCGCTGGCGGGCGGCTTCCTCGTCCTTGGCAACGGCGACCCCTGCCAGCATGTCATCAATTTCGTGACGATACACATCAACGATGGAGTACACGTAATCGGGCGCCTTCATGCGGCCCTCGAGCTTGAGAGACGCGGCGCCGGCATCATACAGACGGCGAACAAGCTGTGAGGTGTTGGTGTCACGCGGGCATAGAGCGCGCTCGCGACCGGCAGGGGAGAGCGTGCGGCCGTTCTCGTCGATCAGCTCGTAAGGCAGGCGACAGGGCTGAGCGCACATGCCGCGGTTGGCCGAGCGGCCCGCCATGGCAAAGCTCGAGAGCAGGCACAGGCCCGAGTAGCAAAAGCAGATGGCACCGTGGCTAAAGACTTCAAGGTCCACATCGGGCGCGGCATCGTGAATGGCGGCAATCTCGTCGATGGAAAGCTCGCGCGAGAGGGTTACGCGGTCGGCGCCCTGCTCGCGGCACCAGATAGCCCCGCGGTCGTCATGGATGTTCGCCTGGGTCGAGATATGTGTCTCGATGCCGGGCATCGTGCGCTTGACCTCAAAGAACAGGCCCCAGTCTTGGATGATGAAGGCGTCGGCGCCCAGCGTGGAGCAACGATGGATGAGTTGCAGCGCATCGCCCATCTCGGACTGCTTGATGACGATGTTGACCGTGACGTAGACGCGCGACCCGGCCAGGTGTGCAGCACGGCAGGCTTGCTCAAAGGCCTCGTCGGTAAAGTTGGTGGCCTTGCGGCGGGCGTTGAAGCTGCCCATGCCGCAGTAGATGGCGTCTGCCCCGGCGGCGAGTGCGGCGGCAAAGGGCTCGGGCCCTCCGGCGGGCGCCAAAAGCTCGGGTCTGCGGTTGGTGGTTCGACTGGCGGTTGCGGTCATATCCTGCCTTTCAAAATGCTCAGATATTCAAAAGTATAGTGGTGCTGTTGCGGCGGACGAGCCCTGTGGCCCAAGCAGGATAAAGTCTTCAGCAGCCCTTGCAGCAAAAATGATCTGTTTCCCTCCGTTCCCTATGAATCACCTGATCCGATGGGAACGGAGGGAAACAGATCATTTTGAGCTTCACCGTCCGTTCGTGCCGTTCAGCGGCCGACAGGCACCGTTGGGCGATAAAATATTCTCGCAACGTGATAATAATCTTGCATCGCGCGGAAACCTTGAGTACTATCCCAAATCAAGCGCGGTGTTCAGACCGAATTGTGCCTCCCGGTGCGAACGCCGCGCTCACGCTCTCTATCTGATCGTAAGGAGAAAAACATGAGCAAGACCGTCGTGTCTTCCGATAACGCACCTGCAGCCATCGGCCCGTATTCCCCCGGTATCCAGACCGGCAACATGGTGTTCCTGTCCGGCCAGCTGGGCATCGACCCCGCAACTGGCAAGATGCCCGAGGGCGTCGAGGCCCAGGCTAAGCAGTCCCTTGCTAACGTTGAGGCCCTGCTGACCGCTGCCGGCGCCACCTTTGCCGATGTCGTCAAGACCACGGTCTACCTGGCCGACATTGCCGACTTCGCTGCCGTGAACGAGATTTATGCCTCCAAGTTCGAGGCCCCGTTCCCCGCGCGCAGCGCTTTCCAGGTTGCCGCTCTTCCGGCTGGCGGTCTGGTCGAGATCGAGGTCGTCGCCGCTCTCTAAGGCGTTGGCAACAGCTAAACATGACATGCAAAAGGACCCTGCAGTGCGAGCTGCAGGGTCCTTTGTCAAGCGATGGGTCACTTGTGGAGCCACCAAGGGCAGTCTTTTTGGGACGGGGCTATTTTAGCTACCCCAATATGCAGGATTGCTTTTACTTGCGGCTCATCGAAATCGCGGGCAGAGGGAGGGTAGCTAAAATAGCCCCGTCCCAAAAAGACTGCCCGCGCTCCATTTTGCTCGCTAGCCCTCCTTGCGGACTTTTTGCAGGTAGCGGTAGACGCTGGGCTCCGAGATGCCCAGCGCGGTGGCGGCGCAGGCCACGGCGCCCTTGAGCATGAACACCCCGTTGCCGTT
Organism: uncultured Collinsella sp.; assembly: GCA_902495645.1. Lineage (GTDB taxonomy): Bacteria > Actinomycetota > Coriobacteriia > Coriobacteriales > Coriobacteriaceae > Collinsella. Next base: position 172,762 of record CABUXY010000003.1, on the reverse strand, counting down.
GAGGTGGCGAATGACGTCCACGCGGTCGCTCTGGCCAAGTGACGCTACATCCAGCCCGCGCGCGCTCAGCAGCTCGGCAATACTGCGGTCGATGAGCTCCTGCGTAGACTCCGAAAGACTTTCGACCTCGATAGACGCGGGCTCTGCCTGCCTTGGCACAGCGTCGAAGCAGGCCATGAGCTGCTGCGCCATGGCGTTGATGGAGCGTACCGTGGAAAGATCGGTGTTGACGCAGAGCATGCCGACGATCTCGTTGTCCTCGCGGATAAAGTACGTCGCGGACTCCAACGTCTTGCCACCGGCGCCGCGCCCTTCATAGCCCGTAATAAACGGCAGATCGCGATACTTGGGGTCGTGCATAATCTTGAGCGCCAGATCGGTGGCGGGACCGCCGACCTTGCGGCCGCTCACGATACCGTTGCGGATATCGACGATGGCGTGGTCGGGATCCGAGAAATCGTGCAGGACGATCTCGCTGTTCTTACCGAGTACCTGCTCCAGGAAATCGACCATCGGCAAAAAGCGACGTACGGTCTCGTTCACGGGCAACTCCTTTGGGTTCTATCGAAGTGTTCATAACAATTTTTTATCATGGTAACACGCTGCTCATCATCTCGTATATCCGCAGGTACATTGCGTAATACAGACGAACGGTAGAAATTTGGCGGTAAACGGTCGACCAAAAGAAAAGTTAGATGTTATTTTGAACAGACACGTTCCTGACCTGCGGAAATGCGTTATCTCAGCTGAAGAATAGTCTGATAACAAAAAATTATTATTGAGAATGAGAATCATCTTTAATACGATATGCAACGAAGGCACAACCTCAACCCCGCACTGCGTCACAATAGAGCGTTAGATGCGAAAACAACTATTTCGAGGATTGGTGGTCAAATGACCCAGGAGACGGTTACGAACGGCACTGAAGCCCTGTTCACTCGCGAAGGCATGCCGCCCGTTAAGGAAATGATCCCGTGTGCCCTTCAGCACGTACTGGCATCGTTTGCCGGCATCATTACCCCGGCGGTCATCATGGCCGGCGTCTACGGCTTTAATAGCCAGCAGAGCACCGACATCATTCAGGTTGCACTCATTCTTTCGGCAATCGACACGGCCCTTCAGGCCTTCGCTCCCTTCCGTCGCATCGGCGGCGGCCTGCCCATCGTCATGGGCGTTTCGTTCGCGTTCCTGCCGGCCCTGCAGGCCATGGGTGCCTCGGGCTTTAGCTTTGGTGCGTTGCTGGGCGGCGAGATCGTCGGCGGTGCCGTTGCGGTCCTTTTTGGTCTGGCCTACAGCAAGATTAAGTGGCTGTTCCCGCCCGTCGTGACCGGTACGGTCATCTTCTCCATTGGCGTCTCTCTCTATCCCACGGCCGTCAAGTACATGGCCGGCGGTATGGGTACGCCGCTGTGGGGCACCCCGCAGGCCTGGTGCGTTGCTCTTATCACCTTCGCCGTGGTCTTTGCGCTCGCCAACTTTGGCAAGGGCACGCTCAAGCTGGGATCCGTGTTCTTTGGCATGATCGTTGGCATGATCGTTTCGATTCCCTTTGGCATGATTGACTTCTCCAGCGTCGCCACCGCTCAGGTCTTCGCCCTTCCCAAGCTCATGCCCTACGCGCTCGAGTTTGATCCCGAGGTCTGCATTACCCTCGCCGTCGTGTTCCCCATGGTTGCCATCCAGGTTATCGGCGACGTCTCCGCTGCCTGCCTTGGTTCCATCGACCGTATGCCCACCGAGCGCGAGCTCTCCGGCGCTATCGTGTCTCAGGGCCTCACCTCTATGGTCGGCGGCCTGCTGGGCGGTCTTCCCACCAGCGCCCTTGGCCAGAACGTGGGCATCATCTGCTCCAACAAGGTCGTGAACAAGTGGGTCTTTGTGATCATCGCGGCCGTCTTTGCCATCGCCGGTCTGTTCCCGCAGCTCTCTGCCGTCCTTTCCGCTATCCCGCAGCCCGTCATCGGCGGCGCGACCGTCGGCGTCTTTGGCACCATTACCATGAACGGCGTGCGCATGTTCACCCGCGAGGGCCTCACGCAGCGCACCACCACCATCGTCGGCACCTCCGTTGTCTTTGGCCTGGGTATCTGGATGGCCAGCGGTTGCCTTGCCGGCGAGGGCATGCCCACTTGGGTGTCCACCGTCATCGGCTCCAACGCCGTGACCCCCACTGCCATCATGGCCATCGTGCTCAACCTGATCCTTCCGCAGACGCCGGTCGTGGCTCAGCACATCGATGCCGCCAAGGATGCCGCTGTTGATCTGGTCCTGCCCGAGAGCAAGAAGTAACCAATTCGGTGCTATTCGCCGGCGGATGCATCGCCTCGTCCGCCGGCGCCATGCGGCGCCAAGCCGCACTTCAAAGGGCTTGTCCCTTTGGTGAAGCGTTGACGGGAGAGGGCCCGTTTCCGGTGTAGGCCGGCGCTTCGCACTTCCGCCATGTCAGAGGTGTCAAACCCCGCCTCTGATGTTGAAGGGAGCATTTATGCTTCTGGTCGCTAACGGTTCCGTCTTTACCCGCAACGCTCAGACTCCGTTCATTCCCAACGGTGCAGTCGCTATTGACGGAGATACGATCGTCGAAGTGGGCCCCGAGCGCGAGCTCAAGGCCAAGTACCCGGATGCCGAGTACGTCGACGCCCAGGGCAACCTCATCATGCCCGGACTCATCAACTGCCACACCCACATCTACTCGGGTCTGGCCCGCGGCCTTGCCATTAAGGGCTGCAACCCCACCAACTTCCTGGAGAATCTTGAGCAGCAGTGGTGGAAGATTGACGACAACCTGACGCTCGACGGCACCAAGGCCAGCGCCTATGCCACGATTCTGGATTCCATCCGCGACGGCGTTACCTCGATCTTCGATCACCATGCGAGCTTCTGCGAGATTCCGGGCAGCCTCTTTACCATTAAGGACGCCGCTCAGGAGCTGGGCATGCGTTCGTGCCTGTGCTACGAGGTTTCCGACCGCCGTGGTCAGGAAAAGTGCGACCAGGCTATTGCCGAGAACGCCGAGTTTGCCCAGTGGGCCGCCAAGGAGCGTCGCGATAACGACAATCACATGATCGCCGCCATGTTTGGCGGTCACGCCACCTTTACGCTGTCGGACGAGACCATGGATAAGATGGCCGAGGCCAACAATGGCCTGACCGGCTTCCACATCCACGTGTGCGAGGGCATGAACGATGTGTGGGACTCCCGCCTCAACCGCGGCGGCATCAGCCCCGTCGAGCGCCTGCTGCAGCACAACCTGCTGGGTCCCGACACCATGCTGGGCCACTGCATCCACGTGACGCCTGCCGAGATGGATATCGTCAAGGAGTCCGGCACCTGGCTGGTTAACAACCCCGAATCCAATATGGGCAATGCCGTGGGCTGCGCCCCCGTGCTCGAGTTCTTCCGCCGCGGCATCCCCGTGTGCATGGGCACCGACGCCTACACCCACGATATGCTCGAGAGCCTTAAGGTCTTCCTGATCATTCAGCGCCACAACGCCGCCATGCCCAACGTAGGCTGGTGCGAGGCCATGACGATGTTGTTCGAGAACAACGCCAAGATGGCGAGCAAGTACTTCGATCGCAAGCTCGGCGTGCTCGAGGCCGGCGCTGCCGCCGACGTCATCGTTATGGACTACAAGCCCTTTACGCCGCTGAGCGAGGAGAACATCGACGGCCACATGCTCTTTGGCATGATGGGCAAAAACTGCCGCACCACCATCATCAACGGCCGCGTCCTGTACAAGGATCGCGAGTTCGTTGGCATTGATGAGGACAAGATCAACGCGTGGACCATGGCTGAGTCCAAGAAGCTCTGGAGCACGCTCAACGATCGCACCTACTAATTACAAGTAGATTCACGCGCGCCGGATGTTTCGCCGCATCCGACGCGCGTATAGGCGACCTCCGCGGGGTCGCCGGCGCTGTGCTAGCGCTACACCGTATTTGCGCCCGCCGCGCGGTCTCGCCGGGCGTTACAGAGAGGAGCTCATTATGAGCGACATCATGAGGCCGATCCCGTTTTCGCAGCTGATGAACTGGATCATCGAGGAGCACAAGACTCAGGGCGCCGTCTTTGGCGTGCGCAAGATGGTCACGACCAACCAGGAGGGCGCGCTTCCCATTTTTGACGAGCGCATCGAGACTCCGTTTGGCCCGGCCGCCGGCCCCAACACGCAGCTTGCCCAGAACATCGTGGCATCCTACGTGGCCGGTTCCCGCTTCTTTGAGCTTAAGACCGTTCAGGTTATGGACGGCGAGGAGCTCTCCAAGTGTGTGAACAAGCCCTGCATTGTGGCGCAGGACGAGTGCTACAACTGCGAGTGGTCGACCGAGCTCGAGGTTCCGCAGGCTTTTGCCGAGTACGTGAAGGCATGGTTCGCCTGCCACCTCATCGCTCGCGAGTACGGCCTGGGCAGCCCGGACGGCTTTGTCTTTAACATGTCCGTGGGCTATGACCTGGAGGGCATCAAGAGCCCCAAGGTCGACGCCTACATCGAGGGCATGAAGGACGCCAGCGGCTCTGACGTCTGGAACGAGTGCCGCGCATGGGCGCTCGCCAACCTGGACAAGTTTGAGCATGTCGACGCCGCGTTTGTCGAGTCCATCCCGGCGCGCGTCTCCAACTCCATCACCGAGTCTACCCTGCACGGCTGCCCGCCGGCCGAGATCGAGCGCATCGCGACCTATCTGATCACCGAGAAGGGCCTCAATACCTACATTAAGTGCAACCCCACGCTGCTGGGCTATGAGTTTGCCCGCCAGCGTCTCAACGAGCTGGGCTTTGATTACATCGTATTCGATGACACGCACTTTCGCGAGGATCTGCAGTGGGCCGATGCCGTGCCCATGTTCGAGCGCCTGATTGCCCTGTGCGCCGAGCGCGGCCTGGAGTTTGGCGTCAAGCTGACCAACACGTTCCCCGTCGATGTGACGAGGAACGAGCTGCCTTCCACCGAGATGTACATGTCCGGCCGTTCACTGTTCTCGCTGACCATCGAGGCCGCCCGTCGCATTACCGAGCAGTTCGATGGCAAGCTGCGCATCAGCTACTCCGGTGGTGCCACGGTCTACAACATCCGCGCCCTGTACGATGCCGGCATTTGGCCCGTCACCCTGGCGACCGACGTGCTCAAGCCCGGTGGCTACGAGCGCTTTAGCCAGATGGCCGGCGAGTTTGCCGACCTGGATGGCAAGCCGTTCGCGGGCGTCTCTCTCGACGCCGTGACCGCGATCCAGACCGACTCGCTCACCAACCCGCTCTACAAGAAGCCGCTGCGCCCGCTGCCCGACCGCAAGGTCGCCGGCAAGAGCCCGCTTTCCGACTGCTTTACCACGCCGTGCCGCACGAGCTGCCCTATCCAGCAGGATATTCCCGCCTACTTGGCGGCTGTTGACGAGGGCCGCTACGAGGACGCACTCAACATCATCATCGAGCGCAACGCCCTGCCGTTCATTACCGGCACCATCTGCCCGCATCCCTGCGGCCGTGCCTGCGAGCGTGCGTTCTACGAGCCCGAGGGCGCCCAGATTCGCGCCAGCAAGCTCAAGGCCGCCCGCGAGGCCATGACCGCCGTGCTGCCCAAGCTGCGCGCCCAGGCCATCGCCAACGACGGCGAGCACAACGTAGCCGTTATCGGCGGCGGCCCGGCCGGACTGGCGACGGCGTTCTTCCTGACGCGCGCCGGCGTGCCCGTCACCATCTTCGAGGCCCGCGATTCGCTTGGCGGCGTGGTCCGTCACGTCATCCCCGAGTTCCGTATCGCCAGCGACGATATCTCCCACGACGCAGAGCTCTGCCTGGCCTTTGGTGCTAAGGTGCAGCTCAATGCCCGCGTGGATTCCATCGACGAGCTCAAGGCTCAGGGCTTTACCGACGTTGTCGTGGCCACCGGTGCCTGGATGCCCGGCTCTGCAGGTTTGGGCGAGGGTGCCGAGCTCGACGTGCTGGAGTTCCTCGAGGCCGCCAAGAAGGGCGAGAAGCTCGAGCTGGGCGAGGACGTCGTAGTCATTGGCGCCGGCAACACCGCCATGGATGCGGCCCGCGTGGCCAAGCGCCTGGCTGGTGTGAAGAACGTACGCCTGGTGTATCGCCGCACCAAGAAGCAGATGCCCGCCGACGAGGAAGAGCTCGATCTTGCTCTTGCCGATGGCGTTGAGTTCTGCGAGCTGCTGGCGCCCAAGGCACTTAACGGCGCCGTGCTGACCTGCGATGTTATGGAGCTTGGCGAGCCGGATGCAAGCGGCCGTCGCAGCCCTGTCGCCACGGGTGAGACCGTCGAGCTTCCCGCCACCACGGTGATCTGCGCCGTTGGCGAGGGCATCGATGCCAGCCTGTACGATGCCGCGGGCGTCGAGCACGACCGTCGCGGCCGCCTTGCCGCCACCTCCACCGGCGTCGAGGGCGTCTGGGCTGCGGGCGACTGCCGTCGCGGTCCTGCCACCGTGGTTGAGGCTATTGCCGACGCCGCCGAGGTCGCCCGTGCCATCGCCGGCGTGGACTTTAACAAGTACGCCGATTGCAACGAGCAGGCTGGCCGCGAGGATACCTGCTACGAGCGCAAGGGGTCGCTGTGCCGCGACAAGCGCAACTGCACCAAGACCCGCTGCCTGGGCTGCGGCTCGATGTGCGAGGTCTGCTGCGACGTGTGCCCCAACCGCGCCAACGTTGCCATTAAGGTGCCGGGCCTGGCCAAGCATCAGGTCGTCCACGTCGACGGCATGTGCAACGAGTGCGGCAACTGCGCCGTGTTCTGCCCCTACCAGGAGGGTCGTCCCTACAAGGACAAGCTCACCCTGTTCTGGAGCGAGCAGGACATGGAGAACTCCGAGAACGAGGGCTTCCTGGCCGTGGACGAGGATCACTTTAAGGTCCGCGTCGCCGGCACGGTCCGCACCGTCTCGGTCGATGCCGTCAACACCGGTCTTCCCGAGGCCGTCCGCCTGACCATCAGGGCTGTGCGCGACAACTATTCGTACCTTCTTAAGAAATAGGCGAGTCTCTTATGGCCAAATCCATTCAACATAACGTGGCCTACGTTGCCTGCGGAAGCGGTTGCGCCTCCGCAGGCGGCGACGCCCGCTGCAGCGAAGGCTGCATTGGCTGTGGCGCCTGCGTTACGGCCTGCCCCCACGGTGCCATCGCACTGGTCGACGGCGTCGCCCGCGTGGACCGCTCCAAGTGCACGGGCTGTGGCCTGTGCGGCATGGCGTGCCCGCAGCGCGTGATTGCCTTCGTTCCCGGCTACCAGAACATCCTGGTGCGCTGCAACAACACGGATAAGGGCGCCATTGCGCGCAAGATCTGCGACACCAGCTGCATCGGTTGCGGCATGTGCGCCAAAAAGTGCCCCGCCGGCGCTATCCGCATCGAGGACAACTGCGCTCATATCGACGGCGCGGACTGCCTGTCGTGTGGTATGTGCGCCGTCGTCTGCCCGCATGGCGCCATCCACGACCGAACCGGCATCGCCGCCGGCGTGTAGAAGGGAATCACCATGGCACAGGAATTCACTTTTACCGTTAACGGCGTGGAGCGCACGACGACCCAAAATAAACCGCTGCTGCGCTACCTGCGCGACGACCTGCATATCCATTCCGCCAAGGACGGCTGCTCCGAGGGCGCATGCGGTACCTGCACCATCCACGTGGACGGTGCGGCCGTCAAGGCCTGCGTGCTGACCACCGCGCTTGCCGCCGGCCGCAACATCGTGACCGTCGAGGGCCTGCCCGAGAACGTGCGCGAGGCGTTTGTGTACGCCTTTGGCGCCGTGGGCGCCGTGCAGTGCGGCTTTTGTATCCCCGGTATGGTCATGGCGGGTGCAGCGCTCATCGCCGAGGATCCCGAGCCTACCGAGGAGCAGATCAAGTACGCCATCCGCGGCAATGTTTGCCGCTGCACCGGCTACAAAAAGATTATCGAGGGCATTGCGCTGGCCGCTGCGGTGCTCCGCGGCGAAAAGCAGATCGACGAGGATCTGGAGCGCGGCGCCGACTACGGCGTGGGCAAGCGCGCCTTCCGCATCGACGTGCGCAAGAAGGTGCTCGGCGAGGGCAAGTATCCCGACGACATCGACGAGCTCGATCAGCCGGGCCTGACCTATGCCAGCGCCGTGCGCTCCAAGTATCCGCGCGCCCGCGTGCTCTCCATCGACACCTCCAAGGCCGAGGCCCTGCCCGGCGTGGTGGGCATCCTGCGCGCCGAGGACGTGCCGGTCAACCAGGTCGGCCACCTTATCCAGGACTGGGACGTCATGATCGCTCAGGGCGATATCACCCGCTGCGTGGGCGATGCCATCGTGCTGGTGGTCGCCGAGGACGAGGCGACGCTCGAGAAGGCCAAGAAGCTCGTAAAGATCGACTACGAGCCGCTGGAGCCCGTGCGCAACATTGTCGAGGCCAGGGCCGCCGACGCCCCGCGCCTGCATGACAGCTTCTTTGCCTTCGGCAACACGGTGGAGCTCAAGGACAACGTGTGCCAGAGTCGCCACGTGACGCGCGGCGACGCCGCCAAGGCGCTGGCCGAAAGCGCGTTCACCGTAACACAGCGCTTTACCACGCCCTTTACCGAGCATGCCTTCTTGGAGCCCGAGTGCGCCGTTGCCTTCCCGTACAAGAACGGCGTCAAGGTGCAGTCAACCGACCAGGGTGCCTATGATACGCGCAAAGAGTGCGCCCACATGTTTGGCTGGGATAGCGAGCCCGAGCGCGTGGTCGTCGAGACCATGCTCGTGGGCGGCGGCTTTGGCGGTAAGGAGGACGTGTCCATCCAGCATCTGGCCGCGCTCGCCGCATATAAGTTTCAGCGTCCTGTGAAGTGCAAGCTCACGCGTGCCGAGTCGCTCGCTTTCCATCCCAAGCGCCATGCCATGGACGGTACCTTTACGCTGGGCTGCGACGCCGAGGGCAACTTTACCGGTCTGGACTGCGAGATCAACTTTGACACCGGCGCCTACGCGTCGCTGTGCGGCCCGGTGCTCGAGCGCGCCTGCACACATGCCGTCGGCCCCTACAAGTACCAGAACACCGATATTCGCGGTTATGGCTACTACACCAACAACCCGCCCGCCGGCGCGTACCGCGGCTTTGGCGTTTGCCAGTCCGAGTTTGCGCTCGAGAGCCTGATCGACCTGCTGGCAGAGAAGGTCGGCCTGGATCCGTGGGAGATCCGCTACCGTAACGCCATCGAGCCGGGCGAGGTTTTGCCCAACGGCCAGATTGCCGACTGCTCCACGGCGCTTAAAGAGACGCTGCTCGAGGTCAAGGATGCCTACTATGCGCATCCCGGACACGCCGGTATCGCCTGCGCCATGAAGAACGCTGGCGTGGGCGTTGGCCTGCCCGATGCCGGCCGCTGCAAGATCCGCATCGAGAACGGCGTGGCTGTGGTCTATGCCGCCACGTCCGACATCGGCCAGGGCTGCAACACCGTCTTTTTGCAGGACGTTGCCGAGGCATGCGGCCTGCCGCTTCGCTGCATCGCCAACGGCGAGTGCTCCACCGAGAACGCTCCCGACTCCGGCACCACGTCTGGTTCGCGTCAGACGGTCGTGACCGGCGAGGCCGTGCGCGGTGCCGCCTTCCTGCTGCGCGATGCCATGCTTGACATCGAGACCGGCAAGTCTGCGCCCGCCGCTCCCGTGAATGCGCATGGCGACGGCGTCAAGATCGAGTACGACGACGGTCGCGCCTATCAGCTGCACACACAGGAGCTCGTCGCCGGCCAGGGTATGCATCCTCAGGATCCCGCGGCCGCCATCAAGGCACTCGAGGGATGCGAGTTTGGCTACGTGTACTTGGAGCCGACCGACAAGCTGGGTGCGGATGTTCCCAACCCCAAGAGCCACATCTGCTACGGCTTTGCCACGCATGTGGTCATTTTGGACGATGACGGTCGCGTGAGCGAGGTCTATGCTGCGCACGATTCCGGCAAGGTAGTCAACCCCATCTCCATCCAGGGTCAGATCGAAGGCGGCGTGCTCATGGGTATGGGCTATGCGCTTACCGAGGACTGGCCGCTCAAGGACTGCGTGCCCCAGGCAAGGTACGGCACGCTCGGGTTGTTCCGTGCGCCCGAGATTCCGGATATCCACGCCATCTACGTGGAGAAGGACGAGCTGCTGCCCGTGGCATACGGCGGCAAGGGCATCGGCGAGATCGCAACAATCCCCACGGCGCCCGCCGTACAGAACGCCTATCGCGCATTCGACGGCAAGCTGCGTCCGGATCTGCCCATGGTGGATACGCCGTACAGCCGCGCCCGTCACCGCGGGTAGGGTAGAGCGTGGACGGCCATTGCTGACGAGCTGTTCGCGCTCAACATCAACTGTATATGCTGCGCCTTTGGCCCCAGCTCCATCGCGAGTCGGGGCCTTTTGTTTGGAGCGCCTCCGCATGCGGAAGCTGCGTCCCAGATTTCGGCTCCAGAATGGGACGTACTTTCCAGACGGGGCTTTAAACGGAAACTGTATCCCGGATTCGACGCTCAGAATGGGATTCGTTTTCCGGTAGAGGCCTCAAATGGAAAGTGTGTCCCGGAATATGGCTCCAGCGTGGGATGCATTTTCCGGTTGAAGCTTCAAGCGGAAACCGCGTCCCGGAATTCGGTCTCGGAACGGGTCGTGCTTTCCGGATCGTCCCTCAACCGGAAGCTGTGTCCCGGAATCATGCCTCAGAATGGGACGCGCTTTCCGTTGGCGTGGCCGTTGGGAAAACGCGGCCCAGATAGGGGGATGCGATTCGGCGATGCGTGGCCTAGCAGCTCCTACAGCTCAATATCGTTGAGCCATGTCGGCAGCGCGGTCTGCCGGATGCCTGCCGTCTGCAGCTTTTTGGCGAGCATTCCTGCCGAGCGGACCTCGTTCATGGTAAAGCGCAGCAGAGGGTGGCCGTAGAGCGATAGGTGCGCCTCGCGCTGTCGTTCGGCAACGAGCGCCTCGGCGGTGGTGCGTCCGGCCAGCATGGTCTGGTCGGTATATTTGATGAGCCCGTCGAGCTCGCCCAGCGTGAGTTCCCGCGCCTGGCGCTCCCAGGCAAAGTCCGTTCGTATGGGCTTGGCCGAATCGAAGGGGTCCGTCAACTCGTATTGAAGCCAGTCGGGCGCAAAGCCCGTCTCGATCATGACGGCTCGGGTGACCGATTCCCCGCCGCTCTCGGCGCGGGCGTCGGCATATCGAAGCGTTGTGAGGGCGGTGCGAATCGCGCGACCATTGCGTGCAGTCGCTCGTTGCTCAACGGCCTCCATCAGCTGTTCCGGCGCAAGGCCGAGCTTTGAGATCGCCGAATCGGCAATGGGCATGCCGTCGGCAAAACCAGTTTGCAGCAGGCAATCTGTGGCCGTTTGGATGGGCGGCGTTACCGATATGCCGGCTTTGCGTATTGCTCCGGCCGGCTCAATCTGGTGCCGCTGAATATGTGCGCCCGGACGAGCCGACGGCTTTGTCGAGCTGCAAACATGCACGACGTTCAGGTGTCGCCACGAGACCTCGAGCCCCAGCAGGCAAGCTGCCGAAAACGAGCAGAACGTCCAATCGGGATGGATGATCGCAAGGGCGCGGATAATCTCGCAATGGCGTTGCGCTCGGTTGAGTTCATCCCAGCGCGTTTTTCGCGCAAACAACCCCGGAATGGGCGAGACAACCGTGCCGCCGGTGCGCCGAAGGAGCGCTTTTCGGATCGCCGCGCTCGGGGGAATCAGACAGCGCCCCTCTTGTTCGGCTTGAGTGAGCAGTTGGTCGATGAGCTGGTCATTGCAATGGGTCATGAGCTACCGCCTCCTTTTGGATAACAAAAACGTATCAGCTGGAACTTGCCGCTCAGCTGACCAAAAGCTGACCAAAATCTAACCATGCAGGTAGATGGCCTGGTTTTGACGTCATTTTTTGAAGCTGAATCGGTGGGCGGTAATCGGCGACCTTGAACGGTAGCTGGATATGAAGTCTTGGTAAGTTTCGAGACGTGTACTTTTTGAAAAAGAGCATTCTATCTGCTGTTTTGTGTTTCTGGATCGCATATTTGAAGGCATGTGATAAGGGCGGAGGATCGTCGTCTTGTACCTGAGGAAACCGTGACCCGGAATGAGCGCTCGGAATGGGATGCATTTTCCGGTAGAAGCTTCAGCGGAAAGTGCATCCCAGAATTCAGGCTCAGAACGGGACACGCTTTCCGGATGGAATGCTTGGCGGAAACTACGGCCCAGTTTTTGGCTCCAGAACGGGATATATTTTCCGGAACGGTCCACGTGCGGTGGTGTACCCCCCCCCTTGCGTGGCCCGCTTGTCGAATTACGTTATAGCTAGCTATATTATAGGAAGATATAATATAGCTAGCTATAACGTAAAGGAAGGATGGCCCTATGTTTATCGGAAGAACAGCGGAAATGTCCGAGCTCAATCGACTGTATGGCACGGGCTCCTTTGAAATGCCTGTGATTTACGGCCGCCGTCGTGTGGGTAAAACGCGCCTTATCACAGAGTTTATCCAAGGCAAGAAGGCTATTTACTTTCAAGCTCGTCGTACCAATGCGGAGGCAAACCTGCACGGCTTTAGCCAGGCGATACTTGCAGGCTCGGTTGGTGCTGCAGGCGTGTCGTTTCGTAGTTTTGACGAAGCGTTCGATGCATTGGCCACCATGGCTCGCACGGAACGTTTGATTGTCGTGATCGACGAGTATCCCTATCTCGCCCAATCGAATCCCGAGATCAGCTCGTTGCTGCAAGATAAGATCGATCACCTGTACAAAGAGACCAAGCTCATGCTTATCCTGTGCGGGTCGTCGCTTTCGTTTATGGAGGAACAGGTGTTGGGCTACGAGAGCCCACTATACGGTAGGCGTACGGCCCAGTTTAAGATCATGCCGCTCGATTTTACGACGACCCTCGGCCTGTGGCAGAGCATGAGTCGCGAAGACGCTGCAGTTTGCTATGGCATGACGAGCGGCATTCCTGCATATATCGAGAAAGTCGATCCTGCCGTATCGCTCAAGGACAACATCAAACGTCTTTTCCTTACTCCTACGGGCTATCTCTTTGAGGAGCCGAGTAACCTGCTATTACAAGAGTGCCGCAATCCTGAGCAATATGATGCGATCGTGCAGGCAATTGCTCAGGGGTGCTCGAAGATTTCGGAGATTGCGAGCTCTACGGGAATCCCTGCGAGCAACGTAAAGAGCTATGTGGATAAGCTGGCATCGCTTGGGATTGTCGAGCGCGAGCTGCCCTTAAACGAGACGAGCAATAAGCGAGCCGTGTATCTGCTGAGCGATCAGATGTTTAGGTTCTGGTACCGGTTTGTGCCGCAGAACATCGGGCTGATTCAAAACGATATGGCCGAGATGGCGTATAAGCGCATTGAGCCGCACGTATCGGATTACATGGGCACGGTCTTTGAGCTTATATGCAGGCAATACGTGTACGAACTTGCGCGGGCGGGCCAGCTCGATGTGGTTCCGGCGAGTGTCGGGCGCTGGTGGGGGACGGACAATCGCACGCATACGCAGGAAGAAATCGACTTGATTGTTGACGATGGCGAGGGCACTGCGCTGTTTGCGGAGTGCAAATGGCGCAATGAGCCGGTGGGCGAGGATGTTCTGGAAAAGCTCGTGTACCGAAGCGAGCTCTTTAGACGGCAGCATAAAAGCTACGTGATCTTCTCGAAGCGTGGCTTTACGCAAGGATGTCAGGATGCTGCGGCGAGCAGGGGAGATACCAAGCTGATTTCGTTTGCCGAGATGTGCGAGCGGAGATAACCAAGCGCGCTCTGATTTGATGCTCGGAATGGGATGCGCTTTCCCTTTGCGGCCTTTGGCGGAAACTACGTCCCGGATTCCCGCTTCAGGATGGGATGCCGTTTCCGATAGAGGCATGGGGCGGAAAGTGCGTCCCAGAATCCGGCGCAACGCCGCTGGAGTAGAGGGGCGAGCTCCGGACTTCGTAACCAAAAATCCATTTGTTAAACCTGGCACCCGTGGGTAGAATAAGGTCGACGGCAGCCCAAGGGTGATAGCTGGGCAGCGCCGTTACTTCGATTAAGGGGTCAATGCCTTAGAGGCGTCGACCCCTCTTTTTCTGCTTCGTACGCTGCTTGAGTGCCTCGGTAAGTCCGATAAGCGCCGTGAGGAGCGAGACCAAAGCGGTCAGGAGCTTCACGAAATCAGTCAGATCGGTCATGGGCATCACCTCCCGTCGCATGGAGGGCGCTGCCCGGCACATGGAACTGCCGTCAACAACTGCAATTCTATCAAAGTACTGCTATAAATACGAATATATGTTCGATAATAACAGTGACATGATTCTCTCAAAGTGTGGCTTTACGCAAGGATGCCGGAAAGCCGTGCTGTGCGATTTCATGTCCGCACGGGTTCCTATCCTTACGGCAATGTAGCCGCCTATGTAACGAGCGGCGGTTGACGGAGAAAGGCCCTGACCGTGCCAGACAAAAAGACGCCGGATATTTCGGCCATCGATACGACGAACTTTGCGCGCCAGATCGTGCTCGACTTTGAGTTTGCGCCGGTGCCAAAGCAGCGCCAGCGCCGCGGACTACGTAACGAGATTATCGAGGTCGGCGCTGTTAAGCTCGATTACCACGGCAACGTGATGGGCGAGTTCTCGCAGTTTGTGCAGACAGAATTTACCGAAGGCGTTGCGTTCCCCGTCCGCGAGCTCACAGGGATATCGGCTGTGGACACTGCGATGGCTGATCCGCTCTATGTGGTGATCAAAAGACTCAGCGATTGGATCGGTCGCTACTCCGCCCAGATAGTTTGCTGGAGCGGGGCGGATCATCGACAGCTTATGACCGAGTGCCAGGCAAAGCACATGGACCTTTCCGCATTTCCTACGGACTGGGCCGACCTGCAGGCGTTTTACACTTCGATCATGGACGTGGGCAGCCACGGGTGCGTCTCTTTGAGTGACGCGGCGACGTGGTTTGGCATCGAGTTCGACGAGTCGACGGGTCACGCCCACAGCGCCTTAGCCGATGCGCGCGTGACCGCCAAGCTGCTCAAGCAGGTGATGGATGGGGACTACCGCGTGAGCCCGCACGTCCAGGAAGTCCGCCAGCGGTGGGGGATGGGCGAGCGAGCCCAGACGCGCCTTTCCAGCAAGTGCCCCGAGCTGGGCGACCTGCTGCTGAGGCTGAAGGCGGAGGGGAGGTAGGCCTTTTGAGAACGCCATTCGGTTTGGCATGGCAGGGCTGTAAGCGCGGCTTCGCACTGCTGTTTGAATCGAAGCGTCAACCAGTATGACGAGCTGTCTGGTCTGTCTGCCTACACCATCGCAATCCCGCGGGCCGCACTCAACAGCTCATACTCCCTTTCGCTCCACTGCCGCAGCTCGGCCGTGCGTACGGCGTCGCGACACAGGTCCAGAAACACCTCAGCTCCCTCGCAGAAGCACTCGCGGGCAAAGTCGCCCGAGCCGCTTGCGACGCACGCGCCGTCGGCAAAGAGCTTCCAGCTAGACGGCTCACGCAAATCGTCTCCGAACAACTTAATCTGTAGCACATGTGGATTGCCAGCAGCGCAGAACTCTTCCTCGAGCTTCTGTACCGTGAAGCGCATCTGGTGGGAGAGGCTGTTCTTGACCATGGCCGAGGCATAGCCGCTCGGCTCGTCCAGAAGATGCATTCGTTTTGGCTTGGCTGCCAGGTTGTGGAAGTTGCGCTCACTGCGCACGGAGAAATTGTCCATACGGACTCCTTTCATCGATGTTGGCAGGGCCACCGTGCCTCTTGGCCGGTTGGCGTCGGGATCGTGGAGCCAACTCTCTACCCCGACTCTGGATAAAACGCGCCCGCTCCTTGCGGGCAAGATGGAGTCTATCAACGTGTACGGACAGAAATCAAGCGCCATCCGCGAAATGACGCGCGGATGGCGTTGGTTTCCCAAGTGATTATTCGGCTTTCATCCGGAAAAGTGTCGAAATCAGCCGTGTAAAAGTACGGAAAAGTGTCGAAATAGGCACCTTAAAACTTCGGAAAAGTGTAGTTGGATGACAAAACAGCACTTAGAAGCCGATGCTGGATGCGGGATCCTGCGGCTGCCTTCAGCCCTCGCTACTCGTCGTCTCCGTCGTTGGGGTCGCCCTTGAGGGTGTTGATGTCCAGGTACTGGTTATCGTCCTCTTTTTGCTGGGTCTCCGACTCCGCTTGGGTGGGGCCGCGGAACAGCTGGAATCCCTCAAACGCAATGACGCCGAGCAGGGCAATGATAATGGCGATAAAGGCAACCTTGACTGCCTGCGGAAATTCCGAGAAACGCAGCGCCTTTTCCTCGGCGTAATAATCGGCGAAGCGCTCTTCGCCCGTGCTTTTGGTATACGCCGGCGCGGACGCGGCCTCCGGGCCATATTCCGGTGCGGGCGTGGCAGCGTACGAATCGTTGAGATAATCGCTCGATGCGGTGCCATAATCCTCGGTCTCGATGCGACCGTTGTCAGCATAGCCATCGGAATAATCGGAATATGCCGTGCCGCCCTCATAGTCTGCGGCGCTCGTGTTGGCGGCAAAAAGCGGGTTAACTGGAACGTCGAGCGCCGGCATGCCGGTAGAGGTCTCATCCAGATCGGCTGCAGCCCAGGAATCGTAGGCAACCTGATGGGCAACGGGCTCATCGAGCCTTGCGACCGGAGGCTTGCGTGCCGCAGGAACAGGCAACTGCTGGGCGCTGTACATAACGGTGCTGTCGGCCGATTTGCCCTGCGTCGCTGCAGCGAGAAATGCCGCCGTCTCGGACGGGTCGCTTGCGGGGCGGGGAGCGGGCGTGGGCGCCGAAGTGGGTGCGGGCGTAGGCGCGGGCGTCGAAACAGGCGACTGCGCAGGAGTCGGCGCAGGTGCGGACTTGGGCGCAAGTGCGGGATTGGGGCTTGACGGGCGAGCGCCGCCGCCCATGAGTTCGTCGGCGGTCCACGGGCGATCATCCATCACATCGTCAAGGCTCAGCGAAAACAGGTCGTCTTCACTCTCATCGAACATGCGGTGCACATGTCCACCAATTGCCGGAATCAATCCGCGACCGGTGCATGATGCCTTGCTCAACGCCATTCTGTTCCATCCTTTCGAAATACTAATGACATCGATTATATGGAACTTCCCAAGCTGCTCGGTCTTGGATTCGTGCTTTCCAGAACTCGCGCCCAAAAGGGGAGGGGCAATCCAGGCGAGTGCCTACTTGTCGCCGGCCGCCGCCTTGGCCTCATTGAGGTAGCTATAGAAGCTGTACTTGGAGATGCCAAAGAACTCGCAGGCGCGCTCGCTCGACTTGGAAATGAGGAAGGCACCGCGACGGTCGAGGTAGCCAATGGCACGAATGCGCTCGTCTTTGGTCATGAGTGCCGCGGGCTTGCCCACAAACTGCTCGCACTCGTGCAGCAGGTCCTCGAGCAGGTCGCCGATGTTCTTGGTAATGGGCTCGGGCTCGGTATAGCCCGTGCCGCCGGTGCCGGTGAAAGCGTCGAGCGAGCGCTCAAAAGCCTTCATAAGCGTAATGTCAAAGTTGATGCCCAAAATGCCGACGGGCTTGCCTTCGTCGTTGCGGATAAAGATGGTCGAGGACTTGAGCAGCTTGCCATCGGTGGTTTTAGTGAGGTACGGCTCGCGGTCGTGTACGTCGGTGCTGCCCTCGTGCATGGACTCAAACACAATATGGCTGGGGCCGTCACCCAGTTTGCGCCCGCTGACGTGGCCGTTTTCGATCACTACGATGGAGTGGTCCACGTCCTCGGTCTCCAGATCGTGGACGACGACTTCGCAGTTGGGGCCAAATTGGAGCGCCAGGCCGTGTGCGAGGCGCTTGTAAAACTCAATCTGTGCGGGGGTCATGGGTGCCTTCCTAAAAATTAGTTTGGGCACACTTTGCCATAAACCACATCTGTTCGCAAACAAATCCATCAACAAGGCAATTCATGACCGTTCGGCGGCGAAAAAGTACCGATTACGGCAACAAACAATTTGTTAGGTTTGCCAATCAAAAAGTGTGATAGAACAGTGCTAACAAACTTTTTGTTTGGCATCCACATAAAAGTTCAGTCGCATGAATGGGAATGGGCTGAAACGCGTATGCGGGGGCCGGCAAGAGAGGACTTAAGGAGTTCACCGTATGGCCGATAAGATCCAGTGGGCGGGCAACACGATGCCCAAGAGCGATGACAAGCACTTGGGAATCATGAGCCTCGACCACGTGAAGAAGGCCCGCGCCTTCCACCAGTCGTTCCCTCAATATACCGTCACCCCGCTTGCCCGCCTGGACGGTCAGGCTGCGCGCTTGGGTCTGTCCAACCTGTGCGTTAAGGACGAGAGCTATCGCTTTGGCCTCAACGCCTTTAAGGTTCTGGGCGGATCGTTTGCCATGGCCAACTACATTGCCGACGAGACCGGCAAGGACGTTGCCGAGTGCACCTTCGATTACCTGACCTCCGATCAGCTTGCCAAGGACTTTGGCCAGGCCACCTTCTTTACCGCTACCGACGGCAATCATGGCCGCGGCGTGGCATGGGCTGCCAACAAGCTGGGCCAGAAGGCCGTCGTTCACATGCCCAAGGGTTCCACCAAGCCCCGCTTCGATAACATCGCCGCCGAGGGCGCAACGGTGACCATCGAAGAGGTCAACTACGACGAGTGCGTGCGCATGGCCGCCGCCGAGGCCGACGCCTGCGAGCGCGGCGTCATCGTTCAGGACACCGCCTGGGAGGGCTACGAGAAGATCCCGTCTTGGATCATGGAGGGCTACGGCACCATGGCTTCCGAGGCTGCCGAGCAGCTGCGCGAGATGGCCATCAACCGCCCGACGCACGTGTTTGTCCAGGCTGGCGTGGGTTCGCTCGCCGGCGCCGTGGTGGGCTACTTCACCAACCTGTATCCCGATAACCCGCCCACCTTCGTCGTGGTCGAGTGCGCTCCGGCCGCCTGCCTGTACAAGGGCGCTGCCGCCGGCGACGGCGATCCGCGCATCGTGGACGGCGACATGCCCTCCATCATGGCCGGTCTGTGCTGCGGCGAGCCCAACATCCTGGGTTGGGATATCCTGCGCAACCACGCCACCGCCTTCGTGTCCTGCCCCGACTGGGTCACCGCTCGCGGCATGCGCACCCTGGGCGCTCCCGAGAAGGGCGACCCGCGCGTCA
This sequence comes from uncultured Collinsella sp., assembly GCA_902495645.1. GTDB lineage: Bacteria > Actinomycetota > Coriobacteriia > Coriobacteriales > Coriobacteriaceae > Collinsella. Next base: position 153,645 of record CABUXY010000003.1, on the reverse strand, counting down.
TCTCCGGCGAGTCCGGCGCTGTGACCACCGGCCTGGTCGAGACTCTCATGCTCGATCCCGAGTACGCCGAGCTCAAGGAACTCATCGGCCTGGACAAGACGAGCTCCGTGCTCTGCTTCTCCACCGAGGGCGACACCGATCCCGACCAGTATCGCCGCATTGTTTGGGAAGGCGAATATCCCACTTGCTAATCGTTGGGGCGGAGTAAATAGGTATCGCTCCGCCACCTCACAGGTAGATTCCTTCGTTTGAAAGGTTATGAACAATGGCTAAAGAACTCGATTTCGACGCTATCAAGGCTGCTGCGGAGTCTCATCGTGCTGATATGACGCGTTTTCTTCGCGCAATGATTAGCCACCCCTCTGAGTCCTGCGAGGAGGGTGAGGTTGTTGCCTGCATCAAGGCCGAGATGGAGAGCCTTGGTTATGACGAGGTCAAGGTCGACGGCCTGGGCAATGTCATGGGCTTTATGGGCGAGGGCGACAAGATCATCGCCATCGACTCTCATATCGACACCGTCGGCATCGGCAACATCGAGAACTGGGATGCCGATCCCTACGAGGGCTACGAGACCGACGAGATCATCTACGGCCGCGGCGGCTCCGACCAGGAGGGCGGCATGGCTTCTGCTACCTACGCTGCCAAGATGATGAAGGACATGGGCCTCATCCCCGAGGGCTACAAGATCATGGTCGTCGGCACCGTCCAGGAAGAGGACTGCGACGGCATGTGCTGGCAGTACATCTACAACAAGGACGGCATTAAGCCCGAGTTCGTCATTTCCACCGAGCCCACCGACGGCGGCATCTATCGCGGTCACCGCGGCCGTATGGAGATCCGCGTCGACGTTCACGGTACCTCCTGCCACGGCTCCGCTCCCGACCGCGGCGACAACGCCATCTACAAGATGGCCGACATCATCGCCGACGTCCGCGCCCTCAACAACAACGGCTGCGACGAGTCGACCGACATCAAGGGTCTCGTCAAGATGCTCGACCCCAAGTACAATCCCGAGCACTTCGAGGATGCCCGCTTCCTGGGCCGCGGCACCTGCACCGTCAGCCAGATCTTCTACACCAGCCCCAGCCGCTGCGCTGTCGCTGACTCCTGCGCCATCTCCATCGACCGTCGCATGACCGCCGGCGAGACCTGGGAGTCCTGCCTGGACGAGATCCGCAACCTGCCGGCCGCCAAGAAGTACGGCGACGACGTGAAGGTCTCCATGTACATGTACGACCGTCCGTCCTGGACCGGCGAGGTCTACGAGACCGAGGCTTACTTCCCCACGTGGATCAACAAGGAGGCCGCTCCGCACGTCAAGGCCCTCGTCGACGCCCACAAGGCCATGTTTGGTGACGAGCGCATCGGCTGTGAGCCCAGCATGGACAAGCGCACCGGTCGTCCGCTGTGCGACAAGTGGACCTTCTCCACGAACTGCGTCTCCATCCAGGGCCGCTACGGCATCCCCTGCGTGGGCTTTGGCCCGGGTGCCGAGTCTCAGGCTCACGCTCCCAACGAGGTCACCTACAAGGACGACCTGGTCACCGCTGCCGCCATGTACGTGGCTGCCCTGAACCTCTACGATCCGAGCAAGGCCGATGGCGACGCCACCGTGTTCCGCGCCGGTCTGACCAACAACAAGATCGATTAGTCCCATTCCTCGATTTTGTTGAGCCGGGGGCCGCTCGTGTCCCCGGCACCCCCTGTTGACTTGGGGCCCGCGGTCGTTATCTCCCATGCTTCCTCAACGGTGGCGGGTCCTCGTCATGGTGCTCTGCATGTTCTAGCCACACGCGCATGCCGGAGCACATCTACTCATTGCGATCGTTTCATCTTTAGAAAGGACATTTCCATGGACGCTAAGTTTACCGAGCTCGTCGAGCAGCTGAACGGCCTCGATTTTAAGGGTATGTACGGCAGCGACTTCCTGCACACCTGGGACAAGACCACCGATGAGCTCAAGGCTCTCTACATCGTTGCCGACGCACTGCGCGAGCTGCGTGAGAACAACGTTTCGTCCAAGATCTTCGACTCGGGCCTGGCCGTCTCCCTGTTCCGTGACAACTCCACCCGTACGCGCTTCTCCTTCTCTAAGGCCGCCAACCTGCTCGGCCTCGAGCTGCAGGACCTGGACGAGAAGAAGTCCCAGATCGCTCACGGCGAGACCGTCCGCGAGACCGCTACCATGATCTCCTTCATGGCCGACGTCATCGGCATCCGCGACGACATGTACATCGGCAAGGGCGACGCCTACATGGCCGAGGTCTCCGAGTCCGTTCAGCAGGCCTACGAGGACGGCGTTCTGGATCACCGTCCCACGCTCATCTCCCTGCAGTCCGACTCCGACCACCCCACGCAGTCCTCTGCCGACATGCTCTACCTCATCAACGAGTTTGGCGGCCTCGAGAACCTCAAGGGCAAGAAGGTTGCCGTCACCTGGGCCTATTCGCCCTCTTACGGCAAGCCGCTGTCCTGCCCGCAGTCGCTGATCAGCCTGCTGCCCCGCTTTGGCATGGACGTCACCCTTGCTCACCCCGAGGGCTACGACCTCATGCCCGAGGTCGTCGAGCGCGCCAAGGGCTATGCCGCCGAGTCCGGTACCACCTTTAAGCAGGTCAACACCATGGCCGAGGCCTTCGAGGGTGCCGACATCGTGATCCCCAAGAGCTGGGCTCCGTTTGCCGCCATGGAGAAGCGCACCAACCTGTACGCCGAGGGCGACGACGCCGGCATCGCTGCGCTCGAGAAGGAGCTGCTCGCTCAGAACGCCACCCATCAGGACTGGTGCTCCACGACCGAGCTCATGGAGAAGACTGCCAACGGCCAGGACACCATCTTTATGCACCCGCTGCCCGCCGACATCTCCGGTGTCTCCTGCGAGCACGGCGAGGTCAACGCCGACGTCTTCGACATGCACCGCGTGGGCATGTACAAGGAGGCCAGCTACAAGCCGTACGCCATCGCAGCCATGATGTTCCTGCAGAAGGTTGCCGATCCCGCCGCTACCCTCAAGGCCCTCGACGAGCGCAACACCGCCCGTTGGCTCCAGGCCTAAAGCCGGGCTGAGAAATGGCTAAGCGTATCGTTGTCGCCCTGGGCGGAAACGCCCTCGGCGCCAACCTTCCCGAGCAGATGGAGGCCGTCAAGACGACTTCCAAGGCTATCGTCGACCTGATCGAGGAGGGCAACGAGGTCGTCGTCGTGCATGGCAACGGTCCCCAGGTGGGCATGATCGCCAACGCGATGGCTGAGCTCACGCGCTCTAATCCTCAGAAGTACGTTCCCTGCCCCTTGTCCGTTTGCGGCGCCATGAGCCAGGGCTACATTGGCTATGACCTGCAAAATGCGCTGCGCGAGGAAATGCTCGACCGCAATATCGACAAGGGTGTCGCCACCGTGCTCACCCAGGTCGAGGTTGCGGCAGACGACCCGGCCTTTGCCGACCCGGTCAAGCCGATTGGTCCGTGGATGAGCGAGGCCGAGGCCAAGGAGCTGGAGGCCGACCGCGGCTACCAGTTCATCCACGACGAGAAGCAGGGCTTCCGTCGCGTGGTTGCCTCGCCCAAGCCCGTGAACATCGTCGAGCTCGACACCATCAAGTCGCTCGTCGAGTCCAACCACGTGGTGATCTCCTGCGGCGGTGGCGGTATTCCCGTCACCAAGGCCCAGGGCAACCACCTTAAGGGCGCTGCCGCCGTCATCGATAAGGACTTTGCGGCCGAGAAGCTCGCCGAGCAGCTCGACGCCGATGCCCTGATTATCCTGACGGCCGTGGAGAAGGTTGCCATTGGCTTTGGCACCGACCACGAGCAGTGGCTCGACACGCTGACCGCGGCTGACGTAAAGCGTCTGTCCGAGGCCAACGAGTTCGGTCGTGGCTCCATGCTGCCCAAGGTTCAGGCCGCCTCGACGTTTGCCGAGAGCAAGCCGGGCCGCACGGCGCTCATCACGCTGCTCGAGAAGGCGCGTGACGGTCTTGCCGGCAAGACCGGTACCACGTTTACCGGCGACGCTGAGTAGGCATATCTGCACCATTGAGGAGGGTGCCCTGCGTCGCGGGGTGCCCTCCTTTGTGCTATGGAGAGCCAAGGGTCGTTCGCTGGAAAACGAGTGCGTGCCTGTTCCGACGGAGTGTGAGCTTGGTATGGTGGGTATAGCAACTATGGTGTCCAAAGCAGCCAGGGGAGGTTTGCGGAGATGAAACTCGGTTGCGTCATTATGGCTTCGGGCGAGGGCAAGCGGTTTGGCTCTAACAAGATGCTTGCCGATATCTATGGCGAGCCGCTGATTGCCCGGACCATCGATTCGGTTCCCCGGGGCTTTGACGTCGTGGTTTCGACGCGTTGGCCCGAGGTCGCTCAGATTTGCGAGGACAAGCATTGCCCGTGCGTGCTGCACGATGGCGAGCTGCGCAGCGAAAGCGTCCGTGCGGGCCTTTCATGGGGAGTCGAACGCAACTGGAAAGGTTGCCTCTTTTTGCCGGGCGACCAGCCGCTCGTGAGTTCGGGTTCTTTTGAGGCTATGGTTCGTGCGTTTGACGAGTGTGGCCGCAAACATCCGGTGCGTCTTGCGTGCAACGGTGAGCCTTCGAGCCCGGTGCTCTTTCCGGCGGAACTGTTCGATGCACTTATGTGTCTTGAGGGCAAGGACGGCGGCGGTTCGATCCTCAAGGACCGTACCGACGTGGTGCTGGTCGAGGCGCGTGCCTACGAGCTGTGGGACGTCGATACCGCCAAGGGACAGCAACGCATAACGGAGCATATCGCCGCCTGCTCGTATTTTGATCGCGTGGCCAACTGCATCAATCAATAAGGAGCAATTATGATCATCATCAAAAACGGCGCGCTCGTGACGCCCCAGGGGCTTCGCCGCGCCGATCTTGCCATGGAGGGCGATAAGATTGTGCGGATTGCCGCGGCAATCGAGCCGGGCGAGGGCGATACCGTCCAGGACGCCACCGACTGTTGGGTGTTCCCCGGCTTTATCGACGGCCACACGCACATGCAGTGCTGGACTGGCATGGAGTGGACGGCCGATAGCTTTGAGACCGGTACGCGTGCGGCTGCCTGCGGCGGTACGACGACCATCGTGGACTACGCGACGGCCGATCGCGGCGTGACCATGCTCGATGCCTTGGCCGAGTGGCATCGCCGCGCCGACGGAACCTGCACGGCCAACTATGCGTTTCATATGGCACTCGCCGAGTGGAATGAACGCAACCGCGCCGATCTTTCGGTCATGCGCGAGGCGGGCGTGTCGTCGTTTAAGACCTACTTTGCCTATGACCACCTGCGCCTGGACGACGCCGAGACGCTCGAGGTGCTGGAGGAACTCAAGCGCGTGGGCGGCATGCTCTGCGTGCATTGCGAGAACGGTACGCTGGTGAATGAACTGCAGAAGCGCGTGTACGAGCAGGGGATTCATGGGCCCGAGGGACATGCGCTCAGCCGTCCGGATGTGTGCGAGGCCGAGGCCGTGAGCCGCCTGCTGTATCTGGCACACTTGGCCGGCGACGCCCCGGTCAACGTGGTGCACCTTTCGACCAAGCTGGGGCTCGAGGCCATTCGCGCCGCCAAAGCGCGCGGGCAGAAGAACATCTATGTCGAGACATGCCCTCAGTATCTGATACTCGACGACACCTGCTATCTGGAGCAGGGCGAGGACGGCTTTGCGGGCGCCAAGTACGTGATGAGTCCGCCGCTGCGCCATGCCGGTGACCGTGCCGCGCTGCGCGAGGCGCTTGTGGCCGGCGAGATCGATACTATTGCGACCGATCATTGCAGCTTTAACCTGCACGGGCAAAAGGACCGCGGACGCGACGATTTCCGCGCGATTCCCAACGGCGGGCCCGGCGTGGAACATCGTCCCGTCGCGATTGCCACGAGCTTTGAGGGCCAGTTGGGCCCCGAGGATTTGTGCCGCTTGATGAGTGAGAACCCGGCGCGCGTCTTTGGCATGTATCCGCGCAAGGGCTGTCTTGCCGAGGGTGCCGATGCCGACGTGTGCGTGTGGGATCCCAAGGCGCGCTGGACCATTAGCGCGGCGACGCAGCATCAGGCTGTGGACTACACGCCGCTCGAGGGTTTTGAGGCACATGGCCGCGCCAAGGCCGTGTTTGTGAACGGCGTGCTGGCGGCACGCGACGGCGAGCCCACCGGAGCCCAGCCCGGCCGCTACGTGCCCCGCTAGCAGGAAGATCACCGGATTCCCCTCCGCAGTTGCGGTGGAATAGTTCCTGTTTAGCCGCCAAATAGGCCGTTTCGGGAACTATTTCACCGCAACTTATAGGTCTGCTGGGGCAGCGCCGGCTATCAGAGACTGGTGGCGATGATGGGGCGGCTGAGGGCTACCTGGAAGCGATCTGCCATCGTTGAGTCGGCAAGCGTGTCGACTTGGTTGAGCATGACGCGTGCGGTGCTGAGTCCCAGCGCCTGCATCTCGGAATTGAGCACCTGGGCGACGCGCTCGGGCGTGGCGGTATCGGTGGGCTCGCAGCCGCAGCGCTCGCAGAAGAGCTCGGGGCGGTGGACAACCTCGGCGACGGGCTTGCCGAATCCCGAGGCGCCGACGATCCAGACGATGTTGGCCGTGCCAGAGGGAATTACCGGCTCCCACGGGGCGTGCGCCTTGAGCGGGAGCCGCTTGCTGCCGTCCGCTTCGGCCAGGACGTAGTCAAAGCGCTGCGCCAGCTGGTCGAGCGGCTCGGCAGGGGAGGAGAGCTTGCCCGTCTCCGGGTCCAAAACACCCGCCTGGCAGATACTTCCGCGGCTCATGCCCGCGCATGCCTCGCAGGTGCAACCGGGGACATGCGAGGCGCCCGGCTTCCAAGGCGCGGCGTCCAGGCGACGGCTCGACCCGTCCCACGGCACGCCGGCGACGGGGAACATATGCGTGGTGGTGCAGAGGAGCGCGCGGCCGTCAGCGCGCATAAGCTCAAGGCCGAGCGTCTTTAGCAAGGTCGACTTGCCACCGCTGCCGATAATCGCGGTAATGCCCGGCTCGATCCTGAGCGCCGAGGCAAGATTGCCGCTAACCGTTTCCATCTGTTCACCGCCGTATAATACTGTGATAATAAATAATCATCAGAGTAGCGGTCGAACCGCTTTTGCTCTGCTCAAACCGTAGCACAGGGAGGTGCCCCGGGAATGCTCGTTTATGTTCGCGGCGCCGGCGATATCGCCACGGGTGTCGCCGCTCGCTTGGTGCGTGCCGGCGTGTCGGTCGTTATGGCCGATATCGCGGTTCCCACGTGCATCCGCCGCACAATCAGTTTTTGCGAGGCTATTCGCCTGGGCGAGGTCCAGGTCGAGGGCATTCGCGCTCGCTTGGCGCAGACGCCGGCAGAGGCGCTCGAGATTACCCAAGCGGGGGATGTTGCCGTCGTGGTGGACCCTCAGGCCAAGATGCTCGATGAGCTTAAACCCGCGGCTGTGGTCGACGCGATTTTGGCCAAGCGCAACCTGGGCACCACGCGCGACATGGCGCCTACCGTCATCGCCGTGGGGCCGGGCTTTACCGCGCCGGTCGATTGCGACGCCGTGGTCGAGACCATGCGCGGGCATTTCCTGGGCCGCGTCATTACCCAAGGTTCACCCCAGCCCAACACGGGCGTGCCGGGCATTATCGCTGGCTATGGCAAAGAGCGTGTTATCCACAGTCCCGCCGCCGGCGTGTTTCGGTCCGACCGCGCAATCGGCGACATCGTGAGCGCCGGAGACGTGATTGGCTACGCGGACGATACGCCCATGTGCACGCAGATCGATGGTTGCCTGCGCGGGCTTTTGGCGAACGGCGTGCAGGTGACTGAGGGCTTTAAATGCGCCGATGTCGATCCGCGCGGCGATGCCAGCTATATCAACTACATTTCGGACAAGGCGACGTCGGTCGGCGGCGGCGTGCTCGAGGCACTCGCTATGCTCACCGATATCTTTAGAGGATAGAAGGCGGCAATGGAAAAGCTCGATGTTGTGAATGCGGCGCTTGCCGCCCTGCGTGCTGGCGAGACGTGCGAGCTGGCGGTCGTGGCCGGCACGGCGGGGTCGTCACCGCGCGGTGTGGGCGCATGGATGGCCGTCTTTGCCGACGGTAGCCAGGCGGGCACTATCGGCGGCGGCAAGATTGAGCTCTTTGCGCTGGATGAGGCGCGCGAACTCCTGAGCGCGGGACAGTCGCGTCTGGTCCGCTACACCATGGGCGGCGAGAACTCCGATACCGGCATGATCTGCGGCGGAGCCATCTGCCTGTGCTATCTGCATCTGGATGCGACCCAGGCACCGTTGTTCCAGGAAATAGCCGACGTCTTGGTCTATCGGCGCATCGGCGACTTCGTCATCGACTTTGAGCCGTTTATCGCGAGCGCGCTCGAGGGCGATGTGGCCGAGTACCATGGCGAGGCATCGCGCCATACCATTGCGGGCTGCCCCGGGCTTTCACTGGTGGAGGAGGGGAGTAACGTCACCTACACCAACGCTGCCTCTGAGATTCCCGCGGCGCACATCGAGACGCTCTGCCCCGAGGGCCTGACCTACATCTTTGGCTGCGGCCACGTGGGCGCCGCGACGGCGCGCGTGCTCACGGCGGCGGGCTTTGCCGTCGTGGCCTGCGATGACCGCCCCGGCACGCTGACGCCCGAATGGGTGCCCGGTGTCTACGATCGTCGCCTGGTCGATTACAAGAACCTGAGCGAGCTGTGTCCCATCGGTCCGCGCGACTTGGTGGTCGTCGCCACGGCGGGTCACAAGTCCGATATCGACGTGGTGATTCAGGCCATGCGTGCCAAGCCTGCCTACCTCGGCTGTCTGGGTTCGCGCCGCAAGACGGCCTTTGTGCGTGCCCGCCTGGAGCAGGAAGGTTTTACGCAGGACCAGATCGACGAGCTGCACCTTCCGATCGGCGTTGCCATCGAGGCCGAGGACCCCGAGGAGATCGCCATCTCCATCGCCGCCGAGATGATCCACCTGCGCCGCACCAAACTCGTCCCCCGCAAGCGCTAATCGCATCCCCACCAATTAAGTTGCGGTGAAATACGGATTGTTTAAGCCTGTTAGGCCGCCCAACAGTCCCTATTTCACCGCAACAGCTTTTTGGGACCCATTTGTGCGGGGGAGTTGTGGAGTTGTGCAGGCAGACGAGGTTTTTCTGGAAATACGCTCCCGATGCGCGTATAGTACCGATTGTTTTGTCGGCTCCTGCTGTGTCGAGTCCAAACCGCAAAATGCCATGAGCGGCGCGGATGCAGCCAGGAGGCACGAGGACAACCCATCGTGGCCACGCCCCGTGCTTAAAACCCCAAGAAGGAGTGAACAATGGCAGAAGAGAAGTATGTGCCGCGTCTGAAGACCAAGTACAACAACGAGGTCAAGCAGCAGCTTCAGGACAAGTTCCAGTACGAGAACGTCATGATGATCCCCAAGTTTGAGAAGATCGTCGTGAACATGGGTGTCGGCGAGGCCGCTACCGATTCCAAGGCCATCGACGGTGCCGTGCGCGACCTGCGCGCCATCACCGGTCAGCAGCCGATGATCACCCGTGCCCGCAAGTCCATCGCTACCTTCCGCCTGCGCGCTGGTATGCCGATCGGCTGCAAGGTTACCCTGCGTGGCGACCGTATGTGGGAGTTCTTCGATCGTCTGACCTCCGTCGCGATCCCCCGTATCCGCGACTTCCGCGGCATCTCCGCCAAGAGCTTCGACGGCCGTGGTAACTTCTCCATGGGCGTCACCGAGCAGCTCATCTTCCCCGAGATCGACTTCGACTCCGTCGATCACCAGCGCGGTATGGACATCACTTTCGTGACCACCGCCAATACCGATGAGGAGGCCAAGGCCCTTCTGGACGCCTTCGGTTTCCCGTTCAAGAAATAGGTTCACCTGCCCTATAAGCGCCGTTCCCACAAGGGGGCGGCGCTTGGGGCGAACAATACTCTATGTGAGGAGGATATAAGTGGCTAAGACATCGATGATCGTCAAGTGCAATCGCAAGCAGAAGTTCTCTACTCGTGAGTACACGCGCTGCCAGCGCTGCGGCCGTCCGCACTCTGTGTACCGCAAGTTCGGCCTGTGCCGTGTCTGCTTCCGCGAGCTTGCACTCAAGGGCGAGCTTCCCGGCGTTAAGAAGGCCAGCTGGTAAGTCACTACCAGCGTTTCAAGCATCCGTTTGGAACAGGGAAAACGCGCTAGTTAGGCTTTGCCGTTAAGGGCGGCGAAGAACCAAGAGCACGTGTTCATCAAGAACGAAGGAGAATCTGTATGAACCTTACAGACCCGATCGCAGATATGCTTACGCGCATCCGTAACGCTAACTCTGTGAACAAGGCCACGGTCTCCATGCCGAGCAGCAAGAAGCTCGTCGAGATCGCTCGTGTTCTGCACGAGGAGGGCTACATCGAGGGCTACGATGTCGAGGACACCGTGCCCCAGAAGACTCTGCACATCACGCTTAAGTATGGTCCCAAGAAGGCTAAGGTCATCAACGGCATCCGCCGCATTTCCAAGCCGGGCCTGCGTAAGTACACCGGCGTTGCCGACATGCCCCGCGTCCGCGGTGGCCTTGGTACCGCCATTATTTCCACCAGCCATGGCGTTATGACCGACCGCGATGCTCGCAAGCACAACGTCGGCGGCGAGATCATCGCTTACGTCTGGTAATTCGGTCGGTAGGTAGAAGGAAAGGAGATCACCGTGTCTCGTATCGGTAATAAGCCTGTCCAGATTCCCGCCGGAGTCGAAGTGGCAGTCAACGGCAACAACGTTGTCGTCAAGGGCCCCAAGGGCCAGCTCGAGTTCGATGTTTTTGAGAAGCTCACCATCAACGTCGAGGACAACGTCCTCACCGTTTCCCGTCCCGACGACGAGCGTGAGACCCGTGCCCGCCACGGCCTCACCCGCGCCCTCATCCACAACATGGTTGTTGGCGTTTCCGAGGGCTTCGAGAAGAAGCTCGAGCTCGCCGGCGTCGGTTACCGCGTGCAGCAGAAGGGCAAGAACCTCGAGTTCTCCCTGGGCTTCTCGCACCCCGTGATCGTCGAGGCTCCCGAGGGCATCACCTTCGAGGTTCCCGACAACACCCACGTGAACGTCAAGGGTATCAACAAGCAGCAGGTCGGTCAGATCGCCGCTGAGATCCGCGGCCATCGTCCTCCCGAGCCTTACAAGGGCAAGGGTATCCACTATGTTGGCGAGCACATCCGCCGCAAGCTGGGTAAGGCCGCCAAGTAGTCGTAACCGACTTACTCGCATAAGACCAGCACCCCGTTAGGTGCTGGCAAGATCAACCTTTTTAGGAGTTTACGTATGAACAAGCATAAGGCGAAGCTGGAAGGCCTCAAGCGTCGTCAGCGTCGTGTTCGCGGCAAGGTCTCGGGTACCGCCGAGCGTCCGCGTCTTCGCGTGACCCGTACTAACGCCAACATCTATGCCCAGATCATCGACGACAGCAAGGGCTCCAGCCTGACGCTCGTCTCTGCCTCGACCCTCGAGGCCGAGTTCAAGGGCACCCACACCTCGAACAAGGAGGCCGCGGAGAAGGTCGGTCAGCTCGTTGGCAAGCGTGCCATCGAGGCCGGCATCACCAAGGTCGCTTTCGATCGTGGTGGCCGTATCTACCATGGCCGCGTCAAGGCCCTCGCCGACGGTGCTCGTGCCGCCGGTCTCGAGTTCTAGGAGGTATGTAGCACATGGCTCGTAATCAGAAGCAGCAGCGCGAGGCCTCCGAGTTCGAGGAGCGCGTCGTTTACATCAACCGCGTGTCGAAGACCGTCAAGGGTGGTCGTCGCATGAGCCTCGTCGCTCTCGTCGTCGTTGGCGACGGCAAGGGCAACGTCGGCGTTGGCATGGGCAAGTCCGCTGAGGTGCCCATGGCCATCTCCAAGGCGTCTCTCGATGCCAAGAAGAACATGTTCCACGTGCCGGTGACCGAGCAGGGCACCATCCCGCACGAGGTTCTCGGCCACTTTGGTGCCGGTCGCATCATCATCAAGCCCGCTGTCGAGGGTACCGGCGTTATCGCCGGCGGCGCTGTGCGTCCCCTCTTCGAGCTTGCTGGCATCAAGAACGTCCTGTCCAAGTCCCTCGGTACCGACAACGGCCTCAACATCATCAAGGCTGCCGTCGAGGGCCTCAAGGAGCTCTCCAGCCCTGAGGACGTCGCGGCTCGCCGTGGCCTGACGGTCTCCGAGATGTTCGTCGGTAAGGAGAACTAAGCATGGCTGACACCATCAAGATCAAGCAGGTCCGCAGCACCAATGGTTGCAAGCAGGACCAGGTCCGTACTGTCCGTGCCCTCGGTCTCCACAGGATCCGCGAGGTTCGCGAGATTGCTGACAACGAGTCCGTCCGCGGCATGATCTTCAAGGTCAAGCACCTTGTCGAGATTGTAGAGGAGTAGCAAATGCAGCTTCACGATCTTACTCCCGCGCCCGGTTCCACCAAGAACCGCAAGCGCGTCGGCCGTGGCAATTCTTCGGGTCACGGCACCACTTCTGGCCGCGGTCAGAAGGGCCAGGGTTCCCGCTCTGGCGGCACCAAGGGTGCCGGCTTCGAGGGTGGCCAGACTCCGCTGGCTATGCGCCTGCCCAAGCTTCCGGGCTTCCGCAACCCCCGTCGTATCGAGTACACCGCCGTTAACGTTGAGCGTCTCGAGCGCAAGTTCGAGGACGGCGCTGTGATCGACGGTGCCGCTCTTAAGGCCGCTCGCATCACCAAGAGCGAGTTCGAGCCCGTCAAGGTGCTCGGCAATGGTGAGCTCACCAAGAAGTTCACGGTCAAGGTCGACAAGGTCAGCGCTTCTGCGCAGGCCAAGATCGAGGCCGCCGGCGGAAAGGTCGAGCTGCCGTGCTAAATGGTCTTAAGAATGCTTTCCGCATCAAAGAATTGCGCGAAAAGATTCTTTTTACCATAGCTATGCTCGTCGTGTACCGCATTGGTGCGCACGTTCCTGTGCCCGGCATTCCCTTCCAGGGGATGCTGGGCCTTTTCTCGACCGATAACAATTCGGTCGCCGCAGGTGCTATGGCCCTCCTGAATCTTTTCTCTGGTGGCGCGTTGAGCTATGTTTCGGTGTTCTCCCTGGGCATCATGCCTTACATCACCAGCTCGATCATCCTCCAGATGCTCCAGGCCGTTGTGCCTTCCCTGCATGAGCTTGCCCGCGAGGGCGAGGTCGGTCAGACCAAGATTACGCAGTATTCGCGTTACCTCACCCTGGCTCTGGCAATCCTCAACTCCGTGGGTTACCTCTTCCTCTTTAAGAGCTTCGGCATCAGCTTTACTGGCGCCGGCGCCCCCGAGATCATCTTCGACCTCATGATCGTCGGCACACTCACCGCGGGCGCCATGCTGATCATGTGGATTGGTGAGCTCATCACCCAGCGCGGTATCGGCAACGGCATGTCGCTGATCATCTTCGCGAACATCATGGCCGGCCTGCCGCAGGCGATCTTCTCCAGCACCGAGGGCAATGCCGGTGGCATCATCACCATGGTGATCATCTGCGCCATCATCTTGCTGGTTATCCCGCTGATTGTTTTCCTTGAGCGCGGCCAGCGCCGCATTCCGGTCTCCTACGCTAAGCGCGTCGTGGGTCGTCGCATGATGGGTGGCCAGACCACCTACCTGCCCATCAAGGTCAACACCGCGGGCGTCGTGCCGATCATCTTCGCTTCGGCGCTGCTGTACTTCCCGGCCCAGATTGCCGTGTTCTTCCCCGGTATCGGCTGGATCCAGGCAGTTGCCTCTGCGCTTTCGACCGGTTGGCTCAACTGGGTGCTTAACGTTGTCCTCATCGTGTTCTTCGCGTACTTCTACACCTCCATGGTGTTCAACCCCGATGACACGGCCGACAACCTTAAGAAGCAGGGTGGCTTTATTCCGGGCGTCCGTCCGGGTAGGGCTACCGCGGCCTACATCAAGAACGCGCTCAACAAGATCACGCTTCCCAGCGCTGTCTTTTTGGCGCTCATCGCCATCGTGCCTTCGATCATCTTCTCCTTCACGGGTAACCATCTGATCCAGGCGTTTGGCGGCACGTCCATCCTCATCATGGTCGGCGTCGTGCTCGACACGGTCGATAAGCTCGAAGGCCAGATCAAGATGTATGATTACGATGGATTCTTTAAATAGGCTAGAGGAGGATTGCTCATGAACCTCGTATTGCTCGGAGCTCCGGGTGCCGGTAAGGGCACCGTCGCACAGGAGCTCGTCGCCGAGTTTGGCGTCGCTCACATTTCCACGGGCGACCTGCTGCGTGCTGCCGTCAAGGGTGGCACCGAGCTTGGTATTCAGGCTAAGAAGTACATGGACGCTGGCGAGCTCGTTCCCGACCAGCTCGTGATCGACCTTGTCAAGGAGCGCCTTGCCGCCGATGACGCCCAGCAGGGCTTTATCCTCGACGGCTTCCCGCGCAACACTGCCCAGGCTGTGACGCTCGATTCCGAGCTCTCCGCCATGGGTCGCGAGATCGACTGCGCCCTTCTGGTCGACGTGGCCCCCGAGGTCATCATCGATCGTCTGTCTTCGCGTCGCACCTGCCGCGCCTGCGGTTACACCGGCACCGCTGCCGATGCCACCTGCCCCAAGTGCGGCGGCGAGATGTATCAGCGCGACGACGACAAGCCCGAGACCATCAAGAACCGTCTCGACGTCTACGAGAAGTCCACGAGCCCGCTCGTCGACTACTATCGTGGCCAGGGTCTGCTCAAGTCGGTCAACGGTGACCAGGCTCGCGAGACCGTGTACGGGGATGTCAAAGAGGCTCTCGGTCTATGATCAAGATTAAGTCTGCAACGCAAATTGAGCAGATGAAGAAGGCAGGAGCGCTATCTAAGATGGCGCTCCGCCACGTTGGGGCCATGGTTCGCCCCGGCGTGTCGACCTTCGAACTCGATCAGCTTGCCGAGCAGATTATCCGCATGCATGGCGGCACCCCTGCCTTCAAGGGTTACGGCGGGTTCCCCGGAACCATTTGCGCATCAATTAACGATGCCGTGGTCCACGGTATTCCCAACCCTGACATGATCCTGCGCGATGGCGATATCATCTCCATCGATACGGGAGCTGTCGTTGACGGTTGGGTTGGCGATAACGCCTGGACGTTTTTCGTCGGCACCCCCACGCCCGAGGCCAAGGCCCTGTGCGAGGTTACGCGCGATTGCCTTAAGGCTGCTATTGAGCAGGCTGTTCCCGGTAACCATATCGGGGACGTCGGCTATGCCGTTCAGTCCCTCGCCGAGTCTCACGGTTACGGCGTGCTTCGCGATTACGTGGGGCATGGCATTGGCCGCGTGATGCACGAGGACCCCAACGTTCCAAATTATGGAAAGAAGGGGAGAGGCGTTCGCCTTCAGGCTGGTATGGTCATCGCTATCGAGCCGATGGTTACGATGGGTTCCAATCATGTGAGCACGGGCTCCGATGGTTGGATCGTTACGACCAACGACCATCTGCCCGCCGCGCACTACGAGAACACCGTCGCCATTACCAATGACGGTCCGGTGATTCTTACCACCGATGCGCAAGGATCCTGGTGTTCGCTCCAAGGCGGAGAAATGTAACAAGTTCCACGTAGTTGTGGAGCCATTACGAAGATATTACGATACGTGCATGCGTATTGTAGAATACTCAATCGCTGTCGTTTTCTAGAGAAAGATGATTGCTTGTGAAGAAGGAAGACGCAATTGAGCTCGAGGGTACGGTAAAGGAGCCGTTGCCCAACGCCATGTTTAAGGTTGAGCTCGAGAACGGTCATTCGGTTCTGTGCAACATTTCTGGCAAGATCCGAATGAATTACATCCGCATTCTCCCCGGTGACAGGGTTGTCGTGGAGCTTTCCCCGTACGACCTGACCCGCGGTCGCATCACCTATCGCTATAAATAGCGACACGCATACACGCTCTTTTCCGACTGCAGGCTTAGCTCAACCTACGGTCGGTTTGCGTGTGAAGACCAGCCATAGTTTTAAACGCCTGCGGCTGGGCGAGTAGATAGTAGGGAAGTAGTTTGAGCGCTACCGAAAGGAAGAACGATGAAGGTACGTCCTTCGGTCAAGAAGATGTGCGATAAGTGCAAAATCATTAGGCGCCATGGCAAGGTCCTCGTTATTTGCGAGAACCCCCGTCATAAGCAGCGTCAGGGTTAAGAGAGGAGACTACGTTGGCCCGTATTAATGGTGTCGACCTCCCGCGTGAGAAGCGCGTTGAGATCGGTCTGACCTACATTTACGGCATCGGCCGCACCACTGCGACGAAGATTTGCGTCGAGTGCAACGTTAACGTGGATACGCGCGTTAAGGACCTCACCGAGGATGAGGTTAACGCCATCCGCGATTATATCGATAAGAATCAGATCATGGTTGAGGGCGACCTCCGCCGTGAGCGCAACCAGAACGTCAAGCGCCTTATGGACATCGGCTGCAACCGCGGCCTTCGTCACCGCAAGGGCCTCCCGGTCCGCGGCCAGCGCACCCACACTAACGCTCGTACCCGCAAGGGCCCGAAGCGTCAGATCGGTGCTAAGAAGAAGAAATAAGGAGCGCTAGATAGATGGCTACTGCTAAGAAGAACGTTCGCGCTGCCCGTCTGAAGCGCGCGGACCGTAAGAACATTTCCGTGGGCCAGGCTCACATTCGTTCTACGTTCAACAACACGATCGTTTCGATCACCGATCCCCAGGGCAACGTCATTTCCTGGAAGTCGGCTGGCCAGGTGGGCTTCAAGGGCTCCCGTAAGTCCACGCCGTTCGCTGCCCAGATGGCTGCCGAGGCTGCTGCCAAGCAGGCCATGGAGCACGGTATGAAGAAGGTTTCCGTCTTCGTCAAGGGCCCCGGCTCCGGTCGTGAGACCGCCATCCGCTCCCTCCAGGCTGCTGGCCTCGAGGTCTCGAGCATCCAGGACAAGACCCCCATTCCGCACAACGGCTGCCGCCCCAAGAAGCGTCGCCGCGTGTAACTGAAAGGATCGTATCAATATGGCAATCGACAGGACTCCTGTTCTTAAGCGCTGCCGTCAGCTCGGGATCGATCCCGCTGAGCTCGGTTACAGCAGCAAGAAGGAATCTATCCGTCAGCCCAAGCGCCGTCGCAAGGAATCTGAGTACGGCATGCAGCTGCGTGAGAAGCAGAAGGTCAAGTTCATCTATGGCGTTCTGGAGAAGCAGTTCCACGGCTACTTCAACAAGGCCCGTAAGATGAACGGCGTCACCGGTGAGAACCTCATGATCATCCTTGAGTCTCGCCTCGACAACGTCGTCTTCCGTCTTGGCTTCGCCCGTACCCGCAAAGAGGCTCGTCAGTCCGTCCGTCACGGTCACTTCACCGTGAACGGCAAGCGCGTGGACATCCCGTCCTACCGCGTCAAGGCCGGCGACGTCGTCGCTGTCGGCGAGAAGTTCCGTGACCTCCTCCCCATCAAGGAGGCCCTGATTTCCTCCGAGCGCTTTGAGGTCCCTGGCTGGCTCGAGGTCGATATCGAGAAGCTGTCTGGTAACGTGCTCGCTCTGCCGACGCGTGAGCAGATCAGCGGTGATATCAACGAGCAGCTCATCGTCGAGCTCTACTCTAAGTAGTCCATCCGGGCTGCTGAGGCTGGAGGTAATACATGTCAGAATTCATTAGGCCTCAGGTTCAGGTCGAAGAGATCAACGAGACCTCTGCTCGTGTCTCCGTCGAGCCGCTCGAGCGTGGCTACGGCGATACGCTGGGTAACTCGCTTCGTCGTGTTCTTCTGTCCTCGCTCGAGGGTGCCGCCGTCGAGGCCATTCAGATCGATGGTGCGCAGCACGAGTTCATGACCATCCCTAACATGGTCGAGGATGTCACCGACATCGTCCTGAATGTCAAGGGTCTTGTCTTCAGGGCTCTCGGCACGACCGACGAGGCGACCGCCACCATCTCGGTTGACGGCCCCTGCGAGGTCACCGGTGCGGACTTCTTTATTCCGTCCGAGTTTGAGCTGGTCAACCCCGAGCAGCACATTGCTACGCTCACCGAGGGTGGCCATCTCACCATGAGCATGCGCATCGGCTATGGCCGCGGCTATGTCTCTGGCGAGGCTAACAAGCGTGACAACGATCCCATCGGTGTGATCAACGTCGACTCGCTGTACTCGCCGGTTTCCCGTTGCGCCAAGCTCGTTGAGGCTTGCCGTGTCGGCCAGCATACCGACTACGACCGCCTTGTCCTCGAGATCGAGACCAACGGTTCCATCGCTCCGCGCGACGCCGTGGTCCAGGCTGCCAATATCATCAACCAGCATATGGCCGCCTTTATGAACCTTGCCGAGACCCCCGAGGTCGAGGAGGAGGCTTCGATCTTCGCTCCCGAGGTCACCAACGACAACGCCGAGCTGGACAAGCAGATCGAGGATCTGGACCTTTCCGTCCGTTCCTACAACTGCCTTAAGCGCGCCAGCATTCACTCGGTCCGTCAGCTCGTTGAGTTCTCGGAGAACGATCTGCTCAACATCCGTAACTTCGGTGTTAAGTCGATCGAGGAAGTGAAGGACAAGCTTGAGTCCATGGGCCTGAGCCTGAAGGCTTAATGCTTCGCATATTTGAGGAGAAACTAGACCATGCGTCACAACGTTAAGAAGGGCCTGAAGCTCGGCACCGATGCGAGCCACACCAAGGCCATGAAGAAGAGCCTTGCTAAGGCCCTCTTCGAGAACGACCGCATCAAGACCACCGAGACCCGCGCTAAGGCGCTGCGTTCGGTCGTCGACCCGATCATCACCTGGGCCAAGAAGGGCGACCTGCACTCTCGTCGTCTGGCTATCGCCAAGCTCGGCGATAAGCAGCTCGTTGCCGAGATCTTCGACAAGGCTGCTCAGGGCATGTGGCAGGACCGCAACGGCGGTTACACCCGCATCATGAAGCTCGGTAACCGTAAGGGCGATAACGCTCCTATCGTTATCATGGAGCTCGTCACCGAGCCTTGCACGCCTAAGGCCAAGAAGGCTGCTCCGGCCCCCAAGAAGGCCGCTGCTCCCAAGAAGGTCGAGGCTGTCGAGGAGGCTCCTGCTGAGGAGACCGCTGAGTAGACATTCTGTCTGCATAGGCTATATTCGAGGGGTACGTTCGCGTACCCCTCTTTTTTTGTCGCAATACCGTTGCTAGTTTGTTGGGAGCGCCCATGACCGCGCCGTCTGATTTCAATTCGACCCCCGAGCTCGACGCCACCCTTGTATTTCGCGTGGCCTACGATGGCTCCTCCTATAGCGGATTTGCCGAGCAGCCGGGCCAGACGACGGTCGCGGGCGAGCTACGCCGTGCAATCGAGACGTTGCTGCGCCGCCCAATCGATCTGACGTGCGCGGGGCGTACCGATGCCGGCGTTCATGCGGTGGCCCAATACATCAGCGTGCCCGTAACGGACGCTGAGCTTGCGTATACGCGCCGTAGGTGGCTGAGGGCTATGGATGCCCTCCTGGGCAAAGATATCGCCATAAACGAGGTCTACAAGGCTCGTAAGGGCTTTTCTGCACGTTTTGACGCGCGCTCTCGCACGTACACCTATCGCATTGCCGACCGTGATGCGCGGCCCGTGCTGTCACGCGGTGCAGTGTGGTGGCATCGCTATCCCCTCGACGTCGATGCGATGGCGGTCGCCTGCCCTACGCTTTTGGGCGAGCAGGACTTTAAGAGCTTTTGCAAGGTCGCCTCTGCCGTGGGCAAACCTACGCACCGCTGCGTAATGCGTGCCGAGTTTGGCCATGAGGTCGCCTTTGGCGAGGACATCCTCACGTTTACCATCGAGGGCAATGCGTTTTTGCATTCGATGGTGCGAACCATTGTGGGCACCCTTGTTGAGATCGGCATGCATCGCCGCGATCCCGAGTGGATGCGTGAGGTAATTGACGCCTGCGATCGCACCGCAGCTGGTCCTACGGCACCCGCATGCGGTCTTACTTTTATGGGCGTGGACTACGACCCCGCCGAGCTTGTGGTCCTCGATTAGGGATGAGACTGCCTGACGGCGATCTTTGTGTGCGGCCCCTGTGGGCGGGGCGTGTGCAACATCTGTTCTTGACGTGCATCGCGGCGGACGACCGCCCGCATTAATTGACGGGGTGTACCATGAACGACAGTTTGTTACTAGCTGTCGAGAGGACGGAAAACTTGGTTCGACGTGGTTCGCATCCGCGACTTTCGGTGATCCTGATTGTTGAGGGTTCGCCCAGTTATGCGATGCGCGCTCTCGAGAGCGTCCAGAACCAAGACCTCTACGATTTGCAAATTGTCGTCGTTTGCCGCGGCGTGGTAGCTGGTGTGCGCCATTCGCTCGAAGTTGCTGCCGACAGAGACATTCATATTGATTTGATTGATGTTGAGGACCCAGCGCCTGGTGCCTGCCTGCGTGCCGGCTTTGCGGCTTCGCGCGGCTCCCAGATCATTGCGATGAATGCCAATGAGTGGTTTGCGCCGCAGTCCCTTTCGCAGATGGTCGATAGCTCCTGCGACGCTTCGGCTGACATCGTGTTCCCCTCTGTTTCGCTCGATCGCTACGATGCTCACCGCGAGCGTCATTCCCGAGTTTTGGACGCGGCATCCGTTTCTGGCGATGGGGACCTGGCAGCTTGCCTGACCCAATTGGTTTCCTGTGGTTTAATCCGACAGTCCTCCGGCGTGCTGTATGATCGCACCCTTTTTGAGGCGTGCCTTGCGCATGGCGATGCGTTTCGCACGGTGTCTTTTTTGACGCTCGCGCTTTCGCAGGCAAAGCGCGTTTCGGGATGTGGCCGTGCCCGTTTTCATGCAGTGGCGCCGTCGATTACGGAGACGTTTGACCCCACAATGTTTGCCAGGCTTTCTGATGATATCGGGGCGCTCGACAGGCTTGCCGACTCGCTTGCCGTCGCGGGCGGTGGCGATCAGTTGAAACTGGTCTGCCAGCGGTATTACTACGCCGGCCTGGTTGCCTGCATCGAAAATTTGTGTCTGAGCCCCCATGGGGTGTCTTCAATAGAGCGTTCGGCCCGTTTGCATGATATGCTCGAAGCGCAGCGTACCCGTCAGATGGTTGCGGCTCTTAAGGGCAATCATCGGGGCTTAGGTCTGCTCTATGGTTCGATAGCTAGTGCCAAGCCTATGCGGTGTGCGTTGTATACGCATCTGGTGGCCTTTTTCAATCGTTCGGGTGTCAGGACTGTCTAGTAGCGTGTTTTTCGAAATAAATTGCATGGAATTGTTTCGAAATGCGTTCTTATTCACTAAAACCCTCAAATAGCGCTAAACTATTCAATTACTAAGTGATTGTCTCCGCCATCTTTTGGAGTGAGGTTTTGTATGGCCAAAAAACGCAATGGGCGCCAGGATGCCATCAGAGATATTGTTCGCAATAAGGACGTACGTACGCAGCGCGTTTTGGTAGACGAGCTTCGCGCCATGGGTTTCGATTGCACGCAGGCGACCGTTTCGCGCGATATCGCGGACATGGGACTGCGTAAGCTCCCCGAGGGCATCTATGTCCTTGCCGAGGACCTGCATCTGCAGCGCATGGTTTCCGAGCTGGTTACCGGCGTACTGCGCACCGATAATCTGGTTATGATCAAGGCACAGCCCGGTACGGCTTCTGGTATTGCCGCAGCGGTCGATGCCGCGGAGCTGCCCGACGTGCTCGGCTCGCTTGCCGGCAACGATACGATCTTAGTCATTGCGCAGACGGCCGAGGACGGCGAACGCCTTGAGGCGCTCATCAACAAGCTGAGTAACTCTCACAAGTAGGGGAGTAGCGGTACTGCTGCTTTGCCGATTGTTGCTATAGGTAATTGCCGAGGGCGTTGACGAAGGTCAGCGCCCTTTTGCCTGCCGGCATCCGTTGCCCTATCGGTCTTGCAGCCGGGGCCGTCGTGGCGTCTTATGACATCTGCCGAAATAAAGAGGCGCCCGAGCAGCGTACGTGCTGCTCGGGCGCCTTGGTGTCAGATGCCGCTTTGCGTCTACTGGCCCGTAGAGGGGTCGGGCGTGGGCGTAGGATCGGGGGCGGGCGTCGGCGTGCCACCGTCGCCACCCGTGCCGCCATCGCCACCCGTGCCACCGTCGCCACCTGTCGTGCCGCTATCGCCGGTGGTGTTGCCGCCCGGGGTTTCAGTGGTCGTGGTTGTCGTTGTCGTTGTGGTGGTCGTGGTCTCTTCCTCTTCTTTTCCCTCGTCTTTATCCTCTTCGTATTTCTTTTTGTTGTTTGTGCCGTAGAACTTCCAGACGTTATTGTTCTTGTACGTGGGAGCCGTTCCGGTCGGGAATTCCTCGCGCTCGGTGCCCGCAAGAACGGTGTTCATGAACTTCTTAAAGACGGGCAGGTTGGTGCTGTCGCCCAGCAGGTCCGAACCGTACTTTTGGATGGGAATCTCGCCTGCGGAATAACCGGTCCACAGGGCGCATGCCAGTTGCGGCGTGAAGCCGCAGAACCACAGGTTGGTGGTGTTGTCAGTGGTACCCGTCTTGCCGGCATAGGGCTGGTTGACGCTCAGCGCGCCGGCGGCACCCGTGCCGCTGCCCTGCATGACGCCGGATAGAACGTCGGTAACCGCGGCAGCCTCGCCTTCGGTGAGCACCTGCGTGGGATTGTCGGTGTGCTGGTACAGAACCGAGCCGGTACGCGAGTCGATCTCGGTAATGGCGATGGGCTGACGGTAGTAGCCACCGTTGGCAAACGTTGCGTAGGCCGATGCCATCTCGAGCGGTGAGATGGACCCGGTGCCGAGCGTCATGACGGGAACGTCCTCGATATTGTCCTTGGCGGGATCGATGCCGAGCTTTTTGACGAGCGACATGATCTTGTCATTGCCGATGGCTTCGGCCACCTGAATGTAGCCGGTGTTGGATGAGTATGCCGTCGCCTGCTTAAGTGTGATGTTGCCATAGCTCTGGTTGCCGTAGTTTTGCACCTCGGTCGTGGTGCCCTTGGCCTTGAGCGGCGAGTTGCAGTTGAGGGTGACGTTGGGGTTCATACCGTTTTGGATGGCAGTTGCCAGCGTAAAGGCCTTAAACGTGGAGCCCACGGGGCGCTTTGCCGTAGCGTGGTTCACGTGATTCTCGTCGGCGTTGTAGTCGTAGCCGCCCACCATGCACTTGATGTAGCCGGTCTTGGGGTCAACGACGACCATGCCCATGTCCAGGCCGTCGAGCGAAAGCGTGTCGAGCTGCGAGCGCACGGCCTCCTCGGCCACCTGTTGCATGGTGGGGTCGATGGTGGTCTTGACGGTCAGACCGCCCTTAAAGAGCACATCGGTGGAGAACTCCTGCTCAAGTAGCTGCTTAACGTAGGAGACAAAGTAGGGCTGAGAGTACACATCGACGCCACTGCCCGAAATCTCGGTCACGTTAAGCGTGATGGGCTCAGCCTGCGCGGCATCGTGCTCTTCCTGCGTGACGTGGCCCAGACGCAGCATGTTGTCCAGAACCTTGTTGCGGCGGGACAGCGCCAGGTCGGGATTAACCGTGGGGTCGTACTGCGAGGGCGAGTTGGGAAGGCCGATCAGCAGCGCGGCCTCGCTCAGGGTGAGGTCGGCGGCGGTCTTGGACAGATAGGTCTCGGCGGCGGCCTCGATGCCATATGCTCCATGGCCGTAGTAGATGGTGTTGAGGTACATCATGAGGATCTCGTCTTTGGAGTACATATCCTCCATCTTGATGGCGATATAGGCCTCGCGCACCTTACGCTCGATGGTCGAGTCGAATTGTTCCTCCTGCAAGATGGTGTTGCGAACCAGCTGCTGGGTGATGGTCGATGCACCCTCGTGGCCGCCGGTGAGGGTTGCCACCGATGCGCGTGCAATGCCCCAGAGGTCGATGCCGCCATGCTCGTAGAAGCGCTCGTCCTCAACGTCGACGGTGCCCTGCAGCACGTACGGGGACACTTGGTCCTTGGTGATGGACTTGCGGTTTTGCGTGTAGAAACTCGCAATGGTATTGCCGTTGCAGTCGACGATGTCGGTGGGCTCGCTCACCAGATACGCGTTGGCATCGGTGTAGTCGGGCAGATCGGACAGCCAGCGGTTGACGTTGCCGATCATGCCGATGCCAAACGCTACGCCCGCGATAAGCAGAAAGCCCAAAAACGAGAGCAAGATTACGGGAAGGGCATGCGTCTTAGAGCGACCGCGCCCCTGTCGTTGGCGAGGACCCATATATTGACCTCCAGGTATGTCGTGCCAGGCGGCAGGTATGCTGCCGGGCAGGATGGACATAAGTTATTACACGATAAACCAATCGGGGCACGCGGGGCCTCGTGTATGCTGGTTGGCAGCAATTTTCAGAGTGAAAGCACACCTTGGCAAGGAGTTTACCGATGGCGATTCGGCCGATGGAACCGAGCGGACAATGCGAAAGCGAGTTGGCGGCGGCTGGAGTGGCGCTGCCCGAACTGCTGGCGCCTGCTGGCGGGCTCGACCAGATGCTCGCGGCGATTGCGGCGGGTGCCGATGCCATCTATGCGGGGCTGGACGGATTCAACGCTCGAGTGAGCGCGCATGGCTTTAGCGATGATGAGTTCGCGCGCGGTTGTGCCGTGGCCCATGCCCATGGCGTACGTGTGTACGTGACGCTCAACGTGTTCGTGTTCGATGATGAGCTTGCCGATGCCGTGGCGTTGGGGGCGCATGCGCATGCGTTGGGTGCCGATGCGTTGATTGTGGCCGATGCCGGGCTGGCTTGTGCGCTTCGTGCGGCGATTCCGGGAGTCGAGATTCACCTGTCCACTCAGGCGGGCGCTCATAGCGAGGGTGCCGTGCAGTTGGCTGCCAAGGAGTTGGGCGTTGAGCGCGTGACGACTGCGCGCGAGCTGAGCGTGGCGGAAATTGAGACGCTTTGCGCTACTGGCGTGCCCATCGAGGTGTTCTGTCACGGCGCTATTTGCATTGGATACTCGGGTGCGTGCGGGTTCTCTGCCCTTCGACGTGGCCGCTCTGCGATGCGCGGTGATTGCACGCAACCGTGCCGTCTATCCTATGACTTGGTGGACGAGGCGGGGCAGAGTGTTGTCGCTGTCGAAGGGGATCGCCTGCTTTGTCCGCGTGACTATCTGGGCATCGCGCATCTGCCCGAGCTTGTTGCCGCCGGCGTGGCATCGCTCAAGATCGAGGGCCGCATGAAGAATCCCGACTACGTCTTTAACGTGGTGAGGGTGTGGCGTCGGGCGCTCGATATGCTGCGCGACGGCACATGGGATGCCGATGCGGTGCCGGCGCTTGAGCGCGAGCTGGGAAGGTCGTTCAACCGCGGCTTTACCGATGCGTATCTGCGGGGTCGTTCGGGCGCCGAGCTCATGAGCTTTGAGCGCGCGATCAACCAGGGCGTGCGCGTGGGCCATTTGGTGGCGGTGGGTCACGAAGAGGTGACGGTTGAGCTTGATGCCGCCGTGGCGGCGGGCGATACGCTCGAGATCCGATTTTACCCGGGTGCCGACGCGCGTCCCGATGTGCCCAAGCGCTGGCCACAGGTGCCTTGCCCCGTGGACGCCGCTGCGGGAGAGCGCATCGTCGTGCATTGCAAACGCAAGGTGGACGCGGGCTGCGAGGTCTATCTGATTCGCAGTGCAGGCGTGCTGGGGCAGACGGCAACGGTGTTGGAGCGCATGCGGGTCGAGGCAGATGCGGTCGCGCCTGCTGAGCAGTCCGTTGAGGTGCTGCCGTTTGAGGGCGTTCTGGCAGATGGCGACGTGCCGACGGAGTTGGCGGGACCGGCGGAGCCGGCAAAGCATGAGGCTTTTACTCGTATGGTCTTTGCCTGGGAGCTGATGGATTTGGATCCGCGCGATGAGCGGGATCTGTCCGATGTGACGGTGGTGCTCGACGAAGTGTGCCGCGCAGGCGACGCCGAGCGGACTCGAGCGCTTATGCAACGTGCCGGGCGCGTCGTCTGCCGCAATCTGGGACAGGTGGCGATGGCCCGCGAGCTGGGCACGACATTTGACGTGGCGGCGCCGGTGTTCTGCGCCAATCGGGCCACGCTTGCCTGGCTGCGCGGGCTTGGCACGAGGTGGGTATACTTGCCTGCCGAGTTGCTCAGCAATGATAGGGAGCGTATTGCCGAGCTGGCTGCTGAACCCGGCGTCTTGGGTCCGTTCGACGCCGACCGTCCCGAGCTCATGGTGTGCGAGCACTGCCTGCTGACCGCCGAGGGCGTTTGCGCCACCGATGCGACGGGGCAGGTCCGTTGCCGCGACTGCTTGCGTCGTCGGCAGATACGCTATCTGGTCGAGCGTGACGGTACGCGTCTGCCAGTTGCCATCGACGCATGCGGCAGGACGAGGATTTTCCTGTCGTAGATGCTGCGTCGCGTCAGTTTGTTATCATAAGAGAGTTTATGGACTTCCAGCACCGCCGTTTTCGGCGAGGGTGCTATAGCAAAAGGAGGATACCCAATGCTGTCTGTTGACGAGCAAATGCGTATCATCACCTCGGGCGCCGCGCAGATCGTTCCCGAGGCCGACCTTCGCAAGAAGCTTGAGAAGGGCGAGCCCCTCAACATCAAGCTCGGCGTCGATCCCACCAGCCCCGACCTGCACCTGGGCCACGCCGTGCCGCTGCGCAAGATGCGTCAGTTCCAGGACCTGGGCCACAACGTCACCCTCATCATCGGCAACGGTACTGCGCTGATTGGCGACCCCTCGGGCAAGAATTCCACCCGTCCGCAGCTTTCGCAGGAGCAGATCGAGGCCAATGCCGAGACCTACGTGAGCCAGGCCATGAAGATCCTGGATCCCGAGAAGACCACCATCGTGCACAACGGTGACTGGATCTTGTCGATGGATCTGGCCGGTCTGCTGCAGGTGTGCTCCAAGTTCACTGTCGCCCGTA
Source organism: uncultured Collinsella sp. (assembly GCA_902495645.1). GTDB lineage: Bacteria > Actinomycetota > Coriobacteriia > Coriobacteriales > Coriobacteriaceae > Collinsella. The sequence goes on along the minus strand of CABUXY010000003.1, from coordinate 126,860 downwards.
TTCTTGAGCGCGACGACTTTACCAAGCGCTACCAGTCTCAGACGCCGATCGCCCTGCATGAGTTCCTGTATCCCGTGATGCAGGCATACGATTCGGTCATGATTAAGGCTGACGTGGAGATGGGCGGCACCGACCAGCTTTTCAACCTGCTCGCCGGCCGGGAGCTCATGGAGAAGATGGGCATGGAGCCGCAGATCGCGCTCACCATGCCGCTGCTCGAGGGCACCGATGGCGTCCGTAAGATGTCCAAGTCCTATGGCAACTACATCGGTCTGACCGACGCGCCCAAGGATATGTTCGGCAAGACCATGTCCATCCCCGACGAGATGATCGGCAAGTACTACCGCCTGGCGAGCTCGCTCACTCCGGCCGAGGTCGACAAGATCGACGCTGCCCTGGCCGATGGCTCTGCCGATCCCTATGAGCTCAAGCGCGCTCTGGGCCGCGACCTGTGCGACACCTACCACGGCGCCGGTGCCGGCGACGAGGCTCAGGCCGAGTTCGACCGCGTGTTCAAGGAGGGCCAGCTCGCCGACTTCCCCGAGAAGCATGTTGAGCTGACTGTTAACGACGAGGGCCAGATCTACCTCGCCGGTCTGCTCAAGGACCTGGGCCTTTCGGCCAGCGCCGGCCAGGCCCGTCGCGACATCGACGGCGGCGGCGTCAAGATCAATGGCAAGGCCGTGGCTCCCAAGAGCTACAACATCGACCCCAGCGCCCTCAAGCTGGGCGACACCCTCTCCGTAGGCAAGCGCAAGGGCTTCAAGTTGGTCTAGCAAGTAGGTCAACCTGACATGTGCAATAGGGCCGCAGCCGGGATTCCCGACTGCGGCCTTTTTAGATGATCCCTTGGGGACGGAGGAAAACGGATCACCGAGGGGGTCGGTTTGGCCCGGTGATCCGTTTTCCTCCGTCCCCAAGGGATCATTTGGCAGTGCCGTTAAGCGGAAGGGGTGTTATCGGCGGCCTCCTTTTGGGCATACAATGGCTATTGGTTTGCTGCGGTGAAGGCCTGTCCGCTCCGCAGCTTTTTTCTACGGTTAAAGGAGTATGTATGTCCGTTGAGGTCATGAGGTCTGTGATCGATGCAGCCGAGGGTCGCGTGCCCGTCGACACGCTGTTTATCAATGCGCAGATTGTCGACGTATATGGCCAGCGCGTGGCGCCCGGTAGCGTTGCCGTCAAGGACGGCGTAATCGTCGGCGTGCTCTACGACGGTCGCGACGATGCCGCCGGTACGTATGAGGCTACCGAGGTCATCGATTGCCAGGGTCGCTATATCGCCCCCGGCTTTATCGACGGACATCTGCATATCGAGTCCTCGAACATCCGTCCCGCCGAGTATGCGCGCATGGCGGCAACGCGCGGCACCACCACTGCCATTGCCGACAGCCACGAGATCGCCAACGTTTCCGGCCTGGACGGCCTGCGCTTTATGATCGAGGACGGCCGTCGCGCGCCCATTTCCATCAAGTACATGATGCCCTCGTGCGTGCCCGCGCTGCCCGATGAGCAGGCCGGCGCCGTCATTACCGCCGCTGATATGCAGACGTTTTTTGCCGAGCATCCGGACGACGTCTTTGGTCTGGGCGAAATGATGAACCTGCCGGGCGTCTTTATGGCCGATCCCGAGACCTGCGCTCGTATCGACGCCGCTAACCAGACGCCGTCCAAGCAGGTCGACGGCCATGCGCCGCTCGTTGCCGGCAAGGACCTCAATGCCTATGCCGCGGCGGGCATTATCGCCGACCATGAGTCGACGATTCCCGAGGAGGCACTCGACAAGCTGTCTCGCGGCATGTATGTGATGCTGCGCGAGGGTACGTGCAGCCATGACCTGGCCAACCTGTCGCCGATGCTGCTGGAAAACCCCGCCCGTGCCCGTCGTTGCTGCTTTGCGACCGACGACCGTGCTCCCTCCGACGCGCTTTCGACCGGTATGATCGACAACGCCTGCCGCGTGGCTATCGAGGCCGGCATCGACCCGGTGGTCGCCATCTCCATGGCGTCCCTCTCCACGGCCGAGGCGTTTGGCCTGGATCACGGCTGCCGCGACCCGCACGAGCTCCGCGGTGCGATTGCCCCGGGCAAGCGTGCCGACCTGCTGGTGCTCAATGACCTGACGTTTGCCACGGCTCCGCATCGCGTATATGCCGCCGGTGCTCTGGTGGCGCAGGACGGCACCTTTGTGGGCGAGATTGCACCCGAGATGGCCGAGGTTGCGGCCCTTGCCGATGAGCTGCGCGCCTCCGTTAAGCTGCCGAAGCTTTCGCTCGACGTGTTCGACTATGCCTTTAAGCCGGGTGAGGCCGTGATCGACGTGGTGCCGGGTAAGGCCATCACGGGTATGGTTCGCCCCGAGAGCGCCGAGGGCCTGCGCCGCATTATGCTGCTCGAGCGCCACGGCCGCGGTGTGTCGCTGCAGGCCGAGGGCGCCGACGGTGATGGTCCTGCGGGCCTGGGTCTTGTCGGCAAGCATATCGGTCGCGGCTGGGTGCGTGGCTTCACCATCACCGGTGGCGCCATTGCCTCCACGATCGGCCACGACTCGCACAACGTGTGCGTCGTGGGTGATAACGCTGCCGATATGATGGCTGCTGTTGAGGCTGTGGGCCAGGGCGGTCACGTGCTGGTGCGCAACGGCGAGGTCGTGGCGCGCATTCCGCTGGCGCTCGGCGGTCTGATGAGCGAAGGCACGGCCGAGGATGTCGCCGCGCAGCACGACGACTTTATGGTCAAGGCGCGCGCCATGGGCATCGAGCCGCCGCTCGACCCCATCATGGGCATCATCTTCCTGCCCCTGCCGGTCATCCCGACGCTCCGCATTCGCCCCGAGGGCATGTTCGACGTCACGACCTTCACCTACGCCGACTAGTCATCGGGGACGTTCTTAAACGACTAGTCGTCGGGGACACTCTTTGGCGTGTCGCCTGACGCCGCGACCGTAGGACCTCTGGCATGTGTGAGCTATTTGCCAGGTCCTTGTAACGTTTGCGCCCGCGGAGTCTTACCTGAGCTCCCTTTGGGTACGTTGGAATCGGATACACGTTCGATTCCAACAAGCCCGAAGGGAGCTTTTCTATGTTTAAACTGATTGCATCCGATATGGACGGCACACTGCTTGACGAAAACGGCCAGGTGCCTCCCGAGACCTACGAACTGATTCTGGCGCTACACGAGCATGGTGTGCATTTTGCCGCATCGTCAGGTCGTCGCTACGATCGCCTGTGCGAGTTCTTTGCGCCCGTTCGCGACAAGATGGACTTTGTCGCCGCTAACGGTGCCCAGGTCTACGCCGACGGCAAAATGGTAGACCGTGAGGTGTATTCGCACCTGGCGATTCGAAGGCTCGCCCAGGCTGTCGCGACGTTTCCCAATCTGCATCTTGCGCTTTTTGACCGAACCAAGTCCTTCCTGCTCGATGACGAGTGCAAGTTCGTGCGTGAGGTCGATAAGGACCTTCCCAATGCCGAGCGCATTTGGGAGCTGCCCGATCCCAGCGTAAATATCATCAAGGCGAGTATCTTTTGCGATGACGGTGCCGTTATGGACAGCGCTTACGTACTTCAGCGCGAACTTGGTCAGCTCTTTACTTTTGCGCCTTCGGGCAACGCGTGGATCGATGCCATGCAGCCCGGTGTGTCGAAGGCCTCGGGCATCGCGCAGCTCGCGGAGCATTACGGCATTGGGCGCGACGAGGTCATGGCGTTTGGCGACTCGATGAACGACTACGAGATCATTCGCTTTGTCGGTACGGGCTGCGCGATGGAAAACGCGCGCCCCGCGCTCAAGGCCGTTGCCGATCGCGTGGTGGGTCGTAACCGCGACCACGCCGTCCAGCAGGAGCTCCGCCGTGTGCTGGAGAGTCTCGCTTAATCCGGCAGATGGGGACGTTCCTTTTCTGCCGGCAGTGGGGGACAGTCCTTGCAGCTTTTTGCGAAGACTGTCCCCAACGACTAGTCATTCAAGAACGTCCCCGATGACTGGCCGATGACTAGGCGAGGGCGGCCATGATGGCGCGGGCGACGCCGTCGTGGTCGTTGTCGTATTCGGTGACGGCGTCGGCGGCCTCGCGATCCTCGGGCTCGGCGTTGATCATGGCCATGCCATGGCCCGCTGCCTGCAGCATGGGGATGTCGTTGATGTTGTCGCCGAACGCCCAGGCGTCGGCGAGACGCTCGCCCAGGCGCTCGCATAGCCACGTGAGGGCCGTTCCCTTGGTGGCGCCTGCGCCCATGACCTCGATATTCATGGCGTACGAACGCGTGACCTCAATGCCTCCGAGCGTGTCGAGCTCCGCCGCGATGGCGTCGCGATCGGCCGGGTCGTGCCAGTACATGGCGATGCGTTCGAGTGTCTCGACCTCGTCGATCTTGCTGTCGATATCCATGTCGATCGGTGTTCGTGTGCGCTTGAGCGAGGCTGCGATATGGGGGTCGCCGCCGCAGAATTCGTCCAGGCGCGCGTAGAGCGAGCGGGGGAGGAAGCACTGCCCATCCGCGAAGATATCGAAGGTCACATCGTGGCCGGCGGCGATGCGATGGATGCGATGGGCAATGCCGCAATCGAGCGGACGGCTCAATACGCACGTGGCGCGCGAGGCATCGTTGGGCACATCGTCGTCGAGCTGCCAGACGCTGGCGCCATTGGCGCAGACGGCATAGTGCACGGCGGGATGGGCGAGGATGGGCTCAAAGATGCCCGACAGCGGACGTCCCGTGCAGGGCACAAATTCAATCCCGCGTCGAGCGAGCTCGTCGAGCATCGCCCAGGTGGCATCGCTCATCTGCTTATCGCTCGTCAACAGCGTTCCATCCATATCGGAAAACACAATCATTTGATGCAGCCCTTTCTGCTGGCATAAAAAGCGTGGCCGAGGGCGGTGATGCCCTGGCCACGCTCGGGTTCTATAACGGTCCGCGTCCTAGCGGTCGGCGAGCGGCTTGTACTCCAGCGGCTCAATAACCGGGCGATACGCGGGACGGATGATGCGGTGCGCGCAGAAGAGCTCTTCCATGCGGTGCGCCGACCAGCCGGCCATGCGGGCGACGGCGAACAGCGGCGTAAAGAGCGTCTCGGGCACGCCGAGCATCTTGTAGATAAAGCCCGTGTACAGGTCGATGTTGGCGCAGATGGGCTTGGTCATGCCGTGGTCGCGCATCACCTGCGGTGCCAGGCGCTCGATGCGCTCGATCAGAGCGAATTCCTCACCCAGATCTTTCTTGTCAGCGAGCGAACGTGCGTAGTGGCGGCAGACCTCGGCGCGCGGGTCGCTGAGCGTGTAGACGGCGTGGCCCATGCCGTAGATGAGACCCGTGCCGTCGAAGGCCTGCTTGTCGAGAATCTTGCCCAGGTAGGCTGCGACCTCGTCCTCGTCCTCCCAGTTGGAGACATGCGCACGGATGTCCTCGTGCATGGACACGACCTTGGCATTGGCGCCGCCGTGTCGCGGGCCCTTGAGCGAGCCGATAGCCGCCGCGTAGGCGGAATACGGATCGGTTGCCGAAGATGACAGCACGCGACAGGCAAAGGTGGAGTTGTTACCGCCGCCGTGCTCGGCATGCAACATGAGCATCACGTCGAGCAGCATCGCCTCATCGTGAGTGAACGCCATGCCGCCGCGTAGGACCTGCAGGATGGTTTCGGCGGTTGAGAGGCCGGGTGTGGGGTGCGGTACATGAACCTCGGAGCCGCGGCGCTTGGCGACCGAGGCCATATGCGCGAAGGCGGCGATGCGGGGGAGACGGGCGAGCATGGAGATGGCGACGTCGATTTCGTGCTCGGGTGTAATGGCGTCGGGCTCGGCGTCGAAGGCGTAGAGCAGCAGCACGGCGCGCTGAAGCACATTCATGATGCTCGACGACACCGTGGTCATGGGGAACTTGCGGACGTATTCGTCGCTCAGATGCCTAAAAGCACCCAGGCGTTCGCAAAAACCGTCAAGCTCTTCCTTGGTGGGCAGGGAGCCCGTGATGAGTAGATAGGCGACCTCTTCGTAACCGTAGCGGTTCTCGGCCTGGGCGTTGTTGACCAGATCCTCGATGCTGTAGCCACGAAGCGTGAGTTTGCCCTGATCGGGCACGACCTTACCGTCGACCTTGTTGTAGCCGTGCACGTCCGAGATGCGGGTAAGACCCGCGACCACGCCCGAGCCGTCGGCATTGCGCAGGCCGCGCTTGACGTTGTGCTCTACGAACAAGCCCTCGTCGTACGGGGCGGTCGGCAGGCCGTGGTAGAGGTTTTCGCTTTCGGGCGAAATCTGACGGCTCGCCTCGTAATCCAGAACCAGGCGGCTAAGGTGATCGTCGAAGCGGTAGTAGATTTTCTTGGCGTCGTAGGCCATGCGCGCTCCTCTCCGGTCCGCTTTGGGGCGGCGCGCTTGAACGATATGACGTCAAGCTGCCCCGAGCGGTTTGTTCGCTACAGGCGGTACATAAAGTTAAAGACGTCCTCGCGCTGGATGGACACGTTGACGCCCGAAAGCTCGCCCGCCTCGGCCAGGGCCTTCTGCAACTCGGCGAAGTCGAGCTTGGACTCGGCGGTGTCGGCCAGCATGGTCATGGTAAAGATGTCCTCGATAATGGACTGCGTAATGTCGCGGATGTCGACGTTGGCCTCGCCCAGAACGCGGGTGACGCCGGCGACGATACCGGGGCGGTTCTTGCCAAGGACGGTGATGACGATGCGGGAGGACGAGATCTCGGCCATGGGAAACCCTTTCGCGTGGTTGCGGCGCGCGGGGGCGCTCCGCTACGGTACAGTGTTCATCATTGTACCTGTCTGGCGCCAAAAGGGGCACCCTTGCTGCGGCGTTACACGTCTGCAACATGGGAGAAGGGGCAAAGGCGCCCGTTTGCCGCGATTCGTCGTGTCGTCTGCTGTGTCTTGGGCGCGATGCACAGTGCAAAGACCGTGAACCTTTTGTGGGACACGCGGCGCCGTGGTACCATAGCCGAGTTTGTTGTCTTGGTCGGAAACCAAGACGCCTTATGCGCTGATCGGTAACCAGCGCCTGACCAATAAGGAGTCCTACCATGAAGCAGGGTATCCATCCCCAGTATGTCGAGTGCACGGTGACGTGCTCCTGCGGCAACACCTTCAAGACGCACGCTACCGTGTCCGAGATGAAGGTCGAGCTTTGCAACGAGTGCCACCCGTTCTACACCGGCCAGCAGAAGTTCGTCGACACCGGTGGACGCGTCCAGCGCTTCGCCGACAAGTTCGGTGGCGCCGCTGCCGCTCAGCTCAAGAAGGCCGAGGAGGCCAAGGCTGCCAAGGCCGCCAAGGCTGCTGAGGCCGAGGCCGCTCGCAAGGCCGCCGCTGAGGCTAAGGCTGCCGAGAAGGCTAAGCGTGCCGCTAAGTTTGCCGAGGAGGCTGCCAAGCAGGCCGCCGAGGCTCCCGCAGAGGCTCCCGTCGAGGAGGCCGCTGCCGAGGCCGAGACCACCGAGGCTGCTGAGTAAATAGCTCGCCGCGGAAACACTCGCATTCATGGCATAAGGGCCGCGCATCCATTTGGGTGCGCGGCCCTTTTCTTTTTATTGGTGCAAGCTAACCCGTCCCCATTGCACCAGGTTGGTGCGAATGGGACAGGTTGATTTGCACCAAATGGCAGAGAGGCAGCGTTTTCCCAGATAAAAGTTGCCAAAATAAACCAGTCCCTTTTTGGCAGGCTGTCGTAGTTATTACGTGGTCGAGCGTGTCGACCGCATAGGCGGCGCCTTGTTTGGCTAAAGTACAAATATCTGTGTTTAACTCGTCCAAGGTTTCATGCCGCGGGCGATGGCCAAAAGGAAAACCACATGGGATTCATGTCAAAGCTGCTGTCCTTTGGATCCGATAAGGACCTGAAGCGCTACTACAAGATCGTCGACAAGATCAACGGTCTTGAGCCCCAGTTTGAGAAGATGACCGAGGAGGAGCTCCGCGCCCAGACCGATAAGTTCCGTGAGCGCTACGCCAACGGCGAGTCGCTCGACGACATGCTCCCCGAGGCCTTTGCCACCGTGCGCGAAGCTTCCAAGCGCACCATGGGCATGCGTCACTTTGATGTACAGCTCATCGGCGCCATGGCGCTGCACGAGGGCCACATTGCCGAGATGAAGACCGGCGAAGGCAAGACCCTCGTCTCCACGCTGGCCGGCTATCTCAACGCTATCGCCGGTAAGGGCGTGCACGTCGTCACCGTCAACGACTACCTGGCCAAGCGCGACTCCGAGTGGATGGGTCGCATCTACAAGTATCTGGGCATGACCGTCGGTCTGCTGCAGAACAACATGCCGCTCGAGCTGAAGCGCCCAGCCTACCAGGCCGACGTCACGTACGGCACCAACTCCGAGTTCGGTTTCGATTATCTGCGCGACAACATGGTCACCCGCCCCGAGCAGCGTGTTCAGCGCGGCCACAGCTACGCCATCGTCGACGAGGTCGACTCCATCCTGATCGACGAGGCCAGAACGCCGCTCATCATCTCGGGCGCCGGCACCAAGTCCGCCAGCACTTACAAGGACTTCGCGCGCGCCGTGCGCGGCCTTGAGCGCGGTGAGGACGTCTCGCACGACATGCTCACCGCCACCGAGGACGTTGAGCCCACGGGCGACTTCGTCATGGACGAGGCCAAGCACACCATCGCCGCCACCGAGCGCGGCCTTAAGAAGATCGAGCGCCGCCTGGGTATCGATGACATCTATGCCGATCTTTCCGGCCAGCTGGTCAACCACCTGCAGCAGGCGCTGAAGGCCCAGTACATGTTCCACCGCGACAAGCAGTACGTGGTCACCAACGGCGAGGTCAAGATCGTCGACGAGTTCACCGGTCGTATCATGGAGGGTCGCCGCTATTCCGAGGGCCTGCACCAGGCCATCGAGGCCAAAGAGGGCGTGCTCGTGCGCGAGGAGAACCAGACCCTTGCCACCATCACCCTGCAGAACTACTTCCGCCTGTATGACAAGCTCTCCGGCATGACCGGTACGGCGCTCACCGAGGACGCCGAGTTCCGCGAGATCTACAAGCTGCCCGTCGAGGTCATTCCCCCCAACAAGCCCGTGCAGCGTGTTGACCACGAGGACCTGGTCTACCGCACCATCCAGGCCAAGTACAACGCCGTTGCCGACGACGTTGAGCGTCGTCACGCCAAGGGCCAGCCGGTCCTGGTGGGCACCGTATCCATCGAGAGCTCCGAGAAACTGTCCGCCGCCCTCACTAAGCGCGGTATCGCGCACGAGGTCCTCAACGCCAAGCACCACGAGCGCGAGGCCCATATCGTGGCCCAGGCTGGTCGCTATGGCGCCGTGACCATCGCTACCAACATGGCCGGCCGTGGTACCGACATCTTGCTGGGCGGCAACCCCGACGAGCTGGTGCGCGAGCGCCTGGAGTACGAGGGCCTGACCATGGAGGACGTGACGCCCGAGCAGCTCGAGCAGTTTAACGCCGAGGCCAAGGAGACCTGCAAGGCCGAGCGCGAGCGCGTGCTTGCCGCCGGCGGCCTGACCGTTATCGGCACCGAGCGCCATGAGTCCCGTCGTATCGACAACCAGCTGCGAGGCCGTTCCGGGCGTCAGGGCGATCCGGGCGAGACCCAGTTCTACCTGTCGCTCGAGGATGACCTCATGCGCCTGTTCGGCGGCGACAGGATGGACCGCGTCTCCAAGATGATGGTCACGGCCGATATGGGCGACGACATGCCCATTCAGCACAAGATCATTTCCAAGGCCGTCGAGAGCGCCCAGCACAAGGTCGAGAGCATCAACTTCTCCATGCGTAAGAGCGTCCTTGAGTACGATGACGTCATGAACAAGCAGCGCCAGGTCATCTACGCCGAGCGTAACAAGATTCTGGATGGCAAGGACCTGACCGACCACATCACCGAGGTCATGCACGATACCGTGTACCGCTGTGTTCAGGAGTTCTGCACCAAGGACAGCCACGAGGGCGAGCGCGATCTTGAGGGTCTGCGTAAGTGGGTCGTCGAGCTGACCGGGCATATCGATACCCCTCAGTTCCCCGACGAGGACTTTGAGGCCCTGGCCGCCGATGTCCTGGCCTATGTTGAGAAGTGCTACAACATGAAGGCCGAGCGCCTGGGCGAGGACCTGATGCGCGAGCTCAATACCCAGGTCATGCTGCGCGTCATCGATACGCGTTGGATGAACTACCTGCAGGAAATGGACTACCTCAAGACCGGTATCGGCCTGCGCGGCTTTGGCCAGCGCGACCCGCTGGTTGAGTATAAGACCGAGGCCTACGGCGCGTTCCAGATGCTCGTCGATACCATGTACGAGGATTACCTGCGCACTGTTCTGCGCATTGAGCTCAAAGCTGCCCCGCAGGCTGTGGAGCACAAGGAGGACCCCGCCCTTAAGGGTGCGCACTTCTCTGGTCCCGCCGAGGTCGATGGCGACAACAGCGATTCGGTACTGCGCAAGCAGGCTCAGGTGCAGGCCCGCACCGCCGTCCAGGGTGGTCCGGCTGCCGTTAACAACGGTGGCAAGGTGACGACCTACCGCAAGTCCGAGAGTGATGACCCTTATGTCAACGTGGGCCGCAACGACCCGTGCCCTTGCGGTAGCGGTAAGAAGTTCAAGTACTGCCACGGCAGGAATCGTTAATGGCCGAGACTCTAGAGGTAACTCCCGCCGAGTTGGACGCGTTTGCAGACCGACTCGGCGAGGTCGAGTCGTATCTCCATTTGGACGAGAAGCGCACCCGCGTGGCGGAGCTCGAGGCCAAAAGCGTCGCCCCAGGCTTTTGGGATGACGCCGATGCCGCTCGCGCCACGATGGAGGAGATTGCACGCGCCAAGGAGGACATCGCCGCCGTGGATACGGCGCGCGGTGAGCTTTCCGATGCTCGCGCCGCGCTGGAGCTTGCCGAGGAAATGGGCGATGACCCCGATGCTGCCGCGCTGCGTGAGGAGGCTGCCGCCACGGCGGAGCGCCTTTCCCGCGCCATCGACGAGCTTGAGCTTGCGAGCTGGTTTACCGGGGAGTTCGACCATGGCGACGCGATTGTGACCATCAAGCCCGGGCAGGGCGGTTTGGAGGCCCAGGACTGGACCTTCATGCTCTTTAAGATGTACATGAAGTACTGCCAGCGCCGCGGTTGGAAGGTCACCATCAACGATTGCCCCGCGGCCGAGGTCATCGGCATCGATCGCGCGACCTTTACCGTCGAAGGCAAGGATGCCTTTGGCATGCTTCGTGCCGAGGCCGGTGTTCACCGCCTGGTGCGCATTAGCCCCACCGATGACAAGAAGCGCCGCCAGACTACGTTTGCTGGCGTCGAGGTCATTCCGGTACTGCCCGACGATATCGATATCGAGATTAGTCCCGATGACATTCGCGTCGACGTGTACCATGCAAGCGGCCCGGGCGGCCAGGGTGTCAACACCACCGACTCCGCCGTGCGCGTGACGCATTTCCCCAGCGGTATCGTGGTCACGTGTCAAAACGAGCGCAGCCAGATTCAAAACAAGGCCGCGTGCATGCAGATCCTCAAGGCGCGCCTGTACGAGATTGAGCTCGAAAAGCGCGCCGAGGCCCTGGATGAGATTCGCGGACCCAAGACCACAATTGGTTTTGGCAACCAGATCCGCAGCTACGTGCTCTACCCGTACCAGATGGTTAAGGACCTGCGCACGGGCGTGGAGACTAGCAACGTCGAGGCCGTTCTTGACGATGGCGACCTGGATCCGTTTGTGATTGGCTATCACCGTTGGGCTACCGGCAACGCTGACGCGGAGGCCCCGTCCGCATAAGCCGCTCGGTTTATGCGGAAATGGATTAAAGCCCTCCGAGCAGGGTGGTTTTGTATCCAGAACATATCCTGCACAGGGGTAGTTTTTGTCCGGCGAATCGGTAGAATCGAATACATGAAGAAGTTCAAAGCGCATCCGATGGGGTGCGCTTTTTTGAAGGAGGCAGCATGGCATATCGTCTGGACATCAAGCGCATTCTTTCGATGAACTTCTTTCACGATCTACCCCAGATCATGTTGGGGTGTGCCTTGGCCGCCATCGCGACCGACCTGTTTTTGATTCCCAACGGTCTTGCAGCCGGTGGCGTTACGGGCCTTGCGACGATTATCCAGGCAGTCGGCGCAGCGCGAGGCGTGTCGCTTCCTGTCGGCATCCAGACCATCGTGATGAATGCCTTGCTGCTGCTGATCGTTATGCGCGAGGGCGGCATGTTCTATGTAGTGCAGACGGCGACGGGCTTTGTGCTGCTGGGCTTCTTTACCGATCTGTTTGCCCCGTTTGTAGCGCCTCTGGCACATGCGGACCTGATGCTTCCCGCTATGTGGGGCGGCATTATCACGGGCATTGGTTACGGCATGGTGTTGCGCGCCGGCGCCAACACCGGCGGCTCGGACACGATTGGCCAAATCATCTCGCGTAACACCTCGCTGCCGGTGGGCTCGACCGTCATGGCAATCGACGTTGCCGTATGTGCGGCATCTGCTCCGGTATTCTCGCTCGAAAATGCTCTATACGCAGGACTTTCGATGGTGATTAGCGGCTATGTGATCGATGCTGTGGTCGATGGCGGCAATAAGCGTCGTATGGTGCTCATCATCTCGGATAACTTTCCCGATATCGCGGCCGACATCATGTATGGTCTGGGCCGCGGCTGCACCAAATTAAAGGCGACCGGTATGTATTCGGGCGTCGAGAAGCCGGTGATCATGGTGATCGTTAGCCGTCGAGAGCTCAACACCCTCAAAACGATCGTGCGCGAGCGCGATCCTCACGCCATTGTGACGGTCGCCGACGTTACGGAAGCCTTCGGTGAGGGATTCAAGGACATTAACGCGTAGGCTGAATTTCGGTTTGCGGATCATTTTTGTGCCGGGGCGAGAGGTAGCCACCGCATCCAAAAGACGTTCACATTGATAAACCGTTTCATCAGCGGTTCTGCCTGCTAAATTGTTCAAATAATGATAAAAACTCTGGTAAAGCCATCGGTTTCCAGCATAATGAATGACGTACGTGCATTGCGGCTGTGTTGGGATTACCTTCGGTGCCGTGCGCATCTTGTCTTAAGAGGATGAAAGGAAGGCACAATGAGCGACGAAGAGCTCAAAAAGGTTGCCAACGAGGTAAGGAAGGGCATCGTCACCGGCGTGCACGCTGCCAAGTCTGGCCATCCGGGCGGTTCGCTCGGCGCTGCCGACATCATGACCTATTTGTACTTTGAGGAAATGAACGTCGATCCGGCCGATCCCCGCAAGGCCGACCGCGATCGCTTCGTGCTTTCCAAGGGTCACTGCGCGCCTGGTCTGTACGCCGTGCTCGCCGAGCGTGGATTCTTCCCCAAGGAGGATCTCGAGACGCTGCGCCACATCGGCAGCCACCTGCAGGGTCACCCCAACATGAACGACACCCCGGGCGTTGACATGTCCACCGGCTCGCTCGGCCAGGGCATCTCCGCCGCCGTGGGCATGGCCGTTGCCGCCAAGCACTGGGGCGACGACTATCGCACCTACGCCCTGCTGGGCGACGGCGAGAGCGAGGAGGGCCAGGTCTGGGAGGCCGCCATGTTTGCCGGCAACCAGCAGCTCGATAACCTCTGCGTGATCGTCGACCACAACGGTCTGCAGATCGATGGCCCCGTCGAGGAGGTCAACGACCCCATGCCGCTCGCCGACAAGTTCCGCGCCTTCAAGTTCCATGTGGTGGAGCTCGCCGACGGCAACGACTTCAATCAGATCCGCGCCGCCTTTGCCGAGGCCCGCGCTACCAAGGGTCAGCCGACCGCCATTATCGCCGAGACCACGAAGGGCAAGGGCGTCTCCTTTATGGAGAACCAGGTGGGTTGGCACGGTAAGGCCCCCAACGATGAACAGTTTGAGCAGGCCATGGCAGAGCTCACGGCCGCCGGAGAGGAGCTCTAGGATGGCAGATGTCAAGAAAATCGCCACGCGCGTAAGCTACGGCGAGGCCCTCGTCGAGCTCGCCAACGAGCACGATGACTTTGTGGTCCTCGACGCCGACCTGGCCGCCGCCACGCAGACCGGCAAGTTCAAGGCAGCCCGCCCCGACCGCTTTTTCGATGTGGGCATTGCCGAGAGCAACCTGATGGGTGTTGCCGCCGGTATCGCAACCACCGGCCGCGTTGCCTTCGCGAGCACCTTTGCAATGTTTGCCGCCGGCCGCGCCTTTGAGCAGGTCCGCAATTCCATCGGTTACCCGCACCTCAACGTCAAGATTGGCGCCACGCACGCCGGTATTTCGGTGGGCGAGGATGGTGCCACGCATCAGTGCTGCGAGGATATCGCCCTTATGCGCGTCATTCCCGGCATGACCGTCATCGTTCCCGCTGACGACGTCGAGGCCCGCGCCGTGACGCGCGCCGCCTACGAGTGCGACGGCCCTGTGTACATGCGCTTTGCCCGTCTGGCCTCGCCGGTCATTAATGACCCCGAGACCTACAAGTTTGAGCTGGGTCGCGGCATCGTTATGCGCGAGGGCGCCGACGTTACCATCATTGCCTGCGGCCTGATGGTCGGCGAGGCCCTCGAGGCTGCCGAGCAGCTTGCTGCCGAGGGTATCGACGCCGAGGTCATCAACATGCACACCATTAAGCCCATCGACGCCGACCTGATCGTCAAGAGCGCCACCAAGACCGGCCACGTCGTGACCGTCGAGGAGCACTCCGTGATCGGTGGCCTGGGCAGCGCCGTTGCCGATGTCCTGTGCGAGCAGTGCCCGACGCCGCTCAAGAAGATCGGCGTCAACGACACGTTCGGCGAGTCCGGTCCGGGCGCCGAGCTCCTGCACAAGTACGGCCTGGACGCCGCCAACATCGTGGCGACCACCAAGGAGTTCTTGGCCTAAGGCAAGGCGGATCTCAAGGACTGCTTCGCCAGAACTATGGAAACCCGGCAGGGGCGCTCTCTTGGAGGGCGCCCCTGTTTCAGTTGCGGTGAAATAAGGACTGTTTTGCCAGCCTAAAGGCTCAATTAATCCGCATTTCACCGCAACTTCCGAAGGCGTTCCCGCTTGTGCCGGCGCCGTCGCGACGATTGATTGCGGCTTGGCACAGTGCAGCGACATCGGGGGCATCGCTGCCTCTGTATGTCATGGCGAGCAAAGCGGCATCATAGATTTCATCATTGGTCACATCGGCGGCATCAATGGGGCAGAAGGCGAGAATCGAATCCTGTTCTGCAAGCTCGGCCAGATCGATCGTTTCATCCATGGCAAAGGCATCATCGAGGACGAGTGTGGCACTCGTGCATGGAATTTGATAGATCGTGCCATCCGCAGCGATAGGGGAACCTGCTGCCTCGAGCGTGTAGACACCTTGTATGAGATTGATGCCAGAGCCATCGGAGGCGACGAACTCAATCCTGTCGACCGTTATTCCGTCGATGGTCTTGCCCGTAATATGTATCGGAACGCGCGATGCCCCGTTATCGGTGTCCCAGCCCGCAGCCGCGACATCCAGCACAATGGCGTGCTCCGAATGGGCGGATACGAAGTGCGACAACACCTGCCGCAGATGAAGGCCCATACAGCTACCGCCGACAATGCCAATTACCAGCATGCAGGTAAGGATGACCGCAACGTGGTTCCGAGGCTTTACCCGAAGCCCAGAATCAGCAGAGATGCCATTGACGGCAGCCCCGCACGCTGTGCAGTACCTCACGCCATCGCGCAACTCAGCTCCACAATAAGGACAATTCATACTGGCCCCCACAACCATAGGCGTTCCCATCGAGGCCACTGTAAATCGACAATCCAAATTCGAGTTGCGCAACAATGAGCCCAATATAAGTTGCGGTGAAATAAGGACTGATTAGGGCTTTTAACTGCTAAAACAGTCCCTATTTCACCGCAACTTTTAAAGAGGCCATATCAAGCAGGATTTCTATTGGGATAAGGGCCCAGCACAACAAAGTGCAATTCAGACCCTCCCAACTTTGTGTGCGCAGCATTTCAAGTTGGTGCGGCGGCCCCTTAGTAGCCGCAGGCCGCGCACAGGGTTACCTCCCAAATCTTTCCGCAGGACGGAGGAGTCCCCGCAGCGCGAAGCGCACAGCGGGGACTCCGACATGTCCGAGGACGATTTGGGAGGTAACCCTGTGCGCGGCCGGTGAGACCAAAACCCCGCCATGCTTCTTATGTGCAGCAAAGCTAATGCTGCTAAAATACAAAGCGCTCATGTAGTTTAAACGTACGACGATAAGGAGCACCAGTGGGTAACCACTTCCGTACCTCCGGTGCGGGCGATGACGCCCCCAAGACGCAGCCAGGCGCCGCGGGCACTCGTTTCGCCACCCCGGATTCAGAGGATCAGCTGTTTAGCCCGATCCCCGCACAGCCGGCAGATCAGGCACAGCCGGCATCAGATCCCTTTGCCTACAATCCCACCAATGATGTCGAGCTTTCCGAGGCCGCGGGTTTTGAGCCCGTGCAGAAGGTGACCGCTCGCGTGGATCAGCCCCAGGCGGACGCTGTCGCGCCGCAACCTGTCATGGCCGGTATTCCCGACCCCATGGCTCCTGCGACTCCGGCGCCACAGCCTGCGCAGTCCGGTCTTTTTGCCGGTATTCCCGATCCTACGCAGCCCGCGGCTCCCGTATTCGAGAGCGATCAGGCCGCCGAGGTCGCAAGCCTCGACAATGCGCTCAACAACCCCGACTTTACGTCGGTGTTTGCGCCCATCGATCCGCAGGCCAGCCGCAAGAAGATGGCCAAGCAGGCCGGTGTCGAGCCCGTCATCCTCATGGAGCACGTCACCAAAATCTACCCGGCACAGCCCAACAAGCCCGCGCTCGACGACATCAACATCGAGATCTATCCTGGTGAGTTTGTCTTCCTGGTCGGTCACTCCGGCTCGGGTAAGACCACGCTGCTTTCGACGCTCAACCGCGACGTCAAGCCGACGAGCGGCCGCATTTTGGTCGCCGGCCAGGACCTCATGAAGATCAAGAACCGCAAAGTTCCGTTCTTGCGTCGCCAGATCGGTGCCGTGTTCCAGGACTTTAAGCTCCTGCCGCAGAAGACCGCCTACGAAAACGTGGCGTTTGCCCTGCAGTGCATCGGCAAGCCCAAGGGCGTCATTCGCAGCCAGGTGCCCGAGGTGCTTCGCCTGGTCGGTCTGGCCGATCAGATGGACTCTCTGCCCGATCAGCTGTCCGGTGGCGAGCAGCAGCGTGTCGCCGTTGCCCGCGCTATGGTCAACCGTCCGCCGCTGCTTATTTGCGACGAGCCCACGGGCAACCTCGACCCCGCGATCTCGCTGGGCATCATGAAGCTGCTCGAGCGCATTAACCGTACCGGCACCACCGTGATCGTCGCCACGCACGACCGCGAGATGGTCGATAGCATGCACCGTCGCGTGATCGCCCTCGAGGGCGGCCACGTAATCCGCGACCAGGAGAGGGGAGGTTACGGCAACTATGGCACCAACTAACGTGGGCTATTCGCTCAAAGAGGCTATCAGCCACTTCTTCCGTAACTGGACCACCTCGCTCGGCGCCGTCATCACGATCTTCCTTTCGCTGTTTATCATCGGCCTGTTCATTATGGGTTCCGCGATGCTGAACTCCGTGATCGGTACCGTCGAGGATCAGGTTGTCATCAATGCCTTTATTAGCGATGACGCCGATCAGGCAGACGTCCAGGCCTTTGAGGCCGAGCTCAAGACGTGGAGCAACGTCAAGTCCGTGACCTATAAGGACAAGGACGACGCGCTGGCCGAGTACACGAGCAAGATGTCGGGCAACGCCGACGCCACCATGAGCGCGCTCGACGGCCAGAATCCGCTGCCCGCCTCGTTTGCGATTGAGATGGACGATCCGTCTCAGGTCGAGAGCACTGCCAAGAAGCTCAAGAAGAACGCCGACTTCCAAAAGATCGCGGACGACGGCGACGTCAACGCGAGCGTGCTGTATGGCCAGGAGGAAGTGAGCCGCCTGTTCCAGGTGACCAACTACATCCGTATCGCCGCCGTGGTGCTCGTCGGCCTGCTGACCTTTATCGCGTTCATCTTTATCAACAACACGATTCGCCTGTCCATCACGGCGCGTCGTCGCGAGATTGCGATTATGCGCCTGGTGGGCGCCAGCAACGGCTTCATTCGCGGGCCGTTCATTACCGAGGGCGTGCTTCAGGCCATTCTGGGCTCGCTGCTTTCCATCGGTGTTTTGGAGCTGCTGCGCAATCTGATGGTTCCTCGCCTGCAGGAGAGTGTCGGCTGGATGTCGTTTGCGCTGCCGATGCAGTACTATCTGGTGACCTACGCCGCACTGATTCTTGTCGGCGTGATCATCGGCCTCTTTGGCTCTGCCATCGCCATGCGCCGTTATCTGCGCGTGTAAGCGCTGCGGATATGCCGTCTGCAACGGGTCGTCCCTTTCCGGGGGCGGCCCGTTTTTTGATCCCTAGGGGACGGAGGAAAACGGATCATCGCGGCGCTGGTCTATCTATGTGATCCGTTTTCCTCCGTCCCCTAGGGATCATTTGGGTAGACTCTTGGGGTGTAAACGGCTATCGATAGTAAGGAGGCGCCATGGGGCGCAATAACAAACATAAGCGTAGCGCACGCAATAAACGCGGGCCGGTGCGCAGCGAGCGTCGCCCGAGCATGACTGGCCGCGTGCAGCTCCATGAGCACAGCGCTTATGTCGTGACCGACAACGGCGATTACAAGGTCATGGGCCGCGGTAAGCGTGAGATTATGGACGGCGATACCGTGGCCGTAAGCATTAAGGCGGGGCCGCGCGGGGATCGTCGTGCCGTGATCGAGGGCGTCATCGAGCGTGCCGCCATCAGCGTGGTGGGTACGTATCAGACGGCCGGTCCGCTCGGTGTGATCGAGCCGCTCGATTCGCGTCTCAAAGCCGATTTCTTTGTTTTGCCCGAGGACACTTCGGCGGAGCGCCTGGGTGTGCATCCTGGCGATGCCGTCGTCGCGCGCATTCTGACTTACCCGACGCGCTTGGAGTCGGGCACGGTGACTCTTGAGCGCCGCATCGGCGGTGACGATGCGCCCGATCTGGGCGTTCAATATGTTATGGCGCGCTATGGCTATACCGACAGCTATCCCGAGGCGGCGCTGGCGGAGGCAGAGGCGCTTTCGCTCGATGTGACTGCAGCGCTTAAAGACCCGCTTCGTCGTGACCTGCGCGATCGCTTTGTCATCACCATCGACCCGGTTGATGCGCGCGACTTTGACGATGCCATCTCGCTTGAGCGCACACCCGAGGGCGGCTATAAGCTGGGCGTGCATATCGCCGACGTTTCGCACTATGTTGCCTGGGATGGACATATCGACCTGGAGGCCCGCCATCGCACGACGTCGGTATACCTTGCCGACCGTGTGCTCCCCATGCTGCCCGAGCGCCTGTCTAATGACCTGTGTTCCCTGCGCCCCGATGAGGATCGCTTGGCGTTTACCGTCGACATCGAGCTCGACGCGCAGGGTCGTGTGCGCCATTACGTTCCCTATCCCAGTGTGATTCGCTCGCGTGTGCGTATGGATTACGACGGCGCCGAGGCGCTGCTGGTGCGTGCCGGCGCAGTTGAGTATTCCGTGTTGGAGGGCGCTGCGGAGGATGTCGCTGCGGCTGAAGCCTCGCGCGAGGAAGCACTTGAGCGCGGGCTTGCGTGCGAGGACACCGCTCGCAGCTGTAACGTAGACCTGGCCGATTTCCTGGTCGCCGCAAACGAACTCGCGGAGCTTCGGCGTCGCATACGTCGCGCACGCGGTTCGGTCGACTTTGATACGGCCGAGATTCGCGCGCTGCTGGACGAGGACGGCGTGCCCGTACGGATTGTGGCACGCGAGCGTTCCTGCGCAACCTCGCTTATCGAGGAGGCAATGCTGCTGGCTAACGAGTGCGTCGCCGAGTGGCTGGCCGACCGCGATATCGAGGCGTGCTATCGCGTGCACGATGACCCCAGCCCCGACAGTCTGCACGGTGCCGCCGTGGCGCTGGCACAGCTGGGTATCATCGATGACCGTCGCGCGGCAGGCATTGCTCTGGGAAGCCCCGACGAGCTGCAGGCGGCGGTTGATGCCGCAGCCGGTACGGCCAACGCGCCGCTCGTCAACACGCTCCTTTTGCGCAGTATGCAGCGTGCGTTGTATAAGCCTCGCAACGAGGGCCACTTTGCGCTCGCCGCGCCGTGCTACTGCCACTTTACAAGCCCCATTCGCCGTTATCCCGATCTGGTGGTGCATCGCGTACTCAAGCTGCAGCTGGCATACGAGCAGCTGGGTGGAAAAGACGCCTTGGTGCGTACGCCGAGGCTGATCGGAAAAGGCCGAGAGTCGCTTCCGCGCATCCTGCCGCAAATCTGCCGCGCGTGCAGCGATGCCGAGCGTGCGGCCGACGCTGCCAGCCATGCGACGCAAAAAATCAAGATTGCGCAGTACTACGAGGATCGCCTGGGCGAGCGCTATGCCGGAACGGTCTCGTGGGTCAGCAGCATGGGCCTCTTTGTGCGTCTCGATCTGACGCAGGTTGAGGGGCTGGTTTCCATTAAGAGCTTGGGTAACGAGTGGTTTGAGTTTGATGAGGACGCGCTCACGTTGACGGGTGCCGACACGGGGCGTCGTTTTGAGTTGGGCCAGCGCGTGATTATCGAGGTCTCGCGCGTCAACACTACTCGCGGACATTTGGACTTTAGGCTCATTCATTAACCGGCACGGAGCGAGTATCGGCAGAGCGTAGAGGGCGGTCTTTCGGGGCCGCCCTCTTTGCGCGTCTCTTGATTGCCCTGCCATGGGCTCGGCCGCTTCTTCATATGCTTTTGGGAGATAGGACCTACCAAAACAAACCTGTCCCTTTTTGGCAGGTTTACGAGAAAGCGGGGATGTTGTGGCAACAGTATATGGGTATGCGCGGGTGAGCACGCGTGATCAAAATTTGAATCGCCAGTTGGATGCGCTGAGCGCCTATGGCGTGGAGCCGGCGAATGTCTTTGCCGACCGTGCGAGCGGTAAGGACTTTGATCGACCACAGTATCGGGAATTGCTTCATGCCTTGGCTTCCGGCGACGTGTTGGTGGTGCTTTCCATCGATCGGCTGGGTCGAAACTACAGCGAGATACTCGAGGAATGGCGTCGTATAACCAAGGAACTTGGTGCGGCCATCGTTGTGCTGGACATGCCGTTGCTCGATACGCGTGCGAGAGATTGCGGCGGATCGGATGTGACCAGCACGCTGATCGCCGATATCGTTTTACAGCTGTTGAGCTATGTGGCGCAGGTGGAACGAGAGAACATCCACCGTCGTCAGGCGGAGGGAATCGCGGCGGCGCGGGCGCGCGGTGTGCGTTTTGGTCGACCCCGCAAGCCGTGCCCTCCGCAATTTGAACGAGTGCGCGATATCTATGAGGCGGGCAATATTACCCGGAGTCAGGCGGCAAAGCGCCTAGGTGTGTGCGTGGGGACCTTCGATCGCTGGATGCGCGAGACGGAGTAGGGGTGCCGGGGATGCGGACTCAGTGACTACCGCCGCCCACCCCGACCCGCTTGCCCCCGTTCGCATATGGATGGGCACCAACATCCGTCGTGTCGCCCATACCGTAGAGTTCTTCTTTGTTGGGCTGTTTGCCTCGTTGGCGGCGTTGGTGCGCCATGCGACTCGGCCGATCGGCGCCCATGCGAGGCGCTAGCCGGTAACAAACCCGTTTCTGATAATGCGACCTTGATGAATCATTTTGTGTCGCGCGTATTTCCGAGCGGTCGGATTTGAGGGGCGAGTGGTAGAACGCCCGCCCTTTGTGCGCCATGATGCGGCACAATGTACCGTAAAAGCTGTTTATATCCGGTACGAATCGTTCGTTGGTCTTTAATTCTTCTCAACGGAGGTGTTTGAGATGGCAAACGGATTGCTTTTAAGGCTTCGCGAGCGTGAGCTCAGCGCAAGTCCGGCGGAGCGCAATGTCATCGCATACGTGAGTGCTCATCCGCATGAGGTGGTCGGGCTGTCCGTCCGCGGTCTTGCCGATGCCACGTTCTCCTCGCCCTCGAGCATTTTGCGCTTTTGCAAGCGCTTGGGTTTTGCGGGCTACAAGGAGTTCCAGCGCGAACTGATTGCCGAACTTGCGCTCCTGGGCGACAGAAAGGACGTTGCCCTCGAGGACATCTCCGTAGATGACAGCGTCGAACGTATCGTGGGGAAGGTGATGAAAAGCAACGTGCGCACGATCGAGGCGACGGCGCGAACACTCGATTACACCGTTTTGGAACGATGTGCAGCCTATCTTAAGCGGGCGCGCATGGTCAATCTGTTCGGTATTGGTGCTTCTCGCTTGGTTGCGCACGATCTGGCACAAAAGCTCATGCGTGTCGACAAGGAATGCCATCTGTACGATGACTGGCACGATCAACTCTTGTGCGCCAAGAACATGCACGAAGGCGATATCGGCATTGCTTTTAGCTACTCGGGCTTAACGCAAGAAGTGCTGGACTGCACCGCCGAGGCCCAACGCCACAACTGTCCCGTTGTGGCCGTGACCAAAGTAGATGGATCGTCTAAGCTTGCCACCATGGCCGATGCCGTGCTTGGCGTTGCTGCAAGCGAGCCCTTGGTCCGCAGCGGTGCCATGGCCTCGCGTATGGCTCAGCTTATGGTTGTCGATGTCCTCTACGCTGCTTACGTTGCGAGCGATTACGAACGGGCGACGCATGCCATCAAGCAAAACTACATCGAGAAACAGGAAAGATGAGGTGAACAAAATGCTCGATTTAACAATATTCACGACGGAACAGCGAAATCAAAAGTCAATGGACCTCGACACGATGACGTCGCTGCAAATCGTCACGACGATGAACGATGAGGATCTTCGCGCCGTCCAGTCGGTCACGAAAGTGTTGCCACAGGTTGCCACGGCAATCGACTGGGCTGCCGAGGCGCTTGAGCGCGGCGGACGCGTCTTTTATATGGGCGCGGGCACGAGCGGTCGTTTGGGCGTGCTCGACGCTTCGGAGTGCCCGCCTACGTTTGGCGTATCGCCCAATCTGATTGTCGGGCTCATTGCCGGAGGCGAGACGGCGTTTACCAGGGCTGTCGAAGGTGCCGAGGATAGCGAGGAACTTGGCGCGAGTGACCTGCGGGAACATGGGCTCTCCTCCAAGGATCTCGTCGTTGGTTTGGCGGCAAGCGGTCGTACCCCCTATGTGGTGGGCGGCCTCGCGTACGCCAAGGCAACCGGGTGCAAGACCATTGCAATCGCCTGCAACCAGGGGTCGAAGATCGGGAAGAGCGCAGACCTTGCCATAGAGCCCGTGCCCGGCCCCGAGGTGCTTACCGGCTCAACGAGGCTCAAGGCGGGAACGGTCCAAAAGCTCATTCTCAATATGATTTCGACCGGTGCCATGGTCAAGATCGGCAAGGTGTACCAAAACCTGATGGTCGATGTACAGCAGACGAACGA
Source organism: uncultured Collinsella sp. (assembly GCA_902495645.1). Taxonomy (GTDB): domain Bacteria; phylum Actinomycetota; class Coriobacteriia; order Coriobacteriales; family Coriobacteriaceae; genus Collinsella. The sequence continues at coordinate 103,468 of CABUXY010000003.1, read as the reverse complement.
GAAGCTGGTGGTGCGCGGCCAGAACATCGTGATGGAAGCGACTGGCTGCACACGAGAGCGCGCCGTTCAGGCGCTTGCAGATGCCGGCGGCCACGTAAAAACCGCTATTGTCTCGGTGCTGCTGGACTGCGATGCCGAGCAGGCTGCGGTGGCTCTTGAGCGGGCGCGCGGCCATGTCCGTACTGCGGTGAGTGGCCATGAGAAGAGCAATGCCGATGCCCAATAGGTGCACGGCGTGAGCTGATATGACATCTAGACGAGATACCCAATACAAGGAGGAGTTATGACGAACAAAGAGCTGGCTCAAAAGCTGCTGGACCTTTTGGGCGGTAAAGACAACGTGCTCGCAAACGCGGCGTGCATGACGCGCCTGCGCGTGACCGTCAAAGACACGGGCAACGTCGACACGGAGGGTATTAAGGCGCTCGACGGCGTGATGGGCCTGGTTGAGGATGACACGATGCAGATCGTGCTGGGTCCGGGCAAGGTGAATAAGGTGCTCGAGGAATTCTCCAAGCTCACCGGCCTTGCGAAAGGCGTTGCTGACGAGAGCGTGGTTGACGCTGCGGCTACAAACAAGGCCGCGCAGAAGGCCAAGTACGAGTCCAAGCCGGTTCAGGCCTTCCTCAAGAAGATTTCCAATGTCTTCGTCGCCCTGCTTCCCGGCATTATTGCGGCTGGCCTTATCAACGGTATCTGCAACGTCATTAATGTCTCGACGGCCGGTGCGCTTGCAGGTGAGTGGTGGTACCAGGGCATTCGTTCCATGGGCTGGGCCCTGTTTGCCTATCTGCCCATCTTAGTGGGCTATAACGCGGCACGTGAGTTTGGCGGCTCCGCTGCGCTGGGCGGCATCGCCGGCATGATGTGTATCGCCAACAGTGCCATGCCCCTGCTTGCGCCTGGCGCGGCTGATCCTGCCACTGCCATTCTGCTGCCGCTCACCAATGCGCAGTACAACCCCGCAGCGGGCGGTATGATCGCGGCTCTCATCGCTGGTGCGTTTTTCGCCTGGATGGAGCGTCAGATTCGCAAGGTCATGCCCAACGCGCTCGATACGTTCCTGTCTCCGCTGCTGGTGCTCATCATCGGCGCCTTTGCTTTGATGCTTGTCATCCAGCCGGTTGGCGCTTGGCTGACGACCGCGATCTTTAGCGTCCTCACCTTTATCTTTGAGAAGCTGGGCGTTCTGGGCGGCTATATCCTGTCGGCAGGCTTCTTGCCGCTGGTGTCCGTTGGCCTGCATCAGGCACTTACGCCGATCCACGCTATGCTCAACGATCCCGACGGCGCTACCAAGGGCATCAACTACTTGCTGCCCATCCTTATGATGGCTGGCGGCGGCCAGGTCGGTGCCGGTCTGGCGCTGTACTTTAAGACCAAGAACGCCAAGCTTAAGAAGTATGTCGCAGAGTCCATTCCCGTTGGCATCCTGGGCGTTGGCGAGCCTCTGATGTATGCCGTTACGCTGCCGCTTGTCCGCCCGTTTGTGACGGCCTGCCTGGGTGCCGGATTTGGCGGTGCGCTCGCGGCACTGCTTCACATCGGCACGGTTTCTCAGGGCGTTTCCGGTCTGTTTGGCCTGCTGATTGTCGTTCCCGGTCAGCAGCTCGGCTACGTTGCCGCTATGCTGCTTGCCTATGCCGCCGGCTTTGTCCTGACGTGGTTCTTTGGCGTCGACGAGCAGAAGATCAACGAGTTCTTTGGCGAGTAGCCTGATGCTGCGCGCTATGTCATTCGAGCGTCATGACGTGCCGCAGATCTCTTGATGCTATGGTTGTGCCGGCGGGGCTAACTGCTCCGCCGGCCTTTTTTAAAGGAGAATCGAAGCGTGAGAACGGGTATTTCTGTCTATCTTTCCAGTCCCCTGCAGGATATCGAGCGGACGATTGAACATGGTGCCGCGGCGGGTGCGCGCTATGCGTTTACCTCGCTGCATATTCCCGAGGATGGGGGAGCGGCATATGCCGATAAGGTTCGCCAGGTGCTGTCGCTGCTTTCCGCTCGCGGTATTGCGCTCATTGCCGATGTGGGGCCGCGCACGTGCGATTTGCTGGGCCTTGAACGCATGGAGGATTTGCGCGATCTGGGACTGGAATACCTGCGCCTGGATTACGGCTTTAGTGCCCAGCGGGTCGCGGAGCTGTCCGGTGTATTTCGCATTGTGGTCAATGCATCGACGGTGAGCTCTGACGAAATCGCATCGTGGCGAGAAGCCGGCGCCGACGTGACTCGTTTCGCCGCCTGCCACAATTTTTACCCCAAGCCTTATACCGGTTTAGCTCTTGAAGATGTTGCTCGGACGAATCTTCGTCTTGCGGCGCTCGGCTTTGAAATCATGGCTTTTGTGCCGGGCGATGCCAATGTTCGCGGTCCGGTATTCGAGGGATTGCCGACGGTTGAGGCGCAACGCGGTCGCGCGTCAAAGGTTGCCCTCAACATGCTTGAGCTCGCACATGGCGCCGATTGCGACATTGTTTTGGTCGGCGACCCCGATCTTTCCGAAGCGGGTTGGGCGCAGTTTGCCCAGATTTCCGCGGGGTATGTTGACATGCCGTGCCAGCTCGACCCCGGATACTCCTATTTGTTGGGTCAAGTCCATCACGATCGGCCTGACTCGAGCGCCCTTATTTTTAGGTCTCAAGAGTCGCGTACGTCGCTTAAGCCGGATTCCGTGCCGACGGATGCCGGTGCCGGCCTGCCGCGAAAGACGGGGTCGATCGCTGTGAGCAATAGCGGCTATGGGCGCTACGAAGGCGAGCTTGAGATTGCGCGGGTCGATCTTCCCGGTGACGAGCGCATGAACGTTGTAGGCCATATAGCGCCCGAGGCGATGGAGTTGCTGCCGTTTGTTAAGCGAGGCTTTGGGGTGCGGTTCGTTTAGCGTGTGGCGCATGGACTACAATTGCCCCATTGCGCGAATGCACCACGTTTGTCGCGTGCTCGCATTGGCCGATCTATATTTGGAGGATTCTCATGACCGTGCTGTTTGTTGAATATCCCAAATGCTCGACGTGTAAAAAGGCCAAGGCCTGGTTGGACGAGCATGGGGTTGGGTACGTCGATCGCGATATTGTTACAGACAATCCTTCGGCTGAGGAACTTGCGACCTGGATTGCGCGTTCGGGGCTGCCGGTGCGTCGCTTCTTTAATTCGTCGGGCATGAAGTATCGAGAACTTGGCCTGAAGGCGCGCCTGGACGCGGGGATGACGGATCAGGAATGCTATGAGCTGCTGGCGACCGACGGTATGCTGGTTAAGCGTCCGCTGCTGGTGGGCGATGACTTTGCGATTCCTGGCTTTAGGGAAGCGGTCTGGGCCGAGGCGCTGCTGTAGCAACTGCGGAAAGTGCATCCCGTTCTGAGTGCAGATTCCGGGATGCGCTTTCCGTCGGCAGGTCCGCTCCGGTCAGTCCTCAAACTGTGCCCACTTATGCGGGTCGTAGATCTTTACTTGCTTGTTGGGCTTGCCGCTCCAGTACTCTTCGTCCATAAAGGGCAGATATGCCTGAATGCCGGGGCAGATGAACGGAATCCGCTGTTGCTGCAGGCGCTCGCGCTGTCGTCGCCCCAGATGCGTCTCGGATATGACGGTCGGCATGCCGGATAACTTGACGAGGCTCGCCTGGATGCGCTTGAGGTCGGGGAGCGCCGCGTGCCATGACGTCCGCATAATTAAAAACGAGGCGTGACGGTATTCCGCTTGCATCACCGTGATGGCGGGACGGAGCGTGGGGTGGATTTTGTCCCGGTCGGGCCAAGGTCTGGCGGATATCTCGAGGCCCAGGGTCTCCCATAGGTAATCAAGCTCATCATCCATGTCGCCTCGATGTCCGCGCGATAATTGGCATCCTGATTGTGTCACTATTGACGGCGACCAGAATGCAGCAATCTGCTAACGGTAATTACGGTGCGCTTGCGGCATTTTGCCCCCTGCATGCGGTTTGGCTTCACAGGTCCTTCATGGGTCGGAGCAAATTGGCCGATTTTCAAAAAAGTTAAAAATGGGGCTTGCGCCACCGTAGAACTTCCCGTATATTTCTTTCTTGCGCAAAGGCACAGCCGAGCGCAGCGATGCAGTCATTGGGATGTCGTCTAATGGCAGGACAGCGGATTCTGGTTCCGTCAATGGGGGTTCGACTCCCTCCATCCCAGCCATTGCATTTGCTACATATGGCCCGTTCGTCTAGCGGTTTAGGACGCCGCCCTCTCAAGGCGGAGATCACCAGTTCGAATCTGGTACGGGCTACCACAAAATGAACGCCCGGGCCTCGCAAGAGACCCGGGTTTTGTGTATTGACCGTATATGCGGCGTCTGCCGTGTTTCGCTCAGATCGAGGAGTAGCCATGGATCTGCCCATCAGCTTGCAAGACATCACGTATGCCGAGAACTATCTGGCGCAGGGCGACCTGGCCACGGCGACGCCGCTGTTGGAGCGTCTGGTTGAGCTCGCCGAGGAGTATATCGATGCCGAGTGCAAGACGGAGGAGAACCGCCAGTACTTTAGCTTCGATAGCAAGTTTGAGCGTCTGGCCTACCGCCGCGTGGAAAAGGATCCGCGCGAGCTGGTGCAGGTCGAGGTGCCCTTTGATCGCCTGTATTCCGACATGGCGTATGCCTACATTCGCCAGCAGGATTATGTGAGTGCTCGCAACGCCTTGATGCAGGCCGTGCGCTGGGACCCCATGAACTGCAACTACCGCCTGGATCTGGCCGAGCTGTTCCGTGCGCTCGAGGACAAGCAGGAGTGGGCATCGCTTTCGTTTTCGGTGCTAGAGCGTGCGAGCGACGGCAAGTGTGCCGCCCGCGCCTACGCCAACTTGGGCCAGTATTTCCTTGAGCCCGAGACCGAGAACGTCTCGGCGGCCGTGGGTTGCGCGCGTCTGGCGCTGCGCTTGGCCCCTGGCGACGCGCATACGACGCGCCTGCTCAACAAGATCCATACTGCCTATCCGGATGCCGCCGATGAGAGCGACGACCACGTGATGGGCGAGCTGAGCCTGCAAGGCGTGCCGACCTCGCCTTCGGCCGAGATTGCCATCTGCCTGATCATGTGTGCGACCGATGCTGCAAGCGACGGCGACAAGCAGGAGGCGACGCGCCTGACGGTCCGTGCCCGCGACCTTGTGGGCGAGGAGGCATGTGCGGCGATTATTAAGCTGGTGCGCGAGAGCGATGCCGAGCTCAACGCCGAGCGCAAGGCAAAGCGCGCAGGCGCCGACAAGGGAGCCGACGGCGTCAAGGAGGCCGGCGATGCCCAGTAAGCGCGAACGCAAGCTCATTTCCAAGAATCGTTCGGCGCATCACGAGTACTTTATCGACGAGACGTTCGAATGCGGCATTGAGCTGAGCGGTACCGAGGTCAAGTCGATTCGCGAGCGCGCCTGTCAGATCACTGACACCTTTGCGCTGATTCGCGGCGGCGAGTGCTGGCTGGTGGGCCTGCACATTCACCCTTACAGCCACGGTGGCGTGTGGAACCGTGACCCCGATCGCCGTCGCCGTCTGCTGCTGCATCGCAAGGAGATTGATTTTCTTGACGGCAAACTGCGCAACCGCGGCTATGCGCTGGTGCCGTTGGAGCTCTACTTTAATACCGATGGTCGCGTAAAGCTGCTGTTGGGCCTGGGCCGCGGCAAAAAGCTCTACGACAAGCGCGAAGACATGGCCAAGCGCGACGTTCAGCGCGAAATCGATCGCGCGCTCAAGGAACGCAACCGCTAGGCGCTCTGTATAAGTTGCGGTGGAATACGGACTGTTTTGCCTGTTTGAGGGGCTATTCAGTCCCTATTTCACCGCAACTGCGGGCGTCTCATGTTCCTCACGGTTATGACACATATGTCTCATAGGCGGTGTCCATTATAGGCGCCGCCTTTTTTATGGGTACATACACCCATGAGGTTCAATCCCGGGTTAGGGGAGTGGTCGTTATGGACAAAACTGCGTTCTTTACGATGCCGAGCGGCCTGTATGTGGTGAGTGCTGCGGCCGACGGACTGCGTGCCGGTTGCGTCATCAACACCGCGGTGCAGGTGACGTCCGCGCCGCCGCGCATCTCGGTTGCCGTGAACAAGGAAAATGTCACGTCTGGTGTTATCTCGTCTGCCAAGGCCTTTGCGCTGACCGTGATTGATCAGACGGCCGATATGCTCTATATCGGCAACTTTGGCTTCCGCACCAGCAGCGATTATGACAAGTTTGCCAAGTACGAGACCCGTGAGACCGCTCTGGGCATGCCCTATGTTCCCGAGCATGCGGCGGCCTTGTTTAGCTGCCGTTTGATTGACACTGTAGATGTTGGCACGCATCTACTGTTTATCGGCGAGGTCGAGGATGCCGAGCGTCTGAGCGGTGAGACTCCGTTGACCTATGACTACTACCACAAGGTGCTGAAGGGCAAGACGCCGCCCAAGGCGTCTTCGTACCAAGGGTAGAAATGCTGCAAAAGTACTTGCATAATATTATTGAGAATATATACTAATAAGCAAGTACACCAGCAGTCACGTTCGAGAGGAGAACATCATGGCTGAGGAAAAGAAAACGTACAAGTTCGTGTGCACCGTTTGCGGTTATGAGGTTGAGGTCGACACGCCCGAGCTGCCCGAGGATTACGTGTGCCCGGTGTGCGGCGTCGGTCCCGATCAGTTTGAGCTCGTCGAGGAGTAACTCGCAGACACACGGCGAAAGCCGAACATAGCTCTGTCCAAGGGCCCCCGGTCGATTTCTCGGCCGGGGGCCCTTTTCCTCCCTTGGGGACGGAGGAAAACGGATCACCCGGCGTCGTCGGTGTGGCGGTGATCCGTTTTCCTCCGTCCCCAAGGGATCACGGCTGCTGTTAGCCGATCCTGTCTGTCGTGAGTCCGGCCGTCCTTTGGTCTTAATCTGTAACATCTAACGGCTCAAAACGGGTCTATCTGTTACAGATCGAGACGTTTGCCTGGGTAGGTGGCCCGCCCCATTACATCCCTGTCAACAACACGATATCGAGAGCCGTCACGATGGTACCGATCCCTACGAGCAACGCGTTGAGCGGGCGCGAGTTGGCGTATTTGCCCATGACGCGGGGCGAACTGGTGAGCCGTATGAGCACAAAGACCGTAATCGGCAGCTGAAGCGACAGCAGCGCCTGACTCCAAATGAGACCCTCAAAAGGATTCGGGACGACCAGGCACGCCGCCACTGCGCCGACGAAGCAGGCCACCACCCCAATCGAGGAATGTCGGTCGTGGATGTCGTATTCCTCGTCGAATATGCCCGCGGTGATGGTGCCCGCCGCCATGCCCGCCGTCACACTGCTCGATAGGCCCGCGAACAGCAGTGCCACTGCAAAGATGGTCGAGCTTGCCGGGCCCAGAATGGGGGAGAGTGTAGCCGCTGCGACGGCGAGGTCGTCTACGACAATGCCGTGCGCAAAGAAGGTCGTTGCGGCCAGGATGACCATGGTCGAGTTGATTGCCCAGCCCACACCCATCGAAAAGAGCGTGTCGAAGAGCTCGTAGCGCAGACGTTCTTCGATAACCTGCTCGCCCTGGCCTTCGAAGTGCATGGATTGGATGACCTCGGAGTGCAGGAAGAGGTTGTGGGGCATAACGACCGCGCCTAGGACACTTACGATAATCGCGGCCGAGCCGGTGGGCATACGGGGTGTGATCCAGCTTGTGGCGGCTTGCGGCCAGTCGACGTTGACTAGTGCAAGCTCGGCCAAAAACGAAAGTCCTACCACGCCCACGAAGGCGATGATCCATCGCTCGGCGCGCTTGTAGGAGCTCGTCATGAGCATCGCCATCGATACTGCCGCCACGGTGACGCAGCCCGCGCGCACGGGCAGGCCAAAGAGCATTTGAAGCGCGATCGCACCGCCCAGGACTTCGGCCATGGCGGTGGCGATGGTCGCGAGATAGGCGCTGGCGAGCACCGTGCGCCCAACGAAGCGGGGGAGGTGGCGCGTCGTGGCCTCGGCGAGACACATGCCCGTGGCGATGCCCAAGTGCGCCGCGTTGTGCTGCAGCACGATGAGCATGATCGTGGACAGCGTGACGATCCACAGCAGCGCGTAGCCAAACTGCGAGCCGGCGGCCATATTGGAGGCCCAATTGCCCGGGTCGATAAAGCCGACGGTCACGAGCAGTCCGGGGCCGATATGCCGTGCGATGTCGAGTCCGCCGTGGACACCGGTGCGTCGGGAGCCAAAGTGATGTTTGAGATGGTTGAGCATGGTGCGCTCCTGCGTGCCGCTTGTTTGACTCCGCAAAGGATACCCGTTTTAGGCCAAACAGTTAACCAAGACTAACAAAATTGCTGTATTTGAATAGGATGGTGAAAGGGGATTGCCGAAATGTCTTGATCTGTAACAACTAGGGATGGAAATTGGGTCTAGGTGTTACAGATCGAGACAGGAAGAAATGGTCCTATGGAATATCTCGATCTGTAACAGTTGGCTGCAAAAACCGGCCCCTCGTGTTACAGATCGAGACATTCGGAACCGTCTCTCGAAAACATCTCAATCTGTAACAGTTATTCGTCGAAATTGGGTCTTCCTGTTACAGATCGAGATGTTTGAAGCGGTGAGCTTACAGGCCGAACTTGGGGCCCTTGTTGTCGCTCTTGAGGTCGGCGGTGTCCACTCGTAGGACGCGCGTTACGCGATTGTTTCGAAACGGGTGGGAAACACAACGGGCCGGCGATGCACCTAGTATGCCTAGTCAACTGACTGTCTAACACCTAGGGGAGGATCGCGATGCAGGCAGATTCCGCTCAGCAGCAGGGCCTTTATCGCCCCGAATTCGATCACGATGCATGTGGCATCGGCGCGCTTGCCGATATCAACGGTGAGCGCCATCACCAGATCCTGGACGATGCGCTGTCCATTCTGGTTAACTTGGAGCACCGTGGCGGCACGGGACTCGAGAAGAACACCGGCGACGGCGCTGGCATCTTGTTCCAGGTTCCGCATCACTTTTTCCGTAAAGAGGCTCAAAAGTGCGGCCAGATTCTGCCGGCAGAGGGCGACTATGGCGTGGCCATGCTGTTCTTCCCGCAGGACGACAAGGGCGTAGAGGATGCCCGCCGCGTGTTTGAGGAGGGCTGTGCCGAGGCCGGCGTGCCGCTGCTCTTTTGGCGCGAGGTGCCGGTCGATCCGCACGACCTGGGCGCGACGGCCCGCGCCTGCATGCCTACTATCCTGCAGGCCTTTCTGGGTCGTCCGGACGACACGCCCGCCGGCGATGCCTTTGAGCGTCGCCTGTACGTGTGCCGTCGCACCATCGAAAAGAAGGCCGACGCCGAGTTTGCCCTGCGCGACAAGATCTTCTATGTGTGCTCCATGAGCTCGCGCACTATCGTGTACAAGGGCATGCTGGTCGCCACACAGATGCGCCGCTTCTTCATCGATCTCAACGACGCCGCCGTCAAAACGGCCGTGGCGCTCGTCCACTCGCGCTACTCCACCAACACCACGCCCAGCTGGGAGCGCGCGCACCCCAACCGCTTTATCATCCACAACGGCGAGATCAACACCCTCAAGGGCAACGTCAACTGGATTCGTGCCCGCGAGCCCAACCTGTACAGCCCCGTGCTGCAGCATGATCTTGAGCGTGTGATGCCCATCATCAACCGTGAGGGCTCCGATTCCGCGATTCTGGACAATGTGCTCGAGTTTTTGGTCATGAACGGTCGCCCGCTTACGCGTGCTGCATCCATGCTGCTGCCCGAGCCGTGGGACCACAACGACAGCCTGAGCGAGGAGCGCCGCGCCTACGACGCTTACCAGTCCATGCTCATGGAGCCGTGGGACGGCCCGGCGGCCATCGCTTTTACCGACGGTCGCACGCTGGGTGCCGCCCTCGACCGCAACGGCCTGCGTCCCGCTCGTTACTACGTGACGCGCGACGGCCGCTTTATGCTGGCAAGCGAGGTGGGCACCATCGAGGTGAGCCCCGAGAACATCCTGACGAGCGGCTGTCTGGGGCCGGGCCAGATGCTCGAGGTTGACTTTGCCCGCGGGCGCGTCATCTACAACGACGAGCTGCGCGCCCGTTATGCCAAGGAAAAGCCCTACCGTGATTGGATTGCCGAGGAGACGCTGACCGTTGACGCGCTCGATGAGCCCGTTGCGGCAACGCCCGCTGAGGACGCCGAGGTGCCCGCCGCCGTGCGCATGGCCAAGCTCGGCTACCACTGGGATGACGTCGACGAGGTCGTGCGTCCCATGGCCCAGCAGGGCAAGGCACCGCTCGCCTCGATGGGCATCGACGCGCCGCTGGCCTGCCTGTCCAAGAAGACGCGTTCGTTCTTCGATTACTTCTATCAGCTGTTCGCCCAGGTCACGAATCCGCCGATCGATGCCCTGCGCGAGCACATGGTGACTTCGACCACGCTCTACCTGGGCAACCACGGCAACTTGCTCGAGGATTCCCGCACGGCCTGCCAGCTGGTGCGCTTGGAGCGCCCGTTGCTCAACGAGGAGGAGTTCGACCGCATTTGCGCCATCGACCGCGTGGGCTTTAAGACCCGCCGTTTCCGTGCCGTCTTCCGCCGCGATGCCGGCGAGGGCGTGCTGCAGGCTGCGCTCAAGCAGCTTGCAGAGGATGTTGAGGCTGCGGTCCGCGACGGCGTGAACATCGTGGTGTTGAGCGATCGTGCCGCTGCGGGCGAGGTGCCCGTACCGTCGCTGCTCGCCGTGGGCTGCGTGCACAACCACCTGATCCGCGCCGGCGTGCGTACCTTTGCCGACATCGTGGTGGAGTGTGGCGACGCCGTGTCCCCGCACGACTTTGCGGCGCTGGTGGGCTACTCCGCGAGCGGCATCTATCCGTACAACGCGCATGCGTGTATTCGCGACTTGGCGGCGCACGGCGATCTGGACGTGACAGCCGAGCAGGGCATCGCCAACTACAACAAGGCTGCGACCGCCGGCATCGTCTCCATCATGTCCAAGATGGGCATCTCCACGGTGCAGAGCTACCACTCCGCGCAGATCTTCGAGGCCGTGGGCTTCACTCCGGAGTTCGTCAACGCGTACTTCGCCGGCACGGTGAGCCGTGTGGGCGGTATGGGTGTCGAGGACGTCGAGCGCGAGCAGAATGAGCGCTATGACGCCGCGCTTGCCATCCTTAAGAGTCCGGCTCCCGATCAGCTGCCCACACTGGGCCTGACCAAGTGGCGCCCGTTCGGTGGCGAAGATCACCTGATCGACCCTCAGACCGTCTACCTGCTGCAGACCGCCTGCCGTGAGGACAGCTACGACACCTTTAAGGAGTACAGCGCCCGCCTGCACCGCACCGGTCGTGCCGTGCGCCTACGCGACCTGCTGGACTTTGATGCCAGCGGCCGCACGCCGGTTTCGCTCGACGAGGTGGAGCCCGCGCTCAACATCGTCCGCCGCTTTAACACCGGCGCCATGTCGTACGGCTCCATCAGCAAGGAGGCACACGAGTGCATGGCCATCGCCATGAACCGCCTGCACGGCCGTTCCAACTCCGGCGAGGGCGGCGAGGATCCGCGTCGCGAGACTCCGCTGGCCAACGGTGACTCCAAGAACTCCGCGATCAAGCAGGTGGCAAGTGCGCGCTTTGGCGTGACGAGCCGCTACCTGTGCAGCGCCTTTGAGATTCAGATTAAGATGGCCCAGGGCGCCAAGCCCGGCGAGGGCGGACACCTGCCCGGCAAGAAGGTCTATCCCTGGATCGCCGAGGTCCGTCAGTCCACACCCGGCATCGGCCTGATCTCGCCTCCGCCGCACCACGACATCTACTCCATCGAGGACCTGGCAGAGCTGATCTTCGATCTTAAGAACGCCAACCCCGGCGCACGCGTGTCGGTCAAGCTGGTCAGCGAGGCGGGCGTCGGCACCATTGCTACCGGCGTGGCCAAGGGCGCTGCCGACAAGATCTTGATCAGCGGGCACAATGGCGGCTCGGGTGCCGCGGCGCGCGATTCCATCTGGCATGCGGGCCTGCCGTTGGAGCTTGGCCTTGCCGAGGCTCAGCAGACGTTGCTGCAAAACGGCCTGCGCTCCCGCGTGGTGCTCGAGGCCGACGGCAAGCTCATGGACGGCACCGACGTCGCCGTCGCCTGCCTGCTGGGTGCCGAGGAGTTTGGCTTTGCGACCATGCCGCTCATCTCCATGGGCTGTCTCATGCAGCGCGACTGCCAGCAGGATACCTGCCCGGCCGGCATCGCTACGCAAAACTGCCGCCTGCGTCGTGGCTTCCGCGGCAAGCCCGAGCACGTCGAGCGCTTTATGCTCTTTGTTGCCGAGCAGCTGCGCGAGGTCATGGCGAGCCTGGGCTTCCGCACCGTCGACGAGATGGTCGGCCACCCCGAGTGCTTGCGCCAGATCGAGGTCCCGGGCAACCGCAAGGCCAACCTGCTCGATCTGTCGCCCGTGCTGGTGAGCGCGACCTGCGAGTTCGGTGCCCATATCCCGGGTGCCGACGGTCGCCACTTCCTGCCGCAGATGGCCGCGGACAGCGAGCTCGACAAGACGCTCGACTCCACGTTGTTTGTGCCCTATACGGCCGATGCCCGTGCGCACCTGCGCCCGATTCGCTTCCGCGCCGATATCGCCAACGTCAACCGTTGCGTGGGCACCATCCTGGGCAACGCGGTGACCAAGGCACATCCGGAGGGGCTGCCCGCCGGCTCCATCACCATCGATTGCGATGGTTCGGCCGGTCAGAGCTTTGGCGCCTTCCTGCCGCGCGGCATTACGCTCAACGTGTGCGGCGACGCCAACGACTACTTTGGCAAGGGCCTTTCGGGCGGCGAGGTGTCGGTGCGCCCCAACCCGCATGCGACCTACAAGTTCGACGAGAACATCATCGTGGGCAACGTTGCGTTCTTTGGTGCCACGAGCGGCCGCGGCTTCATTAACGGTCTTGCCGGCCAGCGTTTTGCCGTGCGCAACTCCGGTGCCACCGTGGTGGTCGAGGGCTGCGGCAACCATGGCTGCGAGTACATGACGGGCGGTCTGGCGCTCATCCTGGGCGAGGTCGGGCAGAACTTCGCCGCCGGCATGACAGGCGGCGTGGCCTACGTCTTTGACCAGTACGGCACGCTCGATGCCCGTGTGAACCACGAGAGCGTTGAGCTCAAGGCCCCGACGGCCGGCGAGCTGGCGCAGATTCGTGCGCTCATCCAGGAGCACGTGGACGCGACTCAGAGTCCGCGCGGCATTAAGCTGCTCTACAGCTTTGAGACGATGAGCAAGCACTTTGTGAAGGTCATTCCGACCGAGTACGAGCGCGTGCTGGCGATTGTCGCCGCGGGCGAGGCTGCCGGCAAGACGCATGCGCAGGCCGAGGAGTTGGCGTTTGACATCGTGACCGGTCGCGCGAGCGCCGCGGATGTCGCTCGCTTTGATGTCGCGGGCGGTGCTGCGTCCGTGGCTGCCAGCTCTGTTGCTTCGACCAAGAAGGAGGCGTAAGTGCCATGGGTAAGCCCGGTGCTTTTCTTGGTATCGATCGCGTGATCCACGAGCTGCGCCCTGTGGAGGAGCGCAGCCGCGATTTCGATCCGCTGTACGTGGAGCTCGACGACGATGCGCGCCGCGCCCAGGCGAGCCGCTGCATGATGTGCGGTGTGGCGTTTTGCCAGATGGGCGCGAGCTTTGGCAAGGCACGCCCGAGCGGCTGCCCGCTGCACAACCTGATTCCCGAGTGGAATGAGCTGGTGTACCGCGGCCGCTGGGACGAGGCTGCCGAGCGTCTGTCGCTCACCTCGCCCATGCCCGAGTTCACGAGTCGCGTGTGCCCGGCGCTGTGCGAGGCCGCATGCAACCTGGGTTCGGTCGATGGCCAGCCCACGACGATTCACGATAACGAGCGCGCGATCAGCGACCATGAGTGGGCAAACGGCGGTCCGCGTCGCTTTGAGCCGGCAGGGGAGGGCGCACCCACGGTTGCCGTGGTGGGCTCCGGTCCTGCTGGTCTGGTGGCAGCATGGGAACTTGCGCGTCGCGGCGCGCGCGTGACGGTGTTTGAGCGTGACGACCGTCCGGGCGGCCTGCTCATGTACGGCATTCCCAACATGAAGCTCGAGAAGTCTGTGGTCGAGCGTCGCGTGGCACTTATGCGCGAGCTGGGTATTGTCTTTGAGCTGGGCGCTGACGTTACGAACCCTGCGGTGGCGGCCAAACTCAATGGTTTTGACGCCGTTGTGGTGGCTGCCGGTGCTCGTGCGCCCCGCGGTCTTTCGGCTAAGAATGTGGATGCCCCGGGCGTGGTGTATGCCGTGGACTACCTGACGGCTTCGACCGTCTCGGTGCTCGATGGCGGTGAGCCCGCGGTGAACGCGCGCGGCCTGGACGTTGTGGTCATTGGCGGCGGCGATACCGGCAACGACTGCGTGGGTACCGCGGTGCGCCAGGGTGCGCGCAGCGTGCGTCAGTTTGAGTTTCTGCCGGCCGCGCCCGATAAGCGCGCGGCGAGCAACCCCTGGCCGCAGTGGCCCAACGTTAAGAAGACCGGCTACGGCCAGCAGGAGGCTATCGCTGCGATGGGTGGCGAGATGCGTGCTTGGGGCGTGGATACGCTCGAGGTGCTGCTGGACAAGAAGGGCGCGGCCGCGGGCCTGCGCGTGGCCGATTTGGATTGGTCGGCCGGCAAGCCCGAACGCATTGCGGGCTCCGAGCATGAGGTGCCGGCGCAGCTGGTGCTCATCGCCTGCGGCTTTACGGGTCCCGAGCACGGTGTGTTCGAAGCTGTCGGCGTGCCTGTTGCCACCGTTGGTCGTCCGCTGCCGGTGATGGCTGCCGAGGGCTCGCACCTCGCGGCTCGCGCGGAGGGTGTCGCCGCGGATGCCGCGCCGGTGTATGTGGCGGGTGATGCCCGCAACGGCAGCTCGCTCGTAGTGAGCGCCATGGCCGATGCCCTTGCCTGTGCCGCCGAGGTCGCCGAGACCTTGGGGCTGTAAGGTAGTCATTCAAGAGCGTCCCCAACGACTAGTCATTGGGGACGCGCTTTTTTGTCTAGTCGTTGGGGACACCCCTTAACGTCTGACTGCTCATTTGCTGACGTGCGGGCTCGCGGTGCCTTGCTGTTTTCGTGATGGCTGCGGCTGACAAGCTCAAAATCTCTGTTTATTTGCCTATGTTTAACTGGGGTTTTGCTTCGGTATAACGTATCGGTCAAGCGTTCCGTCAAGTATTCGGTCAGCATCTGGTTTGCAGCCTTATGCCCATTTCGCCCGCGCTGGCGGCGACCACCTGCCCTCCTCGTAAGCTCAAATTGAGGTTCATCAGTTTGAGGAGGATGTCATGGCTGATTATGTTTTGGACCGGGGACGTCTGACCGAGGCCGTCGGTAACGATATTGCCGACATGGCCCAGTTTTGGATGCTGCGCAAGTTCCAGTTTTTGGAGTCGGCGCGCACACAGTTCGAAGTGATAGTCGATCCATGGCTCAGCTATTGCGAGGAGCCTTCGCAAAGCGAAATCATGGCCTATAACATGGCATTTACCGATTGGCTGCTGTTTGAGCGCTCCTATTGCCACGGCAAGACGCTGCTTGAGCTGTATGTGGACGAGCCGCCGACGTCGCTTTCGCCTGCTTCGCTCAGACGGCTCGAACAGGTGCGCGACACGCAGTATTTCTCGCGCTTTGGCATTTTGGACAAGGATCCTGTGACTGGTATGGTCGCGCTGCGCGACACGCGCACCGACCGACGTTTTGATGTCTACGACCCACATATCGTGCAAAAAGAGCACTGGCGCGATGGTGCGATTGCGGTGCGCATCGCGTGCGTTGACGATGTTTGGCTGACGGCGGGACAGCTCTACCTCTACGACATTGCGCGCCTGAGCGATACGGCGGTCGACGGGCCTGGCGCCGTTCATCCGGAAGATCTGGAAGATGGTTTCGACACCTCGTGTATCAGCTTCTTTCTGAGGCTGGTCCGCGACATCATGGGTGCCCAGGGACGGTATGTGAAGTCGCTCAACATCTACGAACAGGAATGGGAGTAGGGGATGGGCAGTTGTCGCCCGCCTTGCCCTCTGCCTTTTTGTCTCGATCAGTAACGTCTAGAGACCATTTGGACCCGTAGTTGTTACAGATCGAGATGAACAATGCAGACTCGACTGAATGTCTCGATCTGTAACAACAAGGGGCCGTTTGGCCGTCTAACTGTTACAGATCAAGACGGAAGGTTGGCGCCTGCCGAAAGATCTCGATCTGTAACGGGAAGGGGCCAAAATTCGACCTACCTGTTACAGATCGAGACAAAGGTTGGACGCGGTGCCGAAAGATCTTGATCTGTAACATCTAGAGGCTCAAAGACTGTCTTCCTGTTGCAGATCAAGACATTTGTCAGCGGCGGCAACAGCGGCGATGGCCCATTTCTCCGATGTGGTGGTGATGGAAGTGTCTAATACCGTTCTCAAACACAAGCATGCAACACGTAACACCTTGGCGCGGAATAGGATGCTTGCCAGACTCACGGAGGCGGCTGAACAAGGCGTGCTGCTTGTGACGCACGACAATGCCGAGCTCATGTGGCTGCGGCGCCATGTGGGTACAGACGATATTGCGGAGCCCGAATCGCACCTATTCTGTTTTCAGCATGAATGGGATGCATTGACGCCGCCGGAGCGGGCGCGGTTGACCATCAAGGGGCTTGCCGAGTTTCACCCCGATTGGGCGTTTTGGGGTTATGACGCGGCACTTTTGTGGGGTCTGGAGGTGCCGAATGATCTGCTTGGGCCGCGATTTCTTGTTAAGACAGGTTGCTCGGTGCCGCTGAGTGCAGGATGCCGGCTTTTGCGTCCGCAGGCGGCGGGTGCGCTTGAGCGCGTCGGCGGCGTGCGGGTGACGCCGTTTTGGCGCACGGTGGAGGATTGTCTGCTGCGTGCGCCGTTTTCGTATGGTCTGGCGATCGCCGATTCTGCGCTGCGGGCGAAGGGCATGTCGCGCGACGACCTCTGCAATCGGCTTCAGGCCGATTGCGAGGGCAGACGAGGGTATCGCAGAGCTCAGGTGATTGCGGCGCATGCGGACGGCCTGTCCGAAAACGGTGGCGAGTCTCGGTTCCGAGCATTCTTTATTGCATACGGCTTTCCGGTTCCGGAGTTGCAGGTGGAGTTTCGCGATCCGCTCGATTCGAGCCAGGTGTTTCGGGTCGATTATTTCTGGAGGCTCGAGGACGGGACGTGCGTGATTGGCGAGCTCGACGGAAAGGGGAAGTATACCTTGCAGAACGGCGAAGGTCGGGAGTCGGTCGACCCGTTCGTGGCAGAGCGTCAGCGAGAGTCTCATCTGACAATGCTCGGGCACAAGGTGCTTCGGTTTACGTTTGATGAGCTCAAGAATCCGGGGAAGCTGGTTGAAAAGATGAGGCTAGCAGGTATTCCGCGACGGGCCGATTTGGCTGGGCAATGGAGGCGGCAGTGGTATGGGCGCTGAGGCGCACCGTCTCAATCTGTAACAACAGGGGACCGTTTGGCCTCGTAACTGTTACAGATCAAGACGGAAGGTTGGCTGCCGCTAAAAGATCTCAATCTGTAACATCTAGAGGCCGAAAACCTGTCTACTTGTTACAGATTTAGACGTTTGACGACGGGGTTGGGAATATCTCGATCTGTAACATCTGATGGCCAAAAATCGGTCTATCTGTTACAGATTGAGACAAAGGCTGGAGGCACGACCGAAAATCTCAATCTGTAACATATGGGGGGGTGTTTGGGGCCGTATCTGTTACAGATTGAGATGTTTCGTCAGCACGGCCAGAGCAACGCCGCGCTGTCTCCGTTTGTCCCTACATCTCTCTCTTCCCTCCGTTAACCGATATGTTTGACTTTAGTTCGCTGCATTAGATGATAATGGACAAATGTTCAAGTTAATCGTGAGGGAGGAGCTCGATATGGCGTCTGCCGATCGTTCCACGTTGTTTATCAATGCGACCGTCCTGGATGGTTCGGAACATATGGAGCCGCAGCCCGATATGGCCGTGGCCGTTGAGCGCGGTCTCATCACGTGGATGGGGCCGAGTGCCGTGACGCAGGCGCCTGCAGGTGCCGAGGTCATCGACCTGGCAGGGGCGTATCTCATGCCAGGCCTCATCAATATGCATGTGCATCTATGCGGCTCGGGCAAGCCGGTTTCGGCGGGCGATGCGGGCGCGCTGATGAAGAAGCTCGATAATCCCGTGGGGCGCGCCATCGTGCGCCACATTCTTAAGGGCAGCGCCCAACAACAGCTGGCAAGTGGCGTGACTACGGTGCGCGGCGCGGGCGACCCGCTGTTTGCGGATCTTGCCGTGCGCGATGCTATCGATGCCGGCAAGTATCAAGGTCCTCGCCTGGTGGCGCCGGGAACGGGCGTTACGGTGCCGGGGGGCCATGGTGCTGGCTTGTTCGCCCAGGTGGCTAACAGTCCCGCCGAGGCGGCCGAACAGGTGCGCGACCTGTATGCGCGCGGTGCCGATGTCATTAAACTGTTCGTAACGGGCGGCGTGTTCGATGCGACTGAGGTGGGCGAGCCGGGCGTGCTGCGTATGCCCGTGGAGGTTGCCGCGGCGGCATGCAAGGCGGCGCACGAGGTTGGCCTTCCGGTCATGGCTCATGTCGAGAGCACCGAAGGTGTGAAGGCCGCGCTTCAGGCTGGCGTCGATACGATCGAGCACGGCGCTCCGCTGACACCTGAGATCCTGGAGCTGTACCGCGGCGCCGCGGGAACACAGCTCGAGGGCCGCGCACCGAGTGTGACCTGCACTATCAGCCCGGCGCTGCCGTTTGTATTGCTCGATCCGGAAAAGACTCATTCGACCGATACGCAAAAGAAGAACGGCGACATCGTGTGCTCGGGCATCATCGAGAGCGCCCGTGCCGCACTGGAAGCTGGTGTTAGGGTGGGCCTAGGCACGGATTCGAGCTGCCCGTTCGTGACGCAGTATGACATGTGGCGTGAGGTGGCCTATTTTGCCAAGTATGTCGGCGTTAGCAACGCCTTCGCGCTGCATACGGCTACGCAGATCAATGCCGAGCTACTGGGGTTGGGCGACGAGACCGGCACGATCGAGTGCGGTAAGGCCGCCGATATCCTGGTGACGCGCGAGAACCCGCTCGATGACCTGTGCGCTCTGCGTGAGCCGATACACGTGATGTGTCGCGGTGATCTGGTGCGCAAACTCAAGGTGAAGCGTATTCCCGAGGTTGATAACGAGCTCGACACGATTATGGCCATGCCGGCTGAGGCGCTGGCCGAGGAGCTTGCCCGCGACGGCGTGGCATAGGTGTGACAAAGGGACGGCCCCTTTGTCATAATCAAAAAAGCCGAGGTCCCAGTGCGAGGCCTCGGCTTTTATTTTGTCCCATGGTATGGCGGCTATGAGCGCGTCTCCATCTTGGCGTGGCACTTGGGACAGGTGACGCGGATCTTGCCCTTGCCCTTGGGGACGGAGAGCATCTGGCCACAGTTAGGGCACTTGAGGTATGCCGTGGTCTTGCGACCCTTCCACATCTTCTTGGCCGTGCGCTTGGCACGCTCAAAGTCTTCCTTGCTGGTGCCGGCCGCGCGCGAGGTGCTGGCCGCTGCGGCCCCGCCGCCCAAGCTGGCGACGAACTTGCCCAAGCCGGGGACCTTAGCCGAGCCGGCGACAAAGGCCTCGTTCTCCTTGCGACGTGCATCGATATTTTTGGACAGGCCGCGCAGCACGCCAATCACGATGACGGCGATGGCGATCCAGCTGAGCCACTGGATGCGGGCTATCGATCCGATCATCGCGATGACGATGCCGGCAAGACCCATCACGATGGTGAGCTCGTCGGCACCATTGCGACCCTTCATAAAGTCATTCATGCAAATTGCCTTTCGTTCGATATGCTGCACGCCTTTATACCCGATTTAGAGCAAGGGGGACAGGTTAATCTGCGCCAATGTGGTGCAAACATACCTGTCCCCGGAGCACCAAGACGGTGCAAAGAAGTCTGTCCCCAATGCCCCAATTACTTGGCGAGCTTGTCGACGACGCGCTCTATCTCGGCGAGCTTGGCGGCCTTGAGTTCCTCGTCGCCCGATTCGATGGCCGAGGCGACGCAGCCCTCGATGTGAGCCTTGAGCACATCGGCGTTGATGCGGGCGATGAGCGCCTGCGTGGCCATGAGCTGCGTGGAAATATCGACGCAGTAGCGGTCCTCCTCGACCATCCGCAGGATGCCGTCGATCTGACCACGTGCCGTTTTGAGCATGCGGGTCACCGATTTATGGTCTGCCATCATGGCGGGTCCTCGTTTCTGGTCAATCCTTCAAATACCTCGCCCTCAGTTGCGGTGAAATAGTTCTTGATTGAGGGCTTGGAGCGCTAAAACAGGAACTATTTCACCGCAACTTCTGAAGGGCTGGTTGAGCGGTGGTTGCTGGGCGGCTATGTCGGCCGACAGCGGTGCCTGCTGGTGCGGTGGCAGCTAGGCTGCGGTCACGGACAGGGCGTGGAACTTCTCGCCGGCGCCCTCGACAGCGGCGGCGAGCTGCTCGGCGGTCACGGTGTCGGCGCACTCCACCTGGACGGTCTGGGTCTCGTGATCGGCGTCGGCGTCGGTCACGCCGACCACGTTGAGCAGTGCCGTCTCGACAGTGGCGTCGCAGTGGCCACACATGAGGCCAGACGTTTTAACGATGTAGTTCATGATTATCTCCTTTTCGTTGAGTACCTAAAGTTGCGGTGGAATACGGACTAAATAGCGGTTTAGCTAAGCATGTTACGCCTTATTTCACCGCAACTGATGGTTTAAAGGTTCGAAGGCGCAGCGCATTGCTTACGACGCAGACACTCGACAGGCTCATGGCCGCGGCGCCAAACATCGGCGAGAGTTGCCAACCGGTGAGGGGGAAGAACACGCCCGCGGCGAGCGGAATGCCGATGCCGTTGTAGAACAGCGCCCAGAACAGGTCCTGCTTGATGTTGCGAATCGTGGCGCGCGACAGCTCAATGGCGCGGGCGACGTCCATGAGGTCGCTGCGCATGAGCACCACGTCGGCACCCTCCTTGGCGATGTCGGCACCGGTACCGATCGCAAGGCCCACGTCGGCGCGCGCCAGGGCGGGGGAGTCGTTGATGCCGTCGCCCACCATGGCGACCTTGCCGCCCGCATCCTGCAGTTCGCGCACGTGGCGTTCCTTGTCGGCGGGCAGGACGTCGGCGATGACCTGCTTGCTGCTCAGTCCCACGCGGCGGGCGATTGCTTCGGCCGTCACACGGTTGTCGCCGGTGAGCATGCACACGTCGACGCCGAGCTTGTGGAGCGCGGCGATGGCCTCGGCGCTCGTCTCTTTGACCTCGTCAGCCACGGCGATGGTACCGACAAGCTCGCCGTTCTTGGCAAAGAACAGCGGTGTTTTGCCCTCGGCGGCGAACTGTTCGGCAAGGCCGGCGGGAACCTTCGCGCCCAGCTCGTCCATCAGGCGCACGTTGCCGGCGGCGATGACATTCTGCCCCTCGCGCGCCGTAACACCACGACCGGGCACGGCGGCAAAGTCCTCGACCATGCGCGCGACAATTCCGCGCGCCTCGCACTCGGCCATAATCGCCTCGGCCAGCGGGTGCTCGCTTGAGCGCTCCAGCGCAGCGGCCAGCTTGAGCAGCGCCTTTTCGCTCATGGCGGGCGAGCCGTCAGTGCGCGTGGCTACCACGATATCGGTCACGGCAGGCTTGCCGCGGGTGACCGTGCCCGTCTTATCGAGCACCACGGTGCCCACGCTGCGCAGGTTCTCCAGCGCCTCGGCGCTCTTGAACAGAATGCCCATCTCGGCGCCCTTGCCGGTGCCTACCATAATGGCGACGGGCGTGGCCAGGCCGAGCGCGCACGGACAACTGATCACCAGCACGGCCACGGCAGAAGTGAGCGCCTCGTTCACGCTGCCGGTCAGTGCCATCCACACCGCAAAGGTCACGATCGAGATCACGAACACCACGGGCACGAACACGCCGGCGACTTTGTCGGCCATGCGGGCGATGGGCGCCTTGGTGGCGTTGGCGTCCTCGACGAGCTGGATGATCTTGGCGAGCGACGTGTCGGCGCCCACGCGCGTGGCGCGGAAGGTAAACGATCCGGTGCGGTTGACGGTGGCGGCGTTGACGGTATCGCCGGCGGTTTTTTCCACGGGGATAGACTCGCCGGTGAGCGCGCTCTCGTCCACGGCCGAGCTGCCTTCGAGCACCACGCCATCGACGGGGATGGACTCGCCGGGGCGCACGCGCAGGACCTGGCCGGGAAGGATGCTGTCGACGTCGACGGTGGCTTCGGTGCCGTCCTCTGCCACGACGGTCGCAGTCTTGGGCGCCAGGTCGATCAGCGCCTCGATAGCGCCGCCGGTTTTGGACTTACTGCGCGTCTCGAGGTATTTTCCCACGGTGACGAGCGACAAGATCGTGCCTGCGCTCTCAAAATACAGGTTGTCCATGCCCGTCATCATGGCCTCGTGGACCTGACCCACGGCTAGCTGGTCGGCCATGATGAACATGGCGTAGAGCGACCAGGCGATCGACGCGGTGGCGCCCACGGCGATGAGGGCGTCCATGGTGGGCGCGCCGTGCGCGAGCGATTTAAACCCGTTGATAAAGTACGCGTCGTTGACGTAGACGATGGGGATGAGCAGGACAAGCTCGGTGAGGGCGAGCGTCATGCTATGGGTATGGTCGGTGAAAATGCCGGGTAGCGGCCAGCCGAGCATGTGCCCCATGCCTATGTAGAACAGCGGGATGAGGAATACGATCGAGACGATGAGGCGGGTGCGCATGGCAGAGGCGGCGGCCTCTAGCTTTTTGGTCGGCGACTCCATATGGGCGGCGCCGGACCTAGCTTGCGTGCTAACTTTTGAGCCGGCGGTACCGGTGCCCGCATCGACGGGCGAGGCCGAGTAGCCCGCGCGGTCGACGGCGGTGCAGATATCGTCGGGGGAGACCTGCGCGGGGTCATAGTCGACCATCATGGAACCGGCGAGCAGGTTGACCGCGACGCTTTGGACGCCGTCGAGTTTGCTTACGGCGCGGTCCACGTGCGCCTGGCAGGCGGCGCATGTCATGCCACCCACGTCGAACTTATCTTGAGCCATGGCTTCTCCTTTCTGTGGTTCGGTGTTGGAATTGTTAACCTGCCGATACTATACACCCATACCCCCTGGGGGTGCCTAGTACAGAATTAATGTATGACATTTCGCTACAGATGAAGGTAGTTGGTTGGCCGATGGACCGTCCCAACCAATCATCTCAATCTGTAACATCTGGACCGGTTTTTGGGTCCTAGTTGTTACAGATCGAGACAATCTCGGAGCAGATGCTCCGGGCATACAACGTAAAACGCCGGGGCGCCCGCGTGATGGGCGCCCCGGCGCATACTGGGCAGGGTTTGCGAAGCGGTGGGAGGGAGGAGAGGCCGTCCTCCCGAAATCCTTACTCCTGACGACGCTTCTTGTCAGTCAGAAAGACGCCGGCGGCTACGAGCACGACACCTCCGATGACAAACGTCTCACCGGCGAGCGCGGCATTGTCGCCTGTGGTGGGAAGTGCCGAGTTGGCGGCCGTCTGGGCGTTGCCGGCAGACGGCTTTCCAGCAACCGGCTTAGCGGCAGCCTGCGTGATCTTGGCCTGCTCGGCCTTCGCCGCCTCTTGTTCCTGGCGGGCGATCTCGTCCTTCAGGGCTTGCTCGGCGGCTACGCGTTTTGCCTTCGCCTCGTTGTAGGCATTGAGCGCTGCGGTGTAGGCGGGCGTCGCAGCATCAAGGTCTGCCTGAGCGGCATCAAGTGTGGCCTTTGCGTTATGTTCTGCCTGCTTGGCGGCGACGCACTTGGCAAAGAGGGCATTGAGCGTATCGTTCGCGTTTGCGTCAGAGCCAGTAACAATGCCGTTTTCGACGTTGATGGACTTGAGCTTTCCGAGGGTAGCGACAGCGGCATCCGATGCGGCCTGAGAATTCTCGACCGCCTGCTCGGCGTTCGCGATGGCATCATTTGCCGCACCAAGGGCGACTCCGGCCTCGGTAACTGCTGCGTCGGCGTCCTGCTTGGCCGCCTCGGCGGTGGCAAGATTATTGGCCGCGTTACTCAGGGCGTCGGCATGGGCCTTCTTTGAGGCAAAGTCGTTATCCGCTGCGGTCAAATCGCCTGCGGCGTGCTCCGCGTTCGCCGCCTTGGCCTCGGCGTTGTCCTTCGCGGTGTCGAGGGCCTGCTTCTTGGCGGTCTCGTCGAGCTTCGCCTTTTTGAGAGCGCTCCGGGCAGACGTCTGGGCTGCCGTGGCTTCATCAAGCGCCTGATGGGCCTCGTCGGCTTTCTCCTGAGCCGCAGCAACATCGGCTGAATACTTGGCAAGTTCCTTCTTTGCATCTTGCAGAGTCTGCTGCTTTACGAGAGTCTCTGCCTTGGCGTCATCAACCTTCTTCTGACTCTGAGCGGCTTGCTCTTGCGATGCCTTAAGCTCGGCGTGCTTCTGGTTGACGACCTGCTCTGCGGTCGCCACGTTGCTTTGGGCGGCTTTGACCTGGTCTTCGGCTTCGGCAACTTTTCCGTTTGCCTTGGCGAGATTCTGCTTTGCTAGGGTAACAGCGGCGGCGGCACTTGCTACGCTGTCGTTCTTGGCGGCAAGGTCGCTATTCGCGGCAACAATGCCTTCCTGCTTTTGAGCGACGAGGGTTTCAGCTGCCTTTACGGCATCGGCTTTCGATGCCGCTGTGCTGCGCTTTTGCTCAAGGTCCGTCTTTGCGGCGGCGAGCTTTTCGCTGGCTTTGGAGAGGCTCAGCTGATACTGATCAAAGAGATTCTCGAGTTCATCGATCGAGTATTCTTTCTCGTACGAACCGTAATTGTCGTCGATCTCCAAGACGAACACATACGGCCAAAGGGTTCCGCGCGAGTTGATGCCGTATCCCATGGTTTTGGCGTTAGGTTGTACGATATTCAAATAATGGCCGATGGTGCCAAAGTCTGCCCCGTGCTTTTCGAATTCGGTTTTGTGGCTCCAGAAAGTATCCCAAGCATCTTTGGGGGCAACGTTGCCAAGGCCGGCTTTCGCTGCAGCCTCGTCAAATATCCCCTTTTCATCATCGACCCATTGGTGCGCGATGTTTTCTTTAGTACTGAAGTTCCAAGCGGCATTTTCACAAATGGCGTAATCTGAGTGACCTAGCGTTTTGTCAGAGTAATTGGAGTCGGATTGAGCGATTGCCATTTGCTCGGCCGTCACCCTAAGCTCACTCAATCCAACGCTTGCACGGTATTCGTTAATCTCGCGCAGCTTGTTAAACGATAGCTTGGCGTTGTCGAGTGACGTGCCGTCTTTTTTATCGCCAATGGTCGTCGGGTTTTTATCGCTCTGCCTATAGATGGTGTTTGCAGCGTCGTTGGCACCGATGAACTGGTAGAAGCCGATGACGCTCTGCGCCTCCGCCGTCGTTGCCTTATCGGTTGCTGCCTTGCACGTATCGTATGCTTTCTGTGCATCGACAACGGCTTGATCGGCGGCCGCCTGGTTTGCCTTGGCAGTTTCGAGCGCCTTATCTGCCTGCTCCTTCTCGGCTTTTGCCTGGTCGACTTGTTTCTGAGCGGCCATTGCCTTCTCCAGTTCGGCAGCATGTGCCTGCTTTGCCGAGGTCAACTCCGATTGCGCCGCATCGGCTTTCGTCTGGGCTGCCGTTACATCATGTTCGGCTGCTGCAACTGTCTGCTTCTTGGCTTCGAGCTCGCTTTCGGCGCCGGTGAGGGCGTCCTGCTTGGATTCAACGTCGCTATTTGCCTGAGAAAGGCCTGCTTCGGCAGTCGCCTGCTGCTTTTTCGCCTGGTCGAGTGCGCTTTGGGCAGCATCGACCTTTGCCTGGGCGGCGTCATACTCCGGGCCCTCGGCGCCTGCCTTTGCGGCCGCCAAATCGGCTTGTGCGCTGTCGTATGCCGCCTGTGCCTCAGCCGCCTTGCCATCTGCGGCGGTCTTTGCCTGCTGGGCGGAAGCCAGCGTGCCTGCCGCCTCGTCGTAAGCGCTCTGCGCGGCGCTCTGAGCCTGCTGGGCATCGGTGAGTGCGGAATCGGCAGTGGCCTTCGCAGCCTTTGCTTGGTCCAGAGCGGCCTGCGCATCTGCGGCTGCCTGCTCGGCGACCTTGATTTCCTCCGGCGTTGCGTTGGCGGCTGCCTTCTGGGCTGCCTCGAGCTTGGCCTGCGCATCAGCTGCCGCTTGCTTTGCGGCATCAAGGACCTTCGACTTGTCCTCGGCGTCGGTCTTGGCTGCATCGAGCTTTCCTCGGGCATCCTTCAGCGTGGCACTGGCGCTGTCGGCCGCCTTGACGCTTTCATCGAGCTGGCGAGCATATTCGGCGCGCGCGGCGGCCTCTGCCTGCGAATTATCGGAGACGGAGGCGTCATAGGTGCTTTGTGCGTTGTCGCGGGCCGCCTGCTTTTCGGTATAGGGGGCAGCCACCGTGTCGTAGTCGGATTTGGCGTCTGCCTCGGCAGCCTTTGCGGCGTCGATCGCAGCCTGCAAGTCGGCAATCTTCTGGGCGTCTGCCTTTACTGTGGAGCCTGCCGCCTCGCCGGCGTGGACAGCAAGCGGGGACATGATCGCGTCCTGTGCCGTGGTATCACTCACATCGTTGGCAAATGCCGAGAACGGCGCGAGCAGCGACGAGCCGGTCATAGCGATGGTGGTTGCCGCGGTGACGGCGAGTCGTGTTGCCTTGTGGCCCGAGAATGTGGGGCGAGGCTCGTCGCCGCTTGAGACTTCCAAGTGTTTAGGTGCGTACTTTGCCATTTCTTCTCCCAATCGTTGAAGGGGTACCTATGACAATTCGTATGTTACGACCGCCGAAAGGGCTTCTGTTGCGCAACATTGGCAAGGAAACATCGACACACTTGAGTCACATTTATGAGGTGGAGCTCTCGGCAAGCTAATGTCTCAATCTGTAACATCTAGCACCAAATATGACCTCTAACTGTTACAGATCGAGACAGACCGTCCGCGGTCAACTCAAATGTCTTGATCTGTAACATCTAGAGAGGTTTTTAACCCCTTACTGTTACAGATTGAGATGTTGTCTCGCGGGGCTGGGGTTTGTCTCGATCTGTAACATCTAGACCCGTATCTGCCGAGCTAGTGTTACAGATCAAGACAATTGCCGGGGTGGGGTCCCGTCACGGCAAGACGCCCGCTGCTTAGATGCAGAATCCAGGAATCACGCAGGTTCGCTTGTTTGGCTTTTCCGCGGGCGTGGCGTACGTAAAGACGTCGCCGTCGTGCCCCACGCGGTTCATATAGAGCGTGCCTTCGCTCTCCGATGTGTCGGGACTCGCCGTTCGTTCCCACCAACAGGCGTCCTTGCCCTTCCACTGGCGAACCAACATCTCGTTCGTGGTATACGGACTTACCTTGAGCTCGCGGAAAAGTTGGTACTCCTTGCCCTCGCCGTTATAGATGTCGGCCAGGTAGTGAAAGCCCTCGGCAAATGACTCGGGCGGCTGCACTCCGCACAGCTCGACCATGGCGGGCAGCCAAAGGGTTGCGGGCAACTCGCTCAGACACGATGCGCTTCTGGCAGCGCCAACGTTATTCGAGATCTTTTTGACAGATTTAATGAGCGCGCGCAACTCGTTGGGCAGCAGCTTAAGGCCGTCGCCGTCGAGCCATTCCCGCAGCTCGCAATCTGCCCAGCCGGCGTTCAACGGTTGGGGCGCTGCATCGCGCTCGGCAATGCCGGCATCGAACATAAACGTCAGTCCGGCCTTGCCCGTCCCGTCCAGAAGTTCATCGTGGCGGATACCCACAAGCTGCGCGCCGACGTGCAGTCCGTTGGTGAGCCTCACGCGCTTGGTACACGGATAGGGGATATGCCCATCGGCATCGAGCAGATGGTAGCGCTTTGCAATCTCGCGTGCCTCGCTACGGGTCTCGGCAGCCTTGATCTTGAGCGAAATCTCCTGCAGCTGATCCCAGGTGTAGTCGTCAAGCGAACCGCGGATGCCGTCCAGGTAGTCGGGGATGCCAAAGCCATAGGTTGCCGCCCCGATAACGCCGAGCCCCGCAACGGCCGCGACAACGCCACCGATAATAAAGCGGCGGCGGGTCATGGCATCGTGCCGGGCCTGCTCCAGAATCTCTCGCGCTCGCTCGCCGGCGACGTCGACCTTAAGGTGCGTACCGGAGTCGATGTCAATTGCGGCGTCACTGCCCGCGCCCTCGCGGCCCTCGGATTCGGCATCGGTGAGGTATGCCGAGAGCACCTCGAGCATCTGTTGCTCGGTGGGACGATCGCACTGCTCGACCGAGATGCCTTTCATGATGATTTGGACGAGCGCCTCGTCGTCACTGCATCGCGGCTCGAGCGGTGCCGGCTTGGTCTTGGTCTTTATGAGGTAGAACGAGCCGGTTGCCGCGGCACCCGTCGACTCGACATCGAACGGTTTACGACCGCTGTAGAGCTGGTACAGAATGCTCGATAGCGCGTAGACGTCGATTGCGGGCGAGCGGCGAAGGGCCGCGATGCCTTCGATATCCTGCGTGAGCATCTCGGGCGCGGCGTATGCGGGCGTGGCAAAGCGCCAGATGTCGGCGCGCCGGGTGATCGTGTCATCGCCGAGGGCCATGGTCGCGGAGCCCATGTCGATGAGGCAGGGGTCAAAGGAGCAATCGGCAATCTGTTGCTCGAGCGTTCGACTGGTGGTACGGAACATGATATTGGCGGGCGACAGGTCGCGATGGACGACCGGATTTACGAGTCCCTGGGTCATCAGGAGCGCGCGAAGCACGGCGTTTCCAACGGCGGCCACCATCTGGGTGGTTAGCCCGCCCGAGGCATCGTGTGGAAGCAAGGGCAGCACCTGCTTGAGCGAGGTGCCCTCGACCCACTCCATGAGGATGAGCGGGTCGTCCTCGCACGATCCATAGCCATAGACGCGCGGAAATCCGCGCAGGTGCGAGACGGTGCACAGATGACGGTACTCCTCGAACAGCGCGGCGGTGTTGGCCAGGTGCGCAGCCGCTTGCTCGGCGGAGCGATCGGGGGCTTGGCCGGAAAGGATGGCGTTGTCCTTGAGCAGCTTGACGGCAAAGACCTCGCCGCTTGTGTTGGTCGCGCGAAGCACGTGTCCGATATTGCCGCCGTCGCGGTATGTCGTCTGAAGAATAAGCGTCATAAACCGTCGCTTGGCGTCGTCCTCGGCGCTGGGGTCGACCGCCACGGCGGTATCGAACGTGTCAAGACGGATGAGTTTATTGCCGTCGACGATATCCATGAGAATGCTCCTGTCAATACGAATAAAGCTGGGTCATCAAGACGAGGAGAGCGGAAGGGAAACGATTTGACCCGTCATGATAGATATTGCCAGCGGCTATTTAGCCAAGGATACGACAAGGAAGGAAGTATCCGTTCCCAGCTGAAGAATGTCACCATTTGCAATGATTGCGGAGGGAGAGGCCTCTGAAATTCCTCGTTTGCTTCGGGGCATTTCGAGCGTCCGCTCTTTTTCGTTCGATCCGCTGATGAGAATCGTCCCGTTTGTAGAATGAAGCCCCCTTGCGTACCAGGTGCCGTTTTCGAGCCAGATATGAAGATGCCGGCGTGACACCGAGCTTCCAACATCAGTGATATCGGAGGCGTTGTAACTAATGGAGCCAATGACCGTCCCCTCGGGTTCAATAGACAGGGGGTGAATCGGGGGGACGATCGAGCTGCCGATTACGCGAATTAACCCTAGCTGGGTTTGATCGGGCTTGCGGGAAGCTCGTTTCGGTTTACCCGGGCTCGTCAGTTCTGTCTTTAAAGAGACGGCAAGGCTCGCGTTGGCAAACATCTCGGTGCTCTCAACGGCGGCCGAGGCGTTTTGCAGACAGCCGCACGCAATAAAGAGATGTAGATATAAGATGTCGCGGTCCAGCTCTGATTTGAGCGTTCCGTTATTAATTCTGTGCAGTGCGTTGGCATAGACGCTTGCGTCCTCGCCGATGCAGGTTAGAGCTTCTTGCATGTTGAGTGCCGCTGGCCCCGCATAGTGTGCGGACACGAGACGGCGCGCATTTGATCCGCCCAAATTCGAGATGATTTTCGAAAACAACGTCTGAGTGCTAATGCCAAAGTTAGAAAACTCGGCGGGATCGATGGAACCCGGCGCGGCGTTTGTAATCTTTCGCGAAAGAAACGGACGATTGGAGACATGGCTGAACAGATCAGACTTGCTCGAAATGAGAATCGAGGCGGCGGTGCAGTTGGTGATGCCGCCGAAGCTTCGCAAGTCGCTGTACATCTCTGAACTTGGTGTACGCATGCTCCTCCGTTCCCGTCGTTAGCCTGACGAGCCTTTAAAATGTGCGCGCCGATTGCAGGGCTTAGGCCAACTCGTAAGGAATGTGCTGGTGGGCGCATTCAACGTTCGGCGCGATGACACGGGTAGCACGAATCGAATGATGATCACGCAAAGCAACGGGCGGGGTGTCCCGACTGCCGTTCGCATAACCTTTTGCGACCATTTTAGATGTTGCGCAACACTTCTCGCAATTTCAGCGATAGAAATAATACGAAAGTTCACCACTGAAAGGAAAGAGTTGTGGCGCTTTACGACGAAGCTCGGACCATACCTTATGACACCTTTGACTATAAAGCGGAGTGCGATGCGTACGATAGGGCGTCCTCGGACTGGGACAAGTTTATGCAGGCCGCCGCTCTCGCGAAGTTCGCTAGCCGCAATGGTGACCGACGCGGCGAGGAAGACTGGCTTTTGCGCGCACTGTGCTGGGCTGATTGTGATTCGTCGTGTAGCGAGGTCGCGTATGCACTTGCCGATCATTGCGATAGGTACGGCGTCTATATTAGCTACTGCTTGGGGAACGACGATGTGCCCACCCGCATGGACGGCAGGCTTTGGAGAAAGTTTGCTAGGGGAGAAAGCCTTAGCGATGACTCTTCAACGGACTCGCAGGATGGTTCCGGTCCCTCTGCCGAGGCCGCGGCTCAGGTTGGCGCGGCGGCTTCGAAGGGCCTGATCGACGAGGTTGGCTGGGGCACCGTTATTCTGCTGCCCTTTGGCGTCTTTATGATTGGCAAATTTATCCTCGATACCTACGGCGATATCATCTTTGGCTTCCTGAAGACCGCGGGCATCGTAGTTGCCGTCATCGCGGCGTTGTTTGTCATTACAAAGTTCATTCTTCCAAGATTTCGTGGTTAATAGCGAACGTGTAAGGAGTTCACATGCAATGCGTGGCTTGCGGAAAAACAATTCCCGATAGCATGGCTTTTTGCCCTTATTGCGGAGCCGCTCAGACGGGAGGTGCGTCTGGCTCGACGAGCTCGTCGGCGGATTCCGGAACGGGGTCGTCTTCTGATTCTGGTTCTGATTCGTCATCCGGGGCTAGCGCGACGACGTCCTCCGGTCCTGCTCCTACCCCCGCGCCCAGCCCCACGCCTGGTGCCGGAACGACTTCGGGCTCCTCTGCAGGCGGAAGCGCCGCTGCTTCTGCACCTGTCGCACCGACGCAGTACGAGTCAGACAAGCGCCTGGGACAAATTGCCTGCGTCCTTTCTGCCGTTGCTTTGGTTCTCGTAATCGCTGGCCTTCAGAAGGCATACATCGGTCTCGGCGTAATCATCGCTGCTTACTTGCTGATCAACATTTTTAGGAAGTAGGAGGAGACAAACATGGCGTTATTTGGAATTATTGCCGTCGGATTTGCTCTTATTGTCGTCTACGCGATCGTGAGGGCTTTTCAAGCCCAGATCACCTTTGTTCTTGGCGCTATTGTTTTGAGCTTCTGCGCGTATGGCGTTTTCAAGGCTTTTAAGAATTACGCGGCTGCATTTAAGAAAAATGCGATTGATTCGAACAGGAGCTAGCGATTATGGCATTGACTGACGAGCGCTATAACCAGACGGCTGCTCTTTTGCCGCCCGAGCCTTCTCGTGCTGAGTACTGGCTCGATAAGGGTTTCTCTGATCTTGGAGCGACGATTCGAGAGGCGATCGTCCTTAATAGGGCTACGCGCGGGGAATTAATTACTGAGCTCTACAACGGTGGCTTTATCCACAAGGTCCTGTGGGGCATCTGCTTCCTCTCGTTTCTTGTTGCGGGCGTTGCGGGAACGGTAATCTTTGCATTCATCCATTCGGCCGTCATCATGGTCGTAATGGTGCTCGTTTACATCCTCTTTGGTCTCTCGCGCGCATTGGATGCTTGGTATCGTAAAACGCGCAAAATGGAGTTTGTCTGCGAGCAGTGCAAGCATGTTTGGCCGACCCCTGGGTATGTTTGCCCCAAGTGCGGCAAGGTTCATTCCTACCTTCGTCCCAACACGTTTGGCTTCTATACGCATGTGTGCGAGTGCGGCCAAAAGCTCCCGTGCACCTTCTTTGCGTCTGCTAAGGGGCCTGATGGATCGACCATCCATCGCTCTGACTTGGAGCAGTGCTGCCCTAATCCCAATTGCGCCCATTCGGTCGCTTCGGGTGAGGCCAGGACGATGTCTATTCCCGTTGTTGGCGGCCGTTCGGTAGGAAAGACCTCCTACATTGCGGCACTTGCCCACGACCTTGTGCTCGACCGCGCTGCTCAGCAGGGCTATGACACCGATTTTCTCGATGATGACAAGCGAGGGCTCTTCTCCGAGCTCGAGAAGATTTATCAATCGGGCGATGCGAGCATGACGAGTGAGGACTCCGACGTCAAGCGCGCCTCCGCATTCTCGCTGAGCGTCTTTGTCCGCAAAGACGGGCTCGACCCCGACCGTCTAATCCATCTCTACGACGTCGCCGGTGAGACCTTCCTTAATAACGACGAGCACGAGGACCAGCTTCAGTACGCATACGCCGAAGGCGCCGTGCTGCTGGTGGACCCCATGAGCATCCCGGATCTGGCAAGCGAGCTCGAGGAAGGGCTTTCGGCAACGGATGCCGCCGTTTCTGGCCGCTCGAACCCCGACGACGTCTTGGCTTCCTTGATTGAGAAAGTCAAAAGCGTTGCCAAGCCAGATCGTCAGGGCAGATTCACTATGCCCCTTGCTGTGGTGCTCAGCAAGGCGGATCTTCCGGGTTTGGATGAAAAAATCGGACAGGCCGCCTGCGATGCGTATCTTGCTGCAAATCCCGAGTGTCCTGTCGCCGACGCACAGGATGCCGTGCTTCGCGATTTCCTGCTCGAATATGGCATGGGCAACTTCTTGACGTCGCTTAAGGCGAGTTTCCGCTCGTATCGCTTCTTTGCAGCCTCTGCCGTTGGCCACGAGCGTCTCGCCGGCGCTTACGATCCCAAGGGCGTTGTCGAGCCGTTTGCGTGGATTGCGGGCCAGGCAGACCCGACGTTTGCCACGGCGCTTTCCCTGCCTGTTGAGAACGCTGTTTCTTATGCCCAGCAGCTCGAGATCGATCGAAGGAAGAAGAGGTAGACGTATATGACTGACGATGTTTTTGTTCCCTCGTTTGAGGACGTCGCGCCCGAAGAACCTGTGTGCGAAGAGGTGGGGTGCGCTAGCGAACCCGTTGAGACTGCCGAGCCTGCTGCGGAGTCGCCCGAGCCCGTTGAGGCTGAGGCGCCTGCCGCCGACGACACGGCCGTCGAGGAGGGGGAGTGCGATTGCGACGCGAATGCCACTGCTGGTGTCGAAGTTGGCGAGTCGACTCCCGTTATGCCTGCCGAGGAGCTGGGGCGTCGCCTCGATGCTTTGGATGAGGGGATTGCTCAACTAACAGGGCTCTTCCGTCAGAAGATTGATCGCACCACCTTTGAGGAGGAAGTGCTCAAGAACAACAGTGCGGAAATTGAGCGGTATCGCTCTGGTGTGTATGAGAAGGTAACCACGCCCCTGCTTAAGCGCGTGACGTCGGTGATTGCCGAGATGGACACGTCGCTTACACACCTTGCAACCCTCGAAGGTGATGCGGCTCAGCAGCAAGCGGAGGATCTTTCCGTCTATCGCGGCATGCTCATCGATATCCTTCACGATTTTGGCGTCACCTCGTTTGCGCCCGAGCCAGGAGATCGGTTTGAGAGCGGTCGTCATACGCTGGCTGTGCCACGTACTTTAACGGGCGACCCGGAAAAGCGCGGTGTCATTATCGAAGTCCTTTCGCCGGGATACGAGCTTTCGGGGTCCGTTCTCGATCCGGCATATGTCCGCGCGTATACGTATAAAAAAGGCTACACCGAGCCCGAACAACAATTAGACAAAGCCGACGAGTAGGCAAGGGGCCTAATCGTCTCATCCAAACTGGTCACCATTAAAGGAAGGAAATGATCATGAGTGACGAGAAGACAACGGTAATCGGCATCGACCTGGGTACTACCTATTCTTGCCTCGCTTACATCGACGAGACGGGTAACCCGGTGGTGGTTAAGAACTCCGAGGGTTCCAACACCACGCCCTCTGTGGTGCACTTTGATCCGGATGACCCTTCTAAGTACGATGTGGGTCAGCCTGCCAAGGACAATGCTCTGATTGACCCGGATTACACAGCGTCCTTCGTTAAGCGCATCATCGGCGACAACCCCGTCGCCATCACCGTTGACGGCGAGAACTACTCTCCCGAGCAGATCTCTGCTTATGTGCTCAAGAAGCTTACGTTCGATGCTTCTCAGAACATGCCTATGGGCTACGATGGCTGCGTTATTACCGTTCCTGCCTACTTTGGCGATGCCGAAACGCAGGCTACGCTTGCTGCTGCAAAGATTGCCGGCCTTAATGTGTACGGCACGGTGCAGGAGCCGGTTGCTGCCGCCATTAACTATGGCTGCGACAAGAGCGATAAGGACGAGGACGTTATCGTCTACGACTTGGGCGGCGGTACCTTCGATGTCTCCGCGGTTTCGTTTAACCACAGCGATGGCTCCAAGAATATCGAGGTTATCTGCAACCAGGGCGATAAAAACCTGGGTGGCGGCGACTGGGATGCCGCCATCGTTGCCTACCTTAAGGACGAGTTCTGCGAGCAGGCAGGGGCAGACGAGGACGTGTTTGACGAGTATGCCGACCAGCAGCTCCAAGGTAAGGCAGAAGAGCTGAAGTTTGCCCTTACGTCCAAGGACAGCGCCAATGCGGTCTTGAACTTTACGGGTCGTCCCCAAAAGATTAGCCTCACCATCGATGACTTTAACGACATGACGTCAGATTTGCTCTCCCGCACCATCGACATCATGCGTACCTGCCTGGATGGCGCTAAGGCTAAGGGCCATAACCCCACCAAGATTTTGCTCGTGGGCGGCTCCACGCGTATGCGTCAGGTTGCCGATCGTCTCAAGCAGGAGTTCCCCGAGCTTGAGCAGGCTATTAATGATCCCGATGAGGCTGTGGCCAAGGGCGCTGCTCGCTATGCCGCCCAGCTCGCCAGCATGCTGTATCACAAGGCCGAGCAGGAAGGTACTTCCGAGGAGACGGTCGAGGTCGTCGACCAACAAACGCAGGAGGTCAAACAGCAGCAGAACGTCGGTGCCAACAACCTGGCAATGACGTTCGTCAATCCCGAGGACGCGGCTTCTGCCATCAAGATCTCCGTTGTCACGTCGAAGAGCTATGGTACGGCTGCTATTGACGAGGAAACAGGCAACCTGGTCGTGTTCAACATGATTCTTAAAAACCAAAAGATCGACTCGAAAAAGGGCGCTTTTGAAAAAACCCGTCGTTTTGGTATTTCTGAGGCTGGACAGACTTCTGTTCTTGTCGAAGTCTTTGAGAATGATTCCGAGGAAGAGAGAGTCGAGAAGGACCGCGAGCCTCTTGCATCTGCCTCTATTGACCTTTCGAGTGTGAACCTGCCCAAGGGTTCACCTATTGACGTGACGTTTGTTTTGAGCGAGCAGGGCATTCTTGACGTGCACGCCGTTGAGCCAACGTCGGGTCAGTCTTGCGATGTTGAGGTCGAGGTCAAGGGCGGCCTTACCGAGGACGAGATTCGCGAGGCGCGCTCCAAGGCCACGGCCATGCAGATGGTGCTTTAAGACACTAAGAAGACAGGCGAGTTGAGGGAGACGATATGGGTATCGCGGTAGGAATCGATCTGGGGACGACGTTCAGCGCCGTCGCGTGCGTGGGCGCGGACGGCGAGCCCAAGATCCTCCCCAATTCGTCCGGCGAGCACACGACGCCCTCCGTGGTCGCCGTCGCCGAGGACGGCTCGGCCGTCTGCGGCGAGGCGGCCAAGGAGGCCCAGCTCATGGGCGATGCCGACGTGGCCTCCTTTTACAAGACGAATATGGGCAACGCCGGTTACGTGGAGTGTCTGCGCGGCTGCGAGTTCGACGCCACCACGCTGAGCTCCATGTTCCTGCGCAACCTCATCGCGGATATCTCTGCCGCCAACGGCGTCGAGATAGACTCCGCGGTGGTGACGGTGCCCGCGTACTTTGAGGCGCCCCAGCGCGAGGCGACGCTCGAGGCCCTGCGGCGCACGGGCGTGCGCGCCCTGGGCACGCTGAACGAGCCCTCGGCCGCCGCCTACGCCTACGGACTCATGAGCGCGGACGCCGCCGGCGATCGCACGATCCTCATCTACGACCTGGGCGGCGGCACGTTCGACGTCACGGTGGCCAGGCTCTCGGGGCGCGAGATCCGCGTCCTGTCCTCCACGGGCAATCACCAGCTGGGCGGCCGCCAGTGGGACAGCGCCCTGTCGGACTTCATCCTCGACCAGCTCTGCGACGAGCGCGGTCTCGATCGAGACGATGTGGAGTCTGCCCTCACGCCCTCTGACATCAACACGCTTGCCGTGGTGTCCGAGCAGGTCAAGCGTGACCTCACGACGCGCTCCCGCACGCGTGCTCGCGTCATGGCCGAGTCCGTCTCCGGCACGGTGGAGATCAGCCGCGAGGACTTCGAGGAGGCCACGCGCCACCTGCTGACGCTCACGACGGACTGCTGCGAGGAGGCGCTGCGCGAGGCGGGGCTTGCGTGGGCGCAGGTCGACGGCTACATCCTCGTGGGCGGTTCCACCAAGATGCCGCAGGTGCGCGAGTACCTCACCGGCAAGGTGGGCAGCGGCCCCATCGGCGGCAACGTCAACCCCGACGAGGCCGTGGCCCTGGGCGCCGCCGTGTACGCGGCCCAGAAGTGCGGCACCACGTTCTCGCTTCCCGGCGCTCCTGCCGCCGCCCCGCGCTTCTCTTTGGGCGCTCTTCCCAAACTGGTGGACTGCACGGCGCACTCCATGGGCATGATCGCGGAGAGCGAGGACCGCTCGCGCTACGTGAACTCCACCATCATCGCCAAGAACACGCCGATTCCGGTCACGAACAGCCGCGAATACGCCGTGGGCGCCACGCCGGGCCGTCCGGGCTCGCTCGAGATCTACCTCCTGCAGGGAGACGACCCGGCGCCCCTCAACAACACGGTTGTGGGCAAGTACGTGGTCCCAAAGATTCCGGGCGAGCGCGGGCGCGAGACGCGCGTCTTGGTCTCCTATTCCTACACCGAGAACGCCACCATCGAGGTGGGCGCCACGCTCGCGTCCTCGGGCAGGGCGCTCGAGGTCCAGCGCGCCGAGGTCGAGTCCGACCTCTCGCGCTTCCTGAACGCGCCGACGGACAACGATGCTGAGGGCGAGGGCCATGGCTTTGTCG
Source organism: uncultured Collinsella sp. (assembly GCA_902495645.1). Taxonomy (GTDB): domain Bacteria; phylum Actinomycetota; class Coriobacteriia; order Coriobacteriales; family Coriobacteriaceae; genus Collinsella. The sequence goes on along the minus strand of CABUXY010000003.1, from coordinate 65,972 downwards.
ATGCCCGGGTGATGATCTGCGTCGAAGTCTCAGCCTGTATGTACGGCGAGGGTTTTGCCGCCGCGGAGGAAGCGGTCGACTCCTTCCTCGACTCTGTCGACGGATCGGGCGTCCAGGTCGGTTTGATGTACTTTGCGGACTCCTCTAAGGTCGTGTGTGAGCCGAGTGACGATTATGCGGGTATTGTTAAGTACACGCGTGCGGGACTGTTTAACCGTTGTCTCATCAATAAGGATCTTCTCGAATCTCCTGATTTCAATCATCAAGAATGGGAAATAAGCTCGAAGTCTGGTTTCTATTCTCTCGAAGCGACTGAGTGCGGCAGTGACCTCACCGCTTCCAACGTTGATCCCTTGAACGAATATATTTCTTGGCGCGGGGGCGTTAAGAAAGATGATGTGTCGGATATTGTTCTTATTCTAACGGATGATTTTTGGGCTGACACGTACGATTCTGCGCTCAATAACTCCAGGTCGCTCAAAGAGGACGGCGTGCGCATCATCTGTATCGGTACCCCTCGTGCCGATCTCGAGTTCCTCAAGAAGATTTCCACCTCCGATAGCTACGCGGGCCTCTTCGACTTCTCCGAACTCGGCACCGCGTTCTCGAGCATCGGCCGCTCCATCTCGAGCGGATCTGGCATCAGCATTTAGGGAGCCTATTTATGGAACAAGAACTCAACTTGCTACTCGTCGTCGGCGCGCCGCTTGACCCCGTTCCTTCACAGGAAAAGCTACGGCAGCTGCTCACGGATGCACGTGTGGTGTGGGGCCCCAAGGCCTCGCGCGGTACGGACCAGATTATCTACAAGCGCTTTTTGGGCGAGGTCCCCAACATGGAGAAAGCGTTTGCCGATGGCAACGAGGCCCAGGTCTCTGCCATCGCGGCGAATGCTCTCAAGGTTGTGAACGGCGCGCTCGACCCGGTGCTCGAGGCGGCGGCAGAAAACAACCAGATTTCCGCCGGCCAGCTGGATCTTATCTGCAACAAGACCAAGAAGCGCATTAAGAAAACCCACTTTGGCGTCGAGTATCAGGTGGACGAGGCCCTTGTGCGCAAGCGTGCCGCCGAGCTTAAGTACACGGTTGCCGAGGGCGGTGCCACCGCATCTACCAACGACGGATCAAACGATGTCTACAAACGCTACATGGAAGATAAGCTTCCTGGTTGGGCGGGCTATAAAAAGGAGACGGATCTTATTGCCCTGGGCAAGAGCGACCTGTATGACTTTGCCTGCCCCGACGGCTGCGCCGACCCCTATCGCGCCCCGAGTACAGACCTGCTTGCGAAGGCAAAGCGGGTGGCAGGGTCGTTCCGTGCCAACACGCCCGAGCAGGCGGCCGCGGCGAGCCTTGAGGCCCTGTGCCGCAAGGCCTTTGGCACAGACGACGCTCGTAAAGAGTACGACGCATGCCTCAATCGCCTTAAGCTCAACCGTGTCTTTGATGAGCTCGACGAGCTCGCATCGTTCTCGGACAACAGCTTAAGGGTCGAACAGCAACGTGCTGCCGTTGAGACCCTTGCTCCCTTTGTGGCAGACAAGACCGAGGCTCGTTCCCTGCTCGTTGGCCACTGCAAAAAGAAGGGCATTTCGCTTGAGCGAGATGCAGAGCTCGACTCGCTCGTTCAGTGTCGCTGCGGTCATATGAACGACAAGTCTGCTGCCACGTGCGGTCGCTGCGGTTTGCCGCTTATGCTCGAGTGCCCCTCGTGCCACAAGAAATACCCCAACACCAACGATCGCTGCCCCGGTTGCGGTGCGCCTTTGGGTGCGGCCATCGAGGATGCGGAGCGCCTGTGCGACGCCGCCGATAAGCTTGCGGGCTGGCTCAACTTTGAGGGTGCGAAGGCAAATCTCGCTCAGGCGCGCTCGGCGTGGCCGTCCTTGCCCCGTGTTGCCGAGGTCGACACAAAAGTCGCTCAGCTCCAGGCTGCCGCGGGCGATTTGGGCGCCAAGCTCACGTCCGCCATTGCGGAGCGTCGCTTTGCGGAGGCAGATGGACTCTTAAGGCGCGCCTTGCTCGTACCGGGCGTCGATGCTGCCTATCTTAAGGCGCGTGAGGCGGAAGTTTCCTCGGGCGTAACCGAGGCGGACGATCTTGTGCGTCAAGCTCAGGGGGCGGCAGATGCGGAGGAGGCCGCCGAGCTCTGTGAGCAGGCGCTCGCCCGCTGCGCCGACCATGCCGCTGCCCGTTCGTTCCTTGCGTCGCACGCCCCGCAGTCGGTTTCCAACTTGGAGGCTCGCGGCAATGCCGAGACTTCGACCGTAAGCCTTGTTTGGCAGCCGAGCCGTTCGCGTGGCGCGCTTGTGTACGAGGTCTACGTTGTCGAGGGTGACGGTTCTTCCGGCGATCAGCTCCTTGGCACGACTGATCAGCCCTCATATACCCACGAGCATGCTCCCCAGGGGTGTGCTCTTGCATACAAGGTGGTTGTCGTTCGCGTCGGTGTGCGTTCCCAGCCTGCTGCGAGCGAAGTTATCGCTCTTGCGCCCGACCTTACGGACGTGCGCTTTATGCCGGCGCATGAACAGATTGAGGTGTCTTGGAAGCCGCTGCCGTCGAGTGCAACCGTTCAGATTACGCCGCTCGATGGCGGGGACCCCATTACCGTCCCATCTGGTGGTCACTACGTTATCGGCGGCCTTACGGACGGCGTGACGTATCACTACGAGATGAGTGCTTCCTTCGATATCGTTGGCTTGGGCCGTCGCCAGACGCATCCGCAGACATTCGAGGCGACCCCGCTCGATGCTACACGCTACGTAGACGGTCTTGTCTCGCGTGCTCATAAGGGCGCGGAAGGCGTCTTTGATCTTGAGTGGGAGGATGTTGGCGCCGAGGTGCGTTTCTTTGGCTCCGTGGACGCCAAATCCATTCCCCAGCCGGGGTCGACGTCCGATGTGGCCTCGCTCGAGCGAGACTTTGAAGTTGTGAGCGTGAACGTTGCCGGGCCGGGCAAAGGCACGCTCACCTGGAAGAGCGATGAGGTCCTTTACTTCTTTGCAGCCACGGTTTGCGGTAGCTCCGCTATCGTGGGCGCCAAGGCTCGTGTGTCAAACGGCGGCAAGGTGAGTATCGACTCCATCGAGGAGGCAAACGGCAAGCTGCTTATCTATGTCTCGGTAAAGGACCACGCAGTGACGGGATTTAGTGTTGCCGTGAGTGAGACAAGTTTTGTGGATGACCTTTCGGACTCCTCGTGCCAGCTGCGACCCGTTTCCAAGAAAAACTGGGAGCGCGATGGTTGCCTGACCGTGCCGGCGCCCGACGGACAGAGGCTTTACGTCTCGGTCTTTTCGCGTAAGGGCAGTGTGGGCAGCTTTGAGTTCTCGGATCCTGCGCAGCAGATTTTTGAACGTCGCCATGCACATGTATGCTACGAGCGCACGGATAGCAAGAAACTCTTTGGTCCTCGGGAGTCTACGTTTACGTTTTCGGCCCAAGAGGGCGGCTCCTTCACGTTGCCTAAGACAAAGATCGCCTATTGCATCGGCAACCTGTCGCCCGCGTTATCGGTCGATTCCGTAACGCTTGAGGAGTTTGGTCCCGTCGAGGTCGATGGAACCTACAGCATCACGGTTACGTTGCCCAAGGCCAAGAAGATATCTATCCAGGCGTTTCCCTCTTCGGGCATTAAGTCTGTGGAGGACGCCTACATTACCTCTTCCGGTTATCTCGTTCAGTAAAGGGTTTTCATTATGGGTTTCTTTTCATCATTATTCGGATCGGCTGCTACGCCTTCTGGCGTACCGTCCTTCTCGTCGAGCAGCATTGTGTGTCCGTTTTGCTTTGAGCGGTTCGGGGCCGATGCCGTAGAGTATCGCTGCACAAATCGCCAGTGCGACGCCGGCCCTTCGGGGTCTGCTCCCGAGGTGGACGAGAAGTACTCGACGTTTCGCGGATGGCCGCGGCCCAGACCCGTGGGACACGTCTTTAAGCCCCAAAAACAGGGCCACTTTGGTGGCGGCTCCGTGTGCTGCGACGTATGTCACTCCAACACGCCCGTGCCCATTTGTCCTTCGTGTCACAGTCCGCTGCCGCAGTCTTCGATTGACGGCAACAACGAGATCATCGCTATCGTGGGCACGCGCGGCTCGGGCAAGAGCCATTACATTACCGTTCTTATCGACCAGCTCACGCGCCGCGTTGGGCATGTCATGGATGCCGGTGTAAACCCGTTCCTTACCATGGACGGTCTTTATAACTGCCGCGAGCTGTACCAAGAGACCAAGTACAAGCCGCTGTTCGAGGAGCAGCATACGCTCGAGGCAACGTCACGCGCGCTGGGCGGTGGCGACCGCAAGGACAAGATGCCGCTCATCTACACGTGGAACTATACCGAGGCGTCGCGTGGCCGCAAAAAGGCATTTACGCTTTCGTTCTTCGACGCCGCCGGCGAAGACCTGGAGGACCCGCAGGCCGTTGCCACGGTCAACCGTTACCTGCAGCATGCGCGCGGCATCATCTTCCTTGTTGACCCGCTCCAGATTGCCGGCATTCGGGAGCAGCTCGAGGCGGCGGGCGAGACGGACCTTACGAGCAGCCTCCGCGGTGTTCAGGGTACGACAGGTTTCGAAGGCGTGCTCAGCGCTATCACGACGCTTATCCGCACGGCGCGCGGCATTCGCGAGGGGGACGCCATCGATGTTCCCGTGGCCATCGCTTTTTCTAAGTTTGACCAGCTGACGCCCATTTGCGGTGCGGCGGTTACCGTTCAGCAGCCAAGCCCGCATGCTAAGCACGGAGCCTTCGTCGAGGCGGATCAGCAGGCCGTCGATGCCGAACTGCGTGCATTGCTCGAAAACTGGGATGAGGGCGCCATCGTCTCGAGTGTTCAGAGTAATTTCCGCGACGTTGCCTTCTTTGGCGTGTCCGCCCTGGGCCTGCATAATGCACCGGACGAGAGCGGCTCGGTTAAGCGTCCTCGTCCGCTGCGCGTGGAGGACCCCCTGCTGTGGATTATGGCCAAGAATCACCTTATTACCAAGGAGTAGAACATGGCTGCTCACCAGATTATCTATACCTCGTGTCGCCGCGGCATAGAGGGGACCTCCGATGGCTTCCAGGTCTTCTCGTACGACGAAAAGCTTCCGTCTATTCCCGCAGCCGGTTCATCTCAGGGTTACAACGCTCTGTTTGTCGACCCTGTTCCGCACGATTTGGGCTTCTCCATCTTTGGCTATCATCCGCTCGATGGGGACTACTGTCTATACTGCAACAACACCCGGCTGCCCCACGACTACATGGGGCCGCAGGGGCGTTCGGGCAATATGTTGCGTCAGTCGTTTCTTGTTCCCTGGGCTGATATGTCGTTTGCGCCCATTGAACTCATGGGTTCGTCTGTGCTGCGTTCGCAGATGGGGCCCGAAGTTCAGAGCGCGGAGAAGCCCGACTATCTGCCGTGCGTAGATTTGGCCCCCGCTGGCAATGTTACTTTTGATGAAGTCTGCGAATGGCTCGAGGACGAGGACATGGCAGACTCCATGGGGGAGCTGCTGGCAAAGCTCTTTGCGGCAAAGATGGGCGGCAAGCAGCTTGTTGTCGTTGCCACGGCGGAGGAGGCGGCTCAGATTATCGGAGCCATTTCTTATGCCTTGCCGCTGCGTTTGTCACGCCAAATTTCCTTTGTGCTGGGTGCCGATGATGCAACCGAGGCATCGGGCGATATCATCAACGCTTCTGCCGAGGCCATCGCGGCGGCTCCGGATTACGTGACAAGTGGTTGGATCGTCTTTGATCCGCATAACCCGGACAGCAATGGGTCCTACGCAGGTGTTGACGGATATCTGGGATTTGTCGAGCTTTCCTATTCGCTGAACCCCAAGCGCCTCGCGGATTTCTGCAGCTTTGTCCAGGAGCACACGACGGCCAAATTCATGTTGGGCGCACTGGACGATGCCCATGATTTGTGGGCGCTGCTTGGAAAGAGCGAGCCGGATGCGGACGCGGGCAGGCTTCTACGTGCACTCTCCTTTGCAGAGGCTTCGTCCGACGAGGCAACAAACGCGCAACTTACCAATCAGCTCGTAGATTCACTTGATACGCTGGCGGATATGGGTCTTGGCGTGCTCATCCCTGTCTTGAGCTATCTGCTGCGGCGTGTAGGCGGAATGGATGCCGAGAGGCGCGAGGGCGTGTGCGCCGTCGCGGCCGCTACGGTATCGCGTCTGCTTTCCGATGCCTCGGTGACGCCGCGGGACTTCCCCAAACAGATGAGCTCGCTATGCGAATCTTGCTCACGTGCCGGCCTCGACCTTTTGGCAATTCTTCAGCGCGGCGGCGATTCTTCGTGGCTGTTTGCGCCGGGCGAGGTATCGGACGTTCAAAAGATTATCGATTTGCTGGATCTGTTCTCTAAATCTGCTGCGGCTCGCAAGTGTACGCCAGAGGAAGCTGGTCCCGATGGCGAGCTTGGACGCTTTGCCGCTGGGGCCCTGCAAGCGGCCTTTGCACTTGATCGCGTGAAGCTATCGACGGCTGTGATTGCCTATGTCAACGGGTTCACCCATTCGCTCGATGTTTATGAATCTGCCGTCGAGGCGGCGGTGACGGCGGTGTGCGCTGTTGCCCCGAAGGAGATTGACGGCATTTGGGGGGTCATCGCTGCTCGCGCTCCGTATGCCAAGGTTGGAGAACTTCCGCGTGGTCTTGTGTGGCTGAGCGACCATGGACGCGAACAAGACATGGGAACCATGTTCTCGTTTGGCTTGGGCCACGTCGAGAGCGTAGAGGCTGCGTCGGATCTGTATAAAATCTGCTGTAGGGAAGGATTCCCTACTACTCATAAGGCGCTCGAAATAGGTTATACCGACGCTACGTCCCTATATGTTGCTTACCTGCTGAGCTGTCGCAGCGAAACAGCGACCTCAATACTTCGTGAGCTTGTTGAATCGCTTGCCAAGGCGGCTCCTAGTAACAAGCTGGTGTGCTGCCCGCCCATGGTAAAAACGATGCGCACTGCCTCGCATAGCCTTACGGATGGAATCGATCCTTTGAATCCCTCAAAAGAAGATCTTAGGACGTTGCGCGCTCTTTATGGCTATTCCCGGGCTGCGAATGCGGCGGTGCTTAGTCGCCAGGGCATGCTCGCGCTGACGCTTGCGGAGTTGGGGAGGGCTTCTCAGACGAGCGCGAATCTCAGAGCATTTCAGGGAATCCCCGATATCCTAAAAATAAAAAGCTACCGTGGGGCTGTCGATTTTTCCGACGTTGAGGGCCGTGATCTAGATAGGATCTGCGACGCTTTCGCCCAGGGTGTTTTGGGATGTTGCAAAGACCTTGGCGATTTTGCCTTTGCCATGGTTGCAGTGTCGGACACCTGCCGATTGCCTGCCTTCGAAGCCTGCGCTCAGCTTGCCTTAAAGTATTCGCGCGGCAGGCAGGGATCGTTCGATCGCCTGGCGCTTGTCCTTTCGTATCTAGCGGTTTACGGAGTGAATCGCGAAGACATGCACGCCGCTATGGGCAAGGTCCTTCCCAAAGTTAAGCTCGAGAACCATGGCGCCCTTAAGCACGAATGTGCCCGTTACTGCGGGTCCCGCGCGCTCGAGGCACTGGGAATTACGGCTCCTGCCGATGTTGCGCAACAGATTGACGCGATTCTCGCTGACAATGTCAAAAAGGGCGGGTTGCCGTTCTTTAGAAAGTAGGTAAGTTTAAGCAGACGGGTGATGACCATGGGGTTGTTTAATAAGGTTTCTGGGTTGGCAAAGGGCGCTTACGGTAAGGCGGCAGGCTATTCCGATGCCGACGAGTCGTTTATCGGCGCTGATGTCGATGGCATGATTTGCCATATGGGTCTTTATCCCAAATACATTAGGCTCCGCACTAGGGAGCCGCGCACCGAGCAGATTAAACGTGCCATGGAAGATCCTATTTCTGCCTTAGTTGGCCCGGCTCAAGAGGTCGAGCGCATCATCCGCGTGGACAGCCACGTTCGAGATTTTGAGCGTTGGACCGAATTTGGCAAGCGTTGCTATACGCTCAAGATCATGGGCACCAGAAAGCTTGTTCGCATTCGGTTGGTTCCGGCAGACGGCCAGCGCTTTGAGAACTACGTAATGAGTCATTGGATGTAACGAGGACGGCGGGGTGCTCGTTCTGATAGGAAGAAGGTAAGAAGAATGGCAGGAAGCGGTTCTTGGCGTCCTCAATATGATTCGAGAAGGCAAAAGGGAGGACGTGGCACATACTCGCCGAGCAAGATGTCCTTTTCTGAGCACAGGAGGCGTGGGCCTTCTGTTTACTTTGCCGCCAACTGGGTGCTCATTGGCGTCGTGGGGGCTTTGGCAATGCTGCTCATCGGCCTTACGGCGCTCATCCGAGGCAACTGGGAAGGCTTTCTGTTTGCCCTAGTGGCAGCGTTTATTTGCTACAAGCTGTTTTTCCATAAGCGCTCGTAGGGGAGCGATGGGATTTAGTTTCCCTGTATGCAACTACTAATCAAAATAGGAGAATACCATGGGACTGTTTGGCTCTTTTGTTCAAGCATTTAAAGACGGATACAACGGCGTAGACGAAGAGCAGGACACTGCGCCTTCCACTAAGGAAAATACTGCTCAAAAACCCGTACCCGCAAAGGAGACTGCCCCTGCTCAAAAGCAGGCTGCCTCCGAGGAGCCAAAGTTCTGCGGCGCATGCGGCGCCTCCCTCGAGCCGGGTACCAAGTTCTGCCCCAAGTGCGGAGAACCGGTGATGGGCGTTGCGCCGGAGCATCAGGCCGTTCCGGTCGAACCTCCGCATCTTATGCCGACTGATACATGGCAAGCGTATGTGGATACGGGCTGCAACGAGATGTCCTTGCTCGAAGGGGCCGCGGCTTACCAAAGGGTCACACATGCCGATCCTGTTTTTGGAACTGAAGAGGTTGATTCTTATTTCCTATTTCGTGGCAATGAGGTGGATATTCAACAGGTTGCTGAATATATCAAAAAGTATTCTGAACAGGCTTTTGGGGATAAGCTCATTGTTAATGTAGACATGTTGCCCGCAGATAATCGACAGGTGATACGTATCTATTCTGCTGAGGTGGGGAGGCGCATGGAAAAAATGAGGTATCTCACGCTCTTACAAGAAAACGTGAGAGATGGTGCCGTTTATTACGCGTATATGGTTGACAATGTTCACGAGCTGGTGGCCAAGGACAAGGCTGGTGTCACCTTGTCCAACGACGAGAAAGAGGTAGTTGACGCGTTTATCGCCCTTCTCGGCACTTTTATCGATTTTCATACAGCTGCAATCATGGCGGTTCTCTCGACTTTTGCTACTTTGAACGATATCCTAATGAATGGCTAAGCTAACTTTGAGGGCTCCAAGGTGTAAAAAGACTCGCCAATTCTTGTGTTGATCAACTGTAAGCACGCAAGCTATATCATCCGTCCTCATTTCTTGCTTAAGGAAATGAGGGCGGATTTGTTGTTAGGGCCAGAGGTTCATCTTGTTATAAGAATGGGGCGGTCAAAGCCGCCCCATTTACATATTATGCTAGGGGAGTATCGTCGCTCCCATTGCTGTGCTTTCGGTTGCAATGTTGCCGATGGCCTTCATAAGGCTTTCGACTTGTTTGTTGGTCGCTGCATTGTTTCCGGAGAGATCACAGCGCCACGCCATGAGCTTTGCGTTGCTAGAGCATGCTTCTACCGTTATGTAGATGCGTGCCGGTCCTTCGGGACGAAGCAGATTTAGTTCTAAGGCTCGCAGGCGCTTTCCAAAAAAGACACCTCCCTGGATTGCCTCGAGTCCCGTACGCACGGTTATGCGCAACTCCTCTTGCTTTGCGGCCCGAAATGCAAAATCGGACCATGTCGTGTCTGCAAAGCACTGAGCTCCGGACACCACTATGGGCCCCATGGGGTATCCGGGCGCGCATCGTTTCTGTAGTTGTTCGACAGTGATATCTGATGCGGTCATGTGGCCTCCTCTCACAATTTGCCTGCATAGGGCAGGCGTACTCTCAGTGCAAATTATCCGACAGCCCTTTTCGTGCCTGTTGCGCAACATATTCGAGCATGCCTGCGTGATACTTTTGCTCAGACGATTGCAATGGGGGAGCCATGGATAATTTGGAACAGCTCGAGGTTGTGCAGCTTGATGGTTTTACGCCCAGCATTCCTGTGGAGCCCGGGCGTGAACAGGAGCTCGCATCGCGTTTTAATATGCTCTTTCTTCAACCGGGGAGCACGCTTCATGGTGGTTTTGGTGCGGTTGCCAAGGTGGTGAACCTTTACGAAGAGGTTTTTGCCCTCAAGCGGTTAAACGCACCCGATTCCAACAGCGATTGCTCGCCTTCTGAGCTGAGGGAGATGCTGTTCGAAGAATATAAAAACCAACTCGCAGTATCTAGGCTAAAAGGCTTTCCACAGGTCTATGGCTATGGGTCGTGGAAGGGCGAGCCGCTTATCCTTATGGAATGGATCGAGGGCACCACGCTGGCGCATGCTGTACCTGATCTACCTCATGAAGGCGACGGTGTTCAGGGTGAAGTCGTGGCACAAGTGGGCATTTCGGTCTTGGAGATCTTGCAGGGTGTCGAGCGCCTGAACAGCCGCCTTGTGCATCGCGATATTTCTCCTAATAACATTATGTTTCGCACCAAGGATATGAGCCTGTCTCAGCAGATTGCTGCCGGCGCCTTCGATACGTGCCTGATCGATTTTGGCAATTCGACCACAGAATGCCAAGATATTCCCATGGCCTTTACGCAGCGTGTGGGCATGATGCGTGGGGCCACGCGAGATTACGCTCCTCCCGAGATGCTGACGGCAGACGTAGAGGGCGTGGAAGAGCTTAGAAACAATCCTGCGATTGATATCTATGCACTCTGCAGCGTGCTGTATGAACTTTACGCGGGGCATACGCCATTCGACCTTACCCACTCTCTTGGAGGGTCAGATTATCGCACCAAAATGAGCATGGATCCAAAACCGCTTGTTGCCCGGCGCACATACGAGGCGCCGTTGCTCAATGCGATCATGAGCGGTATCAGGCCTTCTCAGGAGGCCAGGCCAACGGTGGATGGCCTTTTGTACGAGCTTGAATGCTGGTATGAGGGTCGTCAACGAAACGGAACGGTCGCAGCTCCTAAGCCGGTTGAAATGCCCGAAAAATATGATGCGGATTCGGGCTGGGATGAAACGACGCCTGTTGGCAATGCGGTGGTCGTACCTCCTACGGAATCCAACCCGTTCGAGAACGACTTTGTGGCTCCGGTGGCAGAATCGGCAACTGTGCCTATGCCGCATGCTGAGGAGCGTTTTGAAGCGTCCCGTAAAACTCCGGTGTCCGAGCCGGAGCCAACAGGGGACGCTTGGTCTGAGCCTGATGTTTATTTTGATGCTTCCGGTGCGGAGCACGTTCCGGTTCCCACGCCGGTGCCGGTACCCACGCCTGGCGCTACACAGAGTGCGGCAGGTGCCGCGGCGGCGGGGGCTGGCGCTGCATCCGCCGCAGCCGCTGCTGGTGCTGCTGCGGGCTCGGCAGCCGCCGGGGCCGCCGCGGGGGCTGCATCGCCGCGACCGAAAAGAGGTGGAGGATCAGGCTCTGCCCGCGCCTCGAAACCCCATTCTGCCTCTGCTTCTTCGAGCCCCGTACCGCCGCCCCCTGCACCTCCCGTACCGCCTCCTGCGCCGGCGACTTCTGCACCGGCGCCCCCTGTTCCCTCGGGCTTTTCGAGTTCGAGAAAAAAGAAACGAGGGGCCGTTTCGAGCAGTGGCACATCTATTGGGTTTAGGGACGTTCGTCATTCGCGTCCCGTGCGAAAACTCGGTTGGCGATTGCTAATAATTTTGGCAATCATGTTTGCGCTTAGCGTAGTGTCGTGTGCCGCACGGATTGCGTTTGGGTCGGAACCCCCCGGCCACCAGGAGAGTTCTGAGGTTCAAGAAACGAATTGCGTTAGCGATGATAGTCGGGGCGTAGTCCCTGCTGAGGAGGATGTTTTATGGCAGAGATAACGCCGCGCCGTATCATGTTCGAGGATTTAAGAGGGTTTGCGGGCCTCGACTATCACGATGCATGCTGCCTATTGCTTTCCGTTCGGCCTGTTGCCGGCGGTATGTCTCCTCGTGAGTCGCTCGAGGTCATGCATCGTTCGAGCATCATGCGCAATTACGTGGATATTGTTCCTTCCAAAACGAATCCCTCGCATTTCGGCGACTTGCAAAACGCCTCGCTCAACGTTATGGCGCGACTGGCGGCGCGGCAGGGCTCCGGCGCGGCATCGCGCGTTAAAATCGCCGATCACTATCGCGGGCCGGCGGCTCATGCTATGGCTGATGCATTCGATGCGTGGGGATTGAGCGGACAGACGTATCTTAATGCGGTCAGGTGTATCGACATGGCAGTGCTTCCTGCCGGCAAGGACAGGGCCGCTCTGTTTGTCATGCTGTTTGTGGTGGCAGGCTGCTTCCAGGATCCGACGCGCGCGGCGGAGCAGGTCGAGGATTTTCTGGAGCGATGCATGGGCGGGCACTTTAGCTCAACGACGCTTAGACTCGATAACGGCAAGAGCGGCTATGCCTCTGTGGCGAGTCCTGTCGATAGCGCTTCCACAACGCTAGGCCTTATCTTACGTGAGGGCAGTGTCGTGCGCCTGCCGGCATATGAGTTGTCTCAAGATCCAGAGGGCACTGTCATTGGCTATTTACCGACTGGCACAAACGTGATCGGTGCGCCCGACGGTTGCGTAAGCGCCCGGCATCTTCGCATATGGTGCGAGAGGGGTCGCTGGTATGTGCAGGGTCTGGGCTCGACAGCTGGAACGGTGCTCAAGCGCGGCGCAGAAGGCTTGACGGTCGTTGAACCCCCGAGCTCTGAGGCCGAGCCGGGGCATGAGTACCCGCCGGTGGAAATTAAAGTGGGCGATGAGCTTTGCCTTGGCGGCAAAGTGACGTATATCGTTGCGCGAGGCAAAATCGGATAGCTGCAGTTTCTACATCCAACCGTCCGGCGGTGTTGCGCAACGTTTTTTTGTCCTTTTGGGTTTACAAAAAGATAAAGGAATCGTTCCGACGAGAAAGGACATGCTACGGGCCTGTTCGATAATTTAAAGTCTGGGCTGTCATCTGCGGGAAGCGCTCTTAATATCAAGACGACAGCCGATGCTACGGACGTGGCAGCAAGCACTCAGACGGAGAATGCATTTTGCACGCAATGCGGCGCTCCGCTATTGCCGGGTGCGACGTTTTGTGGGAAATGCGGCGCTTCACAGGCAGGGACCTCCAAAGCAACTACGACATCAAAGGTGCTGCCCGACTACGTCTTCCCGGACTTTTCGTGGAATGAGGTCGCAGATCGAATTCTTGTAAACCGTTGCTTTCCTGACGAGCTTTGGGATGTTGCGGGGAGCGTGAGTAAGCCGCATGAGATTCAGATTTCCGATGCGATTGGCTTTTGCAACGTTTCTAACTGCGATGCTTTTATTGTTAGGGGCGGGGGCTCCATCTCGCTGGATGATTTGACGCTTGAGCTAATCGATGTTGCCGAAGACCATAACAGGTCGGCTTTGAAGATAAAGATTGACCGCGACATTACGCGCGGGGGCGGAATTACCATTTCGGCGAATGTTCCCGATCCCGAGAACCCAATTGAGGCAAACCCCTTCAGTCTGATAGTGCAAGAGGCCTATGGGGACGATGCTATTTTTTATTATTACCGCATTCGCAAAACCGATCATCGTGTGTTTGTTGGGCCCGATGCTTTCGGCTGGACCAACCGAGTTGTCGCGATGACGTTTGCTAGGCTCAATTCTAGAGGGGATGAACCGCTACGTCCTGTTCCCTGGATTGTCGACACAGAGCCATTGTGCAATCCAGTTGGGGCTTCGATGACAGAGGCGATAGACGAGAATTCAAACGACCTTCTTGCGCTGGCTGCGGGCTTCAAAAAGGCGAGCTTCCCGTCTCCTGTCGACGGAATGGTGCTCGAGGATGCCGAGTCCTACGCGATTATTGATGCATCTGCTAATCCATATCAAGAGATCGTTGAGCTTGGACATCGTTTGGGTCAGGCGGGCTGGCAAATTACCCACGGGCCGGATGATTGGTGTTATACGGGTGACTTAATTTGGCTGGCCCCTTCAGGCACTGATATGGGTAAACAGTGGTGGGATTCCTTCGCCGTTCAGGTTGAAACGACGGGAAGCGGTCATAACTTGTACCTGATTCCGCTGTATGGCCTGTTTAATCAGGCATGTGGTCTTCGCAAAGAAGGCAAGATGCTGCGTCCAGATATGGAAGCGGCTTTTCAAGCCGTGGCTCCGTTTGCTGATCAAATGTTCGATTTTCTTGAGGCTACAAAGCATGCCTTTATATATGCGGTCGCGCAAATCAATCAGGAGGCAGCCAACCGGTGTGGCATATCGCTGGATTTAAAGAGATCTTTACCGCGCGGTTCCTTTGATGAATTTCTCCAAGCTTGCCTGGCAGGTGAACATGAAAAGACGAGCAAGTTGAATAAAGATCTTACTACGCTTCAATTCCGCCTTTATGATGACCCACTTGCTGACAAGCGATTCTGTGCCTCATATGTAGTTCCCCTTGCGGTACTTGGTTTAGAGAGTCTCGCAAGAATAATTCAGAATTCATCTTCTATTGGGCCCCTGGTTGCCCGTGTGGTCGATCGTCCTGATGGACGTGAAGGCGATCAGCTGATTGAGGTTTTCATTGCCGAAGGAGAGGAAGACAAGCTGTGGCAGAAGGGTTGCCACTGCTTTGTTGCTCTCGGGGAGACGGCAGATGGACTCCCGTTACTTAACGTATTTCTATCCTCTTGCGAAATGGACAAGGCGATTGCCAAGAACAAGAGCGGCGCCGTCCTCCCCCCGGATGTCAAAGCGCTTCTAGTTGATTGCGCGGCGAATTCCGATCGCGTTGTAGAAATGACCGAGTCCGTTAGACCCCCTGTGGGACTGGAGCACGTTATTCGTTTGCTCAATAGTGAATGGCTGAAGGGGGATAGTGACCAGTAACTAAAGGCACACATGGTTGACGATTATTAACCATTATTAATCTTCACTTTCTTGAAAGGACGACCTGCTTATGAAAATGGAGTTTTATGCAGAGATCAATGAGACCGATAATTCTGAAGGTGTACAGATGGGTCATATTGAACTTAAGATGGCTGATGGCGAAACGGTTTGGGTTGATGCGGATGAAACCGAATGGTCAGAAGAGGAAGACGGTAGTTTTGACATCCTCTTGCGCGGTGTTTATATAATGGGCGATGAAGACGATGACTACAACGTCGATCCGGCAGATTTTAAGGGCGCAACCATAACCGATATCTATATTGACGATGACACTGATGAAGATTACGACATCACCGCTGTTTCGGAGCCCGAGTTTTGGTAAATGCTACAACGCCTATTTACTAAGCTATTTTGTGATTTGACAGCAGGCTCTACAGCCATGGGCTAGTGGACGGTAAATCGAGTGACGTTTCTTTGTCGCTTGTCTACAATAGGCTTGCTGTCGGGTCGTATGACTTTTAGACGGAAACGCATTACATGCTTTCGCCCCCTAGATTTTGGAGTACCAAGATCTAGGGGGCGATTATTAACTATTGTCTGCAGGACACTAGAGGACGGCATTCCATAATGACCATGCCTTCTTTTAGCGTTAGCCGTTATGGTGACGGACCGTTGCGCTAGTCGCTAATACCGCGCCGTGCGCTGAGCGTTGCCAGGATAATAGCCTACCCACGCTGCGATGACGTCAGACTCAATAAGACTTGTGGCAATGTTGATTGCACAGCCAGGTTTGGGTAAATCAGGATGGAACTCTGCAAGCAGATGGGGCTGGAATTGATAATTCTCGTATGTATCTGTGCTGGGGTTGTATAGCTTGCAAGTACTTCCATCTGGCGCAACGCTACTTACCAGGTAAATCACCTTGTGCTCCATGACTTCAGTGTCGTTGTAATCGATCAGGGTACCGCGCTCTTTGGCGTTGCTTGCTCGTTCCATGATGTTCAGAACCTGATCGGCTTCTTTGCAGCTGAGCACTCGGCGTGAAAATAGCGTCGTTAGAGCATATCCCGTCTTGCGTCCTAGCAGTTCGCGAAAGACGGTGAAACGCTGTGCCTGCTCGGCAGTCATGCGCTCTCTAGACGAATTGGTTTGTTTGAGCCCGCACGCCCGGAGAAGCATCACGTTCGCCTTCCGAAGGGCTTTCATTGCGGAGGCGTCACTCTTCATCGTAGTGACATTGATTTCTCCACCTTCGGGAATGATCTTGTAGTGGGAAAATCCTTTTTTACCCGTGACTGGATTCCAGTCGGTTACAACGTCAGTCTCCGTAACGCTGAGGCGGCATATAAACGGTTCGCCAATCGCGGGCACTTCATTGCCGTAGAGGCGTACTCGCATTGTTTGATCGGTATCTGCCAGCCACATTAAATAGCGTTTTCCTCCGCGTCGATCGCGATTTCTAAGTTCCATGATGAGATAGCAAACCGAGTCGCAACCGCGTTCGAGCGCTGGTGAACCGTCCTCGATAATGGCACTTTTTCCTTCACCTTCGGTCTTCAAATTGTGCTGGATTGCAGCGAGCTCAGACTGCGTGAGCAGGTCTTCCGAAAGGAGTGTGTGCAGCAAGGGGCTTTCGGCTACTCCTGTTTCTTGAAAGAGACGCAGGGTTTGGGCGTGACGACTGTGGCTTGCGGCTCGCGGAAATGGCGTAAGGCACTCAGGCTCTTCGAGTAGCCTGCGCATCTTGCTGCCATCGCGATAGACAGAGTCCAGATAAAACGCGATCCAATCGTTGCGCTCGGTTCGCGTACTCGCCGCATAGGTGTCGATTGAGTGCCAAGAATGCTTCTCTGCAATGGGGTTCATCCACAACTTGATAGCTGCCTTTTCATTGGCTGGTTCAGTCTCGCTCTTATTTGCTTTCACTTCAGTTGACGCCGCTTTTGTTCGCCTGTCTTTGGGCATTACATCATTGACACCCGACTTCTTGAGCAGATCGAAAAAAACGCCAACAGATTCAGCCGCTGCTATCTGTTCCATAAACGGTTGCGAGGGATCGTCGACGAAGGAGATGCGCGATGCTCCGTCATTGGAGACTGCTTTGCAATAACCGCATCGAAGTGCAATGTATATTTCTGACGTACTCTTGGGGTCAAAGTAAAGCTCCTCTTGGCTGCCATTCAGAACCGGAACCATCATGTCTTTGCTGCGAGGGAGCTTGATAATTGCACCCGCTTGGCTCCTGGATTCATCGAAGTACTCGATATACAGTGGGATGTCGTAGAGTTGACCAAGTGTATCGAGAATGATGGAATTTGGCATGGAACGTGCCACGCGATAGCGTACGGAGTTGTATCCCCATTCAACATCGGCTGCGTCTTCGGGGATTCCGTGACCTGCCATAATGCGTAGGACTTCGGCGGGTGATCCAGACGCACTAGTGGGGGTACCGCAGATGGCTTGTAGCGAGAACCCGCCAAAGCACTTGTCGAGATCATCGCGGATATATGCGCAGCAGTCATGGTTGGGAAAGACGATGCGAAACGTCATCGCGCCCATGGCCTGAGACATATAGACGTCGCTTGACTCCTGGGCTTGCGTCTCGGCTGACTTCTTTTTGCGTTTGCTAGCCGCAGAAGACGATTTTTTGCGCGAGGGCGCCGGCTGGGGCTCCTCTTGGGCGCCGAACTGGTCCTTGAGAAAGTCGAAGTACAGGGACACGTTTCCGCGCTGCGCATACGAACGCATGATGGGGTCGGTGGTGTCCTCAAAGTACTTTTGGCTTCCGTCGGGCATGGACATGGTTCCCATGCCGCAGCGGAACAGGGTGTCGGTGGCACCGTCGAACCCCTCCGGGAAATACACCCAGCAGCTCTTGTCGACCACGTTTGCAAACGAGACGCTATCGCCCTGCGCATCGGCGATCACGGCGCCGGCGGCGATCTCATCGGCATCGGTGTACTCGTAGTAGACGGGAACGCCGATCATCTTGGAGATAGTCTTGGCAACCTCCAGCGAAGGGATGCCGTTGTATTCGTACTGGAGCGAGTTGTAGCCCCAGACGACGTTGGTGACCTCTTCGCCGTCGGACCCGCAGGTTTCCAGGGCGGCATTGATGGCGTCGGTCGGATCCATGTGCTGGAAGTCCTCGTAATCGGGGATCACGGCAGCAAAGCAGAACTCGCCATAGTCTCGCTCCAGGGCAGCTTTGGCCTGCATGCAGATATCGTGGTTGGGAAACACGATACGATTGACAATCTGGTTGATCGAGATCCCTCGGTCGGTATCTTGAAGTAGATGCTCAAAAATCTCGTCCATCGTTCCTTCTTTCGTATGCGGTGGAAGCCTGCGATCCTTATGCTGGCACTTGGGGTCTTCGCTCAAAACGCTGGCGGTTTGGTGAGTGGACACCTTGCGCTGCGTCTGCGAATGGCGCGATATACCATATGGGATGAGGGGTTCATATAATCCAGTGTCGGTGCGTTCCAAAAAACAAAGTGCCCCCTGGAAGATTGCTCATCTAGGAGGGCACTGGGGTTCTATACGCTGTCCCTTAAGCGAGCTTGTTGCCGCAGCTGGGGCAGAATGCTGCGCCGGGCTCTACGGGAGCGCCGCAGTTGGGGCAGAAGCCGCCTGCATTGCCAGCGGCCTGGGCAAAGCTGGACAGGTCCTTACCTGCCGCCGCGTCCTCGAAGTGCTCAAGTACGGTCTGGACGGAATTGCAGAAGTCGGCTTCTGCTGCAATGTCGGTGTCGTCGACGAGTTTTTCGGCCTTTTTGGCAAAGCCTTTTCCGAGTCCGCGGTTCAGCATGTTGTTGAGGGCGGGACCGTCTTCGTCCATCATGTTTGCCTGCTCCTCGGCGGCCCTTACAGCCTGCTCTGCCGCTTCGGCGCGTGTGCTCGGGCAGCGGTAGGTCTTGAGGTCAGAACCTTGGAGGACGCAAACGTACGTTGCCCAAACTTGGGATTGCATTCCGGTTGCGAAAATCTGAAGCGCGGGAATCTGCGTCTTTTTGAAGAGACCGCCGTCGACTACCTTGATCTTGCCAACACTGATCTTATAGCTGTAGGGAGAATTAGCCGCGAGGCTGTTGAGAGCATCGTTGGCAATGGTGATGCAGTCCTCGATTGAGCGATTTCCGACCGAGGTGACAATCGGATCTCCGAGATCATTGCTGTACTCGAGGTTAGAGAGCTTAAGTGCCATTGTGGTTCCTTTCCAATTGATGGTTTCGGCTGTCTTTCGACAATTCGTATTCTGGAGCCGCGAAATATGATTCTGTTGCGCAACATCAAGGATTTTTGAGAATGCGGCATTGCTGGGGTTGCATGCTCTGCGCCCGGTTTGTATGAGTTAAAGCTATCGCCAATTTCTTTCTTGTATTGCCTCTTACGGGGCGAATGGTTCGCTTGGGGAAAATGCGGATGTTGCGCAACAGGTTATCTGGACAGCGGCGTATGCTCGGGTTGTCCTGAAAGCGAGAGAAAGGACAGGACAATGGCTGAAGTTGAAGTAAGGGCTTTGGGTCCCGACGACGTCGACGATATGGTCGATCTGGACGAGCAGTCGGGCTACGAGGTCTATGACGAGTACGCGGACTGCGTTGAGGACGAGGACGAGGAGAACTGTTACCTCTGGGGCGTCTTTGCCGATGATGAGCTGGTCGGTTTTTGCGTAACGGGCGGTTCAGATGACCCCGACCTGCCGGATGCCGTTACGGAGCACCCGCTCAACAAGTGCCTGGGGACGTTTTTGAGCCATGTGTATGTTGACCCCGACTACCGCGGTAACGGCTATGGCGCGCGCCTGGTGCACGACGCCCTGTTGGGATACTGGGAGAGCGAGGGCCACCAGGAGCCTGCATTCCTGGAGCTCGGCGGATATCTCTTTGACGATCCTGATGCGGATCCGATTAAGCTCGCGCATCTGCTCATCGACTTCTTTGGCAAGAACGGGTTTGAGCCCATTCCCGACGATGAACACGACATCACCTACACCTGCATGGTCTTGGATCCCAAGAACTTTAAGGACCCGGACGCAGAGTAGAGGCTGCGATCTGTTGGTTCAGCTTCCCTAGTTGGTGTTTGACGGGGCCGGACGTTCCAGTTGTGATGGCTGGACGTCCGGCCCTTTTGTTGCCTGTCGGGGTTGGTGCTCGGTGCGTTTATCTCGATCTGTAACATCTGGCGGGGGATACGGGGCCTAGTTGTTACAGATCGAGATTGTTCCTCGGCAGACAACTCAACTGTCTCGTTCTGTAACATTTGGGGCCGGTTTTGCTCCGCAACTGTTACAGATCGAGACGTTTGTGAGCCGTGTCGACCGTTTGTCTCGATCTGTAACACCTAGACGAAGATTCGGCCTATAGATGTTACAGATCGAGATGTTAGCCAAGGGGCTGACTGAATGTCTCGATCTGTAACGTGTAGACCCGGTTTTGCCCCGTAACTGTTACAGATTGAGACAATCGGCCGGGCCCACCTCGGGCCCGCCTCATCCGCCTCGTCATCTGTGGTTTACGTGGGGGCATGCGAAGCGCGGGTATACTAACCGGCGGCGAATCTGCTCCATCGCTTAGAGCTGCTGCGTCTGGACGGCGCGTGATAGGGCTGCCAAAGCGATCGCCAGCGTGCTGAGCAACGTCCTCTCTGTGCGCACCTGTTTTTGTATGTATTAGCGCACTACCAAGCACGCTCGCGCGGCCGTATGCCGTGCCCATAACGCGTGCAGATAAGGAACAACAACATATGCGTAATTCTGTATCCGACGTCACGGACGCCGAGATTCTGGACGAGGCCCGCGAGGCCATGACCCAGGCTGCCTTCGATGCTGCCGACGAGGCCAGCGCCGCCGAGACCGTCGAGTCCGCGACCGAGAACCTGCCCGCCTTTGACGAGCTGGGACTTTCGGACGAGATGCTTCGTGCCATCGAGAACCTGGGCTACACGGCGCCCACGCCCGTGCAGGCCGGTTCGATCCCTGTGGTGCTCGAAGGCCGCGACTTGCTTGCCGCCGCTCAAACCGGCACCGGCAAGACGGCCGCCTTCTTGCTGCCGACTATGAACAATCTGGAGCACATCGTTCCTCCCAAGCCCGTGCGCGAGCGCGGCGGCCGCAACCGTCGTCGCGGTGCTAAAAAGCCCGAGGGCAACGGCCGTGGCCCCGTGATGCTCGTCATCACCCCCACGCGCGAGCTCGCCCAGCAGATCGATGAGGTCGCCAGCAAGATCGCCGACGTCACCGGCCATGTCGCCGTGACCGTCGTGGGCGGCGTGAGCTACAAGCCCCAGACCGCGGCGCTCAAGTACGGCTGCGACATCCTGGTCGCCACGCCGGGCCGTCTGGTCGATCTGATCGAGCAGGGCGCCTGCCACCTGGACGAGGTCAAGGTGCTGGTGCTCGACGAGGCCGACCGCATGCTCGACATGGGCTTTTTGCCCGCCGTCCGTCGTATTGTGCGCGAGACGCCGGCCGAGCGCCAGACGCTGCTGTTCTCGGCGACCCTCGACGAGGAGGCCGTGGGCGAGATCACCGACCTGGTGAGCGACCCGGCCCGCGTGGAGATCGCGCCCGCCACGTCGACCGCCGACACCGTCGACCAGTTTGTGTTCCCGGTGTCCATCGAGGCCAAGAACAACCTGCTGCCCGAGTTTCTCAAAAAGGAGGGCCCGGAGCGCACGATCGTCTTTATGCGCACCAAGCACCGTGCCGACAGCTGCTGCCGTCGTCTGGAGCGCAAGGGCATCAAGGCCGCCGCGATTCATGGCAACCGCAGCCAGGCCCAGCGCGAGCGCGCGCTTTCGGCCTTCCGCGACGGTACCGTCGACGTGTTGGTGGCAACCGACGTGCTTGCCCGCGGCATCGACATTAGCGACGTGCGCTACGTCGTGAACTTTGACGTGCCGGCCGAGCCGACCGACTACATCCACCGTATTGGCCGTACGGGCCGCGCCGGTGAGCTGGGCTGGGCCATTACATTTGTTACCGAGCAGGACGTGGACGAGTTCTACGAGATCGAGAAGCTCATGGACAAGACCGCCGACATCTACGAGGCCGGTGACCTGCATGTGGGTCCCAATCCGCCCGCGGTTGACCCCGAGCGCGACCCTGCGGCCTTTAAGGTGAAGAAGAAGACCAAGCGCGGCAAGTCCAAGAGCAAGAAGAAGCTCGAGCAGGCACGTCGCGACGGCAAGCGCAACGGCGATGACTACGGCGATGTGGCCGGTCGTTCCAACCGCGGTCGCGACGAGCGTCGCGGCGACGGCGAGCGTCCGAGCCGTCCCAAGCGTGGCGGCAAGACTCGCGTGCGCGAGGGCGTTCAGGCTCGCGTGGACGAGGCCGTGGAGAGCGTGGCCCGCGAGGTGGCTGCCGAGGAGCGCGGCGGTGCCGGTGCCATTGAGCAGGCCCCGCGCGGTAACCGTGCCGAGCGTCGTGCCAAGCAGTTCCAGGGCGAGGCACATCGCCGTCGCCGCGAGGACGAGGACCGCGGCGGTCGTCGCCGTGTTGAGCGCGAGGACGAGGGCCGTGGCTCGCGTGGCGGCAAGCGTGGTTCGGGCGATCGTCGTCGTTCCGGTCGCAATGACGAGCGCGGTGGCCGTGACGAGCGTCGCGGCGGCGAGGGCCGTGGTGAGCGTGGCACCCGCGGCGGTGAATCCCGTGGCGGCAAGCGCTTTGAAGAGCGCAGCGGTCGCGGCGGCGAGCGTCGCGAGGGTGCTCGCGGTAATGGCGGGCGCAGCGGCGCTGGGCGTTCTGACGAGTCGCGCGATCGTCGCGATCCGCGTGCCAGCCGCGATCGTCGCGATGACTGGCGCAACTACGACGATACCCGCGAGGAGCGCCGTGGCGGCTACCGCGGCGGGCGTGGCGGCAACCAGGCCGGCTCCCGTGGCGGTCGTGCCGGCGGTCGCGATAACCGTGGCAGCTATGGTAACAATCGTGGTGGCAAGCGCGGCGGCAGCTCCCGTCGCCCCGGTGACGGCGGCGGCAAGCGCAAATAACATACGCGTCGTGCGGTAAGGCGAGATGAGTTTGGGCCCCGAGCAGACTATGCTCGGGGCCCTTTTTGTGGGCGCAGTTTGAGGTGGGCCGGCCCCCTCACGAAAAAGCACGGAGGCGGTCGCGGCAAGAGATGTGGGTTATCGGCTTAGTTGGAGATTCGCGTATGCGGGGTTCTGGCATAGACGGAGAACGTGAAGCTCCCTACTGACGCACGGTGGCCGCAGTGTCCGGGCGGACACACTCGGGATTCCGCTCGCTGCCTGGCGCCCTTGCTGCCATCTGACTTTCACGCTCGCATTGTTCTGGATGCGGGCGTGTTTTTTCACGGCACGCACGGGTCCCCTGGGGCGCGCCGTGCATTTTCGGGAGTTTTCAGCAAGCCGGGGTGGCTGCATACGCGTCGGAAGCGTCTATTTGATCTCGCGAGATCCCTCGACGGGCGATTTGGGTTGGCAGACGGGGCCCGGCGCGGCGATAACGCGCGTTTCGCGCCGTGCCGTGCCCCCAAAACGATGCCGATCGCGCGGCGTTCCCGGTTCGAGGCGCCGCCGGCGGGGGCCGCGATGCTGAAAACTCCGGTTTTTGCACGGTCCAAGCGGGGGTACGTTGGGACGGGAAGGGTCACCCCCGTCATTTTATGCATGGCGCAAGCGAAATTATGCAAGACATAGGGCGCCATGCGCCGGATGCCCAGATTGGGCGTGCTGTACGCTGACGTTCGCCGCGTTTCTTCCGCGCCGTGCGCGAATCAAAAGGCGAGGGCAGTTATGGGCGTGCGGGCGGCCCTGCTGACGGCGGGGTTGCAGCGGAGCTTGCGCTTGCCGTGGGCGATCGCGCGCTCTGGGCACCGGCGCTCGACGGCCGCATGCTGTTGCTTGCCACGCACGATGCCGCAGACGCTCAGGCCCTCAATATCTCGGACATCATCACGCTCTAAATACTTATTCAGCAACAAAATGATCCGTATTTCTCCGTTCCCATGGGGTTGGATATGGTATTCTATCTGCGGGGTAATACTTTGGAATACCAAGTAATACCAACGCCGTAGAAACAAACTCCAGATGCGGGCCAATCGGGTTGCCTTCACAGCCCGTCGCCCAGCCGCGTGGCCCGCATCTATCCGCACCACCGTCGTTTCAAAAAGGAAGCGCCATGGCAGAACACATGACCCCGGTTGTCGCGAAGGTCTTGCCCGAGGAAAAGGCGGCCTTCGCGGCGGCAACCCAGCTCGTGGGTACCACGCCGTCCAACGCCATCCGCATGTTCATCGCCGCGTTCAATCGCTGCGGCACCTTTCCGTTCGACATTTCGCCCAGCGGGGCCTTTGGCACTGCGCCCGATTCTCATCAATAAGTGATCCGTTTTCCTCCGTCCCCATGGAATCAGCTCTCTGCCGAGTTGTGGTAGAACTAGGGAACGGTTTTGAGGAGGTTGGCATGCTCAATGCGATGATTTGGGTGCTTGCCTGTTTTGGCGTTGTCGCTGCCGATATAGCCCTGAGCGTGGTGCTGTTTTCAGTTCTCGATGCCGTATCGGTGCTGACGGGCTATCCGATCGACAATCTCGATATCCAATGGTTCCAGGCTGCCGCTCAGACGGCATCGTTTTTGATGGCGCTGCTGTGGTGGCGTTATCTGTGGCCGCGTTCGTTTATGGCACGCCGGCAAAGTGAGCATCCACTCGGCGGGGGAGCGCGTGGGGCGTGGAAACGCATCGCCTGCGTTATCGTGATTGGCCTGGCCCTGCAGGTGGTCGTTGGCTACGTGACCGACGCCGTGCTGTCGCTGTTGCCCGAGGCGGCGGCCGATTACAGCGAACTTGTCGAGGAGACGGGCATGGGCGACACGAGCTATCTGGCCGTCCTGACCACGGTGCTCGGCGCGCCGTTTTGCGAAGAGCTCCTGGTGCGCGGCATCATCTTTGAGTTTTCGCTGCGTGCGTTTAATCCGCAGTGCCGCCCACTTTGGAAGCGCCGGCGTCGTGCGAGCGCGCAGGACGGAGCCATGGTGCCCTGGGCGGCCCCAAGCACGTGGGGTATCGCCGCGGCGATTGTGCTGCAGGCGGCAATCTTCGGTTTTATGCACATGAATTGGGTGCAGGGCTGCTATGCGGGTGCCGCCGGCCTCATTTTTGGCTGGGTGCTCGTGACCACTGGAAAGCTCCGCTACACGATCTTGCTGCACTTTGCCTTTAACGCCGGGTCGTATCTCATGGGCCTGATGTGGTTTGTGAACACGCCGCTCGACATGGCGGTCACGGTCGCTATCGCCGGCGTCATCCTCGTTGAGGCAATGCGGTCGCTCAAGCTGACGTGCCAGCTGGCTCGCTCCCGTCAGTAAATGTGATTCCCCTAAGGAAAACACGGTTAGGTGCGTCTGAACGTGTTCTCCCTAGGGAAATCACGGCTAGAGACAGCCTAAGTGTGTTCCCCCTAGGGAAAACACGCCTGGGCCGATGAAGGGGCGCCGGCTGGCCAGGAGACGCCGGCTGGCCCTCGCCACGCTAGTTGCGACGCCCGCCGCCGTTGGCGCCCTGACGTCCCTGGGCCGCGCGATTGCGACCGGCGGTGTTCTGCGAACGCGACATGCCGCCGTGGCCCTTGCTGCCCTTGGGCCCCTTGCCGGCGGCGCCACCGTGCGGCTTGCCGCCCTTCTTGCCAGTGCCGTGTCCGCCGCTAGCAGATGTCTCGCCCGGGCGTGGCGGCACGGGGCGAATCAGACAATGCTTGGTGTAGCCGATCAGATCGCGGCGGCCGGCTTTTTCCAGCGCCTCGCGCACCAGCTTGTAGTTCTCGGGCTTGCGATACTGGATGAGCGCACGCTGCATGGCCTTCTCGTGCGGGTCGCGCGCTACATAGATCGGCTTCATGGTGCGCGGGTCCACGCCGGTGTAGTACATGCACGTCGACATGGTGGACGGCGTGGGGTAGAAGTCCTGCACCTGCTCGGGCATGTAGCCCATGTCGCGCACGGCTTCGGCAAGGTCCACGGCTTCCTTCATGGTCGAGCCGGGGTGGCTCGAGATCAGATACGGCACCACGTACTGCTTGAGTCCGTATTCGCGGTTCAAACGTTCAAATTTACGGCAGAACGCGTCGTAGACGGCGCGGCTCGGCTTGCCCATCACGGACAGCACCGCGTCGCTCACGTGCTCGGGCGCTACGCGCAGCTGGCCCGAGACATGGTGCTCCAGCAGCTCGCGCAAAAACTCGTCCGAGGCATCGGCCATGGTGTAGTCAAAGCGGATGCCGCTGCGGACGAAAACCTTTTTGACGCCCGGCAGCTGGCGCAGGTCGCGCAACAGCTGCGTGTAGCCGCTCTCGTCGACCACCATGTTCTTGCACACGCTCGGCCACAGGCAGCGCTTGTTCTTGCACACGCCGTGCTTGAGCTGCTTGTCGCAGGCCGGGCGGCTAAAGTTGGCCGTCGGTCCGCCTACGTCGTTGATGTAGCCTTTAAACTCGGGATCGCGCGTGAGCAGCTCGGCCTCGCGTATGATCGAGTCGTGGCTGCGCATCTGCAGCACGCGGCCCTGGTGGAAGGTGAGGGCGCAAAACGAGCACTCGCCAAAGCATCCGCGGTTGGAGCTAATGGAAAACTTGATCTCGGCAAAGGCCGGCACGCCGCCCGCTGCGTCGTAGTCGGGATGCCAATCGCGTGCGTAGGGGAGTTCGGCCACCTCGTCCATCTCGTCGGTAGTGAGTGTCGCCGACGGTGGGTTCTGCACCACATAGACGCTGTTGGGATAGGGCTCTACCAGGCGATGCCCGGTGATGGGGTCCATGTTCTGCTGCTGCACGTTAAAGCTGCGCGCGTAGTTGAGCTTGTCGGCGACAAGGTCGTCCCAGCTGGGCAGCAGGTCGTAGTCATAGACCTCGTCGAGCGAGCTGGTGCGGTAGACGGTGCCGTTGATATAGGTAATCTGATCGACGGGCAGTCCGGCGTCGAGCGCGTCGGCGATCTCGACGATCGCGTGCTCGCCCATGCCGTAGATGAGGATGTCGGCGCCCGAGTCGAGCAGCACCGAGCGCTTGAGTTTGTCCTGCCAGTAGTCGTAGTGGGCCAGGCGACGCAGGCTTGCCTCGATGCCGCCGATGATGATGGGGGCGTCCTTGAACGTCTGGCGGATGAGGTTGCCGTAGACCGTGACAGCTCGGTTGGGACGGTGCCCCTCCTCGCCACCGGGGGTATAGGCGTCGGTGTGGCGGCGGTGCTTGGTCACCGAATAGTGGTTGACCATGGAGTCCATGTTACCGGCACTGACGAGAAAGCCCAGGCGCGGCTCGCCGAGCACCGTGATGCTGGCGGGGTCGGTCCAGTCGGGCTGGCAGATGATGCCCACCTTGTAGCCGTGCGCGTCGAGGACGCGGCTGATGATGGCCATGCCAAAGCTGGGATGGTCCACGTAGGCGTCGCCGCAGATGTAGACAAAGTCGCACTGGTCCCAGCCGCGCGCATCCATGTCGGCGCGACTGACGGGGAGGAACTTATCGCGGTCCGGGCGCCAGGGACGGGCGGGCGTCGCTTGGGAATGCTTGGTGCGGGCGACCGTGGCCTGCGCCTTACCGCTGCGCTTTTGCTGCTGGCCCTGTTTGCCCTGCTGACTGCGCTGGTTGTTCTGAGCGTGCTGAGGCTTTTTTGCCACGATCCCTCCCGGTGTTTGTATGCTGCACGTAATTGTAACCAGTCTTTTTGGGACGGGGCTAAAAAGACTGGTGGAGTACATGGGCTGGCGGATCGGCGTGTCGATGCGGGTGCCGTTTGTTTCCAGACTGTGTATCCCCGTGTCGAAGGGGCCGTCTCGCGCGCACGCCATGTTGTCAATGGGTTACAGTATGAACGGCGGCTATGTTTCCGCCAACGCACGAGAGAGTCGTCAACAAGGAGGATGCACGACGATGCAGCGTGCCAAACAGATATCGGAGTCTATTGAGCTGGGCATCATCTTGGCGCTCGCCGGTGGCTTTATGGACGTGTATTCGTACATTGGGCGCGACCATGTTTTCGCCAACGCGCAGACGGGCAACATCTTGCTCGTGGGCGTGAGCATCTCGGAGGGCAACTGGGCACTTGCGGGGCGCTACTTCTTCCCTGTGGTGTCGTTTGCCGTGGGTATTATGCTTGCCGACCTGGTACACGAGCGGTTTGGCAGTGTGATCCACTGGCGTCAGGTGACGGTGTTCTTTGAAGCCGTCATCTTGCTGGGCGTGAGCTTTATCCCCGGTGGCGGTTACAACCTGCTCGCTAACTGCCTCACCTCGTTTGCCTGCGGCATGCAGGTTGAGAGCTTCCGCAAGATACATGGTCACGGCATCGCCACGACCATGTGCATCGGTAACCTGCGCAATGCGCTGCAAAACGTGGACGACTACATCATCACCCACAAGCGCGGCTTTTTGGAAAACGGCGTGCTGTACTTTGGCGTGATCTTTACCTTTGTGTTTGGCGCCGTGCTGGGCAACTGGTGTATTGAGCGCATGGGCCTGCATGCCATCGTTGTGGCGAGCTTGCTGCTGTTTGTCGCGTTTGCCATCATGTTCATCGACCGCGAACGCGACTTGCGCTTTCGCTGGAAGCGCGCCTGCGAAGATTGGAAAGACGCCTGCCAAAAATAGCGGCAGGATGTGGCAAGGGGGCGGCCCCTTGTCAGATAGATCGATAATGGGGAGGGGACGGCCATCTCGGCCGCCCCTTTTTGTTTAGTGGTCAGGTGGTGACGATACCAGCTGTTGAAACGCTTTAAACTATTTGACGTTCTCACGCGTTTTTTGTTTCAAAAGCGTTAGGATGGGACTTATAGCGCGGGGCGTAATGGATGCCCCGCACACGATGGGAGGCTATCAATGGCTAATCGTTTCGTTCTCAATACCATTTCTTATCATGGTTCCGGCGCCATCAAGGAGATCCCCGGCGAGCTCCAGCGTCGCGGCTACAAGAAGATCTTCGTCTGCTCCGACCCCGATCTGGTCAAGTTTGGCGTTACCGCTAAGGTGACCGACGAGCTCGACGCCGCCGGTATCGCTTGGAGCCTCTACTCCGAGATCAAGCCCAACCCCACGATTCAGAACGTCAAGGACGGCGTCGAGGCCTTCAAGGCCGCCGAGGCTGACGCTATCGTGACCATCGGTGGTGGCTCTTCCATGGACACTGCCAAGGCCATCGGCATCATCATCAATAACCCTGAGTTCGCCGATGTCCGCAGCCTCGAGGGCGTTGCTCCCACTAAGAACCACGCCGTGTTCACCATCGCTGTGCCGACGACTGCCGGTACCGCCGCCGAGGTGACCATCAACTACGTCATCACCGACCCCGAGAAGGTCCGCAAGTTCGTGTGCGTCGACACCAACGACGCCCCCGAGGTCGCCGTCGTCGACCCCGATATGATGGCTTCAATGCCCGCCGGCCTCACCGCTTCCACTGGTATGGACGCTCTGACCCACGCCATCGAGGGCTACACCACCAAGGGCGCCTGGGAGCTCTCCGACATGTTCCACTTTGAGGCCATTAAGCTGATCAGCGAGAACCTGCGCGACTCCGTCGCCGAGGCCAAGTCCGGTCAGCCCGGCTCCGGCCGCGAAGGCATGGCTCTTGGCCAGTATGTCGCCGGCATGGGCTTCTCCAATGTCGGCCTGGGCATCGACCACGCCATGGCTCACACCCTGTCCGCTCACTACGACACCCCGCACGGCGTCGCCTGCGCCATGCTGCTGCCGATCGCCATGGAGTTCAACAAGCCGGTTTGCGCCGAGCGCCTGGCCAAGGTCGCCGTCGCCATGGGCGTTGACACCACGGGCATGAGCACCGACGAGGCCGCCGATGCCGCCATCGCCGCCGTTAAGCAGCTCTCTGCCGACGTGAATATCCCGCACGTCTGCGAGGCCATGAAGGCTGACGAGATCGAGGTCCTGGCCAAGGACGCCATGGCTGACGCCTGCTTCCCGGGTAACCCGCGCGAGGCGACGCTCGACGACGTCATCGAGCTCTTCAAGAAGATCTGCCCGGCTGCCTAGTCCAGTTTGGTGGCCCTTCGCCCGTAGGCGTATGGTCTTTTGACTTGCCACTGGCCCCGCCGCGCTACGCGCGGCGGGGCTTTTTGTGCCTCGTCGATGCCCCGAGACGGGCAAAACCAAGGCATACTGCCCGCTGCGGATAGGTGGTGCACTTCCCAGCGTGCATTTTTGGGAGTATTCAGCAGGCTCTGAAAAATGCATAACGTTTTGAATGGCCCGTAGTGGCCCGCAGGCGCCCATCGACAGCCATTGTGGGCGGGCTATCGATGAGTGGAGGGGGGTTGTTACTGAGTTTCTGCTTTGCGACGACCTGCAACACTGCTGTAACCGCGTCGTTTTGTCGTTCGCGATGGGGTCGT
Organism: uncultured Collinsella sp.; assembly: GCA_902495645.1. Taxonomy (GTDB): domain Bacteria; phylum Actinomycetota; class Coriobacteriia; order Coriobacteriales; family Coriobacteriaceae; genus Collinsella. Next base: position 35,638 of record CABUXY010000003.1, on the reverse strand, counting down.
TGGGGCCCACGGTGCTGAATACTCCGTTTTTTGCACGGTCCAAGGTGGGGTACCCTGAGGCGAAGCAAAAAGATTCCTCCTTTCTATGCAGATACCGACAGGATTTATGCAAGATTGGGATTGTAAGCCGTGCGCGTGCGCAAAATTGGCGCGAGGACGTCTGGAGGTGGCTCGGCTCCCAGAGCCTTGCGCGTGCAGAACGGTTAAAATCGGGACTCGGTCTTAGTTTTGCTTGGAAGGATGCACATGGCTTCTGTAATCGATGCTTCTCTAGAGGAGACGCTCTCCTATATTACTGACCAGTTGAAGGCGCTGACTTCTATCGCTTCGCCTACGGGCTATACCCGTGCGGCGACTGATTACCTGATGGAAACGTTGCGCGATATGGGCTTTGGCCCCGAGCGTTCCAATAAGGGCAACGTGCTGGTCGAGCTTGGCGGCGAGGGCGAGCCGCTTGTATTGGCGAGCCATGTCGACACCCTGGGCGCCATGGTGCGCTCCATTAAGGACAATGGCCGCCTGCGTCCCACGACGCTTGGTGGGCACCAGTGGTCTACGGCCGATGGCGAGAACTGCACCGTCTACACGCGTGACGGCAATGTGTACACGGGTGTGGTTCTCAACACCGAGCCTTCGGCGCACGTGGCCGACGAGCCGGTCAAGACCATCGAGAAGAATATGGAGATCTTGCTCGACGAGAACGTCGACAGCAAGGACGACGTGCTTGAGCTGGGCGTTCAGACCGGCGACATCATCGCTATGGATCCGCGTACCACGGTGACGGAGAGCGGCTACATTAAGAGCCGCTTCCTGGATGACAAGCTGTCGGCGTCGATTCTGCTGGGTCTGGCCCGTGCCGTTGCTGACGGCGAGGTGACGCTTTCGCGCAAGGTGTCGCTGCTCTTTACCGTGTACGAGGAGGTCGGCCACGGCGGCGCCTTCGTGCCGGCCGACACGCGCGAGATGATCAGCGTTGACATGGGTTGCGTGGGCGACGACCTGGGCTGCACCGAGCGCATGGTGTCGATTTGCGCCAAGGATTCGGGCGGTCCGTACAACTACGACCTGGTAACCACGCTGTCCAATATCGCGCGCGAGCTTGAGCTCGATTACGCCATCGACGTGTACCCACATTACGGCTCGGACGTCGAGGCCACGCTCTCTGCCGGCTACGACATCCGTCACGGCCTGATCGGCCCCGGCGTGTACGCGAGCCACAACTACGAGCGCAGCCACATGGACGGCGTGCGCAACACCTACGAGCTCGTCCGCGCCTACGTGCAGCGCTAGGCGCATTTATAGCGCGTGGCAAGTTAAGAGCGCCCTAGCCGGTATAACGTTGCCGGCAGGGGCGCTCTTGTGCGTTGCGGTGAAATAGGGACTGTTTTTGCATTTGAAACGCATAAGCAGTCCCTATTTCACCGCAACTTATCGAGGAGTGCTGTTATTTGATGGCGCCGGTCACGGTACCGCCGCCCAGGACGATGTCGCCGCGATAGACTACAACGGCCTGGCCGGGGGCGATGGCTCGTTGCGGCTCGTCAAAAGTTAGCAGCATTTGCCCGTCTTCGTCACGCGTGAGGGTCGCTGCCTGGTCTTTCTGACGGTAGCGGTACTTGGCGCCCACGTGAATGCCGCCGGACGTGAGCTCTGCCTCCATGCGGTCGGCGGGGGCGCTCCAGATCCAGTCGTTGGCCGTGAGCGCTGTGGCCGTCAGATCCTCGGCCTCGCCCAGATGCACAATGTTGTTGGCGGTGTCGACGCCCATTACGTACACGGGATGCGCCATCGCGACGCCCAAGCCCTTGCGCTGGCCGATGGTATAACGCAAGGCGCCGTTGTGACGTCCGACCACGCTGCCGTCGCGCCATACAATATCGCCCGGCTCGGCGGCATGTCCGCAGCGGCGCTCGATATAGCCCGCGTAGTCGCCGTCCGCGATAAAGCAGATATCCTCGCTCTCGGCCTTCTTGGCGTTGATGAAGCCCTGCTCGGCGGCTATGCGGCGCACGTCACGCTCTTTGTCCAGCCCAGCCAGCGGAAAGATTGTGCGTGCCAGACGCTCTTGCGTGAGCGAATACAAAAAGTAGCTCTGGTCCTTTTTGGGGTCTTCTCCGCGATGCAGCTGCCAGGTGCCGTCGGACGCCTGGCTCGTTTTGGCGTAGTGGCCTGTGGCGATGTAGTCGCAGCCCATATCCAGCGCTGCATCGAGCAGCGCGCCAAACTTAATATGGCGGTTGCAGATGATGCACGGGTTGGGCGTCAGCCCCTCCTGGTAGGCGGTCACGAAGCGCTCGATAACATTGCGGTCGAAGGTCTGCTGCAGGTCGAGCACATGGTGGGGTATCCCCAGGCGCTCGGCGACATCCTTTGCATCGGCGATGTCGCGGTCGACTTTGCTCATGCCCGTGGCGGGGTCGGGCGCGGGGCAGGTGAGGCGCATGGTGGCGCCGACGCATTCGTAGCCCTGGCGCTTGAGCAGATAGGCAGTCACGCTGGAATCGACGCCGCCGCTCATGGCGACGAGCACGCGCTTGTTGTGCATGGGGAGGTTCTCCTTGGTGGCATGTGGCCAAAAAAGAAAAGCGGCGCGGGAGGCTGGTTCCGCGCCGCAGACATTGTAGCAAGTTCGGACGACTCGTGGGACACCCTGATGGGATGGGCTCAGGCTGCTGGGAGAGAGGAGACCGGTTCGTTCTGGGCTCAACCTATGGGCGATGGGCCCTAGTCCTGGAAGAGTGCCGTGGACAGGTAGCGCTCACCGGTATCGGCGAGCAGCGCCACGATGGTCTTGCCCTCGTTCTCGGGGCGCTTGGCCAGCTGTAGCGCGGCCCACACGGCGGCGCCGGACGAAATGCCCACGAGCACGCCCTCCTTGTGGCCCACGGCGCGGCCGGTGGCAAAGGCGTCGTCGTTCTCGACGGGGATGATCTCGTCGTAGATCTGGGTGTCGAGGACGTCGGGCACAAAGCCGGCACCGATACCCTGAATCTTGTGCGGGCCGGCCTGGCCCTTAGAGAGCACCGGGGAGGTGGCGGGCTCGACGGCGACGACCTGAATCTCGGGGTTCTGCTCCTTGAGGAACTCGCCCACGCCGGTCACGGTGCCGCCGGTGCCGACGCCGGCGACGAAGATGTCGACCTTGCCGTCGGTGTCATCCCAGATCTCGGGGCCGGTCGTGGCCTTGTGGATGGCGGGGTTGGCGGGGTTCACGAACTGGCCGGCGATAATGCTGTTGGGCGTCTCCTTCTGCAGCTCCTCGGCCTTGGCGATGGCGCCCTTCATGCCCTTGGAACCGTCGGTGAGCACGAGCTGTGCGCCATATGCCTGCATAAGCTTGCGGCGCTCGACGGACATGGTCTCGGGCATGGTGATGATCACCTTGTAGCCGCGAGCCGCCGCCACCGAGGCGATGCCGACGCCGGTGTTGCCGCTCGTGGGCTCGATGATGGTGTAGTCGCTGCCGCGCACGAGCTTGCCGGCCTTCTCGGCCTCGTCGATCATGTTCTTGGCGACGCGGTCTTTGACGGAGCCGGCGGGGTTGAAGTATTCCAGCTTGACGAGCACGCGGGCCTTGAGGTCTTCATCGGCCTCAAAGTGAGTGAGCTCCAGAAGCGGAGTGTGGCCGATAAGCTGATCGATGGACGTGTAAACATTGCTCATGGTGAACCTCCAAAGTGTTCAAATGACTGGATACCGTGTGGTTTTACGGTGTGTGTAACAGCGAAACCCACAAACCTTATAGGTTATTCGTTTGCTGTTGGCAAGCATAGTAGGCACTAAAGCCTAGTAATGCAATAGGAAATAGAAGATTATTACGAGTCGATTAACCAGCTTGACGGGAATAGGTATTTTCAAAACCAATTTTTCGGCTAGAATTTCTACGAATTAAAAGACCGAAAGGCAGCAATATATATGTTGGTTTCCACAAAGGGCAGATATGCCCTGCGCGTTATGGTTGACCTGGCCGAGCACCAGGCGGCCGGTCGCATCCCGCTCAAAGAGATCGCGGCGCGACAGGGGATTTCCGAGAAATATCTGGAGAACATCTTGGCTACGCTCGTCCGCGCCAATATGCTCTCGGGCATGCGCGGCAAGGGCGGCGGCTACGTGCTCACGCGCCCGCCCGAGCAGTACACGGTGGGCGAGATCTTGCGCCTGACCGAAGGCAGCCTGGCACCGGTCGCATGCCTGGACGGCGACTGCAAGGGCTGTTCGCGTTCGGATGAGTGCCCCACGCTCGACGTGTGGAAGAACCTGGACAAGCTCATCAACGATTACCTCGATGGCGTGACGCTCGATGCGCTCGTCGCCCCCAACGAGGGCTACGACTACGTCATCTAGTCCCACCTGCCATTTGGGGACGGGGTAGAAATGGTAGATCATCTTGCCCTCTGAGGCTGACAACTGACAAGGCCGCCCATCGTTGCGATGGACGGCCTTCTTTTGGCGTGTTGTGGCGGTTCGTATCCGGTAGCTTTAGTTCCTGGCGATGCTGTCGAGAATGCTGCGCATGATGGATACCAGGATGCTGCCCATAAAGGCCGATCCAAAGCCGGCAATGGAGATACCCGCTCCCAGCAGATTGACCGACAGGTAGCTGGCCAGCTCGAGCATAAAGCTGTTGACTACGAGCTGAAAAATACCAAGCGTGATAATAGTGAGCGGCAGTGAGATGACCGTCAGGAACGGCTTGACGAGCGAGTCGACGATGTTGAGGAACAGTCCCACGAAGGCAAAGCAGACCCAGGCGTCGGCCGTGCCGAAGGGCTGAATGCCGGGGACGAGAAACGTTGCGATCGCGATGGCGATTGAGGTCAAAAGCCAGTTGAGCAAAAAGCGCATGGTGGGAATCCTTTCTTGCGCATGGCGTGGTGGGGGGCGTGAGGGGCACACACCTTTGCAACTCGGATAGATGCGCGGGCACGGCCCTGTTCGGCCGCCCATTGTCTCAGATATTCGTGGAGCTTGCGTGCGCGTTCGGTTTCAAAACGGCGTTCGTCCTAGAAAACGCGCCGCTGGCAGAGAGTCTTGTCGCTTTAGTTTGGTGGTGTGCTACACTGCTACGGGCAAAAGCCACAGGCGTTGCCCTATTGCATAGAACGGGCGAACGATGCCCGATGTCAGTACCAACTTCGATGCCTTTTGGCGGGTTTGGCGGTGATCGATGAATATCGAGAACATGTTTGACAAGCCTGATGTCAAGCAGCTGGTCCACGCATTTAGCCTTTTGGACGACGAGAAAGATATCCAAGCGTTTTTGACCGATATCTGCACGCCGCGTGAGATTTGCGATCTATCGCAGCGTCTGCAGGTCGCGCGTTACCTGGACGAGGGCGAGCCCTATGTCGAGGTTCAGGCGCGTACCGGCGCTTCGTCCACCACGGTGAGCCGTGTATCCAAGGCGCTCAACGGCGAGTACGGTGGCTACCGCAAGATCCTCATCAAGCTGGAGGATGGCGAATAGGCCGCGGCAAAACGGATTGTGTAAAACCGCTCCTCCGGGGGCGGTTTTTTGATCCCTTGGGGACGGAGGAAAACGGATCATCAAGGGGGTCAGTCTAACCCGGTGATCCGTTTTCCTCCGTCCCCAAGGGATCAAATCTGTTGGCGTGGGGCAAATCTGTCCGCTTGGGCGGGTAGGATGGATACATTGATTATTGCGAACAGTTTGAGCGGAGGACCATGTCTGTTCGAATCTATACCACCAATGCCGGCACGGATTTGAGCGATGCCGAGTCGGCGCTGCTTGCCGACCTTATTGCCCGCCACGGGCGTGCCGTGCTGCTGGCGCCTACGTTTGCCGAGCTCGACCTGTGCCGTCATGATGCGGCGGAAGCCGGGATTTCGCTGGGTATTGACTACAAGACGCCTACATCGTGGCTTCGCTCGCTTTGGGAGCTTTTGGGCGACGGGCGCGGTTTCGTCGACAACCTGCAGCGCCAGATGCTGTTCTCGGACATGGTCACGCGTCTCGACGATGCCGATTTGCAGCCGCTTTCGCGCAGCCAGGGCACGGTGCGCATGCTCGCGCGCATGGCCCGCGACGTGCTGCCGGGTGTGGCGGGGACGGGTGCCGAACGATGCCGTGGCGACAACTGCCAGCCGGAGCCAAAAAGCGATGCCGAGGCTCGTGTGTTCGAGCTTTTGCGCGCCTACGCGGGCGGTTTGGACCGTCGAGATATGGTCGAGCCCTGTGAGGCGGCCGACATTATGGCCGGTGCCCTGGCCGATAGCCTGCCGGCGTGCACCCGCGCCGTATGCGTGCGCGGTATCACGTCGTTTACGCACGGTCTGCTCGAGCTGCTGTCTGCCGTGGCGAACAATGGGGGAGAGGTCGTCGTGCTGCTTGCCCGCGAGCAGGCGGCGATGCGCGAGGAGCTTGCCACGGCATTTGATGCCCGCGGTGTGCTGTTTGAGATCGCGCCGCTGGGGGAGGATGCCGTCGCGTCTGATGTCGCTTGCGGGACCGCCGCTCAGCCTGCCTTTATTGAGGTCGCCGGCCCCCATGCCCGTGCTCATGTCTATGCGGACGCCATCGATAAGTTGGTGAAAGCGCACAAGGAGTCCAAGGCCGATAAAACTACGGCGACGCCCGCCGACCCCGTGCGCGTGCTCGTTGTTTCTGCCCGGGCATCCCAGTTGTTCGGTGAGTTCTCCTCTCGTCTGGCGGCTCGTCATATCGCTGCCGAGACAGTTGAGTTCACGGCGTTTTCCCAATCCATTGCGGGCAGGCAGTTTGCGGCGCTCGCCGGCCTGATCGAGCGCATGAAGGCCGCCGATGAAGGCACGGTGTCAAAGACCGAGTGGTGGCCCGCGCCGGAGCTTACCGACTGGATCTACAGTCCGCTTTCGGGCGCTGATGCCGTCAATGCCCGTACCTTCGATAAGAATATGCGTCTCTCGCGCAGCAAGACTACCGAGGGCGTTAAGAGCCTGCTGCAGAGCGTTCAGGGCCAGGTGAGGGGCGCGCGCAAGGCGGCGAGCGACGATAACTGGTTTAAGAACGTACCATGTGTGGTCTCGGACGTGTTCCAGGCGCTGTGGCGTGACAAGCCCGTGACGGCGCTTAAGGCCATGCTTGCCGTTGCCGAGGCGTTGCCCGATCGCTCGCTGGGCAGCTTGGATGGCCAAGCCCGTCGCCAAGCGGAGGTGGCCCTGCTGCGCCACGCCATCGACATCCTTATGAATGGCGCCCGCGCACTCGACGTGTCGCAGGCCGCGACCGTGCCCGTGCTCGATGGCATTCGCACCAAGGTGGACAAGCGCAGCACCGCCTACGATTACGAGACCTACGAGGTTGACCGTGCGCCACGTGCTCAGGTTCGTTTTGCTTCGCTTGCCGATGCGGCGGCTCTGCGCCCCGGCAGCTACGATGCCGTGCTGTTTGCCGATGTCGATCTGGACAGCTATCCGCTCTCGCACGAGGAGGGACCGCTGGCCACGCTGGCGGCGAGCCTTGGTCGCGAGGGCGTGACGCTTGAGCCCGCGGCCTTGCTGCGCGTGCGCTTTGGCCACGCGATGCAGGCGGCACGCGGCCCGGTTGCGCTTGCGCGCGTGACGCACGATCGCCAGGCGCGCGAGTGCTATCCGGCTGCCGTGTGGACCGAGTTGCGGGCGCATGCCGAGGCCGCTGAAGCTGCTAAGGCCGCTGACGCCGACAAGGCCACTGACGATGCTAAGGCCACTGGCGCCGACAAGGCGAAGTGCGTGGGTGAGGGCGATATCGTAAGGGACTTCGATCCCGCGGCAGGCGAAGGTCTCAAGCGCGAGCGCGTGACCTGTGAAGCCCCTCAGCATCTGAGTGCCGAGGCCGTGCCGTATTTGGTCCTGCGCCGTCGCGATGGCGAGGGCGAGGGCGCGCCGCTCGTGCCGCGCCTGACGTCCGCCTCGCAGATCGAGGCCTATTCCACCTGCCCGCTGTGCTGGTTCGTCTCGTATCGCGTCAAACCTCAGTCCATCGATGCGGGCTTTGGCAACATGGAGAAGGGCAACTTTGTCCATGACGTGCTGGAGCGCTTGCATGCGCGTCTTCCGCAGGAGGGCATGGAGCGCGTGACGCCCATGAATCTGCCGCGCGCGCAGGAGCTGCTACACGAGGTCTTTGACGAGACCTTGGCCGAGCACGCCGGCAAGCGCGGTACCGAGGGCCCGCTGGTGCCGCTCTCTCCTGTGGAGGAGCGCCAGGTGGCCGAGATTTTGCCCCAACTGGAGGGTGTGCTTGCCTACGAGTCCGAGGCGCTCACCCCCTTTGCTCCGCGCTACCTGGAGTTTGCGTTCAACGAGCTCCAGGTCGAGTATGCCGGTTGGCCGCTCGGCGGGCGCATCGACCGCGTGGATGTGGATGCCGAGAACCGTGCCGTGGTAATCGACTACAAGCATCGTTCGGGTGTCGAGGAGTTTAAGCTCGCCGACCCCACGGTGCGCGACGAGGAGTCGGGCGAGGCGCCCATCGACGATCCGCGCTGGTTGCCGCCGCATACCCAAACGCTCATCTACGCCCAAGCCATGCGTCGGGCGCTGGGCCTAGATACCCGCGCTGCGCTCTACTTTTCGACCAAGGGCGGCAAGCCCGCGCTGCGTGGTGCCGCAAGTGCCGAGTTACTCGAGGAAGAGTGCGGCGACGGTCGCATCCCGGGCCTCAAGAAGGGCTTTCCGGGCGAGGGCGGCAACATGGACTTCGATGCGCTGCTCGACTGCGTGGAGGCCGGCATCGCCGAGCGCCTGTGCGAGCTCGAGGCAGGCAACGTTGCTGCCGTCGACCCGACGTCGGCTCAGGCCGCGCATGCGCGCTGCTCGTATAACCACGAAGGAACGTTTGTAAGGAGGGACGTGTAGACCATGGATCTTTCGACTTTGATGCCGCAACAGCTGCAAGTCGTCAAAACGCTCGACCGCCCGCTGTTTGTCTCGGCAGGTGCCGGCTCGGGCAAGACCTTTACCCTTACGCGCCGCATCGTCTACGCGCTCTCGCCCGAATCCGGTCCGTTTGTCGAGCATCTGGACCAGGTGCTCGCCATTACCTTTACCAAAGACGCCGCGGCCGAGATTCGCGACCGCGTGCGCCGCGCGCTTATCGAAGAGGGGATGGACGAGGAGGCCCTGACCGTCGACGACGCTTGGATCTCGACCATCCACGGCATGTGCTCGCGCATCCTGCGCGCGCACGCGCTGGAGCTGGGCATCGATCCCGAGTTCACGGTGCTCACCGATACCGATGAGCTTATGGATCAGGCTGTCGAGCATGTGCTGGGGCGCGCGACGGCGCCCGATGCCGCGCCCGAGCTCGCCGCTTCGCTTAAGGCCCTCTACGCCTGGTATCCCATGGCGGGCGAGGGCGGGACGTTTGGCGCCGGTACCACCATCAAAGGCCTGGTGCGCGACCTGTTGGAGCTATCGAGCCAGCTGCCGGGCGGCATGGACGATGTGCGCGTTGCGCGTGGCCAGGCCGACACCTCGGCGCTTGCCGATGCTTATCGTGCGGCGTTGGGCACAAGCAAGGCCACGACCGAGAAAGCGCAGGTGGCACTCGACGCCATCGACGCGTTTGAGGCGAGCGGCAAAACCATGGAGGATACGGCGCGACTCATGATGTCGTGCAACATGCCTCGGGCGAGCAAGGCGTTTCCTAAGGAGCAGGTGGAGCTACTCAAGGCCGAGGCGGCCGATGCGTTTATCAATATCGTGCTTGCCTGCGGCGGCCCGGCGCTCGATGCGCTGGTGGGGCTTGCTCGTGCTGTGGAGGCGGAGTACCGCGCGCTCAAGGCCGGCCAGTCCGCGCTCGACAATAACGATCTGTTGCGCATGGCGTACGAGGCGCTGCACGATTATCCCGCCATCCGAGCAGCCTATGAGGGCCGCTTTAAGATGGTCATGATCGACGAGTTCCAAGATACCGACCAGATGCAGGTCGATCTGATTCGCTATTTGACGGGTGCGGGCGAGCGCGCGCTGTGCACGGTGGGCGATGCGCAGCAGTCGATCTATCGCTTCCGTGGTGCCGAGGTCGAGGTGTTTCGCCGCCAGGAGCGCAAGGTGGGTTCGACGACGGCGTCCGAGACGGTCACCACGTCCGATGCTCCCGCCGGCGAGCTCGTCAAACTCGTGCGCAACTTCCGCAGCCACGACGAGGTGCTGCGGTATGTGGCGCGCGTCTTTGACGGCGACACCGGTGGTTTGATGCAGGGGTTCTTGGATCTTGAACCGAGCGACAAACGCAAGGACATGCTCAAGGCAAAGGCTTCGCGCCGCCAGGCGCTGTTCGTTGCCGGCGGCAGTATGCAGGAGCGCACGCAGGCCAAGGCCCGTGCGATCGCCGAGCGATTCCATGCGCTTGCCGATGCCGGCCAGCCCCAGGGCGGCATGGTGCTGCTGCTGGGTCGCATGACCAATGCCGACGTCTACGCGCAGGCCTTCCGCGACCAAGGACTCGACTGCGTCATCGCAGGCGGCTCGGTCTTTGCCCAGGCGGCCGAGGTGCAGACGGTGCGTGCCCTGGTCTGCGCGCTCGCCAATCCGGCCGATACGGCCCAAGGCCTTATGCCGTTGCTGGCCTCGCCGATGTTTGCACTCGGCGCCCAGGAGTTCCTGGCGCTGGCGACCAAGCTCGACGAGCAGACGGGCGAGACGTCGCGCCGCAATATCGATGTGGGCATCATGAGCGATTCCGATGTGCCGGGTTTGCAGAACCTGCCGCTCGTAACGCGCGCCCGCGAGGTGCTGCGCTACGCACTGCGTCGCGTGGGGCGTGATTCGTTCGCTGCCATCGCGCGCGACGTGGTCAACGCCTCCGGCTGGTTCGTGCGTCTGGCGCAGCGCGGCCCCGAGGGCAAGGCCATTGCCGCCAACGTGCTCAAGGCGCTCGACGCCGTGGCCGAGGCAGAGGCCGAGCTCGGCAATTCTCCGCGCTCCATCGCGCTCGCCTTCGACCGCTTCTTGGCGGGCAAGGAGGCCCCGGGCGCCCTCAACGAGGAGGGCGACGGCGCGGTGCGCATCATGACCGTGCATGCGTCCAAGGGCCTGGAGTATCCGGTCGTGGCGGTTGCCGAGTGTTTTGGCGTGCGCAAATCGTCCGGTGCGGCACAGATGGGTCGCGTCGAGGGCGGAGCGCAAGTCGTGGCGCTGCCGGCGCGCTTCGATGGCGTTAAGCTTGCCGACGGAACCTTCGTGAAGGGCGATGACGTCAAAAAGCAGTTTGAACACGCGTTTAAGGGCAAGGGTACGTCGCTGTGGCTGCCGCCGGAGCTCATGGAGGACGTCTGTGCGACGGGTTCTCCCGCCGAGGCATTTGCTCGCCTGCGCAACGACGACCTGCAGCTTTCGCTCGAGGAGCGGGCCCGCTTGCTCTATGTTGCCATGACGCGAGCGGGCGAGCTGGTGATCTTGGCGATGGATGCCGGTGTGAGCCGCGGCAAGGTGATGGCGCCGACCTTCGATGTCGAGACGGATCTGACCTACGACGTGCTGCGCCGCATCCTGCCGACCGATAGTCTGGACATGCCGCAGCTCGATAGCGACCGTCTGGTGTTCGACAACTCCCAGCCGGGCGACTACGAGCTCATCTCGCTGGCGGACTTTACGTTTGGTGAGCAGGCGTTTGAGGCTAACGCTTCGCTGGATGCCGAGGGCAGGCTCGTTCGCGGCGATGTCGATGTCGCTGATAATGCTGCGCGCTCAACTGTGCCCGGTCCTGCCGACCCCAAGCCCGATGCGTTTGAGCTCGTGTATCCCCAGGCAGTGGGCGTGCGCATGGGCATCTGTCCGTTCCCGGTGCGTGACTCGTATAGCTACTCGTCAATTGCCGTGGCGCTGCATGCCGAGTCCGAGGACCGTGCCGCCGAGGCGCTTGTTCCCATGGACGAGTCCGGCGATGATGCGGAGTCGGATGGCTCGGAGATGGCCGATGCGGACGTGGCTGCTGTCGAGCCCGCCGGCAACCCCATGGCGCTGGGCTCGGCCTTCCACGCCGCTTGCCAGTGGCTCATCGAGATGGGTGCCGATGCGCTGCCCGTTGAGCGTGCCGACGCCCTGGCTCGCTTGTGGCGCCTGACGCCGGAACAGCGCGAGCGCTTCGATGCCGCCCTGAATCGCTGGCTCAAGTCGGCGGTCCGTGCCGAGCTGCTCGCGTGGCCGTGCGTTCGCGCCGAGGTGCCGTTCTTTTCACTGGGCTGCGAGGACGAGGACATCGCTCGCTACGGTGCTTATGCCGAGGGCGCCATCGACGCTTTGGCGACGAACCCGGCGGATTCGTCATGCGCGCTGGTCATCGACTACAAGACGGGCGGTACGCCGGACGAGACGTCGGAACGGCTGCAGGAGAAGCACGCCCTGCAGGCGCGCGTCTACGCTGATGTTCTGCGCAAGGCGGGCTTTGAGGCTGTGACCGTCAAGTTCGTCCGCGTGGAGCAGCCGGATCCAACCATCTTCGTCGAACCCGCCGAACCTCAAGTGGTCACCTACAACCTCTAGCCCTCAGATAACTTGCGGTGGAATAGTTCCTGTATTGCGACCCAGGTGGCCCAAGCGGGAACTATTTCACCGCAACTCAATAGGAGCCGTGTGGGTTTGGGCTAGGTTCGGGTACCGTCCGCGCCGTGGGGTAAAATCGTTCAGTCAGAACACGAACCCGCATCGGAGCTCATCACATGGCATTCGTCCATCTGCACAATCACACTGTTTTCTCCATGCTCGACGGCGCAACCCGTATCCAGGATATGGTCAACCGTGCCGTTGAGCTGGGCATGCCCGCCGTGGCCATTACCGACCACGGCTACATGTATGGCGTGCCCGACCTGGCGCTGGCCTGCGACGCCGTTAACCACAACACGCCCGAGTACAAAACCTGGAGTCACGACAAGGCCTTCTTGGAAAAGGACCGCCGCGACGAGCTGGTGGAGCCCGATCCCGAGGAAAGCCCGCGCGAGCATGCCCAGTATGTGAAGGACATGGCCATGTGGGACGAGAAGGGCAACATCGACGAGCTCAAGCCGCCCCTGGTCATCAAACCCATCTTTGGCTGCGAGGTCTACTTTACGCCGGACGAGACCCTTGCCCGCGACCACAAGCCCGAGCTCTACCACATGATTCTTCTGGCCAAGGACCAGGAGGGCTACGTCAACCTGATGCAGACGGTCTCCGAGGCCGCTGTGCAGGGATTTTACTACAAGCCGCGCGTGACGCTCGACAACCTGCGTCGCCATGCCAAGGGTATGATCTGCACGAGCGCCTGCATCGCGGGCATCATTCCCAAATACATCGACCGCGGTGACATGGAGGGCGCCATCAAGTGGGCCGAGACCTTCCGCGACACCTTCGACCCTGGCGACTTTTACATCGAGATCCAGGAACACGGCATTACCACCGACAACGGCCTGACCGACGAGCAGATGGACCGCACGCTCATCGACATTGCCAAACAGGTGGGTGTCAAGGTCATCGCCACCAACGACTTTCACTACCTGCGCCGCGAGGACGCGCCCGTACAGGACGTCATCATGTGCATCGGCATGAACGCCAAGGTCGACGACCCCAACCGCATGCGCATGACCGGCTCGGAGTTTTACATGAAGACCGAGGAGGAGATGCGGGCGATGTTCCCGTATTGCCCCGAGGCCTGCGACAACACGCTCGAGATTGCCGACAAGTGCTACGTTGAGCTGGACTGGGACTCCATCATCTTGCCGCGCTTCCCGTTGCTCGATCCCGGCGAGACGCACGAGAGCCAGTTCCGCCGCGAGTGCGAGAAGGGCCTGCGCCAGCACTACGGTGACGACTGGGCCACGCGCGAGATCGGCGGCGTCAACATCAAAGAGCGCTTTGAGTACGAATACAAGGTCATCTGCGACAAGGGCTTTGCCGCCTACTTCCTCATCGTTGCCGAGTACGTGCAATGGGCCAAGGACAACGGCATCGGCGTCGGCCCCGGCCGTGGCTCGGCCGCCGGCGCTATCGTCGCCTACGCCATGAACATCACCGCGTTCGACCCGCTCGAGAACGGCCTGATGTTCGAGAGGTTCCTGTCCCCGCAGCGTACCGAGATGCCCGATATCGATATGGACTTCGACGATGAGCGGCGCCTCGAGGTCGTGGAGCACGTTCGCCAGCTCTACGGCCCCGAGAAGGTCACCCACGTTATCACCTACTCGACCATCAAGGCCAAGCAGGCCATCAACGATGCCGCGCGCGTTCTGGACTACCCGGTCTACATGGGCCAGCGCCTGTCCAAGATGGTCTCGAGCGACCCCAAGGTCAAGCTCAAGCAGGTACTCGAAAAACAACCCGGCAAAGAGGATCTGTTTAACCCCGACTTTGCCGAGGCCTATAAAAAGGACGACGACGCCCGCCGCATCATCGACACGGCGCTCTCGATTGAGGGCCTCACCCGTGGCGAGGGCGTGCACGCGTGCGCCGTTCTGATCTGCCGCGACCCCGTCAACGAGCATGTGCCCACCAAGCTCGACACCAAGGGCGGCGTCGAGATTACCCAGTACGAGGGCCATACCGTTGCCGACATGGGCCTGCTCAAGATGGACTTCCTGGGCCTGCGCACGCTGACGGTTATCTCCAAGGCCAAGGCAAACATCAAAAAGAACTTCGGCATCGACATCAAAGAGGAAGAGATTCCCTTTGACGACCCCGAGATCTTTAAGCTCATGGGTTCCGGCCACACCGCCGGCGTCTTCCAGGTCGAGTCCGCCGGCATGACGGCCACGATCAAGAACATGAAGCCCACCGAGTACAAGCACGTCGTGGCATTGATCGCCCTGTACCGCCCGGGCCCGCTGGGCGCCGGCATGGTTTCGTCCTACATCAACCGTATGAACGGCAAGGAGCCGGCGGTCTCCTACGACGACCGCCTGGACGACATCCTGGGCGAAACCTACGGCACCATGGTCTACCAGGAGCAGGTTATGCTCATCTCCGTCGAGATGTGCGGCTTCTCCAAGGGCGAATCGGACTCGCGTATCCGTAAGCCCGTGGCTAAGAAAAAGATCAAGCTGCTCACGTCGACGGTGCTCCACTGGGAGGATGGCTCGGACGAGACCACCTACGACCACTGGATGAACGGCGCTATCAAGAACAACTACACGCGCGAGGTCGCCCAGAAGATTTGGGACGATGTTCTTGAATTCGCATCTTACGCCTTTAACAAGTCGCACTCCGCTGGCTACGCCATCCTGGTTATGCAGACGGCGTGGCTCAAGGCGCACTATCCGCACGAGTACATGGCGGCCGTTCTGACGTCCTACACGGGCAAGACCGACAAGATCGTGCACTACGTCTCGGCGTGCCGTCACGACGGCATCCCCGTGCTGTCGCCAGATGTCAACGAGTCCGGTACCGAGTTCACGGCTACCAAGGAGGGCGTGCGCTTTGGTCTGGCCGGCATCCGCGGCGTGGGCACCGGCGTGGCGCAGGCGATTATCGCCGAGCGCGAGGCGGGCGGCCCGTTTAAGACGCTGCACGACTTTGTCGAGCGCGTGGACTCGAGCCAGGCCAACCGTCGCGTGATCGAATCGCTCATCAAGGCAGGCGCCTTCGACTCCACGGGGTATCCGCGTCGCCAGATGATGCACTTTGTGGACAAGAACAACCCCGAGAACATCATCGATGCCGCTGTTAAGCGCCAGAAGGATCGTGCGAGCGGCCAGACGTCGTTCTTCGACATGTTCGGCGACGTTGAGGGCTCGGGCTTTGAGGTGAGCGTGCCCGATCCGGATGGCCAGGAGTGGGACCGCCACCTTAAGCTGAGCCAGGAGAAGGAGGTTCTGGGCATCTATGTCTCGGACCACCCGTTGCGCCCGTTTGAGTATGCGCTAGCCAAGGCGCGCGACTTCTCGTTCTCGCAGATCGACACCGGTTACGAGGTGCAAAACCCTACGGGCGGTACCATCAACCAGGAGATTCCCGAGGGCAAGGCGCTGTGGTGGGCCGGTATGGTCTCGAGCGTGTCCAAGCGCGTGACCAAAAACGGTGACCTCATGGGTATTGTGCAGCTCGAGGACATGGAAGGTGAGGCCACGGTCGTGGTGTTCCCCAAGACCTACAAGGAGGCCGAGGGGTACCTGTACGGCGAGGTCGATCCCGAGACCGGCGCGCAGCTGTCCGATGCGTTTGTGCGCATTAAGGGCAAGCTCGAGCGCTCGGACCGCGGCGATCAGATCATCGCGCAGGAGATTGTGCCGCTGGAGCTCAACGAGGAGAGCAACAAGCCTAAGGTGTTTGAGGTCATGGTGCCCAACAGCCGCTTTAGCCAGGGCAATATGGCGCGTCTTGCCACGGTGCTTACCGCCAACCCGGGCGGCGACCGCGTGGAGATCTTTATCGAGCAGGTGGATGGGCGCGTACTGCGTGCCGAGGTGCCGGCCAAAGTCAACGCGCGCTCGATTCCGCTGCTGGCAGAGGCAAAGGCCATCGTGGGTAACCAAGGTCGCGTGACGGTGATCTAGGGACGGCGTTGCTGAGGGGTAGCTAATTTGGGACGGGGCTTTTTTAGCTACCCTTTGGCTGACGGCGATTTGGCTGGGATTTGAATAATTCTCAACCGACATGTGGGGGTAGCTAAAATAGCCCCGTCCCAAATTAGCTACCTGGTGCGAGATTGGAGGAAGTGATGGCACAAGGGACGTTTGTGCAGGCGCTTCGTAAAGAGGCGGCGCTCAGCAGTACCTTTATGAAAGGGCGCTCGCTCATGCTCAACGGCGCCGTGCTGTCGTTTGAGGACTCCGGCTCGCGCTTCTCCAAAAACGTGAACATCGAGGGCTCGGTGCGCGGCTCGCGCGGCGACCTGTATAAGACGCATGTGGCGCTCGATATGGACGAGCACGAGGTAATCGACTACGACTGCGATTGCCCCGCCGCCTTCCGCTATTCCGGCATGTGCAAGCACGCCATCGCCACGGCGTTGGCGTATCTGGATGCCAGCGGCGCCGAGCCCGTTGAGGGTTTGCGCACGCCGGTTCGCACGTTTACGGCACCGCCCGCACAATCCAAACAGTCCGCACGCCCCGCGCCCAGCGCATCTTCGGTCAACCCCAACTTTCCCTTCCCGGCGCCCGTCCCCACGAGTCCGAGCCTTGTGGCGGCGCTTTCCGATCTTTCGGACGCGCGCATGGACGAGCTCGCGGTCATGCGTCGCAAGCTCGCCAGCACCATTGACCCCGATGCGCCCAAAGCGGTGCTGGAGCCCTCGCTGGTGCCGTACTACAATCCGCTGTTTGCCGATCGTTTTAACTGGGCGCTCGAGTTTCGCATTCGCTGCGGTTCGGTGTCCTACGTGGTTAAGGATATCGACGGCATGGCCGATGCCTATGTGCGCGGCGGTACGTTCTCCTATGGCAAGAAGCTTACGTTTGTCCATGTGCCCGAGGCTTTCGACGACGTATCGACAAAGCTGCTCGACTTTATCGCAATGACGGTCGCCTACCTAGGCGATATTACGAGCTCGCGCTCGGCATCGTATGACTTTGCCCGCAGCGGCTTTGTCGCCGAGCGTCAGTTGCCGGTATCCGAGTATTCCGTCGTGTCCGTGCTGGACCTGCTGCGCGGCAGGACCATGTCCTTTGAGCCCGCTTGGTCGCGGGGGACGACGACTCATCGCGCCTACGAGGTGGCAGTCGAGCCGTCGCCGCAGGGGGAGGGCGAAGTCCCGGCTAAGCGCCCGCCGCTTCTTGCCGCCAAGATTGCACCGGCGGCGGGAGGCAGCTACGACTTGCGCCTTCCGGCCGATACGCATTGCTTTGTCGCGAGCGACGCAGCCTATCTGGTCGATACGCGCCGAGCACGCCGTACCGACACGGCGTTTGCCCAACATGCGGCGCCGTTCCTATCGCACTTGTTGCCCTGTCGCACGCCGGTCCATATCGCCGCCGACCAGGTGGGCGAGTTCTGCCGCATGGCGCTGCCTATCTTGCGCGACTACACCGACCTGACCGCGCCCGCTGCGCTCGACGCCGTGGCGCCCGAGCCGAGCTTTGCCATGGCGATTGGCGTCGACGATGGTCTTGTGACCTGCAAGATTACGGTGACCTACGGCGATTGGTCGGCGGATCTCTTTAGTCTTGGTGCTCCGGGCAGTCCTTTCGAAGAGCAGCGCCCCGGCGTTCCGCCCCGCGATACGGTGGCGGAGTTTCGCGTTATGGACACGGCTGCCCTGTACTTCGATTTCTACGAGGGTGGCCTGGCGTTTGAGGAACGCGATGACGCCCGCCTGTTTCACTTGCTGACCGAGGGCCTGTCTGCCCTGTCCGAGCTGGGAGAGGTCATGCTCAGCGACCGCCTGCGCCAAATCTCGGTCCGCCCTGCACCTAAGCTTTCGGTGCGCGCAACCGTCAAGAGTAACCTGCTCGACGTCGAGCTGGGCGCGAGCGGCCTTTCGGCGGCAGACCTTGCCATCTATCTTGATTCGTACAAGCGTCACCAGACGTTCGCTCGCCTTACGTCCGGCGACATCGTGCGCCTGGATGAAGGTGCCCGCGCTGCGTTTGGCCTTGCCGAGGACCTGGGCGTCGATGCCGTCGACCTGCTCGACGGCGTGTCGCTTCCCGCGTCGAGCACCCTTTTTGTCGATAGCATGCTCGCGCGCACGCCGGCGCTCGAGGCCGATCGCGACGCCGCGTTCCGCCGCACCGTCGAGCGTCTGGACACGCTCGGCAAGATGGACTTTACGGTGCCCGCCTCGCTCAAGGCCACACTGCGTGGCTACCAGGTCGACGGCTATCAGTGGCTCGGCTCGCTTGAGCACTTGGGCCTTGGCGGCATCTTGGCCGACGATATGGGCCTGGGCAAAACGCTGCAGATGATCGCGCACATTCTGGCGCGCGTGGAGGCGGGGGATACCAAGCCCACGCTCGTGGTATGTCCCGCGTCGCTCGTGTACAACTGGGCTGCCGAGTTGGAGCGCTTTGCCCCCTCGATTGATGTGTGCGCCATCGTGGGCGCCAAGGCCCAGCGTCGCGTTCAAATTGCCGGTGCCGCCGAGCACAACGTGGTGGTGACGTCGTATGATCTCATGCGCCGCGACATCGACGAATACATCGAGCAGGACTTTGCCCGTGTGGTGCTCGACGAGGCCCAGTACATTAAAAACCCGCTCACCCAGGTGGCCCGTGCTGCAAAGCGCCTGCCGGCCGGCGTGCGCTTTGCCTTGACGGGAACGCCCATCGAAAATCGCCTGTCCGAGCTTTGGAGTATCTTCGACTTTTTGATGCCGGGTCTTCTGGGCACGCGCGACTCATTTGCCAAGCGCTTTGAGAGTCCCGTCGAGCATGCCGAGGGCGACAGCGCCGCTCGTCTGCAGGCGCTCGTGTCGCCGTTTGTGCTGCGCCGTGTCAAGGAAGACGTGGTGGCCGACCTGCCCGAGAAGATCGAGGATACGGTGATGGCGCAGCTTACCGGCGAGCAGCGCAAGCTCTACCTGGCCAACCAGGACCGCATCGCCCAGCAAGTGCAGCACCGCGAGGCGGGGGAGTTTAAGAAAGACAAGCTCAAGGTACTTGCCGAGCTCACCAAGCTACGCCAGATCTGCTGCGACCCGCATCTGCATTACGCAGACTACAAGGCGGGAAGTGCCAAGCTCGATACGTGTATGGAGCTCGTTCACGGCGCGCTCGATGGCGGTCATCGCATCTTGCTGTTCAGCCAGTTTACGGGCATGCTCGATATCATTGGCAAGCGCCTGGTCAAGGAGGATATCGCCTTTCTTAAGCTTACGGGCGCATCGTCTAAGGAGAGTCGCGCCAAGATGGTTGCGCAGTTCCAAGCGGGCGAGGTGCCGGTGTTCTTGATTTCGCTCAAGGCGGGCGGCGTGGGCCTTAATTTGACGGCTGCCGACGTGGTCATCCACTACGACCCGTGGTGGAACGTGGCGGCGCAGGACCAGGCGACCGACCGCGCCCACCGCATTGGCCAGCAGCACACCGTGACCGTGTACAAGCTCATCGCCAAGGACACGATCGAGGAACGCATTATGCAGATGCAGGAGTCCAAGCGCGATCTGGTCAACAGCGTGCTCGGCGGCGACGGCATCTCATCGGCGCTGTTCACGCGCGAGGATGTTCTGGCGCTGCTCGGTGGCGACGGTCGCTAACCCGCTCGGGTGGGGCCGCCAGGGCGGATAGTACGCGCCGCCCCACCGTTCCCGCCCGTTATGTGTTCATTTGCAATGCCATGGATGGCCCGGCGCTCTTTGGGCATAAGAAGGATCAAGTACATTGGCACATCAGCAAAGGAGAACATCATGGCGAAATTCTTTAAGGACTCCGACGGCAAGCTCGTTGCCGCCCTTGGCGACGGCGTTGCAACCCCTGCCGGCTGCACGGAGCTGACGGCAAACACCGAGGATGCGGCGCACGAGAAGCATGTGCCTGTTGTCGAGATCGAGCGCGACGGCCACGTCATTCGCGCACGTGTGGGCTCGACGGAGCACCCCATGCTGCCCGAGCACTACATCGAGTGGATCGCGCTTGAGGCCGAGGGCCGCCTGGAGGTCCATTACCTTGAGCCCGGCGTGAAGCCCACGACGTTTTTCGCTGGCGGCTCCAAGACCGGTACCGTCTATGCCTACTGCAACCTGCATGGGCTGTGGTCCGCGACGTTCTAGGAGCGCGCCCCCGCTCGGGGTATCATAGCTAGCATATGCACATGCGAGCGCCGGCTGCATTATGCGGCCGGCGCTTTTACTACGACAACGACGATTTACGACGGAAAGGGCTGGGCCATGAAGCTCGCACTTGCACAGATCGATATGCGCCTGGGTGACATCGAAGGCATTTGCGGCCGCATCGAGGACCAGGCTCGCCTGGCTCATGAGCGCGGCGCGCGCGTGCTGTGCGTTCCGGCCCCGCTCTTTATGGGCGCCATGCCGGGCAGCCTGGTGGGCGCTGCCGATTTTGAGCACGATATGCTGACGGGTCTGGCGGGTGTTGCCGAGCGCATCCAAGAGCTCGATATGATCTGCATCGTGCCCTCTGCGGTTTCGTTTGAGGGCCAGCCCCTGCTTGACTACATGATGCTCAAAGACGGTCGCGTGGTGCCCGCGCGCGCAAGTATTGCCCTGCAGCGTGGCGAGAACAACGACGCGCGTTGGGCGCCTCCGGTGTTTGACGTGGACGGCGTGCGCATCGCCGTGGTGTTTGACTTGGACCGCGAGCTCGAAATGCTGCCGACCGGTGTCGACCTCATTGCCTATTTCCAGTTCAACGCGTTTGACATGACCGACCGCGAGACAGCTGCCGTCGCCGCCGTGCGCAGCGGTGCCTACCGCAAGATCGCGTCCAAGCGCAGCGTATGGTTTGCCTGCATGGCGCCGATCGGTGCCTATGACGAGTCGGTGTATACCGGCGGTTCGTTTGTGCTCGACGACTGCGGTCGCGTGGTGGCCCAGGCGCCGTGTTTTGAGGAGAGCCTGCTGGTTCAGGAGATTCAGCGCGGCGTGATGCTCGATGCCCTGGAGGACCATGAGCTGCCCCAGTTTCGCTCCGAGGAGTGGCTGTGGCAGGCGCTGGTGCTTGCCGTGCGCGACAATGCCCGCGCCCGCGGTGCGTCGCGTGCCGTGGTGGCGCTCGAGGGCGATTTGCCGTCGTCCCTGTTGGCGGCACTTGCCGTCGATGCCTTGGGTCCGCGTAATGTGATTGGCCTGGTGCTGGGGCGCAATCGCATCTTTACACCGGCGCAGGAGGAGGCCGAGGCCGCCCGTTGTTCCGCTGTTCGCTCAATCGCCGAGCGCTTGCACATTCGCACTGTCGAGCGCGATGCGCCGGATGCGGAGCGCGTGCTCGACCGCGACGTGTCGGCGGGCGATGCCGAGCGCCTGCGTTCGCGCGCGCTGGGCCTGATGCTCGAGGATACGGCGCTCGAGCTGGGCGCCATGGCGTTGAGCCCGCTTTCCAAGACTGAGTACGCACTGGCGGCGCCCGCGCTGTCCGGCGGCTATCAGGGCGACTTTGCGCCCTTTGGTGACGTGTATCTGTCGACGCTCGAGTTTGTTGCACGCGTGCGCAACCGTGCCTCGGCCGTGGTGCCCCAAGAGCTCGTGACACTCAACGCGGTGGAGGATTGCATGGATCGCGTGCTGGCGCAGGCGCTCTCGACGCTCGCCGGCCCGGTTGATATGCTCGATCGCGCGGCGCAGCTGCTGGGCGGGCTTGAGCCGGGCGAGGTCGATGGTGCGCTCGAGTCGCACGTGGACCGCAAGCGTCCCTTTGACGACATCCCGATGGCCGCCGCCAAGCCCGAGGTCTGCTCGCTGCTGCTGATGCTCGTGCGCCAGGGCGAGGCCGCCCGCCGCATGCTACCGACGGCGCCGATCGTCTCGGCCCGTTCATTTGTCGAGCGCTCCTGGCCGTACATGCTCGCGTGGTCCGATCTGGGGCTCAACGGTAAGGAGCGCATGACGGTTGATTCGCTGGCACGCGCCGAGGTGCGCCGATTTGCCGACGACGACACGAGTGACCGTATGCGCGGCGAGATGATGGGCATACTGGGCGAGCTGCTGGGTATTTCGCCCGAGCAGATGGAGGAGCTGCGCTCCGAGGACGGTCAGCGTCGTTTGCACGAGGGAATGAAAAAGTTCGAGGGCGAGGTCCAGGACGCCATCGACAAGATGATGGGCGCCCAGGGCGGACCACAGGGTGGGCCCCAGGGCACGCCGATGCCGCATCCGCCGGTTGACCCGAGGCAGTTCCCATTCTTCAGCCAAAACTAACTATGGGATGGGATTCGCTTCCAACCCCGATACTTCAACTAAGCGTCTTGGCCCCGTTGTGTTATTCTAGAACAGACGTTCGTGAATGATGCGCGGGGCCTTGCCTTGCGCTGTGCTTGTGGTGAGGGGAGGTTGGCTTGGTTATCTTGGGTATCGACCCTGGTTTGGCCCATACGGGCTGGGGGATTATCGAGGAGCGGCGTGGCGAGGTCCGCTGCCGTGCCTACGGTTGTATCGAGACCAGCGCGGGCAGCCCGCTCGCGGTGCGCCTGTCGCATATCGCCCGCGACCTCAAGGGCGTCGTCGAACGCTACCGTCCCGATACCGCGGCTATCGAGAGCATCTACTTTGGCGCTAACGTTCGCTCGGCCATCCCAACGGCGCATGCCCGTGGTGCCGCGCTCGTGGCGCTTTCGGAGTGCGCGCTCGAGATTGGCGAATACACGCCCATGCAGATCAAACAGGCCGTGGTGGGCACGGGTGCCGCAGATAAGCGGCAGGTTGCCTACATGGTGCGCACGCTCACGCAGCTCGATCACGACCCGCATCCAGACCACGCCGCCGATGCCCTGGCCTGCGCCATCTGTCACGTTAACCTAAGCCGCACCCGGGCGCTTACCGGCGGCGAGTTCTATCAACAGAGAGGAACCGGATACTGATGATCTCCCAGCTCCATGGAACGCTTATCGAGGCCACGATGAGCTCGGCCGTCGTCGATGTGTCGGGCGTGGGCTTTGAGCTCGGTATTTCGGGCAGCACTGCCGCCACGCTGCCTACGCCCGGCGGCGAGGTTCGCCTCTATACCCGCATGCAGGTACGCGAGGACGCCATGACGCTCTTTGGCTTTGCCTCCAAGGACGAGCGCACGATGTTCGATCGGCTCGTTTCCGTCTCGGGCGTCGGTCCGCGCCTGGCGCTTGCCGTGCTTTCCACCTATACCGTGGGACAGCTGTATTCCCTGGTGATGGCCGAGGACGACAAGGGCATGGCCAAGGTGCCCGGTGTGGGCAAAAAGACTGCCCAGCGCCTCATCCTGGAGCTCAAGAGTACCTTTGCCAAGGACAAGGGCTTTGTTCCGGTCGACGTAATTCCCGGTCAGGTTGCGATGCCGGTCCCCGCCGCCGCTCCCTCGGCCATCGATGACGCCCGTGAGGCGCTTCTCTCCATGGGCTTTAGCCCGCAGGAGACCGAGGTTGCCCTGAGCGGGTATGATGGGCAGGACATGCGTGTCGAGGATCTGCTCGGCGCGGCGCTTAAGCGACTCGGAATGGATGCGTGATGTGGGAAGCCGATGACTCTCAGGACCTGTGGGCGACGCCCGGCAGCTCGCCGGCGGCATCCATGGCGCACGGTGAGCGTATGGTGGGCTCGGAACTGACACCCGAGGACCTCGATGTCGACCGTACCCTGCGTCCCCAGCGCTTGGACGACTACTGCGGTCAGGAGCATATCAAGCAGAGCCTTCGCGTGCTGATCGAGGCGGCGCAGAGCCGTGGCGAGACGCTCGACCACGTGATTTTCTCGGGCCCTCCGGGCCTGGGCAAGACCACGTTGGCCACGGTTATCGCCAACGAGCTGGGCGCTCAGATCAAGACGACGAGCGGCCCCGCTATTGCGCGTACCGGCGACCTGGCGGCTATCCTTACCAACTTGCAGCCAGGTGACGTGCTGTTTATCGACGAGATCCACCGCCTTAACCGCTCGGTCGAGGAAGTCCTGTATCCCGCTATGGAGGACTTTGCGCTCGATATCGTGATCGGTAAAGGTCCGGCCGCACGTTCGATTCGCCTGGATATCCCTAAGTTTACGCTGGTGGCGGCAACGACCCGCTCGGGTATGCTGACCGGCCCGCTACGCGACCGCTTTGGCATTTCGTATCGCCTGGACTACTACACGGTCGAGGAACTCGCCCAGATCGTGACGCGCTCGGCAACCATTCTGGGCGTTACGATCGACCATCCCAGCGCGCTCGAGATCGGCTCGCGCTCGCGTGGCACGCCGCGCTTGGCCAACCGTCTGCTCAAGCGTGTGCGCGACTATGCGCAGGTACGCGGCAACGGGCCTATTGAGCTTGATATTTGCCGTCAGGCGCTCGAGTTCTTCGAGATCGATGAGCTTGGTCTGGACTGGATGGACATTCGTATCTTGGAGACGCTTGCCAAGACGTTCTCCGGCCGTGCCGTAGGCCTGACGACCCTTGCCAGCGCGGTGGGCGAGGACCCGGGTACGCTCGAAGATGTCTACGAACCCTATCTGCTGCAGTGCGGCTTGATGATTCGCACGCCCCAGGGCCGTCAGGCAACGCTTCGCACCTTTGAACATTTGGGCATCGAGCCAGCCGTTTAGAGGCGGGTTTGTTTTGGCTGGTCTGTAGGCTATCGCTGAGCATTGGATAAACATATCGCCATTCATCGGTTACGGGTGTTTTACTATTGCGCGCCCGTGCTATGCTGAATTGGTCTTTTTCTCATCCGGTAACGAAAGGACCGCCCATGCCTACTGACATCGAAATCGCACGTTCCGTCACGCCGCTGCCCATTACCGAGGTGGCTAAGAACGCCGGCGTCGACGTAAAGCACCTGATTCCGTATGGCTTCGACAAGGCTAAGGTTGACTATTCACTGCTCAACGAGCCGACCGATCACCAGGCCAAGCTCGTCCTCGTGACCGCTATCAATCCCACGCCCGCCGGCGAGGGCAAGACCACCACGACTATCGGTCTGGCCGATGGTTTGCGCCGTCGCGGCGTCAAGAGCGCTGTGGCCCTGCGTGAGCCTTCGCTCGGTCCCGTCTTTGGCGTCAAGGGCGGCGCCGCCGGCGGCGGCTGGGCTCAGGTCATCCCCATGGAGGATATCAACCTGCACTTTACCGGTGACTTCCATGCTATTGGCGCCGCCAATAACCTGCTGGCTGCCATGCTCGACAACCATATTCAGCAAGGCAACCAGCTCGGTATCGATGTTAAGCGCATCACCTGGAAGCGCGTCGTCGACATGAACGACCGCCAGCTGCGCCACGTTATCGACGGCATTGGCGGCAAGGCTCAGGGCGTGCCGCGCGAGGACGGCTTCGATATCACCGTTGCCTCCGAGGTCATGGCGATCCTGTGCCTGTCCACGAGTATCAATGACCTCAAGGAGCGCCTGGGCGAGATCGTCGTCGGCTACAGCTTTGCCGGCGAGCCCGTCCGCGCCCGCGACCTCAAGGCTCAGGGCGCCATGGCTGCGCTGCTTAAGGACGCGCTCAAGCCCAACCTGGTGCAAACGCTCGAGGGCACGCCCGCGTTTGTCCACGGCGGTCCCTTCGCCAACATTGCCCACGGCTGCAACTCTATCATGGCCACGCGTATGGCGATGCGCTTTGGCGATGTCGCTATTACCGAGGCCGGCTTCGGTGCCGATCTGGGTGCCGAGAAGTTCCTCGACATCAAGTGCCGCATGACGGGCGTTCGCCCCAGCGCTGTCGTGATCGTCGCGACCGCTCGTGCGCTGAAGTACAACGGTGGCGTCGCCAAGGCCGACCTCAACGAGGAGAATCTCGAGGCACTCAAGGCTGGCATGCCCAACCTGCTGCGTCACGTCGACAACATCCAGAACGTTTATGGTCTGCCCTGCGTGGTCGCCATCAACCGATTCCCGACGGACACCGAGGCCGAGCTTGCGCTCATCGAGTCCGAGTGCCAGAAGCTCGGCGTCAACGTTAAGCTATCCGAGGTCTGGGCCAAGGGCGGCGAGGGCGCGCTCGAGCTGGCCGATGAGGTTATGCGTCTGATTGAGCAGCCGAGTGAGCTCAAGTTTGCCTATGAGGACGGCGCCGATGTGGCCGACGCTCTCGAGGCCATTGCCACCAAGGTCTACCGCGCCGACGGCGTTGACTTTACGCCGGCCGCCAAGCGCCAGCTCGCCGAGCTGCGCGAGAACGGCTTTGGCAACCTGCCGGTGTGCGTCGCCAAGACCCAGTACAGCTTTAGCGACAACGCCAAGGCGCTGGGCGCCCCCGAGGGCTTCCGCATCACCGTGCGCGAGCTCAAGGTTTCCGCCGGTGCTCACTTTGTGGTCGCGCTGACTGGCAGCGTCCTGACCATGCCGGGCCTGCCCAAGGTTCCCGCGGCCGAGAACATCGACGTCGACAACGACGGCAACATCACCGGCCTGTTCTAAGTCTGCTGTCCATAGCTGCTAGTCTGCCCCGCCGTGCCCACCAGGCTCGGCGGGGCTTTTTGATCCCAAGGGGACGGAGGAAAACGGATCACCGCACAGGGCCAACCCCCTAAGTGATCCGTTTTCCTCCGTCCCCTTGGGATCATTTATTCGGCGGCAATGTTGCGCAACAAGGTTGGGGATTTCTCTCGTACGGTGCAGTTGGAAGAACTACGCGGGCGCATTGCGGCTGCGACGAGAGACGGGAGATGCGATGTATTGCACCAAGTGCGGAGCTCAGATACCCGATGGCTCCATGTTTTGCACGAGTTGCGGAGCACGCGTGGGCGGAGTTGAGGACCAGGCGGAGTCTGCGACGTTTCCGGTAGGGGATGCGACGGCGACCGCTCCTGCTGGCCAGCACGCTCCTCAGGATGTTCCGTCTCCTGTGATCGTGGAACGTTATTATGGGTCTCCTACGACCGAGCCCGACGAGGCTGCTCGGTCGTTTGATTCGGCGCCCCAGCTCAAGAAGCCCAAACACAGGGGCCGCATCGTCGCGGCCGTTATCGGCGGCGTGGCTATTGTCGCCATTGTCGCCGCTATCGTGATCGTGCCGCGTATCGGCGTGTCGTCCGAGGTAACTTCGGGCGGCAAGGGCTATGTTGTCTGCGCGTGCGAGACCAAAATCCTGCCCAAAAACAGCAAAGGAAAAAAGCTCAAGAGCTATACCGTCGAGCTGGCGCCCGCGAATGGCAAGGGCAAGAACTACACCATTAAGGTCGATGGCGAGGACGGCTTTGCCATGGAGGACTTTGGCGAGCTGCCCGACCAGAAATATCAGATGACCATTACCTCGGGCAAGGGCAAAAAGAAGAGCGCCAGCACCATGAAGGTGGACTACGCCAAGGAAGGCTCGGACGCCCCCAAGAGCGTCGAGCTCATGCAGTCCAAGAAGGAGGCCAAGGCCTCTGCCAAGGCAGCGGTCAAGACGGCAAACGAGCTGTTCACCGACAAGATCCTCGAGTACCAGAAGAAGTACGGCGAGGGTGAGGCTGTCGAGGTTTCTCAATCTACGTATGGAGCCCAGGGCGTTGCTTTCGCTAAACTCGTCGATTTTGACGGTGATGGTCAGGACGAACTCCTGATTGAGTATTCTGACGAGCCGCTCTTCAACACTAATGGCGCCACTGCAGCCAAGGCCGAAGTTTGGGCATACCGTGACGGCAAAATCGAGAAAGTATATGAGCCCGATATCTGGGTTGACGTTATGTGCGATGGCGTTTCGCTCCGTGTATTCGATTACGATGGCACCTATGGGTTCAGGCGATATTTGCATGACGGGGA
The DNA here is from genome assembly GCA_902495645.1 of uncultured Collinsella sp. Classification (GTDB taxonomy): domain Bacteria; phylum Actinomycetota; class Coriobacteriia; order Coriobacteriales; family Coriobacteriaceae; genus Collinsella. The sequence continues at coordinate 7,450 of CABUXY010000003.1, read as the reverse complement.
AAAGATCAACGCCAAAGAGGTTCCAGTTGGGATGAACGAATCTCGTGATGGCTATGAGTGCGAATTCGATGCCTACGATGGTAAGGCCTTTAGCGCCGTTGCCGGTCCGGCACCGATAAGCGATTCGAAGATTGCCGGCACCAATGAAGTGTCCGAGCTGAGCGCCGTGCTTACCAGCACCGAGGAGAGCGTAGCCAGCACCATCGCAACGGTCGCCACGACGCTGGAGCAGCTGAAGTCGAAGGACTCTGACGATGCGCAGGCGAGCCATGAGGCCGTCTCTGCCACGCAGGATGTCAACTTTACGGCTGCGGTTGGCGAAGGCCCGCTGAATCCGTCCCCCGATGATACGTGCCAGATTTCGGCTACGTGGACTTATCCTCAGGTGAAGGGCCAGGGCGTGGGCGTCGCTAAGTTTAACCAGGATATGGTTCAGCTCGTTGCGGACACGCTCGATGCGAGCAAGCAGGCCTCGATGGATGACGAGGACAGCCGCGTGACCATGATGTATACCGCCGAGATCGTCTCGATTGACGGCGATATCGCCTGCGTGCGAACCTACACCGATAGCTATCAACCTTCGTATCGATCGGAGCGAGTGACAAGGTCGGCGTACTACAACCTCAAGACGGGTGAGCAGGTTTCGCTCGAGGACTCGCTTGCACAGCATCGCCTTTCGTTCGACACCCTCAAGAGCGAGGCCAAACAGGCGATTAAGACGGCAAAGCTGAATATTGACTCCGTGTCCGAAGACAACATCGACGATGACGATAACTTTACCGAGGATCATTTCTACTACGACGGAAAGGGCTATATCGTTGTCCTCGATACTGGTGAGTTTGACTGCATGGCATGGGATACCCACGACTTGGTTGCGCATGCCTTCGATTCGAGCTATTCTTGCGGTCAGGATGTAACGCCCGAGCGAGCCAAGGCCACGTACGTACCCAATGAGTAAGGTAGGCCGCGAGGGATAAATTGAACTGTCCCCGGTGACGCAAAATACAGCGCCACCGGGGACTTTTTGATGCAAATGGGCTCCGAAACAAGCTATCTGGGCTAGCCGCGCCACGAAAAGCGCCCATCTACTACGTTTACCAGGGTTGGAGCGACCATGGAGTGTTTTTTAACAATGCGGCAAGACGTTTACCTGCGGTTTTGTTAACACAAATATGGCTATGGTTGGCTCCCTTGGGTTGAACGTAGTAGATGGGCGCATTTTTTGGTGCACAGCCCAAGAAGGGATCATTAACCGCGCTGGAGGCCGAAAAGTTTGGCGCTGCGCTCGGCGACCATCATGTTGATATCGGCGATTTCCATCTCGTCGTCAAGGTAGGGCTGGTAGGTGCCGTATGGGTCGCCTGCTCCCAAGCTGCAGCTTCCACAGTTATCGCAGCTGCCGTTGCCGCAGCCAGCGAGCGCTAGCTTGATGATCTCCTCACGTTCGGCACGAGTCGTGTCCTTGATGAGCTTGCTTTTTGCCATGACGTTCCTCGATTCGCTTGTGACCGTCAGCCGCGCATGTCTTGTAGATACCGGCGGGCTTTGCCCATCATAGGCTTTTGCGCGGGTAGAATGCATGGATAACTTGATGCTTACAGGCGACGGAAAGGAAACGTTGCATGGACCAGGATAAGACGACCGTGATGGGCGGATATGGCTCCGCACAGGCTGGCGGCAGCGCCGATGCGACCCGTATTGTGCCGAATCCCGGCAATGCTGCTCCCGCCGCGACGCAGACGTCTGCCGAACCCACACGGGTTATAGGCTACGGCGATACACCACGGGATCCGTTTGATTATGCACCGCAGGACCCGTATGACAATGCGGCGCCGGACCCGTATGGCAATGCGGCGACAGATGCTTATAACAACCTGCCGCATAATCCCATTCCGCAGCCTCAGCAGACGACGTATATGCCGCGTACGGCGCAGGTCCAGTCTCGTTATGAGTCGCGCGATCCGCATGCGTGCCAGCCGTATCGCGAGTATCCCAAATCGATTCCGCAGTATGGTGAGGACGAGGAGAAGGCACCGTCGCGTTCGTCGAGCGTGATCAAGAAAATCCTGATTGTGCTGGCGATCTTCTTTGCCTTGTCGGTCGTGTTCGCCATCGTGTCGGGCATGCTCAACAAGCGGGGCGCCACGACCGATGCCACGACCGAGCAGGCCGAGATCACCCAGTCTGCTGCCGTCGACCTGAGCGATATCCCGGGACAGTACTGGTCCAACGCCAAGAAGCTCCTCAAGTCGCGCGGAGCCGACCTTTCGAACGCCGTGATTCTGACCGACGATGGCTCAACGCCCGTCATCGATTCCAACTGGGTTGTTACGAATGCCTACTATAACGACAACGGCAACCTGGAGATTCAGCTCACGCACAAGAACAGCTATGGCAACTCGTCCGGCGGCCAAAGCGGTACCGACAGCTCGAGCTCCAATACGCTGGAGGACTTGAGCAACAAGGCGCAGGAGTTGGGAGATAAGGCGCAAGAGCTGGGCGATACGGCACAAAACCTGGGTGATACTGCTCAGAATCTGGGCGATATGGCTACCAATGCCTGGGACGCTCTGCAAAACGGCATTTCGGGCGCACAGGGAAACTAGCGGACGAGCGGCTGGGGCCTTAACAGTGCAAACAAAAACGGGGCGCAGGATCGCGTGACCGGGCGCATAGGCGCGTTGGTCGGCGGTCCTGCGTCCCGTTTTGCTGTCGATTACAGCTGCTCTGCCGGACGCTCGGGCGAGCTGAAGCCCGAATCGAACGTGACGACGCATGACGCATCGGGCCGGCGCTCGTGCACGATGCGCGTGACGAGCTCCAGTAGCTCCTCGTCGGATATGTCAAAGCCGTCGGGACGCACCAGGTCAAACGAAACGAAGCCGTCGTGCTCATGCAAGTCGTGGATGGAGAGCGCAGGGTCGATCTGCGCTACGCCGCGCTTGACCCAGCCGCGCAGGTCGTCACCGGTTGTTGCAATGGGGTCGCAGTGCAGCGTAATGCCAATGCCCATCTGGCGTTTGATATCGTGTTCGATGGTGTCCAGGATCTCGTGGTGCTCAAAGGCATCGCCCTCGCCGGGCATTTCCACGTGTGCGCTGGCAAACTGACGGCCGGGGCCGTAGTCGTGCACCATGAGGTCGTGCGTGCCTAGAACCTGGGGGTATGACATGATCCTGTCGCGGATTTCCTGGACGAGCTTGGGGTCGGGCGCTTGCCCCAACAGCGGGCTGATGGCGTCGCGCACCAGGCCCATGCCGCTGATGCAGATGAAGACGCCCACGCCCAGGCCTGCCCAGCCGTCGAGATCAAAGCCGGTCGCTTGCGAAATAAGCGCCGCCGCCAAGACCGAGCCCGAGGTGATGACGTCATTCTTGGAGTCCTGTGCCGTGGCGATGAGCGTCTCCGAGCCGATGCGATCACCCAACGTGCGGTTGAACGCGGCCATCCAGAGCTTAACGAGCATGGATGTAGCCAGTGCCGCAAGGGAAACGAGCGTGTAAGCGGTGGGGGAGGGCTTGATGATTTTGGTAACGGACTCGAGCACCAGATTGATGCCGACAGCACAAACGAGGACGGCGACAACCAGACCGGCGAGGTATTCGTAGCGGCCGTGGCCATAGGGGTGGCCTTCGTCGGCCGGGCGGCTGGCAAGTCGGAATCCGAGCAGGCTCACGATGTTGCTCGAGGCATCGGAGAGGTTGTTGAAGGCGTCGGCGATAAGCGAGACAGAGCCGGCGAGCAGACCCGCGATGCCCTTGGCTAGGCACAGGGCAATGTTGAGGCCAATGCAAATGAGGCTTGCGACAAAGCCCGCGTTGGTGCGACAAGTTGTATCGACCGGCTCGTCCTCACTGCCGGGAACAAGCGTATGTACCAGCCGATTTACAAATAGCATGGCGTATCTCCTCGCATCCTCGTTTAAGGGGATAGTGTAGCTCGCATGAGCGCACCGTGCGCCGATGCTCAGAAAATGCAGCAATGGTCTGCTGGAGCTAACGAGCGGCCCTTCTTGTCCGACCAGGTGCTCCATTTTGGGCCACATGGGTATGGGCATGTGCCTGCCTGCCCGACATACTTAATGTCGACAGCCCCTGTGCAAAGGAGGACGTATCCATGGACGAGATGTTTGCCATTAAATGCCAAAACTGCGGCGGCCCTATGTACTCACACCAGGCTAAACGCAGCTTTGAGTGCGCCTATTGCGGCACGGTCGTTCCGTGGCAGGCCGATGCGGGGGAGCCCAAGAGCGCCCTGGGCATTCGCCATACGCCGCTGACGGTTGTCGATGGGCTACTTAAGCTCACCCATGTGTCGCAACTCGAGCGCCCGGAGGACCCGGACTGGTATTTCTTTAATTCACACTGGCGCAATCAGTCGGTTCTGGAGCATCTGCTGTGGGAGGATCGCGGCACGGCGCAGGAGTTCCAAGAAGCCACGCACGTGAGCATTCCCTGCCCCTTCTGCGGCGCGTCCTTTGAAGGCGAGTCCACTCAGCGCGTGTTTGAGTGCCCGTCCTGCGGAAATAAGATCGGCGTTGCCGACCTTCTCAAGCCCGGCACGTTTAGCAAGCGCCTGACCATGGGCGTTGGTGCCGAGTATGTGCCTGAGCAGGGTATTCCCTGCGAAATCTCGCCGCAGCAGGCGCGTGCCAACGCGCTGCAGCTGGTGCGCCAATACCCCGACGCCTTTGCCGGGCACGACGTGGAAGACGCGATTCAAAATGACATGATGCTCTTCTACTTCCCCATGGCGCTCGCGGACCTGCGCATGATGGCGTCCTTCCCGGGCAAGGGGCTGAGCAAGGAGACCCTGGTGTACTACGAGGTGCTCGACTGGGCGTATCCGCGGGCAAACTACCTGGACGTTCGCCTCATGGGCATTTTGGAACCGTGGGACTTTGCCAAGGTTGGGCCGTTTGACCCGGCCATGCAGGAAGGTGACTTCCGTGTTGTCTCCGTCGATGCGTCCACCAAGGACCAGGTGGTCATTGATAAGCTGGCGCTCGACGTTGCCGGCAACGATGCCGAGGCGGTGCTGGGGCTCAATAAAAAGAGCATCCGCACCTGGGCGCGCAAGGCCCGCAAGCATAAGGACGGCCTGGTGATGGTGCCGGTCTACTTTGTCGATCGCCCGGCGACGGACAGCCGCGATGGCGAGCAGGTGCGCATTGCCGTCAACGGCCAGACGGGTCGTGCGGCCGCGGTGGTGTTTAGCGACAAGCGTGAGACGCATGTGGTGGCGCCGCTCAATCCCAACGTGATGCTGTCGAGCGAAAGTACCGTGCACGCCACGCCCATCGAGGTCAAATACGTTAAATCGCCGTTCCTATACCAGATCGTGCGCCGTGGAGGCGGAGAGCAGCCGCGTCAGGTGGCGGCGGCGGCCGAGGGTTCCTACCGAGAGAAGAAGCCCAAACGAAAAGGCTTGTTCGCCGCGATCTTTGGGAAGTAGGGGAGTAGTGCCGGTCGGCGCTGCGATCCGATAGCTAGAGGAACGGGGCAGCTCGCAGGAGTGCGGACTGTCGTCTGATTGTTTGAGGGTGCCAGATGTAAATAATCGGTGGAACGGCTGTAAAAGAGCCTTTCCACTGGGTAGAATCAGGTTGTGCCGCGGAACCCGCTCCTCAGCGCTTAAACTTCGGAGACGCGGGCAACGCAGGTATTATCGTCTAGGGCCGGCTGCAACCGGCCCTTTTCATGACTCCCTTCGCTATCCGTTACTGCTTATATTCCCGCCAGATCGAGTAGAGGTTCCGGGCAATGCCGGTCACATACATCGAGAGGCGCAGGATTTCAAGAAACAAGTTCATAGGCTTCACCCCAATCGGAGATCGGAGCGTTGCCCGCAGGCGGATTCCGCGGCGGTCAAGATTTTACTCTATACGCCGCAGCGGGGGATATCTGACCCCAGTGTTAGAGTGGTGTCCATTTGCATGGATGACCGGGCATAATCGCGACATATCCTGGAGTTGAAATGCCACTGGGGATATGAGGGGGAGCCGGGGTCGGATGTTGGGGCTCAACGAAGCAAGTGGCGCTTCTGTCTTCTTGGGATCGGGGGTGCGAATCAGCCTGCGGCAATGAGCCCAGCTCTATTCGGGGCGCAGTGAGTCCCGAATCGAGCGTTCCTGGCTGTCATGCATGTCAAGTGGTGAAAGCCCACAGCGGCATCGCCTTACACGGCAACGGGGGCCTCTTTGGGGCGTCCTGCCTTTGGAGCGTCGGCGAGTCGTGCCTCGATGGAGGCTTTGGACACCATGCGCTTGGTGCCATCCTTCCATGAATCCAACAGTCCTGCATTTATCAGTTGCGATACCCGTGCTGAGCTAACACCGAGCATACGCGCGGCATCCGCTGCGGTGACGGCGGGGATGTCGCCGAGTTCGCGACTGACGGCCACGGCGATAATCTTGCCACCGTGCTGCGGCTCGTGGCCAAAGTCCGGCGCAGGCAGGTCGACGCCGCCCATTAGGTGGTCATCGACCATGCATGCGAGAAAATCAGCGGCGCTTTCGACAGCGTCGTTTAGGTCGGATCCGAACGTTCCGCCTCCGCCCAGCGAGCCACATGGCACAGCGTCGACAACGCCGTCCGAATCAAAGAACTCGAATTCCCATACGTAAACCATGTAAGACCTCCTCTAAAACTCGATGCGAAATGTGATGAGGATGAGCTATTGAAGTCCTGCCTGCCTTAGGATTCTTTTGGCAATTTGATCCTCAATCTCTCGGTGGCGTTTCACGAGCACGAGTTTATCTCCTTTGACGAACTTCTCGTGATTAGTGCCTCCTTTCGAGATGAAGCCGGCTTCTTCGAGGATGCGGATCAATTCGCGTCTCTGCATCTTAGCCTCTTTCAATAACTATATATTAGCACTTCCTAAGGGTTTTAGACTCAAATCTTAGCTATTGCTAACCCTTTGTCTTACTTCGCAGTCCTTGGATAGCGGCTTATATTCCTTATCGTATTAGTCTATTTGCTCGTGCGGACACGATTTTGGTGCTCTGAGCGCGATCGCGAAAAGGGTTTGCGGCGACTAGAAAGTGATGGAGAAGGCAGTTTTAACGAACCTCATTGGGGGTGGCGTATGTGGACAACAACACCTTGCTGTTTAAGGACAAGGGTTCGGGTAGGTTTAAAGACGTCAAGATCTACCCTAACCGCATTGAGGTACTCAAGAAGGGCACTTTCGGCGGCAAGCACACCGAGATTGTCTACCTTAAGGACATCACGGGGGTCAGCAGGATCAAGGGCCGCGACGTTTTTCTGCGCAACAGGCTGTTGACTGGGGGGTGCGGACGATTTCTTGGACCGCGCCTAGGCGTATCCAAGCTTCCTGCGGTACTCCATCGGGCTCAGCCACTCGAGGGACTTCTTGATGCGCCCATCCCGATAGTACACGAGGTAGGCCTCGAGCCTCCCCATGAACTCCTCGGCCGTCACGCCCT
>CABUXY010000002.1:0-276228 GCA_902495645.1 uncultured Collinsella sp. | reverse complement strand
GGATTGGTGGGTTACGTTGGGCTTGTTTTTGTATGTGGTCTTCTCTAACTTCAAAAACAAATAACCCCGTCCCCGCCCCGGCCATGTAATCTTGGCTGACCATAGTTAGATGCACGGTTTTCAAGGCAGTAACGGCTGTGTCCCCATTACATAAAAAATAATCAGCCCCCACATATCGAAACGGTCGAGAGGGCCGCCTCCCCCACAAAAAAAACAACCCCCCCCGGCCCCGCCCTCGTCCGTGAACTTTTCCGCTGGGCGAGGTGGGCCGCGGGTTATCCGCTCCAATGTTTCCAAATGAATACGCTATGAGCGGCTGCGGTGGATTTTCCCCGCAAACACTCTAGTATGCTAAAGTACCCAGAAGACCGGCGGAGCTATTCCGGTTTTCTGTTCTATATGAAACGCAGCATGAGGAGGCTCACCAGATGACGGCCACACCGTGGGGATTCCGGGACATATTGCCCGAGGAGGCTCAGGCGCGCGAAGAGATCGCATGTACGGTGAAGGGCTGCTTCAGGGAGCATCATTACCTTCCGGTCGAGACGCCGTTGCTCGAGGACAAGGGTTCGCTCGAGGAGGGCGGCCGCATTGCGGACACGCCGTTTAAGCTCTTTGATGACGACGGCCGCCTGCTGGTGGTCCGTCCCGACAACACGCTGCCGATCGTGCGCCTGGTTTCGACCCGCATGCGCGCGGCCGACCTGCCCCTGCGCCTTCGCTATGAGGCACCGGTGGTCCGCGAGTGTCAGCGCAATGCCGGCGGCTCGCGTCAGTTTACGCAGCTGGGCTTTGAGCTCATCGGTGCGGGAGATACCGCGGGCGACGTTGAGATTGTCTCGCTCGTGGCCGAGGCCGTGCGCGAGCTGGCACTTCCCGATGCGCGCATTATTGCAGGTAGCGTGCGTCCTTTTAAGGAATTGCTCGCGGTATGCGAGAATCGTGAGCTGGCTGCCGAGGCCCTGCGCTGCGTGCATGCCAACGACTTTGTGGGCCTCGATGCCCGTGTGGCTGTCAGCACCGAGTCCGATGCCGTCAAGGCTGCCATCAGCGAGCTGCCGCGCCTGCACGGTGGTGCCGAGGTGCTCGACCGCGTGGATGCGCTGCTGGAGGCCGCCGGCATCGCTGCGCCGCTCACGCACGAGTTACGCGCTCTGGTCGATGGTCTGGCTCCCGGGGACGCCCAGGTGCTGTCGTTCGACTTCTCCATCATGAACTCTTTCGATTACTACACGGGCCTGGTCTTTAAGGCCTATGCCGGCGGCTTGCCCGATCCGGTCGGTTCGGGCGGACGCTACGACTCCATCTTTACCGGTGCATTTGGCGACGGCATCGAGGTACCGGCGGCGGGTTTCGCTTTTTCGCTCGAGCGTCTGGAGGCAGCGCGCACCTCGGCCGAGGACGCCGCTTCCGATGGCGATCACGCCGCGGGCCGTGGCGCCGAGGGCCCGCTGCGCATCGCCGTGCCCAAGGGCTCGCTTAAGGCTGATACGCTCGACGTGCTCGAGGCCGCGGGCTTGGACGTCTCTGAGCTGCGTGACCCCGGCCGTCACCTGATTGTGCGCGGTCGCGACACGCGTGCTGGCGAGGGCACGGTCGGCGATATCGAGTTTGTCATCGTGCGCCCCAGCGACGCGCCCGCCTTTGTGGGCTGCGGCGGTGCCGACTGCGGCATCTGCGGTTGGGACTCGCTTATCGAGGCAGACCTCAACCTGCTGCAGCTGGTCGATCTGGGCTACGGCCTGTGCACGTTTATCGAGGCAGAGCCCGCGTGGCGCGCCGGTCAGGCCGAGCGCAACTATGCCCGCCGCGGTTCGTTTCGCGTGGCAACCAAGTACCCGCGCATCGCGAGTGCCTGGTATGCCGAGCGCGGCGTGAATGCCGATATCGTCTCGCTGCACGGCAACATCGAGCTGGGCCCCATTGTCGGCATGACCGATCGCATCGTGGACATTACCGCCACGGGCGCCACACTGCGCGACAACGACCTGGTCATCACCGGCTGCATCATGGACTGCACGGCCCGCTTCTTTGTCAACCCGGGCGCCGCGCGCTTGGATCCGCGCGTACGCAATCTGGCCGATCGCTTGGCGGCAGCCGTGAAGGACAAGCATTTTGAGCCCGTCGCGGGCTCGGCACAATAGCGCGAGCACGCACGGGCGCCCCAACGTACGGGCTGCGGACCGGTTGGCGCCGCCGCCCGGCCTCTCGTTTTTCGAACACAACCTCGACCGATAGGGGATACCGATATGAAGACCATCAAGCTTGCTCCCGGCGAGCGTCTCGTTACCAACCAGCTCAACCGCAAGGGCGTGCTGCCGCAAAACATCGTCAACGCCGCCCGCGATATCGTGGCCAACGTGCGTGCCAACGGCGATGCCGCGGTGCGCGATTACTGTCAGCGTTTTGACGGTGTTGAGCTGCAGAGTTTCCGTCTGCCGCAGGAGCAGATCGATGCCGCGCTCGAAGGCCTCGACCCGGCTTTTGTCGCCGCGCTCGAGAAGGCCGCGCGCCAGATTCGCGAGTTCCACCAGCGCGAGGTCGAGCAGAGCTGGTTTACCACGCGTGCGGACGGCACCATGCTCGGCGTTAAGGTGACCCCGCTCGCGGCGGCCGGCATCTACGTGCCGGGCGGTCGCGCGCAGTATCCCTCCACGGTGCTCATGAATGCCATTCCCGCCAAGGTCGCCGGCGTCAAGCGCGTGGTCATGGTGACTCCGCCGCAAAAGGACGGCCTGATCAGCCCCTACACGCTCGCCGCGGCAAAGCTCGGCGGCGTGGACGAGATCTATATGGTGGGCGGCGCTCAGGCCGTGGCCGCGCTGGCGTACGGCACCGAGACCATTCCGCGCGTCGACAAGATCACCGGTCCGGGCAACGCCTTTGTCGCCGCGGCCAAGCAGATTGTCTCGGGCGACGTGGGAATCGACATGGTTGCCGGCCCCTCCGAGGTCTGCGTGCTGGCCGATGCCACGGCCAAGCCCATGGTGGTCGCGGCCGACCTGATGGCCCAAGCCGAGCACGATCCGCTCGCCACCTGCTATCTGGTGACCTGCGACGAGCAGTTTGCGCGCGAGGTCGAGGCGGGTATCGATATTCTGGTAGCGCAGTCGCCACGCGCCGAGATTACGCGTGCCTCGCTCGACAATGAGGGCACCATCGTGGTGGCCGCCGACATGGCTGCCGCCGTCGAGGCGGTGAACACCGTGGCGCCTGAGCACCTTGAGCTGCACTGCAAGGACGCGATGGGCCTGCTCGGCGGTATTCGCAACGCCGGCGCCATCTTTGTGGGCGCTTGGAGCTCCGAGCCGCTCGGCGATTACGTTGCCGGCCCCAACCACACGCTGCCGACCGGCGGCACGGCCATGTTCTCCAACCCGCTTTCGGTGGAGGAGTTCGTCAAGCGATCGAGCGTCATTTGCTATACACCCGAGGGCCTGCTCTCCGACGCTCCCGCTACACAGCGCCTGGCCGAGGCCGAGGGCCTGTGGGCGCACGCGCTTTCCGCCGCACTGCGTCGCCGTGTGCTGGAGCAGGGCGAGGATGCCGTGAGTGCCGAGTCGCTGGCCGCGGCCGACCTGACCAAGGTTGCCTGGCCGGGCGACGCCGTGGCGACGGTTGCCGAGGGCGTTGACCTGGCGGCTGCGGGCGCGGATGGCGTTGGCGCGACTGGCAAGGAGGCCTAATATGGCCGCGCTGACGCCCCGTATGAAGGAGTTCGTCCAGCCCTACTTGGCCGGTATCGAGCCCTACGATCCCAACTTTACGCCCACGCGCATCAACCTTTCCGCCAACGAGAACACCTATCCTGTGCCGGCCGGCGTGCGCGACGCGGTTGACGCGGCGCTGGCTGCCACACCGCTCAACCGCTACCCCGATCCCATGTCTAACGACCTGCGTGACGAGTTTGCTGCCTGGCATGGCGTGACGCGTGAGAACATTTGCGTGGGAAACGGCGGTGACGAGCTGCTCTATAACTACCTGCTGGCGTTTGGCGGCGCGGGGCGGACCCTGCTCAACTGCCCGCCGTGCTTTAGCGAGTATGCGTTCTTTGCGTCTCTGTGCCAGACCGAGGTGCGCGACGTGTGGCGTGATCCGGCGAGCTTTGAGCTCGACCAGACAGCCGTGCTTGCCGCGGCGCCCGAGTGCAACCTGGCAATCGTGACCTCGCCCAACAATCCCACGGGCGACGTGGCGCCGCTCGACTTTGTCGCGGCCCTGTGCGATGCGTGCCCCGGCATGGTAATGGTCGACGAAGCCTATGTTGAGTTTGCCGACGATTCGTTTGGAGCGGCCACCACGGCGCAAGGCCTTATCGCCGAGCATCCCAACCTGGTGATTTTGCATACGCTGTCCAAGGCGTTTGGCGCCGCCGGTACGCGTCTGGGCTATGTGATTGCAGCCCCCGAGGTCATCGACGTGTTCGCGGCGATTCGCCAGATCTATTCGGTCAATGTGCTGAGCCAAGCCACGGCGCTTGCCTGTGTGCGTGCCCGCGATGCGTACGCGCCCGTGGTGGCACAGGTCGCATCCGAGCGCGAGCGCGAGCTGTGCGCCCTGCGCGCAATGGCTGCCGAGGGTATGCCCGTGGAGGCATGGCCGAGCGCGGCGAACTTTGTGCTCGTGCGCACGCCGCATGCCACGCGCGTGCGCGAGCGTCTGCGCGACGAGTATTCGATTTTGGTGCGCGACTTTAGCTACGCGCCGGGGCTTGCGGACTGTCTGCGCATCACTGTGGGTACGCCGCAGGAAAACGATGAGGTGCTGGCTGCGTTTGCCGCGCTGGTGAAGGAGGAGGTGTAGATGGGCCGTTATGCCGAGGTGACCCGCAAGACGGGTGAGACCGACATTGTCGTCAAGCTCGACCTGGACGGGAACGGCGTGTGCGATATCTCGACCGGCGTACCGTTTTTCGACCATATGCTCAACGCCTTTGGTCGCCATGGCCTGTTCGATTTGACGGTGCATGCGGCGGGCGACGTTGAGGTCGACGCGCACCATACCGTTGAGGACACAGGCATCGTGCTGGGCGAGGCGTTTTGCCGGGCGCTGGGCGACAAGGCGGGCATTACGCGCTTTGCCGACGCGGCGATTGCCATGGACGAGACGCTCGTGATGGCCGCCGTGGATATCTCGGGCCGCGGGCAAGCCTATTGCGAGCTGCCCGTGCCAACCGAGCGCGTGGGCACCTTCGATACCGAGCTGGCTGTCGAGTTCTTCTACGCTTTTGCGCGCGACGCCAAGCTCACACTGCATGTGCGCGAACTGGCGGGCGGCAACTCGCATCACATTATCGAGGCCGCCTTTAAGGCCGTGGGCCGCACAATGCGCCGCGCCTGCGAGCTCGATCCCCGCGTGCAGGGCATCCCCAGCACCAAGGGCTCGCTGTAACCGCCACAAAGGCAAATACCACCACAAAGGGGACAGGCACCTTCGTGGTGGTTTTGGATGATGGGAAGAGGAGGGTCGCGTGGGCGAACCGAAGATCGTGGTGGTCGACTACCACAAGGGCAACTTGTCGAGCGTCGTGCGCGGGCTTGCGCGCGCCGGTGCCGCTGCCTGCACGTCGGACGATCCGGAGCAGATCTGCAACGCCGACGGCCTGGTCATCCCGGGCGTGGGCGCGTTCTATGACGCGATCGCCTTTATGCGCCAGAGCGGTGAGGAGGCGGCTGTGCTCGACGCCGTTGCCGCCGGAACTCCGCTGCTCGGCATCTGCCTGGGCCTTCAGCTATTTTTTGAGCGCGGCAACGAGGGCGTGCCTGCGGACGAGGGCGCGATTGCCGGCGGTAACGCCCCCGAGCAGGCTGGCAGTCCCTGGGTCGATGGGCTGGGCATTATGCGCGGCTCGTGCACGCGCTTGGAGTCGAGTCGCCTTAAGGTGCCGCACGTGGGCTGGGACCAGGTGCACATGACGCCCGCCGGTGCGGCCGATCCACTGCTTGCCGGTTTTGCCGAGGGTGCCAACATGTATTTCACCCACAGCTATGCGGTGGCCGACGATGCCGATGCCGCCGATGTGCTGGCGCGCACGCACTATACGCGGAGTTTCCCGTGCATCGTGCGCCACGGCAACGTGTGGGGCTGCCAGTTCCATCCCGAGAAATCCTCCGCGCTGGGTCAGCGCATCCTTAAGAATTTCGTCAGCATCGTCGAGGAGGTCGGCCGATGATTCTGTTTCCCGCAATCGATTTGATCGGCGGCAAGGTCGTGCGCTTGGAGCGCGGCGACCGGAGCCGCTGCAAGGTATATTCCGACGACCCCGTGGCCGTCGCCCGCTCCTTTGCCGAGCAGGGCGCAAGCTGGGTGCATGTCGTCGACCTGTCCGCTGCCTTTGGCGAGGACGAGGACGCGTGCGCTGCCAACTCGGCAGCGATCGAGGCCATCTGCGGCGTCGATGGTCTGTCCGTGGATGTGGGCGGCGGCGTTCGCTCGCTCGCGCGCATCGACGAGCTGGCCGGCTATGGCGCTCGCCGCATTGCACTGGGTACCGCGCTGGTGACCGAGCCGGGTTTTGCCGAGGTGGCAGCCCAAGGCTTTGGTGGGCTACTGGTGGCAGACATCGCCGCGCGCGACGGCCAGGTCAAGGTGAACGGCTGGCGCGACGGCGCGGGTATGGCGCTCGACGATGCCGTGGCGCAGCTTTCCGAGCTGGGCTTTAAGCACCTGGTCTATACCGATATCGCGCGCGACGGCATGCAGACGGGCATCGATGTGGCGGCGTATCGCCATGTTGCCAAGGTCGCGGGCTTTCCTGTCGTGGCTTCGGGCGGCATCTCTACGCTCGACGACATTCGCGCGCTGGCTGCGGTGGGTGAGGATGCTATTGAGGGCGCCATTACCGGCCGTGCGCTCTACGAAGGCAACTTTACGCTGGCCCAGGTGCTGGCCGCCGCCCGAGGGGAGGAGTAGCCCATGCTTACCAAACGCGTGATTCCCTGTCTGGATGTTAAGGACGGCCGCGTGGTCAAGGGCGTCAACTTTGTGAGCCTGCGCGATGCGGGCGACCCGGTGGAGCTGGCCCGCGCCTACGACCGCGAAGGTGCGGACGAGGTCGTATTTTTGGACATTACCGCGACGAGTGACAACCGTGCGACGACCATCGAGATGGCGGCGCACGCAGCCGAGGAGCTCGCTATTCCCTATACCGTGGGCGGCGGCTTTCGCGACTTGGCGGGCATGCGGACCATGGTTGCCGCCGGTGCCGACAAGGTGTCGCTCAACTCGGCGGCCGTGCGTGACCCGTCGCTGATTAGCCAGGCTGCCGCGGCTTTTGGCAGTCAGGCCGTGGTCGTGGCGATCGATGCCAAGCGCGTCGGTTTGCCCGGAGAGCCGGGTGCCGACAAGTGGGAGGTCTTCACGGCGGGCGGCCGCAACGCCACGGGTATCGACGCGGTGGCGTGGGCCGAGGAAGCGGCTCGTCGCGGCGCCGGCGAGATCTTGCTGACCAGTATGGATCGCGACGGCACCAAGGCCGGCTTTGACCTGGCACTCACCCGTGCCGTGGCGCGCGCGGTGCCGATTCCCGTTATTGCGAGCGGCGGCGTGGGCACGCTCGAGCATTTTGCCGAGGGCGTGATCGAGGGCGAAGCCGATGCCGTGCTGGCGGCCAGCGTCTTTCACTTTGGGACCTTCAGCATTCGCGAAGTCAAAGAGTATATGGCCAGCCAAGGCATTCCTGTGAGGCTGGACTTCTAATGCTGCGGCTTGCCCAGGCACCCGACCTTTCGGCTCCAACCCTCCTCGCGTACTTAAGTACGCGTCGTCGGGCTTGTCGCTCGTAATCTCGGGCACCTGGACAACCCTCGCCGACCTGCGAAGTTTGAATTTGGGAAGAGAAATGGAAGAGATAACCGATCCTTCAAAGCTTACATACGACGCCAAGGGGCTGATTCCTTGTGTTGTTCAGCAGTATGACACCGGCGAGGTGCTTATGGTTGCCTGGATGAACGAGGAGTCGGTGGGGTTGACGCTCAAGACCGGCACCACGTGGTTTTGGAGCCGTAGCCGCCAGGAGCTCTGGAACAAGGGCGCGACGAGCGGCAATATGCAAGCGGTCAAGGAGCTCTGGGCCGACTGCGATAGCGATACGCTGCTGGTCAAGGTTGACTCGCCGGGTCCGGCCTGCCACACCGGCAACCGTATCTGCTTCTTTAAGAAACTCGCGTAGGACGGGCGCTCGACTAGGCGCTTGGCCAACCAGAAAGGATTGAACTATGGGTGTGCGCACCGCAAACGTTCAGGATGGAAATATCGGTGAGACGCTGACGGGGCTCGCCGAGGTGATTCACGGCCGTCGCGACGCATCGCCGCAGGAGAGCTACACCGCTCGTCTGTTGACCGACGTCGAGGACGAGCTGCTCAAGAAGCTTGCCGAGGAGGCGAGCGAGGTGATCATGGCCTGCAAGGATAACGATCACGATCACATCCGCTACGAGGCCGGCGACCTGGTCTACCACCTGCTCGTGACGCTCGAGCGCTACGGCATCACCCTCGACGAGCTGGCCGGCGAACTCAACGCCCGCCGCCACTAGTCATTGGGTAGTCATTGGGGACGTTCTTAAACGACTAGTCGTTTGGGACAGTCTTTGCCGACGCTGCCAAATAACATGCCCAATTACTACGATGAAACTGGATCTGCTGACCACACGTCGGTTTTGAGCAAATCGTCAACGCTTCTACCTGCGGTTTTATTTTCCGCATTAAGCCGATGGTCGGAGGTTTGCGGTTCATCGTAGTAAACGGGCGTTCTTTTTGGCGGGCGGTGTTGCACGGGCGTCGGTGGTGAGCAAAACGACCTGTTTTCCTCCGTCCCCAAGGGGTCATTTGTGAAGAGTGTCCCCAACGACTAGTCTTAGGCGAGGGGCGTGGGCTCCCATTCGCCGGTGAGGTGGGGGATGTCGAAGGTTCGATAGCCGCAGTCGTAGGCGTGGCCCTGGGCCTCGTGGATGTTCCAGCAGATATCGCAGGCGCGGTGCGCGTCCGAGCCAAAGGTGATCGGCACTTCGGCATGGGCAAAGCAGCGCAAAAGGCCGGTCGCGGGGTAGTAGTCGTCAAGCCCCTTGCGCGGCGCGGCCGTCGAGACCTCAACGCGCCGACTCGTGTCGTGTGCGCATTCTGCCATCTGCTCCCAGAACGGCGCGGGGTCAAAGTCGGGCGCAAAGCCGTCCTTCGAAAAGCGCATGACCAGGTCGGGGTGGGCCATCACATCAAAGTTAAGCGGGCTCTCGCAGGCGCGGCACCAGTCGTCGACATAGCGCTCCCATACGCCGCGCACGCCTAAGTTTTCCCAAACATGCAGGTCGGTGTTGTCGTCGATCCAACCGCAGCGCGAATCGGGCGTATCGGGACGAACGACGTCCTCTGTCCCCGCCGTACCCGCGGCACCGGCCATGATATCGCCGGGGTTGCCAATCCAATGTACGCTGCCCAGGCGCACGACGGCGCCTTCGGACCAGCGCTCAACCAAAGGCTCGCAGCCTTCGTACCAATCGCACTCAAAGCCATAGATAAGCTCGAGCTCCGGCGCGATCTGCGCGGTAAGCTTGCGGGCATCCTCAAAAGCCAGACGATGTGCCGGCAGGTTGCCCTCGACAACCTGCACTTCGCAATTGGAATCCATGCTGGCAGGCAGGGTAAGGTGATCGGTCGAGACCATGGCACGGCAACCGGCTGCAGCAGCGGCGCGAACGTTGTCCTCAAACGAGGCGTGTCCGTCCGAGAACGAGGTGTGGGTATGGCAATCGACCAGCGGGCAAGCAGGCATGGCGGCTCCTTTGCGTCAAGCGAATCCGCTCCATTGTAACGGCGCGGCCCTCGATGCGACGAGCGCGCCGGGGTGTCGGTTTCTTGCGGACAGGGAAAATCGCGCTCATCGCGCTCCGCCACATCCACGCCGCCCGCGATGTGTTAGCGTTTGGGTGAACAAAACGAGCCCGCGCGGAAAGGAGCCGGACCGTATGCCACGCGATAGCAAATCCCCGCTGTCCCGCGAGACTGATGCGCCCGAGACCATCGTCAAGCTGGAATGCGACATCGACGACGCGTCGCCCGAGGTGCTCGCCTACGCCGCCGACCGCCTGCGCGAGGCCGGCGCCCGCGAGGTGCACTGGCTGCCCATCTATTGCAAGAAAGGCCGCCCCGGCTGGCAGCTGCAGGTAATCTGCGCTCACGAGGATATCGATCGCCTGCAGACGATCATCTTTTTGGAAACCACGACCAATGCCATCCGCCGCCAGGTTATGGAGCGCGTTTGCCTGCCACGCCGCTTTGAGCGCGTAGCGACGCCATGGGGCGAGGTGCCCGTTAAAGTGGCCACCCTGCCCGACGGCAGTGAGCGCGCGGCGACCGAGTACGAGGATTGCGCCCGTCTTGCTCGCGAGCACGACGTACCGCTCCAGCGCGTGATGCAGGCAGCTCAGAGCGCGGCACTGCGATTTGAATAGCGCGGCTGGCGACATTCCGCGCCCAGCCACATTAGCCCCATCCCGAAAGGATCTCCCCATGAAATACCTCATCGCTTCCGACATCCACGGTTCGGCATATTGGACTGAGCGCCTGGTCGCCGCCATCGAGTCCGAGCAGCCCGACCGCATTGTGCTGCTGGGCGACCTGCTCTACCACGGCCCGCGCAACGACCTGCCGCGCGACTACGCCCCCAAGCGTGTGATTCCGCTGCTCAACGCCCTAGCCGACCGCATCATCGCGGTGCGCGGCAACTGCGATGCCGAGGTCGACCAGATGGTGCTCGACTTCCCCGTCATGGCCGACTACGCCACGCTGTTCGACGAGAGCGGCCGCGAGCTGTTCCTGACGCATGGCCATGTTTTTGGCGCCGGCATGCACAACAGCGTCGACCACGCGCCCGCGCTGCCCGAGGGCTCCGCGCTCGTCTACGGCCACACGCACATCAAGGTTAACGAGGAAAGTGAGGCGCACCCGGGCCTGTGGCTCTTCAACCCCGGCAGTGTGAGCATTCCCAAGGACGGTACGCACAGCTACGGCATCTACGAGGGCGGCGCGTTCCGTCACGTGATCATGGAGGAGGAATAACCATGGCACAGCATATGGCTCAGCAAAATGCCGAGGGTTCGCGCGACCTGTCCACGCTGGTCGACGCGTCGGCCGAGCTGCAGCATCTGGTGCAGACCATCTGGCGCCTGCGTCAGCCCGACGGCTGCCCGTGGGACCGCGAACAGACGCACCGCAGCATTGGCAAAAACATGATCGAGGAAGCCTACGAGGCGCTCGATTGCATCGAGGCGGACGACGTGGCACATCTGCGCGAGGAGCTGGGCGATGTGCTCATGCAAGTAGTACTGCACGCGCAGATTGCGGCGGACGCCGGCGAGTTTACGCTGGCCGATGTGGCACGCGATATCGACGCCAAGCTCATCCGCCGTCATCCGCACGTATTTGGCGATGCGGACGCCGAGAGCTCCGACGAGGTGCTCAAGATTTGGGACGAGGTCAAGCTTGCCGAGAAGGCCGCCAAGGACAAGGCCGTGGCGGCGGGCGAGGCTGCGCCCGAGGGCCTACTCGACGGTGTGCCCACGCATCTGCCGGCGCTGATGCAGGCTCAGAAGGTGTCGCGCAAGGCGGCTGCCGTGGGCTTTGAATGGGAGACGGTCCAGGATGTGTGGGACGAGGTGGCCGAGGAGCGTGCCGAGTTTGAGGCCGAGGCTCCCGGAACACCAGAGCGCGAGATGGAGTTTGGCGACCTGCTCTTTGCCCTGGTCAACGTTGCGCGCAAGGAGGGAATCGACGCCGAGAGCGCCCTGCGTGCCAGCACGGCCAAGTTCCGACGCCGTTGGGCCGCGATGGAGGCCGCCGTGCACGAGGCGGGCGATGACCTCGCCGCCTGCTCAACCGCTCAACTCAACGACCTGTGGGACCAAGCAAAAGCAAGCGAGTGAGGCCTGCGTCTCTCACAGCATCCATTCGTAGAGAGGTCTCTACAAGCAAAAAGCCATATACAACGGAAGATGTGCCAGCTGCGCTTCGGCATCCCACTCGAGTTGTTTAGGGTGCAACACGTAAGCCATCCCAATCTTCTTGTTAAAGCGCGCGCGGAATCGGTCGAGGGAGATGGTTCCGTATCTGCGTGGCGACTTAACTTCGATGGGGCTGATGCGCGGCTTTCCGGCGGCATTGACATAGGGTCGGGTAACGAGGAAGTCGATTTCCATGCGCTCCTCCCCCTCCTTCTTTCCGCTTTGGGAATAAAAGAAGAGCCTGTGCCCATTGGCCTTTAGAGATTGGGCAACGTAGTTTTCGGTAAGCATTCCTTCGTTCAATCCGATGTCGCCGCGAAGCACGGCCCTGTAAACGTCTTCATCGGTATCGTTGTTGTCAGAGAAGGCAAGCGTTACAAGCAGGCCGGTGTCTGCCATGTAGCACTTGAGGGCCGTTTGCTCCATGCTGAGTGAAAGGCCCACGCTCGGTTCGCTTGCGGCATAGCAGATATTGGCAATTCGCGCGTCTGCCAGCCAAAAGAAGGCTTCTTCGTAGGTGCGCATGCGTGCGTTTTTATCAAGTGAGGAAAGCTTGAATCGTTTTTCGTGCCTAGAGAGCTGACCCGGGATGCCATCGAGTACGGAGACGACTTTGAATTCGTAACCGGTTGCAAAACGAGAGATATCGTTGCGATAGAGCTGGACGATTCGGCGCTTCGAAGCGTCGACGGGCGCAAAAGCGCGCTGTTCAACATAGACGGATACCGGCTCAGGCATGCCGCCTACGAGCATGTATTCGCGCATAAGGGAGAGCGCTCTGCGATGTAGGGCATCGGGGAGCGGCTTCATCTTGTTAAAACTCATGCGAATGAGATCGGCCAGCCCCTTTTCGTCCATGCCCCAAAGAAACTCCTCAAAGTCGAGGGGCTCAAGTTCCAGAGACTCTTCCTCGGATGGGATGACGATATCTTTAATGTTCTGCTTGATGCTGAGCAGGGATCCAGTTTCGATGTAGTCGTAACGTCCGTCTGCAACGAGATACTTGATGAGTCCGCGTGCTTGCGGGTACATCTGGACCTCGTCAAAGACGATAAGCGTCTCGTGTTCATAGAGTTTGACGTTATAGAAAACCGAGAGATAGAGGAAGAGCGAGTCGAAGTCAGTGCGATAGTCCTCAAAATATTGCTTAACTTCGGCAGGTGCTTGAAAGAAATCAATGACAAGACAGGACTTGTATTCGGTTTCTCCAAACGTGCGGGCAAGCGTGCTCTTGCCGACGCGGCGGGCTCCTTCAATAAGAAGTGCTGTTTTACCAGCGCTTTCATGCTTCCATTTTAGTAGTTTGTCATAGGCTTTTCGTTTAAGCATGGCTACCTCGTACACGATATCCAGAACTTTTATAACCTGATTATGCACGATATCCAAAACTTCAGACCCTTAGAATTGCACGATATCCAGAACTTTGCACGATGTAAAAGCACATTATTGGCTCTTTCATTCGCAAGCCAGGTAAAGACGGTATGCCGATAGAAGAATTTAATGGTGGGGGGGGGCGACCTCTAGAGATGAATGTTCGGTGCAAAAACAAGCGCCCCAAAGAATGATTTCTCCAATTCATATGTATCCCTCGTTTAACTTAGGGCATAATGCAAAAAGTGCGACATGGCTAACTTACGGAGGCGCACCGATGGTGCACAGTCGGCCAGTCGCTTGCATCAACTACGTTTCCAAGTGAGAGGGAGACAACATGAGCGATATTTTGGACGTCTACGGTCGCGAAGTGCTCGACAGTCGCGGCAACCCCACCGTCGAGGTCGAGGTCGTGCTCGAGGACGGCAGCTTCGGCCGCGCGATGGTGCCTTCGGGCGCTTCGACCGGCGCTTTCGAAGCTTGCGAGTTGCGCGACGGCGACAAGGGTCGTTACTTGGGCAAGGGCGTTTCGCAGGCCGTCGAGCATGTCAACAACGAGTGCGCCAATGCCGTCGTGGGCCTCGATGCCTTCGATCAGCGTGCCGTTGACGCTGCACTGATTGCCGCCGACGGCACGCCCAACAAAACCAAGCTCGGCGCCAACGCCATTCTGGGCGTATCGTTGGCCGTTGCCCGCGCCGCGGCAGAGTCGGCGGGCCTGTCGCTGTACCAGTATCTGGGCGGCGTTAACGCCCACCTGCTGCCCACGCCTATGATGAACATCCTCAACGGTGGCGTGCATGCCGACAACAACGTCGACTTCCAGGAGTTCATGATTATGCCCGTGGGTGCTCCGAGCTTTGCCGAGGGCCTGCGCTGGTGCGCCGAGGTCTACCACACCCTCAAGGGCGTGTTGCACGAGGCCGGCCTGGGCGGTGGCGTGGGTGACGAGGGCGGCTTCGCGCCCAATCTCAAGACCAATGCCGAGCCGTTCGAGTACATTACCAAGGCCGTCGAGAAGGCTGGCTTTAAGCCCGGCGTCGACTTCATGTACGCCATGGATCCGGCATCGACCGAGTTCTACAACGCCGAGACCGGCATGTACGAGCTCAAGGGCGAGGGCGTTGAGTACACGAGCGCTCAGATGGTCGATTACTGGGAGAAGCTTGTCGACACCTATCCCATCATCTCCATCGAGGATGGTATGGCAGAGGAGGACTGGGACGGCTGGGTCGAGCTCACCCGCCGCATTGGCAACAAGGTGCAGCTCGTAGGCGACGACCTGTTCGTCACCAACACCGAGCGCCTTAAGAAGGGCATCGAGCTGGGCGCCGCCAATGCGATCCTGGTCAAGGTCAACCAGATTGGCACGCTCACCGAGTCGCTCGAGGCTATCGAGACTGCCAAGGAGGCCGGCTACGCTTGCATCGTGAGTCACCGTTCCGGCGAGACCGAGGACTCCACCATCGCTGACCTGGTCGTGAGTGTTAACGCCGGCCAGATCAAGTCGGGCGCCCCGTGCCGCAGCGACCGTATTGCCAAGTACAACCAGCTCATCCGCATCGAGGACGAGCTCGAGGGCAGCGCGCGCTACGCCGGTAAGGCCGCGTTCTACAACATTCGCTAAACGGGCGAATTTGGCGAGGGGGAGGCTGACTCGGTTCCTCCCCGCCTTGGCTGGATGCCGCAAAGAACTATGGGCGCTGGGCCATATGGCTCAGCGCCTTTTTTATGTCGAGCAAAGGCTGACGAAGGTGGTGCGGGCGCTCGTGCTATAACTAAAGGACTTAGCGCAAACAAACCTCAACCGCACAAGGCGCACATGGATCAGATTTACGACAACAGGTATTATTCCGCCGGTTCGCGCGAGCCGTCGTCTCGTCGTGCGCGTACCGCACAGCTTGGCGGGTCTGGTTATGCTGGTGCTGATCGCTCCAGGTATAGCTCGCCGGCGACTTCGCATCCCAATGCTCAGCCAAATAGTTCCTCGGATAGTCCGGTGCGCCCATCGCGTTCCAAGCATGCGTCGCGCCCTTCGACCCAGGCGTCCGACAAGCCGCGCCGTCCCTCAAGCCGTCTTTCCGGCTCGGACTTTATGCACTACGCCAACGACAACGCAGCGGTCAAGGCGATTTACGACTTTACCCACGGTCCTCAGCGAGGGCTGTTTATCGGTATTGTCGTCGCCCTGGTGCTCGTGAGCCTGTACTTTCCCATGCGCGACCTCTACGTTGCCAAACGCTCGAGCGATATCTTGGCCAAGCAGGTCGAGATTCGCCAGCAGTACAACGACGAGCTGCAGAAAAGCGTCGACAAGCTGCTCTCGGAGGAGGGTATCAAGGATGCGGCATCCGAGGACTTGGGCCTGGTGATGCCCGGCGAGAAGAGAATTGAAGTGCAGGGCCTGGACGACGATTCGGATTCGTCTTCGAGCAAGAAGTCGTCGAACGCCAAGAAGGCCAGCGAAGTTGCCAAGGAAATCGAAGACGTCGGTAAGGACGCGCCGTGGTACATCCAGGCGCTCGACATGCTGTTTGGGTTTAACGGTGTCGAGGGCCAGACGGTCGTGTCCAACGGCAAATAGCGCCCGGAGGGGAGCCTGCAATGGCAGATTGCAAACGCTATAAGGTAGCCGCGATCGACCTGGGAACAGTGTCGTCGCGACTGGTGTTAGCGCAGGTCGAGGCCGGGGCGATCGTGGAATCGTCCAAGCATACCGAGATCACCGACTTGGGCGAGGGCGTGGACGCGACGGGCCGCTTTTGCGAGGCGGCCGTTGAGCGCGTGCTCGCCGCATGCCGCATGTTTGTGGACGAGGCACGTGCCTTTGGGGCCGCGTGCATCTGCACCACATGCACGAGCGCCGCGCGCGATGCGTCCAATGCCGCGCTGCTACTGGACGGCCTGCGCGAGCTGGGGCTTGAGCCACAGGTGATTCCGGGCGAGGTCGAGGCACGCCTGACGTTTTTTGGCGTGGCGCACGACTTTGCTGGCGAGCGCATCATTGTTGCCGATTCGGGCGGCGGATCCACGGAGCTCGCGACGGGCGTCTATGCGCCGGAGCGTGGGGTCTTTGCGCTGGAGGGCACGCGTTCGCTGGACATCGGTTGTCGCCGCGTGACGGAGCGGTTCTTCTCGGCGCTGCCGCCTGCGGACGGCGAGCTTGCTGCCGCTGCCGCGTGGGCAGGTGAGCAGTTCGCCGCCTATTTTGAAGGCCTGCCCAGCGACTTTGAGCGCGCCGAACGCCTGGTCGCCGTGGGCGGCACCGTCACCACGCTCGTGGCGCTCGTTCATAAGCTGGAACCGTACGATTCGAGCTTTGTGCACCTGCGCGAGCTTTCGCTGGATCAGGTTTCGGCCGCTATCGAGCGCATGTCTGTGTTGGATGCGGACGGCATCGCCGCTCTACCGGGTGTACAGCCCAAACGCGCGGGCGTGATCTTGGCGGGCGCCGTGGTGATCCGCGAGCTCATGCGAGCCGGCGGCTACAAGACGCTCACTGTAAGCGAGAACAGCCTACTCGCCGGCATGGCCGCCACCATCAACGAGGTTCTCGACGGTGCGACCCCCACTATCGCCTGGACCCCCAGCCTCAGCGCCCTCTAAATAAGCTGCGGTGAAATAGTTCCTAAATAAGCTGGTAAACGGCCAAAACAGGAACTATTCCACCGCAACTTAGAGCCCCACCGGCGTCCAAAAGAAACGAGCCCGCATCCCTTGGGGACACGGGCTCGTAGGCAATACATGGTAGGGGCGGTGGGACTCGAACCCACAATCCTTGCGGCGAGAGATTTTAAGTCTCCTGCGTATGCCAATTCCGCCACGCCCCCGTGAGATTAGAAGTCTAACATAAGCCGTCCGTTACGCGTTGACGGCCATCGAGTGCTGACCCGACTTTTCCAAGTACTCGGCATACTTTGCCTCGTCGCCCTTGTTTTGGTACTGCAGGGCCAGCAGGTACTCCAGGCGGCAGCGCTTGACCGGGTCGTCGCCGACATCCTCGAGCATGCGCTCCAGCTCGGGAATGTCGTTGTGGCGCTTGAGGATCATCGTGTCGTACATCAGCTGGCACTCGTGCGCGACTGCCTCGGCCTGACCGCCCTCAAAGCCCTTGATTTCGTGCAGCAACTCCTTGGACTTTTTGCGGTCCTCCTGGCCAACGTAGTAGTTAAAGGCCTTAATGACCAGGTCGACGCGCTGCATCTTGGGCAGGTTGAGTCCCAGCAGCAGGTCGAACATCTCGCTGGCGCGCTCGTGGTCCTCGCGCAGCAGATAGGAGTTCAGGCGCAGGTAGTCGCGGTTGTAGCGCGGGTACAGCATGCTGGTGAGTTTGCCGTCGAGCAAACGATCGAACTCGTCCCACTGCTTGGCGGCCATGAGCTGCTGCAGGCGTTTAAACGTGGTGCGTTTTTTGACGCTAAAAAATACCGACACGGCGATGCAGATGATAACGACGGCGGTCCAGAGTGTGCGGGAATCGGGCATATTAGGTTCCTTAGTCGCTCATAAAGCGAGCGGTATGACAACACGTACTGGATGTATTATACGCAGCGCGCAAGCAAACTGGCATAAAAGCTCATCGAGGCCGAGCGACATCGCTCGCTGCGGTACACTTACCTAAAGTAAACCATGAAGGGAGACATTACCTATGAAGAAGA
This sequence comes from uncultured Collinsella sp., assembly GCA_902495645.1. Taxonomy (GTDB): domain Bacteria; phylum Actinomycetota; class Coriobacteriia; order Coriobacteriales; family Coriobacteriaceae; genus Collinsella. Next base: position 258,206 of record CABUXY010000002.1, on the reverse strand, counting down.
TCGTTTTGGCTTGCGGTGCTGGCGCTGCTACTTCCACGCTCGTTGCCCAGAAGGTCGCCACCCTGCTCGACGCCAACGGTTATGCCGGCAAGTATGAGATCGTGCAGTGCGCCATCTCCGAGGCCAAGGATTACTGCGACGATGGCGCTGACCTGCTGATCGCCACCACCGTTGCCCCCGAGGGCCTCACCTGCCCGTACGTGAGCGGCGTGCCCTTCATGACCGGCATGAACCGCGTCGCTGCTGAGAAGGCCGTTCTCGACGTCATGGCTCAGTAGGCGCTGCCTGTATGAGTGAGCAGAACGCCAATCCGGTCGAGCTCTTTGGCATGCGCGTTGCCCATGTGGGCATCAACGCCACCGACCCGGCAGACGCTCTGGAGATCGCGGAGCTGTTCTCGACGATGATGGGCCTGCCCGTCATCGAGACCCCGGTTTCGTACTTTAACGATTCGCTGGTCGAGATCATGAAGCAGAACGGTCGTGGCGCCAAGGGCCACATTGGCTTTGCCGTCAACGACATCGATGCGGCCGAGAAGTGGTTTGCCGAGCGCGGGCTCGAGGTCAACGAGGAGTCGCGCGTGCTGCTGCCCGATGGCGGCACCAAGCTCGTGTACTTTAAGCGCGAGTTCGCCGGCTTCGCCGTGCACCTGTGCCGCGAGTAGCGCACAAGCTGCTATAGCTAACGAAAAGGGATAGAGCCGCGTGGCCCTATCCCTTTATTTATGCCGAGGGGCTTCCTACCGTGGCAGGCGAATCGTAAAGCGGCTGCCGACACCCTCGACCGAGGTCACGCCAATGACACCGCCATGGCTATCGACGATCCACTTGGCAATGGCAAGCCCCAGACCCGAGCCCTGCGCGCCGGCATCGCGCGCGTTGTCGGCGCGGTAGAACCGCTCGAACGCGTGGGCTGCGGATTCCTGGTTCATGCCGATGCCCTCGTCCTCAACGTTTATGTCGATCGTGCCCGCGCCCGCATCCGGCGCCACGCCAAACGTGATGGGCGTGCCCGCGTCCGAATACTTGGCGGCATTCTGCACGATTACGCGCAGGGCCTGCTTCACGAGCGCCACGTCGACGGGCGCGTCGCAGCGCGGGTCGCTGACAAGCGCAGCGTCAAAGGCCAGTCGATACGTGTGCTCGGTATCGATCATCTGCGATTCCTCGCATACCTCGCCGACCAGTGCAGCCAGGTTAGTATTCGCGCGCCGCAGCACGGTGCGGCCGGCATCGCCGCGTGCCAAAAACAGCAGCTGCTCCACGAGCTCCTGCATGTGCTCGCTTTCGGCCTTGAGGGACGCGATGGATTCCGCCAGCACGTCCGGGTCGTCTTTGCCCCAGCGGTCGAGCATGTTTACGTAGCCCTGAATCACCGCAATGGGCGTGCGCAGCTCGTGGCTTGCATCGTTGACAAAGCGCATCTGCTGCAGCTTGGCCTCTTGCATCTGGCGCAGCAGGCGGTTGAGCGCGACCTCGATGCTTGCCAGGTCGGCGTCGCCGGTGGTGACGCTCGGCGAGTCGACGCTTGCGCGCTCGATGGCCTGCTCCAGCGTTTCCATCTTGCCGCCGGAGAGCTGCATACGGCCGAGCTCGTCCACGCGCAAGGCCAGGTCGTTGAGCGGCGCCATGGTGCGGCGCACGCGCCTCGCGCCGCCGAGCATGTTGAGCACGCTGATGACCTGCCAACCCACAACGACAAGGTAGAGAGGCCATAGCGTGACGAGGTCCTGCGTGAGGGGGAAGGTCTTGCTAGTGCGCGCAAGCTCGACGGTATAGGTGAGCGTTGTCAGGTCCCAGCCGCGCGCGGGCGTCAGCGACATGCCGTGAACGGTGGCGCCGGGAATCCATCCTGCGGTAAACGCGCTGTCGGGCAGCGTCTGGTTGTATCCATAGACGAGGATCGCCGCCGCAATCACCATCAGCAGCAGATCGAGCCAGACGTAGCTCATCAAGCGGCGCCACATATAGCCCCAGTTGATGGCGCGGGCGATGGAGGTGACGCGCTTGGCCTCGGTGTTACGCGCGGCAGACATAGCCCACCCCGCGCACGGTCTGGATGATGCGGGCGCTGCCGGCGTCTTCGATCTTGGCGTGCAGGTGCGCAATGTGCACGTCGACGTTGTTGGTGTCGCCCACGTATTCGTAGCCCAGCGCTTCGTGCGCGATGCGCTCGCGCGTGAGCACGGTGCCGGCATGCGCCATAAGCAGGGCGAGGACGTCGAACTCGCGAGCCGTGAGTGCGATGGGCGAGCCGCCGACCGTGACTTCGCGGCGGTTGGGGTCGAGCGCAACCGAGTCAACGGTAAGCGCGGCGGGGGAGGGCGCGGCAGCGGTCTGGGCCGTGTCGGTTGCCGGGGACATTGTGGCGATACCGGCGGCCGTGCCGCTCGCTACGCCAGCCCTGGCGCCGGCGCCGCCAACGCCCGAAGCCGTCCGCGCGGCCTCCGAGCGCTTCAGCGCCACGCGAATCCGTGCGAACAGCTCCTCGATCGCAAACGGCTTGGTCAGGTAATCGTCGGCGCCGGCATCGAGCCCGGCAACCTTATCCATCACGGCATCGCGCGCGGTGACCATGATCACCGGCACGTCCTTGTGCTTGCGGACACGCCGCAGGACCTCCATGCCGTTGAGTTGCGGCAACAGCACATCGAGCAGAATCAGATCGTAGTCGCGCTCCAGTGCCAGGTCCACGGCGGTGCGGCCGTCGGCGGCGTGCTCCACCTGGTAGCCCTCGTGCTCCAGCTCGAGCGTCACAAAGCGGGCGATTTTCTCCTCGTCCTCTACGATCAGAATCCGTGCCATGCGTGCCCCCGTCTGCGATTACTTGTCGTCGTTCAGATTTTGCTTGATGTCGTCCGCGGCATCGGCGGCGTGATTCATAAGGTTGTTGATGCTGCCGGGCACGTCGCCGTCGCTGTCGATGCGGTAGCGCATGCCAAAGAACAGGCCAATCAGCATCAGCCATATCGTGGCGCCCCAGGCAAACAGCGCGACGATGGGGATCAGGATGGGGATGTTGAGGATGATCGCATCGCGGCGCGTGGCGATAAACTTGGTGTCCAGGCTCAGGCGGAAGAGCTTTTTGAGATACTCCCACACGCTGTCCATCTTCTTGGAGAAGTCGGTCTTTTCGCTCGACTTTTCGTAGGCGGCCTGCGCGGCGACCATTTCGGCCGAGGGCTCGTCGACCGGCACGGACTCGGTGGCGGCGTGCGCCGACGTGGTCTGGGTCTTGCCTTGCGACTCGAGCCAAATGATGGCATCCAGAACGTTGCCGTCGGCAGCGTCGAGCGCGGCCTTGGCATCGGTGTAGCTCACGTTGCACTTGGTGCGGATGGTTTCAACTTTTTCGAGGTCGTCCATGACCTGTCCTTTCGTTCGATGGGCGCGACGCCGGACGATCTACCCGGGTGCGAGCGTTGCGTTCGGCGGCCTGCGTGGCGCCGCCCCGCCCTTGGTCGAACTCTATAGTGCAGGTTATAGATTAAGCGATTCTTGAGCCAAGATTAATCTTGGATGAGTTTTTGGGTGGCAGTGGGGAAGGAAGAGGTGTCCTTCTGGGTAGCTAGCGGCGAGGTCTAATACTTTTCCGAGAAGTGAACGAGCTAAAACGGACTCCCGAAGCATCGACACTTTAAGGACATCGTTTCCTGCGGTTTCGATACTGGAATCCTGCGATCTTGCCGACGAAAAATGTGGATGCTTCAGGGGTCCTAAAACAGACGTTCACTTCGCGGAAAAGTATTAGACCTCGATAGCGAGGGATGGGGTACCGGTAGCAAGCCGGCGGCAGGATTAGTTCCTGTCGCCGGCTTAAGTCGTTTCTACTGCCTATGCGCTACTCGCAGGCTTGGTCGACCACCTGGGTGACGGCCTTTTTTGCGGCTTCGAGGTCGCGCTGGGCTTGGGCGACAGCGGCCTCGGCTTGTTTCTTTGCCCCTACGACCTCGGCAAAGCGATTGATGGATTCACTGTACTCGCGCGTACGCGGGTCAAGCGCCGGCGGGACTTCGATCTCAAACAGGTCGGAGGGGCGGATGGCACGGATGCTGGCTGCTTCAGTTAATGCTTGAATCAGCTTTGCCCCGTGGCCTTCGGTAAGGTATCCAACGATTATCTCCGAAAACACCACGCGCTCCTCTTCGGTCATCGTTTGGAACGACGGGCGAATGACGGTGGTGTTATGCGAAGCAACCAGATGCTGCTTGGCGTCATCGGCGCTGACGACGAGCAGATTGGACGCGCCGTAGCGACCCAACATGCGCGGCATGACGATATCTCCAGCGCGGAGCTCGTAGCGATCGAGGATGCCGGGGTCTACCTTTACGAATTTAGAATCCGAACCATTTTGATCATCTGCAGCGCCTACAGGCAGAAGATTACCGTCCTGAAAATCCTGAGATGAGATCCGGCGCACCTCGAATGCGTCAACGTCGTTCGACGTCGTGCTCTCGCGGGGCATGAACGGCGCTACTCGCGTAAAAGAGTCACCGAGTGTGGCGCTGTAGTTTCGAGTGATGGCGATGAGGCTGATTTTGCCTTTTGAGAGAGGGGCGTGGTGTTGGAGCAACTCTCGTGTAGCGAAAACGGACGTTTCGATGGGCGTCGATCTGGGCGTATTTGTATCAATGCGAGCCCAGTCGGGCGAGACGGTAAAAGAGGCGTCTGAATAATACAATCTCCTAGCCACATACTGAAAGCGCGGTCCGGATTCGATTACGCTGCGAAATGCTACGCTGCGATTTCCCGTAGACATTATGAGAAGCGCGCTCGTCATGCGGCGCGTGGGTTCGGAAAACGGTAAATAAACGATGCCCTCGATGAGCCCTTCGCGTATCAAAATCGTGCGTGCCTGCTCAGCTTTATCAAGTAAATCGGCGGGAAGCACCACGGCTGCTTGAGTGCGGCCCGAAAGGGCGAGAGCATACAGGCACCAAATAAAAGGACCCCAGTCGCAAAAATCAAGGTAGCCAGGCTCCAAATAATCGATGAGCGCGGCGCAGTCTTTTTCGACATCGCGCTTGTTTGCGCGATAGTAGTTTGATGCGTCGATAAACACTGGAGCGAGCTCACCATTACTTGCATTCTGTTTACCAGGTTCAAGCTCACAAATATCGGGCACGCCGTTACCGTTTAGGGTAAAGCACTTAGCGAGATCTTCGGCATCCACAGCGCCAGGCAGACGGACAGTGAGCAGGCGACTGCCTTGTTCCAGGTTAAGCGCGCGCGAGAGGGCGGCGGCGGTGAGGCGTGGCAATGATGATGTAGTTTCACGCATGTATTGAGCCCTTTCTTCTTAGTGGGTTTATATTAGCAGAAAATATTTTAAATTTCTAATGACGAGAACAGCGTACTGTGCTATTCTCGAAGCAATCCAAAGCCAACTCAATAGCAATCGCTTGATGCATTCGCTCTGTAGCCTTTAGGCAAACTAAGCAATCGAGCAGGACAATTTCACTTATGAAACTACAGGTTAGATCGATAATCATCATTCTAGCGTCAGAACATTCTAGAACTTAGAACAGACTAATCGACAAACATCTGCAACCGGATAGAAAGAAGTATTCATGAAGAAACGGGACAGTATCTACGAGGCATTTCTCAGTGCGATCGATGAGGATCTCCGTGGTATGTGCGAAGAGAACGGAAAGGCAGAGCTGCCACTTCCGTGTCCGTACTGCGGCGAGAAGAACATCGAGCGCCTGGCTAAATCGCTCGTTGGCGTGCTGGAAGAGCGCTCGCCCGATATTCCCGGGCTGGTGCCCGAGCAGTATCGAGCCGATGTACACGAGGCCCGTGAGCTTTTGACTGCTGCGACACTCGCTTTGCTTCCGCTGTATTTTCCCCCGCGCGATAGCCGCATAGGCAGTGTAGCGACTGTGGTGAGTATGTTTAGGCACGGGCGTACTGCGGGCTATAAATCGGCTGGTGTTCTCTTGTTCGAGGAAGTTGCGACAGGGATGAAGTACAGCACCAAGCAGGGTGCTTATATCCCGTCCTCCTTCGTGCGCCATACCGATGGCAGAAAGCCATGCGACCGGCTGCACCGCGATGGATCGCGTGGCTTTACGGCGGATGAAGATGATGCCGTCATGTTTTATAAGCGCTACCTCAAGGTGCAACGACGCGTGTTCGATACGAGTCCGCGTTTCAACTTTGAGTTATGCGTCAAACGCCCGTTTGAGGCACTTTCGGATGGACGACACACTTTTTATTACATGGAGGAAAAGATGGAGATCGATTTGGCGACTAAGGTGCGGAAGCTTCAGGACCGCTATATCCTCAACCTCACTCAGGCAAAAGGGTACGACCTACTCGACAAGTTGATGATTAATGCGCTGCTTGCGTATCTGCGTGATGAAACGGCCTCAGTTGCGGCGCGCGAGAGCTATTTGTCGCAGACCGAGCGCCTGATCGACGGCGTGGTCAAGTTTCCGCATACGACGAGCCCCAAAGAGGGCGTAGACGTCGACCGCATTGCCTAACAACCACCAACACTACGGACAAGAAAGGGATCACGCCATGCCAGTCATCAAGATGTACGGCTACGAGGCCGCGCAGCAAACGGAGTATCAGACCAAGAAGTGGGCGACTAAGGAGGAGATGCGGGCGCTGTCGTCCGGCGATGAGCAGCGCGACGTGATCCTGGCGCAGGGTGCCACGGTGGCGTTCTACGAGGACGACAAGCATTGGGAGACGAGTGTGTCCAACAATGTTTTTGCCTTTGGAGGTACCGGCAGCGGCAAAACGGCGAGTTTCATTTTGCCCAACCTGCTCAATCACCACGAATGCTGTTATGTGGTCACAGACACCAAGGGTGAGCTGCTGCGCCGTACGGGGAAAGGCTTTGAAGAGGACGGCTACGAGGTAACGGTTCTCGATACTGTTAATCCCGAGCAGTCGGCCGGATACGACCCTCTGCGTTACGTGATGGATGTCGAGGATATCCCCACCACAGTGGCGGCAATCATGGAGGGGGTGGATCCTGACGGCCGTAGCCTTAGGTATGATCCGTTCTGGAATAACGCGAGCGACCTGCTGCTTCGAGCGATTGTTGGAATCCTGTTCCTCCTGGAGACCCTTGCCGGCACCCTTACGCCGGGTGAGGACCCCAATGCCCCGCGCCGCTACCTTAAGATGAACAACGTCTTTAAACTGGCTGCGCTCATCAAGGTTACGGGAGATGGTGAGGGGCGATTCCCGTTGGACTACCTTGTAGAAGAGGTGGAGTCCAGGGAGTTTCTCGATAAGTTTGGTGCGGAGAACGCTGATCTGTATGGCGTTGAGCAGTATCGCGATTTTCGAGGTGCGGCAGATAGGACGCTTAAGAGTATTCTGATCACGCTCAATGCAACTATCTCGCGGCTTAAGACGCCTCAGCTCATGCGCGTTTTTGAGAATGACGAGATGCGTCTTGATCGTATTGACGAGGGCAAGCGCATGATCGATCTTAAGGTGAGCGACAACGATTCGGCTAATGCATGGCTTGCGAACGTTGCCCTTAAGCAGCTGTTTAACCTTGCCCAGCGCCGTGCCGATGCCAGCCCCAGCGGCCATTTGCAGCGTCGCGTGCAGTTTGTGCTCGATGAGTTTCCCAATGTGGGCCGCATCCCCGATTTTGAGCGCAGCATTGCGACTGTGCGCAGTCGCGGCATTAGCTTTTTGATGTGTGCGCAATCGCTGAGCCAGCTCGATGTCGTGTACGGCAAATCCACGGCGCTTACCATCCTCGATAACTGCGATAGTTTGGTCTATATGGGCGGCGGCAGCAACATCGCGACGCAGAACTACATAAGCGAACTGTGTGACGAGTCGGTTTTGGGCACCAAGTACGTGGGCGCCGAGCGCACTGCCGTAGATGTGCGCGGTTGCGTGATGACCCCAGGCGAGGTTGGGCTTATGCCCCGCACCGATTGCCTGGTCAAGGTGACCGGCATGCGTCCCTTCCGCGCCAAGAAGTACTTTTGCGCCGATCATCCCAATGCTGCCAAGTGGCTGAGGGATTAGCCCTTGCAGCTTTGTGTACCCCATCTTGCATGTTTTGTCGCACGGCTTCCGTTAGTCGTAAGCCGTGCGGTCCAGTTTTTGCCTCCTTACCGATTCCGTTTAGAAGGGAATTGCCATGCCCGTTATGTATCGTGAGCCCAGCATCATAAAGAAGTCCAAGGACGGCCGTGTTGCCGCTGTCGATATGGCAAGCGAACTGCTCAACAGCCGTGTGCTGCTGCTGGAGGGCGAGGTCAACGATGCGACCTGCAACGGCCTTATTAAGTCCATGCTGGTGCTGGAGCATCAAAGTGCGACCGAGCCCATCACCCTCATCATCAACAGCCCGGGCGGCAGCGTCACGGCGGGGCTGGCGCTCATCGACACCATGCAGTCGCTCGATTGCCCCGTGATCACGGTGGGCGAGGGCGTCGTGGCCTCGATGGCCGCGGTGATCTTGGCCTGCGGCGACCACCGTCAGGTGTACCGCCACACGCAGGTGCTCATCCACCAACTGATGGGCGGCACGGGCATGGCGCAGCAGACCGATATCGAGATCGTGGCCCAGCATACAGCGGCCATGCGCGCCGAGCTGGACGAGCTGCTGGCCGAGCATGGCAACCTGAGCGCCCAGGAGTTCCACGAGCTCACCGAGCGCGACTGCTGGTGCAACGCCAGGCGCGCTCTGGAGCTGGGCCTGGTGGACGAGGTGATTGCGCCCAGCAAGAAGGCGCTCTAGCGGGGCGCATGCCTTACAAGTACGTTGTGCAGGGCGAACAAGTGCGTAAATTCACAGCCAGAAAGAGGTTGAACATGAACAGGATTTGGGACGTCGATGGCATTGAGTGGGAAGACCTGCCCACCGTGAGCGACCTGCTGTGCGCTGCGGACACAAAGATCCTGGCGCGTGAGGTTGCCCTTCGATACGGCGGCAAGCCGGACGGCCGCGGCCGTGGCGATAGCGAACGCAGCCTAAAGCGCGCCCGCCGCAAGGTCAAAAAGCTGCGGAAGATAGATCCCGAGCCCAGCGACAAGATCATCCTGTTGCCCAAGCATGTCATCAATCGTCGCGATGCGGGCCACGGTTTTGGCTATTACGACGTGGAGCCGTGCATCTTTATGCGCGACGGCGTGCAAAGGCTGGGGGAGGACGCACTCGCCAATGTGCTTCCGTGGGAATTGATCCTGATGGATGATGAGTCCGCGAGCGAAATGCTGGGCTTTCGCGTATGGCTCGAAGGCGAGTGGGATCTATGCGAACGTTATCGCTTTTTGGCCGTGGTGTGTGTTCGCATGCTGAACAACATCCGGGCGCAAAAGGAGCTGCGCAAGTTCCTCGAGCAGGGCGATGCGGCCTGCGATATGGACGAGGACGATGTAGTTGAGGACATTCGCCGCGACGTGCTGTATCCCGAGGAAGTAATTAACGCCAAACTCGGCGGCTATTGGGACGCGAGTTTGGGACTCAACCTGCCCTGGAAGGACGAGCATCGGCAGACTTGCACGCGGATTGACAGGGCTATCGATGACCTGTTTGCCGAGGAAACGAAGCGCTGCGCTGCGGAGCTTGGGAAGAAGCTCGAGCGCGGGTATGAGGAGCGCGGGGAGTTACTGAACGGGATGTCCTTGTGAACGGTTGCCGACGGTCCGATAAAAATCTGTCCGGACGAAATGATAGAACGATAGCGTAAATAGCATCTGCACTTTTAGGAGTTAACAATGGGAATCGCCTATAAGGAACTGTTTCGTGTAAACCGTCCTATCTGTGGGCCTGGACCAGGAGGTTTCTTCATTAAAAGATTCAAGGAAGGCGGCTACAGTGAGGCTGAATTGCTCGATTTAATTTCGGGAGTGGACTTTTCTCTTGGTGAAGTGGATGAGGACATTAGCCTGAAAAAGAAATGCGAAATAGTCGAACAGGCGGTGAGTGGGGTGCATTATACGAGTTGGGCCCCCAGCGTGATCAGCATGATCATCTCACTTACGGTCGGAGGGTGTCTGTCTGCATGGGCGGGCAACAATTCAATCGCTGCCGGGGTTTTCGTGACGCCATGCCTGATTGCCTTGGGAATATATGCATGGTTTCGTTTATGCTTTGAGCGAAATCAAACGGTACTGTTGGGTGCGCTGAACCACATAAAGACACTTCAGCCGTAGTTGCATGAAATCGCCGATCGCCTGCCGTGGGCCCTCGGGACCGCCCTCGCGGCGCCCTTCCCGCTCTTTCCGGACATGGCGTCCTCCGATCTCCCGGGGCCGGCCGACCCGGCCCTCAGGGTATCGGATTCCCAAATTCATCCGTACATGTACGGATGAATTTGGGAGGTGTTCGGATGAAGTTGATATTCAAGGGGTGCGGCAGTTGGCAGGAATCTCAAGCGCCCAACCGCCAATCTCCACATTTCTTTGCTAAACTAGCTTTGCGCGGGAAACCGTGCATAGTTCGGGAGCATGTCCCCCAACTGGATCTAGGTTCGGATGCCGTTGCCCGGACTATTGGTGAAGGTTGGGGGACTTCCTACTTTCCATAGCGCAAGAAGTCGTAGATGCGGACGCACTTCCGATAATGCGAATCTTTCAACAGAGCCCTCTTCTTGGCAGGGTCGTTTCCCACGTCAGCCAGTGCCCGCTTCAGCAACGCTTCCAAGTCGTCGACGTCCATCTCTTCCTCTGAAAGGCACGGGATGAACGCGAACGGGCTCTTTGGCGCGCATGCATTCGCAAGGCCCTTTATGCTCAGCGACCCTTCGAATCTGCGACGAGTCGCAGGCATCGATTTGCGGAACGTTTCGCTTCGATAGCTATCAATCGAGGTGAGCGTTGGGAGATAAGTCGCTATGTCCTTACCGACCTCTCCACCGAGTCCGCGCGTGTACTTGAAGACAGGCATGTTGTTGGGCCGTTGGCGCACGTACATGTTGAGGTAGTTCTCGACGATGAACTTTGGGTCATAGCGAAGGTTATCGAGCACGATGTCCTCGAAGATATCTTCAGGTGAAATCGGCTTTCCGATGCTACTTGGTGACACCGACAGGCCGATGACGATCTTCTGGTCCGGGTCAAGGTCGTTGAGGACATTGTCTATCCCTGAGACGATGATGTCGGAACTCGGGTCGATATGCTCCGCAAGCCTGAACACGCTGCCCCTCAACTCGCGGATAAATCGCGTGCTATACATTTTCCGGAAGCTGCGCATCGCATCGTAGATCGACTCGAAGTCATCCGTGGCGATCTTCGTCATCGAAAGCGTACGGCCACCGAAACTCATAGCAATCTCGCCAACAGAGGTGTCGGTTGCGTGCTGAACGAAGATGAGCCGCTTGCCCAGCCGTTTGAGCTTGTCATCTGGTAGGCATTCGCAGATGTCACCCAGTATCGACCTGATGTTCTCGTCTTGAATCGAATAACCGAGGAAGATGACGGGATACTCGACGAAGAGGGTGAGCAGCTTCGCCGAGAGATACTTCCTCTTCTGCGCGAACTCCGCATAGTCAGCGCTGGTCAGGACGATGCTTCCCGCCCTCGAGACTGAGCCATGGATCTTGTATATCTCCTGAGAGAAAGCCTGGTCAGAGAACAGGAGGTCGCTTTCTCCGACGTAGGTCGTGAAACCAGGGAATAGGGTCTCACACATACAGTCATAATTCGTGGTGATGATGCCGGCAACTTTTTCCCTGCCCGCCTTCGCCAGCTTCTCAGTTTCGGCGCTCTCGACGAGACGAGCTCTCGCGATCTTATCTGCGACGTAGATCTTCATGGGCGAAGCGTCCCCGGTAAGCTCGTCACTGTGATCTTCGCGGAAGGCAGCGAATTCATCCGATGCAAAGAGCTCGTGGTTTACTTCGCTTTCCATGAGCGTGGCAACGTACGGCAGTTCGGACTCGACCTCGCCGTTCTGGACAGCAATCTTCGCCTGGCTCTTGAAGCGCGCGAAGGCATATGGGTCGTCAAGCACCTCGGCGCAGATATCCGAAAGCAGCCCCTCCCATCCCGGCGTGCCGCAGTAACGACGGGAGAGGCCAGAGCCGATGAAGAGAAACGGATAACGCCCGGCATCATCAACAGCTTTGTGGATTATCGATTTGATTCTCTCGTCCATAATCTTTCCTCCTGTACCAATCGACATGCTCGTGAAATGTTATCCCACCAACTTCGGCGAGTGCGGGCTGAAAGCATCGTTGCCGTTCTGCCCGTCGACCAATCCGCACGCGAGACTCAGCGGCACAACTGCAGCGTTCTCGACCTCCACGCTAAGCACGTAGTGGAAGTCCGCCCCCTGGCTCCCACGATTCCGCTCGTAACCAATGGCGGCCAGCCGGTCGGCTAGTTCGTCTCTCGAAACCAGCTCGTTAGCCTTCACCTTGCAAAGCATGGGTTCAAGTTCGTAAGTGTTTGTCTCGCTGATTGCGTTCCTGTAGAAGCGGAAATGGGTCGTACGAAAGAGATCTTTATGATGGGAGTACACGTGCCCGTCCTTAATGGCGTAGAAGTAGAAAAGGAACTCACCGCCCTCGTTTAGCCTGCCGCTACTTTCAAGGAAGCGGTAAATTTGTGGCGCTACAACGGAGAGCCGATTACGCTTCCGAAGCGATTTGCCCCACGAGCTGAGTTTATTGAATACCACAACGATATGATATTTAAAGGGTAATTGGACTATCTCCCGACCAAACGAGGATTCGGATTGGCTTGCTGAAATGTGGCAGTGCCCTGTTCTAAGCAACGTATTTGCGATAGAGTCGCGCGGGAACGGTGCTCGGGGCCGTTGCACCAGTAGCAAATTACTTATATCGAGCGATGTGATGCTGCGATTTCGGAAATGCTTGCCTGGTTGCGGCGCCGACTTCGAAAAGCTGGTTTTTATTTCCATTACAGCTGAAACAGGCCGTCAAAATTCATGGAAGATCTTTTCGATAGTAATGGATGAACTGAGGAGGTTTGTCTGGAGGGTGGATCGAGGTTCAAGATTGTTGCGCTCTGAAACGTTTCAGCTGAGGTCGGAGAGCGATCGCATGAGTCGATTTATATTTCGGCAGCGTTGCATCCATAGAAGAGAGAGGGATGCGTATTCGTTTGGCAGCGAGGGCGTGAGTGGGCGGGAACTTCGTGGCGTACAGCAATAAGGCTATACCTAAAAGCCTTTGTGTTGAACGGGTTTTCGCGGGAGCGGAGGGTGCGTGCCGCGAGGGACGGTCCGCGGCACGACCGACCCGGCGCGGCATCCGGAGCGGACGCGGATGCGGCGCGGACGGCCTCTGACGGGCGAGCATGCGACAGTGGTTGCCCTGCTGGGCGGCAATAAGCTCGAATCGAGCACGAGCGATTCTTGTCCGGGCGAAGCGTTACAACTGGATTTGTTCTGTTGCCGACTGATCTTGAAGCATGTTGGAAGAAACGGAATTATAATTATTTATTTGTCTGTATCTATCGAAATGGAGACCGAGCGCGTGGAAAACGAGAGGAACATAACGGCAGTTGACCTTTTCGCCGGCTGCGGCGGAATGTCCCTCGGCTTCGAAAAGGCTGGCGTCAATGTTGTGGCTGCCTACGACAATTGGGACGCTGCCATTGATGTCTATCGCGCTAACTTCCAGCATCCTGTTTTCAAAAGGGATCTCTCCGACGTTTCCGTATCCGAGGAAGTTGCCGGCTTCGCTCCGGATATCATCATCGGCGGGCCTCCTTGTCAGGATTTCTCGCAGGCCGGCAAGAGATCCGAGGATGGTGGGCGCGCAATCCTCTCTGTTAGATATGCCGAGATCATCGCGAGGTGCAAGCCTCGCTTCATCGTTATGGAGAACGTCCCACGCGTTCGAACGAGCAAATCCATGGAAGCGATTCGGGCCACCCTCAAAGCGCAGGGTTATGGCTTGAGTGGGCGAGTGATGGATGCAAGCCTGTGCGGGGTCCCCCAAGCTCGCAAGAGATACTTCTTGATCGGATGCCTTGGGGCGCCCGACGGGTTCCTCGACCCATATCTTGAGAAGGGCCTTTCTGACCATCAGATGACAATTCGTGAGTATCTCGGTAACGAGCTTGGAATTGATTACTACTTCAGAATTCCGCGAAGCTACACGAGGCGGGCCATCTTCAGCATCGACGAGCCCTCGGTCACTATTCGTGGTGTGGACAGGCCGATACCGCCGAACTACAAGCTTCACCCCAACGACGCGGCGGACCTCAGTCAAGCCCGGTGCTTGACTCCAAAGGAACGCAGTAGGATCCAGACTTTCCCGGAGTCTTTCAAGTTCTTTGGGAGTAAGACGGATATCAACCAGATGGTGGGCAACGCCGTACCGGTAAACCTTGCCACCCACGTTGCACGAGCGCTACTAGAGTACAGGAGGGATGTGAGCGATGGACTGCGTTGATCTTTTCTCGGGATGCGGCGGTATGTCGCTCGGATTCCAGAATGCGGGCTTCAACATAAAGGCGGCGTTTGATAACTGGCAGGCGGCTGTCGACATCTATTCGGCAAACTTCGACCACCCGGCATTCAAATACGATCTTTACGATGCGGAAGCGGTCCCGAAAATTGAAGAGTATTCGCCGTCGATGATAATCGGTGGCCCCCCTTGCCAGGACTTCTCCATTGCGGGCGCCAGACAGCGCGGCAAAAGGGCCAATCTCACCATCCGATATGCTGAGATAGTTCGGGACGTCAGACCCGAGTGGTTCGTCATGGAGAATGTTTACAATATCGAGCGGATGGACGTCCTGCCCGAGGCGCTGGAAATATTCCGCAATGCTGGATACGGTCTCACGAGGCGCGTCCTCAACGCCAGTCTATGTGGTGTGCCTCAGATTCGCAGGCGCTTTATCCTTGTCGGTCATCTTGGTGATAAAGATGACTTTCTCGGCGAACTCTTGGATTCAAGGCTGAGCGACAAGCAGATGACCGTCAGGGATTACCTTGGCGATTCGCTCGGCACGCAATACTTCTACATGCATCCACGCAACTTCCAGCGTAGGGGCGTCTTCACGATTGACGAGCCAGCGGTAACGGTACGAGGCACCAACCGTCCGATACCGCCAGCATATAAGAGGCATCATGCCGACAAGGCTGATATTTCTGAAGGTGTGAGAGCCTTAACATACAAGGAGCGCAGCTATCTGCAAACCTTCCCCGAAGAGTTTGAGTTTGTCGGGTCCAAGACAGACATTGAGCAGGCGATTGGCAATGCCGTGCCAGTTAAGCTTGCTGAGTACGTTGCTAGATGCATAGCTGACTATGCAGCAGATTAATTGTGGTGGTTGCCATGTCCTTTGTCGATGAATGGAATTTGAGCTATCCCATTCCGAATTCTATATATAGCGAGAATACGCTATCCGTTCGCGGGAGAACAGTTGGACAAGGTGGTGCTGGACAGTACGAACTCAAAGGTTCAGGCTCTCTTGCAAACGGGGATACGCTGACTGCAGTTGACATTATCGGACACGCAATCATCTTGGAAGTAGTCGTACCCTCTACTGGGCAAGTTGTCTCCCTTGGCACGCGTTATCCCGTTGCAAAAAAAGGCGGAAAAGTACGTGTGCAAATACAAGGAGACGGGGCAAAGCGTCCAAATGTCGGCAACTTGTTTGCCGCACTGCTGTTGTTGCCAGTGACGGGCAAAGTAAACGATTCATCGCCGTTGCAAGAGGACGGTTTTGCGGAAAGGACATTCTGGATGGATGCAGCCGAAGTAAAGCCTGTGGGCGTCTCCGAAGATGCATATATCTTGGAGCTAACGAAACTCTTCTTCGCCACTGGAAGCAGATACAAAGACGGGCAGTTTTCGGGTGCGATAGATTACGACTACAAGTCGAGAATTGACGATCTTATTGCCCTTTGCAATCGCGGATGCAAGATGAGGGCTGGTAGCCTGACCACGGCATTCAAGTATTTCGCTGACGTTTACGCAGGGAAACTTGAGTTTGATTACAGCGTGGCTGAGTTCATGCGAAACCTCATAGCGAGCCAATTGATTGCCGAAGAGGGCATCGACTACGAACAAGGCGATGACGTGCTGCCCGCAATGCATCAACTAATCGACCTTGCTGCAAAGAATTCATCGAAAGCATCAAGCAGAGAGAAGAGGACTTTTCAGCTAAACAACCTTCCAGCTGAATTTAAAACCGACTTCTCCAGGCGCTACATCACGTCACTACTGGCAAAGCCCTTTGTCATCCTTGCTGGCAACAGCGGAACAGGCAAGACGCGGATTTCCAAGCGTTTTGCAAAGTACCTTGAGGTCTTGGATGAAGACGGGGAGCCAAACTGGTTGCTCGTCCCGGTCGGTGCCGACTGGACCGACAACACCAAGGTGCTGGGCTTCTTCAACCCGATTGCAGACGGCGGCAAAGGCGCGTACGAAGAGACCGGCATACTGAGACTCATCGAACGGGCCAACGCTAACCCCGAGGTTCCGTATTTCCTCATCCTCGACGAGATGAACCTGAGCCATGTCGAGCGGTATTTCTCAGACTTCCTCAGCCACATGGAGACCATCGGCGAGGATAACCTCATCGTGCTTGATGGGTACGGCGATGGCGGTGCTGGCAGGCTGCCCTATCCGCAGAACCTGTTCGTTGTCGGCACCGTGAACATCGATGAGACCACTTACATGTTTAGCCCCAAGGTGCTCGACAGGGCAAACGTCATAGAGTTCAAGCCGTCGAAGGCCGAAGTCCTCGCAGGGTTCAAAGCCATCGAGGATGCGCCGGACGTTGCCGTCGCAGCTTCCGGCGTCCCCCAGGCTTTTCTGCGTCTCGCCAAGGACATATGGGAGGGAGCCAATTACATCAGCGAAGATGATGCTAACGCCATCTTCGAGAAGTTCGGCAAGCTGTATGAAGAGCTGGAGAAATGCGGCTATGAGTTTGCCTTCCGCACCGTGCGCGAAGTGCGAATGTACGTTAATGCCGCGCACGAGCTTGACGGCGAGAACTACGAACTCGAGCGTTCTGTCGATGAGCAGATTGTCCAGAAGGTGCTGCCGAAGCTCCATGGTAACAAGCGTGAGATCGGCAATCTGCTTAAAAGCCTGAAAGACATATGCGATGGCGAGCTGAGCTCCGTTAAGATAAGCCAGATGGCAGCGAAACTCGATAACGTGCAGTATGCGAGCTTCATCTAGCCTATGGACGGCAGCATCGGCGCAATCCGCTTTGCAGCGGATGGAAGAACAATAGCCAGGCTCTACCAGAGCGGTGCGCATGACCGAGTCGATTGGGACGAGGAACAGCAGACCGGGCTAACCGGGCTGACGTGTTTCGGTCTCAAGCCGGAAGCATCCCAGAATGGCGCTGGTTCAACACCAGCCTTCGCCGTCAAGGACGGTCTTGACGGGAGTCCCACGCTTCGAATCAACGAAACCACATGTTATGTGCTCGAATACGAGCGGACCCCTGATGGTGGCCTGCATCCTCGCGCCTCGTTCCAAAACGAAGGCAAGAATATCAGGTGCGACAGAAACGGCAATAGTGTCACCTTCCAGTTCGTGAACTATCTCGGGCGTTCGAGGATTCGATTCGGCGAGGAAGCTGATGCGCCGATGCTACAGTTCGAAGTCGTCCCGCTCAAGATTGGCTATGAAGACGATTACATCGAGCTCACCGAGGAGCTTGCCGCAAGGTGCGCTGCGCTGCTCCTTGACTACTCGGGCTCCACGTCGAACGTTTACAAGCAAGCCGACGAGAATCGCGAGACGCTGCTTGAGCAGTTCGTCTTCCTGCGGCAGTTCTGCTACGAACCGAACCTCCAAGCCCTCTTCGAGGCGATAAAGAGGAACCCTGATAGGACGCTGGATCACGAGGACGAGCTGCGGTCGGTTGGGGCTGGCATGCCGTCCCGGAGGTTTTATACGAACCCCTTCTCGAACAGCCGGATGTGGACGCGCTTGAACTGCGGCGGCGATGCGGGAGGCGTCTACCTCCCCCAGATGGTCAGCGTCACGCGCAAGTACGACCTGCTCGACACGCCCGCCAATCGGTTTGTGAAATTTGCCCTGCATGAGATTGACCGGATCTGCACCTCTCTGATGACTGTCCTGGATGCCGAGAAGGGCGATACTCGGCAGACGGAGTGTTATCGCGAAGCCGCCGCGCTGCACGCCATGCTGGATACGATACTCAGCGACGCCTTCTTCGACGATGTCGGCACCCTGCAGATGATGCCTCAGAACAACCAGGTGTTGCAGAAGCGCGAGGGATACTCGCAGATCTTCTTCGCATATTCCATGCTCGATATGGCGCTGCAGCTCGACTGGAAGGGCAAGGATGACATCTACGAGGGCGAATCGAAGAATGTGGCCCTCCTCTACGAGTACTGGATCTTCTTTGAGCTGTACGACATCGTAAGGGGGATCGAGGGGTGCGAGCCGATAAGCACCGATGACCACCCATTTATCGGGACGAATCCCGACGGTGGGCTGTCAATATCCCTCAAGCAGGGCGTACGCTCCTGCCAGTCATTCCAGATTGCGCAGTGCGGCGCGAAGGTAAACCTCTACTACAACCGCACCTTCTCGCCCCGTGACTTTCATGCCACTCGTTACGAGGGTTCGTACTCGAGACCGTTCAGACCCGACTACACGCTCGCGATATTCCCGGATGCTTATACAAACGAGCGAGCCGCAGTGCAAGATGGAGCTGTTGCATTCGTCCACTTCGACGCCAAGTACCGCATCACCGACTTGACGGGGCTTGTCGGCAAGGATGTGGGCACCGAGGAGGCAGAGCGCGAGGAACTTAACGAGGAGAAGGCGGCCTCCACCACGAACACCTACAAGCGCGGTGACCTGCTGAAGATGCACACGTACAACGACGCGATACGGCGCACGGTTGGCAGCTACGTGCTTTATCCGGGGTCGGGCGAAACGGGCGAGAAGGGCCAATTCCGGCTCTTCGAGGAGATTTTGCCGGGTGTCGGCGCTTTCGCCATGAAGCCGAGCATCAGCAGGACGGCAGAGAATGCGTTGCGCGATTTCATAGAGAAGGTCATCGGCGAGAACACGGCAAGCAATACGCGGCTGAACCGGCTGAGCTACTTCACCGAAATGGTTGTGGCTGAGCCTCCAAGCGCGGGCAAGACGGATAGCGACTCCTACGGGCATGGTGGCGAATCGTTCGTGATTGGCTACATTCGAGGGGACTCTCCCGATGACTACTATCACTTTCTCGAAAGCAGCGGCAGGCTCCGCAAGGGCGGGCGCTTTCTCTTCTACTTCTATGCCATTAAGGACGGGCATGTCTACTCGCACCATAAGGATCTCTTCCGCACGTCGTGGTTCCGCTTCTATCGGAACGCCATAAGCCAGACGAACACCTACGAGATCGAGCCTGTGGCGTGTCGCATAACCTCGAATGAGCTGGTTTCGAGGGACGAGCTGGCCGACCGCCTGGCCGACCTTGGCTACGTGCGGGATCGTGGGAATCAGGGTGCCGACTTCTACTATGTCCTGTCCGTGCGGGTGGAAGATGACGCGGCAGGACCCTTAAGCCTGGGGCGCAGGGCGGTGGATGAACAGAACGGCAACGATGCGTTCAGCCCCCACTCGCCAAAGATTGTTGGGTGATCATCTGGTCATTTTCAGAGTAGCGGTAACACCTACGGGCGCGCGAGGGGCAACGCATGAGGCCAATCGTCTACAACGGGGTTGACCTGTCGGGCGTGTGCTCTGCCGAGGTCATCGAGAAAGTTGCCCTGCCCGTGGAGGCGGAGACCCTGGCGGTGCCGAGGCGTGCCGGCGCACTGCTGGTGGCGGGGCGGCTGTCCCCCAGGCTAGTGCGGGCGCGGCTGTTCATGGACACCCGCCCGCGCCTTCAGGACGATGTTCGGCGACAGGGACGACGCAGCGGCGCTGCCACGTCGCGCAGGTAGCGGAGGAGGGTTGCTCCCAATGGCCCGCGGCGTCCGCGCCCCGGTGCCACCCCGTGACCGGCGGCTTCGCTCGAAGCCGCTACATCAGGCTCGTTCCCGCTTTTCCGGGTCATATCCCTTCGTATACACGGTAAAGCTAAGGCTATCTATCGTGCCGGTGCTGTAGACGCATGCGTCGGGCGCGCTCCGTGTGCCTTGGGCGGTCGGGTCGGTCGAGACACAATCGTCCCTATCTATTCCAAGCAATGGAATGGGCTTTGCCACCTGGTCGGCGCTATTAATTTGCGCAATGATCTCCAACAACTCGTATAACTTGATAAGCCATGAGCTGTATGGGTGCTCGCCGGGTCCCTTGTGCTTCAGCGTGCACTTTGATTGCGGGCTTTCGGCGAGCTGGCTCAAGCGTTCAAAAAGCGCCGGGTACTCGGCTTCGGGAAACTCGACTTGTACATACTGTATGCCATTGAGGATGAATCCGTACCACAGTACGGGGTATGGAAAACCGTTCCTATCTGGTCGCCTGATTTTTGTCCTGCAATTGGGCTGGTTGACGATAGACAGCCATGCCGCATAGAGCTCGTCGGAAATTAGGTCGCTCGCTTGGTATGTTGGGCCAAGACCATCGAGAACAAAATTGCCAAGGCTGTCAAAATAGTGGGCACAATCCGTTAAACCCTTTTCGTATGCCGTGTCGGCTTTTCTCCGTATATTGAGTGCGACGTCGCGGGGTGATTTGCGACCAAGATGTTTTTTGGCGTTGTGCCGCGGGTTGCAATAGAGCTTGGTCGCCGCGTTATATCGATCGCAGTACTTGCTGTTAGGGCCGGTCGGAAAAAAGAGCGAACCACAGGTTTGGCATGTTATCGGCATAATGCCGCACAGCAGCAGCTCGTGGAGGATGCGGGCATAAAGGCTTGCAAAGGAACATTCCTCTTCGGTGAAGTAAAGCTCTCCTGCCTTTGCAATAACAGCTTGAAGCCTTACGAGCCTATTGAGGTTTTCCTGGTCGTTAAGCTCTGCATACGTATGGAAGTCTCCATTTGCGTAGATTTGGTTCTCGCGCATAGCCTCGAGATAGTTCTTGCGAAACGCCTGCATAAAGGGGGCGCTATTCATGCGTTTTATATCGCTCAAATGTTCTTCGAGCTTTTGAGCCGTTTCGTTTCCGGGCAAGTGCTTTTTGGCTGCGTATGCAAAAGCGTCGCCAAAGCGGATGATTGCCGGCAGCTGATTATCGAATAATCGAAATTGTCGCGGGTCGCTTGTTTTGATGGCGGCTGGGAAAAACTCTTCGTTTTGCGCGAGCAGGCTAGGTGCCTCGGTGTTTTTAAGCAGCGGGGCAAGCTCCAGACATTCCTGATAAAAAACAATGAGAAGCGCTCGAAAGAGATCGGTATTGGTGCAAACGCAAGCTGTTTCTATCTGCGAGTTGACCTTTGGATAGTTGTCTCTTGGATTGTCGCGTTTATACGGCACCGGTTCTGTTAGCCCGGTCTTGCCGTTGGTAGTTGTAATGTCCATGTCGTTCGACACGAGCTTGAGATAGGAGCTGAAGAGGGACGCCATTTCTTGCTTATTGAGTTGGGCCGATGTCGTGATCACCGCGCGGTACAGGCGGTTGATTTCGTTGCACTCAATAGCGTTGTTGTTCATCCAGCAGCTGTAATAGCGATAGTCGGGAATCGCTGTGATGTTCATGACACACTGCCTGCAGACATTTTCAAGGAGATACCTGGCCATGCCAGATATCTCTCCGTGTGCATGGCGCGTAATGGCTTTATCGAATATCGGAGCAAAGAAATCGAGGTCGCGTTCCTTTTGTTTTTGAAGGTTGACTTCGATTTCGGCTTCGTTCAATTCTGCTTGCGCGGACTCTTGGTCGGAATCGTCTGGATCGAGCCAGTCGTCATGGTCTGGTTCGGCTGCGTAGTCCATCGAAGCGTGTTGCGCATCGTGGGGAGCAGGGGGCTGACGAATGGCGTTCTGCAAATCGATGTAAAAGCGCAATTTTGCTCGCTCACGAAAGTGGCCCCCAATCTCGTTGAAAAGCGAGCTTAAGTCGACGCGTAATAGGTCGTTGGCTACGGAGACGAGATTCCATGCGCTTGCATTGCCGGTTGCGTTTCCGTCATCGGCGCAATCAATCTCTGGCGTTCTGTTAAGAAGAAGCATGCGGGGATTGACGGGAGAGCGAAGAAAGCCAGCCTCGAAACCCCAGCTAAACGGCTCTTGTTCGGAATCAAGCATTAATGCTCCAAACAGCCAAAATTTAAAACCCGATAAAAGTCATATTACGCGGCTGTTTGCGGCTGTTCAATGGAATCAAGCGAAAAGGCTTAAAACCAGGGAGGCCGTTATGTCCGATTGCATCAAGCTCAACAAAGGAAACATCGATGTATGCGAGCGCGAGGTTATCGTTCTTCGCGAGATCATCGCTGCCGCCATGGGTCGTTTGCACCAGATGCGCAAGCAGTGCGAGCGCGGCTATGTGTCTTCGGAGGATTTCGAGAATGCGTTGGATGCGTACGGAGTAATCAGTGAGCGAGTCGATGAGCTTGACCAGCTTGGTTTCGAGTTCAGATGGTCGTCAGTCCCCGATGCCGGAATCGATGAGAACGACGGGCTCGAATGGATCGAGGACGACAACCCTCCGCGTGAGCGCGGTTTTGATATTGCTTGTTAATGTGACCGAACGGTTGATTGGAGACAAAATGTATCCGTACTACGAATGTGACAACTATCCCATGAGCATTACAGATGATGACGGCCCGTTTCTGATCATGGAGGCGAGGCTGTCTGGCGACGACGAGCTCAATGATGATTTTAGGAAAGGCGCCAGTTATAGATGCTCGTGTGCGACTGTTTCTGCGGCGATTGATCTTTGCAGGTCGATGACGGACGGCGATGCCGATCCTTGGTATGAAAGTTGGGAGAAGGCGGTTGAGCGTTATCCGCTCGAGAAATGCGAGGATGCGACAACGCTGTATTGGATCGAGCCGACCGATCCGCACAAGGCGCTGTGCGCCCTCCAACCCCATTGCGATCTTGAGCCATACGTGGCTGAGGCAATTGGCGCAGTTGACACGTATCTACTGGAGTGCGCGGACTATCCCTTTACGGTCGATCATTTAGATCTAAAGGACGTTGACGTCCTGCTCAGCGCTGCTTGGGGATTGGCTCGAGTCCTCGAAGAAACTTGGGGCACTTGCGACCCTGATGATGTTTTGGAAAAGATCGAGGATGCTACGTACAGTGCGTATATAACGGTTAAGGACCTGATCGCGGGCGAAGAGGCGGCCAAAGCCAGCGCAAAGTCCGATGACAATCTTTAGCCACCGCACTGAACGGCGCGACCGATCGGAAGGCTGCCGGGAAAAGCTTTAGCAAGCGCCCCGACCAGGTTCAGGAGTCTGCCGCCGATGCATCCCTGATGCGTGTCGCCCTTGCAGTGATCGATGCCAAAGAGCGCGAGGCGTTGGAGTGCGATCTTAAGAAACTGCTCGCTTCGTGCGAGTAGTCGCTGACTGCTCCTCTTTCCTTTCTTTCTTCTCTCAAGCGGCATGGACGCCGCCGCCTTGACCGCCCAGCGCGAGTTTTGTCCGCACGGGATGGTATCAAACACGTGTAACAACTAAATCGGAGGTTTGACCATGGCTATGTGGGATCTCAACTGCCAATCGAATCCGTCGTCTGCGGACGACAAGGAGCTCGCTCCCTATCTTGCACGTCAAAAGGCGATGCGCGAGTTTTTTGAGCGTGCGCTGTTTGCCCCCAAGGATCAGGGCAACAATGGCCTGTACTTTTTGGGCGCCACGACGGGCTCGGGTAAAAACTATACGGCCGAGCAGGTCACAGCCGACCTCATCGCCGGTGGCTGGGACGATTCGGGCTGTTTTAACAAGTGCCCGGGCCGTCGTTACCTGGTGTTTGTGGTGCCGGGTAAGGACAACCGCGACAACTACGTTGCGAGCGTGCGCAAATTGCTGGTTGAACAGGGCATGGATGGCGATGCCGCGCAGCGCATGGTGTTCGATCTTCCGCGTGCGGGCGATAACATCCTGCATTGGATTGAGACTACGCGCGGTAAGGGCGCCGTGGGCGTGCGCGACATTCCGTGTCCCATCGAGGCGGACGACGAGAGCTCTCATCGCATCATTAAGCGAGCGTGGGGCAACGCGATGGAGATCGCCGATGACCTTTTGGGCATCCTTGACACTCGAAATCGTCTGGGAGGTGTTGCAGACCGTTTGACCCCCCGCCCTTCGCGACAAGCTATCGTCGGCGGATGCGAGCTTGCGTTGGGCTGTGAGCCACGAGCTCAAAAACATCACGCGCGGCATGGAGGTGATCCCCCAGATTTGGCCGTCTGCCCTGCTCAATGACGAGAGCATACCGCATGTGATTGCCCTGACGCCGCAAAAGCTCATCAATAGGATCGATACAGTGACCGGTGCAGGCGTTGTGCTCTTTAACGCAATGGCTGCCGAGAAGGGCCTGTTTATCTTTGATGAAATCGACCACATGAAGGCCGACATACTGTCGACGCTGACAGACGATCCCGTGACGTTTCAACCGGACGAAGTATTGCGTATCCTCGATCGTCATTTTAACGGCGGTGTGGTGGACCCCTTGCTACTGGGGAATCGAGATCAATGGATGGCGGTCTATACGCACGCTTCCACGTCGGGCGATCACAAAGGGTCAAACGCCGAGAGGAACAGGGTTTCGCGGGCGAGCGTAGAGGAAGATGCCGAAGAAATCGCCAAGGATGCCAAGAAAATTCAAAAGGCACTCGCCTCTTGTATTAAGGACATGAAACTGCGTCCGCCTTTTGCGCTGTCTGACGAGGCGAAAGAAGAGCAGCTCTCCGGTCGACATCTGTTTGGCAGCGACGATATTTCGGTGGGTGACAACTCGGCGAATCCGTTGCGCTTCAAACTCAATGAGGGCGGTACTCGCAATATGATTATCACTCGCGGAGGGAGTGGGCAGCAAACCGTCAGCAAGGCGGTGCGTCGTGCACGCGGTCTGGTCAGGATGGTGGTGGGTCATCTCGCCCGTTGCGCCACGCTTATGGACAAGCTGTACTACGGCAGCATTTCGTACAAGGACGACCTTTCGCGCAAGAACATCATCGATGCCCTGGGCATTAGGAACAACCAGACCAGCGAGAAGTATTTTTGGGATTCGTTGATGCTGGCGCTGTTCTTTATAGATCGCAAGAATGACGAGATCGATGCCGCCGACGACTCGATGTATGCGCGTGGTGTCGATTATCTAGTGATGGAAACCACCATCGAGCACATGTTTACCACGTACCTAACCAGCCACGGCATTGAGCGCATGCCCGAGGCCTACCTTGCCTCCATTGCCGCCAAAGCGCCTTGCGTGTGCATGAGCGCAACATGGAGTGCGCCGACCGTCAAAAACTTCAACCTCGATTACCTTGACGAGGTTCATGGCGTGGTTCGCAAGGACGCTTGGATTGGCGAGCTCAACCAGGAAATCGTGCGACAGACTAAGCTGTTTAACAAACAGGCTGCGAAGGAGTACGACGTCGATATTGCCTGGGTGGATGAGTCCAAGGAAATTGCCGGCATGGTCGCGCTGGCAGGCGGCGCCTTTGGCGGCATCATTGTGTCGCCCGACGAGGTGTACGAGCGCGCGATGCGGTTCTTTGACGGGATTGGCGTGAGTGAGGGACTTGCGGTGCGCTTGCGCTTAAAGATTGCTGACAGGGTGGGCGTGAGCGACGCCAAGAGCATCGAGTTTGAGCTGAAGCGCCTGAGCAAGACGCTTGTTGCCGTGAGTACTTGGGCCCGTGGTGTGGCGCGTAACGAGCAACGGGCGGGAGCCGTTTTTACCACGCGCCACATGGGAAACCATGGCGAATTCAATAGTCTGGCGCTGGATCTTGCGCGCGAGATTGTCGCGGAGCTGGTGATTAGAAACATCAAGTGCCCCGAGATGTCGTACGAGAAATCGCTTGAGGCCGCCAAGGACATGGTGCCGTGCTTTAACGCTGCGGAATGGGATGCAGGTTGGCGTGGCGCTCAAAAACGTCTCGAGCTGGGCCAGCCGACCCTGATGTTTATCAATCTTTCGGCCGGTGGCTTTTCCAAGAATCTCAAATACAAGGTGCCGGAGAATCTGTGCGACATGGTTCATCAGGTCGATTGCGGCTTTGAAAATGCCGACCGTCGCCCCAAGATGGATCTTGATTTCTTATATATCGAGTCGCCCACAAGTCGTTTGACCTGGGGAGTGGAGATCAACTCAAATAAGTTTGTCCAGCAGGCGCTACTTGGCGTGGTGGAGCAGGAGGAACTGGTAGCGCGCGGCGAGGTTCCGTTTACTCAAAAGCGCCGGAACGTACGGATGCTTCTATCTGGCGTTAATAAGAGCCTGCCGGTGCGCGACACCCTCTCTTATCAGGTCGAAGGCGCTCGCATTGTGGCACAGGCTGTGGGTCGCCTGATGCGCACGAGTGTAAAGATGCCTTGCGTGCAGGTGCTGCTCGACCGCGAGATTGCGAACGATTGCAACTTTTCGTTCTTGCATGATTTGCCGATGGGCTACGAGCTTGAGCAGGTGGTTGGTGCCTGCGCCGCTGCCAACAACCATATGACGGACAACAAGGAACACGCTGCCGTTAAGCAGCAGAACCTTGCCGCCTTTAGGAACAACCTTGCCAAGCAAAAGCACGAAAAGCTGGCGTGGAAAGTTACCTCGCTAAACGCCGGGGACGAAGATCTCACTGCTTTTGATGGCGAGCGCGACTTTTACCTGCATCATTTTTGCCTGCCGTGGGAAGATCTCGCGCAATACCCAGAGCGCCGGAGTACCGCGCTGCGCATGTCGCATGCTGCAAATGGCTATGCCTATGCAGAAGGCGGGGCATGCAAGGTGCCGCACTTTGAATTCCCTAGCTACGATGGTGAGCCCGTCGAGCAGATTGCTGCTCGTCTGGAGGATCGTTGCCACTGCAAGGAGGGCTTAAAGGGCGCGACGGTTCGCCAGGTGAGCCAGGCGGCGGCGCGCGTACCCGAGCTGCTGTCAATTCGCGAAGTGCGTGAGCGTTGGTCGAGCGACGGGGTGCCCACAACGCTGCAGCCGGCGGCGACGGCGCACATGACGCCCTATATGTTCCAGGCGGTCTACCTGGGTGAGCTGGGAGAATCTGCCGGAAGGGCAATCTTTGAGGCATATTACGACGGCCGCTATTCGCTTACGCGTGGCGATGCGGCACACGCCGAGACAGGTGGCGACTTTGAGGTGCTCGATGCTGCTGGCAACACGACCGGGGTATGGATCGATTTTAAGCACTATCGCATCGGTGCCTATATCGCTTATGTTCGCGACGGTCGCGAGGCGTCGGATGCCGAGCGCTTTAGGGCGAAGGCTCAAAAGGTTGGGGCGAAACGCCTGCTAATCGTCAACGTTTTGGCTGATGAGGCAGCGCTTGAGTGCGTGCCCAAGGCACTCGATGCTGAGGGGACTGTGTTCTCCGTTCCTTATATGGCCGCCGACGGTGCAATCAATTTGGAGATGATGGAGGCGATCGGCCGTGCAATCGAAGCATAACCAGCCGTGCGGTTTGGGAGACATCGCCGTATCAGAGCTCGTGTTGCAGCTCGATGCCGCTGCTGCCGAGGAGCGCTACTCGGTCTTTTGGTGCAACGTCGGCGATGCGGGCAAGCATGCCGTGGCGAACTTTATGGCCGATGTGTGCCAGACGGGCAAGGTCGTCGCGCTCACGCAGCTTGCAGACAACCGCGTCTTTCTGATGGTCAAAGCGGGCGTGCAGACGGGCGACCTTAATGCCTCGCTTTATCAGGAGCAGATAGTTCCGATTAAAACTAATTGGAACGAGTTGGACGATTACGTTGCGCTCCGCTTGCTGTTCAACTCCTGCTCTCAGTTTGAGGGGATTGAGGACGAAGTTCCCAATGACACCGGGCACCTGTATGTCATTAGCGCCAAGGGTGCCCGCCGCGATGCTGTCGAAAGCGACGGAAGGGGACCTGCCAAGATCGAAACGGTTGAAATCGTTATCGATGAGGATTGCACCTTTGATCTTAAGATTCGGACGTTTACCAAGCGCCGTGTGCTTATTGGCAGGGCACAAGGTGACGAGAAAGAGCTCGAAAAGATTAAGAGCCAAGTGGGCTACAGGCTATCGCCCGTGGCGACGATGGTGCTTGCCCACGAACAAAAAGACGAGTACATCCTGCGCCGAGCCAAGGGCGACAAGCCGTCCAAGCGCCGTGATCTGACGTTCTCGGCCCAGGCGGACAAGGTCGCCTATACCAAGAAGGGCATTTTGTATCGAGAGCTGCAGATTCTCGAACGCCGTTACAGCGACTTCGCCCGGGTGACGCTCATGGAATACCCGCGTAAGAGTTTCTACGAGGTGCTCAAGGGTGATGAGTACGCGCGCGTGGTTGCGGAGCGCATGGCGGGGCAGCGAATCGTGGTGTCGTTTGCGCGCAATGGGCTTGCCGAAGTGGCGCGCCAGCTGGCCGATCGACTTAACGATTCCTCGTGGGGCGTTCGCGCAACGTATGGCGGAAGGGCCGTGGATTCGCGGGCGCTGAACCTTGTCGTTGTGCCCAATGAGGTTGCTGAGGACGACGGCTATGCCTTACATGCTGGCGTGGTGGAACAGCACGTGACACCGGATGTGTGCGAGCCACTGTTTAAGGTGGCGCCAAAGCAAAAGGATCGCAATGCGCAAGAGGCGATCCTGGGCGCCATGCTCAAAGAACTGCTGGTAAAGCAGGATGTTGTCGACGAGCGGGTGACGGCGTTTGATCTTGATGCTTTGGATATTGAGTCGGTGACGGTGTGTGGCTTGGTCGATGTGCCGCATAAAACAAAGGACAAGATTGAGCTGGATTCGCGTATCGCTACGTTGGCGATTGGCGCGGATGGGGGCATGCGCTATGCCTCACATTCGGCAGAGGATGGTCCCGAGGACGAGATGGAGCTCGATCTGCTGACCGCGGACGGCAAACTCGATAAGGGCGCCTATGTCTTTGACGTGCATGCGAACGGGCAGTCTATGCTTGCGCGCGTGCGGGATACGGGACTGACGACGTTTTCCAATAACTTTATGGCCCTGGTGGGTGAGCATCAGCTCACAGGCAAAGCAGGGCGTAAGAAAGAGATTTTCGAGAGCTACAACTCGCCTTATTACGGCATTGGAACGTTCGAGCGTGCGGGCAAGACTTGCTATTTTGTGGGCGTCAACAACGGCACCCAGGAGGATATGGCGACTGCGATTCACGTGCGTTCGATTGAGGTACTCGACGGCGATGATTTGTCTGAGTTGTTGGTTCAGCTGGCCAACATAGGCCTTTCGCGCTATAAGGCTCCGTCCGTGTGGCCGATTCCGGTCAAGTATCTCAACGAGTGCGCTGCGCGTGAGGGCGCGGTAGAGGATGGCGGTGGCGACAAGTGATGGTGTTGCGCAATTATCGCTCCTAGAACTTTTTGAAATTACGCTTGCATTGTAAAAGGGGAGAACATATACTGCAGCCATAGCACATCAGATGGGGTCTCAAAAAGAGACCAAGCAAACGAGTTTTCAGTTTATGTTGAGAGGTACTTGAGCATGACCAGCAGAATTTTCCCCCTTTACAACGACAATACCGACCATATCGATCTCAATACCATCTACGGTTGCAGTATTGGTTCTAAGGCCGAGAACTACATGTTCGCTCAAGATGATCTAGAGCTTAGCTCCGAAGATTATGAGTACCTGAATGATATTGAGCGCGAGCGGGAGTATGAGCTCGGCATCCGCTGATGGATGTGGGCTTGTCTCCAACTCCTCCGATTTAATTACCCCGTTATCACCTCTTTTTAGCGGGGCATATTGGATCGATTATGTGTCAAACATCAGCTCATCGTGGGAAGGAATCGGCAATGAGCAAGAACGTGAACAAGAACATCAATGGCGGCGCTGCGGGTAAGGCGAAGGCCGCCGGGCGTATGGCGACAGTTGCTGCGGCAACGATCGCCATGACGGGCGGGTCGCTGCTGTCTCCGCTGACTGCGGTGGCGCAGGGTGCGAACGGTGCCGACGCTACTGCGAAGCCGGCTGCGGTGCTGTCTCCGTTGACGAGCGCGGCTGCTGCTAGCGCTGGCGCGGGCACGGTGTCAGCGGTGCAGAAGGTCGCCAACCTGCAGGCTGCGGTCGATGCGGCTCGCGCTAAGGCCGCTGCTGCCAAGGCCGATTTGGATGCGGCCGCCGCTCCTTACGACGCCGCCGCTGCCAACCAGCAGCAGGCTCAGAGCGCCTACGATGCGGCCCGTGGCACAAGCGACGCTGCCGCTTCTGCAGCTTCGGCCGAGCTGGAGCAGCAGATGGGTGCCGCGCAGGACAAGGCCGATGCGGACGTGAAGGCGCTCGAGGACGCTCAAGCTGCACTCGATGCCGCAAAGAGGGATCTGACGGACAAGGGTGAAGCCCTGACCGCTGCCCAGAAGACCGCCGACGATGCCCAGGCTGCGCTCAAGTCCGCGCAGGCCGCTGCTGCCGATGCCACGCCCGAGGCTGTTGCCGCGGCTCAGGCCGCTGCCGAGCAGGCCGCGAGCGAGCTGGAGCAGGCAAAGCAGCAGGCCGCCGACGCGCAGGTCAGGCTTTCGAATGCCCAGGCTGGCGTTGATGCCGCCGCGGCCAAACAGCAGGACGCGCAAGGCAAGCTTTCGGCAGCTCAGCAGGCAAAGGATGCGGCCGATAAGGATGTGAATGCCGCTCAGGCGAGCTATGACGCCGCCAAGGCCGATCTCGACCGTGCCGAGCAGGGTGCCGCGGGCCCGGAGTACGAGGCTGCCAAGGCCAAGGTGGACGCCGCCGCTGCCGCGCTGGACGCCGCCAAGTCGGTCCAGGCGCAGCGCGAGGGCGAACTCGCTGCTGCCTCGCAGGAAGTGACCACTGCCGAGGGTGAGGTGCAGGCTGCTCAGCAGGCGCTCGCCGTCCAGCAGCAGGCTGCGGCTGACGCGCAGTCCAAGTTGGACGCTGCCACGGCTGCTGCGACCGCGGCAGACGCCGCCGTCGATCAGGCTAAGGCCGAGCATGCCAATGCGCTTGCGGCGCTGGCCGACGCTCAGGCCAAGCTCTCGGCCGCTAAGGACGAGAAGAACGCTGCCGACAAGGCGCTCGACCAGGCAAAGGCTCAAAAGCAGCAGGCCGATCAGGCTGTAGCTCAAGCGCAGGCCAAGCTCGACGCCGCTCAGGCTACGGCGAACGCCTCGGCGGAAAACTACCGCCAGGGCGCCATTGCGTTCTTTAAGAGCGTGGGTGCCGACGATGCGGCGGACCTGATTCTCAACTGCAAATATGCCAGCCTCACCAAGGTGGGCGAGGAGGTTGACGCGACGAGTCTAACCAACATGAAGCAAGCGATTGTGTGGCTCAAGGCGTGCAACAAGTATCGTGCGAGCGTTGGCCTGGGTGAGCTCAAGGTGACGTATGCCATGATGGCGACCGCGATTGCCGATGCGAATTTCTCCGATACCAAGACTGCGCACGCCATGCAGTTCAACGTGGGCGAAAACGTGGCGTGGAACTACGGAAGCGACCCGTTCATCCAGTGGGTCGATCAGGAGAAGGCCGTCTTTGACCGCGCTGCGGCTACGCTGGGAGCGACGGGCCTTACGGGAAAGGCTGCTTTTGATTTCTACGAGCAGCATGGCGACGAAATCGATCGCTACGTGGCTGCGCATGGCGGGAGCGTGCATACAGTCGGTCACTACATGAATGTGATCGATCCCGATTACACCGTAACGGGTATGGGGGTTTGCACGCGCGGGACGATGAACCGTTGGCTTACGCAGGCGCAGACGTTCTCTATGTCTGGAGGATGGTACACGAATGCCGCCAATCCGATGACGGTTGCCGAATACGAGGCTGCGCTTAATGCGTGGTGTGACTCGTTGGCAAATCCTGGGCAGGGCGTGGACGCGGCTCGTCAGGAGCTTTCTGCCGCTCAGGGCGCGGCTGCGCAGGCTGGCGGCAAGGTGAGCGCCGCGTCGCAGGCCGCCGCTGCAAGGCAGGCTCAAGTCGATGCTGCTGCCGCCGATGTTGACGCTGCTGCCGCTGGGGCCTCGGATGCCCAGGCTGCCGTGGGGGAGAAGCAGGCCGCGGCTGAGGCCGCTGCGCGTGCCGTGGCTGATGCCCGCGCCGACGTGGACGCTGCCAGCGCTGCGGTTACCGCGGCGCAGAGTGTCGTGACTGCCAAGTCTGATGAACTCGATGTCGCCAAGGGCAAGGCTGCCGCTGCCCGGCGTGCGCTGGATGCCGCTCGCGCCGGCGTTGGCGACAAGGAGAGCGCGCTTGCTGCCGCCCAGGACGAGCTGGCTGCGTACTCTGCCGACGTTGCCGCTGCTCAGCGTGCATTTGATGCGGCCTCGGCGGTGCTCGAGGGGGCGCGTGCCGTTCAGGCTGACGCGCAGGCTGCAGTGAATGCCGCGCAGGGTGCGGCAGGCCAGGCAGATGCCGACGTCGCTGCTGCCCAGGCCGAGCTTGTTGCCGCCCAGGCTGCTGCGAGCGGTGCCGGCACGGCTGTGACCGCGGCTCAGGCCGCATCCGTCGCGGCTGCTGCTCGTGCGGCTCAGCTACATGATGCCGCCGCGGCGCTTGCTCAGGCGACGGAGGACAAGGCCGCTGCCGATGCTGCTGTTGAGGCAGCGGCTTCGGCGAAGACCGATGCCGAGTCTGGCGTGACTGCGGCGGACGACGCCGTAACGGATGCGACCGCTGATCGCGATGCTTCTGCCGCCGCGGTTGCCCGCCTGCGCAGGATCAACCTTGCCGACGCCATCGCTAGCGGCCGTGCCAACGATGCGGATGAGGCGCTCAACGCTAAGATCGCTGCAGCCCACGATGCCGCCGAGCGCGCCGCAGCTGCCAAGATTGAGCTCGACGCTGCCGTTGCTGCGACGGATGCTGTGGCACCTGCCTACTTGGAGGCGCTTGCCAACTATACCGCCGCCAAGGCCGAGCTCGACCAGGCTATTGTCGAGCTCAACGCCGAGATCGCTCGCCAAGAGGCCGCCGAGCGCGGGAATGGCGAGCAGACTCAGCCTGCGACGCAGGTGGCGTACCAGGCCAAGCACATGACCTCGGCGTCCGAGGCCACCACGCAGCAGACGACGATGCCCGCCACGGGCGACGTGTCCAACCTGCTGGGCGAGACGTTCGTAATTGGAGGCACGGTCCTGGTTGCCGCCGGCGTCTTCCTGTCCGACAAGCGCCGCCAGCTGATCCGTTAGGGACGGAGGAAAGCGGATCATTTTCGGCGCGCGCCGCAAGGGCATGGGTCCTGCGGCGCGCGCCGCTTTTATCTTCAAGATTAATTAAGGAGGGACATATGCAAATTAGAGGAGAGGCCGCGATTGCCTGTGGGTTCATGGCGGGCTTGGCAACGGGGCTGCTGTTCGATGGATGTTTCGACAGCTACATCAATCGATTCTGCGATTCTGATTTTCCGAGAGGCTGGCCTCGGAAAACGGCACCGGCTCGTCAAAAGGCGGATGCGCCCATCAAGTCCCGCAGCGTGGCTGCTTCAAAAACCAAGGTGATCGTCATCAAGAACGGCAAGATTTATCACCGTTCTGGGGGATGCAAAAACCTTCCTCAAAATGCCATTAGAACAAGCGTGCCACTGGCGACCGCGCTCAAACGAGGAAAGACCCCCTGTTCAGTATGTTGCCCGCCAGCGGCTTAGACGATTCTTCGGGGGTGTTCTGCAAGGACATGGGTCCCTGCGGATACATGGGTTTAAAAACGTGTCCGCACGGCATGGGACACTTACCCTGCCGCCCTGCTCTGCCGCGGCGGCATGTACCCAAACAACGATCCTCTAAGGAGTTCGATACCAATGAGCGATAACACCAAGCATCTCGCAAAGAAGTGCGTCAAGGACGCGGGGCCGTGCCTCGCGTTGTGCCTTGCCGGCGCAGCGGTCGCGCTGCTGGCTGTTCTGGGGCCATTCGACGTGCTCCGAAGTGCCAGTTCTCTGCACGTTTGCATGGCCCTTGCCGGCGCCATGATGACCGGCGGCGTACTCGATCTGATTTTTTGGGTGCTCGACCCGTTTGGATGGAAGAACGAGGGGTAAGCCCTAAGGGATGGATACCCCGCAGCAACAGGAGGTCCCCGTGATCTGGTTTACCGGCGATACTCACTTTGGACACGAGAACATGCTACGGCTTAGCGATAGGCCTTGGTCGACTGTTGCGCAGATGAACGATGCCATGGTCGCCAACATTAACAGCAAGGTTGCTGCGGATGACGAGCTCTACATCTTGGGCGACTTCAGCTTTAAGATGACGGTCCAAGACGCCTATGAGCTGCGCAAAAGCATTTCATGTAAGCGCGTCCACCTACTGCCCGGCAACCACGACAAAGACTGGACGCAGCCTGCGGTTGCGGATGCTTTTATCGTCGAGCCGCCCATTTGCGTGCTCAAGATCGACCGCCAAAAAATCGTGCTGAGCCACTATCCTATGGCTGACTGGCAGGGCATGTCGCACGGCAGCTGGCATTTGCACGGGCATATCCACAGTTGCGGCGGCGCGTACAACAAGTTCAACCTCAGGCAGGGGCTGCTGCGCTATGACGTGGGCGTGGATGCTAACAGCTACGCCCCCGTGAGCCTGGAAGAGCTCAGGTCGCGGTTTGCACAGGTAGACGAGCCGGTGTGTTGCGTTAAATGGCCGTGGTGGGTCAACGCCACGGGTGACGAGCAGATTGAGCACGATCTCGAAACATATAAGAGGGAAGTGGTAATCCGATGACGGTCTATGTGACGGGCGATATTCACGGCGGCCTCGACATGCAAAAGCTGCGCGATTGGGAGCTTGGGGATAGCCTGACGAGCGACGACTATCTCATCGTCGCCGGCGACTTTGGCTTTCCGTGGGATTTCTCTGCCGAAGAATGTGCCGACATCGCTTGGCTGGAGTCGCGCCCCTATACCGTGCTGCTCGTCGACGGCAACCACGAGCGTTTCGATCACTGGGCGGAGCGTCCCATGGAGTTGTGGCACGGTGGGCTGACGCAGCGCCTGTCGGATACCTCTCCCATACGGCGCCTGACGCGCGGCGAGGTTTTTGAGCTCGACGGCTCAACGATTTTTACCATGGGCGGCGCCACGAGTGTGGATAAGGAATACCGCATTCCCTATTCCAGCTGGTGGCCGCAGGAGCTGCCGGACGAGCGCAACTTTGAGGAGGCGCGGGCAAAGCTCGACAGCGCGGGTTGGAAGGTCGACTACGTGGTCACCCACACCTGCTCGACGCGCATGCTTTCGCCCACGCTTTATCCGGCACCCGGCTGGAATTACCCCGCCGTTGATCGGCTTACGGCATTTTTCGATGAGCTGGAAGACCACTTGGATTACAAACGCTGGTACTACGGGCATTTCCATCGGGATGCCAACCCGGCCGAGCGCCACACCGTGCTCTACGACTGCATCGTTCGCCTGGGCGACGAACTCCAGCCCTGGGATGTTGCGTAGGGGCGAGGCGTTTGGCTACTCGGCAGTTACAGTGATGTTCTCGCGATGCGCACGGATGACGTCCCAGCTAAAGTATTCGACCAGCTGCTTGGCAGAGCGCGGTGTGGTGTCCGGTGCGATGCCCGTTTGCCCGGCGAGCCAGCCCAGCAATGCCTCGGGTGTGCCAAAGCGGGCGCGGAGCTCGCCCAGGTCCAGATCGCGATCGCGCTTGGAAAGGCGGCGGCCGTCCGGCGACATGAGCAGCGGAATATGCGCGTAGTGCGGCGTGGGAAGTCCCAGCAGATGCTGCAGGTAGATTTGGCGCGGCGTGGAGCCCAGCAGGTCGCATCCGCGCACGACCTCGGTAACACCCATGGCGGCGTCGTCGACCACCACGGCCAGCTGGTAGGCAAACACGCCGTCGCTGCGGCGCACCAAAAAGTCGCCGCATTCGGTGGCGAGTGCCTCGCATTGGGCCCCGTACGTGCGGTCCACGAATTCGACCACATCGTCTGCGAGGTCGTCGACGGCGGGCACGCGCAGGCGCGTGGCCGGGGCGCGCAGGGCACTGCGGCGGGCGACCTCTTCGGCCGAAAGGCCTCGGCAGGCGCCGCGGTAGATGGGCGTGCCGTCGCTGGCGTGCGGCGCGCTCGCGGCGTGGAGCTCGGCGCGCGTGCAAAAACAGGGGTAGGTGAGGCCAGCGCCCTGCAGCTGGCGCAAGGCGCTCTCGTACAGGTCGAGGCGATCGTGCTGGTAGTAGGGGCCTTCGTCCCACTCAAGCCCTAGCCAGGCCAGGTCGTCAATCAGTTGAGCGGCAAGTTCCGGGCGCTTACAGCGATCGTCCAGGTCCTCGATGCGCAACACAATGCTGCCGCCTTGGCTGCGGGCCGAAAGCCACGAGCAGAGGCAGCTGAACACGTTGCCCAGGTGCATGCGGCCCGATGGCGACGGGGCAAAGCGCCCCACGACGGGCGCGGGAACGGAGGCGGGCTGCGTCGTTGGCGCATCCGCGGCGGGCGTTGCTATGTTGCGTGTTTTGATATCCATGCGGACGAGTATAGCGCGGGGCGCGATGGGGAGGCGTCACTGTGGTCCGCAAGTTGTCGAGGCCCCGCATTGCGTATGGCGGGCTGCAGACTCGGTGCTTTAATTCCTGTCCGTCAACTTGGCACCTTAGACAACAGAAACCCCGGCAGCTCTTCGCAACTGCCGGGGTTTCCGCGGAAAAGGGGGACATGATCCTCGAGCGAACGGCAAAGGGGCAAACCGTTTTCGCTCAACTGCTTTATGCCCCTCGACTGGTGGCTCAATCAGCGCATGCCGAGCCCACACAAAGCCGCTACACCTGTGACGGAGCTGTGAAGTGGTATCTATTGTTGGCGCGGGATTCGGCCAAAGAGCGTCCTAAACAACAAATTTGTTGCTGTCTGTCGGTTCAACCCAATGATCCGTTTTCCTCCGTCCCCAATAGATCGTTTTCCAAGTGTCGGGGTGCGGGCGTGACTTTCATCCCGTTTGGCACTCCGGTCGCCTAGATGTTCGTCATGTGTGCCCGCAAACGTGGGACAATGGCGATGTTGGTTTTACAGACAAAGGATGTGCCTATGAACGCCCCCGTTGCCAATACTTGTCGGCAGCGCTGCCTGTTTGCGCGATTCGCTTCCGTCTGCGTGCTCGTCGCGCTCGCGTTGTTGCTGCTGCCTGTCGCCGCGCACGCCGACGGCTACTCCATGACCCAAACCTATATCGGCGCCACGGTCGAGGCCGACGGCTCGCTGACCGTTGTCGAGGGGCGCCAGTTTGATTTCGATGACGACATCAACGGCGTGTTTTGGGAGATCAATACGGGCACCAACCAGCAGGGCGGTACGGCGGGTGTCGATGTGCTGAGCGTCGAGGAGGAGGACACCGCGTTCAACAAAGTCGATAGCGCGAACAAGGGTGACTCTGGCGTCTATACGGTCGAGCAGACTGGTGACGGCGTAAAGATCAAGGTTTTCAGCCCCCACGAGAGCGGCGATAGCGCGATCTATTACGTGAGCTACACCATGACCGGTGCGGTTATGAACTGGGCCGATACCGCCGAGCTCTATTGGAAATTCGTGGGCGACGGCTGGTCCGCGGATTCCGATGACGTCGAGATGGAAGTGCACTTCGCAAATGCCGCTGCCGGGACGGCGGCCGTCAAGGGCGATAACTTCCGCGCGTGGGGCCACGGTCCGCTGACGGGTGACGTATCGCTCGATGCGGACGAACCCATGGTCACCTATACCATTCCCTGCGTGCATCAGGGCGAATTCGCCGAGGCACGCATCGCCTTCCCCAGCGACTGGGTGCCGCAGCTTGCCGCCTCGGGCGAAGAACGCATGTCAACGATCCTGGGCGAAGAGAAGGAATGGGCCGACGAAGCTAACGCCCGCCGCGCTCACGCTCGCATGATTGCCAATGTACTTGCCGTGCTAAGTGTTGTCGCGGCGGTGGCCTTTACCGGCACAATCGTTGTGCTCAAGCTGCGCCGCCGCAAGCCAAAGCCGCTTTTCCAGGACGAATATTTCCGCGATGTGCCTTCGGCCGACCATCCCGCCGTGCTTTCGGCCCTCATGAGCTGGAACGAGGTGCCCGATCAGGCATATATCGCCACGCTCATGAAGCTCACCGACGACCGTGTGATCAAGCTGGAGCAGGCGACCGTGACCAAGGCCAAGAAAGGCCTGATGGGGCGTGAAAAAGAAGAGCAGACGTATCGCGTGACGGTGAGTGATGCGGGCTGGAAGTCGGCCAAGGGCATTGACCGCATGGTGCTCAAGGTCTTCTTTGCCGGTGCTAAGCCCGACGAGAACGGCGATCGCTCGCGCACGTTTGACGAGCTGCAGCACTACGTCAAGCAGCACGCTACGCCCGTGGGCGACAAGCTCGAGGACTATCAGAACACCGTTAAGGGCAAGCTGGCCGATAGCGAGTACGTTGCCTCGGACGGCATTGTCGCAATGGTGTTTTGCCTGGTTCTCGGTATTCTGATCGCCTGTGTTCCCGCGGGATCCATCTTCTTTACCGACGGCGCGCAGGCGAACATTGTCGCCGCGGTTATCTCGGTGCCGATTGTGCTGGTGGGTATTGGCGTGGGCCTTACGTTCCGCCGCTTTACGCCGGAGGGCGCCGAGGTGGCGGCTCGCTGCAAGGCGCTCAAGCATTGGCTTGAGGATTTCACGCGCCTAAAGGAAGCCGTTCCGGGCGATTTGGTACTGTGGAATAAACTTCTGGTGATGGGTGCGGCGCTGGGCGTATCGAAGGAAGTCCTGCGTCAGCTTGCCGAGGCCGTGCCGCCCGAGGTGCGCGAGGCCGACGGTTTCTACGACAATTACCCCTGCTACTGGTGGTACTACCATCATTACGGTACCGAGTCGCCGCTCGATTCGTTCGATGACGTGTATCACGAGAGCATCCGTGAGCTGGCTTCGAGTTCCGATAGCTCGAGCGGCGGCGGTGGCGGCTTCTCGGGCGGCGGAGGCGGCGGCGTCGGCGGAGGCGGCGGCGGAACGTTCTAGCGGTCGTAAATTATGGGATGGGCTTTTCTCGACAGCCGTCGGGGAAAGCCCATCCCTTTTTATGCGCTACCTACGAAGACTGTCCCCAACGACTAGTCACTGGGGACGTTCCTAAATGACTAGGTATGGCTGCTGGGCCTAGGCTGTTAGGTCGAGTTCGTAGAGGAAGCTTTCGCGCGGCATGTCGTGACGGCGCTCTTCGCGGTTGGCGCGGTGCGTGGCCGTGCGCTTAAAGCCGTGCAGTTCGTAGAACTTCCACGAGCAGTTGGAGTCGGTGTACAGGTGCGCCCTCGTCGCCCCGCGCGAGGACAGGTACGAGACTGCGGCGTCGAGCAACACCGAGCCAACGCCCAGGCCATGGACGTCGCGATCTACGGCAAGCAGCGTGACCTCGTTGTCGTGTGGTAACGGGCTGCTTTCGAGCAGGCGGTTGTTGGTTCGGATGGTTGCGCGCACAAACGAGAGATACTCGGCGCAGGCATCGGGCTCCAGCTCGCGCATTTGCGATAGCAGTGCGCGTTCGGTATCCAGCCAATGTTCCTTAACGGTGGCGCCGGAGCTCTGTCCCGCACGCGCGAGCGCAATGCCGCGCGCCTGACCGTCGATTACGGCAACCTGCGAAAACGTCGATGATGAAAGGCAATAGGCGAGGTCGCACGCGGCCTCAAGGCGGTTGTACTCATCGTTATCCGAATTGTTATGCCAAAGCTGCTGCAGAATCAGCGCGATGGCGTCGAAGTCTTCGGTATCAAACGGTCGGTAGAGAACCCGCGAGACCATGGTGCCTCTTTCTTTTGCGGATGCATATCGAGCACAGTTCTACCACGCCATTGGCATCTAATTATGGTGCCCCTGTGTTCCATGAACTCACCGTGCCCGGTGCCGTGCCCATCCCCTCCGCTCGCAAACTTTTTCTGCACATGCGTCCGTTGCGGGGTGCATCGATGCGCTCGATGCGCTACATTGAATCAGTATTTTCAATGCCGCTGCGCGAGCGCTGCAGATCGACGTATCACCGACTCACAGAGCACGGCGGCGTACCAGACAGGAGGACTGCATGGGATCTGATGTGAAGATCGCACGCGCGTTGATCTCGGTTACCGATAAGACGGGCGTCGTCGATTTCGCACGGACGCTGGTTGATGACTTTGGCGTCGAGATCATCTCTACGGGCGGCACGGCTCGTGCCATCGAGGACGCGGGCGTTCCCGTAACCCCCATCGAGGAGTTCACGGGCTACCCCGAGATGATGGACGGCCGCGTTAAGACCCTGCACCCCAAGGTTCACGGCGCGCTGCTGGCCCGCCGCGATTCCGAGCAGCACATGCAGGAGGCCGCTCAGCACGGCATTAAGCTGATCGACCTGGTCGTCGTCAACCTGTACGAGTTCGAGAAGACCGTCGCCAACCCCGAGGTCACCTTCGCGGATGCCATCGAGCACATCGACATCGGCGGTCCCTCCATGCTGCGCTCTGCCGCCAAGAACGCCGCGAGCGTTACCGTCATCTCCGACCCGGCCGACTATGATGCCGTCCTGGCCGAGATGCGCGAGACCGGTGGCTGCACCACGCTTTCCACCCGTCGTCGCCTGCAGGTGAAGGTCTACCAGACCACCGCCGCCTACGACACGGCTATCTCCCGTTGGCTCGCCGCCCAGGCAAGCGACGTGGCGGACACCTCTGCCAAGCTCGAGATCTCGCTGGAGAAGGTCGACGACCTGCGCTATGGCGAGAATCCTCAGCAGAAGGCCACGGTCTATCGCTTTGCCGAGGGCTGCGAGAATACCGCGAGCTCGCAGTTCCCGCTCGTGGGCTCCGAGCAGATCCAGGGCAAGCCGCTCAGCTACAACAACTATCTGGATGCCGACGCCGCTTGGAACCTGGTCCGCGAGTTCGACGAGCCGGCCTGCGTGATCCTCAAGCATCAGAACCCCTGCGGCTCCGCCGTGGCCGAGGACATCACGGCCGCCTACGACCGCGCCTTCGCCTGCGATCCCAAAAGCGCCTTCGGCGGCATCATCGCCTGCAACCGCGAGGTTCCCTATGAGCTGGTTGAGCACTTTGCCGATCAGAACAAGCAGTTCGTCGAGGTTATCATCGCTCCGAGCTACACTGCCGAGGCGCTCGAGCGCATGGCCAAGCGCCCCAACCTGCGCGTGCTGGCCACCGGCGGCGTGGACCACGGCGCCCAGGTGGAGCTGCGCTCCGTCGACGGCGGCATGCTGGTGCAGGAGGTCGACCACGTGACCGAGGATCCTGCGACCTTTACGTTCCCCACCGACCGCAAGCCCACCGACGCCGAGATGGCCGAGCTCGAGTTTGCCTGGAAGGTCTGCAAGGGCGTCAAGTCCAACGCCATCCTGGTCTCCAAGGGTAAGGCCGGCATTGGCATGGGCCCGGGTCAGCCCAACCGCGTTGACTCTGCACTGCTTGCCTGCGAGCGCGCCGAGGACTTCTGCGAGCGCGAGGGCGTGGAGAAGGGCGGCTTTGCCTGTGCAAGCGACGCGTTCTTCCCGTTCCGCGACAACGTCGACGTGCTTGCTGCGCACGGCGTGACCTGCATCATCCAGCCCGGCGGCTCCAAGCGCGACGACGAGAGCGTCCAGGCCTGCAACGAGCATGGCATTGCGATGGTCTTCACGGGGGCCAGGCATTTTAGGCACTAAGTTTCGCCCCGGGACAAAATAATCTCCGCAAAAGACGGCTGCTCCGTTTGGAGGGCCGTCTTTTTGGTATAAGAGGACGGAATGACTAACACGAAAGGTACAACCATGCCCCAGATTGATGATGCCGAGCTGTTTGGCAATGCCGAGGATCAGCGTGCGTACGAGGACTTTTGCGCCAATCAGGAGGCGGTCGAGAAGTTCACGCTCGACAAGCCCGCGCTCATCTGCCGTTGGCGCATGTCCAACAAAAAGGTGCCCATGCTCAATCGCCACATCCGTGCGCTATCCGAGCGCCTGGTGCAGGGCGAGCCGCTTACCCATAACATGCTCAGCTGGGCCAAACAGCACGTTGAGTGGTCGCTTGCCGAGGGCGACTACACCGCCCGCGACGGTGTGCTCATGCTGGTGATCGACGTTAACGGCAACGCCGCCATGACGGTGGGGGAGTACGAGCCGCTAACCGATACTTCGGCCAAGGCGTTGCGTGCCCGTTCTGCCGAGGCTCGCTCCGAGGCCGACGAGACCGGCGTGGCGCCCGAGCTGCTCGCTGCCGTCAACGACGGTGAGCTGGCCTTTGTGGCGCCGGCGGACGAGTGCCTGTGCGGCACGGCGACGCTCATCGAGCAGCTGGCCCAGACCAAGGGCATCCCGGTCACGCGCGTAGACATTCCCGCGCAGCTCAAGGGCGCGCTGTTCCTGGTGAGCGACGAGCACGGCGTTGTCCCCGCAACCGAGACGGAGGCCGCCGAGGCCGACGCCGCCACGGTCGCCTTCTTCGCCGACGGCTACGAAAAGCTTCGCGCCCGCCGCTAAATGATTTTCCTGGGACGGGGATTAAAGAATCATTTTGGTCCCCGCCACCGCTGCGAGTGCGAGGCGGACAAAACGCTCCCGCTCGCGAACAGTTCTGTCACCTTGGCACCGCGCGCGGTGCACACCTGCAGTTTCGTAGCCATAATGGTGGCAAAACAACCAAGAGGGGAGCGGAATCCATGGCGCTGATCTATATCGTTGAGGACGACGAGCCCATTCGTCGCGAGCTTGCCGACATCCTTGCCCGCGCCGGGTTTGAAATCGAGGCCTGCGAATCGTTTGAGCATGTCTCGCGCGATATTCTCGCCGCCGCGCCCGACCTGGTGCTGCTCGACCTCACGCTTCCCGTCAAGGACGGCCAGCATATCTGCCACGAGGTACGCCGCGAATCCGAGGTTCCCATCATCGTCCTCACGTCGCGCACGACCGAGATCGACGAGGTCATGGCCATGACGCTCGGCGCGGACGACTTTGTTCCCAAGCCCTACAGCGCCCGTGTGCTCGTGGCGCGCATCAATGCCTTGCTGCGTCGCACCTCGGCGGCGGGCGAGCGCAGCACGCTCGTCCACAAGGGACTGGAGCTTGACCTCGCCCGCTCCATGGTCACCAATACGCAAACCGGCACTAGCACCGAGCTCACCAAAAATGAACTGCGTATCCTCTCGCTGCTTCTGAGCCGCGCGGGCAAGATCGTTTCGCGCTCGGCCATCATGCAGGACCTGTGGGACTCCGACGCCTTCGTGGACGACAACACGCTTACCGTCAACATCAACCGCCTGCGCACCACGCTCGAAAAAATCGGGATCAAGGGGTATTTGACGACGCACCGCGGCCAAGGCTATTCGGTCTAGGGGCCGGCTATGTCGTTTGGCAAGTTCTTTAAAGATGCGCTGCTTCCCGTCGCCGTGTGGACCTGCGGCGTGCTGCTGAGCTGCTTTGTGCTGACGGTCGCCGGCGCACCCGTTTCTATCGTGGTCGTGGCGGTCGGCGTGTCCTTTATCTTTGGTATGCTCGGCATCGTGATCGAGTACGCTCGCCGTCGCCGTTTTCTGCGTCAGTTGGAGCGCGCGGCAGAGGAGCTCGAGAGTCCCGCATGGGTGCAGGAGATGGTGCAATGTCCGACCTATGCCGAGGGCGAGCTCGAGTACGAGGTCTTGCGCCGGGTGGGCAAAGCTGCCTGCGACGAGGTTGCCGAAGGCCGCCGTCAGACCGATGATTATCGTGACTATATCGAGAGCTGGGTCCACGAGGCCAAGCTGCCGCTGGCGGCGGCTCACCTGATTTTGGAAAACCTGGACGGCAGCGAAGGCGACCTGTCGCGCGTGGATGACCTGGGCCGTGAGTTGGCTCGCGTGGAGCGCTATATCGACCAGGCGCTGTACTATGCGCGCTCGGAAGTCGTGGAGCGTGACTACCTGATTCGCCGCTGGGATCTTAAGACCCTGGTGACGGGCGCGATCAAGGCCAACGCGCGTGAGCTCATCGCGGCGCACGTGGCCCCGGTGTGCGAGAACCTCGACTTTGAGGTGTTTACCGACGAGAAGTGGCTCGAGT
Organism: uncultured Collinsella sp.; assembly: GCA_902495645.1. Taxonomy (GTDB): domain Bacteria; phylum Actinomycetota; class Coriobacteriia; order Coriobacteriales; family Coriobacteriaceae; genus Collinsella. The sequence continues at coordinate 214,272 of CABUXY010000002.1, read as the reverse complement.
TTATTCTGGGCCAGCCCATTCAGAACAGCATTAAATATGCGCGTGAGGACGGCGCAAAGATCGTGTTTTCGGGCGCGTTGCTGGACGAGGGCCTGGCAAGCGAGCGCATCGAGCTTACCGTCGCGGACAACGGCTGCGGCGTGTGTGCGGCAGACCTGCCGCGCGTGTTCGAGAAGGGTTTTACCGGCGACAACGGCCGCACCACCAAGCGCGCAACGGGCATCGGCCTCTACCTGGTGGCGCGCCTGTGCTCCAAGATGGGCATCGACGTCACCGCGGCATCCGAGCCCGGCGAAGGCTTTGTCGTCACGTTTGCCTTCTCGACGAACAAGTTCCAATACTTTGAGTAGCCAGCCCGTATGGCGGTGCGGACGGCTATGTTCCCGAACGTGAACATAGCTATGAGGCTCAAATGAATCTCCCATAACAAAAACGTGCCGCCCCAAACGGGGCGGCACGCCATCTTTCTATTCAGCCAACTCGTTGAAGTAAGGCTGCGAAGGCCGCGGGGCCGGGAGGGGTTTCCTAAGGGCACATCCCGCAGCCGCAACGCGGCGAGGACGTGCCCGTGGAAACCCCGCAGGCCCCGCGGCCGGTGGGAGCAACGCTACTTCACGACCAAGATGTCGCAGTCGGTGTTGCGTAGCAGGAACGTCGAAATCGAACCCAGGAGCGCATACTTGATCGAGGACAGGCCGCGTGCGCCGCAGAGTACCAGGTCGGGCTTGACCACGTCGAGCATCTCGTCTTTGAGCGTCTCGCGAATACGGCCGGCGCGAATCATGACCTCGACCTCGGGAATATCGGGATTGGCCTTGGCCTCTTCGAGCTGCTTGGCGATGGAGTTCTTAAATGCCTCCTCCAGTCCGTTGACCAGATCGACCGGATAGGAACCAGCGCTCTCGAGTGCCGTGGAATCGATAACGTGGCCGATAATCAGCTTGGCGCCGTTGTTCGCGGCGACCTTGATGGCGCGTGCGAGCACAAAATCCTGCTGCTCAGTACCGTCGAGTGAAACAAATACCTTGGTGTAGCCCTCGTTCATGGTTTCCTCCTTGGTCTATCGCACGGGCGTGGGGCTCGTGCATCGGGCGGGCGCGGATGCGTGGCCGCCGGACACTTTATCTTGTTGCAGTTATACCCAAGGATTTGGGTTTGACCGCTCGCAATTCTGTGAACGGGCGAGTTTTTTGGTAAGGGTAGGCGCAGGCGCGCCGCCAACGGTTGATAATGGGACATCGCCCGCACCGTCCGCAGAACAATATCGGCGGGTGTCTAACGAGGGGGGTCCCTTTGGATATCATTGAGCTTCTAAAATCTGCCTTCATGGGCCTGGTCGAGGGCATCACCGAATGGCTGCCTGTTTCGTCGACCGGTCACATGATCTTGGTGGACGAGTTCGTCAAGATGAACGTGAGCGAGACGTTCTGGAATATGTTCCTGGTCGTGATTCAGCTTGGCGCCATTTTGGCCGTCTGCGTTTTGTTCTTCTACGACCTCAACCCGTTTTCTCCCAGCAAGGGCAAGGAGGGCCGTCGCGACACCTGGGTGCTATGGGGCAAGATTGTGCTCGGCTGCATTCCCGCCGCGGCGATCGGTCTGCCGCTCAACGACTGGATGGAGGAGCATTTCTACAATGCTCCCGTCGTGGCGCTGGCGCTCATTGTGTACGGCGTGCTGTTTATCGTGATCGAGAACTGGCGCGCGAACAAGCGCGACCAGGCTGCTCTTGCCGGTTCGTTTGGTTCGCGTGCCGTGGTGGTGGGCGGACGCCCCGCCGGTGCGCATTTTGCCGCGCCCGCTGCGGCTGCCGCTTCAGACGATGACGATAACCTTGACTTTGGCTCCATCACTACGCTCGAGGATCTGAGCTGGAAGACCGCGCTGGGTATCGGTTGCTTCCAGGTGCTTTCGCTGATTCCGGGCACATCGCGCTCCGGCTCCACGATCATCGGCGGCCTGCTACTGGGCTGCACGCGCTCGGTGGCGTCTAAGTTCACGTTCTTCCTGGCTATTCCCGTCATGTTTGGCGCGAGCGCGCTCAAGCTGGTCAAGTACTTTATTAAGGGCGGTACCTTCGGCACCAACGAGATCGCCATCCTGGGCGTGGGCTGCGTCGTCGCCTTTGTGGTGTCGCTCATTGCCATCAAGTGGCTTATGGGCTTCGTTCGCCGTCACGACTTCAAGTGCTTCGGCGTCTACCGCATCATCCTGGGCATCGTGGTGCTCGCGTACTTCTTCGTCCTGGAGCCGATGCTCGGCCTCTAACTTAGTCGACGCTGCGCGGCGGCCGGGGCGACAACTTGTCATTCAAAGGGGGCGGCATGACCAGAAGGTCTATGCCGCCCCTTTTCATGCCAATTTGTTCGCCCCGGCCACCGCTCGCTGCTGCTGCCATGACATCGGCGGTTTCGTGATTGTCAATTGATTGGTGCAGACTAACCTGACCCCAATGCACCAAATCCGCTGGGGAGGGCCTGACGGTGGCGCACGGAGTCGTGGTGTGATTTGCGTCGGTGTCCGCGCGGCTCGGTATACTGGTACGGCTCAAACTATGGCGCTGCCCGCAGGCGCGCCGTCCGTCAGATGAGGAGTCGCCCATGACCCAGCCCTTGCCCTGGGAAAAGAACGCCGCGGTACCCGTGCCGCCCGCGCCGGAACCCGTGCCGCTCGATGCATACACCGCCCCTGCTGCGCCGGAGCCCGAGCTCGTCCCGCTCGACATCTACGACGCCCCCGCGCCGGCACCCAAACCCGCCAAGCCGTTCGTCGACATCGACAGCCTTAATCCCGCCCAGCGCGAGGCGGTCCTGTCCACCGAGGGCCCGCTGCTGGTGCTCGCTGGCGCCGGCTCGGGCAAGACCCGCGTCCTGACCTTCCGCATCGCGCATATGCTTGGCGATCTGGGCGTTAAGCCTTGGCAGGTTCTTGCCATTACGTTTACCAACAAGGCCGCGGCCGAGATGCGCGAGCGTCTGGCAGCGCTCATCCCCAGCGGCACCCGTGGCATGTGGGTGTGCACCTTCCATGCCATGTGCGTGCGCATGCTGCGCGAGGACGCCGACCTGCTGGGCTACACCGGTCAGTTCACCATCTACGACGACGATGACTCAAAGCGCATGGTGCGCGACATTATGCAGGCACTCGGCATCGAGCAAAAGCAGTTCCCCATCAACATGATCCGCAGCAGGATCAGCTCGGCAAAAAACGCCATGATCGGCCCCGAGGACATGCTCAAGAGCGCCGATAGCCCCAACGACAAAAAGGCCGCGCAGGTATACCTAGAGCTGGAACGCCGCCTGCGCGCCGCCAATGCGATGGACTTTGACGACCTGCTCGTGCGCGCGCTCGAGCTGCTGCGCACCCGCCCCGAGGTGCTCGACAAGTACCAAGAGCGCTTCCGCTACATTAGCGTCGACGAGTATCAGGACACCAACCACGTCCAGTACGAGATCGCCAACCTGCTGGCTGCCAAGTACCAAAACCTCATGGTCGTGGGCGACGACGATCAGTCCATTTATAGCTGGCGTGGCGCCGACATCACCAATATCCTGGACTTTGAGAAGGACTTTAAAGACTGCAAGACCGTCAAGCTGGAGCAGAACTACCGCTCTACGGGTCATATCCTGAACGCCGCCAACGCCGTGGTACGTCACAACTCGCAGCGCAAGGACAAGCGCCTGTTTACGGCCGAGGGCGACGGCGAGAAGATCCAGGCCTTCCAGGCAAGCGATGAGCGCGACGAGGGTCGCTGGATTGCCGGCGAGATCGAAAAGCTGCATGCCAAGGGCACGAGTTACGACGACATCGCCGTGTTCTACCGCACCAACGCCCAGTCGCGTATTCTCGAAGATATGTTTCTGCGCGCGGGCGTGCCCTACAAGATCGTGGGCGGCACGCGATTCTTCGACCGTGCCGAGATCCGCGACGTCATGGCCTACCTTAAGATGATCGTGAACCCGGCCGACGAGATGAGCGTCAAGCGCGTCATCAACACGCCGCGCCGCGGCATCGGCTCCACCTCGATCCAAAAGATCGAGCAGCTGGCGCGCGACAACCGTTGCTCGTTCTTCCAGGCTTGCGAGATCGCGTGCGCCGAGACGGGCATGTTTAGTGCCAAGGTGCGCAACGGCCTGTCGAGCTTTGTGTCGCTGGTGCGCGAGGGCCGCCGCATGGACGGCGAGCTCAAGGACGTTGTCGAGATGATCGTCGATAAGACGGGCTTGCTGCAGGCGTTTCGCGCCGAGGGCACCATGGAGTCCGAGAGCCGCGCCGAGAACATTCAGGAATTCCTGGGCGTCGCCGCCGAATTTGAGGAGACGCACGAGGATATCGAGGGTACGCTCGAGAGCTTGGAAGAGCTGCGCGCAGCCGGCGTTGCCGACGTGCCTGCCGGCGCCGAGCCCGTCGTGGTGAGCGCGCCCGCGCCCGAACCGGGGCCATTTGCCCCGGCATCCTCGTTTGAGGCACTCGTCGGCGCGCGCGATGCCGCAGGTTCCAATCCGCTCGATAGCCTAGCCGCCCCGGCGCTCTCGCCGCAGGATGCCCTGGCCGCCGCCATCGCGGGCAACGCGTATGCCGCGCCGACGGGGATGCCGGCGGGTGCCGTGCATGCCGACGAGATTGAGCGCACCTATGGTCCGCTCACCTGTAAGGCGCTACCGGCACTCATGGAGTGGCTGGCCCTGCGCTCCGACTTGGATTCCCTGGCCGGCGAGACGCATGCCATTACCATGATGACCATCCACTCCGCCAAGGGCCTGGAGTTCCCTGCGGTGTTCGTGGCCGGCATGGAGGAGGGCATCTTCCCGCACGTGCACGACTTTGGCGGCAGCGATGACCCAGGCAAGCTCGAGGAGGAGCGTCGCCTGGCCTACGTCGCCATCACGCGCGCTCGTAAGCGCCTGTTCTTGACCTATGCGGCCACGCGTCGCACCTACGGCTCGACCTCTGCCAACCCGCGCTCGCGCTTCCTCAACGAGATTCCGTTTGAGGACATCGAGTTTAGCGGCATCGGTTCTGCCGGTTTTGAGGGCACGGGCTGGGAGAAGCGCGGCGACCGTCGCGGCACCTTTGGCTCGGGCATGGGCTCGGATATGTACGGCGGCAAGGTGTTTGGTTCGCATACGCGCTCGACCGGCGGTTCCGGTTTGCGCGGCGGATCGAGCTTTGACGATTTCTTTGGCGGTAGCAGCCGCGGGACCGAGCGCCATCGTGGGGTCTCGCCCGACGCCGGCCGTGTTGCCTCGACCTTTGGTTCGGGTGCGCCGCGAGCCAAAAAGCCGTCGTCCAAGGTGTCTCCGACGGTGGAGCGCAAGGTCGATCGTGCCAGCGCGTCGCAGGACTTTGCCGCAGGCGATACCGTGAGCCACAAGACCTTTGGTACGGGTACCGTGATCTCGGTCGCCGGAGACATGATTGAGGTCCAGTTCGAAAAGACCGGCCAGACCAAAAAGCTGATGAAGGGCTTTGCGCCGATCGTCAAGCTGTCGTGATCCTGGCGGACCTGGGCGGGCGTATAGGGCAACATCGCCTGCTCGGGCAGTCCTGCGCAAGACGGAGAGCACATTAAGTGCTCTCCTTTGCGTGCGGAACTCGCGATCGATGTTGCCCTATACGCCCGCCCAGGTCCTTGGGTAACGGTGCTTGCGAACGTCGCTCTGCTCGTTCGCTTTTTGATCTGGAGAGCCGGGTGGGCTGATAAATAGATATGGCAAGGGGCTCTCCCGCACATGGACGGGAGAGCCCCTTGTTGCGTTTGGGTTGTTGGTGCGACCTACAGGTGGCTGATGATCAGTTCCATCTTGCCTTCGAGGTCGATGGAGCTGACGGTGCTGGGTGCCAGCAGGTGGCTTCCCTTGTGGACGGGGTCGCCGCAGACGGTGCCTTCGCCGTCGATGACCGACAGACACATGAAGGGCCAGCGCTGGTCGAGGGTCTTGCTGCCGTCGACACGCACGCGATCGACGGTGTAGCAGGAGTTAGACTCGAGCTCGGTCACGCCATCGACCTCGGGTGCGGTTACCGTGCCGTCGGTCGGAGCCTGGGCATCAAAGTCGATGCAGTCGAGGCTCTGCTCAATGTGCAGTGGGCGCAGCTTGCCGTCGGTGCCGAGACGGTCGTAGTCGTACAGGCGATACGTCACGTCGCTCGACTGCTGCGTCTCCAAAATGAGCGTGCCGGTCTTGATGGCGTGCACGGTACCGGAATCAATCTGGAAAAAGTCGCCCTTGTGGATCGGCAGTACGTTGAGCATGTCGTCCCAGCGGCCGTCCTCGATCATCTGCGCGGCCTCGGCGCGGTCGTGCGCGCGCTGGCCGACAATGATCGTGGCACCGGGCTCGCAGTCCAGCACATACCAGCACTCGGTTTTGCCCAGGCTGCCGTTCTCGTGCTTGGCGGCGTACTCGTCGTTGGGATGAATCTGGATCGAAAGGTCGTCCTTGGCGTCCAGAATCTTAATGAGCAGCGGGAACTCCTTGCCCTCGCAGTTGCCAAAGAGCTCGCGATGCTCGGCCCACAGCCACGACAGCGTGTGGCCGGCATACGGGCCCTCCGCAATCTGGCAGTCGCCGTTGGGGTGGGCCGAGATGGCCCAGCACTCACCGATGGGGCCATCGGGAATGTCGTAGCCAAATACGGTTTCGAGCTGGCGGCCGCCCCAGATCTTCTCGTGGAAGATCGGCGTCAGCTTAATCAAATCGGACATATTCATACCCCATTGTGTTGCGCGGGCGCCGCGTAAAACTGCTCAAAATGAGCGCCCGCATGACTACAAAAACCTATGCCAACGTTACGTTGTGCAACTCAAAGCGGTCGCCAACGTTGCGCGAGACCGAATACTCAAAGGCGGCGCCGCTGTCCAAAAAGCCAATCTGGGTGAGCTCGAGCAGGGGAGAGCCAGGCTTGGTGTCTAGGCGCTCGGCTTCTTCCTCGGTTGCTGCCACGGCGCGAATGGTACGGTGGAAGCTCGAAATTTTCAGCCCGCATTGCTCGCGGACAAAGCGGTAGACCGATCCGTACAGGTCCTTCTTTTTAAGGCCCGGAATCAGCTCGAGCGGCATGTAGGTGTACTCGATAACGATGGGCTTCTCATCGGCCTGACGCACGCGCACGATGTGATAGGCAAAGTCATCCTCGGCAATTCCCAGCTGGGCTGCGATGTCCGCTGGTGGATTAACAATCGAGAAATCGTAGACCACCGAGGTCACCTTCTCCCCGCGGTGCTCATACGAAAAACCTTGGGCACGGTCGTTTTTGCCCTGGAAAAACGCCTGACCGGGAAGTCCCGCCGTGTCCTTAACGTAGGTATCCGATCCGCGTCGGCTGGTAATAAGACCTTCCTCGGTGATTTGTTCAATAGCTCGTTTGACGGTGATTTTGGAAACGCTATAGAGCTCGCAGAACTCAACGACGGTGGGAAGCTTGTCGCCCGGTTTAAGAGTGCCATCCTCGATGCTTCGACGGATATCCGCAGCGATCGTTTCGTATTTGGGAATCATGGAACCCCCTTTCCGGCTTGATTGAATATAAAAGAAAGTATAGTCAACGCCTAGGTATCCCTATTGCGTTTTGAAAAGTTCGAGAAGGATTATGCTAAAAGCCGCTCCGCATATAAAACTAGAGCGCTCTAAACGGATATACATGCGAATAATGTCGCGTTGAACAAATTGATTGGTCCGCGGACCGGGGCGAGTCGTTTTACCACCCAGCAAACCGAATCCCATGCCCTGCGTTTCCCCAGATAAAACCTGTCAAAACAAACCTGTCCCTTTTTGGTAGGTTTTTGCCTTGGGAGCGGTACCATACAGGCAATGTTTAAACGAGAAAGGTGGGCTCCCATGGAACCTAAGCAGTACTACATCGGCATCGACGTCGGCGGCACTTCGGTTAAGGAGGGCCTGTTCGACGAGGACGGCAACCTGCTTGCCAAAGCCAGCGTGCCCACGCCTCCTATCGTTGACGCCGCGGGCTTTGCCGCGGTGACCGAGGCTATCGACCAGGTGGTCGCCAAGGCACAGATTCCGCGTGCCTTTGTGGCGGGCATTGGCTTGGCCGTTCCGTGCCCCATCCCGGCATCGGGCGATGCCAAGGTCAAGGCCAACATTGCCATTAACCTGCCCGAGCTGAGGGTCGCCATTCAGGAGCACTGCCCCGACGCGGTCGTTAAGTATGAGAACGATGCCAACGCCGCTGCCATGGGCGAGGCCTGGCTCGGTTCTGCCAAGGGCGTGCAGAACGTGGTGATGGTCACCATCGGTACCGGCGTGGGCGGCGGCGTTATCGTTAACGGCGACGTGGTATCGGGCGTTGTGGGCGCCGGCGGCGAGATTGGCCACATGTGCCTGAACCCGGCTGAGGAGCGCACCTGCGGCTGTGGCGGCCATGGCCATCTGGAGCAGTATTCCAGCGCCACCGGCGTGGTGAGCAACTACCTTGCCGAGTGCAAGAAGGCGGGCGTCGAGCCCATTGAGCTCACCGGCCCCTCCGATTCCAAGGACGTGTTCCAGGCCTGCCGCGAGGGCGACAAGCTCGCGCTGGCCGCGGCCGATACCATGGCCGACTATCTCGGTCGCGCCCTGGCGCTTATCGCCAACGTGGTCGACCCCGAGATGTTCCTCATCGGCGGCGGCGCCTCCGCCTCGGCCGATGTCTACCTCGACAAGGTCCGCGAGCACTTCCAGCGCTACGCGCTTTCCGCCTCGCGCGAGACGCCCATTAAGGTCGCTTCGCTCGGAAACGACGCCGGCATCATCGGTGCCGCCTACGTAGCCTTGCGCGCTGCCGGCAAATAGCTGGTGCAAGGGGGGCAGGTTACTTTGCACCAACATGGTGCAAAAGGGACGGCCTTGGCCCCCATACCTGCCACAAAATATGCCGTGGCCCTTCCGTCTGCGAAGGCTCGGCATCGGCGTGCTACCATAGCTACGTCTAAGTACACATATCAAGTGGAGGATATCCATGGCAAACGTTCTTGTCTTTGGTCACCAGAACCCCGATAACGACGCCATCATGAGCGCCGTCGTCCTGTCCCAGCTGCTTAACCAGGTTGAGTATGCCGGCAACACCTACGAGGCCTGCGCCCTTGGTCAGCTTCCGGCAGAGTCTGCCAAGCTGCTCGCCGACGCCGGCATTGCCGAGCCCCGCGTGATCGAGTCCGTCGAGGCCGGTCAGCTCGTCGTCCTCACCGACCACAACGAGTCCGCCCAGTCCGTCGCCGGCCTTAAGGACGCTACGGTCTTTGGCGTCGTCGATCATCACCGCATCGGCGACTTCGAGACTGCCGGCCCGCTGCACTACATCTGCCTGCCCTGGGGCTCCAGCTGCACCATCGTCACCAAGCTCGCCGGCGTGCTCGGCGTTGAGCTTTCCGACGTCCAGGCCAAGCTGCTGCTCTCGGCCATGATGACCGACACGCTCATGCTCAAGAGCCCCACCACCACCGCTGTCGACCGCGTCGTCGCCGCCAAGCTCGGCGAGCAGGTGGGCGTCGACCCGGTCAAGTTTGGCATGGAGGTCTTCCTCACCCGTCCGTCCGGCTCCTTCACCGCTGCCGAGATGGTCGGCAACGACATCAAGATGTTCGAGCCCGCCGGTAAGAAGCTGCTCATCGGCCAGTACGAGACCGTCGACAAGAGCCGCGCGCTCGGCATGATCGACGAGATCCGTGAGGCCATGCGCGCCTACGCCGCCGAGAAGGGTGCCGACGGCATTGTCCTGTGCATCACCGACATCATGGAGGAGGGCTCGCAGGTTCTGCTCGAGGGCGAGACCGAGGCCGCTCAGAAGGGCCTGGGCATTGCCGACGAGCACGACGGCGTCTGGATGCCGGGTGTCCTCTCCCGTAAGAAGCAGGTCGCTGCCCCCATCATGGCCGCCTGCTAGGTTTAGTTGACCAAACACCGACGACCGGATCGCGGACGTCCCGCGCTCCGGTCGTTTTTTGTGCACGTCGCCGCGTCGTCTCTTGGACAGGCGTGCCCGTGCCGTTGAGCAAATAATGTTCAACCTGTGGTTCCGCTTTTCGGCCACGCCTGCGTGCTTGCCGTGCAGGGTAGGCTAGATGCAAGCGTAATACGTTAGAGCGCGGCGCCGCCACTTGGGCGGGCCGTGCTTTTTTAAGACGGGAGCTTTCCCGTGAAAGGAGCCGCCCATGGCAGCAACCGAGCAGCTGTTCAACGTCCGTGAGCGCAAGCGCTTTGAACGCCACGACATTTGGGAGCGCATCGCCGAGAACGGCACGATTTCCGCCGCGGTTATGGTCATCGCCGCCATCGCCGCCGTCATTTGCGCCAATACCGATGCCTACGAGGCCATCCATCACTTTTTGGAAACCCCGCTGTATGTGGGTCTGGGCAACCTTACGGCCGGTCTTACCGTTGAGCTTTTCGTCAACGACTTCCTCATGGCGATTTTCTTTTTGTTGGTGGGCATTGAGCTTAAGTACGAGATGACGGTCGGCGAGCTCAAGAATCCGCGTCAGGCCATGCTTCCCATGCTGGCGGCCGTGGGCGGCGTCGTCGTTCCCGCCTGCATCTACCTGATCTTTAACCATGCCGGCGCCCGCAACGGTTGGGCCATCCCCATGGCAACCGATATTGCCTTTGCGCTGGGCGTGCTGTCGCTTTTGGGCAACCGCGTGCCCAACGGCGTGCGCGTGTTCTTCTCGACGCTCGCCATCGCCGACGACCTTATCTCCATCGCCGCCATCGCCATCTTCTACGGTCAGAGCCCCAATCCGTTTTGGTTGGGCGCCGCTGCGCTTGTGACCTGCGCGCTCGTGTGGCTCAACAAGACGCAGCATTACCGCCTTGCCCCGTATTCGGTACTGGGTCTGCTGTTGTGGTTCTGCATGTTCAAGAGCGGCGTACATGCCACGCTTGCCGGCGTCATCTTGGCCTTTACCATCCCGGCCAAGTGCGGCGTCAAGCTCGATAGCCTCACCGATTGGTTGGGCGAGTGCCTGCCGCTGCTCGATGACCGCTACGACGACGAGGCGCACATCTTGGGCCAGCATGACTTTACCGTCTCGACCACCAGGGTCGAGCGCGTCATGCACCGCGTGACCCCGCCGCTCATCCGCATGGAGCGTCTGATCTCCACGCCGGTCAACTTTGTGATTCTGCCGATCTTTGCGTTCGTGAACGCACAGGTTCGCCTAGTGGGCGTGGACATGAGCACGCTGCTCACCGACCCGGTGACGCTCGGCGTGTACTTTGGCATGCTGCTGGGCAAGCCGATTGGTATCTTTGGCATGACGTTTGCCCTGGTTAAGTTTAGGGTCTGCGAGCTGCCGCATAACGTTAACTGGCACATGATTGCCGGTGTGGGCATTCTGGGCGGCATCGGCTTCACCATGTCGATCCTCATCAGCGGCCTTGCCTTCCCGACGGCCCAGTTTGAGGTTCTGGCTGCCAAGGCCGCCATCCTTGCCGGTTCGGTCACCGCTGCCGTGCTCGGTATGATCTACATGAGCGTGGTCTGCAAACACCCCGCGCCCAAAGACAAGTAAAAGCATATACAAGTTTGAAAACGCCGCCTGTGAACACCATCACAGGCGGCGTTTTAGTCATTGGGCAGTCATTGGGGACAGACTTAAATGACTACCCAAGTGCCGGCAGGTTGTGACTACTCATTTAAGTCTGTCCCCAATGACTGGTTCTATTCCACGGTGCCGTAGACGGCGCCCCAGCCGTGGGCGGCCAAGGCGGAATTGAGCTGGTCGCAAAGTGATTGGCGGTCGTAATAGCCGGGCGGTAGCAGGTTGACGATTTCCATGAGATCGGGTGTCAGGTCCAAGATCTCGGCCTGTACGATTAGATCCAGGCGGTCGATGGCGTGGCGGTCGTAAAACAGCCCGTCGACCAGGCGCTGCAGGTCGCCGAATTCCTCGGCCTGGAACGATCCGTATTCCATAGTGCCTCCTTGGGCGCCCCACGCCGGCATGCGCGGCGATTCGTAAATCATTGCGATGAACTTAATCTATCACGGCTTCATGCCGTTGCGGCGGTGGCGGTCTATACTTAGACGAACTGCAACGTCCCGCTTCGCGAAAGGTCGCACCCATGCAGACGATCTACCAGAAGATGGAAACCACCAAACTCGATGCCGCCATCGAGGCGCTCAAAGCCGAGGTCGCCGAGGTCAAGGCCAAGGGCCTGGCGCTCGACATGGCCCGCGGCAAGCCGTCGCCCTCCCAGGTGGACATCTCTCGACCCATGCTCGATATCCTCAATGCCGATGCCGATCTGCACGACGGCAACGTCGACTGCTCAAACTACGGTTGCTTTGAGGGCATTCCCTCGGCGCGCAAGCTGGCGGGGGAGTTCCTGGGTTGCCCTGCCGAGCAGACGCTCGTACTGGGTTCGTCGAGCCTTCTGATCGAGCACGATATCGCCGGCATGTTTTGGCGCTGCGGTTCGTGCGGCAGCGAGCCTTGGGAGGCTTACGAGGCCGCGCACGACGGCAAGAAAGTCAAGTTCCTGTGCCCTGTTCCCGGCTACGACCGTCACTTTGGCATCACCGCCGACCTGGGTATCGAGAATGTCCCCGTCGCGATGACCGACAACGGCCCCGACATGGACGAGGTCGAGCGCCTGGTTGCCGCCGACAACTCCATCAAGGGCATCTGGTGCGTGCCCAAGTATTCCAACCCCACGGGCATCACCTTTAGCGAGGACACCGTGCGTCGCCTGGTCGAGATGCCCACGGCCGCGCCCGATTTCCGCATCTTCTGGGACAACGCCTACTGCGTGCACGACCTGTACGACGAGACCGACGAGCTCGCCAATATCTTCGACCTCGCTCGCGCGGCGGGCACCGAGGATCGCGTGGTGGCTTTTGCCTCGACGTCCAAGATCACCTTCCCGGGCGCCGGCATCGGCTTTATCGGTGCGAGCCCCGCGGTTATCGCGGAGTTCTCCAAGCGCCTGAAGGCCGGCCTCATCAGCGCCGACAAGCTCAACCAGCTGCGTCACGTGCGTTTCCTTCCCACCATCGAGGCGGTCAAGGAGCACATGAAAAAGCATGCCGAGTTCTTGCGCCCGCGCTTTGAGGCCGTTGAGCGTAAGCTCACCGAGGGCCTGGGCGATACGGGTTGCGCCACTTGGACGCATCCCCGCGGCGGCTACTTTGTGAGCTTTGATGGTCCCGAGGGCTCGGCCCAAAAGGTCGCAGCGCTTTGTGCCGACCTGGGCGTCAAGCTTACGCCGGCTGGTGCCACCTGGCCTTATGGCAAGGATCCGCGCGACACCAACATCCGCATCGCGCCGAGCTATCCCACGGTTGAGGACCTGGAGGCAGCACTCGACGTACTGGTGCTGGCCGTCAAGCTCGTCGCTGCCGAGCTTGCTCGTGCCGAGCGCGCCTAACGCCTAGGGCCCCGCAAGTCCGCGCCCAGTACTATCCGCACTTTCGATACGTAAAGGAGCGTATGCATGGATTTGGGTATTTCCACCAACCCCACACCGGAGATCTACACCATTAAGGTAACCGGCGAGATCGATATCTCTAACGCCGATAGCCTGCGCAATGCCATTGACCTGGCGCTCGAGCAGCCCACTGAGGCCGTTGAGCTCGATTTTGCCCAGGTGAGCTACATCGATTCGACGGGCATTGGCGTGCTCGTGGGCGCCGCGCACCACGCGGTCGACCACGGTAAGCGCTTTAGCTGCACTAATGTGCAGCCCCAGGTGATGCGCGTGGTTCAGCTGCTGGGCGTCGACCAGGAGATTTCGATCACGGCGGCATAATCTTTGCCCCCAAAAGGGCGTGCCGTTTGGCATATGTTTGTGATGCGCTCGGACGTTTTGGCGTCCGGGCGCTATACTTGACCGAATGAATAGACGAGTTCCGGCCGAATGGCGCGGTGCGGGCTCGACTCACATCGAGCCTTGGAGGTATGTGTGTTTGGTATTGGAGAGGGTGAGCTGGCAATCATCGTGGTCTTCGGCTTTTTGCTGTTTGGCCCGGATAAGCTCCCGCAGATGGGCCGCACGATCGGCCGTGCCATCCGTCAGTTCCGCGAGACGCAGGAAAAGATGACGGCCGTTGTTCAGTCCGAGATCATCGATCCGGTAAGCGAGGCCGCGTCGGCTCCGGTCAAGCCCAAGAAGGCTGTCGTCGATGACGATTCCGATGCGGACGAGGATGCCGCCGGGACGGCTGCACCCGCAAAGAAGGAGACCTTTGCCGAGCGCCGTGCCCGCCTTGCCGCCGAGAAGGCCGCGAGCGAGGGTGCCACCGAGGAAGAAGGCGCTGCTGGTGAGGCCGAGAGCGCCGAGCCTGCCAAGGCCGAGCTTGCTGCTGCCGCCGCCGAGCCCGAGCCTGCTGCAGGGCCGGAGCCCGAGCCTGCTGCTGCCGCCGCCGAGCCCGAGCCTGCTGCAGGGCCGGAGCCCGAGCCGGAGTCGGCAGAGCCCACGACGGCTGACCTCTACGCCCGTCGTCCCCGTAAGCGCAAGGCCGTCGTCGACCAGCTCGCTCGCGAGCTCGAGGCCGAGGACGACGCTGCTGCCGCCGACGCCCCGAAGGGAGGCGATGAGTAATGCCTATCGGACCTGCGCGAATGCCGCTTTTCGATCACCTGGGAGAACTCCGTCGCCGCCTGACCATCGTGGTCGTGTCGGTGTTCGCCGCCGCTATCGTGCTGTATTTCGCCACGCCTGTGGTGCTCGACATCCTGGAAGATCCCATCCGCTCCTTTGTGCCGGACGGTAAGTTCTACATCACTACCACGCTCGGCGGCTTTGGCCTGCGCTTTTCGCTGGCCATCAAGATGGCCGTGGTCATGTGCACGCCCATGATCATCTGGCAGATTCTGGCGTTTTTCCTGCCGGCGCTTCGCCCCAACGAGCGCAAGTGGGTCGTGCCCACGGTGCTCGCCTCGACGGTGCTGTTCTTCCTGGGTGCCATCTTCTGCTACTTCATCATCATTCCTGCGGGCTTTGAGTGGCTCATCGGCGAGACCTCGGCCGTCGCTACGGCACTGCCCGATCTGGAGAACTACGTCAACATGGAGCTGCTCTTTATGATCGGCTTTGGCGTGGCGTTTGAGCTGCCGCTCATCATCTTCTATCTGTCCGTCTTCCACATCGTGTCCTACGCGGCCTTCCGCAGTGCCTGGCGTTATGTATACGTTGGCCTGCTTGTGGGCTCGGCTGTGATTACGCCCGACGGCTCGCCCGTTACGCTGGGGCTCATGTATGGCGCCCTGCTCTCGCTCTACGAGATTTCGCTCGCCATCGCTCGCGTGGTCATTACCGCGCGCGAGGGCAAGGAGGGCTTGTTTGTGAGCCGTCTGGACCTGTTTTCGGACGACGAAGAGGACGACGAGGAGTAAATCGGTATGCACGAGGTTGGCATTGTCAACGGCATACTCGATACAGTGATTCGCGCGGCGCGTGGGGCGGGGGCCTCGCGCGCCGTTTTGGTAACGCTGCGTATCGGGGATATGACCGAGATCGTGCGCGAGGCGCTCGACTTTGCCTGGGAGACGTTTCGCGACGAGGACCCGCTCACGAAGGGCTGCGAGCTTGCCGTGGAGGAGGTCCATCCACAAAGCGAGTGCCAGGACTGCGGTGAGGTCTTCGATCACGACCGTTTCCATTGCCGCTGCCCTCAATGTGGCGGCGCCAACGTGCGCCTGCTGCACGGCCGCGAGCTCGACATCGCCAGTATCGAAATCGAAACCCCCGACGATTAGCCCGCTAGCCATCTGGTGATGGGGTATAAAGGGGCCAAATTAAGGAGCGCTAAGTATGGCTGAGAAAACGATTGATATCGCGTCGCCGATTCTGTCGCGCAATGAGCGCCTGGCAGATCAGCTGCGACAGCGATTTGATGAGACAGGCACCTATGTGATCAATGTGTTGTCGAGCCCTGGCTCGGGCAAGACCACTACGATTCTGGGCACCAACGAGCACCTGCGCGACAAGGCCGGCTTGCGCTGCGCCGTCATCGAGGGCGACATCGCCTCGGATGTCGATGCCATTACCATGAAGGAAGCCGGCATGCCCGCCATCCAGATCAACACGGGCGGCCTGTGCCACCTTGAGGGCAATATGATCATGGAGGCCGTTGACGCGTTCGACCAGGCCGTTGGGCTCGATAACATCGATGTCATCTTTATCGAAAACGTGGGTAACCTGGTCTGCCCAGTCGACTTTGACCTGGGTGAGAACCTGTCCATCATGATCCTCTCGGTGCCCGAGGGCGACGACAAGCCCATCAAGTACCCGGGCATCTTCCAGCACGCTGGCGCGCAGCTGCTCAACAAGGTCGACGTGGCTCCGGCTTTCGATTTTGACATGGATAGGTATACTAAGACACTCGATGACCTCAATCCGCAGGCGCCGCGGTTTGCCGTGAGCGCGCGCAAGGGCGAGGGCATGGATGCCTGGTGCGATTGGCTCATCGGGCAGATTGAGCAAGCAAGGGCGTAAGTCGGCCGCCATACGGGCGGGCGTAGCCGCAGAGATACGAGATAGGAGCCTCTTTTGAAGCTCATCATCGCCGAGAAAAACGACGCCGCGCGTCAGATTGCCGAGCGTCTGTCCACGGGCAAGCCCAAAAAGGACAAGGTGTACAACACCGCCATCTACCGTTTTGAGTGGAAGGGCGAGGAGTGCGTGACCATCGGCCTTGCCGGTCACATCCTAGCGCCCGATTTTTGCGACAGCGTGCTGTTCGATAAAAAGCTGGGCTGGTATTCGGTCACCGAGGACGGCGAGATGCTGCCGGCCGACATACCCGATGGCCTGGCGCGTCCGCCCTACGACACCAAGCGCAAGCCGTTTCTTGCCGATGGCATCTCAATCAAGGGCTGGAAACTCGAGAGCCTGCCTTACCTCACCTGGGCGCCCGTCATTAAGCTACCGGCCGAGAAGGAACTCATTCGTTCGCTCAAGAACCTCGCCAAGAAGTCCGACAGTGTCATCATCGCCACGGACTTCGATCGCGAGGGCGAGCTGATCGGTTCGGACGCCCTCAACAAGGTGCGCGAGGTTGCGCCCGACCTGCCGGTCGCCCGCGCCCAGTATTCTTCGTTTACCAAGGCCGAGATCACGCAGGCCTTCGATAATCTCGTCTCGCTCGACCAGAATCTGGCCGACGCCGGCGAGAGCCGCCAGCACATCGACCTCATTTGGGGTGCGGTGCTCACGCGCTACCTGACGCTCGCCAAGTTTGGCGGCTTTGGTAACGTGCGCTCTGCCGGCCGTGTGCAGACGCCGACGCTTGCCCTGGTGGTCGAGCGCGAGCGCGAGCGCATGGCGTTTGTGCCCGAGGACTATTGGCAGATCCGCGGCATGGGCGCCGCACAGGGTGCTGCCGAGGACGACCGCTTTAAGATTGCGCACAAGACGGCGCGCTTTACCGACAAGGATGCTGCTGAGGCGGCGTACGGCCACGTTGACGGCGTTGCGACGGCAACCGTCGCCGCGGTGACCAAGCGTTCGCGCAAGCAGCAGCCGCCCACGCCGTTTGCGACCACCTCGCTGCAGGCTGCCGCCGCAGCCGAGGGCATCTCACCTGCGCGTACCATGCGCATCGCCGAGTCCCTCTACATGGCCGGTCTCATCAGCTACCCGCGTGTCGACAATACCGTGTACCCTGCGACGCTCGATCTGGGCGCCGTGGTGAGCGACCTTGCAAAGATCAACCCGGCGCTGGCGCCCGTGTGCAAAAAGGTGCTCGCCGGCCCCATGAAGCCCACGCGCGGCAAAGTCGAAACCACCGACCACCCGCCTATCTATCCCACGGGCGAGGGCGATCCGTCCGCGCTCGACGGTGGCCAGCGCAAGCTCTACGACCTCATCGCCCGTCGCTTCCTGGCAACGCTCATGGGTCCCGCGACCATCGAGAACACCAAGCTCGAGCTCGACGTCAATGGTGAGCCGTTCGTGGCTTCGGGCGATGTGCTCGTGACCCCGGGTTTCCGCGAGGCGTATCCGTATGGACTCAAGCGCGACGAGCAGATGCCGCCGCTGGAGCAGGGCGATGCGGTCGACGTGTTCGACATTAAGCTCGAGGCCAAGCAGACCGAGCCGCCCGCACGCTACAGCCAGGGCAAGCTCGTGCAGGAGATGGAAAAGCGCGGCCTGGGCACCAAGTCCACGCGCGCGAGCATCATCGAGCGCCTGTACGCCGTGCGCTATCTCAAAAACGATCCCGTGGAGCCGAGCCAGCTGGGCATCGCCATCATCGATGCACTGTCGCAGTTTGCCCCGCGCATCACGAGCCCCGATATGACCAGCGAGCTCGACGGCGACATGACCCGCGTGGAGCGCGGCGAGGACACCGAAGAGCATGTCGTGACGCACTCGCGCGCGCTGCTGGCCGGTGTGCTCGACGAGCTGCTCAAGCATACGCAGGAACTGGGCGATGCTATCAGCGACGCCGTCACGGCCGATGCGCGCGTGGGCGCCTGCCCCAAGTGCGGCAAGGACTTGGTTATGAAGACGAGCGCCAAGACCCGCGGCAGCTTTATCGGCTGCATGGGCTGGCCCGACTGCGATGTGACCTATCCGGTGCCGAGCGGCGTCAAGGTGAGCCCGCTCGAGGGCGAGGCTGCTGTGTGCCCCGAATGCGGTGCGCCGCGCATTAAGTGCCAGCCGTTCCGCCAAAAGGCTTTCGAGATTTGCGTGAACCCCACATGCCCCACCAACTACGAGCCCGACCTTAAGGTGGGCGAGTGCAAGGTGTGCGCCGAGGCAGGACGCCATGGCGACCTGATCGCACACAAGAGCGAGAAGAGCGGCAAGCGCTTTATCCGCTGCACCAACTATGACGACTGCGGCGTGAGCTATCCGCTGCCGGCGCGTGGCAAGCTCGAGGCGACGGGCGAGACCTGCCCCGAGTGCGGCGCCCCCATCGTGGTGGTCAACACCGCGCGCGGCCCGTGGCGCATCTGCGTGAACATGGACTGCCCGACCAAGGAGAAGAAGCCCGCCCGCGGCCGCAAGACCACGACCAAGGCGAGCGCGGCGAAGAAGACCTCGACTGCGAAGAAGACGACGGCTAAGAAAGCCACTGCCGCCAAGAAGACGACCGCGAAGAAGTCGACCACCAAAAAGACCGCTGCTGACAAGTAGCCGCACGGTCGAAACATCGCCTAAAACAAAAACGAGCGAGGGTCCCATGATCCTCGCTCGTTTTTTGCGTAGTCATTGGGGACGTTCTTTAATGACTAGCTGTTTAAGAACGTCGCATGCGACTAGTTCACCTCGACAGGCTTGGCGCCGGGATAGCGGTCCTCAAAGTCCTGACGGTACTTGTTGTCATTGGTGCCCGCCACGTTGTCGCGCGACAGCGGCGCCACGATCTCGTTCTTATGGTCCGCGGGCTTTGCGTACTTTAAGCTGATCTCCCAGGCATCGCAGATCGCATCGATGCGGTGATCCAGGTCGTCGTACAGAGCAATGATGTCCTTCCACGAGCTGTAGTTCTTAGAGCTTGTGGGGACGTCCAGGTCCTCGACGATATCGTAGTACTGCTCGATGGTGTCTTCCGTGCGCTCGGCGACGTCGGCGAGATTTTGACGGGCGGTACGGTCCTCTTCCAGATAACCGCCATTGAACGCCTCTGCGCAGGCACGGACCTGGTTATCGAGATCTTCGAGCAGATCGTAGTATTCGCTCAGGCGACGGTAGAGGTTCTGCTCGGAGAGGGTTGCTTCGCCGTCGTCCTCGTCGTCATCGTCGTCATCATCGTAGAGGCTATTGGGGTCGTCGAGAGGCTTGAGGTCATCATCGTCAACATCATGGTGCAGCTTAGTAATCTCGGCAGTCGTTTGCGTGGCGGCGTTGTCGAAAGGCTTGATCACAAAAAAGATGACCAAGGCGATGATAATTGCCACGAGCACAACGATAACGGCGATAAGCGCCTTGGTGCTGCTCTTTTTGGCGGCGGGGGCCTGCGGTGAATCAGGCGCGTACGTAGAGGCCGGTTGCTGTTGGGGCGGGGTGTCCGCGACGGGTATGCGCTGCGTCGTTTCGACCGCTGCGGGACTGGCGGCGGGGTCGGGGCGATAGGCGAGGGGGTCGTCCGGCTTAGCTTGCGGCGTATCGAGGAAGCCGGTCTGCTCAAACGCGGGTTGGCCATTGCTTGCGGTTGTCTGCTCAACGGGTGCACCGCATGAGGTGCAGAACTTGGCATCATCTGCAAGAAGTTTGCCGCACGAGGCGCAATACCGAGACATTGCCACTCCTTTCGCCACATTTCAAATCAATACGACGATTATACCCAGCGCTCAAAAAAGTCGGCAGTTAGGGACGTTCCTTTTCTGCCGGCACTTTAGGAACGTCCCTAGCTGTCGCCTAGTCATTTAAGAGCGTCCCCAATGACTACCCAATGACTAGGCCCGATTTGGGGCGCGCCTGCCCCTGGGGTATCATGGCTTGGTTGATATATCTGCATTTACGCGCCTTGTAGGAAGGGGCTGCGCTCATGGCTTTTGAGCCCGCTCAACATAGCTTTATCACGCTCGAGGGCGTCGATGGTGCCGGCAAGTCCACGCAGGCGCGTCTGCTTGCCCGCGCGCTCGAACTCGCTGGCTACCAGGTTGTGAGCCTGCGCGAGCCGGGCGGCACCGCCATCAGCGAAAAGATTCGTGCTCTGCTGCTCGACCCCGCCAATACGGCGATGGGCGACACCTGCGAGTTGCTGCTCTACGAGGCTGCGCGTGCCCAGCTGGTGCACGAGGTCATCGCGCCCGCCCTCGCGGCCGGCAAGGTGGTCCTGTGCGATCGCTTCTACGATTCCACGACCTGCTACCAGGCGTTTGCCGATGGCCTCGACCGTCAGATGGTACGCGATGCCAACAACCTGGCTGTCGCCGGTACGCATCCGGCGCTCACGCTCGTCTACCACATCACACCCGAGCAGGCGGCGCTACGCATGGCAGCCCGTGGCGCGGCAGATCGCATGGAGGCAAAAGGCATGGCCTTCCAAGAGCGCGTTTACCAGGGATTTTGCGCCATTGCTGCCGAGGAGCCAAACCGCGTAAAGCTCATCGACGCCACTGCGACCGTCGAGGAAGTCTTCGAGAAGACGGTCGAGCAGATTCGCGCGTACGGTCTCGACATTCCGCAAGATGCTGTCGCCGCCGCGCTTGCCAAGGAGGCCGAGTAACATGGCCCCCGCTCAGGCAAGCCTGCTGGCCAAGCTCGACACCCAAGAGCGCGTTCGCGATTTTTTGACCAACGCCGTCGCTAGCGGCCGCGCATCGCACGCCTATCTGTTTTTGGGCGCTCCCGGCGCCGGCAAGCTCGATGCCGCATGGGCGCTCGCCCAGGCTTCCCTGTGCGAGCAGGACGGCTGCGGCGCATGCGACAGCTGCGTGCGCGTTGCGCGCCATACGCACCCCGACGTGCACTATTACACGCCCGAGAGCGCCACAGGCTACCTCATCGCCCAGACGCGCGAGCTACTCGACGACGTGCCCCTGGCGCCCATCCGTGCCAAGGCCAAGGTCTACATCATTGACCGTGCCGAGCAGCTGCGCGCCAACACCGCCAACGCATTGCTCAAAACGCTCGAGGAGCCGCCCGAGGGCGTCATGTTCATCCTGCTGGGCACCTCGGCAGACGTGATGCTGCCCACCATCGTGAGCCGCTGCCAGTGCGTACCGTTTCGGCTGGTGTCGCCCACCGTGGCCGCGCAGGCCGTGAGCCGCGCCACCGGTCAGGATATCGCGCGTTGTCGCATGGCCGTCGCCGTGGCGGGCAGCCCCACGCGCGGTATCGAGTTCCTTAAGAGTGCTGAGCGCCAGGACGCCCGCCGTCAGATGGTCCGTGCCATCGACTCACTCATTGCCGCCGACGAGGCTGACGTGCTCAGCCGCGCCAAGTCACTCATCGTCGCCGTCAAGGCGCCGTTGGCCGAGGTCAAGTCCACGCAGGAAAAGGTGCTCGAGCAAAATGCCGACTACCTGTCGCGTGGAGCATTGAAGCAGCTTGAGGACCGCAACAAGCGCGAACTCAACGCGCGCGAGCGTTCGGGTATCATGGAAGCGCTGGCGAGCGCGCGGACGCTCATGCGCGACGTGCTGCTGACGCTTCAGGATGAGGCGGCCGACGTCGTGAACGAGGATGTGCGCGACACGATCGGTCGGCTTGCCGCCGCGACCAATGTTGCGGGTGCCACCCGGGCGCTCGAGGCGGTCGCAACCGCCGAGCGCAACATCGCCAGAAACGTTACTCCCCAGCTGGCCATCGAGGTCATGCTGTTCGATATCAGGAAGGCACTGAAATGCCGTTAGTCGTACCCGTTAAGTTTACCTACGCCTCGCGCGACCTGTGGTTCGACCCGCAGGATCTGGATATCCTCGAGGCCGATTATGCTATCTGCTCCACCGAGCGCGGAACCGAGATCGGCCTGGTCACGGCCGATCCCTTCGAGGTGCCGCAAGATGAGATCGGCCAGCCGCTCAAGCCCGTGCTGCGCGTGGCGAGCGACATCGACCTGCAGCTTGCCGACGACCTGGCCATCCAGGGCGACGAGGCCATGGTCGATTTCCGTCGTCTGGTCAAAGAGCTCGACCTCGAGATGAAGCCGGTCGGCGTCGAGTACCTGTTTGGCGGCGAGAAGGCTGTGTTCTACTTTGCGGCCGAGGAGCGCGTCGATTTCCGTCAGCTCGTCAAGGACCTGTCCTCGACGCTGCACATTCGCGTCGACATGCGCCAGATCGGCGTGCGCGACGAGACCCGCCTGGTGGGCGGCTATGCCCAGTGCGGCCAGGAGCTCTGCTGCACGCGCTTTGGCGGACAGTTTGAGCCGGTTTCGATCCGCATGGCAAAGGAGCAGGACCTGCCGCTCAACTCGTCCAAGATCAGTGGCGTCTGCGGCCGCCTGATGTGCTGCCTGCGCTACGAGTTCGAGGCGTACAAGGACTTTAAGAGCCGCGCGCCCAAAAAGAAGACGCTTATCGATACGCCGCTTGGCAAGGCGCGCATCCAGGAATATGACACGCCGCGTGAGCAGCTGGTGCTGCGCCTGGAGAACGGCAAAGTCTTTAAGGTTAACCTGGCCGATATGACGTGCTCGGAGGGTTGCAAAAAGAAGGCCGCCGAGCAGGGCTGCAACTGCCGCCCCGACTGCGTGACGCGCGACGTGCTCGAGCGCATCGAGTCGCCCGAGATGCGTCTGGCGCTCATGGAACTCGATCGCGAAAACGGCGTCGACGTGGGCGATGGCCTGTCGAGCGCCGATCGTCTGGCCGGCACATCGATGCCCAAGCGCCGTCGTCGCGATGCCGAATCCGATGCTCGCACCGCTCAGGGCCAGGGCGAGGGCCGTGGCCGTGGAAAGGGCCGCGGCAAGGCCGAGGCGCCCGAGACCGAGGGAGCAGCCGATGGCCGTCGCCGCCGCAAGCGCACGGCGTCCGTCGACAATGGCGAGGCCGCGGGTAAGAACGCTTCCCGCGAGCGCGAGGCTCAGCAGCCCCAGCAGCAAAATCGCGGCGGTGGCATGAACCCCACGCGCCGTCGTCGCCGTCACCTGTCGAGCGAGGAGCGCGAGGACGCCTTCCGCGCCGCAGCTGCTCGCGAGGCCGGTGCCGCTCCCAAGGGCGCCTCGGCCTCCGACGCGCCTGCCGACAAGGCTGGCAAGCCGCGTGGCGAGGAGGAGCGCGCGTCACGTCCGCGTCGTCGCCATTCCTCGGGCGCGCAGCAGAAGCCCTCGGTTCCTTCTGTGGCCGATCAGGTTTCGGATGGCGAAGTCAAGGTCACGCGCCGTCGCCCCGGCGATGGCGGAGGAGCTGCCGCCAAGGCTTCGCACGGCGGCGCTCGCGACGAGTGCGAACCGCGTGAGAATCGCGGTGGCGAGGGCTCGACCGACCAGGGTCAAAAGCGTCGCCGCCGCCGTCGCTCCCGCAAGCCGCGCCAGGACGGTGGCGAAGGCTCGACCCACACCTCGTCCGCACCGCAACCGCCTGCCGGCGAATAGCGCCCGCGAGCGGATTTAGCCCGCCTTGCCCCGAGCGCATCGGGGTATCATAGCGCCGAATCAACAACCCTCCCTGCGACCGAACGTAGGGAGGGTTGTGTCTTGAAGAGCCATCTGAACATATTGAGCTGTCTGCAGGGTACCGGTGCCCTACCGTTTGCGGACGAATTGCTACCGTTTGCCGAGCGGGTGGCACGCGAGGCGCTCGAGGCATTGTCGCCAACACGATGTGCCGGCTGCGAGCGCGCCGGTACGCTTATTTGCCAAGACTGCCTGACTGCGCTCACGCTCATCGACCCACGTCATAGCTGCACCCGATGCGGCGCCCCGTTTGGGGATTTGCTGTGCACTGAGTGTTCGGTCGAGGGCACGTCCTCGGCAATGGCGGAGGCGCTCGACCGCTGCCTGGCGTGCGCCGTCTATGCGCATCCGCTGCCGCGCATCATTAAAGCGTACAAGGACGCGGGCGAGCGACGTCTGGCTCCGTATCTGGCGGAGCTGCTCTACGACACCGCCCTGCATGCCCAGGTCGTAGCGCCCGATCGCTATGGAGGTGTGCTGTCCGGTGCGGATGCGGTGGTGTTTGTGCCTGCGACGGCGGCAGCGTTTCGGCGGCGTGGTTTTGATCATATGGAGGCCATTGCGCGCCCATTTTGCGAGCTGTCGGGTGTTCCCCTGCTCGATGCTCTCGTCAAGTACGGGCATGGTGACCAGCGCGAACTCGGTCGTGAGGAGCGCCGCGAGCGTGCCCGAGGTATGTACGAGACCGTTGAGGACGTGCGGGGCCGCCGCCTGCTGCTTATCGACGACGTTATCACCACGGGTGCGACGATGGCAGCGGCTTCGGCGGAACTCAAGCGCGCCGGCGCTGCGGCAGTCGATGGCCTTGCTATCGCACGCGTTTGGTAGGGGTGGTTCAGATGGCAATAAAGATCGGGCAGCGTGGCAAGCCTGCAAGCGAGCAGCTGGCTGCTTCCGTAATTCTGACGGGTGCCTCGGCGCTGCGCATGATGCGCGCCGAGCGCCGGCAGATGGGCTACATAAGCTGGAAGGACCTTAATCCCGATGAAGAGCGCCGTGTGCTGCGCACGTCGTCGCCCTCGACCGAGGACATCTATCTTCCCGATTTGGTGCGGATTGGGGCCGCAAGCGGCGAGGTGCAAGAGGATTTGTGCTTGCTGGTAGGGTCTGCAGCGCAGCGCCGCCGTATTCTTGGCGTGAGCTGGTCCGTATGCTCCGAGTTGCCCGCCGGCTCGATTCTAGAGGTGGAACCGGGGGTGTACAGTCTATCTCCCGAGGCCCTTTGCGTAGCCGTCGCGCGCGAGGTCGGCTGCATCCAGGCATTTGCCCTGGCCCAGGAGCTGTGCTCTAAGATTTCACTGAGTGACCGCGGGAAGTATCTGCCTCCCTACACCTCGCCTGTCGTGAACAAATTGGCAAAGGACAAAGACCAGCCGCCAGATGTCGGTTACTTTGAGGTCGAGTCCGTGCTGACACCCGATTGCCTGGTAGATTACCTCGCGGCATGCAAGGGGAATGTGGCCAAACAGCTGCTGCGCCTGTGTCCCTACCTGTCAGAAAATCTGCGCTCGCCCATGGAGTGCATCATGCTCGCTCTGTTTTCGCTTCCGTTTTCCTATGGCGGATTTGCCTGCGGTCCCTTTAAGACCGACTACAAGATCGAGTTCGATGACCGCGCGCAGGCAATCTCGGGGATGCCGCATGCAGTTTGCGATGCGTATCAGGAAGCAGCCCAGTTTGACCTGGAATACAACGGTGAGCTGGGCCATTCCTCCCGGAGGGGACGTATCCATGATGAAAAACGCAACACGGGCTTGATTACTATGGGAATCGAGATCGCGACGGTCAACAACGAAATGCTCTGTGACATGGAAGCGATGGAAGCGCTCGCATGGCGCATCCACCAGCGCATGAGTAAGCGATATCGCAACCGTGTTGACGCTCGCAGAAAGAAACAAGAGGCGCTATTTAACACGTTGCGGGCGTGTTTTGGGCTTAAACCCGCCTAACAATGCTCTGAAACAGGGGGTTGGATATATGCTCTGGCCAAAATATAGCAAATATGAGTACTGCTACAAATTCAGTAACAGCAAAATCAGGGATTTTGGGACTGGAAGATGGGGTAAATTAGAAAGCTATTAAACAAATGTGGAATATCCTGGCATCAATCTGACGTTATAGAGCGTGAAAACAGCTTGCAGAGCCAAAAACTCCTGCTACTAAATTGGTAACAGTACTCATATTTGCTATTTTTTGGCCACGGCGCCCTAAGACGGGTGTGTTGGGGCTTTCCATAGGGGAGCGACGGGCTCAATCAGAGCACGTGCGGCCCGTCCTGACCTGCGAAATCTGTACTCGCGATGCGAATAACGCCCCTAACCTTAAACTTTAGCTTGAACTTAGCTATAATGCGCTTCGTTCCTACCAGGCTGTGGTTGCGGACGGACGAAATGCCCGTCCTAGTCCAAGACAGACGCGGTCAAAGGGATCCACGTAAGCGACCGCGTGCGCGCGGCGCGATCATGGCGCGTCCTAGATGTAAGCCGCACCGTCCGTTCTACTTTCTTTGGGGCAATACCGCCTCGCGGGCGAGCGGGTCAGTCGTGAAGGTGGCTGCGGCCTCCCGAGCAAACACCCCGGTGCGCAAGTGTGGGGTCAAATACCAGGTCAGCTGGTGGGAACAACCTGATATTCCGCGCAACGCACGGATCGTATACGACACAGAAGGCAGGGTAGTGGACATGGTGAGGGGCAGCTTGATGCACGCGGCTCGGTTGGGTGCTGGGACCGCAGCGGTCATTGCCGTTTTGGGCCTGAGCGGATGCGCGTTCAACCCGCTGTCTACGTTCACGACTCCCACGATCGACCAGATCGAGTACGAGACCGTCACGCCGGCGGTGTCGGACGATGCCCTGGTCACTCCCGGAACCCTGACGGTCGCCCTCGATACTTCCGATGCGCCGCAGGCCATGCAGGACGCCGACGGCGAGCTCACGGGGTATGCGGTTGACGCCGCCCGCGCTCTCGCAAGCCGCATGGGCCTTAAGGTCGCCTTTGTCGATGCGTCTTCGGCAGATTCCGCGCTCGGCGACAAAAAGGCCGATATCTTTATCGGCGAGATTAACTCCACGGACGGGGACATTAGCTCGCTCGGCACCTGCCTGTACGATGCCACTTCCGTGTTCGGTAAAACTAGCGATGGTGGGTCGCTAAGCGTTTCCACCGATACCCTTAACACGTCCACCCTGGGCGTTCAGGCGTCCTCGGCCTCGCAGGAGGCGCTTGCTAAGCAGAGCATCACCGCCAACCAAAAGACCTACTCCAACATCAACGAGTGCTTTGAGGCGCTCGAGTCCGGCGAGGTCGACTATGTGATCTGCGACTCCACGGCCGGCGGCTACCTTGCACGCCTGATGAGCGAGGTCTCCTATGTCGGTGCGCTCGAGGCGCCCTCGACGCTTGGTGTTGTGGGCCTCTCGTCCAATGACGAACTGTGCCGTGCCGTGAGCGATGCCCTCGACGGTATTACGGCCGACGGCACGCTCGAGGCGGTCCACTCTGTCTGGTATGGCACGATGCCCTACGACCTCACCACTAAGACGGTTTCGGGCGCTAACGTGCAGCCGGGTGACTCTGAGTCCAGTGAGACCATGTCCTCCGGCAGCGAGTCCTCCGATTCCAACAATGAGACCGCATCCTCCGAGGACAAATCGTCCAGCCAGGAAGGCGCCATCACCGACGACGACATTAACAAACTCAATAGCTAGTTATTGCTAGGGGTGGTGTCTCCTATACGTTGGAAAGGACACCTCTTCACGGTTTCAACACGCACTGCCGGGCTTCCCCGATGGGGGAGCCCGGCTTTTTCATCCCAATAAAACTAGCAGGTCAAAGCCAATTTTCGGGACCAAATACAAAGCCGCCGGCCCCTCCTATAGCGCACTTTGCTACAGAAAAGTGCGAGACTTCGGTATGCGGTATCAAGCAATCGTTATTCGGGTCTTTAGGAATCCGCGTGATTAAATGCACGGCAATGGGTACATAGCCAGTACAGTAAGTCCCCGAGGCAGATTGGAGCCACGTATGGATATCAAGGTTTCTGGACGCAAGACGACGGTAACCGATGCTCTGCGTGCGCATGTGGATGAGAAGATCGGCGAGGCGCTCAAGGTTTTCGATATCGAGCCCATGACGGTCGACGTTGTACTTCGCTATGAGAAGAACCCCTCGAACCCCAACCCGGCAATCGTCGAGGTTACGGTTCGTGCCCGCGGTTCGGTGATTCGCGTTGCCGAGCACGGTGCAGATATGTACGCCGCCATCGACCTCTCCGCCGATAAGGTCACCCGCCAGCTGCGTAAGTTCAAGACCAAGGTTGTGGACAACCGCCAGGGCGGTGCCAGCGCCGCGGATGTCGCACCGGTCGAGCGCGTCGAGGATCTGGCTGACCTGCTGCTGCCCGAGGAGGAGGATGACCTGCTCGTCCGCGAGAAGGTCATCGATGTCACCCCGATGACTGAGGAGCAGGCGCTGGTGCAGACCGATCTGCTTGGTCATGACTTCTACGTGTTCGAGAACGCGACGACTGGCCTCATCAATGTGGTGTATCACCGTAAGAATGGTGGATATGGCATCATCAAGCCCCGCATCGAAACACTTGACGAGTAAAATACGTTAACTTGCATGAGTTAACGGTTGGCGGCCATCCCATGCGGGTGGCCGCCTTTTTACGTAAGGAGTCGCTTTGATGGACAAGGCCGCATCCGCCGGTCATTCGAACCGTTGCCGCATCGTCGTCGATACCTGCTGCGACTTTAGCCCCGAGGTCGCCGCGAACCTCGATGTCGATATCCTGGGTTTCCCTTTCATTATCGATGGCGAGGAGCGCACAGACGACATCTGGTCGAGCATGAGCCCTAAGGAGTTCTACGACCGCATGCGCGCCGGTGCCCGCGTGTCCACCTCGGCTGTGTCGCTCGGTCGCTATATCGAGTTTTTTACCGAGTGCGCCAAAGAGGGCACGCCCACGGTCTACCTGTGCTTTACCTCGGCGCTGTCGTCGAGCTACAACTCCGCGTGCCAGGCGGCAGATGTCGTGCGCGCCGAGTATCCCAACTTTGAGCTCTACGTGGTCGACAACGCTCTGCCCTGCGCGACCGGTGCGCTCTTGGCGCTCGAGGCCGTGCGCCAGCGTTCGGCGGGACTGACCGCCAAGCAGCTGGTCGATTGGGCAAACGAGGCAAAGACCTACGTGCACGGCTACTTTACGCTCGAGAGCTTCGACGCACTGGCTGCCGGCGGCCGCATTCCTCCCGCGGCGGCGCAGCTCACGGCAAAGCTCGACGTCAAGCCCGAGCTCTCCTACGACCTGGCCGGCTCGCTGTCGCTGATCGGCGTCAACCGCGGCCGCAAGAAGGCGCTCAAGTCCATCCTCAAGTCGTTCCGCGAGAACTACGTGCCCGATCGCACCATGCCCATCGCCATCATGACGGCCGATGCCGAAAAGGATGGTGACTGGCTCGAAGCCGCCATCCGCAAGGAGGAGGGTTGCGCCGACGTCACGATCATTCGCGG
This sequence comes from uncultured Collinsella sp., assembly GCA_902495645.1. Lineage (GTDB taxonomy): Bacteria > Actinomycetota > Coriobacteriia > Coriobacteriales > Coriobacteriaceae > Collinsella. The sequence goes on along the minus strand of CABUXY010000002.1, from coordinate 184,737 downwards.
CTCCGTGGGTCCCACCATCGGCTCGCACGTGGGCCCCGGCATGGTGGGCTGCGCGTTTTGGGGTAAGAACCGCGCCGACAAGGCGTCGCTTTCCGACCGTATCGCCCGCCGCGTGCGCGGTCAGTAGGCAAGCGCTGCGTCCGTAATCGCCCTCGACTCACAGCCCAAACGCTGGCACCGAGTATTCAACCTGGTAACAACACCCAACCCAAAAGGAAAGGTTTCATGGCAAACAAGCTCTCCGTCGCATTCATCGGCACCGGAATTATGGGTGCCCCCATCGCCGGCCACATTCTGGACGCTGGCTATCCCGTCACGGTCAACAACCGCACCAAGTCCAAGGCTGCAGCGCTCGTTGAGCGCGGTGCCGTCTGGGCCGATACGCCGGCAGATGCCGCGGCGAACGCCGACGTCGTCTTTACCATGGTGGGCTATCCCTCCGAGGTCGAGGAGCTCTACCTGGCGGGCGACGGCCTGCTCGCGTGCACTAAGCCCGGCGCGGTCCTGATCGACCTCACCACGAGCTCGCCCGAGCTGGCGCGCGACATTGCCGAGGCCGCCCAGGTTTCCGGCCGCATGGCGTTTGACTGCCCCGTCACCGGCGGCGAGTCGGGTGCTATCGCCGGCACGCTTACGGCTATCGTGGGCGCTACCGAGAACGACATTGCCCCGGTCCGCGATATCCTTTCCACCTTTGCGGCAACCATCTGCTGCTTCGACGGCGCCGGCAAGGGCCAGGCTGCCAAGCTCGCCAACCAGGTGTCGCTGGGCGCCTGCATGGTCGGCATGGCCGATGCGCTGGCGTTTGCCGAGCTGAGCGGCCTCGATCTGGAGAAGACCCGTCAGATGATTCTGGGCGGTACCGGCAAGTCCGGCGCCATGGAGAGTCTGGCGCCCAAGGCGCTCGACGGCGATTACAAGCCCGGCTTTATGGTCGAGTACTTCATCAAGGACCTGCGCTTGGCGCTCGCCTATGCCGACGACCGCGAGCTTGCGCTGCCCGGCGCCGACGTGGCCTTTACGCTCTACGACATGCTCGATGCCATCGGTGGCGCCAAGCTGGGCACCCAGGCCATCACGGTGCTCTACAAGGAGGAGGCCGACGCCATCGCCGCCGGTCTTGACTGGTCGCAGTATCGTCCCGAGGAGCATGGTGCTCACGAGGAAGGCTGCGGTTGCGGCGAACATGGCGACGACCACGAGTGCGGTTGTGGCCACCACCATGGCGAGGACCACGAGTGCTGCGGCGGCCACGGCCATGACGACGGCCACGAGTGCTGCTGCGGCCACCATCACGGGGAGTAGCGCCCATGAGCTGGACGTTCGTGGTGCTTGCGCTGGTGCTCTTTCTCTTTGCGATCTACATCGGCTTTTTGTGCGGCCAGTGGGCGTGCGAAAAGCGCGTGATCACCAAGCGCGACTACTGGATTGCCAACTTTGCAGGAGCGGCGGCAGTCGTCCTGCTGACCTGGGTGTTTTCACTGTTCCCGCTGGTGCAGTTTGCGCCGATCGGCTGGCTCGGCGGCTTTATCGCCGGTCTTAAAATGAGCTTTGGCGAGTCCGTCGGTCCGTGGCGCAAGCACGACGAGGTCTTTAACGTCAACAAGGCTCACCGCGCCGCCGCCGACGCGGGCGACGCTGAGGAACGCCGCCGTGCGCGCCGCAATGGCGCGGCCGACCGACAGCTCATCTCGGTCACCGATGACAGCAAGGGTGCTGGCAAGCACGCTAAGAAATAGTAAGAAGAGGTAACTATGGCAGAAAACAAAGACGAACAGCTCACCGACGAGGAGCTGGCACAGCTTCAGCTGGCAGAGGAGAACGAGAACGCCGTCGACCGTCTGGTCAAGGAGCTCGGCTGCCCCACGCGCCGCATCCGCCAGTTTGCCGCCCGCGTGCTGCACCTGCTTGCCGAGCGCGATCCGCAGCGCGTCGTGCCCTGCGTGCCCGCGCTGATCGAGGCGCTCGACCGCCCCGAGGCGCAGACCCGCTGGGAGGCCCTCGATGCCCTGACGGCGCTCGCCACCACCTGCCCCGAGCAGCTGGGTGATGCCTTTGAGGGCGCCGAGACTGCACTGTTCGACGAGATCTCCTCCACGCTGCGCTATGCCGCCTTCCGCCTGCTGTGCGTGTGGGGTGCCACGAGCGTCGAGCGTTCGCGCGAGGCTTGGCCCATCCTGGACGAGGCCATCCAGTGCTACCACGGCGACCTCGAGTATCGCGACATGCTCGGTTGCCTGTACGAGTTTTGCCAGGGCGAGATCGACGCCGAGGTTGCCGAGAAGCTTGCGCTGCGCCTTAAGTTCGATGCCGAGAACGGTAAGGGCAGCTATCTCAAGGCCCGTTCGAGCGAGATTTGCGAAATGCTTGTTAAACGTTTTGGCCTGGATCTCTCCAAAAAGAAGAAGCGTGCTAGCGTTAAAAAATCTGACGACGCCGAAGACGAGGAGTAACAGATTATGGCGCACGATGTAGTCCTGATTCCCGGTGACGGTATCGGTCCCGAGATTACGCAGGCCATGCGCCGCGTGGTCGAGGCCACCGGTGTCCAGATCAACTGGAATGTCCAGGAGGTCGGCGCCGGCGTCATGGACGAGTTTGGCACGCCGCTGCCCCAGCACGTGCTCGACGCGGTCGCCGAGACCAAGGTTGCCATCAAGGGCCCCATCACCACGCCGGTCGGCACGGGTTTCCGCAGCGTTAACGTGGCCCTGCGCAAGCACTTCGACCTGTACGCCTGCGTGCGCCCCTGCCTGTCGCAGCCGGGCGACGGCTCGCGCTTCCGCGACGTCGACCTGGTCATCGTGCGCGAGAACACCGAGGACCTCTACGCCGGCATCGAGTTCGATGAGGGCGCTGCCGAGGTTGAGGAGCTCTCGCAGCTTGTCGAGCGCTCGGGTCAGAAGACCTTCGCCGCTGATTCCGCCATTTCAATTAAGCCGATCTCCATCGCCAAGAGCCGCCGCATTGTGGAGTATGCCTTTGAGTATGCCCGCCGCTGCGGCCGCAAAAAGGTGACGGCCGTGCACAAGGCCAATATCATGAAGGCGACCGACGGCCTGTTCCTGCGCGTGGCGCGCGAGGTGGCCGCCAACTATCCCGATATCGAGTTCAACGACAAGATTGTCGACGCCACCTGCATGGGTCTGGTCCAGAATCCCAATGACTTCGATGTCCTGGTGCTGCCCAACCTGTACGGCGACATCGTGAGTGACCTGTGCGCTGGCCTGGTGGGCGGCTTAGGTATGGCCCCCGGCTCCAACATCGGTGCCGACTGCGCCATCTTCGAGGCAACGCACGGCTCCGCGCCCGATATCGCGGGCAAGGATATCGCCAACCCCACGGCCGAGATTCTGTCTGCGGCTATGATGCTCGATCATCTGGGCGCGAACGATGCTGCCAATCGCATTCGTGCCGCCGTATCTGCCACGCTCGACGAGGGCGAGCAGGTTACCGGTGACGTGCGTCGTGCCCAGACCGGCTCCGTTGAGGGCGCTGTCGGTACGCAGGCCTTTGCCGATGCCGTTATTGCGCACCTGGCCTAAGGTATGCACGCTGCAAATGTCTAAATAGTACTTAAGTGTTTGCGTATAACCTAAGAATCAATACGCCCGGCGCCTCGTCGGGCGTATTCTATGAGGGATTGTGTTTCCAATAAGGAGTAGCTGACTATGGGTCTGATTCAAAAGAAAGACGAGAAGGACGAGATCGACGGCATCCAGATCATCGAGCGCGGCGAAGGCCCCGACGGTGATGAGGACGAGAAGATCGACCTGGTCGCTGGCACGTCTGCCGAACATATTGCCGCCGGTACGACCGCCGAGGAGGAGGACGCTCGCCTGGAGGCAAAGATCGCCGCGGACGCCGCCGATGAGAACCTCATGCCTGAGGAGCAGGACGAGGACGACGACTCGGACGTGGACGACCACGCTTGCAAGCACAAGACGACGATGATTGCCGCCTTTGTGGTCGCCGTCGTGATCGCTGCCGTGGTCGGCTTCTTTATCGGCAACGGTGGTTTTGGCGGCAAGGGTGCCGGCTCGGCGACCCTCACCGAGGACCAGCTCGATTCGACCGTGGCAAGCTATAGCTACAACGGCAAGAAGAGCGACATCACCGCGCGCGAGGCCATCGAGAGCCAGTACAGCCTTGATACCGTCAAGGACGACGACGGCAACTACACCGCTCCTTCTGCCGACGTTATCCTGTCCTACGTGCGCAACCAGATTCTGCTGGACGCTGCCGAGGACGAGGGCATTACCGTCTCTTCCAAGGAAATGAAGCAGTACGCCGAGGAGTCCATCGGCACCTCCGACTACAAGACTATGGCCAAGCAGTACGGCGTGTCCAAGGACCAGGCTAAGAAGATCGTCCGTCAGTCCGCGACGCTGCAGAAGCTCTACAAGAAGAAGGTCGGCGACAGCTCCGCAAGCATGCCGGCCGCCCCGACCGAGCCTGCTGACGGCAACGAGGAGACCGCGAGCAAGGACTACGCCGACTACATCATCAACCTTGCCGGCGATGAGTGGGATAGCTCAAAGGGTACTTGGAAGGATGCTGACAGCACCTATGCCAAGGCCTTTGCCGATGATGCCTTTACGGCCGATAGCGCCACCTACAAGCAGGCCATGACCGCCTACTACACTGCTTATCAGCAGTATTCCTCGCAGGCTTCGGGTGCCAGCTCCAAGTGGACCGAGTATGCTAATGGCCTCTACGCCAAGGCCAACATCAGCATCTACGGCCTGTTTGCGTAAGGTTCGCCTGAGCTTCCGAGTGCGTAGCCGAAATATCTGAATAAGCCCGCTAGAACGGATACCGTTTTAGCGGGCTTTTTGCGTTGAAGAAGAGATTGGTGAAAAAAGAGGGATTATATTCAGCTTTTCGGACGTTTTATTCATATGTTCCGCTTCGCCATCACCAAATTCAACCTCATGACCCCTGGTCGCGAGGATATGGATGTCGAGGAGACCTCCGCCCTCTCCGCTGCTGGCGACGACAAGTTCGCCGCTGTGGCCGCTGCCGTTCTCGCTGCCGTCGGTGGCAAGGAGAAGGGCAAGACCGTTGACTGCTGCGCTACTCGCCTGCGCTTCGAGCTCGGCGATTCCGCTCTGGTCGACGAGGCTGCCTGCAAGAAGGCTGGCGCTCTGGATGTCATGAAGATGGGCAAGGGTGCTACCCAGGTCATCATCGGCGCGGACCCAAGCTGTTGCCGGGGAGCTCAAGAAGCTTCTCTAAGACTTAAAGACGTATGTATCTTGCAAAGTGTCGTCCCGCTCCGCGGGGGCGGCCCTTTTTGCTACATCGATACTTGATGCAGCGGTGTGATTGGTATTACAGCGCACAAGCTATCAACTGGCAAACAATATTGAAATGTGCGGTTTGACCTGCTGTTATTCCATTAAAACTGATATAGTACGTGGTGTCTGGTTACAACCAATTTCGAGTTATTTATCCGGCAGGTATCATAATGGCAATGGGAGCGCGCAAACAACCTCTGTACGATCAGCTCGTCGATTTGCTGACCGATAAAATCGATCACGAACTTCGACCCGGCGACTATTTGCCGTCCGAGCGTGACTTGTCGGAGCGCTACGGGCTCTCGCGTACGACTGTTCGCCTTGCCCTGCAGGAGCTTGAGCGCCTGGGCTTGGTGGTTCGTCAGCGTGGCCGTGGAACCATGATAAGCGACCGCTCTCTGCAGACGGCAAACCTCACGCAAACTTATAGCTTTACCGAGCAGATGAAGGCGATCGGCCGTGTGCCCAAGACGACGATTCTTGAGTTTACCGAGGTCGAGGCTGACAAGAATATTGCCGCAGAGATGAACGCGCGTCTGGGCGAGCGTCTGTACAAGATCAAGCGCCTGCGTATTGCCGATGGTGTGCCGCTGATGATTGAGTGCACGTATTTGCCGAGCCGCAAATTCTTTGCGCTTAAGCGCCCCATGATCGAGAACAAATCTCTATATGACATGATCGAACAGGACTATCACGAGAAAGTTCGCCTGGCCGAGGAAGAATTCTACGCGAGTATCGCACGCCATTCCGACGCTCGTCTACTCGAGATTGCCGAAGGCGCACCGGTCCTGGATTTGATTCGTACCACATATGACATGAACAACGAGGTTATCGAGTATACGCGTTCGGTTGCGCGCGCCGACCAGTTTAAGTACAAGGTCTACCACAACCGCGCTGTCTAACGGTATTGGGTATAAACGGCTTGGCGTGTTTTGCGGCGGGTGCAAAATGAGCCAAGCGGTAGAAGGCAACGAACAATCGCTCGAATTAACAATGAGGTGGTTTTTGATTCGCCCTAAAACACACTGCGGGTGCGGGAGCATAGATGAGCACGTACGCAATTAAGGCTGACAAGTTCTTCTTGCCGGCAGGCCCGCAACTGGGCGGCTATCTTATGGTCGAGGATGGCGTCTTTGGCGCCTGGCAGGCCGACGAGGGCCGCGGCGCCAGAAGGCGTGTGGACACGGTTTTTCTCGGTGCAAAAGGACTATCGACATCATTCATACCGCAACGCCGCGTCAATGGATTCTGATCATGGTGGCCTCAGCCGCCGATGCGCTCGCGCTGGTTGGGGGCGGCGTGTCGATCGCCAAGGTCAGCATCGGCCATATGCGGGCGGGGGAGGGCAGGCGTCCCGCAACGCCCACGGTCGCCATAGGCGATGCGGACATCGCCGCTCTCAGAGAGCTGCAAGCGCTTGGTGTGAAAATGGAAGTTCGCAATCTACCCAGTGACGAACCCGACTCCATGAATGCTCTGCTGTATTAACGAGTCGTCGAACGCGGCGAGTCGGCCGTAAGAAAGTCAGGTTCGATTCTGGATATTTTCAGGCTTGGAAATAGGAAGGCAACAGATCTCTTATGCTCATGTAGGTGAATCCAAAGTAGATAAGCATTTGAAGAAATGCGATTAAACATAACGTAACTAGTAGGAAATAGTGGATAGGTGGTACATACCACCTTTCAAATATAGAATCGTTAGGAATCTATAATTAAACAGTGGTCTGACAGGTAGTTTAATTTTCTTTATTAAAGCCGTTCATCGTCATTTCGCTACCGTTTACGGACCACTTCAGATTCTGTCTACATAATTGCGTTAATGCGTCCATAATAGGCAAGGCGTTTAGCCGAGGGCCGAGGAACCGGCATCCGCGTCGTAGAGCACGAAAATCGGGAGTAGCATGCATTCGTTTAAGATCACCAATCAATTCCTACTCGATGATGAGCCGTTCACCATCTTGTCGGGGGCGATTCACTATATGCGTGTTCATCCGAGCGACTGGCACCACTCGCTCTATAACCTTAAGGCTCTTGGGTTTAATACGGTCGAAACGTATGTACCGTGGAATCTTCATGAGCCAAAGCCTGGCGTCTTCGATTTTTCTGGCTCAATCGATTTGGCGGCATTTCTTGATGAGGCAGCATCGCTCGGTCTGTATGCAATTGTTCGGCCCTCTCCGTTTATTTGTGCAGAATGGGAATTTGGCGGCATGCCAGCATGGCTGCTGCGCGAACATGATATGAGGCCGCGTAGCAGCGACCCCAAATTTCTTGCTCACGTTGCGCAGTACTACGACCATCTCATGCCGATACTCGTCTCGCGTCAGATTGACAAGGGCGGAAACATCATCATGATGCAGGTTGAAAACGAGTATGGGTCGTATTGCGAGGATAAGGACTATCTTCGTGCGATTCGTCGCCTTATGGTCGAGCGTGGGGTTTCCGTGCCCCTTTGTACTTCCGATGGTCCGTGGCGTGGGTGCCTTCGTGCTGGTACGCTTATTGACGATGATGTGTTGTGCACCGGCAACTTTGGTTCTCATGCAAAGGAGAACTTTGAGGCTCTTTCTGCTTTTCACAAGGAGCATGGAAAACAATGGCCTCTTATGTGCATGGAGTTGTGGGACGGCTGGTTCAATCGCTACGGGGAGAACGTCATCAGGCGCGATCCCGAGGATCTTGCCTCTTGCGTTCGCGAGGTGCTCGAGCTTGGAGGATCTTTAAACCTCTACATGTTTCATGGAGGCACCAACTTTGGATTTATGAACGGATGTTCTGCACGCCATACGCATGACCTGCACCAGGTGACATCATATGACTACGATGCTCCATTGGACGAACAGGGCAACCCGACCGAGAAATACTTCGCAATTCAAAGGACAGTTCACGAGCTGTGTCCCGATATCGCGCAAAGCAAGCCGTTAACAAAAAAGGCGTTTTCCATGCCCGATATTTCGGTGAGTGAGCGCGTAAGTCTCTTTAATGTGCTCGATATTCTTTCGGAGCCGATTGAAGCCCAATATCCTATGCCCATGGAAGAGATGGGTCAGTCGTATGGATATACGTTATATACCACGACTGTCGAGCGTGACCGTGCAGATGAAGAGCGTATTCGGGTTATTGACGCCCGCGACCGCGCTCAGGTGTTTGTGAACGGTGACAAAGTGGCGACGCAGTATCAGGAGCACATCGGGGAAGATATTCACTGCGTTCTTCCCTGTGAACACAACCGCCTGGATGTTCTGACCGAGGATATGGGTCGCGTCAATTATGGTCACAAATTGCTCGCTGATACGCAGCATAAGGGCATTAGGACAGGAGTTTGCGTTGATCTTCACTTTGTTACCGGTTGGGAGATGCGTTGTCTGCCACTCGATAACATCGATAATCTTGATTATTCCGCCGGCTGGGTAGAGGGGCAACCTTCTTTTTATCGCGCAAAGTTTGATATATCTGAGCCGGCTGATACCTTTATCGACACTACGGGTTTTGGAAAGGGTGTGGCATTCGTAAACGGAACGAATGTCGGACGTTTTTGGGATAAGGGTCCCATCATGACGCTCTATGTTCCGCACGGTTTATTACACCCTGGTACCAATGAACTCGTTATGTTCGAAACAGAGGGCGTGTATGATGCGAAAATCTCCCTTCGCTCTGAGCCCGTTATCCGTACACTTGAACAAGAAGGAGTTGAGTAGAAATGATTGTAGGCGCACGAATCGACTTTCGCTTGATTCACGGACAGGTGGCAAACCTCTGGTCTAACGCCCGTCAGGTAAGCCGCTTCATGGTAGTTGACGACGAGGTATCGCAAGATGCTACCCAAAAGCAGGTTCTTCGCATGGCTTGCCCGGCAACTGTGAAGTTGTCCGTGCTTCCTGTCGACAAGGCCGCTGCCAACATCACTGCTGGCAAATATGATGCGCAACGTCTCTTCATTGTTGCGAAAAAGCCTGAGGTCTACGTTCGACTTTTGGAACAAGGTGTTAAGCTTGAGCAGCTCATCGTCGGTAATATGACGACAATGGAGCCGGTCAAGAAGCTGAATCGCAACATTAGTTGCGACCAGGGGGACCTTGACGCATTTGCCAAACTCAAGGCCGATAATCTTCCTATTGTCATTCAGCTGACGCCGCAGGATAACCCAGAGGCTCTCACGCTCTAGTCGAATTAACGCTAGGCCGTGAAGGGGGATGCACGGTTTATATAAGCGTATTGGTATTGTAGAAACTGTTACACCTTAAATAAGGAGTTTACCATGATTGCTTGGTGGCAGATTCTTCTGTTAACCCTGTATGCGGGTTATCAGATTCTGGATGAGCTGAACTGGTACACCTGTGCCGGCTCAGCCGTCTTCTCCGGTATGATTACCGGTTTGATTATGGGTGACCTGCAGACTGGCCTGTTTATCGGCGGCAGCATGCAGCTCACCGTCCTGGGCGTTGGTACCTTTGGCGGCGCCTCTCGTATCGATGCCAACTCCGGCACTCTGGTCGCCACTGCCTTTGCCGTGGGTGCGGGCATGAATCCCGAGACGGCTCTTGCCGCCATCGGCGTACCTGTCGCTGCCATTCTCGTTTACACCGATATCGCCGGCCGTTTCGCCAACACGTTCTTCGGTCACATGTGCGATGCCGATATCGAGAAGATGAACTGGGGCGCCTACAACGTACACTACTTGCTCGGTGCCGTTTCCTGGATGTTGTCCCGCATGATTCCGGTCTTCCTGGCTCTCGCATTTGGCCAGGGCTTGGTCGAGGGCATCACCACCGCCCTTAACGGCGACTGGAAGTGGCTGGGTGACGGTCTGTCTGTTGCTGGCGGTGCCTTGCCCGCCGTTGGCTTCGCCATCCTGCTCCGTTACCTGCCGGTCAAAAAGCACGTCGCCTACCTGCTGCTCGGCTTTGTAGTCGCCGCCCTGTTTGGTACGGCCTTCACGAGCATCATGAACCTCAACGCCAACATCGTCGCTGTGAACGGTGCGCTTGGTAAGGGCGCCGTGGATATGGTCGGTATGTTCAATAACATGTCGATGCTGGCGATCGCTATTATTGGCTTTGCTCTGTCTTTGCTGTACTACAAGAACAACCAGCGTCCCGTCGCTGCTGCTGGCGCTGCGGAGGGAGACGACGACGATGAGCTCTAATGAGAAACTCGCCAATGGCACCACTGGCTACAAGATTACCAAGGACGACCTTGCGCAGATCAACCGTCGTAACCTGCTTGGTTTCCAGGATGGTTGGAACTACGAGCGCATGCAACACTCTGGTTATCTCTGGATTATCCTGCCCACGCTGCGCAAGCTGTACGGTGACGGCACGCCGGAGCTAAAGGAAGCCTGCCGCGCCCAGTGCGCACCGTTCTTCAACACCTCAAACTTCCTCAACACGATCATCACCGGTATCGATTTGGCGATCGAGGAAGAGGAGGGCATTGAGGGCCTCGAGGCTGTTGCCGGTCTCAAGACTGGTCTCATGGGACCGCTGGCTTCCATCGGCGATTCCATCTTCGGTTCGCTGCTCCCGACCATTTTCGGCGCTCTGGCTGCCAATATGGCCATGAACGGCAACCCCTTGGGTATCTTCATCTGGGTCGCCGTTAACATCCTTGTTGACTGGTTCCGCTGCAAGCAGACTCACATGGCCTATGAGCAGGGTATGAAGCTCGTCACCACCATGAGCGACCGCCTGAACGCGTTGACCGACGCGGCCTCCGTAATGGGTGTCTTTATGGTCGGTGCCCTGGTCGCAACCAATGTCGGTATCGTTATTGCGGCGAAGCCTGTTATCGGCGGCGTTACCGTTGACTTGCAGAACATCTGCAATATGATTTGCCCCAAGCTGGTTCCTGCCGCACTCGTCGGCTTCGTATACTGGCTCCTCGGTAAGAAGGGCATGACCTCGACGAAGGCCATCTTTATCGTCTTGGTTCTGTCCATTGCCTTGGGTGCATTCGGTATCATTTGCAAGGGCTAAATACCCCATATTGTCACGGCATTTGAGCCTCAATTGAGACGTGGCGCACACCTCCAAGGCGACTTTATCGCCATATCCCCTGGAGTGTGCGCCTCTTTTGTTTTGTCGGACACCGCTGTTCATAGGCGGTTATGCAGTCATCGTGTTCGATTAATTCCTTAAGGATGCCTTGAAGGGAATATAGTGCAATGCCATTTTGGATCGTCCTGTTCATTTGTGTTGTCGTGGCTTATTTCGCTGTGACCGAAGGAGCGAAAAAATACTTCGATATGAAATTGCAGGTATTGTTTAACTTGGGCTTATACCAAGATTGCATAGACCTGCTCGATCGCAAACTTGCGCGCATAGTAATGTCTACGTATAAGCAGTATTACCTGCGTTTCACGATCTATGAAGCTGCTGATATGGACGCATATGCAGATCGAATGCTTGACCACTTGCTGGAGATGCCGTGCAGCGACAAACAACGTCGACAGCTTGCGGTTCGCGCCTTTAATTTCTATATCAAGACGGGTGACCGGAAGCGGGCGGCGTCCATGTTGGAAGAGATGCGCCCCATCGTGTCGAAGGGCATTTTGGCGGACAGTCAATTAACCTACGACATAGTCTTTTGCCGTCGGCATGATAAGATCGATGAGATGGAAGCTATGCTGGATACGAACGACCTTGGGTTACGCGGAAAGCTCTATCTGCTGCTTTCATATCAATATGAGAGCAGCGGGAACAAGGGCGAAGCACGTAGATATCGCAACCTTGAAAAGCAGCTTAGAGACGCTCACAGACCTCCCACGATAAAACAAAATACTCACTAAACTTTAATGATGCAGTGGTCGTAAGAGCCCTTTTGAGGGGTTCTATGGCTAGAGAAAGCGAACGGTAGAAAGGTAGATAGAATGATTGGATTTGTACTAACTGGTCACGGTCAGTTTGCACCTGGTTTGAAAAGCGCTGTGGATATGGTCGCCGGCGAACAGCCTAATTTTGAGGTAGTTCCTTTTGCGGGCTCGGAGGCGGTTACTTTTGGTGATGATTTGCGAACCTGCATTGCCAAGATGCGTCAAGCTTGTGATGGCGTATTGGTGTTTGTTGATTTGCTTGGCGGTACTCCGTTCAATCAAGCTATCCCAATGACGACTGAGCTCGATAACGTGACCGTTGTCACCGGAACAAATCTACCTATGTTGGTGGAGCTCGTTATGACGCGTGCGTTTGGAGACCCAACGCTTGATGAACTTGCCGAACGCGCACGGGTCGTTGGTCGTGAGGGAGTCGATCTCAAGAAACTCGAGAGTTCTGACATTGATGAAGACGATGAGATGTAGTGTCGCTATTAGCCCATTTATGGGACATGTTGGTGCGTTACCTGAAGGCTGAAGTATTGGTCAATTGCTCATTACGTGGAGAATATCATGACGTGCACGAGGCACAGACAACCGCTATATGACCAGCTCGTAGATATTCTGATCGAAAAAATTGATCATGAATATCAGCCAGGTGATTTGATTCCGTCCGAACGTGAGCTTGCCGAACGTTTCGGGCTTTCGCGGTCGACTGTCCGGCTTGCAATTCAGGAACTTGAGTATCTTGGTCGGATTGTGCGAAAACAAGGTCGCGGTACGTTTGTTGCCGATCGACTAGCTCAAGCAACAAATCTTACCCAATCGTACAGTTTTACTGAACAGATGAAAGCGATGGGCCGGCTGCCAGAAACAACCATCTTAGAGTTCTGTGAAATGGAAGCAGATAAAACGCTCTCGATGCAAATGGGGATTCATTTGGGTGAAAAGGTATTAAAACTCAAACGTTTACGAATGGCAGATGGTATACCTATGATGGTTGAGCGTAGCTATCTTCCAGCAAGGCTCTTTATTTCACTCAAGCGTCCTCTACTCGAACAAAAGCCCCTTTACGATGTTATTGAGCAGGATTATCAGCAGAAAATTCGAGTGGCGGATGAGGAGTTCTCTGCGGGTATAGCACGTCCATGTGACGCTCGGCTTCTAGGTATTGGTGAGGGTGCGCCAGTTCTGGACATAGTCCGAACTACTCACAACACCCAAAATGATGTTGTCGAGTTCACGCTTTCGGTGGCTCGTGCGGACAAGTTTAAGTACAGGATTTCTCATTATCGAGATACTCTGTGATCGGATACGAGTGCTAACGAAAGAAAAACAGCCTATGACTACTACCCGATTTAACTTTTCAGATTAAGTCTTTGTATATCAGACAATTTAGTAAAGAAAGAGGTATTAGAAATGTTCGAGAAGAGTGTCGAGGAGCTCACCGAGCTCGGCGCCCAGATCACCACGGCCGAGATTGCTCAGCAGCCCGAGCTTTGGCGTGATACGCTCAACATCTATCGCGAGAACAAGGAGGCCATCGAGGCCTTTCTGGCTGAGGCTCGCGCTATGGGCGAGGGCCGTCTGTCTGTTGTCTTCACCGGTGCCGGTACGTCCGACTACGTTGGCGATACCTGCGCCCCGTACCTGCGTCACGCTGGCAACACCGATCTCTATGACTTTAAGCCCATCGCCACGACCGACATCGTGAGCGCCCCGCGCGACTTCCTGCGCGCCGAGGATCCCACGCTCGTGGTTTCCTTTGCCCGCTCTGGCAATAGCCCCGAGAGCCTTGCCGCCGTTGCCGTTGCCAAGGAGCTCGTCCACAACGTCAAGTTCCTCAACATCACCTGCGCTCCCGAGGGCAAGCTCGCCGTTGAGTCTGCCGATGATCCCAACGCGCTGACGCTGCTCATTCCGCGCGCCAACGACAAGGGCTTCGCCATGACCGGCTCTTATTCCTGCATGACTTTGCTCTCCACCCTTATTTTTGACACTGCCTCTGACGAGCAGAAGGCTGAATGGGTCGAGACCATCGCCAAGATGGGCGAGGAGGTTATCGCTCGCGAGTCCGAGGTCGCCGATTACCTGGCTGGCGACTTCAACCGCGTGACCTACTTGGGTTCTGGCTCCTTCGGTGGCCTTGCCCAGGAGAGCCAGCTCAAGATCCTCGAGCTCGCTCACGGCCTGGTTGCCACTTCTTACGACACTTCCATGGGCTATCGTCACGGACCCAAGTCCTTCGTCGACGACAAGACCCTCGTCTTCGTGTTCGTCAACAACGACGCCTACACCCGTCAGTATGACATCGACATTCTCAACGAGATCGGTGGCGACGATATTGCTCAGCACACCGTTGCCGTTCAGCAGGATGGCGCTACCGTCTACGAGGGCGAGTCCTTCACCTTTAAGGGCTATGAGGCGCTTCCCGAGGGCTACCTTGCTCTGCCGTTCGTGATGTTTGCCCAGACTATCAGCTTGCTCAACTCCGTGCGCGTGGGCAACACGCCCGATACGCCGAGCCCCACCGGCACGGTCAACCGCGTGGTTAAGGGCGTGACGATTCACCCCTTCACCGCTTAATCGCGTCCCCCTGTAAGGGCGCCCGTCCGCTCATAACGGCGGGCGGGCGCTTTTTGTTTTATGTGAGCTGGGTATAAGCATCACTACAGTCAACTGCTTTAGAAGCAAGGAGTGCATATGAGCACGTACGCAATTAAGGCTGACAAGTTCTTCTTGCCAGCAGGTCCGCAACTGGGCGGCTATCTTATGGTCGAGGATGGCGTCTTTGGCGCCTGGCAGGCCGACGAGCCCTCTTGCGAGATTAAGGACTACACGGGATCGTGGATCGCACCGGGTATGGTCGATACTCACATCCATGGTTTCTACAACCACTCAACTACCGATAACGATCCCGAGGGCATCGATATCAGCTCGACCGAGCTCGCCCGTCGCGGTACCACCAGCTGGCTGCCCACGACGTTCACCGATGGCGTCGAGCAGATCAAGGACGCCTGCGCCGCCATCGCCCAGGCGGACGAGGGCCGCGGCCCCGACTTCTGTGGTGCTCGTATCCAAGGCATCTACCTGGAGGGCCCCTTCTTTACCATGAAGCACGTGGGTGCGCAGAACCCCGCTTATCTTATCGATCCCTCCGAGGAGGTCTTCGATCAGTGGCAGGAGGCTGCCGGCGGCCGCATCGTCAAGAGCGCCATGGCGGCCGAGCGCGATGGTGCCGCTGCTTATGCGGCTGCTCTGAACGCTAAGGGTGTGGTGACCAGCATCGGTCACTCCGACGCCACCTACGATGAGTGCATCGCCGCCATCAACGCCGGTGCCAGCTGCTTTACGCACACCTATAACGGCCAGCGCGGGCTGCATCACCGTGAGCCCGGCGTCGTGGGCGCTGCCATGTCCACGCCCGAGACCTACGCCGAGATCATCTGTGACGGCAAACACGTAAACCCTGCTGCCATCAAGGCACTGCTGCAGGCAAAGGGCTGGCAGCATACGGTGCTCATCACCGACTGCCTTGGCTGCGGCGGCATGCCCGAGGGCAGCTACACCAGTGGCGGCATGGACGTCATCATGAAGGACAACCTGTGCTGGCTTGCCGATGGCAAGAGCATTGCCGGCTCGGTGCTTACGCTTGCCCAAGGCGTCAAGAACATCGTCGACTGGGGCATCGCCAGCGCCGATATCGCCATTCGCATGGCAACCGAGGTACCGGCTCGCTCTGCGCACATCGAGGATAAGTGCGGCAGCATCATGCCGGGTCGCGACGCCGACTTTGTCGTGTTCGACCATGAGCTCACCCTCGTCGAGACGTATGTTGGCGGTCAGAGCGTCGGCAACGCCTTTACCGAGTAACGATAGAAAAAACGGCGGGCCCGAATCTGCTCGGACCCGCCGTATGGGTTAAACGCTCAAAAGTACCTTCACAGTTACAGCTTGTTAGCGATCTTCTTTGCCGTGCGCTTAACGCCGGCCACCAGGCCTCCTGCAGGATGCTCCTTCTCGTATGCTAGGCGCTTCTCGCGCTTGGCGTACTCTTCGACGATGATGTCGCCATACTCATCTTCGATCTTGTCGAAGAAGTCGACGGCGCCCTTAATTTCCTCAGCGGTCGGGTGTCCCTTTTGGACACCGCCGGTGAGTTTGAACGGCCCCCACGTATCAAAGCCGGGGCAGCCGTAGGCACCCATAAAGATGGCCTGTCTCATGCGGCAGATGCCATCGATATCCTTGCCGTACCGCTTGTTTTTGCCACCGTAGGTCATAAGGCCAAACACCTTGTCCTGCGGCTGCAGCACGTTCGTGAGCACGCGTGCCATGTCCTTGTCGATCTCGGAGTAATAGATGCCCGTGGCAACACCGATTAGATGATATTCGTGCAGGTCGGGATACTCGTTTTTGCCGAGCGTTTTGACGTCGAGGGTATCGATCTCGGGGTGCGCCTCAACGATGGCGTCCACGAGCTTTTTCGTATTGCCGTGATGGCGCGAGGCGTAGAGGATGATGGTTCGCATAAGAAGGCCTTTCAGCTGTAATTGCATCAATGTCTGTATGGTGCCCCGTTGCATGGCTGGGATACCGGACACATCGATGAGCGTGCGGGTTTGTCCTTTGGTCAGGGCCGAGACGGGTACTTGCGAGCAAAAAAAGCAGTTGTTCGAAAGGATGGGTAATGGAATACGCTCTTTTCAACGATTCGATTTCTATTAAGGTTTCCACGGCTGGCGGCTCGTTTACCTCGATTGAGGCCGACGGTCGCGAGTATTTGTGGCAGGGTGACCCCGCGGTGTGGTCCGGTCAGGCGCCGGTCTGCTTCCCGATTTGCGGAGGCCTGCGCGATGATAGCGCCATGACGTTTGCCGGGCATCATGTGAAGCTCGCCCGCCACGGCTTTGCGCGCAAGCAGGAGTGGAAGCTGTTGAGCCAAAACGCAAACGAGCTGGCGATGTGCCTGGCATCTGAGGATAACGCTGCATTGCTGAGCGCTTATCCATATCCGTTTAAGCTCGTCGCCCGCTATACGCTCGAGGACGCTGCCGTGCGTGTCTCCTATGAAGTGACCAACGAGGGCACCGAGGATATGCCTTTCTTTATCGGCGGTCATCCCGGCTTTAGGTGCCCGCTCGATGAGGGTGAGTCCTATACGGACTACGAGTTGCGCTTTGAGAAAGACGAGGCTGCGGAGCTTTGCACCGCCGTACCCTCGACCGGATTGATTGATGTAGCTAACCGCTCCAAGAACCCCATGGTGGGAAAGACGCTGCCCCTATCGCACGAACTCTTCGATTTCGCGGAGACCATCTTTGACGTGCTCGAGAGCCGTCAGGTCACGCTTTCCAAGAAGGGCGAGGACAAGGGCGTTCGCTTGAGCTTTGAGGGTTTCCCGTATCTCATTGTGTGGAGTAAGCCCGAGGGCGATTTTGTGGCAGTTGAACCCTGGGGCGGTCTTTCGACCTGTTCCGATGAGGATGACGTGCTTGAGCATAAGCGCGGCTGCCTTATCGCCAAGCCCAAAGAAACCATCGTGCGCTCGTTCACAATCGAGATTCTGTAGTCGAATGTAGCCAATTCGTTTTGCAAGGCATAAGGAGCCTGCGAGATAAGGAGCTAAAAATGATCCTCACCGTTACGATGAACCCGTCCGTCGATACGCGCTATCAGCTCGATGAGCTCGTGATCGACGACGTCAACCGCGTGACGCCCGAAAAGACCGCCGGCGGCAAGGGCCTTAATGTGGCCCGCGTCCTGGGCCAGCTGGGCGACGACGTTGTGGCAACCGGCTTGCTTGGTGGGCATATGGGCGCCTATATGGCCGAGCTCATGGATGCCAATGGCATTAAGAATGATTTTGTGCCCATCAAGGGCGAGACCCGCATCTGCCTCAACATCCTTCATGCCGGTAACCAGACCGAGCTGCTCGAGAGCGGCCCGACGATTGCCCCCGAGGAGCTCGATGCCTTTACCGCCAAGTTCGCCGAGCTTGCGAGCAAGGCCGATGTCGTCACCATCTCGGGTTCGCTGCCCCGCGGCGTCGAGGCAGACTACTATGCCAAGATTACGGGCATTGCCGAGAACGCCGGCGCCAAGGTGCTGCTCGATACCTCGGGTGCTTCGCTCGAGGCTGCGCTCAAGTCCGAGGTCAAGCCTGAGCTGGTTAAGCCTAACCTGACCGAGATTAACGGCCTTCTGGGCACGAGCTTTACCACCGACGATGTGGACGAGCTCCGTTCCGCGCTCGCCTCTGACGCTCGCTTCTCCGATATCCCTTGGGTCGTCGTGTCCATGGGCGCTGCCGGTTCCGTTGGCTTCCACAATGGCCGTGCGTTCCGCGCAAAGACGCCCGATATCCCTGCCGTTAACGCCACGGGCTCTGGTGACTCCACTATCGCTGGCTTCGCGCATGCCATTGCTGCTGGCGCAGACGACGAGACGGTGCTGCGTACCGCCAACACCTGCGGCAAGCTCAATGCCATGGATCCCATGACTGGCCATCTGGTCATGGACCGTTGGGACGAGGTCTACAACGGCGTTGTCGTGACCGAGCTGTAAGGGCTTGGGCGTCGGCCCCGGCATCGATTGCTAGCTCATGTCGACGACAAGTGCGATAGCATTATGTCGGGGCGCGACGCCGACGTTGTCGTGTTCAATCCCGACCTTACCCTGGTCGAGACGTATGTGGGTGGCAACAGCGTCGGTAACGCGTTTGCCGAGTAGCCGCCAAAGAAACGATCCGAGAGGGGATTTAGATGATTTACGGTGCATTGGGCGATATCGAGGAGTACCGTGGAATGCTCAAGGGCCTCGACGTGCTGATCGATTGGCTCGAGGAGAACGATCCGGCGAAGCTCGAGGTCGGCAGCCATCCGATTCTGGGCGACAAGGTCTTTGCGAACGTCATGGCTCCCACGACGCGTCCCGAAGCCGAGGCTCACTATGAGACGCATCAGCGCTATCACGACCTGCAGATCGACGTCGAGGGTCGCGAGGCCTTTAAGGTTGCCACGGGCAGCCTGACGCTGGTCCAGGAGTTCGACGAGAAGGACGACTACGATCTGGTCGATTCCGACGCCTCGATCGCCGGCGATCTTGCTGACGACAAGTTTGCGCTGTTTGTTGCCGGCGAGCCTCACATGCCCACGCTCGAGTTCCCGGGCGATGGCGCGCAGCCGGTCAAGAAGATCTGCTTTAAGCTGCTTGCAGACGCTTACTGGGAGGAGTAACGAGCCGCTCGGCTGAGCTGTTCGTTTTGCGAGCGTTATCCCTTGGAGGAACGCGCTTGGGCCCCGCTGGTCGTGGTTCCTTTTGGGATTGCGGTTGGCGGGGCTTGTTGTTGAGTGGGGAGTTGCCGGCGGCGATGTGCTTGCATTGGCGGATGCGCGCCCGAAATCGGCAACAAAAAAGCCGCCAGAAGGCGGCTATCTTGTGCAATGGAGCCAGCGACCGGGCTCGAACCGGTGACCCCCGCTTTACGAGAGCGGTGCTCTACCAACTGAGCTACGCTGGCGGCCATGTGGTGACGCAACTGAGGCGTCAACGGCTGTCTATGATACGGGACATCGCAAATCCGCGCAAGTGTTCTGACGGCTTTTCTCACTTTAAATGCACTAATATTGGAGGCGTGATGTCTGCGGCGTCCATCTGGCGCTTGACCAGCTGTTGAGTTGGTGGTCGACGTCCCGCTCGTATGGGTCTCAAACAGAATGGGGCAGCCATGGCTCAACCCAAGATCCTTCTCACACGTATCGACGACCGTTTCATTTACGGATAAGACGTTGAGCTGTGGAACGAAGCCGTGGGTTCCAACCTTGTCCTAATCGTCAACGATGAGATCGCGGCAGATTCGCGCCAATGGGCACCCATGAGGGTGGCGGCGCCAGAAGGCGTTTGGACGCGGTTTTTCTCGGTACAAAAGGCCATCGACATCATTCATACCGCAACGCCGCGCCAGTTGATTCTGATCATGGTGGCATCGCCCGCGGATGCATTGGCGCTGGTGAAGGGTGGCGTGCCCATCACCAAGATCAGCATCGGTCACATGCAAGCAGGGGAGGGCAAGCGCTCTGTAACGCCTGCCGTTGCCGTAGGCGACACAGACGTCGCTGCTCTCAGAAAGCTGCAAAAGCTCGGCATAGAGCTAGAAATCCGCTGCCTTCCCAGCTCCAATCCCGACCCCATTGGCAATCTGTTCAACTGATCCCTTGGGGACGGAGGAAAACGGATCATTTTGCCCTTGCGAGGGACGCGTGCGATGCCGCCTGTTAAAAACTATGCCCATTTACTACGTTTGATCGGCTATCGCCGAGCATGTCGAATTTGAGAAAAACAAAACTGCAGGTAGACGGCTCGCGAATGTAACAAAAACCGGTGCATGCTCGAGCATCCCGGGCTAAACGTAGTAAATGGGCATAGTTTTGATATGCCACTCATATAGTCACAGCGAAAATGCGCCAAAAAGATGAAAAACGCCCGCCGGCGGTGGTGCCGGCGGGCGTTGCTGTGTGATATGTCGCGTTGTGGGTTTAGTGCCTCATAAAGTGGTACTCGATCACATTGCTGTAGGGGTGACCCGGACCAACAATGCCCTGCGGGAACAGCGGCTGGTGCGGCGTGTCGGGGTACATCTCGGCCTCGAGGGCAAAGCCGGCGCCCCAGCCATAGTTGGCATCGTCCTTGGCGTGCTCGTCGCCCAGCCAGTTGCCGGTGTAGAGCTGCACGCCCGGGGCGGTGGTGTAGTAGTCCAGCTCACGACCGGTCCACATCTCCTCGACATGTAGGGCGCGACGCAGGTTGCGGCCGTACTGATAGCCATCGATGCACAGGCAGTGATCGTAGCCACGGGCCTGCTTAATCTGCGGGTCGTCGGCCTCCATGCCGGGTGCGACGGGGCGCAGCTCGCGAAAGTCAAACGGTGTTCCCTCGACCGGAGCGATTTCGCCGGTGGGGATGTTCTGCTCGTTAATGGGCAAGTAGTGGGCAGCGTTGGCGATAAAGAAGTGCTCACAGTCCATGCCGGCGTTATGGCCGGCAAGGTTAAAGTATGTGTGGTTGGTCATGGACACGTAGGTGGCGCGGTCGCTCTCGCAACCATACTCGATGCGGAAGACACCGGTGCGCGTAACGGTAAACACAGCCGTAAAGGTTCGGTTGCCGGGCAGGCCCAGCTCGCCATCCTTAAGCGAGGTGGTCATGCGCACGGCGTTATGGACCTCGTCGAGCTCAACATCCCACACGCGTTTATGCAGGCCGTGCTCAAGATCGCTGTGTAGGTTGTTGGCGCCCTCATTGGCGGGCATATGCCAGTCCGTGCCGTCGATGGTGATCGTAGCGCCCGCGGTGCGGTTTGCCACGGGGCCGATGGTCGCGCCAAAGCAGGCGGGGTTGTCAAAGTAATCCTCGAGCTTATCGAAGCCCAGCACCACATCGCGCACGTTGCCGGGAATATCGGGCACATCGATACCCAGCACGGTGGCGCCATAGTCCATAATGCGAACGCAGATCTCGGGCCCGTTGAGGGTGTAACGATGAACGGAGGTGCCGCACGGCGCGGTGCCGAAAAGCTCGGAAGTGATCATTTGGTTCCTAACATCGAGGTATTTCGGACAAACTGTAGCGCGAACAGGCGAGATTATCACTACACCCCACTAAAGCAGGGGGTATTTTTCTCAAAAAAGTGATGATTGGAGCTGTGCGGGTGTTCATTTTTGACGCGCACGAGTCTGATACAATTTGTTCGTTACTGTTTGAATGATATGCGCGCAAAGAACGGCGAGGATTCATCGTGATTAAGGCAGAGCGACAGGATAAGGTTCGTCAGCTGCTCGAAGAGCAGGGCACGGTTTCAGTCAAGGAGATTTCGGATGCGCTGGGCGTTTCGGATATGACGATTCGCCGCGACCTCGAAGAACTTGCGAGCCTGGGCGAGATCGAGCGCGTGCACGGTGGCGCCCGTAGCGCACAGGGACGTCCCCATGCTATGTTGCGCCATGAGTATTCGCACAGCGAAAAGCGCACTAAGCATGCCGAGGAAAAGCTGCAGATTGCGCGCCGTGCTGTGGAGCTTATCGAGGAGGGCTCGACCATCTTTTTGGGTACGGGCACTACGGTGGAACAGATGGCCTCGATGCTGCCGGCGTGTCGCCTGCGCATTGTGACCAACTCGCTTTCGGTGTTTAACCTGCTCGAGGCGCGCGAAGACTGCGACCTGTGCCTCGTGGGCGGTATGTACCGTCGCCGCACCGCCGCTTTTGTGGGACCAACGGCCGAGGATACCCTGCGTGCGTTGGGCATCGACGCGGCGTTTATCGGCGCCAACGGCATTCTGGATGGCGACGTATCTACGTCCAACATGGACGAGGGCCGTATCCAGCAGCTCGCCTTTAGCAAGGCAGACTCGCGCTACTTGATCGCCGATTCAAGCAAGATTGGCAAGCGCGACTTCTACACCTTCTGCCGCCTGGACAGCTTGGACGCCGTGGTGTGCGAGCCGGGTATTACCGCCGAGGATCGCGCCGCCATCGAGGAACACACGCAGGTCATCTGCTAGCTAACGCTATGGGATTGCCAACAGGCGATGCGGGAGGACTTTTACCTCCTGTCATTGTGGGGAATCAGCGCGTCAGCGCTACGCGATATGACGCGTAAATGAGGACTCCACTATCAAATTGTCTCAATCTGTAACAGGTAGGGGCGAAATCACCAACCAGATGTTACAGATTGAGATTGAGAGGATTGTCCTGTGCATTTGTCTCAATCTGTAACAGCTAGGACCCAAAAACTCGACTAGATGTTACAGATCGAGATTTTGTCTACCCAGCCATCATCTTTGTCTTGATCTGTAACAGTTAGACGGCCAAAAGCGAATCAGATGTTACAGATCTAGACATTTCGAACCGGGTGCCCCCGTTCATCTCAATCTGTAACAATTGGGGCCGAAAATCCCTGCTAGATGTTACAAATCGAGACAAACGGCCTGCTCGGGCCGAGCCAAAACAAAAAGGCCGCATGCGAACCCGTGGAGGAATTCACATGCGGCCGACAGGGGGTATGCGGCTTGAATTAGGCCATGAGCAGGCCGGTCTCTGCGACGTTCTTGTACCAGTACGCGCTCGCCTTGGGATAGCGCTTCTGGGTCTCAAAGTCGATGTAGAACAGGCCGTAACGTTTGTTATAGCCGTTGGTCCAGGAGAACTGGTCCTGCAGCGACCACACAAAGTAACCGTCGACGTTTACGCCGCCGTCGATTGCCCTGAGGACCCATGCGAGATGCTGACGCATGTAGTCGATGCGAGGGGCGTCGTCGATAAAGCCGTCCTCGAAGTCGTCCTTATAGCCCATGCCGTTCTCGGTGATGTAGATCTTCTTGTAGTTGGGGTAATCGTTCTTAATGCGGAGCAGCAGGTCGTAGAGGCCCTCGGGATAGATGATCCAGTCCCAATCGGTGGTGGGAACGCCTTCGCGCACGCATGCCTCGCCAACGCCCTTGAGGAACCAGCGCGAGGAGCCCTTGTCGCCGGTGCCATTGTGGTTGATGTCGTTTTCGCCCTCGGCGGCACGCAGGAACTGGCACTTGTAGGTGTTGACGCCCAGGCAATCGTTATAGGGGAGCGCGGCGGTCAGCGCGGCGATGTCCTCGTCGCGGACGTCGAGCTCGCCGCCGGCGATATGGGCCAGCTTGGTCGCAGCCTCCATGGTGTCGGCTGCATAGTGGCCGCGGAAGGTGGCGTCGAGTACCCAGCGGTTGTTGATGACGTCGGCCATGCGGGCCGCCTCGCAGTCGGCAGCGCTGTTGGGGTCGAGGGGATACTTGGGCTCCAGGTTCTGGACAATGCCGATCTCGCCCTCAAAGCCGCCCTCGTGGAAGGCGACGACGGCCTTGGCGTGGGCCACCATCATGTTGTGCATGAGCTGGAAGGCCTTGTCCAGGCGGTACTTCTCGCCGTGCGGCCAGTTGCCGACGATAAAGCTGCCCTCGGCGGTTGCGGGAATCTCGTTAAACGTGAACCAGTGCTTGACCTCGGCGAACTCGGCAAAGCAGAACTTGGCGTACTCGACAAAGGCGTCGATCGTCGTGCGCGTCAGGAAGCCCTCGCCGCCGTTCTGGTAAAAGGCCTCGGGCGTATCGAAGTGATCGAGCGTGACATAGGGGATAACGCCAGCTTTGTTGCAGGTGGCGAAAAGCTCGTGATAGAAAGCGACGCCCTCGGGGTTAATCTCGCCGGTGCCACTGGGGAAGATACGGCTCCAAGCGATGGAGACGCGAATACCGTTGATGCCGAAGCGCTGGCACAAGTCGATATCGACCGGATACTTGTTGTAGAAATCGCTTGCGGGGTCGGGGGAGAAGCGACCCTGGGCAGCCAGGAAATCGTCCCAGGGCACTTTGCCCTTGCCGTGCGTGCGGGTCTCGCCCTCAACCTGGTAAGCAGCGGTGGCGCCGCCAAACACAAAGCCGTCGGGGAACTGCATGGGGTTGGTCATGAGTCATCCTTTCTGTGGGATTCGAATAGGGAGAGGTGCCCGAACTGGGGATCCGGGCACCAACAGAGGGAGGAACCTAGTCGAGGTTCTCGCGGAGCCACTTGATGGCGCCAGCGGGGTCGCGGGTAAGGTCGATATATTCCTTACCGCGCGGGGCGAGCAGCTTAATGCCCAGGCGATCGGTGTCGGCCTTCATGTCGTTGTAGTAGCTACGAACCTGCGGGGCAAGCACGATAACGTCGTACTGATCCATGATGGCAGTGTGCTGGCCATAGGCGCCTGCGGAGGAAGCGATGTTCTCTCCGGTCTGCGCGGCACCTTCCTTGATGGCGTTGGCAAGCATGGCAGAGGTGCCGGCGCCGGCGCACAGGACGAGGACCTTCAGGCCGTCGACATCCTTCTTAGCGGATGCGTCGGAGGCGGGCTCGGGCTGATCGGCGACAGGTTTGCTGTCGGCGGCAGCGGCGGTCGGCTCGACGGAAGCGGTAGTCTGCTCGACAGCGGGCGCAGGGGTGCTGGCGGCGATGGAAGCGGCACCATCGGACTCAAGACCCAGCTCGGCGGCGCGCTCGGCCTCCTGGTCGCAGAGCAGCTTATCGTATGCCTTCAAGAACGGCAGGTAGATGATGGCGTCCAGCAAGATGATGATTGCGACAAACACCAGGGCGATAAGCTGGAAGTTCGTGGTGATGAAGATGCCGATGGGGGCAGGGGTAGCCCAAGGCACCACGAAGGAGAAGCCGTTCATGCCCACGTTGTCGATAAAGAACTTGGCAACACTCACGTTGACGCAGCCGGCGGCAACAAAGGGGATGAGCATGTAGGGGTTAAGGATCATCGGCGCGCCAAAGAGCAGCGGTTCGTTGACGGCGAAGGCAACAGGAACGATCGAGGCCTTACCGACGGCTTTGAGCTGCTTGGACTTCATAAAGAGAATCAGCAGAAGCGGCACGATGAACGTGGCGCCGGTGCCGCCGAACTCACCCACGAGCGACATGTTAAAGGTGAGGGAGTGGGCGGGGTGACCACCGGCCAGCAGAACCTGCAGGTTCTCGGCCTGGTTGGCAAGACGGATGGGGTCGATGCCCGGCTGGACAATCGAAGGGCCGTGGACGCCGATGAACCAGAAGAACGCGGTGGCCGCCTGAATAAGGATGAGTCCGGGGTAGGTCTCTGCCGCAGTGAAGAGCGGGGAGAGCAGTTTGATAAGCAACTCGGAGAACGGAACGCCCATGAGGTTGCGCACAACGACATCGACGATGCCGCAGATGATGACAGCACCGCCAAAGGGGATGATGTCGCGGAAGTTCTGAGCGATGGCGCCCGGGACCTCCTTGGGCAGCTTAATGGTCAGATCGCGCGAGACGCAGAATTTGTAGACCCACACGGTAATGAACGCGGCGATATAGGCCGAGAACAGACCGCGCGTGCCCATGCTGGTGCAATCGAAGACCGAAAGTTCGGAGCCGTTGAACTTGGTGGTGAACTGCGTGACTGCGAGCAGCAGCATGCTGCACTGGGCGGCCACCATGGTGGAACCGTCGTTGAGCACTTTGCCGGCGGGCATACGACGGTTCATGGATGCCGTGAAGTTCTTGGCAGTGGTGCCGGCAACCATGATGCCCATGACGCCCATGGTGAAGTTGTACAGCTTGTTGCACCAGTCGATGAGCGGCTGGGGCAGCGTGATGCCGACAACGCCGGGAAGGGTGGTAATGAGCAGAAAGATCGAAGAGGTGAGGACAATGGGCATGCACCCAAGGAATCCGTCCTTGATGGCCTGGAGGTAGATGTTCCTCGAGATCTTCTCAAAGAACGGTTGATGCTTTTCGAGCATCTTTACGATGGCGTCCATAGAGCTCCTTTGCTGCTTGATGCGCGATGCATGTGGATGGAACTGGTCGTCGATGGATGGTCAGGACTGCCCGGAAACCTTCCTGCTTAAGGAAGGCATTGCGAAATGACAACGTTGTCATTTCGTTAATGACAACGTAAGACATTTTTGGAAGAGCAACAAGGATATACGGGTGAGCGGTCGATATTGTTCGGTAAACGGTTGATTTATCAGTCAGGCAGGTAGTGTATGCTAGAACGCAAAAACAAGCGATGTAAAACCGACTGGAGAAGCAGTGGCAACGATGGACAAGAAAAATGTCTCAATGAATGATGTGGCGATTGCCGCTGGTGTTTCTCTCAAGACGGTTTCGCGCGTGATTAACGAGCCCGATAGCGTGCGTGAGTCGACACGCGATAAGGTTCATTCGGCCATGGAGGCGCTCGGGTTTCGAGCCAACTTTGCCGCGCGTTCGCTCAAGTTGGGCCGTTACGGGTGCATCGGCGTCGTGCTGTTCCACTTGTCGGGCGGTGCCGTGGACATGATCGACGGTATCGCCGATGCCGCCGAAGAGCGAGGCTTTGCTCTTACGATGATCAAAAAGCGGGCGGGGGAGAAGATGACCCTTGCCGAAGCGGCGCGTAGGATGTCGCAGCTTCCCGTCGATGGCATGATTTTCAACCTGCGCCAGATGGTCGATGACTTTGATACCTTTGAGGCGCCGAAAGACCTCAAGACGGTGATTATCACACCGATGGAACATCCTACCTGCTCTACCGTCAGTGACGACCAAGAGGGCGGCGCGCGCATGGCGTGCGAGTACTTCTTGAACCACGGGCACAAGAACGTGTACTTCGTCTCTGGTAAGAAAGAGTCACTGTCGAGCCAGTGCCGTATGAAAGGTTGGCGAGCGGCACTCGAGGCACGTGGCATTGAGCCGCCCGAGCCTCTGCAAGGCGATTGGAATGCGGATAGTGGCTATGCCGCGGGCCTTGTGCTTGCCGATAAGCCCGATTGCACGGCGGTCCTCGCTGCTAACGACTGCATGGCAAACGGCGTGATGATGGCTCTACGTGACAAAGGGCTCAATGTGCCCGACGACGTGTCCGTGATCGGCTTCGACGATGAGCTCTACAAGACGATTCCCAACTCGATTCTGACGTCGGTGAAGTTTCGCCACCGCGAACTGGGCATCCGTGCGCTTAACGAGGTCGTCGCAGGTCTGGAAGCCCCGAGCTCCAGAAGTCGTACGCTCGTCTCGGGCGTGTTGGTCGAGCGTTCCAGCGTGAGGGATCTGCGGGCGTAGACGTGCTCGGCCTGCTCGTCTAAATCTGTAACAGGTGGGACCCGAAAACTCGACTAGGTGTTATAGATTGAGATTTTGTCTACCCAGCCATCATCTTTGTCTCGATCTGTAACAGTTAGGAGTGAAATGACCAGCCAGGTGTTACAGATCTAGATTGATTGGATTGACCCATCTGTTTGTCTCGATCTGTAACATCTAAGCGGTCAAAAGCGGTCTACATGTTACAGATTGAGATTTTTGGCTTGGCCTGTGCGTTCACCTCGATCTGTAACAGCTGGGACCCAAAAACTCGGCTAGATGTTACAGATTAAGATGAACAGGAGGACGGGTGCGGTCTAAACAAAATGGCCCGCGCATCACGCATCGATGCACGGGCCATTTTTTTTCTGCGAGCGGCAGGTGGCGTCAGCGTCTTATGCCTCGAGGTTTTCCTCGATCCAGGCGACGGCACCCTTGGGATCCTTAGTGAGGTCGATGTACTGTTTGCCCTTGGGCGACAGCAGCGTGATGCCCAGGCGGTCGGTGTCGGCCTTCATCTCGTTGTAATAGGTGCGAACCTGCGGAGCCAGGACGATGACGTTGTACTGGTCCATGATGGCGTAGTGGCTGCCGTAGGCACCGGCGTTGGCGGTAATGTCGATGCCCAGCTCGTCGGCGCCTTCCTTAAGCGCGTTGGCGAGCAGTGCAGAGGTGCCGGCGCCAGCGCACAGAACCAGAACCCTCAGATCCTTGCCCTTAAGGGCGGACGGAGCTGCGGAGGCCTCAGTGGCAGAAGCGGTCTCGACAACAGGAGCCTCAACGGCGGGGGCGGCAGCGGTCTTGACGGCCTTGGTCTCCTCGGCCTCTTCTTCGGCCAGGGTCTCGGCCTCCTGCTTGCACAGGACGTTGTCGTAGGCCTTGCAGAACGGGTAGTAGATTAAGAAGTCAACGACCAGCAGGACGACAACCAGGACCAGAGAGATCGGCTGGAAGTTGGTGTCGATGAAGGTGCCGATCGGTCCGGGGAGTGCCCACGGCATGGCATAGATAAAGCCGTTCATGCCCAAAAAGTCGATGAAGAACTTACCAATGAGGACGTTGGCCACGGGGGCAAACAGGAACGGGATCAGGAAGTACGGGTTGAGGATGATGGGCGCGGCGAACAGCAGCGGTTCGTTGACGGCGAACATCACGGGTACGACAGAGGCTTTGCCGACGGCCTTGAGCTGCTTGGAGCGCATAAAGAGCAGGAAGATGATCGGGACAATGAACGTGGCGCCGGTGCCGCCGAGTTCGCCGATGTAGTTACCGAAGTTCTCGGTCAGGGCGAGGGCGGGGTGACCGCCGGCCTGCAGCGTGGCGAGGTTGGTGGTGATGTTGCCAAACAGCGCGGCGTTGAGGGCAGGCTTAACGACCGAGGGGCCGTGGATGCCCATGAACCAGAACAGCGGGATCATGAACCAGATGAGGGCGAGGCCGGCGTAGGAATCGGCAGCGGCGAACAGCGGGCTCACCAGCGTGGAGATGACGTTGGCAAACGGGACGGCCAAGCAGGTGCGGCAGATAACGTCGATGACGGCGACAAACAGGATGGAGAAGCTGAAGGCGAAGATGTCGCGGAAGTTCTGGGCGATGGCGCCGGGGACTTCTTTGGGCAGCTTGATGGTGATGTCTCGCTTAATGCAGAAGGCATAGATGTTGACCGTGGCAAATGCGGCGACAAAGGAGCTCAGTAGGCCCTTGGTGCCCATGTTGTCGGTAAAGAACACCGAGACATCGGCGCCGTCGATCTTGGCACTCGTCTGGGTAACGGCCAAGATGAGCATAGCGCACATGGCGGCGACCATGGTGCTCGTGGCGTTGATGGCCTTGCCGGCAGGCATGCGGCGGTTCTTGGAGCCGGTCAGCGCGCTTGCGGTGGTGCCGGCGACCATGATGCCCACGACGCCCATCGTGAAGTTGTAAACCTTGTTGCAGAAGTTCACGACGTCGACGTTCCACCAGTCGGGCAGCGTAAAGCCGCCGACCGTGGCGACAACGCCCGGCAGGGTCGAAATAAGCAGGAAGACAGAAGAAGACAGGATGATGGGCATTGCTGCCAAAAAGCCGTCTTTAATGGCCTGAAGGTAGATGTTCTTAGAGACCTTGTCGAAGTACGGCTGACCTTTCTCCAAGAACTTAACGATCGATTCCATAGTTCACGCTCCTCTTTGCATGAAATCTTAATGGCATGGACGTTGAAAACCTATATGGTCTCCCGCTTGCTAAAAGCCCGGGTGCAGGCGGGGTCGGTCCTAGGGGGAGAGAGGGGAGCGGCTGGGTTTGTATCGCATAGGGCCGCTCCCCTCTCGGGGGAAAGCGAGGCGATGCGCTACTGCGCGTCCGCCATAGTGTCGGCGAGCTCCTTGTACCAGAGTGCCGACTGCTTGATGTAGCGTTTTTGCGTGTCGAAGTCGATGTAGAACAGGCCGTAGCGCTTGTTATAGCCGTTGGCCCACGAGAACTGGTCCTGCAGGCTCCAGATAAAGTAGCCCTGGACGTCGACGCCCTCGGCGCGCGCCCGGAGCACCTTCTCCATGTGCTGGTCGACAAAGTCGATGCGCTCGGGATCGGCGACGATGCCGTTTGCGTCGGGCTCGGGGTCCTTGTGGCCCAGGCCGTTTTCGGTGATATAGATGACGGGGAGGTTGGGATAGGTGGCGCTGATGTGCTTGAGCGTGTCGTAGAGGCCTTGCGGGTAGATGAGCCAATCCCAGTCGGTGGTGGGGATACCCGGCATATCGACCTGCTGCCCGACGCCCTTAAACTTAAAGCACGAGGTGCCCTTGTCTCCGGTGCCGTTAAAGCTGTTGGTGGACTCGCCATCGTAGGCGGCGATAAACGCCGACTGATAGTAGTTGAGGCCGAACATATCGTTGCGGGGCGCCGCCTTGGCGAGCTCCTCCATGTCGCTGTCCTCAACCGTAAGCGTGGCGTTGTTGGCACGCAGAATCTCGTTGATGAGTGAGAGGGTGCGCGCGGAGTAGTGACCCAGGAAGGCGCCGTCCATGATGAAGTCGGTGTAGAAGGCGTTGTACAGGTCGGCGGCGTGCTGGTCGGCGGGCGAGTCTGTGGCAGGATATGCCGGCGTCAGGACGTTGACCATGCCAATGCGTCCGCCCAGGTGCTCGGTCTCGTCAAGATCCTTATACAGGTTGACGGCGCGGGCGTGGGCAACGAGCTCGTTGTGCTGGCTCTGGATGCCGCTCGTCACATCAAAGTGATGGTTGGGCGGGAAGTTGCCTTGGATGTATTGGGAGTGCGAGAGGCTGATGAGCTCGTTGATGGTGAACCAATTCTTGACCTCGCGGAACTCGCGGAAGCAGAACTCGGCATAGCGCACATAGGCGTCGACGGTCTTGCGGTTGAGCCAGTCGCCCTGGTTGAACAGGGCGGCGGGGGAGTCAAAGTGATGCAGGGACACATAGGGCTCGACGCCATACTTTTTGCAGCAGGCGAACAGCTCGTGGTAGTGCTTAACGCCCTCGGCGAGGGGCTCGGCATCGTCGCCGTTGGGGAAGATGCGGGTCCAGGCGATGGACACACGGATGGCGTTGAGTCCATGCTCGGCAGAAAGGCGGATATCCTCCTCGTAGCGGTTGTAGAAATCACTGGCCGGGTCGGGCAAAAAGCGACCCTGGGCGACAAGGTAATCGTCCCACATGGTCTTACCCTTGCCTGCCACCTTCGTGGAACCTTCCGTTTGGTACGCGGCGGTTGCGGCGCCCCAAACAAAGCCCTTCGGCAGCTGCTGTACGCGGTTTAGCAAAGACATATGCATACACCCTCTCGTCTCGCTGTTCGATATTGTGCGTTTGCGCTCAGGAGGCTCCTTGGTTAGCGTTCAGCGGTGAAAAAGCCCGATAAACACTATCTTAAAATGATTAGAACCAAAATGAGCACGTGAACATTTGACAATGAGCACGTTAACACCCGGCTGGGATGTATAGAAACAAAACAACTTCAAACAGCCGCGAACGGTTGTATTTGTTCGGTAAGCGGTTTTGATTGACAGAAGTTTTCATGTTGTGGTATATGGCTCGGGTATCATGAGCACGTTATCGATGTATGTACGATGCGCCATGGGCGCGGGGAATAGTTGGGAAGCAGGTTAGCGTGGAAGGCATGGCTCAGCAGACAAGGAATGGTCATTCGGCGAGCGCGGCAGAGGTTGCGGCGCTCGCTGGCGTGAGCCGCCAGACTGTGTCTCGCGTGGTCAACGGTATGCCCAACGTGACGGAAAAGACGCGCAAGCGTGTGCTGGCCGCCATGGAAGAGCTGGGCTTTCGTCCCAATTTTGCTGGAGCGGCGTTGCGCGGCGGGTCGTATCGTTCTATTGGCCTGTGCATGTACAACATCACACGTGTCGGTAACCTGGCGACGCTCGAGGGTATCATGCAAGCGGCGCGCGAGCACGATTTTGCCGTCACTATGATC
The DNA here is from genome assembly GCA_902495645.1 of uncultured Collinsella sp. Lineage (GTDB taxonomy): Bacteria > Actinomycetota > Coriobacteriia > Coriobacteriales > Coriobacteriaceae > Collinsella. Next base: position 152,537 of record CABUXY010000002.1, on the reverse strand, counting down.
GAGATGGGCGGCGACAAGCCCTATACACTTGCCGATGCCTCGCGCCGCATGGTCGAGCGACCCGTCGACGGCATGATTCTCAACATGAACCGCATGGCTCCCGATTTTGAGGAGTTTGTTCCCCAGCCGGGAGTGCGAACGGTCATCCTGTCCATGTATGCGCATCCGCGCTGCACGACGATCGACTCCGACCAGTATGGTTCGTGCGAGCTGTTGACCAATTATCTGCTGGAACATGGTCACTCGAATATGCGGTTTGTGGCGGGTCCGGAAAACTCGATTTCCTCGCGTTTTCGTGAGGCCGGTTGGCGCGATACGCTGGGTCGTGCTCATGTCGATGCCGCTCCGATGCTGCGTGGCGATTGGAGTGCGGACAGTGGGTACGCCATGGGCGAGCGGATTGCGGCCGAGGTGCTTGCCGGCGGGTCGCAGGCGCCGACTGCCGTGCTTGCGGCAAATGACCAGATGGCGCTGGGCGTTATCGCCGCGCTCGAGAACGCGGGCCTGTCCGTGCCCGACGACGTGAGCGTGGTTGGTATCGACGACGCACTCGAGGGACTTGTTCCTCACAATCGACTGACGACGCTGCGATTTGATTTGCGCGGTGTCGGTAAGCTTGCGTTTGAGGCGGCGATTGGAGAGAGCTCGTCTATCGAGGCGATTCATGTGCCGAGTACGCTGGTCGAACGCTCGACTGTTAGGGACATACGGGGTTAGGTCCTACTCCGTTTGTCTCGATTTGTAACAGGTAGACGGTCAAAAGCGGGCTACGTGTTACAGATTTAGATTCTTCGGAAAGAGCAATCCTGTTCGTCTCAATCTGTAACAGCTAGGACCAAAAAACTCGGCTAGATGTTACAGATCGAGACAAACGGCTCCCGACCAGCCCAAAAACAAAAAGACCGGGGGCGGCGCGCCGTGTGACGTGCCGCCCCCGGCTGAGAAATGGGGACAGGTTGTGTGAGCGGGCAACCCCGCCAGCCACTAGTCCAGACGACGGGTCTGCGCCACGTGCTTGTACCAGTAGGCGCTTGCCTTGGGCGTGCGCTTCTGGGTTTCAAAGTCAACGTAAAAGAAGCCGTAACGCTTGTTGTAGCCATTGGTCCAGGAGAACTGATCCTGCAGGCTCCACAGGAAGTAGCCGCCCACGTTGACGCCCACCTCCATGGCCTTGAGCAGCCAACGCAGGTGCTGCTCGATGTAGTCGATGCGCGGCTGGTCGTCCACAAAACCGTTCTTGTAGGGGTCCTTGTAGCCCATGCCGTTCTCGGTGATGAAGATCTGCTTGTAGTTGGGGTAGCGCTGCTTAATGTAGACGAGCAGATCGAACAGACCCTCGGGATAGATGATCCAGTCCCAGTCGGTGGTGGGGATGCCGGGCTTGTTCACATGCTCGCCAATGCCCTTGACGCGCCAGCGACCGGTGCCCTTCTCGCCCGTACCGTTGTGGTGCAGGTCGTTCTCGCCATCGTAAGCCTTCAAAAAACGGCACTGATAGTTGTTAACGCCCAGGTAGTCGTTGTAGAGCGCTGCCTCGCGCATAATCTCGAGGTCCTCGTCCAAGATCTCGATGGTGCCGCCCGAGACGGCAGCCAGGCGGTTGGCGCACTCGAGGGTGTCGGGGGCATACTCGCCGCGGAACGTCGCGTCGAGCAAAAACTGGTTTTGCAGCACGTGCTCGTTGTTGGCGGCTTTGATGTCGGCGGGGTCGTTCTCGTTGAGCGGGTACTTAAACTCCAGCGACTGGATGACGCCGATTTTGCCCTTAAAGCCGCCGTTGTGGAAGGCCAGCACGGCCTTGGCGTGGGCGAGCATCATGTTGTGCTCGCACTGGAAGGCCTCGGCCAGATGCGCCTTGACGCCACCGGGGAAGGTGCCCTCGATGTAGGTGTTGGAGGCGTCGGCCCAGATCTCGTTAAAGGTGAACCAGTAGGTCACCTGGTCGGCGTACTCCTTAAAGCAGAAGGTGGCAAAGTCCACAAAGGCGTCGATGGTCTCGCGGTTGAGGAAGTCGCCCTTCTCAAAGAGGGGAAGCGGCGTGTCAAAGTGATGCAGCGTGACGAACGGCTCAACGTGGTGCTTGTGGCACTCGGCGAAGAGGTCGTGGTAGAACTGCACACCCTCGGGGTTGATCTCGCCGGTCCCGTTGGGAAAGATGCGGCTCCAGGCAATGGAGAGACGGATGCCGTTGATGCCAAACTCCTCGCACAGCTCCAGATCGACGGGGTACTGGTTGTAGAAGTCCGAAGCGGGATCGGGGGAAAAGCGCCCCTGGGCCTCCAGGAAGTCGTCCCAGGCAACCTTGCCCTTACCGTGAGTGCGGGTCTCGCCCTCTACCTGGTAGGCAGCGGTGGCGCCGCCAAAGACAAAGTCCTCGGGAAACTGCGCGGGCGGATTGGTGACGCTAGCAGGGTTAACGGACATGATGATCCAATCGTCTAAATCGAAGGGCCAGCCGGTCTTGGATGGTCGGCTGGCCCTGGGCGTTACTTACTTCGAGAGTTGCTCGCTTACGAAGGCGAGAGACTTGTCGCCGTTCTGGGAGAGCTCGATGTATTGCTTGCCACGGCAGGCGACACACTTGTTGCCCACGCGCTCGCAGTCCTTTTGCAGGTCGGCCAGGTAGCTGGCGGCTTGCGGGGCCAGGACGACCAGGTCAAAGTCGGGGAGCATGTCCACGTGGTTGCCATAGGCCTCGGCAGCGGTCTCGAGGTTAATGCCGCGCTCCTTGGCGGCCTTGGCCAGCGCGTTGGCGAGCAGGCCCGAGGTTCCGCCGCCCTGGCAGAGCACGAGCACGCGCTTGCCGTTGAGGTCGCTGGCGGTCGTTGTCTCGGCAGCGGGTGCTGCGGAAGCGGCGGGGGAGTCGGCCTTCACGGCCTCGGCAGCAGCGCCGGCGGCAACGCTCTTGGCGTCAGCCTTGCCCTGGAAGGCATCGTTGAGCTTGGCGGCCTTCTCGGCGTTCTTGGCGGCGAGCTCCTCCTGGGAGATTTCGGCCTCCTCGGCGCACTTCTGGGCGTCATAGGCACGGAAGAACGGGTAGTACAGAACGAAGTCGACGACCAGGATAAGGGCGAGCATCACAAAAGCGAGCGGCTGGAAGCCCAGGCCCATGATGGTGCCGATGGGGCCGGGGACGGTCCAAGGCAGGGTGTACATAAAGCCGTTCATGCCCAAGAAGTCGATAAAGATCTTGAGGATCCAGATGTTGGCGATCGGGGCAAAGACAAACGGGACAAAGAAGACGGGGTTGAGCACGATGGGCGCGGCGAACAGCAGCGGCTCGTTGACGGCAAAGCAGACGGGGACGATGGCGGCCTTACCGACGGCGCGCATCTCCTGAGACTTGGCCAGGAAGCAGAACATAAAGACCAGGACGAGCGTGGCGCCGGTGCCGCCCATGCAGACGACGAAGTACTGGGCACCCTGGGTCAGGACAGCGGAAGCGTGCTGGCCGGCCTGGAACGCAGCCAGGTTGTCGGTCATGTTGGCAACGAGGGCGGCGGCGATGGCGGGCTCGACGATCGAGGGGCCGTGGACGCCCACGAACCAGAAGAGGCTCATAGCGCCGTAGATCACAGCGAGGCCGATGTAGCCGTCGGCAGCGGTGAACAGGGGCTGGAACACCTGGATGACGCCCTGGGCAAAGCAGAAGCCAAAAGCAGCGCGGAAGGCTATGTCAAAGACCCAAAAGACGGTGATGCAGACGGAGAAGGGGATGATGTCCTTAAAGGTCTGCGAGATGTTGGGCGGAACCTGCTCGGGCATCTTGACGGTGATGTTGCGCTTAATGAAGAACTTGTAGATGATGCCGGTCACAAACGCAGCGATAAAGGCGGTCAGCAGGCCTTTGGAACCAAGGTAGGTGGTGTTGAAGCCGCTGGCAGCGTCCGTGGCGATCGTGTCGCTCGAAAGGAGCAAGAAGCCGATGATGGCCGCGCACATGCACGAGATGAAGTTGATCTGGTTGTTCTTGGGCAGATCGCGGTTCTGAGCGTCGGCGAAGTGCTTGGCCGTGGTGGCGGCACAGGCGATGGCCAGGATGCCCATGGAGTAGTTGTAGCACTTCCATAGGGCGTTGTTGATGTCATCGGGCCAGTAGAAACCCCAGATGTTGGGGACCGAGGCTACCAGGCAGAAGATGGACGAGAAGATGATGATGGGGATGACGGAGATAAAGCCGTCGCGGATCGCCTTGAGGTACTTGTTGCGGGCGATCGCGTTGAAAAAGGGCTGGCCCTTTTCGATGATGGCGATGAGTTGCTCCATGCAATGCTCCTAAGAGTCGGTGGGTTAGCAACGATGGTAGCTTTTGGCGTTCGGTTGCCAAAATGTTGACGTTGCCATTTTGCGACACAAAAAAAGACGCGAACCGGTGGTTCCTGTGCCTGCGAACCATCGATTCCTTACGCGTAAACATTTGAGCCGCCCGGTGGCTCTGTGTTTGCGCAATGGCAACGTTAACATTTGGACGCCAAAAGCCGTTCGGGGAAGCAAAAATGTCGGTGAACGGTAGGTTTTGGGTGGTGAACGTATGGTGGGGGAAGCGTTGGATATACTTGAAGGCGTTAAAAATGACTGCGCAAGGTGCCATCAATGGCATCGTTGACATAGAAAGATCGACCTATGGCCGCTGTTAAAAAATCGGTATCCGTTAAGGATGTGGCGCGTCTCGCGGGCGTCTCGGAGCAGACGGTCTCGCGCACCGTGCACGATTCGCCCAGCGTGCGCCCCGAGACCAAGGAACGCGTGCGTGCCGCCATGCGCGAGCTGGGATATCGCCCAAACTTTGCCGGTCGATCGCTGCGCCGCGGTAAGTTTAAGACCGTCGGCGTCGCCATGTTCAACATTACTGGCACCGGCAACCTCGACCGTATGGAGGGCTTTGCCGCCGCCGCCGACAAACACGGCTACGCCATCACCCTCACTAAAGTAGATGGGCATCCGTATACCCTCGAGGGCGCATCGTCGCGCATGAGCGCACTGCCGGTGGACGGCATGGTTGTGATTATGAACCGCATGCCGGCGGACTTTGGCACCTTTGAGCCGCTGCCCGGTATGCAGACGGTGCTCGTTACCATGCTGGAGCACCCGCTCTGTTCAACGGTCGATAACGACCAGTTCGATTGCTCGCGCCAAGTGGTCGAGTACTTGCTGGGGCAGGGGCACAAGACCGTGCACTTCATCTCGTGTCCCGAGCGCTCGCTTTCGGGCATGCGGCGCGAGGAAGGCTGGCGCGAGACATTGCGTGCGCATGGCATCGAGCCACCGCAGCTCGTGCGCGGCGACTGGACAGCGCAGAGTGGATATGCTGCCGGTCAGGCTCTGGCGGACGATCCGACCTGTACGGCCATTTATGCTTCCAACGATGCCATGGCATATGGCTGCATCCGTGGGCTCGAGTCGCGCGGGAAGCGCGTGCCCCAGGACGTAAGCGTGGTGGGTGTTGACGATAGTTTGGGCGATATCGTGCCCGATCGTCGCCTGACCACGGTGCGCTTTGACAACAAACGCGTCGGCATGTGGGCGGTCGACAAGATTGCCGGCGCCGAGGGCGCTGCACCCGGTGTGGAGCACATGCTGTTTCCGGGCGTGCTCGTCGAGGGCGATACGGTGCGCGATGTACGCTAGGGCGCGGGTCTGTTTGGGTTGCCGCTAATTGTGTTCGATATTGTTCAGATTGGTTTAAAAACCGTTCACGGGCGAATAGTGACCGTTCATAGCTCAAAATTACGTTTTGCGCTGTTCTTTTTTGTTTGAATGTTATTGTTTCTGTCATACACAACGCAGCGCGTATGCCCGGACGCGATGCTCTCCATTGGTTCATATGTGAAAGGAACGCAATATGGCAACCAAAGAAGAAATCTCGATGGTTGGATTCGAGATTGTCGCATACGCAGGTGACGCCCAGACCGATCTGCTTGCAGCGCTCGATGCTGCTCGCGAGGGTGACTTTGAGAAGGCCGAACAGCTGCACAAGGATGCCAGCGATGCACTTATCGGCGCCCACGACACGCAGACCAAGCTGCTTTCGCAGGAGGCCGGCGGTGGCGAGATGGAGATGACCTTCATCATGGCTCACGCTCAGGACACTCTCATGACCACTATGATCCTGGAGAAGCAGGCCCGCTTTACCATCGATGCCTACAAGCGCATCGCTGAGCTCGAGGCCAAGCTCGCCTAACGAGCCCTCACAACCAAGTTCCCTTCCAAAAGCCCTGCCGCACCCGCGACAGGGCTTTTTCTGTCCTCCTCCAAGTTGCGGTGAAATAAGGACTGAATAGGGGCCGGCGGGCGCAAAACAATCCCTATTCCACCGCAACTCATCCCGAGATAGTCATTGGGGACGTTCTTAAACGACTGGTCATTGGGGACAGTCTTGGTGCGCTCCGTTCGTCCTCCCGTTCGATTTTTGCTCGGTGGGTATACTTCCATCCGCAATACAGGCCGGAATGAGGAGGTATCCAAATGCCGGACAACGGATTGATTCAAAAGAAAGATGCGCACGAGATGGCTCATGGGCGTCCTGTCCAGATAACCGAGCGCACGACGGTAACCGAGCTGCAGCCCAGCCTGTCCGATGTCGTGTGCGCAAACAAAAAGCTGCAGGTTGGCTTTATCGTTGCGCTCGTGGTACTGGCGCTGCTGTCGGGCTTTGTGGCTCGTCCGCATTTCGCCGATACCAAGACTTGGGACTCCACCATCGAGGTCATCGACCAAAAGAAGGGCAACGTTTTGGCGCTCACGGCTTCATGCGTTGCTCTATCTGCGGGTATTACGGCGCTGCCGGGTGATACGGGAACGCCGGTTGCCGAGCAGCTCGCACAGCTTTCGGGCAACCTTGGTATTGTGCTTGCCGTGCTCTACCTAGAGAAATACCTGCTAACCATTTTGTGGTCGGTTGGCCTGGGCATCTTAATCCCGTTTGCGTTGGTGCTCTTTGCGGTGTCGCTCGGCATTCACGGGCGCTGGAGCACGAGCACTGTCCTGCGCCGTGTGGCGACGCGCGTGCTGGTGGTTGCCGTGATCGGCATGGCGCTCGTGCCCGCGAGCGTATGGGTGTCGCAGAAGGTCGATGAAACGTATCGCGTAAGTATTGAGCAAGCTGAGCAAAAGGCTGCGGACGCTGCGGATGCGGCCGACACCACGGACAAGTCAGCCGAGACCAGCTCAAAATCGAACAAGAAAAAATCCGAGGCCACGGAGTCCAAAAACGTGCTCGAGCAGTTGACTGATGGGGCATCGAGCCTTGTTACGTCGGTGACCAGCGGCGCCAAGCAGATGACCGATGAGATCGTGCGGCAGGTGACCGATCTGATTGAAGGCGTCATCGTGATGATCGTGACTTCGTGCGTTATCCCGCTGCTGGTGCTCGTGGCGTTCCTGTGGCTGGGCCACGTGCTGCTGGGGATCGATATTTCCGGCCCGGCGAACTATTTGACGGGTCGTTTCTTGAGCGCTCCTTCCAAGCACGCCAAAAAGGGTGGGCAGTCTGAGTAGGCGGCAAAGCGATCTTTGGAAAACCAACCGTAAGAAGGGCGGCCGAGATGCGTTCTCGGCCGCCCTTTTTGTTTGTTGAATACGTGACAAGCCGGGCATTCCCTGAATCCAAACGGTCAGCAATCATCCGTAAACGGTATTTGTTCAAAAAAGAACAAAGATAAACAAATAGTTGTTGCAGTTACTGTTCGAATGTGTTCAAATAAACATGAACAGTGAAGAACCGCACATTCAGATGCCCGGACCTGAACGCGATTCAACACTTCCAAACAGAAACTACGCACCTGCGTATCTCTCAAGGAGGATGTCATGAGGGTTGTAATCGCTTCCGATGCCGACGGTATGTCGATGAAGGAGTCCATCAAGGAGATGCTCATCGCCGACGGTCACGAGGTCGTCGACTATTCCGAGACCCCTGCCGCGGACTTTGTCGATTCCGCGACCGCCGTTGCCAAGGACCTGCTGGAGCACAAGGATTCCCAGGGCTTCGCATTCGATAAGTACGGCGTCGGCTCCTATATGGCCGCCGTCAAGATTAAGGGCATGGTCGTCGCCAACATTTCCGACGAGCGTTCCGCCTACATGACCCGCGAGCACAACGGCTCGCGCATGGTCACCATGGGCCCGGGCGTTGTGGGCACCGAGGTCGCCAAGAAGATCGCCCGCGAGTTCCTGCGCGCCCAGTACGCCGGCGGCCGTCACCAGATCCGTGTCGACATGCTCAACAAGATGGCCTAACGAGAGCCACCGAGAACTCGAACTTCTACCTCAACTTGTGAATTCAGACGAAAGGACGTTCTGATGAAGAAGACCATCGCAATCGGTTGCGACCATATCGTTACGGACGAGAAGATCTATCTGGCCGACCGCCTGGAGCAGGCTGGCTACAAGGTGCTCGACTGCGGCACCTACAGCCACACCCGTACGCACTATCCCATCTACGGTAAGGCCGTGGGCGAGGCTGTTGCCAGCGGCAAGGCCGACTTTGGCGTGGCCCTGTGCGGCACCGGCATCGGCATCACCAACGCCGTCAACAAGGTTCCCGGCGCCCGCTGTGCCCTGGTTCGCGACATGACCTCTGCCCTGTATGCCCGTCGCGAGCTCAACGCCAACATCGTGGGCTTTGGCGGCAAGATCACCGGTGAGTTCCTGATGGCCGACATCATGCTTGCCTTCCTGGAGGAGCCCTACGAGAAGACCCCCGAGCACGATGCCCTGATTGCCAAGATCGATGCCTGCAATAAGGCCGACGCCGAGGCTCAGGCTGACCCGCACTTCTTTGACGAGTTCCTCGAGAAGTGGGACCGCGGCGAGTACCACGACTAATTAGGTTCCGGCGTTCTGCCGAACGCCGGACCGGTCGACGCTGCGAAGCGCTCGCTGACGTTGGGATGACCTGCGGGGTTGCTCCTGTTGTTGCGAAGCGCTCTGGTTCGGTAAGCTGCTTCGATAACACTTTTGCTTGCTGAGCTTGTGTGCTTCGTTTTGGCGGTACCCGGCATTCTGCAGCTTTTCAATTGACGGCTCGCGTTTCTGTGATGGGGCGCGGGCCGGTTTTCTAAACAGGAGTTCAACATGATTCTGACCGTTACCATGAACCCGTCGATTGATACGCGCTATCAGCTCGACAAGCTGATCATCGACGACGTGAACCGCGTGACGCCCGAAAAGACTGCCGGCGGCAAGGGTCTCAATGTGAGCCGTGTACTGCTGCAGTTGGGCGACGATGTGCTCGCGACCGGTCTGCTCGGCGGCCACATGGGTGCCTATATGGCTGAACTTATGGATGCCGATGGCGTCAAGAACGACTTTGTGCCCATTGCCGGCGAGACGCGCATTTGCCTGAATATTCTGCACGAGGGCAATCAGACCGAGCTTTTGGAGAGAGGCCCGCAGATCACCCCGGCCGAGCTCGAGGCCTTTACGGCCAAGTTCGCCGAGCTTGCATCGAAGGCGGACGTTGTGACGCTTTCGGGCTCGCTGCCGCGTGGCGTCGATGCCGGCTACTATGCCGAGCTCGTCAAGATTGCCGAGGAGGCGGGCGCCAAGGTGCTGCTCGACACCTCGGGTGCATCGCTGGAGGCCGCGCTGGAGTCCGATGCCAAGCCTGAGCTCGTAAAGCCCAACCTGACCGAGATTAACGGCCTGCTGGGTACGTCCTTTACGACCGATGATGTCGATGCCCTGCGCGAGGCGCTCGCCGCCGATGACCGCTTTGCCGGTATTCCCTGGGTTGTCGTTTCGATGGGCGCTGCCGGTTCGGTGGGCTTCCATGAGGGTCGCGCGTTCCGCGCCAAGACGCCCGCGATTGCGGCCGTGAACGCGACGGGTTCCGGTGACTCGACCATCGCCGGCTTTGCGCATGCCATTGCTGCCGGCGCCGACGACGTCACGGTGCTCAAGACCGCCAATACCTGCGGCAAGCTCAACGCCATGGATCCCAAGACCGGTCACCTGGTCATGGACCGCTGGGACGAGATCTACAACAACGTTGAAGTAACGGAGCTGTAGGGTTACGGCGTTTTGCCAAACGCCGTAACGGCTCGACGCTGCGCGGGCCGCATTTGGACAATCTGACGTTCAACTTCAAGGGCGCGACCAGAAGGTCAGCGCCCTTTCGTTTCACGTCACCTTGTCTCAAATGCGGCCCGCTCGCTGCCGTTGCCAAAACATCGGCGTTGCCTTGCTTCGGGAATGCGGCAGATAGAGACGTTCCTTTTCTGCCGGCAGTTTGGGACACTCCTTACGGGACACCCCCTCCACAGCGCCTATGCCAGCTTGTCGATTTGCCCAATCTCCCAGAGCGGAATGTTGACGAGCGTGCCCTCGTCTCTATATGCCGCTAACGATGTTCTCACGCAGCGCTCGAGCTTGAACTTCTCGCAGGCAATTCTCAGGCTCTTTGCTTTGAGGTTCTCTGCCGCCTTGACCTCGAGCGGAAGCACGGTCCCCGCATGGTCGATGGCAAAGTCAGTCTCTGCATTGCCGGAGGAGGATGACCAATACGCGGGAGTTTTGCCTTGGAGCAAAAGCTCCTGTGCGACGTATTGCTCGGTCAGCGAGCCTTTGAACTCCGTAAAAACAGCGGGCCCGTTCAGAACAATGGCTGGCGAGAGGCCAGAGAGTGCTCCGAGGATGCCGGTGTCGATGCAGAACAGCTTGAAGCCCGAGAGATCCTCGTAGCTTGTGAGCGGTGCTCTTAGGGCGGAAACACGTGGTACCTTATGAACGATTCCATAGTCCATGAGCCACTGGAGGCTTTCCTCAAAATCGCGTGCGCGCGCCCCGGGACGGAGCGCACCGTAGACGAACTTCTTGTTTTCCTTTGCGAGCTGGCCGGGAAGGGATTTCCAAACCAGCCTCATGCGCTCGACGATGCGGGCTGGCGCATGCTTGCCAAAATCGGATTCGTAAGCTTCGATGATTTGCTGCTGAAGCCTGCGGGCCTCGATGAAATCGTGGGAGGCGGCGAAAGCGGAGACAACTTCTGGCATGCCACCGACAACGAGGTATTCCTTGAGCAGGCGCTCGAGCTTTTCGGAAACGTTTGCCAGCAGGTCCATGTCTGCGGCAAGGATGGCATCTGCGAGCGGATCGCCATCGACGGCACGAACGAACTCGACAAACCCCATGGGGCGCATGGTAAGCTGGTCAATCTTGCCGACGGGGAACGACTCGTTTTCGCGTCGGAGCGCGAGCCCCATATAGGAGCCGGCTGCCACGATATGGTATTCCGGCGCCAGCTCGTTGAAGTATTTGAGCGAGGTGATGCCACGCGGTGCCTCTTGGATTTCGTCGAAGATGATGAGTGTGTCTGTCGGCGTTATGGTCTGGCCGCGCAGGAGCTCTATCTGGGAGATGATGCGTTTGGGGTCAAGGCTTCCGTCGAACAGCGAACGTACGCCCGGTTCGAGCATAAAGTCAAAACGGATGACGTTTTGATACTGCTGGCCTGCGAATTCGTTGAGAAGCCAGGTTTTTCCCGTCTGGCGGGCCCCCTTAAGCAGGAGGGGCTTGCGGTTCGCCCTAGATTTCCAAGCGATGAGTTCGTCCATTAGCTGTCGCTGCATACTGCCTCCTAACGATCATGTTTAGTATAAGACCGTCTTGGTCTTTCCATCGAAAAATGTGGGAGTAAACCACGTTTTTTCATCGAATAATGTGGGAGGCAACCACGTTTTTCCATCGAATAATGTGGGGGTTTAGGTCGGCACCTGGGGACGTTTCTTTTCTGCCGGCAGTTTGGGACACTCCTTGCTTTGGTGTAAATTAGTTACCCTTGCATCAGAAAACGGCGCCCGCCGGCGATGTTGCCGGCGGGCGCCGCTGCCTTGAAGACGAAATGATCCGTTTTCCTCCGTCCCCAGGGGATTATTACAGCGAATCGATAAAGCGCTGCTGGGCGGCGCGTCCCGCCTCGTCCCACTTAAAGACGCCGGCGTTGTCGAGCACGTGGCCAAACACCACGCCGACCTCCTCGTGAAGGATGTCGATGGCGTTATCCGCCGTAAGCTCGTCGGCGCGGCGGGCAAAGACGTCCTCGGCCCATGCGGCGTGGCTGCGACAAAGGTCATCGCCCTCGAGCGCGCTGGCAAGATCGTAGCTGGCATCGGCCTTGGCCGCCAGCAAGTGCTCGCGGACAGCGCCGAGCTCGGGAACCAGGCGCGGCGGCAAAATGGCCAGGCCCATGACCTCGATCAGGCCGATGTTCTCCTTCTTAATATGGTGGTACTCGGCATGCGGGTGGAATACGCCCAGCGGATGCTCGTCGGTCGTGATGTTGCAGCGAAGCGCCAGGTAGGCCTCGTAAATCTCGCCGCCGGCGTTGCCGCGGGAGTCGACGCGGCGGATGACGGGCGTCACAGTGTTGTGCGCCACGCCGTCGGCTGTGTGCGCGATAACGCCCACGGACTCATCGGTCCACTCGCGCCAGGCAAGGATAATCTTCTCGGCGGCGTCGAGCAGCTGGGCGCGGTCGTGCGAGCGCAGTCGCAGCACCGAGAGCGGCCACTGCAACACGGTACCACTGACCTGGTCAAAGCCGGGCACGCTAAACTGCGAGACCTCGGCGGCATGCATCATGGGGAACTCGTGCGCGCCGCCCTGGAAGTGATCGTGCGACAGAATCGAGCCGCCCACGATGGGCAGGTCGGCGTTGGACCCAATGAAGTAGTGCGGGAACAGGTCCACAAAATCGAGCAGGCAGGTCAGCCCCTTGCGGTCCACGTGCATCGGACGATGCTCGGAGCTCATAGCAATGCAGTGCTCGTTAAAGTATGCGTACGGGCTGTACTGGAAGCCCCAGCGCTCGCCGTCGAGCTGGATGGGGATAACACGCAGATTCTGGCGGGCGGGGTGAGCGCCACCGTCGGCTGCGGCGGAGCGTCCAGGGTAGCCCTCGTTTTCGATGCAGAGTTGGCAGGCGGGATACTTCTCGCCCGTGTTCTTGGCGGCACCTGCCGCGGCGATATCGCGCGGGTCCTTCTCAGGCTTGGACAGGTTGATGGTGATCTCCAGGTCGCCCCAGTTGGTGGGGGTACTCCATTTGATGTTGCGCGCGATGGCGGCGCGGCGCACGTAGCCGGCGTCGCAGCACAGACCGTAGAACCAGTCGGTCGCGGCGCGGGGCTCGTTGACGCCCATGCGGCCGTTGAACTCCTCGTTTACAACAGAAGGCCTCGGCATGAGCGCGCCCATGATGCGCATGGCGATGCGGTCGCGGCCCGATGCCGTGTCCTCGGCGGCGCCGTTGGCAACGGCGGCCTCGGCAAGCGCGGCGAGCGTGCCTTCAAGGTCAAAGTCGGGCAGGGTATCGGGGTGCAAGAGCGAGAGTTTCTCAACTTGGAGTGCCCAAGTCATGTCGAGTGCGGGGCCCGTGGCGCCGATGCACTCCAAAATGGTGTTGTATGCCCAGATGCGATCGTCCTGGCCGATCATCGATCGGTGGATAGCGTACTCGATCAGGTTCTGCGCGGCCTCGCGCACGTCAGTCATTACAGCCATGCCGCGTAAGCCCCCTTGTCAGAGATGGCGTAGTGACGGGCAGAGCCCTCGCCCAGCCAGCCGTTCATCTTGGCGATGAAGGTGTCGACCAGGTCGAGCGGCACGAAGGCCTGGATGGTACCGCCAAAGCCGCCACCGTGAATACGAACGGCGCCACGGCCGTCGAGCACGTGCTCGGCCAGTGCCAGGGCATACATGGAGGGCTGCTCGGAGCCCAGCTTGGCAACGACATTCTGCAGGTACATGGCAGAGCTGGCGCCGGACTCGCGCGTCAGGACCAGGAACTGGTCAATGTCGCCGGCGTTCAGGGCAGCCCAGCGCTTATCGACCAGGCCGTTCTCGTACCAGTAGTGAACGGCGCGCAGGCAGGCACGGTCGCCCAGCTTGGCGCGCAGCTCGGGGAGCTTGGCGTCAAAATCGGCAACATCGACCTCGCACAGGCGTGCCTTGCCAAACTCGGCGGCGACGTCTTGCATCTCGCGCGGAACGGCAGCGTAATCGTCGGTAGCTGCCACATGGTCGGCGCCAACCTTAACGAGCACGAGCGCATAACCGTGATCCTCAAAATTGAGCTCGAGCTTCTGGGTTTTAGGCTGAGCCTGGTCCTCAAAGTCCATGTAGGCGAGGCCGCCCAGGCACACAGCGGCCTGGTCCATCAGACCGCAGGGCTTGCCATAGTAGTTGTTCTCGGTGCGCTGGCTCATCTGGGCGAGCGCGACGGGCTCGATGGCGGGTGCGCCCCAGAGCGTCTCCATGGCGCGACCGTATGCCGCCTCGACAGCAGCAGAGCTCGAAAGGCCGCCGCCCGAGGGGACAGAGCAGGTGAAGGCGAAGTCGAAGCCCTGGGGCTCAACGCCCAGAGCAGCGATTTCGTGGGCCATGCCGCGGACGAGGCTCGCGGACGTGCCCTTCTCGGACTCTTGAATATCCAGCGTGTCGAGCGCGATCTCAAACGTGGGATAGCCCTCGTCGGCAACGCAAACCTTGTTGGAATCGGTTGCCACGGCGATGCCGTCGACGGCGACATCGAGCGAGCCGGCGATGACGTGGCCGCCCTCGTGGTCGGTGTGGTTGCCACTGATCTCGGAGCGGCCGGGCGCGTGCACATAGAGCACCTGGCGATCGCCGATGGGCCCAAACTCCTCCTCAAACAGTTTGGTGAGCGTGGCGAGTGTCTTTTCGTCGGGGGTGGTCATCGGAGTCCTTTCCTTGGCGCGTACGGGTAAGTTTTGCGCCGTTATGAGTACGTTAACAACTTGAAGCGGCATGAACCAAGTGTTCACGATGCCGCACGTTACGGGCTATGTTAACGTACTCATAACACAACGCTTGTCACTTTTTGAGAATCTGGTAATCGGTAGAAATACAGCCGTGAACGGTACTGCCGTATGGACTTATAAAGCAGAAGAGATGCAGATAGAAAAAGTAGAGTACGTTAACATGCGTCCGACGATAGCGGGCCTCGGCGCGGAGTGTATTTCTGCCCGGGCCGGCATTCACGCTATTCAGATCTCGCAAGGGTGAAGGTGATCCTGTGGCAAGGCGCCCGTCCAACGATACAGGTACGCGTCCGGTCTCCATGGCCGACGTCGCCCGCGCTGCCGGCGTTTCGCAGCAGACGGTTTCGCGCGTCGCCAACGGCTTGCCCAACGTTAACGAGCAGACGCGCCAGCGCGTGCAGGCAGCTATGCAAGAGCTCGGCTTTCGTCCGAGTTATGCCGGTCGCTCGCTGCGTGATGGTCGCTACCATTCGGTCGGCCTGTGCGTCAACGATGTCACCAAGTTTGGCAACCTCTCAATGATCGACGGCATCGCCAGCGCTGCTCGCGAGCATAATTGTGCCATCACGCTGGTCGAGATGTCCAAGACCGAGGAGTTTTCACTTGCCGAGGCCACGCGTCGTATGGCCGCGCTGCCCGTGGACGGCATCATCATCGGCATGAGTCGCATGGCGCCCGATTTTGAGACGTTTGATCCACTGCCGGGCATTGGCACGGTCATCGTTACCATGTATGCGCACCCGCGGGTGACCACGGTCGATTCCGATCATTACGGCTGCTCGCTCTTGCTTATGGATCACCTGTTTGAGCTGGGGCACGAGCAGATTCGCTATATTGGCGGCCCGTCGTTCTCGGTCGACGAGCAATTTCGTCGCGCCGGTTGGCAGGATGCACTCGAGCGTAAACACATCGAGCCGGCAGAGCCGCTCGAGGGCGACTGGTCTGCCAACAGCGGCTACGAGGCCGGCAGGTATCTGGCCGAGCGCGATCGCACCATGACGGCGATTTACGCGGCAAACGATCAGATGGCAAATGGCGCGATTGCCGCGCTGCGCGATAGCGGTCTGCGCGTGCCCGAGGACGTGAGCGTGGTGGGTGTCGATGATTCGCTCGATGATTTTGTAGCACACAACGAGCTCACGACCGTGCGATTCGATCTACATCAGCGCGGACGCGAGGTGTTTGAGCATGCGGTTCCCGAGGCGGGTACGGCGGGCAAAGCCGTTGCCATTCGTATTCCCGGCCAGCTCATCGTTCGGCATACCACGGCAGCTCCCCGCGCATAGTTTCCGCAGCTCATCGGCTCAATATTTCGCCTCAATAACAATCGATAAGGATGCTGACAGATAGCCGTGGCTATGAAGGCGAGTGTTATGATAGACGGGTTCTTTTGTCTATCTAGGAGGCTTTGCCTGATGGAGATCACCAAGGATATCCGCTACATCGGTGTCGACGATCACGACATTGACCTGTTCGAGGGCCAGTACGACGTTTCCGAGAACGGTATGGCATACAACAGCTACGTTATCTTGGGCGATAAAATCGCTGTCGCCGATTCGGTCGACGCTGGCTTTGTCGACGAGTGGCTCGGCAACCTCGAGGCCGTGCTCGATGGCCGTACGCCCGACTACCTGGTCGTCCATCACATGGAGCCCGATCACTCCGCCGGTATCGCTGCCTTTATGGAGCGCTATCCCCAGGCGCAGATCGTGGCCAGCATGGGTGCTTTCCGCATGATGGTCAACTACTTTGGCACCGACTACCCCGAGCGCAAGATGGTCGTCAAAGAGGGCGACGTGCTCGACCTGGGCGGCCACAGCCTGACCTTTATCGGCGCCCCCAACGTTCACTGGCCCGAGGTGATCTTCTCCTACGAGTCCACCGACAAGGTGCTCTTTAGTGCCGACGGCTTTGGCAAGTTTGGCGCCAACGACATCGAGGATCCCGAGGGGTGGGCTTGCGAGGCTCGCCGCTACTACTTTGGCATCGTCGGTAAGTTCGGCAAGTTCGTGCAGGCCGTGCTCAAGAAGGCCGCCGACCTGGACATTCAGATTATCTGCCCGCTCCACGGCCCCGTGCTGACCGAGAACCTGGGCTACTACCTCGACACCTATAACACCTGGTCGAGCTATCAGCCCGAGGACGAGGGCATCACGATTGCCTATGCGAGCGTGTATGGCCATCTGAAGGCCGCCGTCGAGGAGCTCGCTTCTGCGCTTGAGGCTCGCGGCCAGAAGGTTTCCGTCTTTGACCTGGCTCGCGACGACATGGCCGAGGCCGTTGAGGATGCGTTCCGCTACGACCGTCTGGTGCTCGCCTCCATTACCTATCAGGGCGAGATCTTCCCGTGCATGAGCACCTTTATCCACACGCTCGCCGAGCATGCCTACCAGAACCGCACCGTGGCGCTTGTCGAGTCCGGTTCCTGGGCGCCCGCAGCTGCCAAGGTTATGACCAAGGAGCTCGAGGGCATGAAGGACATCACCCTGACGAAGAACAAAGTGACCGTCCTGGGTTCGCTCAACGACGCCTCGCGCGCTCAGATCGAGGCCCTCGCCGACGAGCTGTCCAAGTAGCGACACATTCACTTCTGATGCTCAACCACCACAAAGGAGACCTTTGTGGTGGTTTTTGTTTAAGCGCCGGCGATGAGGAGATTTGGGCGGGCGTTGTCGACGATCTCGGCGATTGAGGTGGCGACGGCATTATCGGGGTCGCTGTCCATCACGATGGAGTCGACGTCGGCGAGTTCGGCAAAGCGGTACATGCCGCGTCCGTTAACCTTGCTGGCGTCCATGAGGGCGACGCTTTGACGGGCGGCACCGACCATAGCCGCTTTGGTCTCGGCCATCTGGGGAAAGTCGGTCGTAAAGCCGCAGCTGGGGACAAAGGCGCCGGGGCACATGACGGCCAGATCGGCATGGACCATTTGGAGCGCCTGCATAGTGAGCGGTCCGTACAAATAACGATGGCCTTTGCGCAGCGCCCCGCCCAGCATGACGACATCGACTGAGGGCATGCTCTCGTCGATGTAATCGGCAATGGTAATGTCGGCCGTGATGACGGTGATACCGTCGCGCTGATCGAGGAGCCGGACGAACTCGAGCGCCGTGGTGCCCGAGTCGACGAGCAACGTGTCGCCGTCATTGACGAGCTCGATGGCGCTTTGTGCGATGGCCTGCTTGGCGGCGACATTGACGTTGATGCGGCGATCCTGCGTGGAAACGGTCAGGCGTTTGTGGAGCGATACGGCACCGCCATGCGTGCGGCGCAGCTTGCCTGCTTCGGCGAGCGCGTCCAGGTCGGCGCGGGCGGTGACGGAGGACACGCCAAAGGTCTGGGCGATTTCTGCTACCTGCACCGAGGCATTATGATCGAGCATCTCCATGATGGCGGAACGACGCTCGTCGGCGAAAGCTCGGGTTGTTGCGTGGGCCATATCTGCTCCATCATCGTCTGAAATTTGCAGGAATTGTGTTGACTCTATTTTCGTTCATTTTCTTTTTGAGTAAGAAAACACCTTTCGATTACTTATCTTTTCTATAAAAGAAAGACGCTGAACGCCCAAAATTCAATATCGAACATGTTCACTCGGCTCAAATTTCTTCCGTTTGCTTTTCAAAAATGACTGTATTGACCTGCGTGGGCTCAATATCTCGCACGTGCAAAGCTGCTGAATTTCATACAATGAGCGCAGCAAAATGCAAGGTAAAACGCCTTGTGAACAACTACGCCCGATGTCCAGATGCGGGCGAGGGAGAGGAGCAAACGCTCATGGCACTTGTTACCACCGAAAAGATGCTCAAGGACGCTCAGGCCGGCCACTACGCTGTTGGCGCTTTCAACGTCGAGAACCTCGAGTTTGTTATGGCCGTTCTGGCCGCTGCCGAGGAGACCAAGTCCCCCGTCATCATGCAGACCACCCCGGGCACCATCAAGACCGCTGGTCTGGACTACTTCTACGGCATGGTCAAGGCTGCCGCCGAGCGCGCTTCCGTGCCTGTCGCTCTGCACCTCGATCACGGCGATGGCTATGACCGCTGCATGCAGGCTTTCCGCACGGGCTACACCTCTGTCATGATCGACGGTTCGCACGAGTCCTTCGAGGACAACATCGCCCTGACCAAGTCCGTCGCCGACGCTGGCCGCGCCATGGGCGTGCCCGTCGAGGCCGAGCTCGGTAAGGTTGGCGGCAAGGAGGACGACGGTCCCGCGGTTGAGGGCGAGAGCCCCTACACCGATCCTGCCGAGGCCAAGGAGTTCGTCGAGCGCACTGGCTGCACCTCGCTGGCTATCGGCGTTGGTACCAGCCACGGCGTGTACACGAGCGATCCGCACATCGAGCAGTCCGTGGTCAAGGCCATCCGCGATGCCGTCGACGTGCCGCTGGTCCTGCACGGCACCTCCGGTGTGCCCGATGAGCAGGTTGCCGAGGCTGTGAAGAACGGCATCTGCAAGGTTAACTACGCCACCGAGCTGCGTCAGGCCTACACCAAGGGCTTCATGGCCTACATGGCCGAGAACCCTGCCTGCTTCGATCCCAAGAAGCCGGCCAAGGAGGGCATGCGTGAGATCACCGAGCTGGTTAAGATCCGCATGACCAACCTCAACTCTGTGGGCAAAGCAGAGTAACAGCAAGGGTACTCTGATCCCACCGGACGGTTTGGGCGGGTCCCGTACTTAGTTTCCAAAACGTCCTCGCGCATGAAGGCCCCCGTTGTCTCGCTTCTTCGAAGCGTTGACAACGGGGGCCTTCGCGCTGCGGAATGATTTTGGAAACTAAGTACGGGACCCGCCCAAACCGTCCTGCTCAATCGCCCTTGTGGCGTTAGTGTCGGAAAAATAAGACGTTGCTTTTTGCCCCCTGCGGAAAGATTGGGGAACTAAGCCCTCGTCCCTCCTAGGTTGACCTACTCGAGGTCGTCGCCCTTGTGGCGTTGGGGCGGAAAGGATGGGGCGTTAGGGCTTCTTTGCTGATGGGGGATTAGTATGCCCGGGCTTGGTTGGGGAATGCCTGGTCTAGTGAGGCTTGGAGTTTTTCGAAGGATGTCTGCAGGTTGAGGTGTTGGTCTGCAGAACGTTTGGCTTTTGTGGTGGGGGAGTCGAGGAGGCCGTTTCTCTGTGTCGGGGGGAAGGAGAAAAGGTTTGCATGTGTTAGGGATGGCTGCTGTGCTGCGTCATTGGAAGAATGCAGGCTTATGCGGCCTCCTCGATGTCCACCAAAAGGTTGCGCACGGGGTGTGCTGCTAGGTCCCGTGCGTTGGCAGTATTATGCCGCGGCTGCTGCAAAGAAGCGCTAAAGAAAGGCTTAACCTGGTTTGGTGTTACGATGAAACCGCAGGTCAAAGCTATCGAGTAACACTCTTGAAAGGTTTTGGGCTTAAGGGCTTTCTAAGGTTTGTGGCGTGGATGTGGCTCGCCTGTGCGGGGCGTGTGGACGGCTCGTTCCTAGCGCTGCGGCTCTGCGGCCCGCACCTGCTCGATGACCTTTTCCATCGTGCCGTCGATGCGGTCTTTTTTGAGTTCGCATTCCCAGATGGTTATAGGCGTCCAGCCCATTTGAGTGAGTGCTGCCACGGCAGCGCGGTCGCGCTCGACGTTGCGACGGAACTTTGCCTCCCAAAACTCAACGTTGCGCTTGGGCTGGCTAGGGTTGCACTTGGGGCAGCGGTGCCAAAAGCAGCCGTTGACGAAGATGGCGATCTTGCGTCCGGGGAAGGCGATGTCGGGTTTGCCGGGAACCTTCCATTCCAAGCGATAGCCCGTAAGGCCCGCGGCGCGCAGGCGCTGTCGTACGAGCAGCTCGGGCTTGGTGTTCGCGCGTTTGTTGCCCTTCATGGACTTTTTTATGGCGGCGCGACGGCGCACCAGTTCGCGCTCGTCGGCGGAAAGGCCCGAGGTATCGATGCCGTCGAGCAGACCTGGTTTGGGGTGCTTTTTGCTACGGCGCTTAGGTGCGCGCTTGGGCTTGGTGGCGGGCTCGTCGGTCGCGGTGGCCTCGGCGTCGTTGGCAGCGCCGTTGGCCTCAAGCCGGTCTTCCTTCAACTCAATCAGGGCATCAATGAGTCCCTTGTCGGCGGGCATCCATTCCACCGTGGCAAGCGAGGTGCGCGGAATCCAGCGGATATCGAGCTGGCGGTCGTGCTTCTGGGGCTCATCGGATTCATCGGCGAGTGAGCAGTAGTAGCACTCCATGGAGAGATGGAAATCGGGGTAGTCGTACTCAACGGTATAGAAATCACGCAGGTTGGTGACTTTTACCTGCAACTCTTCCATAAGCTCGCGGCGTACGGCGTCCTCGGGCGTCTCGCCGCGCATGAGCTTGCCACCGGGGAACTCCCAAAGTCCCTGCATGTCGCCGTAGCCGCGCTGCACGGCAAGCAGCTCATCGGATCCTTCCTTGCGAATGATCCCAGCGGCAACATGAACAGTCTTCAACAGGAGTCCTCTCTCAACATCAGCACGTGACAGGGTAGCTACCCCTACCTTACACAACGGTAAGGCAAGCGTAAGCCATATCGATGGTAGCTGACTCGTCTTCTTGCGACTATAGATGCCGTAGACTAATCGCAAGAAAGGACTCGGTATGCAAACCACGCACATGGCGACCCCGGTACTGGAGGTCGCGCATCTCGAAAAGGTATACGGGGCGCTGGGCAACGTGACCCGCGCGCTCAACGACGTCAGCTTTACCGTCAACCGTGGCGAATTCGTCGGCATCATGGGCGCTTCGGGCTCGGGCAAGTCGACGTTGCTCAACTGCGTCTCGACCATCGATAGCGCCACGAGCGGCACGATCCGCATTAACGGTCAGGACGTGACGCGCATGAAGCAGGCCAAGCTTTCGCAGTTCCGCCGCGAGGAGCTCGGCTTTATCTTCCAGGACTCCAACCTGCTCGATACGCTCACGGCACGCGAGAACATCGCCCTGCCGCTCACCATCGCCCGCACAAACTCGGCAGAGATCTCGACCCGCGTGCAGGATGTGGCAGCGCGCCTGTCCATCAGTCAGGTGCTCGACAAGTATCCCTACCAGATGTCCGGCGGTCAGCAGCAGCGCGTTGCCGCGGCTCGCGCGCTCGTCACCGACCCAACCATGATTATGGCCGACGAGCCCACCGGCGCCCTCGATTCCAAGAGCGCTCGCCTGCTGCTCGAGAGCCTGGAGGCCCTTAACCGCCGCCTACGCGCCACCGTGCTCATGGTCACGCACGACAGCTTTGCCGCCAGCTACACGAGCCGTGTGCTGTTCATTCGCGACGGCAAGATCTTCACCGAGCTGCGCCGCGGCGACACCGACCGCCGAGAGTTCTTCGACCGCATCATGGAGGTCGTTGCCATGATGGGCGGTGAGGGCTCCGATGCTCTGTAAACTCGCTTGGGGCAACGTCCGCCGCGCCGGCCGCGACTACCTCGTCTACCTTTTGACGCTCACCCTGGGCGTCACGGTCTTCTATGCCTTTAACACCATCTCGATGCAGGTCGATATCGCCGGAATCGATGAAGAGGGCTTGGCGCAGGTTATGGGCAGCATGCTCGGCGACCTGACGTACTTTTTGGCCGGTGTCATGGCCTTTTTGATGGTGTATGCCAATAACTTCATCATGAAACGCCGCAAGAAGGAGTTTGGCCTGTACCAGGTGCTCGGCATGGGGCGCGGGCGCGTCGCCACGATTATGGCGCTCGAGACGGTGATCGTTTCGGTCGTGGCCTTTGTCGCCGGCATTGTGCTGGGTGTGGGACTCTCCCAGCTCATGACGTTCTTTACGGCCTCGCTCTTTAAGACGCAGATCGCCAATTTCCACTTCTTTTTCTCGGTGCATGCGTTCAACCTGACCCTTGTCTGCATGCTCGTGATGTTTGTGCTCACGCTACTGCTGAACCTTCGCGCCGTGCGTCGTACCAAACTTATCGAGCTTATGGGTGCCGAGCGTCGCAACGAGAGCATCAAAACACGCAACCCCTGGATTGCGATTGCCATCTTTGCCGTGGGCGTGGCGCTTGTGGGCGTGGCCTATTACCGTCTGCTACGTGATGGGTTCCCGCTAACCGCGACGGACAGCAAGCTGCAAGAGGCCATGAACCAGTTTGGTATTACGACCGCTATGGTTACCGTGGGCACCTTTGCCCTGTTCTGGGGACTCTCGGGCATGCTCATTAAGCTGCTGCAGAGCCTGCGCGGCGTGTATTGGCGCGGCCTCAACATGTTTACCGTGCGCCAGCTTGCGGCCAAGGTCAACACGGTGTGCTTTTCGATGGGCGTCATCGCGATGCTCCTGTTTTTGGCCATCACCTCGGTGACGTGCGGTATGTCGATTGCCAACGTGATGAACGAAAACCTGGAGCGCTATAACCCTGTTGACGTGTCACAGACGTATGTCTATTACACGCCCGATACGCTCGACTACTACAAAGAGTACATCAATCCGTCTGAAGCCGATCGCATGGTGCTGGCCGATAGTACGGTCGATTTGTACTCCGCATGGCACGGCGATCCATGGCACGGCGATCGTAAGGGCAAGTCGGCGGACAACAACGACGAGACCGGCAAGAAGGTCAATATTGCCGATGTTGCCGGTGAGCATGTGCAGATCGATTCGTATCTGAGTTACCCGCTTGGCGGTTCGGATCCTTCGGTGACTCCAAGTGAAATGTGCAAGGCCATGGGCGAAAAGCTTCCCAAGGCGTTCGGGGGTAGCAATGCCGATACGATGGGTCTGTTTGTGACGCCGGCGAGCCAGTACAACAAACTGCGTCAGATGATGGGCGAGGAGCCGGTGCACATCGGTCACGACCAGTATCTGCTCACGTGTGATATGGGCGGCGAGCTGGTCGACCTGTACACCAAGTATATGGCTGGCGGCCATGCCCTTACCTTGGGCGGGCATACGCTCAAGCCCGCAACCGATAAGTCGGACGAAGATGCGGCGGCCATCGCCAACTCGGCGATGGGCAGTAATCCGGGTACCGTCGTCGTTGCCGACGAGCTGTTGTCCCAGCTTAATCTGCAGCCGTATTCCAGTAGCCTGCTCGTTAACTACAAACAGGGGATGGATACGACCGAGGCAGACGAGAGCATTAAATACACTGTGCTCGACAATCTGCTCGTTGACGGCAAGGAGCCGGGGTCGTGGGGAACCTTCATCACACGCTCCGAGATGTACGCGCAAGCAGCGCAAATGAACGGTCTTATTAGCTACCTAGCCATCTACATCGGCTTTGTATTGGTCGTTGCATGCGCGGCGATTCTGTCGATCCAGCAACTCTCCAACGTGGCCGACGGCAGCCGCAGCTATCGTGTGCTGGCACAGATCGGCTGTGAGGACCGCCAGATTCGTCATTCGGTGATGGCGCAGCAAGCGGTATTCTTCCTGTTCCCGCTGGCAGTGGGCCTGGCACACTCCTTTGTGGCACTTAAGGTGATCATCGAGCTGGTGAGCATTTTCGGAAATATGAGCATCGGCGGCACCGTGGGCCTCACCTGTGCAATCTTCCTGGCAGCATACGGTGGCTACTTCCTGGTGACCTACCTTATGAGCACTGGCATGGTGCAAGCTGCCATCGCCACCCGCTACAGCGAGTAACAAGCGGGCAAAACCGTCGCAAAATCAGAGGCGTATGACCGCCGCGAAGGGACCAGGGCCCTTTCGCGGCGGTTTTTGCCTATCTGGGGGTGTTTCGGATGCAAGTGAGTAGACTTTTTTGAACTTACCGAGCACATCGCGACAAACGATCGATAAAACCGCAGGTCGGAGCTGTGGCGTTTTTAGGGTGTGCTTGGTCTCCTGCAAAAAGCCTACTCACTTGGTTTTTTCTGCTAGAAAACCGCCGCGAGGGAAGGCAGCTCTATCGCGGCGGTTGGCGTTTGCCTAGATAAAACCTACCAAAATAAACCTGCCCCTTTTTGGCAGGTGGTTTTAGCTGAACGGCGGGCCGTGCGGCTTGGGCGTGCGGGCTCACAATCTGGGAAAACCAAACAGATTGGGGGCTTGTATGATCGATTCGAAAGGAAATGTGCGACCCGAGGGCATGTTTAACAGAGTGCGCCTGGCCCCGAAGCCCGGCGCGCATACGATACGCGAGGGGTAGTCGTTGGGGACGTTCTTAAACGACTGGTTAAACAAGAACGTCCTCAATGACTACCCCAAGGAATGTCCCAGACTGCCGGCAGAAAAGGAACGTCCCTAACTGCCGCATCAAACGAAAGGGCGCCGACCTTCTGGTCGCGCCCTTGAAGTTGAACGTCAGATTGTACAGGTGCGGCCCGCGCAGCGTCGAGCCGTTACGCGGTTTGGCAAAACCGCGTAATTAAATACGTTCCGCGATCTCGTGGATGAGGTAGTCGGTCTTTTCCCAGCCCAGGCACGGGTCGGTGATTGACTTGCCAAAGACGCCGCCGTCGACCGGCTGGTTGCCGTCCTCCAGGTAGGACTCGATCATAAAGCCCTTGACTAGCTTGGAGATGGACTCGTTGCGGCGGCAGCTGTCGAGCACCTCCTTGCAAATGCGATACTGCTCCAACGGACGCTTGCCCGAGTTGTCATGGTTGCAGTCGATGACCGCTGCCGGATTGGCATAGCCGGCGTGCTCGGTATAGCGCTCGGCCAGACGCTCCAGGTGCTCGTAGTGGTAGTTGGGGTAGGTACGACCGTCGAGACCGATGTAGCCACGCATAACGGCGTGCGCGAGCGGATTGCCGTCGCACTCGACCTCCCAGTTGCGGAAGATGAAGCTCTGGTGCGCCTGCGCGGCGTAAATGGAGTTGAGCATAACGGTGGTAGAGCCGGCGGTGGGATTCTTCATGCCGACGGGCACCGAAATGCCGCTCGACACCAGGCGATGCTCCTGGTTCTCGACCGAGCGTGCGCCTACGGCAACATAGCTCAGCAGGTCAACGAGGTACTGGTAGTTGGACGGATAGAGCATCTCGTCGGCGGTGAAGAAGCCCGTTTCCTCAATAACGCGCAGGTGCATATGGCGGATGGCCTTGACGCCTTCGAGCAGGTCGTCGGGAGCCTCGGGGTTGGGGTTGTGCAGCAGGCCCTTGTAGCCGGTGCCCTTGGTGCGCGGCTTATTGGTGTAGACGCGCGGAATGATGATGAGCTTGTCCTTGACCTCCTCGGCGGTCTTGGCCAGTCGGTTCATATACTCGAGAACCGAATCCTCGCGGTCGGCAGAGCACGGGCCGATGATGAGCACCTTGCGCGCGTCCTCGCCGGTAAAGACTTTGGCGACCTCGGCGTCAAATGCCTGCTTCTTGGCGGTAAGCTCGGTAGAAAGCGGCATTTCCTCGCGGATCTCCATGGGGATCGGCAGCCTGCGTTTGAAATTCATGGCCATAGGGGCCTCCTCAATCTATAGAAAGAGCAATAAGCGTATTGTCGAGTGCTCGGCATTATCCGCTGTCGCACGCTAAAGTGCAAGCCCTTGTCACCCCGAAACCTACCAAAAAGGGACAGGTTTATTTTGGCAGGTTTTATCTGGGCAAACGTTGACGGGCCCCAGAATGGAATGATGTCACGTGGCTTGGGAGAGGCCGTCGATCGAGTTCCAGGGGAGGCGGTTCGAGGCCGCAGAACAAAATACGGGGGGCGCAGGTTGTCCTGCGCCCCCGTTTTCTGGGTATTGCAGTTGTTTGCCGCCGGTTTTTACGCCGCTTCGTCGAACTGCGAATTGTACAGGTCGGCGTAGAAGCCGCCCTGGGCGAGCAGCTCGTCATGCGTGCCCTTCTCGACGATGTCGCCGTCGCGAATCACCAAGATCACGTCGGCGTTGCGGATCGTGGACAGGCGGTGTGCGATGACAAAGCTCGTGCGGCCCTGCATCAGCGCATCCATGGCGCGCTGGATAAGCTCCTCGGTGCGGGTATCCACGTTGGAGGTCGCCTCGTCCAGAATCAGCGCCGGGCGGTCGGCCAAAATGGCACGGGCTATGGTCACGAGCTGGCGCTGGCCCTGCGACAGGTTGGTGCCCTCCTCGTTGATCATAAAGTCGTAGCCGCCGGCGAGCGTATGGATAAAGTGGTCGCAGCGTGCGGCGCGTGCGGCGGCCTCGACCTCGGCATCGCTCGCATCGGGACGTCCATAGCGGATGTTCTCGCGGATGGTGCCGTTAAACAGCCAGGTATCCTGCAACACCATGGCAAACTCGCCGCGCAGCGCCGCGCGGTCCCAGTCGCGCACGTCGATGCCCTCGACGCGCAGCGAGCCGCCGTCCACATCGTAAAAGCGCTGCAGCAGCTTAATGAGCGTGGTCTTGCCAGCGCCGGTGGGGCCGACGATGGCGATGGTCTGGCCGGGCTTAGCCTCGCAGCTAAAGTCGTGGATGATGGTCTTGTCGGGCGTGTAGCCAAACTTGACGTGGTCGAACTCCACGTGGCCGGGGCGCTTCTCGGGGATCTGCGCGTCGGCCTTCTGCTCCTCCTCGGGCGCGGCCAGGAACTCAAAGACGCGCTCGGTGGCAGCTGCCATCGACTGCATCGTGTTGCTCACGTTGCCCAGCTGCTGCACCGGCTGCGTAAAGTTGCGCACGTACTGGATAAAGCTCTGGATGTCGCCGGGCGTGGCATTGCCGGCCAGCGCGAGCTGCGCACCCACCACGACGACTCCCACGTAGCCCATGTTGCCCACCAGGCTCATAAGCGGCATCATCAGGCCCGATAGGAACTGCGAGCGCCAGCCACTAATAAAGAGTCGGTCGTTTTGACGGTCGAACTCCTCGATTGAGGCCTCGGCGCGGTCGAACACCTGAATGACGTTCTGGCCGGCAAAATCCTCCTCGATAATGCCGTTGACGGTGCCCAGAACCTGCTGCTGCTCTCGGAAGTACGGCTGCGAGAAGTGAATCATCACGGCAAGGATAATCGCGGCTGCCGGCAGCGTGAGCACGGTGACGCCGGTGAGCGGCAGGCTGATCGACAGCATCATGACGAGCACGCCGATAATCTGCGTGACGGACGTAATGAGCTGCGTCACGCTCTGGTTGAGCGACTGACCCAGCGTGTCGACGTCGTTGGTGATGCGACTGAGCACGTCGCCCTTGCTGTGGCCGTTAAAGTAGCTCATCGGCACGACGGCAATCTTGGCGGCGATCTCCTTGCGCATGCGGTAGCAAATCTTTTGCGTGACGCCGGTCATGAGCCAGCCCTGGATCAGGCTGCAGGCAGAGCTCGCCAGGTACAGGCAGAGCAAAAAGCCGAGCGTCTTGGCGATCCAGGCAAAGTCGACATCGCCGGTGCCGTTGACCTTGGCAACCAGGCCCTCGAACAGTTTGGTGGTAACCTGGCCGAGCACCTTGGGCCCCACAATGTTAAAGATGACCGAGCACACGGCAAAGGCGACGGCGGTAAACACGGCAATCTTATGCTGACCGATATAGCCGAGCAGCTGCCTCATGGTGCCCTTAAAGTCCTTGGCCTTTTCGCCGCGACGCATGCCGCCCATGCGGCCCATGGGACCGCGCTGGCGGGTGGGCTTGGGAATCTGAGTCTTGGTCTCGTCTGCCATTAGCGCTCGCCTCCTTCCATGACGGCTGCAATTTCTTCTTGGGTAAGCCCCAGCTCCTCGGCTGAAAGCTGCGACTGTGCGATCTCCAGGTACGCCGGGCAGTTGTGCAGCAGCTCCTCGTGCGTGCCGGTGCCCACCACGTGGCCGTCATCGAGCACGATGATCTGGTCGGCATGCATGATGGTCGCGATGCGCTGGGCCACGACCACGAGCGCCGCGTCGGTGGCGTTTTTGGCCAGTTCCTCGCGCAGACGGGCGTCGGTCTTGTAGTCGAGGGCGCTAAACGAGTCGTCGAACACCACGACCTCGGGCTTTTTGGCCAACGCGCGGGCGATGGCCAGACGCTGGCGCTGGCCACCCGAAACATTGGAGCCGCCCTGGCTGATAGGGGAGTCGTACCCGTCCTCGCGCTCGGCGATAAAGTCCTCCGCCTGGGCGACGCGTGCTGCCTGGCGCATATCCTCGTCACTCACCATGTCGCCGGCAAACTTGAGGTTGCTCTCGACGGTGCCCGAGAACAGACGCCCCTGCTGCGGGATGTAACCAATGCGGCGGCGAAGCTCGGAAAGGGTCATGTCGCGCACGTCGATGCCGTCGAGCGAAATGCTGCCGCCCGTGACGTCGTACAGGCGCGGAATCAGCTGCACGAGCGTGGACTTGCCCGAGCCCGTGGAGCCAATGATGCCGAGCATCTGACCGGCATGCGTGGTGAAGTTCACGCCGCTGATGACATCGGCGCGGGCATCGGGATACTGGAAGCTCACGTCGCGGAAGGCGAGCTCACCGCGCGGCGCATTGGCCGCGGGCAGTTTGGGCGAGACAGGGTCGTTGATGCTCGTGGGGCAGGTGATGACCTCTTCCACGCGCTCGGCTGCGACTTCGGCACGGGGCAGGATGACCGAAACCATGGTGAGGATCATAAACGCCATGACGATCTGCATGGTGTAGGAGATGAACGCCATCATGTTGCCGACCTGCATCACGCCGTCGGACACGCCCTGCGCGCCAAACCAGACGATAAGCACGGTGATGCAGTTCATGACGAGCATCATGAGCGGCATCATAAAGCTCATGGCGCGGTTGGTGTAGAGCTGCGTGGTCATCAGGTCGAGCGACGCCTTGTCAAAACGCTCGAGCTCATGCTCCTCGCGGTTGAACGAGCGGATGGGCATAAGGCCGTCGAGTAGCTCGCGGGCGGTAAGGTTCACGCGGTCCACGAAGCTCTGCATCTTCTTGAATTTGGGCATGGTGAGGCCCATGAGCACGCCGACGACGGCCGAGACCGCGATGATGGCCACGGCGATGGTCCACTCCAGGCCGGTGTGGTTGGCCAGGACGCGCATGACGGCGACGATGCCCATGACGGGAGCCATAAGACACATGCGGATAAACAGGGTTGCGGCCATCTGAATCTGCTGAATGTCGTTGGTGCAGCGGGTGATGAGCGAGGCCTGACTAAACTTGCCCACCTCGGCCGGCGAGAAGTGCATAACCTTGTTGAAGGTTTCGCGGCGCAGGTCGCGGGCAATGGAGCAGGCGGTGCGCGAAGCCACGGCGCCGGTCAGGATGGTGGCGACCAGCGACACCAGACACAGGCCAAACATCGTGGTCGCCATGCGGCCCAGGTAGGCGTTCTGCACGTCGGCGGGGTCGATGCCCTGCGCCTTGTACTCATCCTGCACATAGCTCACGGCGCGCTGAGTGACGATGGAGCCCGACATGGAGCCCATTTTGTCCGCCATATCGTTGGCGCCATCGACGAGCTTGCCCTGGTCGATTAGGCCGCCTTCAACGCCTAGACGCAGGCCCTTCATGGTGATCTTACCGCCGTCGGCATCAATCTGCTTTTGCATGTTCTGCGCCGCAGCGGCCTTCCTCTGCATCTCGGCGAGCTGCTCGGGCGTCATCGCCGCCATCTGCTCGGGGGTGGGCATGGCCTGGGCGGCGCTGTTGCCAGATTCGGTGGATGCGCCGGTCATGTCGCCCATGGAGTCGGCGTCGATGCCCTGGTTGAAGGCGAGCACGACGGTCTCAGGCAGACTCATGATATCGGCGAGCTTGCTGCCGTCGGCGCGCTCTTCCTCGGTGCCCTTGTACGTTCGAATACCGTTATTGTCTGCCTTGCTAAACACGGCCTCCACAGTCTTGGCGTCCTTGGCGCTCATAAAGAGTTCGAGGTCGTCGAGCGATTCGGCGCGGATGGTGTCAGGCACGGGCGAGGCGATGCCGCCTTGCTGCACGCCCACGTCGACGATGTCGCTCATATAGGTAGGCAGCGCCAGATCGGCGTTGCAGCTGATTACGATAAGTACGATAGCTGCGAACAGTGCCAGGATATGCTTTTTAAAGAGCTTGAGAATCCTCACTCGGCATCTCTCCTTTCTTGATTGCGGTCGATAATTTCGTTAGCACGTCTTAGAAGGCGCACCATCTCTTGGGTATCTGTTTCGCCGAGCTGCTCGAGGAAAGCCGCGGTGCGGGCCTCGAATTCCCGACGTTTGATTTCGAGATCCTGGAATCCCTTGTCGGTCACTATGACGTGTACGCGACGACGGTCAGTCTTTGAGTGCTCGCGCTCGACCCAGCCCTTGGCTTCGAGAGCGCGTAGGATATTGGCGATGCGGGCACTCGAGACCCAGGCGCGATCAGCGAGTTCGCTCGGCGTGAGCGAACCGCCGGCGAGTATGAGGGCGCGCATGACGGCCATCTCGCCGCCGAGGGCTTTGTCCGCAAAGCGCGAAATGCGCTGATGCATGCTGCCGAACTCGGTAAGGAGCTGACGCCCAAGTTCACGGAAATCGGTATCTTCCACCGAAAACCCCTAACACTAGAAACTATTTTCGGTGAAAGATGATACCCCCGCACGCGCACCCTATACGGTAGATTTTGGGACATGCCTAGAAAACAACCTTTAGGCGACCTCCGTACACCGTCGGTATCAGCAAAGTTAGGGGTAGATCTCTGAGCACGTCCTAAAGCCCACTCAGAGGCACTTTACCCTGCTAAAGCTGGCATAACAGCTAGAGTGAACGTCGTACAAAGGCAAGGAAAAAACTAAACAAATCGGTGAACGGTAGTTGTTCACGCTCGCATTTCCTGCGGGTTTGTAAAAAACGCCCTTATGATATAAAAAAAGAAACATATAACAGCCCAGATGGAGAGGGTCGCTATGTTATCCTTCTCAAACGGGTGAAATCTTGGGTTTTGGGTTGTAGTTCCAAGGTGGACAAACGTTTTTCCTGCACCAACGTGTGGTGAAGAACGGAAGAAGCCGGTAGTGCAAGCCGAAAATTCAAGAATTCAATAAGCAGCGGTGTGAGAGAGCGCCGCATTACACGTAACTAGGAGCGTGGTTACACAATGCAGGAGGCATGGGAAGGCTTCAAGGAAGGCATTTGGACGGGAGAGGTTGACGTCCGAGACTTCATCCAGAAGAACTACACCCCCTATGAGGGCGACGAGTCGTTCCTCGCCGGCCCGACCGAGCGTACCAAGGAGCTGTGGGGCGAGGTTCTCGACCTGCTGCTTAAGGAGCGCGAGCAGGGCGGTGTCCTCGATATGGACACCAAGATCGTCACGGGTATCGTGAGCCACCCCGCTGGCTACATCGATAACGCCCACCGCGAGAAGGAGACCATCGTCGGCCTCCAGACCGACAAGCCGCTCAAGCGCGCTCTGCACGTCAACGGCGGTATCCGCATCGCTTGCCAGGCTGCCAGCCAGCACGGCTACAAGGTCGACGAGAGCGTTGTCGAGCGCTACACCTTCGAGCGCAAGACTCACAACGCCGGCGTCTTCGATGTTTACACCCCCGAGATGCGTGCTTGCCGCTCGGCCCACATCATCACCGGTCTGCCCGATGGCTATGGCCGCGGCCGCATCATCGGCGACTACCGTCGTGTCGCCCTGTACGGTGTCGACTACCTGATCAAGGACAAGGAGGCCCAGAAGGCTTCCACCCCGACGGTCATGACCGCCGACAACATCCGCGATCGTGAGGAGCTGCAGGAGCAGATCCGCGCCCTCGGCGAGCTTAAGATGATGGCCGAGACCTATGGTTTCGATATTTCCAACCCTGCTACCAACACGCAGGAGGCCATCCAGTGGATGTACTTCGCCTACCTCGCTGCCGTCAAGGAGCAGAACGGCGCCGCTATGTCCATCGGCCGTACCTCCACGTTCATCGACATCTACGCTGAGCGCGACCTTGCCAACGGTACCTTCACCGAGGAGCAGATCCAGGAGTTCGTGGATCACTTCATCATGAAGCTTCGCATGGTCAAGTTTGCCCGTACCCCCGAGTACCAGGCCCTGTTCACCGGCGACCCGCAGTGGGTCACCGAGTCCATCGGCGGCATGGGTGTCGACGGCCGTACGCTCGTTACCAAGATGAGCTACCGCTACCTGCACACGCTCGAGAACATGGGCACCAGCCCCGAGCCCAACATGACCGTTCTGTGGTCGACCCGTCTGCCCGAGAACTTCAAGAAGTTCTGCGCCAAGACTTCTGTCGCTAGCTCCTCGATCCAGTACGAGAACGACGACCTCATGCGCGTCTATCATGGCGACGACTACGGCATCGCCTGCTGCGTGTCCTCCATGCGCATCGGCAAGGAGATGCAGTTCTTCGGCGCTCGCGCCAACCTGGCCAAGTGCCTGCTGTACGCACTCAACGGCGGTGTTGACGAGGTCTCCAAGAAGCAGGTCGGCCCCAAGTATCGCGCCGTCGAGGGCGATACGCTCGATTACGACGACGTTGTGGCCAAGTACAACGACATGATGAAGTGGCTCGCTGGCGTGTACGTCAACTCGCTGAACATCATTCACTACATGCACGACAAGTATTGCTACGAGCGCATCCAGATGGCTCTGCACGACAAGCACGTGCACCGCTGGTTCGCTACGGGCATCGCTGGCCTTTCCGTCGTGGCTGACTCCCTGTCCGCCATCAAGTACGCCAAGGTCCACCCCGTCCGTGATGAGAACGGCATCATCGTCGACTTCGAGACCGAGGGCGAGTTCCCCAAGTATGGTAACGACGACGACCGCGTCGACCAGATCGCTCACGACGTTGTGCACCAGTTCATGGAGTACATCCGCATGAACGATACCTACCGCAACTCCGTGCCTACGACCTCGGTTCTGACCATTACCTCCAACGTCGTGTACGGTAAGAAGACCGGCTCCACGCCCGACGGCCGCAAGGCTGGCCAGCCGTTCGCCCCGGGTGCTAACCCCATGCACAAGCGCGATAGCCACGGCGCCATCGCTTCGCTGTCTTCGGTTTCCAAGCTCCCGTTCCGCGATGCTCAGGACGGCATCTCCAACACCTTCTCCATCATCCCGAGTGCGCTCGGCAAGGAGGATCAGGTGTTCTTTGGCGATATCGACCTTGATCAGCTGGGCGAGTAACTATTGTTAGTGCTATACTAACAATAACGATTACTGATTAGCGCGCCGGTTTCGGCCGGCGCCTATCGATCGAAGGAGACACATTATGAAGGTTTCTGAAGTTTCCGAGACTCAGGCCGATAACCTGGTCCACATGCTCGACGCTTACGCCGAGAAGGGTGGCCACCACCTGAACATCAACGTCTTCAACCGTGAGACGCTGCTCGACGCTCAGGCTCACCCCGAGAAGTATCCGCAGCTGACCATCCGCGTTTCCGGCTATGCCGTGAACTTCCACACGCTCACCAAGGAGCAGCAGGACGAGGTCATTTCGCGCACCTTCCACGACAAGTTCTAAAGGGGTTTAACTCCCGCAGGATCGCCGGGCCGCTTTGGGTTACTTTCCAAAACGTCCTCGGACATGCAAAGGGCTCCGCTGCGCGCTTCGCGCGGCGGAGCCCTTTGCGTCCTGCGGAAATGTTTTGGAAAGTAACCCAAAGCGGCCCGGCGGGGGTCCTGTGTAGTCACCCTTTAGGCGGAACTCTCCTAATTATTTGGATGAGTCGTTTACTTACTTGTGCTGTTACCGTCTTCCCGCTGTTGTTGGGGTATGCTTTGTTCGTATGTAAACGTTTGACATGTTGATGGGGGAGGGTGCTATGGCTCGCGAGGGCGCTCGTTCTAAGGATTCTGCTAAGCCTGGCATCAAGGAAGTTGCAGCGGTGGCGGGGGTTTCGCCTACTACGGTATCTCGCGTGCTTAATAATCGCGGCTATATTAGCCAAGAGACCCGCGATAAGGTCCATGCCGCGATGGAGCGCATCAACTATACGCCCAACGATATCGCCCGTGCCATGCTCAACGGTCGCCTGAATCTTATCGGTATGATCGTTCCCTTTGTGAGCAGCCCGTTCCATGCTCAGGTTGTGCAGGCGGTCGAGCGCACGTTAGCGGAAAACGGCTTTAAGATGTTGCTGTGCAACAGCGCCAATCGACCCGATCTTGAGCGTTCCTATATTGACATGCTCCGCCGCAATATGGTCGACGGCGTCATCGTCAACTCCCTCAATATCGGTGCCGAGGCATATGCCGAGATGGGCTTGAGCCTGGTTGGCATCGACTGCGATCTTGGCGAGGGCTCTGTCCAGATTGCAAGTGACAGCTATGGCATTGGCGAGCTCGCCACGCGCCGTCTGATTGATGACGGCTGCAGGCGTATCCTGTGCCTGCGCAGCAATAGCCGCATGCGCATGCCTGCCAATAAGCGTACCGATGCCTACCTCGATGTTGTTGAGCAGGCCGGTTTGTCCGCGCTTGTCCGTGAGGTTGAGTTCGTTAAGCCCGACGACGAAAAGGGCGCGGTCGTTGCGAAGATCCTCGATGAGAACCCCGATATTGACGGCATCTTTGCGGGAGACGATACGATGGCGGCCATCTGTCTCAACGTGATGAAGCAGCGCGGCTTGAGCGCTCCAGACGATATTAAGGTCGTGGGCGCGGATGGTGCCCGCCGAACTATGACGTTTATGCCTGACTTAACAACCGTACGTCAAGATATCGATCGCATCGGAGAGCTCGCGGCGCAATCCATCATCGCTCTTATTAACGGCGATAATCCCGAATCGAATATCAAGCTTCCCGTTGAACTCATTGAGGGCAAAACCGCGTAGTTCATCCCGTGCCAAAAGAATTCCTCAAACGCCTCTGATGACCGTTCACCGGCATATGTCAACCGTTTGCCGACGACTGGAACTGCGAAAAGACGTATTGGTGTGAAAACGTTTGACATATGAAAACGGTTGACATATCTTGCCATTGTACCGAGTTAGTATGTCGTGGAAAGGAAGTCTCGGATGCACAAGGTGTATTACCAGCCTGAGGGAATTTGGGTAGGCGACATCATGCCGTACGGCGAGGACGGCACGTTCTATCTCTATCATCAGCGTGACACGCGTAACCCCGGACCTTTCGGAGAGCCGTTTGGCTGGGCACTCGCTACGACCAAGGATTTCGTCAACTACAAGGACTTTGGCGAGAGCCTTGAGCGTGGCGGCGACGAGGAAGTCGACCAGTATGTTTATGCCGGCACGGTGTTTAAGGTGGGCGACAAATACCATGCGCTCTACACTGGTTGCAATCGCGATAAGGTCCGCGCACGCTTGATGAAACAGGTTCTTCTTCACGCAACGAGTGACGACGCCGTCAAGTGGGAGAAGAACATCGCCGAGACGCTGCTTCCGCCCCAGGAGGGTTACGATGACCGCAACTGGCGCGATCCCTTTGTGCTTTGGGATGAGGAGAACGAAGAGTACATGCTCATCCTCGGCACGCGTGTGGGCGAGGACAAGCGTCTGATGACCGGTCGTCTGGTCAAGTTCACCTCCAAGGACCTGGATACCTGGGAGTTCCAGGGCGACTGGTGGAATCCGG
Source organism: uncultured Collinsella sp. (assembly GCA_902495645.1). Lineage (GTDB taxonomy): Bacteria > Actinomycetota > Coriobacteriia > Coriobacteriales > Coriobacteriaceae > Collinsella. Next base: position 116,431 of record CABUXY010000002.1, on the reverse strand, counting down.
GCCTGTACACCATGTTCGAGATGCCTGATCTCTTTAAGATGGGCGACTGGTGGTATCTGGTGTTCTCCGAGTACAGTGATGGCAACAAGACCCGTTACCGCATGTCTCGCTCTATCAACGGTCCTTGGATCACTCCTGCGGACGATTCCTTCGATGGCCGCGCGTACTATGCCGCACGTACCGCATTTGACGGCGAGCGCCGCGTTCTCTTTGGTTGGGTTCCTACGCGTGACGAGGGCGGCGACCCCAGCTCTTACCTGTGGGGTGGCACCTTTATGCCTCTCGAGATCGTTCAGCGTGCCGACGGAACGCTCGGCACCAAGCTCCCCGACAGCATGCTTGGCGCCTTTGGCGAGGCTAAGGCAGTCGAGGCCTTTGAACTTTCCTGCGAGTCGGGCAAGGTCGAGCAGGTGCTCGCCGCGGATGCCGGCTCCACCTATATGCTTGACGCCGACATCGAGCTCGCCGGTAACGCTGCCGGCTTCTCGGTGAAGCTTGCCGAGGACGCCGAGTCCGGTCTTGCCTATGAGTTCCGCGCCAACCTGCGCGAGGGCAAGCTCGAGTTTACGGCGGCCCCCCAGTATCCGTGGTTCCAGGTTAACAACATGGGCCTCGAGCGTCCGTTGTTCTTTAAGGGCGAGGGCACTCATCATGTGCGCCTGGTCGTTGACGACGATATCGCGACCATCTTTATCGATGATGTTGCGCTTAACGCGCGCTTCTGCAATAAGCAGGGCCAGGGTGTGGCGCTGACGGTCACCGACGGTACGCTCAAGTGCGCAAATGCAACGATCGCGTCTCTGTAATGGCATCAAAACGTTTTATGATTTCGTAAGGGAATGGAGAGGAACATGGACTACAAAGTAGTGTCTCAGCAAGTCGTCGATAACGTCGGCGGTCTGGAGAACATCGAGGGCGCCACGCATTGCGTTACGCGTCTGCGTCTGGTGCTCAAGGATACGAGCAAGTACAACAAGGCCGAGCTCGAGAACATCGATGGCGTCAAGGGCGTGCTGTACAACAGCGGCCAGCTCATGATCATCTTCGGTACCGGCACCGTCAACAAGGTCTACGATGAGTTTATGGCTCTGACGGGCGTTAAGGAGATCAGCGCTTCCGAGGTCAAGGGCGCCGAGGCGGACAAGAAAGGCAAGTTCTTCTCTGTCCTCAAGGTGTTCTCGGACATCTTTATCCCCATCATTCCCGCCTTCGTCGGTGCCGCTATCATCATCGGCCTTAAGTCGCTGATCGTTGCCAACGGCCTCTTTGGCATGGAGGGCAGCCTCGCCGACCACAGCGAGTTCCTCAAGAACCTCGCAAGCTTCTTTGCCATTATTGCCACCACCTTTGACTACCTGCCTGTCCTGGTTATGTATAGCGCGGTCAAGCGTTTTGGCGGCAACCCGATCCTGGGTATCCTCGTCGGTATCGTCATGGTTCACCCGAGCCTTATGAACCGTAACGCGTTCGTTATGGATCCGTCGGGTGCTGAGTACTGGAACTTTGGTCCGCTCTCCATCCCCATGGTTGCTTTCCAGGGCGGCGTGTTCCCCGCAATCCTGACTGCCTGGTTTATGGCCAAGGTCGAGAAGATTGCCCAGAAGTACATCCCTGAGGTCGTCTCGTTTGTCTTTGTCCCGACCGTTACCCTGATTCTTGCTAACGTTGCCCTGTTCACCGTGTTCGGCCCGCTCGGCAACCTGATCGGCGACGTCCTCGCTGGCGTAATCGATGTCCTGTACAACAGGATGGGCGTCTTTGGCGCCTTTGTCTTCGCCGCGTTCCTGCAGCCGCTCGTCGTTACCGGTACGCATCAGTTCATCCAGGGTATTGAGGCCAACCTCGTTGCCACGACCGGCTTCAACTACATCCAGGCCATCTGGTCGGTTTCCATCATCGCCCAGGGCGGCGGCGCCATCGGCATGTATCTCATTCACAAGAAACACTCCAAAGAGCGCAACATCTGCATGTCGTCCTTTATCCCGACGCTGGTCGGTATCTCCGAGCCCGCAATCTTTGCTGCAAACATGCGCTACTCGATCATCCCGTTCGTCTGCGCTTGCATCGGTGCAGGCTGCGGCGGTGCCTTCGTGAAGCTCTTTGAGGTGCGCGCTATCGGTCAGGGTCTGACCGGTGTGCTTGGCCTGCTCATCGTTACGCCCGAGACGCTCGTGTGGTATGTGGTCGGCAATCTCATCGCCTTTATCGTGCCGATCGTCTTGATCTTTGCCTACAACAAGGCAAAGGGCGTGCCGACCACCGATGAAGAGGGCGCTGGCGCTGGCTTCGACGTTAGCTTCTAGTTGAGCCGTTCAGCGTAATCTGAGGATAAGTCCATTTGGGGAAGGGCGTTCGACTCGTGTGAGTCGAGCGTCCTTCCCCATAGACGAGAAAGTCAACGGCGATGTTTAATCAAAAAAATAAGGTGACACGCGCGGACTATGAGCAATGGCGTGCCGGACAGGATGAGACGGCGGGTCGTATCGCGTCCGACCCCGATAGGCTCCTGTTCCATGTGGAGCCTGAGCTTGGCTGGCTCAACGATCCCAACGGTTTGGTGCAGATCGGTGATACGTATCACATCTATCACCAATACGATCCATTCGATGCTGCGCATGGCGGTCCAGTGCTTTGGAATCATCTGACAACAAAGGATTTTGTGACGTACGAGAATTGCGGCCCTGTGCTGTTCCCCGATTCCGATTTGGATTCGAGCGGAGCGTATTCTGGTTCTGCCTTTGTACACGACGGCAAGATTCACTACTTCTATACCGGCAACGTCAAGCATTTTGACCGCGATGATTACGACTACGTGTTGACGGGCCGTGAGCAAAACCAAATTCATATGGTTGCCGAGAATCCCGACGAATTTGGCAAGAAGCGTGTGGCTGTTGGGCCGGTCGATTACCCCGACGATATCGGTACGCACGTACGCGACCCCAAGATCCTTGAGCACGATGGTATCTACTACATGGTTCTGGGCGCTCGTACGAAAGACGACCGTGGCTGCGTGCTCGTCTATACTTCGCGCGATCTAGAGGGCTGGAGCTATGCGACGCGCATTGAGCTGGGCGAGAAGTTTGGCTTTATGTGGGAGTGCCCTGATCTGTTTGAGCTTGATGGCGAGCTTATTCTCGTTTGCTGTCCGCAGGGCGTGCCCGCCGATGGTTGGCGTTACCGCAATCCGCACCAGTGCGTGTGGTTTCCCATCGAGGCCGATTGGGAGGCACCGAGTTTTAAGATCACCGGGCAGGGCATGCCCCCGATGGTCGATGGCGGCTTTGATTTCTACGCACCGCAGTCCTTTGAGGATGCTGCGGGTCGGCGTTTGATGATCGGGTGGTCGGGTTGCCCCGATGCGACGGCAAAAAGCCCGACGGTGGCACGCGGGTGGCAGTGCGCGTTGACGGTGCCGAGAGAGCTGAGCATGCGCGATGGTAAGCTCTGTCAGCAGCCGGCGCACGAGATTGAGAGGATGCGCGGCGATTGCGTTCGCGCGACAGGCGGTGAAACCGTTGAGGAGCCGGGCCGCCTGTTTGATCTTGTGGTTTCCTGTGAGGGCGCCCAGGTGATCGAGCTCGAAATCCGCAAGGGTGTCTTTGTGCGCTATACAGACGGGATGCTTACCCTCGACATGGGTGACGAAGGCTATGGGCGCGACCAGAGGTCGATCGAGCTCAGTGAGCTTCGCGACCTGCGCGTGCTTTCGGACGCTACGATGGTCGAGATTTTTGCAAATGGCGGCGAGGCGGCACTTACGAGCCGTACTTATTCGCCGGCGGTTCCGGCGATGGAGCTGCATGCCGAGGGTGCGGCATCGATGAATTTCTACCGCCTCGTGCATTAACCGTGCATGGAGTACGATTGGACGTGCTGGGCGGAATGTGTCGCAGTTACCGCGGCCAACTACCGCTTACCGCATATAGCGACCGTTTGCGGAATAAGTAACCCTCCTTAATAAACCGTGTGGAATCCTAGATAAGCACGGAGTTTTCCAGGGAGACGCTGTCCTTTGTTGTGCGCAAGGGGCGGCGTCTCTTTGGCGCTTGGGGGCCGTTCTGCGTCAGGACAGCGGACGTGCATCACATATTAAAAGTCAACGTCGAGATGGGTCGTGATAAAAATGGGCAAATACGTAATCGTGGTTGAGTCTGGGTCGGATGTGACGCCGGAGCTTTGCGAGCGCTACGGCATCGTACGCGTGCCCATGCATGTCACGATTGGTGACGAGACCGTCGAGGACGGTTCGATCGATCCGCTCGAGATTTATTCACGCTGCAACGAGTTTGGCGTAATGCCCAAGACTAGTGGCTGCGCGCCTGCGGATTTTGCTCACGTGTACGACCGCATTCACGCTGAGCAGCCTGACGCGACCATTTTACATCTTGCGTATTCCGAGGCCACGACCTGCTCGCATCAATCATCGAAGATCGCTGCTAAGGGTCGCGACTACGTCTACTCCATGGACACGCGCTTTGTCTCGGTGGGCCAGTCGCTCGTTGTCGTCGAGACCGCCAAGTATATTGAGGCTCACCCCGATGCTACCGTCGACGAGATCTTTGCATTTACGAACTCCGTCATGGACCGCGTGCTGTTGGGCTTTGTTCCTACCGACCTTGCCTTCCTTAAGGCGGGCGGTCGCTTGTCCAACGTCGCGTTCCTAGGCGCCCATCTGCTCAAGATTAAGCCCTGCATTGAGGTGACGGGTGGCAAGTTCGTGGCGACCAAGAAGTTCCGCGGCTCTATGCTCAAGTGCGCCCGTGCCTTTATTGACCACATGGTTGCCAAGGGCGAGATTGACTACTCGCACATTGGCCTAGCGTATTCGGTAGGCCTTTCCGAAGAGCTGCGCGACGATATGGAAGTCTATGCGCACGACCTGGGCTTTAAGGACGTTACCTGGACTCAGGTCGGCGGCGTCATCTCGAGCCATTGCGGCCCGACCGCCTTCGGTGCGGTGCTCACGCTCAAGGCGTAAAGGCTGCAGACGAACTTTTTCTCGCTTTCGCGAGTGCTCAGCAGCCATATGATCGATATAAGTCCCTGCCATGGCGGTAGGGGGCAGATTAAAGCATGCCACTCTGGCCCGAGACGTTTAAACGCAAGCGTATGGGCTAGAATGGCTCTGGCATTTATGTAACTAAAACCAAAGAGAGGCAAGGTAGCGGGAATGGCTGAGATGACGCTCGAGGGTGTGGACGCTCGTCCCGAGGACTCTGCGTTTGCCCTGGGTCGCGTGCATTCGATCGAGACGATGGGAACGGTCGACGGTCCCGGCATCCGCTTCGTAGTGTTTGTCCAAGGCTGTCCCATGCGCTGCGCGTATTGCCACAATCCCGATACTTGGTCTGTTAACGGCGGTACCATGGTGACTGTCGAGCACCTCATGGACGAGTTCCAGAGCAATCATGAGTTCTATCGCAGCGGCGGCATTACGGTTTCGGGTGGCGAGCCGCTTCTGCAGCCCGAGTTTTTGGCCGATCTGTTCCGTGCAATGCACAACAATCCCGATGGCCGCGTGCATACCTGCCTCGATAGCTGCGGCTATGCGTTTGACCCCAACCATCCCGAGAAGTTCGATGCCGTACTCAACGAGACCGATATGGTGCTGCTCGACATCAAGCACGCCGATCCCGTCGAGCATAAAAAGCTGACCGGTTGCGATCCCGCACGTATCTTGGCGTTTGGCGATGAGCTTGCCCGTCGCAAGATTAAGGTTGTTATCCGTCACGTGGTGGTGCCGGGCATTACCGACACGGTGGAGGAGTGCGAGGCGCTCGGCCGCCTGATTGCCCCGTGGCATAACGTGGTCGGCCTGGAGATGCTGCCGTATCACACGATGGGTGTCGTCAAGTACGAGCAACTGGGCATTCCCTATAAGCTTGAGGGCGTGCCCCAGATGGATACCGCGCGCATGCCCGAGTTGCGCAATGCCGTTATGGCCGGCATGAAAAAGCGCCGCACGGAACTCAAAAACGCCATCGGCTAGCGAGCCATATTCGCTCCCCAAAGGCACTCATTGGGGACAGACTTAAATGAGTGCCCCTGAGCACCAAGTTGATTGCCAAAGAGCCCCGTCAAGTTGCGGTGGAATAGTTCTTGTTTTTCGGCTTATGCCGCCCAAATAGGAACTATTCCACCGCAACTGCGTTTTGGGCGGAGATGCGCAACAGAATCGCGCCATTTGGATAAATACGCTTGTGGTTTCTTTAAAGACGCCTTAAACGCCGCTGAATATCTTTGGAAAGAAATGCCTGCTCGGTATTATGCTGCTCGTATATGAACGGTAGCAGTCAGGAGACCACGTGCGAAACAACGCATCGCGGGACGAGTATATGCCGCAGCATAGCAGCAGATATGAGACGAAGGGCACGTCTTCGCGTGGCCTTGCCGACGCTCGCGTCCGCGTGACGAAGATTGCCGCCATTGGGATGCTAACGTTGGCGATTATTATCCTCGGAATTACCGCCAAAACCTACGCGTCGGAGCGAATGGCACACTCAGATGCGTCAACGGTACAGACGCAAAACGAGAAGGTTTCAAAGTCCAAAGCGTCGGCAGATCTCAAGACGAGACTTTCGAAGGCGGACTTCAACGATATCCCTTCGGGTGATACCGTTCAGGCCTTCTCGTTGGTGGATAACAAGACTCCTACCTTGGAGGATGAGAGCCTTGCCTTGCTCCAGGATGCCCTGAGTCGGGCGCAGGAGCTAGGCGATGTGGGTGTGGTGTTCTACGACCTGTCAAGCGGCAAGGGCGTGACGTATAACCCCGATGTCGAGGTTTACGGTGCGAGTAGCTACAAGGCGCTCTATGCGTTGTACATCTGCGAATCTCTGGTCGAGACGGGTCAGGTTTCACTCGATGATTCCCTTGGCACCTATGGTGGCTACAACATGGGTTGGCAGACGGTGCGCGACCTGATCGATGCCGCGGTCGTTAATTCGGACAACGATTCGTTTATTGCGTTACGCGCGGCGTTTGACAGTGTTGGTTACGAGGATTGGATTGCCAGTCTTGGCATCGATTACGATACCGCACTCGATCCAATGAGTGATTTTCCCACCTATTGCCCGCGCACCTCGGCCAAATTGTGGCGCGAGATGAGCGAGTATTTGAGCCGTGATACCGAGACGTCGCAATGGCTATCGGATCTTCTGGCCTCTACGACCCGGTCCTTTATCCGCGACGGCATTGCGGACGACCAAGCCCTGGTGCGCAACAAGGCCGGCTGGATTAGCGAGGATGGTTGCTATTCGACATGCGATGCGGGCCTCATCGATGTCGATGGCGACACCTACATTATGAGCATCATGACATCGATGCCATGGAGCGATTGCTCGACTGAGCTGGTGGCTGCGATTGCTAAGGCGTTCTTTGATACGCGAGCTGCGCTGGCCTAGCGTGTTCGTTTGGCGTTGGCAAACAAAATGCTGGTACCATACCGTGGTTGAGAATTTCGAATAGGTTTGGGGAATGGCATGGCTACCATCGCGATTATCGGTGCGCTCGAAAAAGAGATCATGCAGATTAAGGAAGAGTTGGGCAACGTTTGCATGGTACAGGAGGCGGGCTTGAACGTTGTGACCGGCGGGCTCGACGGCCTGTCGATTGTCGCCACGACGGCGGGTATGGGCACGGTAAACGCTGCCGCCGCAACACAGCACCTCATTAGCAAGTATGCTCCACAGGCAGTTGTGTTTTCTGGTATCGCAGGTGGCCTGAATCCCAAGCTCCATATCGACGATGTCGTCATTGGCAAATGCCTGCGCTATCTAGATACCGATACCGCGCTTATCGCCGAGTCTGCACCGGGGCTCGAGGAGTTTGTCTCGACGCCTGCGCTGGTCGATATTGCCGCCGATGTGCTTGCTGAGCGTGGGTTTGTTGATGCTTCGACAAATGCGACCGCTTCGAACGAGGGCGCAAAGCAGTTCCTGGTCGGCACGATTGCCACGGGTAACCGCTTTGTGACGGGCGCCGCTATGCGCAATGATGCCATCGAGGCGACGCATGCCGATTGTGTCGGCATGGAGGGCGCGGCAATTGCCCATGTCGCAACCAAAAATGGTGTCGATTGCCTGGTGCTGCGTGCTATCAGCGATAATTGTGACGAGGCGTATGATGCGATTTGCGACCGCGAGTTCGATTTGTTCGAGTATGCGCGTGCCGCAAGCGATATCACGCTCGATATCGTTCGACGCATTGCCGCTGCGCAATAGCGCGTTTTTTGCAAGATCCTACGACCAAGGAGTGTCCATGGCCGATTCCATTAACTACCAGCTTGCCAAGTTCGTCGCCAGCTACGGCAAGGTTTCGCAGATCCCCGAGTCCACCTGTCCCGAGGTGAGCTTCGTTGGCCGCTCAAATGTGGGCAAGTCGTCCATCATGAACAAGCTCTTTGGCCGCAAGAACCTGGTGAAGGTTTCGAGCACGCCGGGCAAGACGAGCAACATCAATTTCTTCGAGGCCGACGACGTGCATTTTGTGGACCTGCCGGGCTACGGTTTCGCCCGTCGTTCCAAGGCCGAGCGCGACCGCTGGGCCGAGCTCATCGGCGATTTCTTCGACTCCGAGCGCAGCTTTAACTTGGTTGTGTCACTAGTGGACATTCGCCATGACCCCAGTAAGCTCGACCATGACATGATCGACTACCTGCAGGGCAACGAGTTCAACTTTATCGTCTGCCTCACTAAGGCCGACAAGCTCAGCCGCACCCAGCAGGCCCGCCAGGCAGCTGCCATCAAAAAGCAACTCAACGTCCCGGCCGAGAACGTGATCATCACAAGCTCCCAGACCGGCACCGGCATCGACGAACTCAAAAAGCGCATCGCCGAAGCCTGCCTCTAATAAGGGCTCCAGCCTATCAAGAGCCCCTATCAATAAAAGGCCATAATTTCAGCCCGGCGCCCCTTCAAAGCGTGGGTCCCTGTAGACATCGCTAGCCACGTTACCATAGGGCCGCCCAGGGGCATCCCCTTAAAAACATTCCGCAGCACGAGGCCCGCTTATCCGCAGCTCCGAAGGAGCAGGATAAGCGGGCCTCAAGTGCGAGGACGTTTTTAAGGGGATGCCCCTGGGTGGCCCGGACAGACCGATCGGCGATGTCTACAGGTACTCGATTTGAGCGCCTTCCGTGTCGCACGTCAGAATATGCGTATCACACTTAGGGAACTGCTCGCGCAGCTTGACCTGCAGGAACTTTGCCACGATGGTGTCGTCGGTCACAGCCATGAGAGTCGAGCCCGAACCACTGATCCAGATGGTCTTGGCGCCGCCGTTAAGGCAGGTGTCGCGCACGGCGTTGTAGTCGGGAATCAGACGGCGACGATAGGGTTCCTGAATGCGGTCGTCATTAGCGGCGGCAATCAGGTCCAGGTCACCAGTCTCCAAGCCGCGCGTCATACCGGCGATGCGGCCCATCTGCCACACGGCGGTGGAGAGCGGAATCTCCTGCGGCACGACCTTGCGTGCCTCGCTCGTATGTACCTCGTAGGGCGGAATCACGGTAATAAAACGCAAGCGATCGCTCACCTCGTAGCGCAGGCACTGGGGGAGCGAATCGGTCGGCGTAAAGGAGCAGACGGCACCGCCCAGGATAGCGGGGGCGACGTTATCGGGATGGCCCTCGACCTCGGTGGCAATGCGGACGAGCTCGGCGCGGTCGACGGTGTGGCCCGTCAGCGCGGCAGCTGCCATGATGCCGGCGACGACGCAAGTGGAGCTGGAGCCCAGGCCACGAGCGACGGGAACGTCAGTCTGAATGTCGATGGCGACGGGGAAGGCCGGCTCGCCCCATGCGGCCAGTGCATCGACAAAGCTAACGTAGACCAGGTTGTTCTCGTTTTGGAATTCCTCGGGGCAGCCCGTGATGGTGAGCTTGTCGGCGCGCTCGAAGGTGAAGTGCGAGTAGAGGCTGACGGCCATGCCGAGGGTGTCGTAGCCAATGCCTAGGTTGGCGCTCGTTGCTGGGACGGTGATCTTGATCATGTGAGTCCTCCTGGCGTGCCTGGCTGTTTAGTTCGCTGCTCGGGCAGTCCTACGCAAGACGGAAAGCACATTAAGTGCTTTCCTTTGCGTGCGGAACTCGCGACGAACTAAACAGCCAGGCACGCTGTGCGCGTTCGTCACCATCCCGGGGATTATCTGATGAAAGAAGGTGCGCCGGCTTTCGCCGGCGCTTAATAAGGGGTTTAGTTGGTAGCCATCTTTTTTGCAGCCTGCTCTACGTAGTTGGCCATGTCGGCTACGTCGCAGACGTCTTCGAAGCGGACGGGCTTGGACTCGAGCTCGGCGAGCTGGACCGGGGCAACCGTGTTGGTGGCCTGCTCGAGCACGCGCATGGCCTCAAAGTCGTCCTCGGGAACGTCGAGTCCCAGGGCGTCGCAGCAGGCGCGCGGGAACTTGTAGGGGCTGGCGGTCGAAAGCAGCACGCGGGCCTTGGCGCCCTCGGCGGGGGCGACCTTTTCGAAGACGTGATAGCCGCAAGCGGTGTGCGGGTCGATCACGTAGCCGTTCGCATCCCAGCAGCTCTTGATGGCAGTGCGGACCTCGTCCTCGCTGGCCCAACCACAGCCAAAGATACTCTGAATCTTTGCCAGCAGGTCGGCGGGAATCTCGTAGCGACCAGTCTGTGCCAGCTGCTCCATAAGGCCGGCAATGAGCTCGCAGTCGCCATCGGACAGGAAGTACAGCATGCGCTCCAGGTTGGAGCTAATAAGGATGTCCATCGACGGCGAGATGGTCGTGAAGAACGGACGGTTGCGGTCGTAGACGCCGGTGGTCAGGAAGTCAGCCAGCACGTTGTTCTTGTCGCTCGCGACGATGAGCTTGGCGACGGGTAGACCCATGCGCTTGGCATAGTAACCGGCCAGGATATCGCCAAAGTTGCCGGTCGGTACGCAGAACTCCACGGCATCGCCAGCTTTGATGGCGCCGGCGCGCAGCAGCTGCGCATAGGCGGCAAAGTAGTAGACGACCTGCGGCACCAGGCGGCCGACGTTGATGGAGTTGGCGCTCGAAAGCACCGTGCCGGCGGCCTCAAGACGCTCGGCAAGCTCCTTATCGGCAAAGATGCGCTTGACGGCGCTCTGGGCGTCGTCAAAGTTGCCGCGGATACCGCAGACGGCGACGTTATTGCCCTCCTGAGTGGACATCTGCAGATTCTGCACGTGGCTGACTTTGCCCTCGGGATAAAAGACGGTGATGCCCGTGCCCGGGGCGTCGGCAAAGCCGGCGAGTGCTGCCTTGCCCGTGTCGCCCGACGTGGCGGTGACGATCATGATGCGCTCGGCGCCGCCGTCCTTGGCGGAAGTGCGAGCCATCAGACGGGGGAGCATCTGCAGAGCGACGTCCTTAAAGGCGCTCGTGGGGCCGCCAAAGAGCTCCATCACATAGGTCTGAGGGACGTCAGCGCCCGGCGCAGCGTCGAGTTTGACGAGCGGCGTAACCTCTTCACTCGCGAACGTGCCGCGGTATGCCTCGTCGACACACGCCGAAATTTCTTCGTCCGTGTAATCGTTCAGTAACATTCCCAACACATCTTGAGCGATTTCAAAGTACGATTTATCTGCAAGCGAGCTGATATCGACCTGCTGGGTGCCGAGCTCGTCCGAGACAAACAAACCCCCGTCGGGAGCGATGCCGGTGCGGATTGCCACCTTACTTGAGCACGATAAAGTGCGTCCTCGTGTACTATGATAAGTTCCCATATAACACTGCTCCTCGGATGCCTTGGTCCCAATCGGTGAAACCATGGTATCAGAGCGCGCAAAACAGGTTTGCAGAGGCTTTTAGAAAGGTAACCTCCAGCCCATGATTAAAATTGCCAAGTTTGGCGGCTCGTCGGTCGCCGACGCCGAACACTTCAAGAAGATCAAGGCCATCGTCGATGCCGACCCGGCCCGCCGTTTTGTGGTGGTTTCCGCCTGCGGTCGCCGCTTTAAGGGCGACACCAAGGTGACCGACCTGCTCTACCTGGTTAACGCGCACGTTAAATATCATGTGTCGTGTGAGGAGCTACTTGAGGACATTGGCCAGCGCTATTTTGATATCGCTGACGAGCTGGAGCTTACCTATCCCATCCGCGAAGAGTTTGCGGCCTTTGCCGAGCGTGCTCGCTCCGGTGGCTACTCTACTGAGGAGCTTGTGAGCCGTGGCGAGTACTTCACCGCTCGCCTGATGGCCGAGTACTTGGGTCTGCCGTTCCTGGACGCCGCGACGGTTGTGGCGTTCCATCATGACGGTACGCTCAGCATGAACCGCACCTCCGAGCTGGTGCAGGAGTACGGCCAGCAGGGCGGCTTTGTTATGCCCGGTTTCTACGGCGCGACGCGAGAGGGCCAGATCAAGCTGCTCGACCGTGGCGGCGGCGATATCTCGGGCTCGATTCTGGCCAAGTGCCTGGGCGCCGACCTGTACGAGAACTGGACCGACGTTTCGGGCTTCTACTCTGCCGATCCGCGTATTGTTCCCGAGGCTCAGCCCATCGCCCGCGTTACCTACGAGGAGCTGCGCGAGCTTTCGTACATGGGCGCAAGCGTCCTGCACGAGGAGGCCGTGTTCCCCGTGCGCGAGGCGGGTATTCCGCTGGTCATCAAGAACACCAATGCGCCGCAGGACCCCGGCACCATCATTAGCGAGACGGCTGACGAGGGCGAGGCGGAGCCCATCATTACCGGCGTGACCGGCAAGCGCGGCTTTGTCGCCATCAACGTTGCCCGCGACCGCACCAAGCCCCGTGTCGGCTTTATGCGCCGTGCGCTTTCGGTCTTCGAGCGTTATGACGTTTCTGTCGAGCATATGCCCACCGGCGTCGACCGCTTTGGCGCCGTGGTGCAGGAGCAAGACGTTCACGATTCACTGTACTCGCTCGTGGGCGACATTCAGCAGGAGGTCGAGCCGCTCGAGATCGAGGTTGTCGAGGGCCTGGCGCTTATCGCGACCGTCGGTCGTAACCTGCGCGGTCGTGCTGGCATCTCTGGCCACCTGTTTGGCATGCTTGGCCAGGCGGGCGTGAGCGTGCGTATGATTTCGCAGAGCTGCGACGAGATCAATATCATTATCGGTGTCGAGGAGAAGGACTTCGACCTGGCGATTCAGACCATTTACCGTGCCTTCTCCGACGAAAACGGCATTGTGAAGGTCTCCGACCTGGAGGCTCCCGCACCGGTTGATCCCGCCCTGGCCACGCTCCACAAGTAGCTGCCGTCCCGGTGCATTTTTGGGACAAGTGCCAAAAATCTACGGCGGGGCGTTTCGTTTCGGTTTCGTTTCGACGGGGCGGGTTTCGTGCCCGCCCCGTTCTTGTATACACTGGCAACAATAATCGGCCTGCTCGGCGTGCGGGCAAAAGCCAAAACCTATAAAGGGGGAAGCATGAAACAGTACACGGTTGCTATTTTGGGCGCGACGGGAGCCGTGGGCACCCAGATGCTCGAGTGCCTCAACGAGCAGGAGTTCCCGGTTGGCAAGCTCAAGCTGCTGGCAAGTGCGCGCTCCGCGGGCAAGACCGTTGAGTTCCGCGGCGAGCAGATCGTGATCGAAGAGGCTTGCCCCGAGGCCTTTGAGGGCTGTGACATTGTGCTTGGAGCCGCCGGCGACGATATCGCGAAGGAGCTGCTGCCCGAGGCCGTCAAGCGCGGCGCCGTCGTGGTCGACAACAGCCATGCCTTCCGTATGGATCCCGAGGTGCCGCTGGTCGTGCCCGAGATCAATGCCGACGATATCAAGTGGCATCACGGCCTTATCGCCAATCCCAACTGTGCGACCATCATCGGCCTGGTTCCCACGTGGCCGCTGCATCAGCTCGCCGGCGTGAAGCGCATGATCGTTTCGACGTATCAGGCGGCTTCGGGTGCTGGCGCTCCCGGTATGGCCGAGCTCGAGGCTCAGCTGGCCGCCCTAGGCCGTGGCGAGGAGATTCCCGAGCCGCGTGCATTTGCCGCCCAGCTCGCGAGCAACCTGATTCCGCAGATTGGCGGCGTCAAGGAAGAGGGCTTTACCTCCGAGGAGATGAAGCTGCAAAACGAGGGCCGCAAGATCATGCACCTGCCCGAGCTGCGCGTGAACTGCACCTGCGTGCGCGTGCCCGTGCTGCGTTCGCACTCCGAGAGCATTACGCTCGAGTTTGAGCGCGACATTACGGTTGACGAGGCCCGTGCTGCGCTGGCTGCCGCTCCCGGCGTCAAGCTGGTTGACGATATGGCTGCCGAGGATGCGCACGACCGCTTCCCCATGCCGATGGATACGTCCGACCAGGACCTGATCTGGGTCGGCCGCGTGCGTCGCGACATCTCGAACCCCGAGGCCGCGCGCGGCATCACCTTCTGGTGCTGCGGCGACCAAATCCGTAAGGGCGCGGCAACCAACGCCGTCCAGATCGCTAAGCTGCTCTGCGAGTAGTGTGACCTGTCCGGCGGGGCCGGGCTTAGTTTTCAGAACGTCCTCGACCATGTGTGGCGCCTTGTCCTGCTCCTTCGGAGCTGCGGACAAGGCGCCACACTGGTCTGCGGAGTGTTCTGAAAACTAAGCCCGGCCCCCGCCTGCGGTGACGCTGCTGCAAGCGACCTGCGATGGGGCCGCTGTTGGTTGGGCCCGCTGGGCTGATGGGAGCACGTGGCTGTTGTGGGCTCTGGTCCCGGCGGCGGCCTCGGCGCTTTGCGCCTGCCGCCTTTGGGGACTGCGGGGCCGTGACGGCAGCTGCGGCGCGCTGCGCCTGCTGCCTGGGGTGACTTTGGGGTTGGTGCGAATTGAAGGTGAATGGTTTCCCGGGAAGTGAACGACCTATTTTGGACCCTTGAAGCATCGGCATATTTTGGCCGCCAGTTCCTGCGGTTTTATCGCATGAATCCTGCTGTTTTGCAATCAAAAAATGTGGATGCTTCGGGGCCCTAGTTTTACTCGTTCACTTCTCGGAAAACCATTCACCTTCGTTTTTGCCGGACATCGTTTTGGGCGTTGCGACTCGGTATCGGCCGATATTGAGAGGGAAAACGCCCTCTCTTGGACAATCGAGTCTGCCCGGACGCATCTGCGGGAGTTGTCTACACAATTCGCGGTATCATGGTGCGGAGTTTTGAAAGGAGCCGCTGGTGGTCACGACGACGTTTGCTTCGCCTTTGGGCGAAATCTTGCTTGCCGCTGATGGCCGCGGTTTGACAGGGCTTTGGTTTGAGGGGCAGGAGCACTTTGGCTCTACGCTGCTCAAAGAGGATGCGGAGTATGTCGTAGGTGCCGATGCGGTTTCTGGTACCGGTGGGATGTCTTCGGTGAGTCCGGCAAATGGTGCGGCGTCTTCGGTGCTTGAGCGTTCTTGGGCTTGGTTGAATGCTTATTTTGCGGGGCAGGAGCCTCGGTTTACACCGCCGTTGCATATGATTGGTACGGCGTTTCAGCGTGAAGTTTGGTTTGAGCTGCTTTCTATTCCGCGTGGCGAGGTCGCTACGTATGGCGAGATCGCCCAACGTGTTGCCGCTCGACATCGTGTACCGGGAAACGAGGCACCCGTTGTGTCTCCTCGTGCGGTGGGGGCTGCGGTCGCTCGCAATCCCATTTCGATTATCGTGCCGTGCCATCGCGTGGTTGCCGCCGATGGTTCGCTCAACGGATATGCCGGCGGGCTTGACCGCAAGGAGTGGTTGCTTCGGCTTGAGGGCGCGTACGAGGAATAACGCCAGGGCACTTTGCATAGCCAAGACGCCGTGAAAGAACGAGTCGCCGTCTTTTCGCGGCCGGCATGCGTCCAAGCGCTCGGCATCTGAGCCTTAAGTTTGGTTAAGCCATATCCTGCGTATTTGAAAACGCGCAGGTTGAGCAGCTAAGGCTGCGCTAAGACGGCTGGCGGTGCGCTATCATCGGCGGTATCGAAACCTGTATAGCCGTGTGCCAAAGGAACAACTATGAAGCTGATGCTTGCCGAGGACGAACCTGGCCTCTCCCGCGCCCTCACCGCGATTCTTCAACATAGCGACTACGAGGTCGACACCGCCCTCGACGGTCTGACGGCGCTCGAATATCTGCTCGCCAACGACTATGACGCCGCAATCCTGGACATCATGATGCCCGGCATGGACGGCATCGAGGTGCTCAAGCGCACGCGTGAGGCCGGCAAGCGCCTGCCCATCATCATGCTTACGGCCAAAAGCGAGGTGTCCGATAAGGTCGAGGGCCTGGATGCCGGTGCCAACGATTACCTGACCAAGCCGTTTGCCGCTAAGGAGCTGCTTGCGCGTATTCGTGCCATGATGCGTGCCGCGACGACAATTGACGCCACGACGCTCAGCGTGGGCAACGTGCGTCTCGACACGGCATCGTGCACGCTCGTTGGCCCTTTGGGCGAGGAGCACCTGGCCAATCGTGAGTTTCAGCTTATGGAGCTCTTTATGCGTAACGCCGGCACGCGCATGCCCACCGAGCGTCTGATGCTCGAGGTTTGGGGTGAGGACGCGCCCGAAGGCGCCAACGTGGTGTGGGTCTATATTTCGTACCTGCGCAAAAAGCTGACGGCGCTGGGTGCCAATGTTGCCATCCGCGCGTCGCGCAATCAGGGATATTCGCTTGAGGTTGTCGAAGGGGACGAGCGGGCGTGAGCGTACGCACGTGGTGTAAACGCATGACGGAGCGGTTTCACGCCGCCTCGAGCAATACGGGGCGGGCAAATTCTGCTGACGCATTGGGCCGCCGCCTGCGTCGCAAGTTCATCCTGGTTGCCATGGGCGCCGTGACCGTGGTGCTCACGCTCATCATCGCCGGCATCAACATCGTCAATTATTCGCATGTCTGCAAGATGGCCGACGCTCGCCTGGACTATATCCTGGCGGGCAAGGACGGTGTCGATTGGGGGAACGAGCCTAAAGCCGATCCCGGCCAGGATGCGGTTGCCGGCAAGGTTGCTACTGGTAACCGGGCGGCTGTTCGCGACGGGCGTTTTGAAGGCATGACGGCGGAGTCTCCCTTTGACACGCGCTACTTTACGGTGACGATTGCCGCCGGACAGGTTGCCGATGTCAATACGGCCCGCATTGCCGCGGTGGGTGCCAAGCGCGCTGCCAGTATTGCCGCAAAGTTGCATTCCAAGGGTTGGGTCTCGGGTTTTTCTGACAATTATCGCTATACGACTGACGTTCAAGACGGTGAGACCACCTATGTGTTCGTGGACTGCTCGCGCGAGCTTGCAAGCTTTCATTCGTTTTTGAGCGCGAGCGTGGCCATCAGCTGCATTGGCTGGTTGGCAGTGCTGGCAATTGTGGCGGGCGCCTCGGGTGCGGTGATTCGGCCGATGGTCGAGAGCTACAGCAAGCAAAAGCGCTTTATTACCGATGCAAGCCACGAGATCAAGACGCCGCTAGCTGTGATCGACGCCGCCAACGAGGTGCAGGAAATCGAGAGCGGCGAGAGCGAGTGGACGCAGAGCATTCACGAGCAGGTCGCGCGGCTGACGGCGCTGACGGAGCGTCTGGTGTTCCTGGCGCGCATGGACGAGGGGTCGGCCGGCTTTTCCATGGCGTCGATTGATATTTCGGAGGCAGTTGACAAGGCGGCGGCGCCGTTTGAGTCGGTGGCGGTTTCGCGTGGCAAGCGTCTGTCGACGTCGATTGCGAGCGGCGTGCGGGCCCATGGCGACGCTGCAGCGGTGGCGCAGGTGGTTGAGCTACTGCTGGACAACGCCACACGCTACGCGAGCGAGGGCAGTGTAATTGAGTTGAGTCTGCGTGCCGTCTCGCGCGGTGCGGGCAAAGGCTCGGCCGAGCTTGTCGTATCGAATGCTGTTGATGAGCTGCCCGAGGGCGACCTGGACCGATTGTTCGACCGATTCTATCGTGCGGACGTGTCGCGCAGCGCCAAGACAGGCGGCTCGGGCGTGGGCCTATCTGTGGTGCGAGCCATCGCCGAGGCCCATGGCGGGAGTGCTTCTGTCTGCGGCTACAGCAACCAGATTACCTTCATCGTCCGCTTCTAAAACCTGCCAAAATAAACCTGTCCCTTTTTGGTCGGTGCGAAATGGGTAATACTAAAGAGTTATCCGACCAGATGGGAACCGATCGATGGCCTATATCGAATTCAAAGACGTCGTCAAAGCATACGGCGAGGGCGATGCCCGCATTCATGCACTCGACGGCGCGAGTTTTACGGTCGAGCGCGGCGAGCTCGCCATCATTCTGGGTGCTTCGGGTGCCGGCAAGACCACGGCGCTCAACATCCTGGGAGGCATGGATACGGCGACCTCCGGCACCGTGACGGTGGACGGGCGCGACGTGAGCTCTGCCAACGAGGCGCAGCTCGTGGAGTACCGCCGCGCCGACGTCGGCTTTGTCTTCCAGTTCTACAATCTGGTCCCCAACTTGACGGCGCTCGAAAACGTCGAGCTCGCGGCGCAAATCTGCCCCGATTCGCTCGATGCCGAGCAAACGCTTTGCCAGGTTGGCCTGGGCGAGCGCCTCGCTAACTTTCCTGCGCAGCTTTCGGGCGGCGAGCAGCAGCGCGTGTCCATTGCCCGCGCGCTGGCCAAGAACCCCAAGCTGCTTTTGTGCGACGAGCCCACGGGTGCACTCGACTACAAAACCGGCAAGCAGATCTTGCAGCTGCTACAGGACACTTGCCGCAAGCAGGGCATTACGGTCATTATCATCACCCACAACTCCGCGCTGGCGCCCATGGCCGATCGCCTGATCCGCTTTAAGAGCGGTCGCGTGGAGAGCGAGACGGTCCAGCAAAATCCCGTGCCTATCGAGACGATCGAGTGGTAGCGCCCATGGACCAAGATCGCCAAAACAGCCAAAACCATGATACGGAGCACGCGGGCCGCGACCGGGAGTTCGCGACCTACCGTACCGCTCAAAGCTCAAACGATATGGTGCCGACGGTTTTTCGCCGCGGCATCTACCGCACAATCCGAGGCAGTCTTAAGCGCTTTTTGTCCATCGTGGTTATCACTGCGCTCGGCGTGAGCGTGATGTGCGGTCTTAAGGCGGGCTGCGATGATTTGTGCGATTCGGTCGACGCCTATTTTGACCAGCAGAATGTCTATGACATTAACGTGCAGTCGACCTATGGCCTTACGCGCGACGATCTTGCGGCTATCCAAGAGGTCGACGGCGTCGAGACGGCCGAGGGCATCTACACCGAGACCGCCTACACCGCCGTGGGCACAACGCGCGAGCGCGTGGTCGTGCAGAGCCTTTCCAAAGAGAACATCGATCAGCCGGTGCTCGTGAACGGCGATTTGCCCGAGAGCGCCGATGAGGTCGCGGTGACTTCGAAGTTCCTGAAGGCTTCGGGCAAAAAGCTCGGCGATACGGTGAGCTTTGCCGCCAATGACGCGAGCTCGTCGAACCAAAGCGCCAAGGATCAGTTTGCCGCAGGCGAGTACACCATTACGGCCGAGGTCCTCGATCCCACTGATGTGAGCTCCGACTCGACAGTCAACGCCTTTCGCGCTGCTTCGGCGGCGGACTATAAGTTCTATGTGAGCGAGGATGCCGCGACATCTTCTTCCTACTCCGCGGTCCACGTGATCGTCGAGGGAGCCAAGAGCCTCAACTCCTATTCGGATGCCTACACGACAAAGATCAACGAGGTCAAAGGCAATATCGAGAAGATCCGCGAGGAGCGCGAGAAGGCGCGCGCTCAGGAGCTGACGGTCGACACGCCGGCAAGCTTGGATGCGGCCGAGCGTCAGACCGCCATGCTCTTTGGGATCGAGCAGGATAACATCAACCGTATGGCCGAGGGCAGCGAGGAGCGCGTCCAGGCTCAGACCGAGTTGGACCAGCGCCGCGCCGCCGCCGACCAGCATTTTGCCGATGCCCGCGCCGAGCTTTCCGATCTGGGCGAATGCACCTGGTACATTCAGGACCGCGGTAACATCGCAAGCTACTCGAGCGTCGAGAGCGACAGTTCTTCGATCGAGGCCATCGCCACGGTTTTCCCATTTATCTTCTTTGTCGTTGCTGTGCTCATCAGTCTTACCACCGCCACGCGCATGGTCGAGGAGGAGCGCACACTCATCGGCCTGTACAAGGCACTCGGCTATTCGAGCGGGCGTATTCTGTCCAAATACGTGGACTATGCGCTGTGGGCGTGTCTGATTGGCGGCGTGCTCGGCAACATTATCGGATTTGTGGGCCTGCCGCTGTTCCTGTTTACGGTGTTCGACGACATGTATTCACTGCCTCAGATGCTGCTTTCGTACGACATCGTGTCGTCGCTCGTGTCGGTGGCGCTGTTTGCCGTGGGCGTGGTGGGCGCTACGATTATCGCCTGCCGCCACGAGATGGCCGAGACCCCAGCCTCACTCATGCGCCCCAAGGCCCCGCGCGCTGGCTCGCGCATCTTGCTTGAGCGTATCGGCTTTATCTGGCGTCGCATGGGCTTTTTGAACAAGGTGGCGGCGCGTAACCTGTTCCGCTACAAAAAGCGCGCCTTTATGACCATCTTCGGTATCGCCGGCTGCACGGCGCTCGTGATCTGCGGAATGGGCATCCGTGATACGTCGGTGGCGCTTTCGCCCAAACAGTACGGGCATATCACGCGCTACGACCTGCTGGCTGTCGCCAATCCCGACGATTTTTCGCAGACGTGCGCGGCATTGGATGAGCGCAGCGCGGCCAATGATTTCAACGTGACCGTGACCTCGACCCTGCCGATTATGACCGACAACGTCACCTTTACGTTTGGCGGCAAGAGCGAGACCGTGCAGCTGATCGTGGTGCCCGATGACCGCACGAGTGACTTGGGCGATTACGTGCGCCTGGAGGATGAGTCCAAAGAGCCGCTGTCTTTGCGTGACGGAGACGTGTATCTGAGCAAAAGTTCACAGCTGGTGCTGGGGATTCAGCCGGGCGATACAGCACACGTCCAGGATTCGTCGCTCAATGTTGCCAAGGTCAAAGTCAGCGACATCTCGCTCAACTATCTGGGCAACACGCTTTACATGACGCAGGGCACCTATGAGCGCTCGTTCGGTCGAAGCGCACGCCCTAACGGCGTCTTTGTGCTGCTTAAGGGTTCGTCGGCCGACCAGATTGCGTTTAGCAAGAATCTTAAGAGTGACGGTTGGCTTACGATTTCGAGTACGGCCGAGCATTGGGAGAACTATGAAGCGAACTTTACAATTATCAATTCCGTCGTGGTGCTCGTGACCTTTATGGCGGCGTGCCTGTCGTTTGTGGTGGTGTTTACGCTGTCCAACACCAACATTTCGGAGCGCAAGCGCGAACTGGCAACCATCAAGGTGCTGGGCTTCCGCCGCGGCGAGGTGCACCACTACGTCAACAAGGAGACGTTGATCCTCACGGCGATCGGCGCTGCGCTGGGCGTGCCGCTGGGCGGCTTGCTGGCCGAGAGTTTTACGTACATTTTGCAGATGCCGTCGCTGTACTTTGACGTCGAAGTCGAGCCGCTGAGCTACGTGCTTGCCGTGGTGCTTTCCTTTGGCTTTACGTTTATCGTCAACCTCGCTACCAATCGTACCCTCAACAAGATCGACATGGTCGGCGCCCTCAAGAGTGCCGAGTAGCCTGTTCTGGGATTCAAGTTCTAGCGAGCCGTTGACGCGTCCACAACCGCCTTTTTGTATAAACCGCCCCGCCGGATGCATATTTCGGCTGGGTGGTTGCTTTTTGCCCACGGGTACCCCAGGGGGCGGCGTGCAAATTCCGGAGTATTCAGCATCCCGGAGTCCGCGGGCGCGGGGGCGGGAGTGCAAAACTGCGCTGAAAGCTCCGATTCTGAGCCCAAACGCCTCTAGAGCCGCTCGTTTTTTACAGGATGCGGCCCATGGTGCCTGCCTTTCGCCCAAAATCCAGTATGCAGGCACCTTCGGCTGCTGAATACTCCCAAAAATGCACGCCGCATCCTACCCTAGGCACCCGTAGCTACTCTGCGGGTGCGTGGCCTGATAGTAAGTTGCGGTGGAATAGTTACTGTTTGGCATAGCAGAGCCATAAAACAGGAACTATTCCACCGCAACATATTGAGAGGGCTCTTGGCTGTTATGCGTACTGACATTTGTCATGAAATGGCAGGCCATTAGGGGGTTGCTACTCGTAGTTGCGGTAGGGTTGGGGCAGATTCTAACTAGAAATGGTGGTCGCTACCGGTTATTCTCGGCATACTCGGCTCACTCGATTACGGTCGCCACATGAAAGGAACCACTATGGATCTTGCGATGGCACAGCGCCTCGTCGATCGCCGCAAAGCTGCCGGTCTTTCCCAGGAGGCTCTTGCTGCCCAGTTGGGCGTAAGCCGCCAAGCTGTCAGCAAATGGGAACGCAGCGAATCCTCGCCCGATACCGATAACCTTATTGCGCTCGCCGCGCTGTATGGCGTGTCACTGGATGAGTTGCTATATGGGGAAGCGGCTAGCGATGTCGACACCTCGGCCGACGATGACGTTGACGCCAATAATTCAGGCGAGGCTGAAGGCGCCGAGTCTTCTACCGAGCACGTGGATCCTGACGGCAAGCCACTTGTCGATATTTCTCTCGCACGCGGTATCCATGTTATTGATCCCAACAAAGGCGAAGAGGTTCATGTTGGTTGGAGTGGCATCCACGTGGCTAACGAGCGCAAGGGTGAAGAGGTCCATGTGGGGCCGGGCGGATTGCATATCGATACGCTAGAGGATGATGGACACAGTGTACATACCAATGACGACGGCACCGTCACCATCGACGGCGAGACGTTTTCCAGCTGGAAAGAGGCACACGACAAGCTCGACCATCATGGCAAGCATTTCCACACCAAGATCGGTCGCGCATGGAACGAGTTTCCCTTTCCTGCACTTGTCGTCCTCGCCTATCTCGCGCTCGGCATCATCTGCGGCACGTGGGGTATGGGGCTATTTCTGGTCTTTCTGATTCCCGTCTACTATGCGATGGGCGACTTCATCGACCGACGTCATCTATCTAAGCTAATCGGCAGCGTCTATCCAACAGCCGCCATTGCCTGGTTTCTCTATATGTGGCTTTGCTTGGCGCAGCCCCATCCCGCATGGGTCATCCTCATCACGCTTCCCTTCATAGAGGCACTCATGTGCTGGTGCCGAAAGCAATGGAAGCGCCGCAAACAAGCCTAAGCCGTTCCAACCCGTCAACAATGCTTGGCCAACGCCGCTCGCCCCTTCCAAGTTGCGGTGAAATACGGACCGTTGAGGACCTTGGAGTGTCTAACAGTCCCTATTTCACCGCAACTCACGAATGGGGCGGGCAATTCCAGCACGGGAACTGGCATTTAACTCACTGCATGCCAAGAAAAAGGCCGATTTACTACGATGAACTCGATGAGGCTGACCACACTTATCTTTTTCGAAAATCGGCAAGCCATCTACCTGCGGTTTTACTTTCACCCTTTTCGGCATGGTCGAAGGCATTCGAATCATCGTAGTAATTAGGCGCATTTTGTAGCAAACGGTTCATTCAGGTTCATACTCGAAGAACGAAGGTCCCTTGATCCACGGTTGCGAGCAAAATACCAAATAGAATAGAGTCGTTTGGCAAAGTCCGCTTGTCGAGTGGAGGAAGCATGGGCGAGCTAGCTGAAAGCGACTGGAAGCTGTTTAAAGAGCTGCTCCCAAAATGGCAAGAAAGCTATATGGAAATGCTCATCGGCCAGTACATCGAGATACTGAACGGTGGCAGTGAAGCGTCCAGTAGATTTTGGGCGTTAGAAGAGCGTATCAATAGGGACAAGCTGTCCTCAGGAGTGCTTGTGAACGATATTCGCCGCAGCACCATGCATTACGAGATTGCCAACTTGCTTTCCGATAACGTGATCACGCTCGACGACCTTGACGGTTTCACCGAAGACATTAAGGGCTACGCACGACGTTGCATCGGTCGGTAAGAACGCTGGGCGGCATGCGCATCCACAGCCGCTGTACTGCATAAACCGCACCGCAAAATGCATATTTCGGCTGGGTGGTTGCTTTTTGCCCACAGGTACCCCCGGGGGCGGCGTGCAAATTCCGGAGTATTCAGCATCCCGGAGCCCGCGGGTACGGGAACGGGTGCACAAAACCGCGCTGAATGCCCTGGTCCTGGACCCCCAATGCCTCAAGAGCTGGTCATTTTTTACAGAACGCGGCCCATGGCGCCTGCTTTTCGCCCAAAATCCAGTATGCAGGCACCCACGGCTGCTGAAAACTCCCAAAAATGCACGTTGCACCCCACCCTAGGCACCCGCAGCAAGAAGGCGAATAGCCTCGGTCTCCTTAGTTACCGTAGGAGGCCCCAGGGCTTACCTCCCAAATCTTTCCGCAGGACGGAAGGACCCCGCCGCGCGAAGCGCACGGCGGGGTCCTGACATGTCCGAGGACGATTTGGGAGGTAAGCCCTGGGGCCTCCGATGGGGGCGGTTCCAGCCGAGGCTATTCGTCGCCGAAGCTGATGCCCAACGCCTTGGCCTCGCGCACCAGATCGCTCTGGGGGTCGACAAACTTGAGCTTGCCGGCGACATCCTCGAGCGGCATGTGGCACATCTTGCCGTCACGCAGGGCGATCATGTAGCCAAACTCGCCGCGTAGGCAGCCAAGCGCGGCCTCGACGCCGCACTGGGTCGCAAAGATGCGGTCCTGAGCGTCGGGCTGGCCGCCGCGCTGCGTGTGACCTGGGATGGCGACGCGGGTCTCGCGACCGGTCTTGGCCTCGATCTCCTTGGCGATGTCGTACACGATTGACGGGCTCGTGCGCTCGGCGAGCTTCTTCTTGTACTCCTTCTTGGACAGCGCCGCGTCCTCCTTGGAGATAGCGCCCTCGGCGACGGCCACGATGGTAAAGCGGCTGCCGGTCTCCATGCGATGCTCGATGGTCTTGATGACGTTATCCATGTCGTAGGGAATCTCGGGAATCAAGATGACATCTGCGCCGCCCGCGACGCCGGCATACAGCGGGATCCAGCCAACCTTGTGGCCCATGATCTCGATAACGAACACGCGCCCGTGACTCGACGCGGTGGTGTGGATGTCGTCGATGCACTTGGTAGCGACGTCGATGGCGCTCGTAAAGCCAAACGTCAACTCGGTGCCCCAGGTGTCGTTATCGATGGTCTTGGGCAGGGCGATAACGTTGAGGCCCTCTTCGCGCAGGCGGTTGGCGGTCTTAGTGGAGCCGTTACCGCCCAGCATAAACAGGCAGTCGAGCTGCAGCTTGTGATAGGTGTGGACCATCGCGGGCACCTTCTCGACGCCATCGGCTTCGGGAATGTCCAAGCGCTTGAACGGCGTGCGGCTCGTGCCCAGGATGGTGCCGCCGCGGGTGAGGATGCCGCTAAAATCGGCGGGCGTCATGACACGGAATCTGCTGTAGATAAGGCCCTGGTAGCCATCCTCAAAACCATAGATCTCGATAGGTTCTTCGCTATTGGTCATAAGCGTTTTGACGATGCCGCGCATAGTGGCGTTGAGTGCCTGGCAGTCGCCGCCACTGGTAAGAAGACCGATCCTAAGCATGATGAATCCTTCCGGGCAAGTTATAACATGCGCATAAGTTTACCCCCGCACACTGTTGATACGGGGGTAAAACGTGTTAGCTCAAGCGTATGGAAATGTAAACAACGTCAGGCGAGCGTAAGGCCGACGGGTCTGGCTCCTTACAGTGCGAAGGCGTCGACGTCGCCCCAGTGGCGGCGCAGCGTAATAGCGGCGGCGGGTTCGGTATTGTCAAAGACGACCGACCATTGCGTATTGCTGGTGATGTCTTCCGGATTGGGTTCTTGCGCTGCGGCGCGCAGGGCTTCCCAGACAATCGTTTCGTCCTGGGCACCGACATGGGCGTCAAGGACATCGGCGATTGCGACGGCGCGCTCTTTGCCATGGCCCAGCTCGCCATTCTTTTGGTTGGGCAGCACTTCGTCGCCATAGCAGGCGTAGAAGTTCGTAACCTGGCGTACAGGAGTCGCTTTGAAAGCGCGGTCCGGATCGTGCGGATCCCACTCTGCTACGCGCGCGTCACCGGCGGCGTCGTTGATAAAGAAGTGGTAATCGCGTCCTGCCATGGCGTGCATGTCGTAGGCGGAAAGCAGGTCGACAGCTTCTTGCGTGGTGGCGGCGCGGTCGAGCACCAGACGGATGGCGAGCGAGGTGTTGATGACGGGCCGTTGCGTGTCCTGGTCACAGGGCTTGGAATCCAGAGTGAGTACGGCAATGGACACGCCGCATTCGTTAACACCGTCGAGCTGGGCAAACGGGCCCATCAACGCCGCGGCGCGTCCGGCGACGGAGTCAAGCGGAGTGTTATCGCCCAGGTTGTTAAGGGCGGCAAGCCCGATGGAAGCATAGCCGCCGCGTGGGTGATTGCGCACCAGCAGCGCCGAGGTGTCGTCCTTAAAGTCGTAATTGCGACCGGTGCGCACGCGGCCTTCGGCATCTACGGCGACAAAAGCGCTGCAGGCAAACTGGGGTGCCTGGACATGTGCCGGCACACCGGGCAGCACCTGCGCCACCACGGCATCGATGTAGGCCTGGTCGTCGCGCACGCCAGCGGCGATGATGCGATCGAGATCGTAGTCGTAGGCGATGTCGATTGCGTACAGGTCATAGCCATCCGCGTAGCCGGTCAAGCGTTTGAGTGACACGGCGGACTTGATTTGCTTGTGATAAACGATACCGGTGGCAGCGGCAAGGCCGACGGCGACTCCCGCGACACCGCAGGTGATGGCAATGTTACGTGGCTTCATGACGACTCCTCTCGTCCTGTTAGCGCAATTGTCGCAAAAGGAGCGCGGACATGATGGCTCAACTTGGTGAGTGGCGCGGAATTAAGCACGGAATGAAGAGTGCGGCGCTGGCGTGGCGGGGTATGCTGGAGGGGACCATCAACCCAGCGAAAGGGGAGAGCATGACGGATCAGGAAACGCCCGAGCGCGCGCATGTGACGGCCGATGATATCGAGGCCGCCAACGACCTTATCGACTTTATCGAGGCATGCCCCAGCATGTTCCATACGGCGGCGACCATTATGGCCGAGCTCGACGAGGCGGGCTTTACCTACCTGCCCGAGAATGCGGCGTGGGACATCGAGCCGGGCGGGCGTTATTACACGCAGCGCAACACCTCGAGCGTTGTTGCCTTTAAGGTGGGCGAGGACCTGGCCGCGACGTGGGGCGAGGACGGTGTTGCCGGTGACTATCATTTTCAGCTCACGGCGTCGCACAGCGATTCGCCGACGTTTAAGGTCAAGGCCGTGCCCGAACTCGACGGCGCGGGCGAGACGCTGCGTCTGAACACCGAGGCCTACGGCGGCATGATCGACTATACCTGGTTCGACCGCCCGCTGGCGCTCGCGGGCCGCGTGCTGGTACGCGAAGGCGACCGTATTGAGAGCCGTCTGCTTGCCACCGAGCGCGAGGTCGCTATCATTCCGAGCCTTGCCATCCACATGAACCGCGGCGTTAACGAGGGCTTTGCGCCCAACCGCGCCGTCGACCTGTGCCCGCTCATTAGCGCCGGCGAGCTTAAACAGGGCGACTTTGATGCTCTGATCGCCGACGAGCTGGACGTTGAGCCCGAGCAGATTCTGGGTCGCGACCTGTTCCTGGTCAATCGTCAGGATGCGCGCATTTGGGGCTGGGCCGACGAGTTTATCTCGACGCCCAAGCTTGACGACCTGGCCTGCGCCTATACCTCGCTGCAGGCATTTTTGGGTGCCGAGAACGCGCACGACGTTTCGGTCTTCTGCTGCTTTGATAACGAGGAGGTTGGCTCCGAGACCAAGCAAGGCGCCATGTCGACGTTCTTGGCCGACGCGCTGCGCCGCATCAACGGATCGCTGGGCTTTGACGACGAGTCGTACCATCGCGCACTTGCCGCCTCGATGCTTGTGAGCTGCGACAACGCGCATGCCGTGCACCCCAACCACGCCGAGACGTGCGATGCCCGCAACCAGGTTGTGCTTAACGGCGGCATCGTCATCAAGGAAGCCGCCAACCAGCACTACTGCACCGATGCCTTTAGCCGCGCGGTGTTCCAGGCCATCTGCGATGACGCCGACGTGCCCACGCAGGCCTTTGCCAACAAGAGCGATATGGCCGGCGGATCCACGCTTGGCAATCTGTCCAATATGCAGGCGAGCATACATGCCGTGGACGTGGGCCTGCCGCAGCTTGCCATGCACTCGAGCTACGAGACCGGCGGCGTGCGCGACGTGATGTACGCCATCCGCGCCCTCACCGCCTTCTATGAGCGCGACCTAACCATCAACGGCGCCGAAAGCGTGGAGCTCTAAAACCTGCCAAAAAGGGACAGGTTCATTTTGGCAGGTTTTATCTGGGCAAATGTCGCAATGCCAACAGCTGGACAGAATTGTTATGACACTGCAGGTTGAGCAAACGTCAGCGAGCGATGTCCAGAGCGAACAAGTTGGCATGAAAAAGGCAAGGCATAGACCTTCTGGTCGTGCCTTGCCTTTTGAATGACAAATTGTCGTTCTGGACATCGCGCAGCGTCGGCCGGTCCGCCGTTCGTTAGAACGGCGGAACAAGATTAGTGTTCAATCCAGCAGCGTAGGGTCTCGCCAGCTTGCAGGTGACGCAGGTTCTCTGCGGCAATGTCGACCACATTGTTGAGCGTAGCCTCCAAGTGGAACCAGCCAGAGACGTGCGGTGTGATGAGCATGTTGGGCGCATCCCACAGCGGGCTTGTCGCGGGCAGGGGCTCGGGGTCGGTGACGTCGACCGCGGCGCCGGCGAGATGTCCCGACTCCAAGGCGGCAACCAAGTCGTCGGTGACCACAAGGTCGCCGCGGCCGCCGTTGGCAAAGAAGGAGCCCGGCTTCATCGCGGCAAAGAACTCGGCGTTCGCCAGGCCGCGGGTCTCGGGTGTGCTCGGCATAAAGGATGCGACGATGTCGGCCTCCGCCAAGCGCTCAGGTAGGGCGTCCATGCCGTCCATGTCCTCAAACACAATGGGGTAGACGAGCGGATGGCGCTTGATGCCGCGGACGTGCGCACCCATGCTGCGGCAGAACGTGGCAAAGTGGCCGCCAATGTCGCCCGCGCCCAGCACCAGCACGTTGGCATTTTTGAGCGAGGTAACCGGCCCCAAATCCTCCCAGCGATGCTCGCGTTGCAAGTCGTGATAGCCGGGCAGGCGCTTCATCATGGAAATGACCATGGCAAACATGTGCTCGCTCACGGCTTGACCGTAGGCGCCGATTGAGCAAGACAGCTTGGCTTCAGCCGGCACAGTGCCGGCGGCAAGGTAGTCGTCATAGCCGGCGGTCTGCAATTGCAACAGCTGGAGATGGTCGCATGCCGTGAGCATGCCAGGGTCGATGTTGCCCAGGATCACGTCGGCATCGGCGACCTGTTCACGTGTGGCGGCGTCGGCGCTCGTGTAGATAAAGTCCTCGCCTGGAGCGCTCGACTCGAGGATCGCACGATGGCGGTCATTGACGGGCAGCAAAACCAGGATGTTCACAAGCAGTCCTCTCCGCTCAACCTGCCAAAAAGGGACAGGTTTATTTTGGCAGGTTTTATCAGGCAAAACGTTCAAATAAAACGCCGGATGCAAGACGAGCGTGCCCGTCAGCATCCGGCGCATCCACGGCTACCAGCTCAGCAGCTCGTAACCATCCTCGGTCACCACGAGCTGCACCTCGCACTGAGCCGAATCGCTACCGTCCTTGGTGCGCACGCACCAGCCGTCGCCCTTGCTAATCTTGATGTCGGGCGCTCCGGCGTTGACCATGGGCTCGATGGTAAAGACCATGCCCGGAGCCATGATGGTGTCCACATCGGGTGCCTCGGTGGTAAAGCCCACAAATGGGTCCTCGTGGAACTCCTTGCCGATGCCGTGTCCGCCGTACTCGCGCACCACGCTAAAGCCGGCGTCCTCGACCGTCTTTTGTACGGCCTCGGCCATAACGGACAGCGGCAGCCATGGCTTGACGGCCGCCAGGCCCGCCTCCACGCTGGCGCGGGTGACATCGACAAGACGCTGGCGCTCGGCAGAAACCTCGCCGATGCAGAACATGCGGCTCGAGTCGCTAAAGTAGCCGTCCAAGATCGTGGAGCAGTCGACGTTGATGATGTCGCCCTCGCGCAGCACGTCCGTATCGCAGGGGATACCGTGACAGACCACGTCGTTGATCGAGGTGCACACGCTCTTGGGGTAGCCCTCGTAGTTGAGGTCGGCCGGCGTGCCACCGTGCTCGACGGTGTAGTCGTAGATCATCTGGTCGATCTGGTTGGTGGTCATGCCCGCGGCGATGTGCTCGCCTACGTAATCGAGCACGCCCACGTTGATGGCGGCCGAGCGCTTGATGCCCACGATATCGGCGGGCGTCTTGTAGAGCGTGCGGGGCAGAACCTCCCAGCCCTCTTCCCACAAGCGCTCGAGGCGCTCATCAAAGGTGCTATGGCATTTCTTATATTTTTTGCCGCTGCCGCACCAGCAAGCGTCGTTGCGGCCGGGCACGGGTCCTTTGTCAAACATGGCTAACTTCCTTTCATCCGCAGCTAGTATAGCCCACCCACGCGTCCATAAAAGTTGCGGTGATATAGTTCCGATTTAAGCGGTTTAACAGCATAAATAGGAACTATATCACCGCAACTGATGGAGCGGGGCGGCGGGCACTAGCTGCTGCGTGGTTTTGCTAGTAGCTCACCTGGCAGGGGATGCCGAGGGCGCGCACGCGTGCGGCGATCGTGTCGAGCACGTCGGGCGCCGCTTTGGCAAGGCCGGCGACCGGTGTCTCGCGCGCCACCGTGTAGATGGTCGCCTCCTGCGGGCGAATGCGCTCGAGCGCCGCGAGCCAAGGGCCGACGTACTCCTCGCCGGTGTTATCGAGGGACTTGCCCCGGTGCTCGCCGCTCAAAAACATCGTCTGGATAATAGCGTGACCGTCAAAGCTCGCGAACGTTTCGATCTGGTGCCCTACATCGTAGGGGCCAACGGGCTGGTCGAGCAGCTGGATAAATGCCGGGTCGACCGTATCGAGCTTGAGGATGTTGTCGTCGACCATCACGAGCGCATCGTGCACCTGGGGACGGTCGGCGCGCGTGCCGTTGGAAAGCACGGCAATCTTGGTGTTTGGGGCCAGCTGATCGCGAAGCGCGACGGCACCGGCGATGGCCTGCGGAAACTCCGGTGCGGCGGTGGGCTCGCCATTGCCGGCAAACGTGATTACATCGGGCAGCTCATCCTCAGCTGCCATCTCGTGCAGCTTGGCCTCGAGTGCGTCGAGCACTACGGCAGCCGTGTTATAGGGCTCGTGGCAGGGGCGTTCGGCGTTGAGACCGTTTTCGCAGTAAATGCAGTCGAACGTGCAGATTTTGCCGCTGGCCGGCATCATGTTGACACCGAGCGAAAGGCCCAGGCGACGGCTGCGGACGGGCCCAAAGATGGGGCTGGCATTTAAAAACGTAGACATAGGCATATGCTCCTTGGGACAGTTGAGCTTAAGCATAGCATCGGCCTTCAAGTGAGTTGCGGGTTTGGGTGCTGTTGCTTAGGCAGAAACCTTGCAATCGGGTGAGTTTACGAAACCCTGTCATGAAAGAGTGCGAGTCGGGTACAGTAAACGCATTCATGTACGCATAAAATGACGCCATCTGACCAAGCCGCACCCCGGCACGGCCTGGTGGTGTTGACGATGGGAACACAGTATGGATTTTACGGTCGAGAATGCGGGCACTACGATCGCCTGCCGCGAGTATGCCGGCCCGGTTGTATCGTCCGATGCACCCGCCTTGGTGTGCGTGCACGGTGCCTGCGTCGACGGCGTCTTTTTTGACGCCATCGCCCGCGAGCTCGCCTGTGACTATCGCGTCATTACCTACGACCGCCGCGGTTGCGGCGAGAGCGGCGACGCTGCAGACGGACGCTACGACCTCGCCGTCCAGGCTGCCGACCTGCAGGCCGTTATCGAGCATATTGGCACTCCGGCAAACGTGCTCGCGCACAGTGCCGGTACGCTGGTGACGCTGGAGCTTCTCCGTGCAAACCCCACCATAATCTCGCGTGCGATTCTGCATGAACCCGCCGTGACGGATGAGGGTGCCGGTCTGGGCGCGGCCCCGGTTTTGCTCGAGATGATCGCCGCGGGAAAGGTCTCCAGGGCATTACGGGCCTTCCTGGGTGCCATCGGCGATTCGGACCCTGAAGCCCCCAAGTTAACCGAGGCAGAAGCCAAGCATGCCCTGCGCAACGGCCGCGGCTTCATGGCAAACGAATACGGGATTACTATGACCTGCGTTCCCGATTGGGATAGCGTTCGTGCGTCGAAAACGGTGGCCGCCGTGCTCCTGGGCGAGCTCTCGATTGGCACGCCTCGCGAGGCGGGCACGAGGGTGGCGGCTGAGCTTTTGGACTGTCCACTCGTAACGGTTCCCGGCGCGCACAACGGCCTGCGCGATCGCCCGGCAGCGGCTGCCCAGACTGTCCGTGGCATCCTGGGGTTCTAGCACTCGCAATAGCCAAAGCAGCCTTCACCCGTAAACGTTTCGTCCGTGTTAACAAATGTGTTCAAAATCTCACGTCTGCGGCTTCAATCGCGCCGTCTGCCAACTCATAAAAATGTAACAGCATTTACGTGCTTACCTGCATCGGCAAGGTGTTACCCTTGTAACATTTGGAACCCACCGCTACCATGCGAAGCTATCGAAAGGGCCCCATATGCTCAATAATCACGAGGTCAATCTAACCGACGAGGAGGCTGCCGCCGAGGTCGCCCGTGTCGCGAAGACCTACCCCGTGGTACGTTTGCTGTCGGCCGATCAGATTAAGAGCGAGCCTAACTGCCTGCTCGCCGGTGATCGCTGCCCTTGTTTGCGCCAGGCAAGTCTTGAGGCCTTGACAGATTCCGATGAGGTGTCGGAGCAACTGCTCAACGATGGCGTTGAGTACCGCGCCCATCTGCGCCCTCTGAAGGTCGAGGGCGAGCCTCATGTCCTGCTGATGGTGCGTCCGATCGATGGGCAAGAGGCTGCAAAAGAGGACCTTGTCTACACCGACGTGCTGACGAGCGTGCACAATCGCCGATATTACGAGGAAAAGCTCCGTAGCGCCCGCATGAATGCCGGCGTTGCGATGATCGACCTTGATGATTTTAAGGTCTTCAACGATACGTGTGGCTGTCATGCCGGCGACCTTGCGCTCGGTGCCGTGGCGACAGCCATGCGCAGCGGAATCCGTTCGACTGACGAGCTTGTGCGCTATGGCTGCGACAAGTTTGTGGTTGTCATGCCCAATATTCCCTCCGATGACTTCACCCGTCGCCTGCATCAGGTGTCCGATGCCGTTCGTTCCACGATTATTCCGGGCCATGAGTACGTGAGCTTGACGGCATGTGTTGGTGGCGTTCGCATTCATGGCGAGACGGTCGATGAGGGCGTTGGCCGCGCTGTCCAGTTATTGAGCCGCGCTAAGGCAAAAGCCGGTACGGTCGTGACCGATGCCGATTCCATCGAGGCCTTCCAAAGCGAAAAGCCTTTGGTACTTATTGTCGATGACTCCGAGATGAACCGAGTCATTCTCAGCGAGATGCTCAAGGACGAGTATTGCATCCTCGAGGCCGACAACGGTCGTACGGCGCTCGACATGGTCGACCGCTATGGTGATGAGTTGTCGCTCGTGCTGCTGGATATTGTCATGCCGGGCATAAGCGGCTTTGAGGTGCTGGCCGGTCTGTCGCGCCGATCGGTTAGTGACAATCTGCCTGTCATCATGATTTCGAGCGAAGATTCCGATGATATGGTTCTGCGCGCGTACGAGCTGGGCGCCTCGGACTATATCAACCGCCCGTTTGACTCCCGTGTCGTGCGCCGCCGTGTAAGCAACACCATCCGCCTATACGCCAAACAGCGCCGCCTGACGAGCCTGCTGTCCCAGCAGTACAACGAGCGCGTCAAGAACAGTCGCATGCTCATCGACATCATGGCTGGCGTCATGGAGCTTCGCAACGGCGAGAGCGGCAGGCACGTTACGAACATCGAAAAGCTGACCGAGCTGCTGCTTGGCTGTCTGGTCCAGCGTAGCGACACCATTTCCCTTGACAATGAGGAGCGCTCCACGATTGCCCTGGCTTCGGCGCTGCACGATATCGGCAAGATGTCGATTGACGATGCGATTCTCAACAAACCCGGGCGCCTTACGCCCGAGGAGTTCGAGATTATGAAGACGCATACCACAATCGGCGCCGACATGCTGCTTGAGCTGGGTAGCCATCACGCCGGCAATGCGCTTATGGAATATGCGTACCAGATTGCGCGTTGGCATCACGAGCGCTGGGACGGCAAGGGTTATCCCGATGGCCTTAAGGGCGACGAAATCCCCATTGCCGCACAGGTGGTTTCGGTGGCCGACGTGTACGATGCTCTGACGAGCGTGCGCGTGTACAAGGATGCTATCCCGCACAAGGAGGCAATTCAGATGATCCTGGATGGTAAGTGCGGCACCTTTAACCCGCTGCTGCTCGATTGTCTGCTCGAGGTGCAAGACCAAATTGCCGAGACGTTGGCACGCCCCGCTGACGTCGTCGCGTTTCCCACGATTTAGTTTGACCAAAGGAGTTTTTAATCCATGATTTCCATGCGTGAGGCGTATGAGAAGATCGGCGCCAATTATGATGACGCGTGCGCTCGGCTGATGGGCGAGGAAATGCTCGCCCGCTTTGCCCTCAAGTTTTTGGATGACGAGAGCATGGACAAGCTGGAGGCCGCCATGGCGGCGGGAGACGCCGAAGGTGCGTTTATGGCAGCGCACACGCTCAAGGGCGTGAGCCAGAACCTGGGATTCGATAATCTGTACGAGCCGGCGGTCGTGGTGACCGAGGCGCTGCGCGGCGCCGATGCCGTTGACGGCGCTCGCGAGGGGATGCATGCGCTGCAGCAGCAATATGCGGCTACGATGTTGGCCCTGCGCGAGGCGGCTGAATAAGAGCTTGCGAGCCTTGGGCTGTGTGCCTGTCGCGTATAGGCAAAAGGGCGCCCCGTCGGACCATGTGGCCGGCGGGGCGCCCTTATCTGTTATGCGGTTCGCGAACTAGCGGGCCTGCTTTACCTTGGCCGCTGCCTCGACAAACGACTTCCACAGGTTAAAGTCGGTCTCGAGCGTCTTCCACGTGTATTCAGGATGCCATTGCACGCCCAGGCAGAACGGCTGGCCTTCGACTTCGATGCACTCGGGAACGCCGTCGGTTGCCTTGGCGACCAAGCGCGTGCTCTTACCCAGACGATCGACGCAGCAGTGATGTGCCGAGTTGGTCTGGATCAGCCTGTGCCCGCCAACCGCGCGCTCCAGCAGCGAGCCCGGCATGACCTCGACGGGGTGCACGGGGTCGTTGAGCACGTGGGTGTGGCGCCACTGCGTGCGGCCCTCGCGAGCGCCCAGGCTCGGCACGTCCATGCACAGGGTGCCGCCGGTGGCGACGTTGAGCAGCTGCGTGCCGCGGCAGGTGGTAAAGAGCGGCTTCTTGGCGCGAAGTGCCTCGTTAACCAGCTTAAACTCAAAACGGTCGCGTATCTCGCAGCACAGCGTGGGGTCGTAAGGACGCTCGTCGCCCCAGCGTTTGGGGTTGACGTCCGGACCGCCGGGAATGGCGATGCCGTCGGCGATTTCCACGTAATGACGGATAACGTCGACGTCTTCGGTAATGGACATCTGCAGCGGCAGACCGCCGGCGGCAAGAATGGCGTCGACAAAGACACTTGCGATTTCCTCGTTGGGGGAGAGCATCTCGGTTAAAAACGGCTCTGCCTCTTCCCAGCGCGGTGCGACGAGGATGAGTGGGCGGTCGGCGGGGGCGACGTCGACGTGCGGGGTGTATGACGATGAAGTGCGAGTTCCGATCATAGGTGTAACTTTCGAGTTTGGATGGGCATGGCTGGCGGGTGGGCGGTCTGGTTAGTGGCCCTTGATGGAGTTGAGGAAGTCCTGGGCGCGCTTGGTCTGGGGGTGGCTGAAGAACTCGTCGGGCGTGCCGGTTTCCACGATCTGGCCGTCGGCCATAAAGACGACGCGGTCGGCCACGCGGCGGGCAAAGTTCATCTCGTGCGTAATAACGATCATCGTCATGCCCTGCTGCGCCAAGCGCACCATGACCTCGAGTACCTCGTTGATCATTTCGGGATCGAGGGCGCTTGTGGGCTCGTCAAAGAGCATGGCCTTGGGCTGCATGGCGAGTGAACGGGCGATGGCCACGCGCTGCTGCTGGCCGCCCGAAAGCTGTGCGGGCACCTTGTCGGCCTGCTCGGCAACGCCTACGCGGCTCAGCAGGTCCATGGCGCGCTCGCGGGCCTCGTCTTTGGAGACACCCAGCACATCTACCGGTCCCAGCATGACGTTCTGCAGTACGGTCATATGTGCAAACAGGTTGAACTGCTGAAATACCATGCCCAGCTCGGCACGCATGCGGGCAAGATCCTTGCCTTCCTGCGGCAGGGGCTCGCCCTCGATGAGGATCTCGCCCGAGTCGATGGTTTCCAGGCGATTGATGGTTCGGCACATGGTCGACTTGCCCGAGCCCGAGGGTCCGATCACAACGACGACCTCGCCGCGGTCGACCGAGAGATTGATGTCGTTGAGAACGTGCAGATCGCCGTAGTGCTTATCGACGTGCCTGAGCTCGATCAGCGGCTGATTGCCGGTGGAAGAGGTGCTCTGTGCCATGGTGCTCGGCTCCTTATGACTAGAAATGGTAAAGCGTTAGCGGATGATGGTCGCGCCGGTCTTGTGCGAAACGTAGACAGCGGCCTTGTTAATCGCGACGTTGATGAGGATGTAGATGACCGCGATCACCAGGTAGACCGACACGAGGGCGTCGTAGTTGGTAATGAGCACGCGGGCATTTTGCATGAGGTCGGGGTAGCTCACCACGTAGGCGACGGTGGTGTCCTTGACCACGACTACAAGTTGCGAGATCAACGACGGAATGATAAAGCGAATCGCCTGTGGCAGCACGATTTTAAAGGTGATTTTGGCCTTGGAGAGACCGAGCGCCTGGGCTGCCTCGACCTGACCGCGCGGCACGGCATTGACGCCGGCGCGGAAAATCTCGGCCAGTACGCCGGCCGCAGCGAGCGCGACGGGAAGCGTGAGCATCCAAAACGACGGCAGCGCGATCTTGTACTGGGGCAGCACCAAAAAGAAGAAGTAGATAAACAGCAGGCTCGGTACGCCGCGGAAGAAATCGGTGAGCACGCGGCAGAAGAGTCGCAACGGCTTAATATCGCTGGTGCGGCCGAGCATAAGGGCTAAGCCCAGTACCAGCGCGATGGCGCCAGCGGTGAGTGCGACTTTAACGGTGCCCTCAAAGCCGGCAAGCAGGAACTTCCAGGTGGTGAGGTGCGTAAAGAAATACCAATAGTGAACCGAAAGCTGGCCGGTCACATAAAAGCGCTGCAGTACCAGGACAGCGAGCGCGGCGACGGCAACAAGTGAGATGACGGTGCCGATGCGAATCTTGGCGCGCATCTTGGGGCCGGGAGCCTCGTAGAGCGCATCGCGCATGGTGAGTGCAGGGGAGGAATGCTTGCTCATCGGAGGATCCTCACCTTCTTATCGATGTAGTTGCCAATGTGGCTCACCACAAAGGCCGTGCCCAGGTAGCCGAGCGCCGAGATAAAGAACGCGGCGACGCCGCCGAGTGAGCGCGTGTTGATGTAGCTCACCACGCCGGTGAGCTCCTGCGGTTTAAGCGGCACCTGGCTGCCGAGTGCGGTGGTGAGCATGACGGCGATAAAGAGGTTAGTCATGGGCAGCACGCTCGAGCGCAGCGCCTGCGGAATCACGATCTTGGCGAGGATGCGGCTAAAGTTCATGCCCAGCGAGCGTGCGGCTTCCACCTGGCCGACGCCGACGGTGTTGATGCCGCTCATAAAGTTCTCGGAGCCAAAGGCCGAGCCCAAAAGGACCGTGGCGACGATAACGCAGGTACGGTAGGGCAGAACAACCTTGAGCGGCGGCAGTGCGTAGACGACGATGATGAGCAGCGCGATGCCGGGGATGTTACGGAAGACCTGAACATACAGGTCGCCAAAGACGCGCAGCGGCTTGAGCGGCGACACGCGCATCACGGTGACGGCGACGGCCAGCACCATGGCGATGGCAAACGACTCAAGCGTCATGCCCCAGGTTGTTAGCAGCGCGTCGATATAGTTCTGGCCATAGAGCGACCAGAGCTCGGAGAGACTCATGCGGACCTCCCGCCGATAAGGAAAGGGGCTCCCGTGTGTACGGAAGCCCCGACAACTCTGTGAGGAAATAGTTTACCGCAATAAAGCGCATCGTGCGTTTCCATATGGTTTCGTTGCGGCCGTTACCAGGCTCGTTGCCTAGGCGCCGATTTCGGGCAGCTCGGGAACATTGGTGTCGCCCGTGCGGTCGCCGATGCAGATCTGCCACAGCTCGGTCCAGGTGCCGTCGTCCTCGATCTTCTTAAGGAAGTCGTTGACAAAGGCGACGCCGTCGGAATCGAGCGGTAGACCGATGCCATAGGGCTCCTTGCTGCCGAAGGGCTTGCCGGCGATCTTGTACTTACCGGGCTCGCGGACCAGGGCGCTCTGCTGCATGTTGTTATCGATGACGTAGGCGTCAACGCGACCCTGCTGGAGTGCCTGACGGGCCTCCTCGTCGGTCTTGAACTCCTGCTGGCTGGCCTTGGGGGCGAACTCCTCCAGGATGGCGGGGCCGTTGGAGCCGGACTGGACGGCGACGTTCTTGTCGGCCAGGTCGTCGACGCTCTTGATGTCGTCGTTGTCGGCGAGCACCAGGATGGCCTGCTGCGTGTAGTAATAGGGACCGGCAAAGGAGACGAGCTTCTTGCGCTCATCGGTAATGGTGTAGGTGGCAAAGACAGCGTCGACCTGGCCGTTCTGCAGGACGGACTCGCGCGTGTCCGAGGTCACCTGGGTGATCTCGACCTTGTTCTCGCCCAGAATGTAGTTGGACAGGAGCTGTGCGACACCGGCGTCGAAGCCGCGGGTCTGACCGTCTTTCTCGTTGAGGAGGGAGAAGAGCGTGGAGGTCTGAACGCCACCGATCTTAAAGACGCCGGCGTCCTTGACGGCCGTGGCCCAGGTGCTGGCGGCGATGGCGTCGTCATCGGCCTTGGGGCCGTCGTTGACGAGCTTGTCGAATGCCTTGGCATCGAGCGTGGTGGAAGCCTCGGTATCCTCGGAGCCCTTGGAGGAGCCGGTGGCGGAACCCTTGTCGGCCTCGGCGCTGGTGTCAGAGCAGCCGGCAAGACCAAGGCCAGCGACGGTTGCGAAGGTGGCGGCAACGAAGCCGCGGCGGTCGAGAACGACCTGCTGGGAGAGGTTCTTGCTCATGGGAGAACACCTTTCTCAATAAAATCCCTAGCGGTTGAGTAGAGTTATACCCTATCCCGCTCAAATAGGTCAACACGAAATAACTCAGAAACATACTTACCTTATAGGTTATTGTACCTACTAAAAAGGGACAGGTTTATTTTAGTAGGTTTTATCTGGGGAAACGTCGATTATTACGGCTGAGATAGCGCTTTTCGGACGGTCCGCCTCGCTGTTTTGTCTCAATCAGTAACAGGTAGACGAGGAAATGGGCTCTACCTGTTACAGATCGAGATTATCTCCTTAGGAGGATTCGAATGTCTCGATCTGTAACATCTGGACGGACAAAAGGTCTCTATCTGTTACAGATTGAGACAAAGGTCAGGGACTAAGACGTCTTGTCTAGATCTGTAACAGTTAGACGGGAATTCGGACCCTAGATGTTACAGATTGAGATAATCGCGTCGCGAAAGCAAAAACCTCCACAGGGGTGCTTTCCTTGCGGAGGTTTTTCTTACTCGTTGAGTAGTCTCACGGCTTCGGCGGCCATGTTCTCGACCGTCATACCGTTCTGCGCGAGCAGCTCGTTGGGGTCGTAGCGGTCGGGAAAGCCCTTGGCGATGCCAAAGGTGCGCGTGCGCATTGGCGTGCAGGCCAAGTAACACGCGACGCGTTCGCCCCAGCCACCGTCCAAGATGCCGTCCTCGAGGGTGACGACAACGCGATGCTCGGCGGCAAGGCTGTCGAGGAACTCACGGTCGAGCTCGGTTGCAAAGCGCGGGTTGACGAGCGTGGCCTCGATACCGTACTCGGCAGCCAAGCGGTTTGCCACGCGCTCGCCCAGTTCAAAGAAGTCACCAAGCGCGAGTACGGCAACGTCGCGGCCCTGACGCACGACGTCGTAGCGCACGACGTCGTAATCGGCGCCCTCGGCGGGCGCCAGATCGGGACGGCTTACCAGGCCGATGCCCGGTACGCGGATCGCTACGGGATGCTCACGGTGGTCGAGCGACCAGCTCAGCATGGACAAGTATTCTTCCATGCAGACCGGTGCCAGGTAGCGCATGTTGGGAAGTCCGCCCAGCATGGAAATATCAAAGAACGAGAGGTGCGTCTCGGACGTGGTACCAAAGACCGAAGCGCCAAACACCAGGATGGTTGCGGGGGCGTCGTTGAGGCACAGGTCGTGCCACAGTTCATCGTAGGCGCGCTGCAAAAACGTGCCGTATGCGCCAAAGACCGGCTTGGCGCCGGCGCTGGCGAGCGCGGTGGCAAAGGTGACGGCGTGCTCTTCGGCAATGCCCACGTCGACAAACTGCTTGCCTGCCGCGGTGCGGAGCTCGGGCGTAAAGCCCATGATATAGGGCGTGGCAGCCGTGATGGCGACAACCTGCGGGTCGTTCGCGATAGCGGCGTTGAGTGCCTCGCCCGTAATATCGGCATAGGTGCGCGGTGCGGGTTCGCTCGGGTGGCCCGGGCAAAGTTTGCGGCCGGTTGCCATATCGAAGGGCCCCACATGATGCCAGTGCTCCGGGTCGCTCTGGGCCGGCTCAAAGCCCTTGCCCTTGGCGGTGGAGACGTGCAGCACGATGGGATGATCGATATCGCGCAGCTCCTGCAGCGTATCGACCAGCGCTTGGACATCGTTGCCGGCGTCCAGGTAGCGATAGTCGAGCCCCAGCGCGCGGAAAACGTTGCGCTCGCAGGTGCCGTTGCTGGCGCGCAGCTCGGCCAGATTGCGATACAGACCACCGTGGTTTTCGGCAATGGACTGGTCGTTATCGTTGACGATAATGATCAAGTTGCTGTCGAGATCGGCGGCATTGTTAAAGCCCTCAAACGCCAGACCGCCCGAAAGCGAGCCGTCGCCAATAACAGTAATGACGTTATACGTGTCACCCGCCAGGTCGCGCGCGTGGGCAAGACCGCAGCCCAAGCTCACCGAGGTCGAGGTGTGACCCATGGCAAACAGGTCATGCTCGGACTCGTCGGGATTGGCAAAGCCAGAGGCCTCGCCATAACGCTCCGGATCGATATAGGTGTACGCGCGCCCGGTCAGCGCTTTGTGTGCGTAGGTCTGGTGCGACACGTCAAAGACAATCTTGTCGGTGGGGGAGTTAAACACGCGGTGGAGCGCGACCGTGAGCTCAACGACGCCCAGGTTGGGGGCAACGTGTCCGCCGACAGCGGCGGAGCTTTCGAGGATGGCGTGGCGAATCTCGTCGCAGAGCTGCGGGAGCTCGGCGCGATTAAGAGCCTTGACGTCCTCGGGCGTTGTCGTTTGCGTAAGCAGCATCGTTGTGGGTTACTCCATGCGAATCGAGCGCCGGCGCTCCCTCGGCCGGCACAATTGCACAAAACAGTCTCGCACATTTTGGCGTTTGATATGTGACGGCGGCGCGGTAATTCGCCAACTGGCGGGGCAAAACGTTTTGTCCGATGCCATACTGGTAGATTCGATGATGATTTTATTCAATGCGTGCAGGACGTGGCTTGCCGCCGTGAGCTGCTGGAAGGAGGCAGCATGTCTGATGCCGTTCGTGCCGAGAAAATCGCGCACGAGGTCGACGATGCCGCCCACCAGCTGGCCCAGGCGGGCCGCTTGGACCTGACGCACGAGTTTGTCCAGCATGGCGACGTGACGGTCTATGCACATGTGACTTCGGTAGCGCGGGTGAGCCTGTCCTTTGCCGAGCGCTTGGGCCGTGCTGGCATTTCGGTCGACCGTGCCTCGCTGCTGCGCGGTGCCCTGCTGCACGATTACTTTCTCTACGATTGGCACGACCCCGATCCGAGCCATCGACTGCACGGATTTCGGCATCCATTTTTTGCCCTGGCACGTGCCGAAGAGGATTTTGAGCTGACGCCGCGCGAACGGAATATTATCGCGCGACATATGTTTCCGCTGGTGCCAGTGCCGCCGACGTGTCGCGAGGCATGGATTGTGTGCCTGGCTGATAAGTGGTGCGCACTGTGCGAGACGGTCGCCGGCCGTCTGCCGCGCAAAGACGGCGCGAACGATTTGAACGAGGGCTCGAGTGACGGCTCGAGTAAAGAATCGAGCGAAAAGAGGAGAGGGTAGACGGTGGAAACCGCGATTGATATGGCGTTTGGCGGCGCGACGCTTGCCGCCTGCCCGCTTTCGGCACTGGTGCTCTCGTTTGCCCTTTACGGGTTTTGCGGTTGGGCATGGGAGTCGACAGTATGTGCCATGCTCAACCAAGGACGCTTTGCCAACAGCGGATTCTTGCTGGGGCCGTGTTGTCCTATCTATGGTGTGGGCGGCATAGCCTGCTGGCTTTTGCTGCGCGGGATTCCGGATGCCTCGAGCCAGTTTGTCGCCGCGGCGCTTGTCTGCAGCGTAATCGAGTACAGTGTGGGCTTTCTATTGGAAAAAACAACAGGCGCGCGCTTTTGGGATTACTCGCACCTGCCGTTTAATTTGCATGGACGCATCTGTCTGTACTGGGCCTGCGCGTTTGGCTTGGGTGCGTTGTGCATTTGTCGCGTAGTGGAGCCGGCATTGCTGGGGCTGCTTGGCCATCTGCCGGTGCTGATTGTGCGGCTGTCCGCCTTTATCGTTGCGGTCGCGATGATGGTCGACGCGGCATGCTCTTTGGCCAGTTGGCGCCGCCTGTCCGATCAGCTGGAGCGTGTGCGTGCCGACCTTGCCGACCGCATCAATGAGTCGCTTGCCGATGCGTCTGACTCCATGCTCGAACGTATTCCCGATTCGGCGATCGACTCGGTGACGCAGACGCATATCCGCAGCCGTGCCGTTAACGCGTGGCTGGCCGAGCTGGGCGATGCAACGCTCGATGCCCTGCGTGAGAAGGCTTCGATGCCGACGTTTATCTCGGACGGCGCTCATGGCCTGGCGCTTGCCGCCCGCCGCGTGGCCGATGCCGCGCCGAGCGTGCCCCATCCATCGCTCGCCCGTCTCCGTGCCGGCAGGCGCGCGAACCGTCCGGTGCCGAGTGTGTCGCTCAGCCGTCGCGACCTGCGCTTCTTCAATGCCTTCCCGCGTCTGCGTATCAATCGCTACGAAGGTGTCATTCGAGCAACTAATCTTCGCGACCGCGCCCACGAGCTGTTTCGACGCTAAGAGCTGGAGTCGTAGAGGCGCCTTGCAAACGCGTGTTTCCTAGGGAAATCACCTTATCGCTCTGCCCAATCGTGATTCCCCTAGGGAAAACACGCTACTGCCGTCGCTGACTGTGATTCCCTTAGGGAAAACACGCTAAAGAGCTCCTAGCCGTGTTTCCCCTAGGGGAATCACGTTTGAACTGAGGCCACGAGGCGTCATCGATGCCAGAGGGCCTAGAGAGGGCAAGGAAACTG
Source organism: uncultured Collinsella sp. (assembly GCA_902495645.1). Classification (GTDB taxonomy): domain Bacteria; phylum Actinomycetota; class Coriobacteriia; order Coriobacteriales; family Coriobacteriaceae; genus Collinsella. The sequence goes on along the minus strand of CABUXY010000002.1, from coordinate 72,847 downwards.
CCGCCTGCACCTCGAGGACAACCGTTCACCGAGCGACGTAGTTGTGGTGCGCGCCGGGATGACGTCTTTGACCTGCGGCGTCAAGCAGTACGTCAAGCTTTTGGTCAGTTAATGGTAAGAGATTGGCAAGGTGCCTTTTGGCTATGCTGCCTCTATTGGGAGGTGGCTTTCGTGAGGAATACCAGCGCACGGCAAAGGATTGAAGAACAGCTTGATGGGGCGGAGCGCTTGCAGCGTTGTCTAGTGCCCAAAACCAGGGCGGATCGCGAAGCGCTTCGTCGCGCCGTAGCGGCAGGGGTGGCCGTGCGTCCGTTTAGCGGGATGTTCATGCGCGCCTCCACGTGGGATGCGCTCAAGACGAGTCCGCGCGTTCGTTGGCGCTATGTTCAAAATACGTTTCTCGACGAGCACCCTGACGAGGCCGTCTGTTCCTTTTCTGCTGCGCTTGACCATGGACTTTGGGTTTCGAAGAAATATCTGGACACAATTCATCTTGTAGCTAGCGGGCGCTCGCATGGTAGATGCGGTACGGGAATCCATCGGCATGAGTGCCCTCTAAATGAGATCGAGCTAAACGGCACCGTGAAACGAACGACGCTAGAACGGACGGTGCTCGACTGCTCACTTGTTGCTTCTTTTGAAGACGGTTTGGCTATAGCTGATAGCGCCCTGCGGTTCTGCAAGCTCGATATCCAAAAGTATCGCGACTATGTTGAAGCACTGGCGCGATGTCGCTCTGGGGCCTTGTGCGCTGAGATGGTAGCGCGCTATGCCGATGGCGCTTCGGAGAGCGGCGGTGAATCCATCGTGCGCGGATTGATCGTCGCGCTGGGTTACCTTCCTCCGACCATGTTGCAAGCCGAGTTTGTTGACCCGATCGATGGCGGTGCGATTCGTGCCGATATGTACTACGAGTTGCCGAATGGGCTTCGCTTAATTATTGAGGTCGATGGTTTTGGCAAATACGTTGGTGCGGACGGCCTGGGAAAAGAAATGCAAAAGCGTTTGGTTGCAGAGCGTCAACGAGAGTCGCACATTACGGCTCTGGGCATTCCGATCATGAGGGTGCAATTTAGCCGCGTGTACGAGGACGGTTATCTCGAACACCTACTGAGGCGTTTCGGTGTGCCAAAAGTCGCTCCTCATATGTAGCGTTGGGCAGTGGAGGAGATGTTGATAAGGGTTGTTTTGCATGGTATGGCTTTTGATATGGTCGTCAGCTGCGTTTTCCTTAAGGGAGCGTTACCCTGCTCCGCCCAGTTGTGTTTGCCCCCCGGGAGATCACGTTACCGCTCTGCCCAATCGTGATTCCCCTAGGGAAAACACGCTAAAGAGCGCCTAGCCGTGTTTTCCCTAGGGGAATCACGGACGAATCTGATGCGGAGTCTACCTTGGGATTGCCTTGTCTCTGCATATAGCTGATTTGAAATGCGGGCATAGATGGTCTCTTGATTTACGCGTTTCCCCTTCGTTTCGCGTCCGTTGCCGCGCCGTTTCCAAGATTGCGGCACCGTTTCCATTCGACAACGCAGCGTTTAACAACGCCGTATCTGGTCTACACCAGTTGCCCCTCGGCCGCATTATGGGCGCCGATAACGTTCATGCGACCAAGGGGGAGCGAATGTACGATACGGGATCGACAACGTTTATGCTCATCTGCACCATGCTCGTGTTTTTAATGACACCGGGTCTGGCGTTTTTCTATGGCGGCCTGTCCAGGCGCAAAAATGTCATCAACACCATGCTTATGTGCTTTGGCGCCATTGGCCTGGTTGGTGTGCTGTGGATTGTTGCCGGCTGGTCGCTGGCCTATGGCGGCGACGGTTCCAGCCCGTTTATTGGAGGCCTTGACCAGCTGCTGTGCCTGCCGGTGCTCAACCAGGTGCTGCAGGCGGCCGAGGGCAATGCTGCGGACGGTGTCGTCTACCCTCAGATCATCAACATCGCCTTCCAGATGGCATTTGCCATGATCACGGCTGCAATCGTCACGGGCAGCCTGGCCGGCCGCGTTAAGTTCGGTGCCATGACGGCCTTCCTGGGCATTTGGCTGCTCGTGGTCTATGCGCCGCTCGCTCACATGGTTTGGGGAGGCGAGGGCTCCTTTATCGGCGATATCATCGGCGCGCTCGACTTTGCCGGCGGCGACGTGGTGCACATTTCATCCGGTCTTACGGGCCTGATTCTCTGCTTAAAGCTCGGCCGTCGTCGCGGCTTTGGCATGGTGAGCTACCGTCCGCATAACGTGCCGTTTGTGGCGCTGGGCGCCGGCTTGCTTTGGTTTGGCTGGTTTGGCTTTAACGGCGGTAGCGAGTTTAAGGCCGACGCCGTGGCGGCACTCGCCATCCTCAACACCGTGACGGCCAGCGCGGCGGGCATGGTCTCGTGGCTTGCCGTCGAGCGCGTGCACACCGGTCGCCCCACGCTGGTGGGTGCCAGCACCGGTCTGGTTGCGGGCCTTGTGGTGGTCACGCCCGGTGCGGGCTTTGTCGAGCCGTGGGCGGCGCTGGTCATGGGCCTGATCGTCTCACCTGTCTGCTACCTGGCCATCAGCCATCTCAAGACCAAGTTTGGCTACGACGATGCGCTCGACGCGTTCGGTTGCCACGGCATCGGCGGCATCTTGGGTGGCGTGCTCACGGGTCTGTTTTGCGTGCCGGAGCTTTCGTGGACCGGTAAGGGCGGCCTGTTCTACACGGGCGATGTGTCGCTGCTCATCTCACAGGCCTTGGGCATTGTGGTGACGGTCGCCATTGTGCTGGTGCTCGACTTGGTAATCGCCGCGGTGGTCAAAGCGCTGTTCCACGGCAGCCTGCGTGTGGACGAGGCCGATGAGGCACTGGGCCTGGATGCGAGTCAGCACGGCGAAAGTGCATACCCTTCGTTTAGTGGTCTGGACTAGCGGTTTCTAACGTTCTGTCAGACCAACTCTTAAAGAGAGGAATTCACTATGAAGAAGATTACGGCGATCGTTCGTGCCGAGAAGCTTGAGGTTCTTAAAGACGCGCTGTTTGCTGCCGATGTTCGTGGCATGACTATCAACCAGGTGCAGGGCTGCGGCGCGCAGCATGGCTGGAAGGAATACGTGCGCGGCAACGAGTTGCTTGTCAACACGATCCCTAAGGTGCAGTTCACGCTCATTTGCGCCGACGAGCACGCCGACGGAATTGTCGACATCATCTGCAACGCCGCTCGCACCGGTGCCGTTGGAGACGGCAAGATTTGGGTCGAGCCGGTCGAGGAAGTCATCCGCATTCGCACCGGCGAGCACGGCCCCGCCGCGGTGTAGGACAATCTTTCGACTGACGGGCGTGCCTCCCTTGGAGCGCGCCCGTTCTCGTCTACAATATCGTGCAGACGAAGGAGAGGCATGCCCATGATCAAGATGTTTGCGAGTGACTTAGACGGAACGCTGCTGAACGCCCTGCACGAGGCGGATGGGACCATTCGCCGTGCCATTCGCGAGCTGACCGAGGCCGGCCTGCATGTGGTTCCCGCGACCGGGCGCTCGACGTTGCCGATTGGTGAACATGGCTTTACAGGTCTGGCACTCGACGCCTGCTGCTCCAACGGATCCATCGTGCGCGACAGTCATGGCGAGGTGCTCAAGACCTGGACCATCGACCCGCAGATTACCGAGGAGCTGCTCAAGGCGTTCCCGGACATTTGCTTTGACTGCTCCACGCCCGATGGCATGTTCTCGAGCGGTTCGTTCGAGATGCATCAGGCGGGCTTTAAAAAGGACAGCCCCGTCAAGCGCATCGTGATGCGCGGCATGCGTGCGCGTGGCGGGTATCACGAGGAGCAGTATTTCGACCAGTCGATCAGTGACATCCTGCGCCACGATGTGTGTAAGATCAACTGTCGCGTGACCTCGCTCGAGCTGGAGCGCGACCTTAAGGCGTATTTGGCCGAGCGTTCGGACCGCGTGGTCAACGCGCCGTTCGATCCGGTGATGTTCGAGATCACGGACGTGGCGTGCAACAAGGGCGAGAGCGTGGCCTGGCTGGCGGGCTACTACGGCATTGCCGAGGACGAGGTCGCGGTTTACGGCGACGGCGGCAACGATATCGCCATGCTCAAGCGCTTCCGTCACAGCTATGCCACCAAGAATGGCAGTGACGCGGCAAAGGCCGCCGCGAGCGCGACCATCGGCAGCTGCATGGTCCACGCCGTCCCCAAACACATGCTCGCCACCATGCGCAAGCAAAACTCTCGCACTATCATCGAATAATGTGACAAAGGGACAGCCCCTCTGTCACATTCCGGGGTTCTCGACTAGCCAGTGCTCGTATGCGCGCTGCATGACCTCGGTTTTATCGGCTTTTTTGCGGCAGCCCTTCTGCTCCTCGATGGCAAGCTCATAGGCATCGCTCTGCTCAAAAGCACTGGTATCCCAAGCGCCGTGTTCAATGCGAGCCCATGTGGCATCGATGAGCTGCTCGAGTTCGGCAATGTCAACGGCGTTGGCGGTTGTCGCGAACGGCGGGCGGAGCTCGCCCGTCGTCTTGTCGGGTTCTACATAGTAGTCGCCCATGGAGGTGACGGTGTAGCCATAAAACTCGGGTGACGCTTCGACCAGCAGTTTGTAAAACTTGAGCTGACGATGGTAGCCTGCAGGGACTTCTTTACCAAAGCCAGTCTTGTAGTCGACGATCTGCACCGTTTTAGCTGCATCGTCAACGAGGAGCAGGTCAAGAAAACCAAAGAGTGGAGTTCCACCGGCAGTTAGACACTGCATGTTCGCTTCCGTGATGCAACGGTAGCCGCGTACGTGCTCGACAAGCCAAGGGACGAATGCATGACAAATGCGTTCGAAGCGGTCCAAATAGCGATGGACGTCCTCGGGGGCAAAATCGAGCCACGAAATCTGTTGGCGATACTCGGCCTCAATTGTCTCAATTGCCGCCGCGCCATCGGTTGCCATCCGATTAACGATTTCTTCGAACATCGCGTGAACGATAGTGCCGAATTCGGTTTGGATTGTGGGCGCAGTGGGCAGGCGCACAATCTGCTTATCGGGGAAGTGCTGGCTATTTACGCACCCAGGCTCGTAGGTCACAAAGTTGTTGAGTGCCGTGGCAGAGAGGTGTTTTACGTCGGTGTGAGGTTCCAAAAGCGCACGGAGCTCGGGCGTATCAAACACGTAGTTGTCGCGCCATTCGGTTTCGATGGCGGCACTGAGTTGGTCCGCTTCAGCAGAAACCTCGCAAGAGTCGATAAGCCCCGTGAGCTCCTGCAGCGCCGATCCGCCGGCGCGGTACAGCTCGAGGTGTTGTTTAGCGCGTGTGATGGCTACAAACAGCAGACGGCGCGCATCGTCGTCATCCTTTTCGTCGCGAATAAGCAGGTTGGACGGGTACAAGCTCATGCCGCCAGCGCCTTTGTGCCAGGTGGAGTCGTCGGCGTCGAGCAGGTAGACGCATTCGAACTGCAGACCTTTCGAACTGTGAGCGCTGGTAAGGCGAACGGCTCCCGGTGTGCCAAGATCGATCGATGCGTCGATGCTCACGCCAAACTTTTGCGCGGCGTCGAGCTTGTCGACAATATCGGGCAGGCGAAGCGCGCGTCCCATGCGGCGCGCGTCGCCCATTTCACCCTCGGCAAAGGCGAGTAGGGCGCGGATGCCGGCATTGAATTCGGCGGCGCCCAGCGGATCCTGTTTTTTATGATCCTGATAATAGCCAAGGCTGCGTTTGGCAATCTTAAAGAGCAACGCTCTGACCGGGGAGGCGCCGGCCTCGGCCGCCCACTGCATAAGGTCGTCGTACAGCTCTTTGACGCGGGCGCTATTACTCTCGCACATGGCGGCCATCCAGTCGCCGCGATGCTCGCGCTTGGCGCTGAGCGCAAACGTCACGGACGATGGATGGTCGCCGCCCAGCTCGGCGGCACAGACAATCTGCGGAAGATAGCTACAAGCGAGCTCCTTCTGCCCGTGAGCAAGCGCGGTAACGCAGCGTAACAGTGCCAGCATCGTCTGCATACGCTCGGAAGCAAAGAGATTCTGCCGCTCGCGATAGGAGAACGGCACTTTTTTCTTAACGAGGAAGGGGATAAGCGAGCGCAATGCGGCGTGTTTGGCAGAGATGACTGCAATTCCTTCATTGGGATCTTCGCATTTATCGAGATAGTGATCATCAAGCCGCTGCTTAATGCTCGCAGCGACAGCGGCGTATTCCTCGGCTTTGCCGCCGAAGACGTTCTCACTAAAGTCGACCTGATCACCCTGAGGCTTGGAGGCTTCGATTGACTTATTCGAGCTGGCGTCGAGGCGATATTCAATTTGGCGTGCGATAGCTTGACCAAGCTCAACGATGGCGGGCGTGGAGCGATAGTTGGTCTTGAGCACGATGCTCCGGGGCGAAAACTCGGCCGCAAACTGGTTGGCACATTCGATCGTGGCGCCCTGAAAACGCATGATGGCCTGATCGTCATCGCCGACGGCCATGATATTGGGCGCATCAACGCCGTCGCAGAGCAGCTCGATGATGCGCATCTGGGCGCCATTGGTGTCCTGAAACTCGTCAACCTGGATATAGGTATAGGTGTCCTGGAGCACTTGACGTAGCGCATCGTTGTGTTCGACGGCGTTAACAAAGTCGCCGATCATATCGTCGTAATCGTAGAGATGGTGCTGGTCAAGCTCGCTCTGGTAGCTACGCGCGACGTCGCAAGCGGTCTTAAGTCGCTCGCTCTGCTCCGCAATCTTAAAGGTGCGTCCCTGAGAGTTGCTGCCTCCAAAGAAGGCATCGCGCACCTTGGTGTATCCCGACGACTTTCCCTTCTCGTCAATAAGTTCGGTGCGGCGAACGGTGTCGCGCAACTCAAGAATGTACGGCACGTACGTACCGGCGGGACAGTCGATCGGGCGGGTGAGCGATGTGGGCGCCATGCCGCAGGCGCGCTCGACCTCTTCCCCAAAGCGTTCTGCTAACGTAGCGCTTGCCCTTTCACAGACAAGTGTAAGCAGCTCGGAATGCTCGGTGAGCCAGGCAGCGGCGTCGATATTCTGCTGCGCGATGGCGCCCAGCGCGTCGTAATCCAGGCCGCTGCGCTTAGCCTTGGAGACAAAGCTGATCATCTTGCCGATGTTTTGCGCGGGCATATCGGGCGACCCTCCGCCCAAGGGCGATCCAAAGGGTAGCGATTTGAGCAGCCGATCAAAAATCTCTTGCTGGTGCAGGCTGGTAACAAGCGTGTCGGTCGCAGGGCGTGTGAAAAACTCGGGATAGCGCGACCTGATGCTGCTTGCAAATCCGTGGAACGTGCTGACTTCGATGCCGTAGGCGTCGCGCCCAATGAGCTCAATTAGGCGCTTGCGCATGGCTTCCGCGCCCGCCTCGGTATAGGTAAGGCAGAGGATGTTGCGCGGGGCGACATCGCACTTGGCCAGGATGTTCGCTGCGCGCAGGCTCAGTAGCTGCGTCTTGCCGGTGCCGGGACCGGCAATGACGAGCAGCGGACCATCTAGGCATTCGACGGCCTCGCGCTGTTCGGGGTTCAGGTTCTTAAACGATTCATCGAATTTAGGGGTTGTAGCCATGAAATATTACCTGTCTTCCTGGTAAAGTGCCCGAGTGTCGTCGAGATATTTGAGATACGTATCGATGGCGCTTTGGGGCTGAACGATCTTAATGAAGGTGCTGAGTTGCAGCAGCCAGCCAAAGAACTGCGGCGACAGCGGGGCTTTGACAGTTGCTAACAGGCGCCCATCCTGGTTTTCAAACACAACGGCGTCCAATCCGAACTTATCGATGAGCGGATTCATCGCGCGGTCGTCGAGTTCCAGCACCATGGTGGTTTTGTTGGCTGCATATACGCCGAATGATGGAGAGACGTGATCTTCGAGCACATAGCCCGCGATACGCGGATCTTTGGTCGCGGACTCTTCGGACACCGCAACGTCGAGCATGCGATCGACGCGATAAGGTGTGAACGGCTGATGACCCGAGCCGGCATTAGCCCATTTATCTCTAAATCCAATCATGTAATAAAGCTCGTCGGAGTAGATAAGACGCACGGGTGTGAGCTCGTAGGTCTTTCCGTCATGATTAAGGGCCTTTTGCTTGGCGGCGTCGTAGTGGAAGTAGCAGAAGCGGATCTTGCGTTTTTCGCGCATAGCCTGCTGAATCAAGTCGATATTGTGCAGAGCATCGGAGTTTTGCATCTTCACGCGCGAAGGCACGTCGACGCGCTTGTGCATCAGCTCGCGTTCGCCCAGGCTGGCGAGGCTCTGCAGCTTGCCGATGAGGTGGTCAGTCAATTCATCGGTCAAAAACGGCGAACTCTGCACGGCGTCAACAAGCATGATGAGTTCTTGCAGGTCGAGTGGGCGTGAGGCCAGTGCCCATTCCTTGCCACCGCGCTGGTCGATGTTGAGCCCAAAGTCGCGAAGCGTTTGCAGGTCGCGATAGATAGCCTTTCGTTCGGCCTCGAGATCGTGATAGGCGAGTTCCTCGATGATCTGCTGCGTCGTGAGCCCGTGCGTGCTGTCGGTCTTTTCCATCAAGGTTTTAAGCAGGAACAGAAGCCTGAGCTTTTGATTTGGTCTGTTCGCCACGTTGTCTCCTTTCGCCGGCAGGGTATCAGCCGGAGATGCAAAACAAGACCCGTTATTGGGACTCATTGTAGCCCGCGCGACCGTAGTATTCGCAGCAATAAGAGCCCGAATAGGGCGAAAGGTGGTTAAACGGAAATCGGCGGTTTGGCTGGCTGGCGTGACATGCACTCTGTTGGCTTGGGGACGGTTCCGGTTTACAAGGATCAGAACAGGAGAAATGCGATGGCGGACATCAAGGTCTTTGCCGAGAATCTTGAGGATTCAACCAAGGAGCAGATCGAGGAGATTTCCAGCTGCCCGGCGTTTGAAGGCGCCAAGATCCGCATCATGCCCGATGCCCATAAGGGCAAGGGCTGCGTGATTGGCTTTACGGCAAACTTGGGCGACAAGGTGATTCCCAACCTGGTGGGGGTCGACATCGGATGCGGGATGTACTGTGTGCCGCTTGCGGAAACCATCGCGCGCGACGACCTCATTCAGTTCAATCGCGATGTGAAGCGCGCGGTGCCTACGGGCTTTAGCCTTCATCGCGATCCTGCCTGCGTACTCGCAGACTTTGACATGGAGTCGCGTGATTGGCTGCAGGATAAACGCAAGGTTGAGCGCTCTATGGGTACGTTGGGCGGCGGCAACCACTTCATTGAACTCGACGAGGACGAGGATGGGCGCCAATATCTGGTCGTGCACACCGGCTCGCGCAGCATGGGCAAGCAGACGGCGGAGCACCATCAGGCGCTGGCGCAGAAGACGTGCACGGCAGATATCCCCGACGAGCTCAAGTATCTCGTGGGAGATCTTTCTGCCGAGTATCTCGTCGATATGCATAACTGCCAACGCTTCTCGAATCAGAACCGCAAGGCGATTGTCGCACAGATTGTTGAGCGTACGGGAATTCGACTCGACGGAGACGGCTTTACCACCATGCACAACTACATCTCGGAAGGCGGCATGATTCGCAAGGGTGCTATTAGCGCTCATGCGGGCGAGATGGTGCTGATTCCGTTCAACATGCGCGACGGTGCCGTTATTGCGTGCGGCAAGGGAAACGAGGACTGGAACTGCTCGGCGCCGCATGGGACGGGTCGTGCGATGAGCCGAACCAAAGCGTTCCAAACGCTCGATACCAGGTCGTTCGTTAACGAGATGCGCGATGCCGGCATCTACTGTCCGAGCGCATGCGAGACGACGCTCGATGAGTCGCCCGAAGCGTATAAGCCTGCGGATGATGTACTGAGACTCATGGACCCGACGGTCGATGTTATTCACCGACTCAAGCCGATTTGGAATTTTAAGGCTACTGGTAAGCGCAGTAGGCGTTAGGAGGGTTGCGATGAGGCGAAAGATGGACTCCAGGGACGACCGAATTGGACGCACTGTGAGCATGGGCGAGATGCTGGGCCTACCAGGCGTGATGCCGCCGACAGATGCGAGCCAGCGTGGTTGGATTCGTGAAGAACGGGGCGATGACGGCTTTGACATAAGCCGTTTCCATGATCGACTGACTTCCGGGCTCGATCATGCCATGGAAACATCGGTGTTCGAGGTTCTGCAGGTATTGAAGACTGGTACGCCTGTTGATGACATCCTGGGCGATGGTATTGGACTAGGCAAGCTTAGCGTGATTGGCGGCACGCATGAAGACGTTTCGAACGTGCTGGCGCGTGCGGTTTTATGCCTGAGCGAGCAGCGCACTGTGCTTTACGTGCCGATGCGGGAGCGTGAAGAGGACGCGGTCGCCCGGCTGATACGAGCCGAGATGGGGGCCAAGGCGCCGAAAGATCTCGAGGAACAACAGGTCGAGACAGTCCGCGCAACGATGCGGCTCAAGCAGCGCAACCTGGGCATCTTTGTCGAAGATAACATGACCATAGACCTTTTAACGAGTTGGCTGCTCGACGACCAAACGTGGAGCAGGGCGGCGCTAAAGGACGTCGTGGTCGTAATCGACGGACTCGAGATGCTCGACGGCAACCGCCCGGTAAATGCAATCCTGCGCGACCTGCGCAACATGCTCAGCCCGACATCTGCAATTCTAGCGGGCTGCTTTGCGGCTGAGGGCCGAGAGGGCGACGCGGCATTTGCTGAGACCCACTGCAATGCAGATGCTCTGGTCCGCATGAGTACCGATTGCACGGAACTTTCCTGCACAAAAGTCTTCGGTTGAGGCCATAGCCAATAACAACTGCTCGGCCAGCAGCGCGTCTACCAGCAGAAAATGACCGCTCAACAGCCAAAGAGAAACTACTGGGCGGGTCAAGAATTATCATCAATATTAGGCGTTATGTTCTGTCGGCGGTATGTCTGAACAGCTCTGGGAAGGAGTTCACATGAGTCGTCAAGAAATGTTTTTTAATCCGGTGATGGAAGAGGTCAATGGCGTAAATAAAATGGTGATGCCTTACGTGAAAGATGCGGAGCGAACGGCTGACCCATATCAGTTTGACCTGGACCAGAACGGATTCCCGGTTTTTAGTGACAAGAATATCCGATTTGTTCAGACCATGATTGATCACAATTCGTCTTATGACATAGCAGACGAAAAATTGATTGGCAAAATGTATAGCGACGTTCTTGGCGGCGATGAGAATGCTATTAAACAGGCTGTTTACTACACCAATAAAGTGAACTCAACACACTTAGCGGTGCTGGGAAAGAGATATAGCGACGCAGTCAAAGCTGGCGAAATCAAGAACGTTGACCCAGAAACTGATACTCCTCAACTTGAAGAACAATACAAAGAGAGCTCTCAAAAGGGCAATAGTTCCAATAGCCGGAAGTCTGAATGGGTGTTGACCGGTGGTGCTGCGTTAACCGCTCGTGAGATCATTAAAAACAAAGATGAATTAATAGAAGCCTTGAAGGACGACTCGAATGGCGACGATGAGCACGGAGGCGCTAAGGCGGTGTATCTTATCGCTCGATATGCTGAGAATTATTTGCGTGATGAGGGTCTTACCGACTTTAAGAAAAACAATGTTTCATTTGCATCGAAATTCTGTCATCACACATGTATAAAAGGCGGGCTTGGGGATAGATATTGCATCTATGACTCAGTTGTCGGGGAGGTTCTTCCCTATTACATTTGGGCCTATTCCAATCATGCTGACATCGAAAAAAAGAACTACTCAAAGCTGAAGAAACTGATTTCAGACTATGTCAATGATGATTCATCTTTGGGTTACCGGAAGTACCGTGAGCTATATAGAAGTGTATGCGATGGCGTTAACCTCTGGCGAGGCGAACCTTCGAATGAATGTGCGTTAGATGGCTCTATGACGATCGAGCCATTTGAAGGCGACATTGGTTTCCAAGAGGTTGATAGGCTTATTTGGTATTACTTCAAGGGTCGTCGTCTTGATGAGGCCAAGAGAAAAATGAAGCAAATCATCAAGTAGATCTAGTGTTCGATTGATTGATGGGAAAGCCCCACTCAAGTTCGACATAATGTGCAGAACTTGGGCGGCTCAAGATGCTTTCACTTCGCCCAAAGATATTCTGATTCACGTTCTCGGGCCGTGCCTGGTTTGGGCACGGCCTTTTTCGTATCTATGAAGATTCGAATGCTGAATTGAGATATGGGCAAGACCAGCTAATGGGGGTTGTTGCGGCTTTTCGTATCTTCCGTCAACGAGCACGATGCCGATATATGTCCAGCCAAATAGGCTCCGTCTCCTTGTGGCTGGAGCACTCTTCTAACAGGTCTTCGATCTGGTTTAGCTCGATCGCTTGCAGGGCCGCGCATTCTTCTGGCAAAGGCTGTGTCGCTTTCTTTGCTCTGAACACGGGCGACAGCATCAGGTTCGTATGCGCCCATCCGGCAAAGCAGCTGCCGTAGGGGATTGAGCCACATCTGATCTGCCCATCACCAGCGGGATACAGACAGTCCAAGTTCGAGTTTGCAACCAGGCAATAACAAGGACCTGGTGTCCATGGCCGGCAGTCGATCTCAAGAATGTCGCCCTTTTTGTACGGCGTGGGCAAGTCAACGTACGCCCCTTTGAACCATGGCCCAAAGATTCCACCCACAATGCAGTCGAGCACCTCACCACATTCGCCCTCTTCTTCCCTGCAGATGTATTGAATTTCGCCGGCGGCATTGGCGTAGTAAGTGTAGTCCGGCTGCAGAAAGCCGTCGTATGGATATGAACAGCTCGGGTCGTTGACAAGGTTGAACAGCTCGATCATCCAGTATGAGGACGATAGATCTGTCATTTCGCTCCATTTGCCTGCGTATGCCTCCATTGCCGCAAGGGCGGCCTGCCACGATGCCACGGGGAAAGGGCCATGCGTGATGGCGGATCCCGCTTTGTTGTCGACAAAGCTAATTTCGCTAATAAGCAGCACCTTCCTGTTCCCGTCGACGGCCTTTAGCGCGTTCAAGCAGTCATCGATGTAGTCGATACAAATCTCTGGTCCGTACCAAGAAAAGGTTTCGCCTGACGAGTTGCGCTCGGCAGCAACCAGCCTGCTGAGCATCTCCCGTTTGCGGTTGATTTCTATCGACGCGCCACCGATGATTTGCGTGTAATGATCACCACTCAGGAGCTGCGGATTATGCAGCAAATGCTCTCGCAGCTCCGGAGATTCGATCAGGTTGATTATTTCTTCGTGCACGATAGTCTCCGAGTTGTTGGTGCGACTTCTTGTGGATTCGGACATGGCGGCCTTTATTCAAATAGCTGCGGATACTTTTCCTTGAGCGGCGCCTGATCAAGACGCAGCTCTTCTAGGTTGCGCTTTGCCTTGGACTCTATCCTTATGGTGTCGATAAACGCGATGAGTGAGTCGACATACAGGTCGCCGCGCAGGTAGGCCTGGGCGGCGATTAAAATTCGCTGCTCGTCTTCGAGTGGCTTGCGATAGTACTCAAGATTCAGGTAAAGCGGGTCTGGCTCGCCGATGTAGAGAGGAAACGTCTCGTTGTAGGTAATCGAGCAGCCAGTGGCACGCATGTTGCTGATATCCCCTGCATGGCGATAGTGCTCGAGGCGTTGCTGCGCATGATCAAGCCATTCGTCAGAACGGTCTGCCTGCCGAAGCTCTGCCTCAAGCTTTGTCCGGTCCCACGTGGGCAGATCGAACAACGTAAAAGGCTCACGGGCACTGCCTTGCGGCGTCCAGACGATATCGCCGGTGTGGAACGGCGTGGGGATATCGACCCAGATGAACTCGAATGCGATCTCCCAATCGTTCTCAACGGGGCCGGCGGAAGGGCAATAGACGGAAAGGGCCTCGCCTTTACCGTTCACCATGAGCCAGTCTTCCCGGCGATGTTCTTCGTCGGCATCGAGCGGGCACCGGGTGATGCGCACGCGCGCCTCCGGATGGCTCGCCAACTCGTCGTCATGGCGCAACGCCTCGGCACACTTCTCATAACAGCTGAATGGCGCGCCGAAGGCCCCACAAAGTTGCCCGTCGGGCACAATCTCCTCTTCATACTGATAAACGTAGCCCGTCCCACTCGCAAACGCATCGACGCACCGCTTGTTGTAATCGATTATCCAGCACAAAAAAGCATGGAAATCGGGGATGGCCGGCCTTCCAAGACCGGCATGGGTTGCCTCCAGCGAGCAATTGGGCATGGTTCGGGCGATCTCCTGCCAAGCTTCGCATTTCTGATCGAGCGTGGCGGTCTTCGAAAACCAAACCAGATAGGCGGCCTCAATGGTGTCGGGTTGAAAATTGATGCGGCGGAGATGCTCCCGAATGTCCCGGGAGTCCACAAAATCCAAGATGTCCATGGTTAGCTCCTCTTTGTTTTGAATCGTGCCGGCGGGGCTATCGTGTCATCGAATAACTCCGGATAGCGGGTCTTGAGCCCGCCGTCTTCCCCTTCAAACCGCTCGGTTTTTTTCTTGACCAGCGCCTGCAGCTCGTAAAGGCTCGATAGCGCAATAAGTGAGTCAAGACCCAGATTGCCGTCGAGATATGCCCGCACGCCGTACAGAATTCTCGCCTCCGGCTTGAGCGGGGTACGGCAGTATTCCATATCGAGAAGAAAGCAACTTGGCTCTCCGATATAGACGGGGTACTCCAGGGGATATTCAATCTGACAGCCGTAGGCGTACATGTCGCTCGTGTCGCCATTTTGCCGATGGTGCCTGAGCAGGTCGTCGGCCTTTTTTGCGGCGCATTCCCTGTAGGTGGAAGGCGGAAGCTCATCCATGACCCGCTTCGTGGTCCATGTCTGCATATTGAGAAGCAGCATGGGGTCGCCAGGGTCGCCGTGACGACAAATGATGTCGCCGGCGTGGAATGGCGTCGGGATGTCAAACCACATCAACTCAAAAGCGAAAGTGGGGTCTTTACCCTCGCGTTCCATGTCGATGCAGCGCAGCTGGCAGTCCATGATTTCGCCTTTTGCGTTGAGCATGAGCCTGTCGGCGGCATAGTGGTCTTCGTCCGGATCGATCGGGCGGCGCGTTATTTCAATCGAGGTAGGATTCTCCTCCTCAAGCTCATTCCAGATTGCCTCGAAACATTTTTCGTAGCTGGTGTAGGGGCCATAATTGCACCCGCTCTCATGGGGACTTCCCGTCTTGTCCTCAAAGAAATACATGTGCTTGCCGGGCTGTTTGAACTGGGCAATTATCTTGCGTTCCCATTTGATGACGTCGCGGAGAAAGACATGGAAGTTGGGGATATTGAACGTGCCGTATCGCCTGTTCATCGCACAATTGGGCATGTTTTCGAGAATCTTTTGCCAGGCTTCAATCTTCTGTTGCAGCGTCTTCTCGTTCGAGTGGTCGACGATGAACGCCGCCTCGGGCGTGGTGGGCTCGTAGCCGATGTCCTTTAAGTGTTCCTTGATGTCGGGTGAGTCGAGAAACTCGAGAATGTCCGAACGTATGGCGTTGGCGCCGGCGCCGGCCGATGTGCGGTATGGCTGCAGGCAGTCGTGTACGACCGATCCGTCCGACCATTGTTTGCCGTAGCTGGGGTCATCGTGCAGCTTTTTCGAGAGTTCGAGCATAAAGGAACAATCATCGGGCAAGTCGCCGATATAGCGTTCGGCGGTGTAGAGCGCAGAGGGTGTGAAGTCGTCAAGGAAGCCGTCCGTGAAATCCCTCAAGCGGAGATTGCCTTCCTCAACGCCGTAGATTTTGCTCGGATAGGCGCACCAAACCTGGTCTTTGAACGAACTATCGTAGTCGTCTTCGAGCACGATGGCGAAACGGGGGCCGTGGTCGAAGGGCCGACTATCGATCTTGATGATGTCGCCGGGGGACCAGGGGGTGTAGAAGACCTCACCATTGGCACAGAAGTGCTTGTTATTGTTCCACGGCAAGTGATCGATGCTTTGATGCGGAGTCCGCTGATTCCGGCGGTCGCTCAAAAAGACCAAATCGCCCGTCATGGTCGCGGCGAATATCAGCGAGGCTTGAGCGCGCGGGCGGTCGTGTAAGTCTTCGACGGTATAGAGCTTAATCTGCCAGAATGATTCGGACCAATCTTCATCGGGGTCGTCATCGACGTATTGCTTCATAAGGGTTTGAGCGGCATCCCAAGAGGCAACGGGGAAGGGGCCATCAAAGGTGTCGTGCCCGCGCTCATCTTCACTGTAAAACATGCCGGAGACCAGCAAGATACCGCGGTCACGGTCAACGTTGTAAAGCATATCGAGTGCAGTGTCGAGTTGTTCGAGGCCGGAGTCGATCGCCTCGGCGTAATCCGATGAGATCTCTTTGCGAAGCTGCTCGAGCATGGTCCGTTTTTCGTCGAGCGTCTTGAGGGAGCCGCCGATGATTTTACAGAGGGAGCCATCTGCCATTCCCATGCGTTTGAACATATGAGCACGCAGCTCATCGTCCTTGATGCAACTGCAAACGAGCTCCCTACCGGCATCGGTGATCACGGTATCTGCTTGGCTGTCCATAGCAACCTCCAATTCGGTCGTTGCCGTTAGCATCCACCAGAGGTTGTGCTTTGTGGTCCCATTAACGGGTCTGATATGAATCTCGCGTCAAACATACTTTTGGAAACGCACTGGTACATGGGTGCGCGCGTACTGAATGGACAATTGGTAGTGGCGTTTCAAAACTAAGCGCAACTGCCGCAATCATCCTCTAAGAAAGGCTCAACCGTCGTATCGAACAGCTCTGGGTAGCGGTCCTTGAGCCAGCTGTCTGCATCCTCGAAGCCGCGTGCCTTTTTCTCCGCCAGCGCCTGTAGCTCGTATGCGCTGGCCATCGCGGCGAGCGAGTCAACTGCTAGGTCGCCTTTGATATACGCCCTGACGCCGTAGAGGATTCGCTCCTCCGACTTGAGCGGCTTACGATAATAGTCAATGTCCAAAAGAAAGCCCTCAGGCTCCCCCAATGTAGAAGGGGAAATGCAAGGCGGATGAGACTTGGCACCCGTAGGCGTACATGTCGCTGGTGTCGCCGTCATATCGGTGCCAGCGCAATAGCTTGTCGGCCTTTTGAACGAGGCGCTCTTTGTAGACGGAGGAGGCCAGCTCTTTGTCGACTCGTTCGGATCCCCAAGTTTGCAGGTCAAACAGCACCATCGGCTCGTCGGGGCGTTGGAGGTTGCAGACGATGTCTCCGGCATGGAAAGGCGTCGGGATATCAAACCACATGTCCTCGAAATCGCTGGCGGTGCCCGCCTCGTCCCACTCGCTTTTGTTGCGGTAATCGCAAGACATTACTTCGCCGTTCGCATTGAGTAAGACCATGTCGTCGGCATAGTGGTCTTCGTCTGGGTCGATGGGACGACGAGTGATCCTGATGGCTTTGGGATCGTCACCGTCGACCTCTTTCCAGATTGCATCGAAGCACTTTTGATAACTGCTGTACGGGCCGTAAAGACAGCCGCCCTGCCCGCGCCGGTCCCACGAGTAGTCCTCAAAGAAGTACAGGCTTTGACCGTCCGTCCTTTTAAAGTGCGCGAGCTTTCGTTTCTCCTGCTTAATGACATTGCGCAGAAAGGCATGGAAGTCCGGGATGTTGACCGTGTCATTTCTGCGACTCATGGTGCAATTGGGCATGGTATCGATGATCTTTTGCCAGCCTTCGAGCTTTTGCTGTAGCGTCGCTTTATGCGAGCAATTGACAATGAAAGCCGCTACGGGTGTGGTGAGCTCGTAGTTGATTCGTTGAAGATGCTCCTTAATACTGTGCGAGTCTAAAAACTCAAAGACGTCCGGACGAATATCCAGCTCGCTTTGGCTGGCGGGCTTGCGATACGGCTGCAGGCAATCGTGTCCGACCGAGCCTTCGAACCATTGCTTGCCATAGTCGGGGTCGTCGTGCAACTTCTGCGAAAGCTCGAGCATAAAAGCGCAGTCGTCCGGCAGGTCGCCGGTGTAGCGCTCGGCGGTGTAGAGGGCAGAGGGGATGAAGGGGTCCAAGAGACTGTCGTTGAAGGTGCCGGATGAAAGCGAACCCTCCTTAACACCATGATCTCTACTGGGCCCAGCGCACCAGATTTGTCCACGGAGCGTGTGCTCGTAGTCATTTTCGAGCACAATGGCAAAGCGGGGTCCCTGGTCGAAGGGGCGACCGTCGATTTTGAGGATATCGCCTGGGGCCCACGGCGTGTAGATAGGCTCGTTGCTTGCGCAGAACCGCCTGCTATCGTTTCGCCAGACGCTTTCGACATGCGATTTGCGAGTGCGGTGATTGCGCAGATCGCGGAGGAATATGAGCTCGCCATCCTTGGTTGCCGCAAACGACAGGGATGGCTGCGCCGTTTGGTGCTCGTGTAGGTCTTCCGAGGTGCAGAGATTGATCTTCCAGTACGATTCGGACCAGTCGTCGTCAGGATACTCTTCGATGTAGCGCTTCATGAGCGATTGCGCGGCTTCCCAGGATGCGGTGGGGAAGGGGCCGTCAAGGGCGTCGGCGTCACGCTCCTCCTCGTTGTAGACCATGACGTGCAGTAGGAGGATTCCGCGGTCGCGCTCGATGTTGTGGAGCATATCGAGCGCGCTGTTGAGCTGGGTGAGATGCGAATCGATATCTCCGAACAGCTCCGGCGAAACCTCCACGCGGAGCTGCTCGAGCATGGTGCGTTTTTCATCAAGCGTCTTAAGTGAGCCGGCGATGATTGGCGCCGGCCAGTATAAGTATTTGCGCATGTGGTCTCGCAGCTCTTGGCTTTTGATGCAGCTGAGGACGAGGTCTTTGCCGGCATCGGTGATACCATCGCTTGCCTGATTGTTCATGTCGGCCTCCTTATCGATCATTACCGGCATGATGCAACAGGTGTGGAGGCCGTCGGTCCCATTAACGGGACCAGGAGAGAATGGATGTGACAAAGGGACTGTCCCTCTGTCACATCAAAAATATTGCCTTTACGTGTTGATACACACGGTGTGCAATAATACTCGCACTGTGCAATAGCGCACAGGCTGAGTAACAAGGAGGACGCTTGTCCCAGCTCGAGAAATGTGATCGCCGGTCCCTTCGCTCGCAGCGCGCCCTTCGCCAGGCGCTTGCCAGCGAGCTTGCCGAAAGCGGCGACCTTTCGCGCATTAACGTCGCGTCGCTCACCGAGCGCGCCGGTCTTACGCGTCGAACGTTCTATTCGCACTACCGTGATATCCCCGACTTTATCAATCAAATCGAGGACGGCTTGCTGGCCGAGATCCGTGAGCGCATTGAGCTCATCACCGCAGCTCAGCTACCCGATCTCTATCACAACATCGATGAGCTCGAGCCGGCACCCGGTTCGGTTGAGTTGCTGCGCTACCTTGCGGCCAACCGCGATTTAATCGGATCGCTGCTGGGCCCGGGCGGCGACCAGGCTTTCATTAAAAAGATTATCGACACCGCGCGTGAGGCCGTGGTGCCTCGTGCGCAGACGGGCATTTTGGGCCTGGCGCTGGGCACGTTCTTTGACTACTACGTCACCTACGTCGTGAGTGCCGAGGTCGGTCTGATTCAGCGCTGGTTTGAGCGTGGGCTCACCGAATCGCCCGAAGCCATGGCGCGCATTATGACGGTTATCGCCTTTGTGCGCCCCGGCGACCTGTATGGCCAACCCATCGATATCAACGTGCCGGAATACGGCATGAAGCTATTGAACTTGCAGCTCGAGGACGCGGTCGACACCGCCGCAACCGTCGAGTCCAACAACTAAGAGGAGAGACAGATGAGCAAACTCGTCGAGGGCATTAAGGACCGTATGGTCGCTGCCGCGCGTGAGGCTGCACCCGCCGTGGTGGATGCCGCGCAGAAGGCCGCGACCGCAGCTGCCGAGAAAGTTGCCGAGGCAGTTGCCGATGCCAAGAACGCGGCAGGGGAGACGTCCGTCGCTAGCGAGCTCGCCACCGCCGCTGAGCCCGTAGCCGCCGCCCAGGCCCCTGAAGGCGCGATCTTCAACCCCGGCAACGCCCACGGCAACCTGCACCTGGGCATCGACGTGGGCTCCACCACCGTTAAGCTCGCCGTGCTCAACGACGATAACCAGATTGTCTACGCCAAGTACCAGCGCCACCACACCGACGTCCGTGCCTGCGCCCGCGACCTGTTCGAGGGTGCTGCGACCGTGCTGCCGACGGCCCAAATGACCTGCGCCATCACCGGTTCGGGCGGCCTGCTGCTGTCCCAGTGGCTCGACCTGGAGTTTGTTCAGGAGGTCATCGCCAGCAAGCGTGCCGTCGAGACCCTCATCCCGGCCACCGACGTCGCCATCGAGCTGGGCGGCGAGGACGCCAAGATCATCTACTTCGACAACGGCATCGAGCAGCGCATGAACGGCACCTGCGCCGGCGGCACGGGCGCGTTCATCGACCAGATGGCCACTCTGCTGCACACCGACGCTAGCGGCCTTAACGAGCTCGCGGCCAACGCCACCACCATCTATCCCATCGCCAGCCGCTGCGGCGTTTTTGCCAAGACCGACGTGCAGCCGCTGCTCAACGAAGGCGCCCGCCCCGAGGACGTGGCGGCCTCCATCTTTCAGGCCGTCGTGACCCAGACCATCTCGGGCCTGGCGTGCGGCCGTCCCATCCGCGGCAACGTCGCCTTCCTGGGCGGCCCGCTGCAGTATCTCTCCGAGCTGCGCCACCGCTTCTACCTCACGCTCAACCTGGACGAGGAGCACCGTATCGTGCCCCAAAACGCTCATCTGTTTGTGGCGAGCGGTGCCGCCATGGCGCACGAGTCCAATAAACTCAGCACGTTCCCGCAGCTCATCGAGGCCATCGATGCCCTGGGTGACACGCAGGGTGCCGAGGTTGAGCGTCTGGATCCGCTCTTTGCCACCGACGAGGACTTTGCCGAGTTCAAGGGCCGCCACGACACCGAGGTCGTCCCCAAGGGCAAGCTCGAAGGCTACACCGGCCGCGTGTTCATCGGCATCGACGCCGGTTCCACCACCATGAAGGCCGCGCTCGTGGGCGAGGACGGTCAGCTGCTGCACACCTGGTACGGCAACAACAACGGCGACATCCTGGGCACGGCCAAGGTCATCATGGCCGATTTCTACAACCACATTCCCGCCGGTTGCACCATCGGCCACGTGACTACCACGGGCTACGGCGAGGCGCTGCTCATCGAGGCCCTCAAGGCCGACTCGGGCGAAATCGAGACCGTCGCGCACCTGCGCGGCGCCAAGGCGTTCCTGCCCGGCGTCGAGTTCATTCTGGACATCGGCGGCCAGGACATGAAGTGCCTGCGCGTCAAGGACGGCGTCATCGAGCACATCATGCTCAACGAGGCCTGCTCGTCGGGTTGCGGTAGCTTTATCGAGAGTTTCGCCGTGTCTATGAACATGGACGTGCGCGCGTTCGCCGATGCCGCCATCCATGCCAAGGCCCCGGTCGACCTGGGCAGCCGCTGCACGGTCTTTATGAACTCGCGCGTCAAGCAGGCGCAAAAGGAGGGCGCCACGGTGGGCGACATCGCGGCCGGCCTGTCCTATTCCGTCATTAAGAATGCCCTGTTCAAAGTCATTAAGCTGCGCGACCCCGAAGAGATCGGCAGCCAGGTAATCGTCCAGGGCGGCACCTTTATGTCCGATGCCACGCTGCGCGCGTTTGAGCAGCTCACCGGCGTCCACGCCGTGCGCCCCGACATCGCCGGCTGCATGGGTGCCTATGGTGCTGCCCTGCTCGCCCGCGATCGCGCCGGCGCCGACGGCACTTCGACCATCCTTTCGGCCGAGGACATCGCGCACCTCACCGTGACGCAAAAGCATGTCCGCTGCGGCCGTTGCTCCAACAACTGCCAGCTTACCGTCAACGACTTTGGCGGCGGCAGGCGCTTCATTACCGGCAACCGCTGCGAGAAGGGCGCCGGCCACAAGAAGCAGAAGACCGAGGCCCCCAACCTCTTCAAAAAGAAAAATGAGCTGCTCTTTAACCGTGAGGTCCTGAGCCCCGACGAGGCTCCGCGCGGCACCGTCGGCATCCCGCGCGCACTCAACATGTACGAGAACTACCCCTTCTGGCACGCGTTCTTTACGCGCCTGGGCTTTAGCGTGCAGCTGTCCGACCAGTCGAGCAAGAAGACCTACCAGGCGGGCATCGAGTCCATGCCGTCCGAGAGCGTGTGCTATCCGGCAAAGATGAGCCACGGCCATGTGATGAACCTTATCGACCGCGATGTCGACTTCATTTGGATGCCGTGCGTGCGCTGGGAGCGCAAGGAGGATCCGACCGCCGGCAACTGTTACAACTGCCCCATCGTCATGAGCTACCCTACGGCGTTGGCACTCAACATCGACGAGATCCGCGAGCAGAACATCGAGTTCCTGTACCCGTTTGTGCCCTATCACGATAAGACCGAGCTCAAGCGCCGTCTGTACCAGGTGCTCGCCGTCGACCGTGTGGCCGATGCGCAAGCCGGTCGCGGTCGCGTGCGTGGACCCAAGATCACGCGCTCCGAGGTCGATGCCGCTGTCAACGCTGCCTTTGAGGCCGATGCGCGTTTCCACGAGGACATCCAGACCATGGGCGAGGAGGCTCTTAAGTGGGTCGAGGACCACGGCGGCCACGGCATTGTGCTCGCCGGCCGTCCTTACCACAATGACCCCGAGATCAACCACGCCCTGCCTGAGCTTATCTCGAGCTTTGGCTTTGCGGTCTTTACCGAGGACTCGCTTGCGCATCTGGTGAAGCCCGAGCGCCCCATCCGCGTGGTCGACCAGTGGATGTACCACAGCCGTCTGTACGCCGTCGCCCGTTTTGTGACGATGCGCAACGACCTGGACCTGATCCAGCTCAACTCCTTCGGCTGCGGTCTGGATGCTCTGACCACCGACCAGGTGCAGGAAATCCTTGAGGCCAGCGGCAAGATCTACACCGTGCTCAAGATCGACGAGGTGTCCAACTTGGGCGCCGCGCGCATCCGTATTCGCTCGCTCATGGCGGCGCTCAAGGACCAGGAGGCCGAGCGCCTGGCAGAGGCCACGGCCGCGGGCGAGGCCTACGAGCAGGGCGATGCTGCGCCGGTGGCTCCCTCCACGGACGCCCCCGCGTTCGCGAGCCGCAAGTACACGTTCGAAGTGCAGCGTGAGAGCGCCTCGACCGCATGGCCCAAGGTGCCCTTTACCGAGCAGATGCGCGAGGAGGGCTACACCATCCTGTGCCCGCAGATGGCGCCGATCCACTTTGACCTGGTCAAAGAGGTGTTCCGCGGTGCCGGCTACAACTTGGAGCTGCTGCCCTCGACCGATCACGGCGCCGTCGAGGCCGGCCTGCGCTATGTGAACAATGACATTTGCTACCCGTCGATTCTGGTAACGGGCCAGATTATGGAGGCCATCGAGAGCGGCCGGTACGACCTGTCCAAGACGGCCGTGGTTATCAGCCAGACCGGCGGCGGCTGCCGCGCCACCAACTACATCGCACTCATCCGCAAGGCCCTGCGCGAGAGCGGCCACCCCGAGATCCCGGTAATCTCGCTTTCGGCTGTGGCGCTCGGCGAGGACAACCCCGGCTTCAAGATTACTCCGGCGCTGCTTAAGCAGGCAGTCTACGCGGTGCTCTTTGGCGACGTGATGATGCAGATGCTCTACCGCTGCCGTCCGTACGAGGCCACGCCCGGCGCCGCCAACGCGCTCTACGAGGAGTACATGGCGCGCGCCCGCAAGCTGGCGCCCAAGTTCAACCGCCACAACTACACCAAGCTTGCGCGTGAGGCCATCCGCGCGTTCGACACCATGCCGCTCGTGGGCGAGGGCACCAAGCCGCGCGTGGGCGTGGTCGGCGAGATCCTGGTCAAGTTCCATCCCACGGCCAACAACCACGTGGTCGACGTGATCGAGCGCGAGGGCTGCGAGGCCGTGGTACCGGGCCTGCTCGACTTCTTCCTGTACTCCATGAGCAACGCCGAGCTGCAGAAAGACGAGCTGGGAAGCTCTGCTACCACGCGCGCTGGTATGCAGGCGCTTATTAAGCTCGTGGACTGGATGCGTACGCCGGTGGAGGAGATGCTCGAAAAGTCCGAGCGCTTTGAGGCGCCCGAGCGCATCGGCACCATGGCCGACAAGGCCCGCACGGTGCTGTCGGTGTGCAACAACATGGGCGAGGGCTGGTTACTCACGGCCGAGATGCTCGACCTAATTGACCATGGCGCGCCCAACATTATCTGCACGCAGCCCTTCGCGTGCCTGCCCAATCACGTGGTGGGCAAGGCCGTGATCAAGGAGCTGCGCCGTCAGCACCCCGAGAGCAATATCGTCGCGGTGGACTACGACCCCGGTGCGTCTGAGGTCAACCAGCTCAACCGTATTAAGCTCATGATTAGCGTGGCCAAGGAGAACATGCGCGCCGGTAAGGGCTTTAAGCTCGAGAAGGTGGCGCCGCTCGCGATGGACGAGGTCACCGGCCAGATGCGTGCCCATGACGGCTGCGTGAGCTGCGGCTCGGTCGATGAGAGCGCCGTGGCGTCGGTCGCTGAGCGCCTGGGACGCGGCATTAAGAAGTAGACGGCCCGCTTTGGGCTAGATGTGAGGCAAACGGGTGGTAGCCGTACCGGCTACCACCCGTTTTTGCTGGACATATGTTGCGTAAACGCCCCAACTATCACCCCTTGCGAACTTAAATATCGGAAGTATGCGGCAAAATCTGAATAGGTCGAGCACACCGGATATGTCCAAGCCATGTACCTGCGGTTTTATTGGCGGAAAACCGGGGTGTGCTCAAGGGTTCCGGAATTTGCCGCATACTTCCGAAAACGACGTCTCTGCGGCACCAAAAATCGCCCTCGGAGCCTTGAAATAATGAACAGGTGTAGCCGTTCGCGGCAAAATACCGTCCGTTTATAGAACCCACCCCCATCGCGCGTCATCCTTACGGTTGAATAAATACACATCTATGGAATTACGTAAGAGAGGACCGTTCCATGAGCTACAAGACCGTTTGTGTTGCCGGTGGCGGCGTGTTGGGAAGCCAGATTGCCTTTCAGGCTGCCTACTGCGGCTTTGATGTGACGATCTGGCTGCGCAGCGAGGGCAGCATCGGCCGCACCCAGCCCAAGATCGATCATGTGCGCGAGGAGTACATCGCGGCAATCGAGGGCATGGCGGATGGCACAGGCGAGTGGTGCGCCGGTATCGCCGATAGCGGCCAGCCCTTCGACAAGGAGGCGGCACTCGCCGCCGTCGAGCGTGCCTACTCCACGCTCAAGCTGGAGCTCGATCTTGCCAAGGCCGTAGCCGACGCCGACCTGGTCATCGAGTCTATGGCCGAGGACACCCAGGCAAAGATTGACTTCTACAAAAAGCTCGCCCCGGTTCTCCCGCAAAAGACCGTCGTCGTGACGAACTCCTCTACGCTGCTGCCGAGCACCTTTGCCAAGTACACTGGTCGCCCCGAGAAGTACCTGTCGCTGCACTTTGCCAACTCCATCTGGAAGAACAACATGACCGAGGTCATGGCGCAGGATCAAACCGACAAGCGCTACTTCGACGAGCTCGTCGACTTCGCCAACGACATTCGCATGCTTGCCCTGCCCGTCAACAAGGAAAAGAACGGCTACCTGCTCAATTCCATGCTGGTGCCATGGCTGCTTTCGGGCCTCGACCTGTATGTCTCGGGCGTGAGCGACCCAAAGAGCATCGACCTCGCATGGACGCGTGGCACCGGCGCCCCCAAGGGCCCGTTTCGCGTATTCGACACCGTGGGCATCCAGACGGCGTACAACATCGTTATGCAGTATCAGAAGGTCCCGGGCCTGGTGAGCCCGCTGCTCAAAAAGATGATGATGCCCTACAACTTTAAGGCCATGGCATCCGTCCTCAAACAGATGCTCGACGAAGGCAGGCTGGGCGAAAGCTCGGGCGAGGGCTTCTTCAAGTACTAAAAAATGATCCCTCGGGGACGGAGGAAAGCGGATCATCGCATTTCTGCGTCCCCTGTGCGTCTTGCGGCTAACAGCTCCGGCTGCCGTGAGCCTAAGCTAGCCTTAAGGGGCGTTTGTTAAGCTGCGAGTCATAATTGGACAGGCCTGGGCAAACGCCATGGTATATGAGGAAAACGACGGTGGTATTCAAAGACGGTAACGATATGGAATTGAGTGACAAGGACATTAGGCTATTCTCGCGCCGAGCGGCTCTTGCGGGTGCGGCGGGCGCGCTGGCACTTGCCGGGACGGGGCTCACGGGCTGTTCAGTCGGCGGGGCCGGCACGGGTGCCGCATCCACTGCGAGCAACGAGCTCACCGACGAGCAAAAGAAGCTCCACAAGCAGATTCTCGCGATCTACGACGTCGAGAAGCAGGCGGCCATCAAAGACCAGCTCGATGCTGATTACGCCGCAGGCAGCTTCGACGAAACCGCCCCGTTCGTCAAGGCAGATCCCTTTGGCACCGATACCCTGAGCTGCTACATGCGCTTTGCAACGGCGGATCCCGTAACCGTCTCCTACAAGGTCGCCGAACGCAAAAAGGCCGGCGAGCCCCCAAAGTCGCTGCGTTTTCCCGTACGCCCCGCGGCGGCGACACGCCGGCCATAGAGCACGAGTTCAAGGTCATCGGCCTCATTCCCAACCACAAAAACAAGGTGACCCTCACCTGTACGGCACAAGACAGTACCAGCCGCACCTCGACCTTTACCATCAAGACGCCGGCTCTCAAGGGCGAGGAAGAAGAGCGGCTCGCCGTCACGGCGGGGGAGTCCAACACGCCGCTCGCCGATGGCCTCTTTACTATTCTGGGCAACGACTCATCCAAGCTCGACTTCATGTACCTCTACGACAACGCGGGCCAGATTCGCGGCGAGGTGCCGATCATCGGCTACCGCAGCCACCGCCTGCTGTTTCCGGGCGACGACAGCATGATCATGAGCGTCTCGACGACCAAGATGGCTCAGATTAACGCCATCGGCCAGGTGGTAAATGTCTGGAGCACGGGCGACTATGAGTTACACCACGACTACGCCTTCGATGACGACGGCAATCTGCTGGTGCTGGCGAGCCATGCCGGCTCCGAGGCCGATTTGGACGTCGACCGCGCGGCCGCCAAAAAAGACAAGGACGATCGCGTTAATGTCGAGGACCTCATCATTAAGATTGACGTAACCACCGGTGACGTTTCCCTTGTTGTGGACCTGGGCGACATATTCCCCAATCTCAAGGCGAGCGCCAAGGTTGCCTCGGACGGCGACCTGGATTGGATTCACATCAACACGATCCAGTGGCTCGGCGGCGGCACCGTTCTGCTCAGCTCGCGCGAGACCTCAACGGTCATCAAGCTCACGGATATTTACGGCACGCCTACGGTCGATTGGCTTATGGGCTCGCCAGAGTTTTGGGCCGGCTCGGGCTTTGAGGACAAGCTGCTGCAGGCCCAAGGCGATTTTTCGCTCAATGCGGGCCAGCACAGTGTGACCTATCTGCCAAACGACGAGACGACCACGACCGGTCGCTACCAGGTGCTGCTGTACGACAACAACTTTGGTGCGGCCGAGAGCTATCCCAAGTTCGACTGGGGTCAGCTGGGCGCCGCGGTGGTGACCGACTACAGCAGGGGAACGCATTCGTTTGGGCGCATCTTTACGGTGGACGAGACCGCGCACACCTATGAGCTTGTGGACCAGATCGCAGTGCCGTTCTCAGGTTACGTAAGCAGCGCGCAACGCGTCGGCGATTCAAATAGTATGCTCGTGGCATCGGGCCAGGCCAAGACCTTCACCGAGTACGATCGCTATGGACTGCCCATCGCCACCTACGAAATGGAAGCCGAGAAGTACATTTACCGCGTGTACAAGTACGAGCTGTAGCGCTGCGCTCGGCTGTGCCTGTGCCCCGCGGCTGCGCGCGCTCGTGCCGGGCCTACCTCGCGCCCCGCATCACTTCACGTCAAACTCCACGCGATCGAGTTCGGGCACATTGAGGTCGATGAGCTTGCGGGCGACGTGACGGTCGTGTGCCCCAAGCGCCTCGCTTGTCGTCACATGGGCGACAATCTCGCGCTCGACGATGCCCTCCTCGTCGCCCTCGGTAGCCGAGGTTTCGACGGCGACGGTGTAATCCTTGAAGCCCGGTAGCACCGCGGCAAGCTCGCGCGTGGTCTCGGTGACGCTGTAGCCGTCCTGCACGCCGGCCTGCGCCGAGCCAATAGACCCCGCGGTCATAACGATGCAGGGGATGGCAAAGATTACCGTGCCCACAATGATGCGGCGGCGCACCTTGCGCGATAGCTCGTCGACCTCAGCGTTTTCTTTAGCAGTCACAATACCGTCGCCGTTCAGGTCGCGCTTGAGCGGTACACGTAAAAGAAGCAATACGGCTTCGGCCGCCAGTGCGATAAAGACGACGTTGATGCCAAACTCGTAGAGGGCCGAGAGGAACAGCGACCCGCTCGCGATGGCAATGCCGTAGCCCGCCGCGCACAGGGGCGGCATGAGCGCGGTCGCCACCGCTACGCCGGCAATGAGCGTCGAAGGCTCCTGATCGCGCGAGTTGCCCAGCCCGCCCGCAAAGCCGCCCGCGAGCGCGACGGCAAGGTCCCATACGGTGGGTGTCGAGTTATCGATGATGGCGGCCGTGGTGGTGCCAAGGGGCGAGAGCTTAAAATACAGCGTGGAAGTGATCAGGCAAAGGACCATCTGCAGCGCGAGGCCGGCAATTGCCTCGAGGGTAATCTCGCGGTCGAGCGTGGCGATGCCGTATGCCATGGCAAGGACCGAGCCCATGAGCGGGCAGATGAGCATGGCGCCCACAATGGCGATGTCCGAATCGATATCGAGGCCGATACTCGCGATCAGCATGGCGATAATGAGGATGCACAGGTGCGAGCCGGTCAGGCGCGCCCCGTTTACAAAGCGCTTACGAATTGCGTGATAGGGGGCGCGGCCCTCGCGAATGTTGAATGCGCGCCTCAGGAAGCGGCCGGCGTTCTCCATGACCTCGCTATAGGCAGGGCGGATGCCGTGGCGCCGGTGATGGCGCTCGCGCAGTCGCTTGAGCTGCTGGTTATCGAGTTTCATGTTCACCTCGCTTCGCCGCGGGCTATGCATCGCGCCCGCTGCCTCTACTCTACACCGCGGCAGGTGGGGTGGTCATCTTGACGTGAAACTTAGACGAGTAGGTAAAGGGGGCACGTCAAATGAGGTTGAAGCCGAGGGTTTCGGCAGATACAAAAAGCGCGGGGCCGGATGGTCTCCGACCCCGCGCTCTGCACGGGTGCGTTGTTATTGGGTTTAGCCCAGCAGGCTCAGGCCAACAGAGACAAACGCCAGGATAACGCCGACGATAGACTCGCCACCGAGCAGGCCGCTGGCGACAACCAGGCCCTGCTCCTGGAAGGCGGCGTCCTTGGCGGCCTTTTCCTCGTCCGAAAGACCGGCCTCGGCGTCGCGGTGTGCGGCCCACTTGTCGTAGGCGAGCTTGACGCAGGAGCCCAGGAAGGCCGTGAGCGACATGTAGAACGGCAGGTACACGCCTAGACCGATCATCATGGCCGGAATGCCGAGCCAGTACATGACGATGCCGGCGATAAAGCCGCCTGCGAACCACGGCACGCTCGGGATGCCCGAGACCATGGTGGCGACCACGCTTGCCTGTGCGGCCACAAAGCTCTTGTCGGGGCCGAAGGCGTCCGGACCATAGGCGGTTACGAGCGCGACCATGACGGCGGCAGCGACCAGGGCGCCCACGATGCCGCCGATGGCCTGGCCGACCCACTGTGCGCGCGGGTTGGTACCCAGTACGGCTCCGGCCTTAAAGTCGTTCATGACGTCGCCCGCAAGGCCGCACGCCACGGCCACGATGCCGGCGATAAAGAACAGCTTGACCTGCGCGAGCTGCGCGAAGGCTGCCACGATGAGCATGACGATGAGGCCAAAAATCTCCATGGGGTCGATGCCCGTCTGGCCGCAGCTCTGCGCGCTCATGATAGTGGTGACAAAGGTGAACAGCGTGACGATGACGGCCGGAACGGGGCCAAGGTCGAGCGCGATGGCAACGATCACGGCGATGGCTGCGGTGCCCAGGCCGATGATGCCGGCGTCGAGCTTAAGCGAGCCCGAGATGAGCGACTGCTCGTCGGTGTCGGTGGAGCTGTCGGCGGCGAGGCCACGGACGATACCGGCGACCTGCGGCAGGATGTCCTTAAGGACGACGGCGACGCCAAAGCCCATCATAAGGCCCATACCGAGGGACTTAACGATACCCTGCGCGGTCACAATATCGAACAGGCCGGCAGCGTTGCCGCCAACGATGATGCCAAAGTTGCCCAGCAGCGCGCCGGCAAACCAGAAGGCGACGGGGGCAAAGCCCACCAAAAAGCCGATGGACAGCAACATGGGCGAGTTGTAGATGGCAAAGGTCACGCCGGGGATATTGAGCGTGCACAGCATGCTGGGCACCACGCCCAGGGCGTCGCGCAACACGCTGTAGATGCCTGCAATGGCCATGGAGCCAAAGAGCTGCTTGCCGGTCTTGCCGCCGGCCTCGGTGGCGCGCAGGGTCTGAGCTGCGGCGTTGCCGGTGGGGAACTCCAGCGCGGCGTCCACGATAAAGTGACGGTGGATGAGCGCTGTTGCCAGAAGGCCCAAGATGGTGCCGGCGAGCGCCACGATGAACATGTCGAGCCAGCTGATCTGGTCGGCATAGCCCAGCATCCAGGCGCCCGGGATGGTAAACGCCAGGCCGCCGGCGACCATGGCGCCCGCAGACATGATGGTGTGGGTGACGTTGGCCTCGTTGAGGCTGGCGTTGCCCATGAGCTTCAGGAAGAACAGCGAAATGACGGCAGCAAAAATAATCGGCCAGGGGAGGGCGCCCATCTTGAGGGCGGTATAGGCCGAGCTTGCCGTGATGATCACGCAGCCAAGGACGCCGATGACGACGCCGCGCAGCGTGAGTTGACCGCGCATCGAAGTGCGGTTCGAGGGATTGCTCATATAGAACTCCTTTGCGTATATCCGCTTCCCCCGCAAGCGCCGCTACGGATACGGCGCGGGAAGTCGGGTTACCAAAGGCCGCCGCGTGAGCTCGCGCACGACCGCGCACCAGTATAGCCGCAAGCTAGTCATTTTGGGATGACTGGTTTAGGGAGGCGATATACTGCTGGGCAGACGAAAGGAGCGCCGACGATGCTTAATGGGTGCGCATACATATTGACGGTCGACGTGGGCAACACGTTCATTCGCTTTGGCCTGTTTGCCGAGGATTCGGCCGCGGCGCAGGAATGCCCGCTTGCGACGTGCGAGATCACGACGCCGTCGAGCATCACGGCCGACGAGGCGCGCATGAGGCTCGCGCAGGTCATGGGCGCGCTGGCAATCGATGCGGGCATGCCGGGCGTGCTCGTTCCCGCGGCGGCCGTGCTGAGCTGCGTGGTGCCGGCGCTCGAGCGCCCGTGGAAGGCGGCGCTTTCCCGCACCTGCACGGGGCGCGTGCTCACCGTGGGGCCGGGCCTCAAGACCGGCATGCCCGTGCACTACGACGATCCGGCCGAGATCGGCCCCGACCGCATCGCCGACGCCGTGGCGGCCCGTGCCGTCTACGGCTCTCCGTGCATCGTGATCGACCTGGGTACTACGACCAATATCGAGGTCATCGATGCGCGCGGAACCTTTGTCGGCGGCGTTATCGCGCCGGGTCTGGCGCTTGGCGCCCGCTCGCTTTCGGCCGCTGCGGCGCGCCTGCCGCAGGTCGAGCCCTCGGCACCCACGCATGTGATCGGTCGCAACACGCGCGAGGCCATGCGCTCGGGCGTGGTCTTGGGCGAGGTGGCCCGTATCGACGGCATGCTCGACATGGTGCTTGCCGAGATGCGCGCGACCAAGGCGGCGGGGGAGGGCAGCGTGCCCATCGTCATCACCGGCGACGATGCCGAGGCGCTCGCGGCGTTGGTCGGCCACAGCCTGACGGTCGATGACGCGTTGACGCTTCGCGGCCTGGCCGAGCTGTACCGCATCAACCAAAAGCCTCGTCGCGCGTAGGGCGAGGGGCTGGTGGGATAAGCGCCCCCACCTTTCACCTGCTACAATGTGTCAAACTATTGCGATTTCGGAGGTGTCTGCCATGTCGGACGATCTTCATCAAACCGCGTCGGGCAAGCGCCGCGACGTTATTAGCTGGGACGAGTTCTTTATGAGCGTGGCCATCGCCGCGCAGCGCCGCAGCAAGGACCCCAATACGCAGGTGGGCGCGTGCATCGCCAGCACCAACCACCGCATCCTTTCGGTGGGCTACAACGGTACGCCCTCGGCACTCAACGATGACTTTTTCCCGTGGGGCACGAGCGATGACCCGCTGCAGGACAAGCATAACTACGTAGTCCATGCCGAGGCCAACGCCGTGCTCAACTACCGCGGCTCGCTCAAAGACCTTGAGGGTTCCACGGTCTACGTCACGCTGTTCCCGTGTCATGACTGCGCCAAAATCCTGGCGCAGGTAGGTGTGGGCGAGGTTGTCTACCTGGACAATAAGTACGCCGACACCGACGACGGCCGCATCAGCCGTCGCATTCTCGACTCCTGCGGCATTAGCTACCGCCAGGTTATCGTCGATGTCCACATTGGCACCGGGGAACAAACTCAGCAGTAGCGGCAGCGTGTGCTAGCGCTGGGCGTCGGCAAAAGCAGCTAAAAAAGCCCCGTCCCAAATTGACTGCTCGTGAAAGTCGTGTCCGCGCGCATGGACGGCTCGTGAGCGGGTACACGGCTGTAGTAACATAGCTCTGTCCGCGGGCGTGCCCGCGTTATTGTGAGAAAGGAGCCCCTGTGGCTGTTAACGAAGAGCTGCTTAAGAAGGTTCTTGAGGAGATCCGCCCCAACCTGCAGGCTGACGGCGGCGATATGGAGTATGTGGGCGTCGACGACGAGGGTGTTGTCAAGCTGGAACTGCAGGGCGCCTGCGCCGGTTGCCCCATGAGCGCCCTGACGCTTTCCATGGGTATCGAGCGCATTCTGAAGGAGCATGTGCCCGGCGTTACCCGCGTTGAGCAGGTCAATGCCTCCGGCGAGACCGAGGACTTGTACGACGAGTACGCGCCGTTCTAAGATGCGAAAGCTGCGGACGGCGTACTCCGCATAGACGTTACGCCCAAATATGCGGCTGCGAGCGAAAGGCCCGCGGCCGCATTTGTATGTAGGGAGTAGGAGGGTCGACATGCTCAACGACCTCTACCATATGCTTGATCCCGTCGCGATTTCGGCGGGGCCCATCACCATCTACTGGTACGGCTTGGCCTACGTGGTCGGCGCTCTGCTCACGGCGGTCGTCATGTATCGCACGCAGCGTCGCTGGGGTTTCGACATTACGGTCGACGACCTGTCGAGCGTCGTGGTCGGTGTGGTCTTTGGCCTTATCATTGGCGCCCGCCTGTTCTACGTCATCTTTTACGGTGATGGCTACTACTGGGCGCATCCGCTCGAGATCTTTGCCACCAACGAGGGCGGCATGAGCTTTCATGGCGGCCTCGTTGGTGGCATCATCGGTGGCGCGCTCGTGTGCCGTATGTACAAGCTCGATGCCTGGACTATCGCCGACCTTGCCGTTATCGGTGCTCCGCTGGCCCTTTGCCTGGGGCGTTGCGCCAACTTTGTCAACGGCGAGCTGTGGGGCAAGCCGACCGATCTGCCCTGGGGTGTGATCTTCGGCGGTGCCGCGGGCGATATGCCACGTCACCCCTCCCAGCTCTACGAGGCATTTCTCGAGGGCATTGTGCTCTTCTGCATTCTGCAGGTGTTCAGCCGCAAAAAACCGCTGCTGCCCCAGGGTACGTTTATGGGCGTGTTTGTGATGGGTTACGGCATCGTCCGCTTCCTCATTGAGTTTGTGCGCGTGCCCGATGCCCAGCTGGGCTATCTGCTGGGGGGCGTTATCACCATGGGTCAGCTGCTGAGCCTGCCACTCGTGATCGCCGGTCTGGCGCTCATCATTTTCGCCCGACACCGCAATCGCCCCCAGCGCATCTACCTCGACGCCTAGCCACCACATGCCACCACAAGGGGGACAGGCACCTTTGTGGTGGTTTTGCCGGGCAACGATGACAGAACCGTAACGTTTCCCCAGATAAAACCTGCCAAAATAAACCTGTCCCTTTTTGGGAGGTTTCTAGAAAGGCTTTCGGACTGTGAAGGATTCCGACCTCTCCAC
Source organism: uncultured Collinsella sp. (assembly GCA_902495645.1). Taxonomy (GTDB): domain Bacteria; phylum Actinomycetota; class Coriobacteriia; order Coriobacteriales; family Coriobacteriaceae; genus Collinsella. The sequence continues at coordinate 38,786 of CABUXY010000002.1, read as the reverse complement.
AACGGCTGCGCGCGACGCTGCCCGCATCGTCTGGTTTAAGCGCTACCCCGCCAAGCAGACGCTCATCGCATTTTTGCTCGCGCTGTTGGCGACCACGGCGTTTTCCATCGATCCCGCCCCGGTGTCGAGCAACGCAGTCTTGGCGATTGACCCCAAAGCCTCGGGCATGCTGTACGTGTGCTACGAGGTGCTCCTCTCGTTTGCCGGCCATACCGACGCGGTCATGCTGCTTGCGCTTGCCTGCCTGCTCACGCTGCCATTTCGCTACGTGTTCTTTGGCCGCGGCGACGCTTGGCGTCCCTCGGTGATCCTTCCGTCGCTGTTCTTTGCCGTCTGCATGGTGTTTGGCCGCAGCTACGACCTCACCGATTCGGCCGAGATCGTGCTCGGCGACAAGGCCCGCATCATCTGCGCCTGGATAGGCGGTGCGGGCTGGATGCTCTTGGCGGTCGTTGCCTTCTACCTCGCCTTTGAGTGTCTAGATTGGCTGAGCTCTCGGCGCATTCCGTTTTCCGAAGCGCACTTTGGCCGCGTATGGCGTGTGGCTCACGCCGTGCTCTCGGTCCATCCCTTTGCCGGGCCCTTCCTGGTGCTTATGATCGCCTGGGCGCCCACGCTCATCGCTTCGCTGCCTGGCCTTTTTATGGGAGATACGGGCGCGCAGATTCGCCAGTGGTTCAACTATCCCAACGGCACGAGTGACTACCTGCGTCTGCTCAATCCCAATGTGTTGCTCAACGGACATCATCCCGTGGTGCACACGGCTATCATCGGTTCGTGCGTCCAGCTGGGGCTTTCACTGTTCAACAGCGCCAACGCGGGTCTTGCCATCTACACCTGCGCTCAGTTTGTCATTACGGCCGCCTGCATGGCCTATTCCATCTCGTCGCTGCGCAAGCTGGGCGTGAGCCTGCCGGTCCGCGGCGTGATCTTGCTGTTCTTTGTGCTTATGCCCATGTTCTCCAACTACGCGGCCCTGCTTACCAAAGATGTGCTGTTTGCCGACGCGTTTTTAGTGCTGTTGGTGCAGACCGTGAAGCTCGTGGCCTGCGGCCTGCCCCGTCGCGATGCCAATGCCGAGCGTGCGGGCGAACAGAGGCCCGTGCTCTTTGCGCGCCATGATTGGCTGCTGCTCGCTCTGGGCGCCATGGGTTCCACGTTTCTGCGCAACGGCGGCCTGGTGTTTCCCCTGGCGGCATGCGTAATCGCGGCGGCGTTTTGCGCATGGGACGCGCATGTGGCTCATCGTGCAGCCAAGCAGGCCGGTGCTGCGCCTTCGGGCGCCATCCCGCGTTTCCGCTGGGTGGGAGTTCTTGCGGTGCTTGCACTCTGCCTTGCCTCCAATATGTACTTCACCAAGGTCTTTATGCCGGCGCATGACATCACGCCTGGTTCCAAGCGCGAAATCCTCTCGATTCCGTTCCAGCAGACGGCTCGTTTCGTCCAAAAGCACGATGGCCTCAACTCGGGCGTCAACCCCACGGTTAAGGAGGACGGCACCATCGTGGAGGCTCCTTGCGACGGCTTGGTGACCGACGAAGAGCGTGCCGTGATCGACCGTGTGCTCAAGTACGAGAACCTGGGCCGCCGTTACAACCCGGATAAGTCGGACGCCGTCAAAAATTGCTTTAACGAGTATGCCTCGCAGGAGGACATCAAGGCCTATTTTGAGGTGTGGGCTCAGATGTTCAAAAAGGATCCCGAGTGCTATATTTCGGCGCTCATCAATAACTACTACGGCTACTTTTATCCGAGTGCCCGCGATGCGTGGGTCTACAGCACGGCGCGCAGTGCCGAGATCATGGCAAAGCCCGATAACCTCAAGTACTTCGACTTCCATCCGGTCGATAGCAAGGTTGTGCGCTGGTGCGACCACCTGATCAACCTGTATCGCGTGGCGGTGCAGCGCATCCCGTTTATCTCGCTCGCCATGAGCTCGGCCACCTATGTGTGGATCATGGTCGCCGTGGTGGTCTATCTGCTACGTCGTCATTCGTGGCGCGGGCTGGCCATTTGGGTGCCGCTGCTGGGCGTGCTCGCCGTGTGCCTGATCGGTCCCTGCAACGGCTCGACCTACATGCGCTACCTGTATCCGGTCATCGCCTGCATGCCCTTTGCCATCGGCGCCACCATCACCCGCAGCGATCTCCTCTGGTCCTAACTTGGTGCAAAGGGGACAGGTTACTTTGCACTAAGGGGCTGCATCATCACGACGCCTTCATTTTGGGGTTTATCTTGCAGGCCGGTAGGTATATCATAACGACGTTTGTTTATATTGCCCGAGCATCCACGCTGGGCTTTAGGTCGAAACCGATAGGAGACACGTATGTCCGGACACTCTAAGTGGGCCACAACCAAGCATCGTAAGGGCGCGCAGGACGCCAAGCGTTCCGCCCTCTTCTCCAAGCTCAGCCGCAACATCACCGTTGCTGCCCGTCTCGGCGGCGACCCGCTGCCCGAGAACAACGCCAGCCTCGCTGCTGCTGTTGCCAAGGCCAAGGCTCAGTCCATGCCTAAGGACAAGATCAAGTCCGCTATCGACAAGGCATTTGGTTCGGGTGCCGACGCCGCCGTCTACGAGAACATCGTGTACGAGGGCTATGGTCCCGCCGGTGTTGCCGTCTACGTTGACTGCCTGACCGATAACCGCAACCGTACCGCCGCCGATGTCCGTTCCGCCTTCTCCCACGCTGGCGGCAACTTGGGCACCTCTGGCTCTGTCGCCTTCCAGTTTGAGCGCAAGGGCCAGATCGTCGTCGCCAAGGAGATTCTGGACGAGAACGCCAAGAAGGAGACCATGATCGCCAACGGTGCTGCCGGTGACGAGGATGAGTTTATGATGGCGATCGCCGAGGCCGGTGGCGAGGACTACGAGGACGCCGGCGAGGAGTGGATCGTCTGGACCGCTGCTAACGACGTCATGGCTGTCTCCAAGGCGCTCGAGGAGCAGGGCGTCCAGGTCAAGGGCTCCGAGACCACCATGGTCCCGACCACCCCGACCGAGGTCTCCGGCGCCGACGCCAAGAAGGTTCAGCGCCTCATCGACCGTCTTGAGGAGCTCGACGACGTCCAGGACGTCTACAGCACCATGGACATGACCGACGAGGTCATCGCTGCCCTCGAGGAGGAGTAGCGCCCGCACGGATTGAGCCGTGCATATCTGGGCATAATGAAGCGAGCATGCAAGCCTCGTGGAATAGATGAGCCGGATCCGCGTGCATGAGGCACCGGACCCGGCTCTTTTATAATGATGCGAATCGTTTTGCATTCTGTGGATCGAGATTTGAAGGGAGCGCTGCATGCGCGTGCTCAAACGAGCCCTGGCGATCGTGTATTTTGCCGCCGCCGTCGTGGCGCTGGGTACGTTAGTCTGCCAGTTTTGGGGGCCATATACCTATCGCTTTATGCTGCTGATGCGCGATCCGCTGCCTCGCATTGTTGTTACGGCGTGCGGCGGTGTCGTGGCGCTCGGCGTGCTCGTGGGTTTCTTCCGCCTGATGTTTGCTCGTCGCGAGCCGTCCTGCGTGCATCCGGCGGGGGAGCGCAATATCGAGGTCACGCTCGCTGCCCTCTCCTCGTGTGCTCGCACCGCGGCAGAGCGCGACGACCGAGTGATGATCGAGCATGTCGAGGCGCGCGTGCAGGGCTCCGACGAATCGCGCGTCCGTTTTAAGGTCGACGCCATCGCACTCGATGACCGGGACGTGGCCTCCCTTGCAGCCGCGATGCAGCAACGTATCGAGGAGGCCTGCGACACCATGCTCGGCACGCCGGGCACGACCGCACGCGTTCGTTTTTTGCCGTCCAAGACTACCGTCCAGACCGTGGAGGTTTCCGGTGAGTGATACCAATCAAGACAAGGCCGTCCGCACCCCGCGCCTGACTATCGATCAGAGCGCCGCGCCGGCAGGCGAGGTCGTCGATCCCAAGGCGGAGGGTACCGAGTCACATGACGCGGTCGCCGATGATTTTGATGAGGCCATGGGTCTCATCAAGGGTACGGGGGCAGCCATCTGGAGCTATGCCGTCCGTCATCCCAACACCACGCTTGGAGCCGTCGCTGGTTTTGTGCTCGCCGTGCTGGTGCTCACGCTCGGCCTGTGGGATACGCTCGTCATCGCTTTCTTTGTGCTGATCGGCGCCGTGATTGGCCAGATCCGCGACGGCGAGAACGGAATCGTCAACTTCTTCGGCCGTCTGTTTAGCGGCCGCTAGCATGTATTCGACCGCCGCGTGTGCGGTGGGCATAAGGAGGAACCATGGCTTTTAACACGAAGGTCGATGTGGCCGATACCGAGCTCGAGGTAGACGAGACCGTCACCGCCGAGGCCGAGGACGTAACGCTCGAGGACGAGGCGCTCGTCGAGGCCGAACCCGCCGACGATGCGGATGAGGATGATGGGGAAGCGGACGAGTCCGAGGACTCGCTGACCTATTCCAACGGTGTGATCGAGAAGATCGTCGCCATGGCCACCCGCGAGGTACCGCACGTCCTGGGCATGAAGGGCAACCTCATGCACTTTGTGCAGGAGCAGTTTGGTGCCGAGAATCTGACCAAGGGCGTGACGGTCGAGGTCACCGATGACAACCGCGTGGTCGTCAACATTTCCGTCATTATCGAGTACGGCGCCTATGCGCCCGCGATTTTCGACGACGTTAAGGCGCGCGTGACCGAGCGTCTGGCTGCGATGACCGGCCTTGAGGTGGCAGGCGTCAACCTACGCATCGAGGATGTCATCACCCCCGAGGAGTATGAGCACCGCACCAACCAGCACGAGTAACCTACCAAAAGGGGACAGGTTTGTTTTGGCAGGTTTTATCTGCGAAAACGTTAAACGGCTGACCGCGCAAGCAAAAGCGTGGCCGGCCGTTTCTGTACGCTCCCGATGTAGTCATACCACTCGTCTAACTAAGGGTTGCAATCCCCACGTTCCGCGTTACCCTAATGGGCGCATTGTTTCCAAATTGTTAACGAGGGGTTGCCGTAATGGCTGACGAGCACGAAACAGAAAGCCAGGCATGGGCGATTGAGGCTGCCGCGGCAGAGGCGGCATCGCGAGCTGCCGAGGAGCTACATCGTCCTCCCGTGGTGCCGATGGAGCGCGTGGTTGATCGCACCGATATCGAGCGCGGCGAGCGTGCCGGCCAAAAGCGTAGCCAGGAGCCAGGCTTCCCGCGCTTTTTCGCCGAGCTCAATCTGGGCCTGATTCTTACGGCTTTTGCCATCGTTGCGTTTAAAACCCCTAATCACTTTGCTTTTGGCGGCACCTCGGGCGTGTCGGTTATTCTGTCCACGCTGTTCCCGACCCTGCCCGTCGGCGTCTTTATGTGGATTATCAACGCGGTTCTCGTCGTTTTGGGCTTTATTTTTTTGGAGCGCAAGGCAATCCTGTGGAGCGTCTTCGCCTCGTTTGCGCTGTCCGCCTATGTTTCGCTTTTCGAGCTCTTTATCCCGACCAGTGTCTCGATGACGGGCGATATGTGGCTCGACCTGTGCTTTGCCGTGATTCTGCCGGCGCTCGGCAGCGCCATCGTCTTTGATATCGGCGCCTCGACGGGCGGCACGGACATCCTCGCCATGATCCTCAAACGCCGTACCACGCTCGAGATTGGCCGCGCGCTGTTGCTGGTTGATATCGGCATCGTGACCATCGCGGCCTTTTTGTATGGCCCGCGTGTCGGTCTGTATTGCGTGCTCGGCCTGTTTGCCAAGACGCTTGTGGTCGACAAGGCCATCGAGAGCATTCATCTTCGTAAGGTCTGCACGATCATTTGTTCCGAGCCCCTTAAGGTCGAGGAGTTTATCGTCAAGCATCTCAACCGTACGGCGACCATCAGTCGCGGCTACGGTGCCTTCTCGGGCAAGTGCGTGACGGTGATCATGAGCGTGCTGAGCCGTCGCGAGGCCGTGCAGCTGCGCCGTTATGCGCGCGAGGTCGATCCGGGTGCCTTTATCACGATCGTCGACAGTTCCGAGATCGTCGGCAAGGGTTTCCGCGGCACGAACTAGCGCGGACACACTCATCAAACAATCGAAAAGCGCCTCGCGCGTTGCAAATACGTCATCTAAGAGTATTTGTCCTCACATTGGGTGATAATGATGCCAAAGACATCGTTTGCGATCCAGGTGATTCGCTCTAGATACGAAGGGATGATTTCGATGTTCTGTTCGCAGTGTGGCGCCCCCATGGGCGATAACGACAAGTTCTGCGGCGTGTGTGGTGCCCCCAATGTCGGTGCTGCGGCTTCCACCCCTCAGGGTCAGCCTCAGCCTCAGCAGTTTGTTCCTCAACCTGTCGCGAACGCGTCCAAGGGCTGCACGGCTCAGGCGTTTGAGGATATGACCAAGACTCCGGGCGTGCTGCAGCGCGTGTGCCAGATTGCCTTTTTGCCGGCGCTTATCTGTGTCGTGTCGGTACTCGTGCTGTTCATCCCCGTTATCGGCGGTATTGCGGCTGCCATCGGCTTTTTGGCTGCCTACGTGGCGAGCGTGTGCGGTTCGGGCTTTGGCATAGAGTGGGGTCGCGATCTGTCGCTTAAGATCGATGACGGCATGGAGCGTCCACTCATGCGTTCCACGTCGTTTGGCCTCGGAGTCTTTTCGAGCGTTATCTCGGTCGTGCTCGAGGTTATCGCTGCCATTCCCGTGATCGGTGTAGTGCTTTCGCTGGTGGAGGGCGTGGTAATTGGCGCGGCGGGCTCGTATTCGTATTACGGCTCTTATGCGCTCGAGGCTGCGCTGTTTGGCTCGCTTGGCTTGCTTGTTCTGGCTATGATTGCCACGGCGGTCCTGGGGGTCTTCTTTAAGATGTTCGCCGACATTGCCGTGATGCACTTTGCGGTGACCGGTCGCGTCGAGAGCGCGTTTTCGCTCGATAAGGTTTGGGCAGCCTTTAAGAACAACAAGACCAAGCTGTTCTGCGCTTCGTTCCTTCCCGAGTTTCTGACGGGCCTGGTCGCCAACGTTGTCACATGGATCTTGACGGTTGTCTTTGGCGCCATTGCCTCTGTCGGTATGTATAGCTACTACTATCGTCCTACGGGTATTGAGGCGATTGTTACCGGCGGTGGCATCACGCTCGTGCTGTTCCTGGTGCTGGTCGCTTTCGTCACCGTATTTCTTACGGTCTTTGGCAAGATGCTCAAGCACCGTGCCGTTGGCTATTGGGTTGCACGTTATGCAAGCGAGTGGGCCGACGAGGACAAGGACGACGTCCTGACCTTTGTATTGCCCTTTGAGAAGAAGTCCGCTCCCTCGGGTTACAGTGCTCCGGATGTCGCGCCTGAGCCCAAGCCCGCGCCCGAGCCGGCGCCCGTGCCTGAGCCTGACCCTGCGCCTGCGCCTGAGCCCGAGTCGGCACCTGCACCTGAGCCGGCGCCCGAGTCAAGTTCCGACGAGGACCCTCAGGACGAGTAGCATGCCGCCTGCCATTTGGGGACGGGGTAGAAATGGTAGAAATAACGCTTGACAGATGAGCGGGGGCGGACGTTTCGACGCGTCCGCCCCCGCTTTGCTTTAGCCAGGCTGTTATGGATGGGTGTGACGACTACTCGTCGTGTTTCTCCTCGCGGCGAGCGGCGGCGCGGGCTTCGTGGATGCCCTTGATTGCGGCATGGCGAGCCGTGCGGGCATCATGGATGGCGTCGCGAGCCTCGGCGGTCGTCGCCTTGGCAGAGCGTAACTTGGCGGCCAGATCGGGGTTGGTTTCGGCGACCGCGGTGATCGCGGGACCGTCGAGCTCCTCTTGCGTGGGCTCGGCCAAAAAGTCGATAGCATACTGGGCTGCCACCATGGAGCCCTTGGCCAGCACGCTCTCGTCGATCTTGTAGAAGCAGGAATGTTGGGCGTACGTGGCGCCAATTTTGGGGTTGCGCGTACCTACAAAGGCGAGCACGCCCGGCACACGGCGCAGGTACTCCGAAAAATCCTCGCCCGAAAGTGTGCCGCGGTAATGGCCTTGGCCGGCGGGACCCAGACACTTAATTACGGCCTGACGGCAGCGCTCGCTCGAGGCCGCGTCGTTTTCGACCTTGTAGTTGGCGATGGTGTAGTCGGTGAGCTCTGCCTCGGCGCCCAAGGCCGCCGCGGTATGCTCCACGATGCGGCGCATAAGCTCCGGCATTTCCTCGTGGGTTGAATCGCCGTAGGTGCGTACTGTGCCGGCGAGGTAGGCCGTGCCGGCGATAACGTTGCGCGCGGTGCCGCCGTGCAGCTCGCCGACGGTGATGACGGCCGGCTCGTAGGGGCTGATCTCGCGCGAGACGATGGTCTGCAGGGCGTTGACAATCTCGGCGGCAACCATAACGGCGTCGTGGCCGCGCTGGGGCATGGCGCCGTGGCACGAGGTACCGCGGACATCGATGCGGAACCAGTCGGTATTGGCCATGCGCGGGCCGGGCTCGCAGCTTACGGTGCCGGCGTCGACCTCGCTCCAGATGTGCGCGGCGTAGGCACCATCGACGCCGTCGAGCACGCCCGTGCCGATCATGAGTTTGGCGCCTTGGCCGTTTTCCTCACTGGGCTGGAAGACGATGCGGACCTCGCCGTGGATGTCGTCTGTCATATGGCGCAGGATCTGCAGCGTGCCGAGCATCATGGCGATGTGGCAGTCGTGGCCGCAGGCGTGCATGCAGCCCTCGTTGACGCTGGAGAAATCCTCGCCGGTCTGCTCGGTGACGGGCAGGGCGTCGATATCGGCGCGCAGCAGGATGCGGCGGCGCGGCGTGCCGTCCTCACGGTAGGCATCCGGCGCGGTACCGCGGAGCGTCGCCACCAGGCCCGTCTTGAGCGGGCGCTCGTAGGGGATATTCATGGCGTCGAGCTGGTTGGCGATGTCGGAGGTCGTGCGCTCCTCGGCAAGGCTCAACTCCGGGTGCTTATGGAAGTGCCGGCGCTGCTTGATAATGTAGGGCTCAAACTCGGCGGCGATATCTCGGATGGCCGCGGTGACGTCGTCTGCCGCGCGAACCTCGGTTGCCGCCATAATCTGCTGTGCCTTGGTCTTCGTCATGGTCGATTTGCTCCTTGTTGGCTCGATCGCAAAATCGTACAGGTTCTCTCCAGTATGCCACCTGCCGCTAGGGCTGGTAAAGTTGCCGTTTGCCGCTTGGGGTTTTGTAACAAGAGTGGGGGAGTACACTCGGGGGTGTTGAATTTCCTGCCAGAGATGGGGACGCCCATGCAACATATCGATCGGATTATCTGCTCTAAGAACGTTTTTACCGCGCAAGACGGTATCGATACCGCCCGCGAGCTGGCGATTGCCATCGCAGGTGATCGCATCGTCGCGGTCGGCGCGCCCGATGACGTGGTTGCCGCCGCCCCTGCCGCCACGCCAGTTGTCGACTACGGCGAGCAATTCATCTGCCCCGGTTTCCATGATGCGCACCTGCACTTCTTCCATACCTCGGTCGGTTCCTCGCCGTACATGCTTATGGATATGGGCACGTCAGAGGCGGCACTGGTGCAGCATGCGCTCGAGTTTTCCCAAGGCTTGCCCGATGACGCCTGGGTCGTGACCCAGGGCTGGCGCGATTACCGCTGGGATCCGCCCGAGCATCCTACCAAGGCTTCCCTCGACGCCGCCTTCCCCGATCGCCCCTGTGTTATGTATTCGGGCGACGGGCATACCCTGTGGCTCAACAGCCGCGCACTCGAAGCCCTCGGCGTGACGCGCGACAGCGAGCCGCCGGTGGGTGGAAGTTACGACAAGGATGCAAATGGCGAACTCACGGGTATCGCTCACGAGGCTGCGGCCATGCAGCTGCTGCCGCGCTGTCTTGAGTGGCTGGGCGAGGACCGCATCGCGAGCGCTTACGCCGACCAGATGAAGCGTATGGCCGAGCAAGGCATCACCTCAATTTGCGATATGTCGCTCATGCCCATGCCGGGCTGCGACTTTATTCGCGACGATGTTTACGACAAGCTGCAAGCCGCTGGCAAGCTGGGCATCCGCGCCCATCTGTTTCCCACGCTGTTGGATGACCAATCGCGCTTGGAAGAACTCCAGACCCGCTACGCGAACAACGCGCTGCTCTCGGCGCCAGGCTTTAAACAGTTCTTCGACGGCGTGTCGAGCGAGCATACCGCATACCTCACTGAGCCCTATACCAACCCGCGCTTCCCGGGCGACCAGGGTCGCCTGACGGTTCCTGTCGAGCGCATGCGCAAGTTGGTTCTGGCGGCAGCCGAGCGTGGCCACACCGTGCGCATCCACGTTATCGGCGACGGTGCCATCCATGCCGCACTTGATATCTTTGAGGAGGCGGCAGAGCTCTACGGCTTGCCCCAGCACGGTCATAACACGCTCGAGCATCTGGAGAATTTGCTGCCCGGTGACATCGATCGTCTGCGCAAACTCAACGTCATTGCCTCGAGCCAACCCTGCCATATCACGCTCGACCCGGGTGGCCCGGAGCGCGACCTGGGCCTGGAGCGCAGCTGCATTATGTGGCCGTTTGCGACCTATAAGCAGCGCGGCATCCGCCAAGCATTCGGCACCGATAGCCCCATCACAGCCGTTACTAGCATGAACGTGCTCTACACGGCTATCACGCGCCAAGACCCCCGCAGCCACTGGCCTGAAGGCGGCTGGCTCCCCAGCGAGCGCATCGACGCGGCTACAGCTCTGCGCAACTACACCTTGGGCAGCGCCTACGCAGCAGGTGACGAGCAAAACCTCGGTAGCCTAGAGCCCGGCAAATACGCCGACCTGGTAGTCCTGGACCAAAACCCGCTCACCATCGACCCCCAAGAGCTGCAAGCCACCAAGGTTCAGGCCACCTACCTGGCAGGTAACTTGATTTACGAGCGCTAATAATCATGCCGTACCGTTAAACGCGGCTCGGGCAGCCTATTTTGGGATGGCGCTCGAGCCGCGTTTGTATATCGGTGGGGACCCACTATGAGCGTCCCTGCTCTGCTTGATTTGCGCGTGGGGTGGGGCGCCGCTGCCCCCACGCGCTCAATTTGGACATCAGCAATGTGGTCTCTTGGCGTTTTGCATACTTTCCATTACAGATTGCATAAAAAGGCTGGGATGTTCTTTCTGGTCCTGATGTACCCCCGCCTGGGCCGTGCAAAAAACGGAGTATTCAGCAACGCAAGCCCCGTCGGCGCCGCTGCAGTTGAGTAACATTGCGGAGATTGACGTCATTTTGGGGTCCGACGTGGCGCGAGGCACGCTTGTTTGTCTCGACGAGCTCTGTCTACCGACCCAAATCGCCGGTCGAAGGCGTCTTTGGGACCAATATGGTGTGTCCGGCGCGTATGCAGCCGCCCTGGCCTGCTGAATACTCCCAAAAATGCACGGTGCTCCCCAGGGGACCCGTGCGCGCGGCGAAAACCATGTCCATGTCGCCATCCGCATCGCCATTTTGCTGCACTGACTTTTCTGAATGCCGGGTCCGATAACGTTGACTCAGCTCCCGTGTGGCGCCGGAGGGGCGGGATATAAGGCTTATCGCGAGTTCCGCACGAGCCGAAGGCCACTTAATGTGGCCTTCGTGCGAGCAGGACTGCCCGAGCAGGAAACCTTATATCCCGCCCCTCCGGCGCCACACGGGAGCCGCGTACAAGTTATCCCCCGGCATTCAGAAAATCTAAGTGCCAAAAAATAAGATTTTTTGACTCCGTGTTGTATAACCCGCCATTCGTGGGTACCATTCAACGCGTACGCAAACAAAAAGGGTTAACCCGCGCGGCATGACCGCGCGGCCCACAAAGGAGGAAACAAGCATGTCGTCTTTGAAGCCGCTTGCAGATCGCGTCTTGGTCAAGCCCGACGAGGCCGAGCAGAAGACCGCCTCTGGTCTGTACATCGCCAGCAACGCTCAGGAGAAGCCGCAGCGCGGCACCATCGTTGCCGTGGGCGCCGGCAAGGTCAACGACAAGGGTGAGCGCATCCCCATGGACGTCAAGGTTGGCGACGTTGTCATCTACGGTAAGTTCGGTGGCAACGAGGTCAAGGTCGACGGCGAGAAGTATCTGCTGATGCGCGCCGACGACATCTACGCTGTCGTCGAGGCCTAGTCTCGTCAGAATCTCTGATTCGTCTTTGAGCGCGCCCGCCGCATAGGACTCGGAAGCGGCGACGCGAGTCACATTTCTTTTGGAGGATTACCCACTATGGCAAAGAACATTACGTTCAACACCGATGCCCGCGCTAAGCTCGCCAAGGGCGTCAACACCCTGGCCGACGCCGTTACCGTCACCATGGGCCCCAAGGGCCGCTACGTTGCGCTGCAGCGCACGTTCGGTGCCCCGACCATCACCAACGACGGCGTTTCCGTCGCTAAGGAGATTGAGCTCGAGGACAACATCGAGAACATGGGCGCCCAGCTGGTGAAGGAGGTCGCTACCAAGACCAACGACACCGTGGGTGACGGCACCACCACCGCGACCCTGCTCGCCCAGGCCATCGTCAACGACGGCCTGCGCAACGTCGCCGCTGGCGCCAACCCGCTGGCCATCCGTCGCGGCATCGACAAGGCCGTCAACGCCGCCGTCGCCGAGATGAAGAAGCAGGCCAAGCCGGTCGAGACCAAGGAGCAGATTGCTTCCGTCGGTACCATCTCTGCCGGTGACCCCGAGGTCGGCGAGAAGATCGCCGAGGCCATGGAGGTCGTGGGCAAGGACGGCGTCATCACCGTCGAGGATTCCCAGACGTTCGACATCACCATCGACACCGTCGAGGGCATGCAGTTCGACAAGGGCTACGTCTCCGCTTACTTCGTCACGGACAACGACCGCATGGAGGCCGTGATGAAGGACCCGTACATCCTCATCACCGACCAGAAGATCTCCAGCGTTCAGGACATCATGCCCGTTCTCGAGGCTGTCCAGCGCGCTGGCCGTGGCCTGCTCATCATCGCTGAGGACATCGACGGCGAGGCTCTGCCCACCCTCGTCCTCAACAAGATCCGCGGCGCCCTCAACGTCTGCGCCGTCAAGGCTCCGGGCTACGGCGATCGCCGCAAGCGCATCCTCGAGGACATCGCCGTCCTCACCGGTGGTCAGGCTGCTCTGGACGAGCTGGGCGTGAAGGTCGCTGACATCACTGCCGATATGCTCGGTACCGCTAAGTCCGTCACCATCTCCAAGGACAACACCGTCGTCGTCGGCGGCGCTGGCTCCAAGGAGGCTATCGACGCCCGTATCGCTCAGATCAAGGGCGAGATGGAGAACACCACCTCTGACTTCGACCGCGAGAAGCTCCAGGAGCGCCTGGCCAAGCTCTCCGGTGGCGTTGCCGTCATCAAGGTCGGCGCTGCTACCGAGTCCGAGCTCAAGGAGATCAAGCATCGCGTCGAGGACGCCCTGCAGGCTACCCGCGCTGCTGTCGAGGAGGGCATTGTCGCTGGCGGCGGCGTCGCCTTCATGGACGCTGCTCCTGCGCTCGACGCTGTCGAGATCGACGACCCCGAGGAGAAGATCGGCGTCGATATCGTCAAGAAGGCTCTGACTGCTCCGGTCGCTACCATCGCCAAGAACGCTGGCTTTGAGGGCGCTGTCGTGGTCGACAAGGTTGCCGAGCTGCCCGCCGGCCAGGGTCTCAACTCTGCCAACGGCGAGTGGGGCGACATGATTGAGATGGGCGTCCTCGACCCCGTCAAGGTCAGCCGCGTCACCCTGCAGAACGCTGCTTCTGTCGCCAGCCTGATCCTCATCACTGAGGCCACCGTCTCCGATGTGCCCAAGAACACTCAGCTTGAGGATGCTATTGCTGCTGCTACCGCTGGTCAGCAGGGCGGCGGTATGTACTAAGGCCGACAAGGTCTAGAACTCCCACCGGGAATCCGGGGGCGTGACGGGGTTTCTCTCCGGAACGTCCTCGGACATGCAAAGAGGCCCCGCATCGCACTTCGTGCGGCGAGCCTCTTTGCGTCCTGACGCTCCTATTTGGCAAGGTGTTTTTTAGAATCCATTTTGCGCTCGGCCTCGAAGGCTTGCCTGTCCCAATCGAGCGGAAGTCCGGCCTCGACCCATGCCTCGTAGGCCCTCCTTATGGGCTTGAGCTCCCTTTGGCCCCTCTCCAGCATCGAGATGTACTTCTCGCTGGTGCCCAGTATGGACGCCGCCCTCACCTGGCTGACCTTCGCCGCGCGCCTGGCCGCCACGAGCTCCGAGGCGTCCTCGGGCCTCCTGATCTCGTGCGGGCGCATCAGCGCCCGGTACGCCTCCCTGGCCACGTAGCGCTTGAGGCACCTCATGACCTCCCTGTCGCTCTTTCCCCGCCCCCTGGCCCTCTCGGCGTACTCGGCGGTCTCGGGGTCGCGCATGACCCTCTGCCTCGCGATCTCGTGCAGCGCGCTGTTCGCCTGCCGGTCGCCGCCCCTGTTGAGCCTGTGCCTCACGGTCTTGCCGCTCGAGGCGGGGATGGGGCAGGCGCCGCATATCGCCGCGAACGACGCCTCGGAGCGCAGCCTGCCCGGGTTGTCCCCGGCCGCGACCGCGAGCTTGGCCGCGCTCACGGGCCCGCACCCGTACATCGCCAGCAGCGCGGGGCAGTTCTCCTCCAGGGACGCCTCGATCGCGCGCTCCATGTCGAGCGCCGCGTCGCGCGCCGCCGCCCACAGGTCCGCCAGCGCGCCGAGCGCGGCGCCCAGCGCGCCCTCGGCGCGCACGGAGGGGAGCTCCTCCATCAGCCTCGGCCCCGCCATCCCGCGGAACCTCGACCTGAGCCCCTCCGGGGCGGTGGTGAGCAGCGACCTCGCGGTGTTGATCGCCGAGGTCCGCGCCTTCACCGCCCCGGAGCGCGCCGCGAGCATGCAGCGCACCCCGTCGACCCACCCGTCCTGGCTCTTGGGGGTCCCGAGCTTTGAGCCGGACATCGCCGCGCGGGCGGCCCTCTCCGCGTCCGACTCGTCGCACTTTCCCTGCCCCGGGCGCCTCCTCTGCATCCTCGCCGGGGAGAGCGCCTCGCGCACGGGCATCCCAAGCGACGCGAGGTGCCTGGTGAGGCCCGCCCCGTAGGACGACGTCCCCCCCATCGCGACGCAGGCCGGCTCCCCGGCCGCCGCGATCGCCCCGGCGAGCGCCTCGTAGCCCGCCGCGTCGGCGGGGAACCGGCGGGACAGGACCTTGCGGCCCCTCCAGTCCAGGACGCACAGCCAGTGCGAGTCGGCGTGGGTGTCGACCCCGCAGAAGACCGGCCCGCGGGCGCCGGGTGTCGATTCGTTTTGCATGTCTCGCTCCGTTCTTTCCGTGCTCGCCTGGACCGGGCAGACGGCACACTGACGGGGCGCGATAGAATGCGGTTGTTCGGGTCCGCGGTATCGCTCCATGCTCCTATTAGGTCATGCGGCGGTCTCGGCTCGCCGCGGCCCGCGCGGGACATGTCAGGAAACGAGGGCAGCCCTGTGGGCGCCAGCGGAATGTGGGGTCACCGCGCGGTCCGCATCTGATGGTATCGACGTCAATGGTATACGGGTGCATCATCGACGTCTTCAATACAGAAAATATCAGTGCGGAATGTTCCGGAGAGAAACCCCGTCACGCCCCCGGATTCCCTGCGTTTACGGCCTTGAGGTCGGCGGGCGTAGAAGGACGTGGTCGATAGGGATACGTGTCCCTTTCGCTGTTTCGCGCTTTGCGCGAAAGGCGCGTTACTTTGGGATGGGTGGGGAACGTGGTTGTTGCGGCAACTGATCCCCGTCACAAATTACCCTCGGCATACTTGCGCGAAAGCCTGCTGGTGCTACACTTGCAATTGCTGTTTCAGGGCGGGGTGGAATTCCCCACTGGTGGTAAATCGGGCGGTGCCAAGGGGGTACCGTGGCGCAGGTAAAGTGCCTGCGGTCGAGCCGATGAGTCCGCGACCCGGGTGTGCGTTGGTTCGCATGCCGGCTGAACTGGTGAGATCCCAGTACCAACGGTTAGAGTCCGGATGAAAGAGGCAGGTGATCTTATGTCTGAACAGTCGCAGCATATCCATTTTGAGAACACGAATAGGTGGAGCACCAAACAGCTCGTAACCATGGCGTTGATGTGCGCCTTGGGCGCCCTGTTTATGTATGTGCAGCTGCCCATTCTTCCCTCGGCGCCGTTTTTGACGTATGACCCGTCGCTGGTGCCGGCGATGGTGTGCGGGTTTGCGTACGGTCCTGGTGCCGGTACTGCTGTTGCCGCCATGGCGATCGTTATCCATGCGCTCACCACGGGTGACTGGGTCGGCGCGCTTATGAACTTGGTCGCTACGCTGGGCTTTATTCTGCCCGCGGCGATCGTCTACCAAAAGATGCACACCTACAAGGGTGCCGTGATTGGCCTGACGTTGGGCGTTATCGCCGCTACGGTGCTTTCTATGGTTGCGAATCTGACCATTGGCGTTTGGTTCTGGTATGGCTCGGTCGATGTGATCGCCCCGCTCATGCTTCCCGCCGTCTTGCCGTTTAACCTCATCAAGACCGTGCTTAACTCGGTGTTGACGCTGGCGGTGTATAAGGCGGTCTCCAACCTCATCACGCCTAAAAAGGATCAGGTCAAAGGCCGCGCATGATTGAGTGTCGGGGCATCTCATTTAGCTACGACGGCGTTGCGAAAGCACTCGACGGCGTCGATCTGAACATCGAGGATGGCGAGTTTTTCTGTATCCTCGGTGGTAATGGGTCGGGCAAGTCGACGTTTGCCAAGCATCTGAATGCGCTGCTACAGCCCGATGCGGGCACGGTGCGCATCGATGGCATGGATGCGTCCGACCCCGAGCTGGTCTACGACATTCGTTCGACCGCGGGCATGGTATTCCAGAACCCGGATGATCAGCTGGTGGCGACGCTTGTCGAGGACGATGTTGCCTTTGGTCCCGAAAACTTGGGCGTTCCATCGGCCCAGATCGCGCAGCGTGTGCGGGATGTGCTGAAGGCCGTGGGCCTGGTAGGCTTTGAGCGCCACGAGACCCATGCACTTTCGGGCGGCCAAAAGCAACGCGTGGCGCTTGCTGGCGTGCTTGCCATGGAACCGCGCGTGCTCATCTTGGATGAAGCGTCCTCGATGCTCGACCCGCGCGGCCGCAAGGGCCTTATGAAGGCTTGTCGCGCGTTGCACGCTCGCGGCATGACCATCGTGATGATTACGCACTTTATGGAAGAGGCCGCCGAGGCCGATCGTGTCGCGGTGTTTCGGGCGGGACGAGTTGCCATGCTGGGTACGCCTGAGGAGATTCTGACGCGGGCAGATGAGCTTACGCAGTTGAACTTGGACATGCCGGAGTCGTGCCGTTTGGGCATGGCGCTTCGTGAGAAGGGTGTGCCCGTTCACACGCAGGTGCGTGAGGCGGATATGGTCGCCGAGATTGCGCAGGCCTATACCGAGCGAAGTGAGGCGGGCACCGCGGGGCAGCCCTCCGCATCCCAGTTGGAAATCGCTGACGGCACTGTTCCGGCAGACAACGAGGACAACGCGTCGGAGCCCGTCATCGAGCTATCCCATGTTTCGTACAGTTATTCGCTCAGTCCGCGCGAGCGCCGTCGCTGGCATAAGCGCTCGGCCGCTGCGGGCAAATCAACCAAGCAGGCTCTCTGGGGAAACGACCCTAGCAGTCCGTGGGCACTGCGCGACGTGTCTTTGACGGTACGTCGCGGCGAGTTCCTGGGGCTAGCAGGCCATACCGGTTCGGGTAAATCCACACTGGTCCAGCACCTCAACGGGTTAATCCGCCCGCAGGAGGGGAGCGTTAACGCACTGGGGCTCGACCTATCAAACAAGAAAGACGCCGCCGCGGTTAAAGCCAAGGTCGGCGTGGTGTTTCAGTATCCCGAGCGCCAGCTATTTGCCGAGACCGTGGCGCAGGACGTGGCGTTTGGCCCGCGCAACCTTGGTCTGCCGCAAGACGAGGTTGCGCGCCGTGTCGCGTCATCGCTTGCGCGCGTTGGCCTCGACCTTGCCGCGATAGGCGACAAGAGCCCCTTTGAGCTTTCGGGCGGCCAGCAGCGCCGCGTGGCGTTTGCCGGCGTGCTCGCTATGGAGCCCGAGGTCCTGGTACTCGATGAGCCCATGGCAGGCCTCGATCCGGCTGCGCGCAGGGATTTCCTAGGGCTTATCGATCGACTCCATCGCGAGGGCCTGACCGTTGTCATGGTTTCGCACAGTATGGATGACCTGGCAAATTGTTGTGATCGCATTGTTGTGATGAACGAGGGCGCCGTGTTTGCCGAGGGAACGCCCGCGCAGGTTTTTGCGCATGCGGACGAGCTCAAGTCAATCGGCCTGGGCGTTCCTGCCGCCCAGCGTATGGCGCTGGCGCTCGCACAGGCCGGTGTGCCGCTCCGCTGCGACAAGCTTTATGCGGTTGAGGCGCTGGCCGACGAGCTGGCCGGCTTGCTGCTGGGCTGCGCGGACGTGTCTTTGAGGGTTCCGTGTCAGGCTGGTTCCAAGGCGCCCACGCGAGAGGAGGGCTGCTAATGGAGGCGTTCTCATTTGGCAGCTACTATCCCGGGGATAGCGCGGTGCATCGCCTGGATCCGCGTACTAAGTTGCTCCTAGGTTTCGCATTTCTGATCACCGTGCTTACCGTTGGCGACTTCCGCGGGCTGGTGCCGGTCGCAATGTTTGTCGTCCTGGTCTATGTCGTGGCCCGGGTGCCGCTTCGCCGCGTCCTGTCATCGATGGCGCCATTGCTGGCGATTGTCGTGGTGGTCGCGGTACTCAACCTGTTTTCCGACCAGAGTGGCCGTATCCTGTGGCAGCTCGGCTTTTTGCAGGTGAGCGAGGGCTCGCTGCGTTCTGCGGCGTTTATGGCGTGCCGTCTGACCCTGATGATGGCCGGCATGAGCGCCATTACACTCACCACACCGACACTCGACCTCACCGCGGGCTTTGAACGTCTGCTCGCACCATTTGCGCGCGTGGGGCTTCCGGCGCACGAGCTCGGCATGATTATGGGTATCGCGCTGCGGTTTATGCCGCAATTTGCCACCGAGATGAAACAGACGGCCGATGCGCAGGCAAGTCGCGGCGCGCGCGTGACGGGCGGTCCGCTCGGCGGTGTCCGCATGCTCGGCAGTGTGGCGATTCCGCTGTTCACCGGCGTGTTCCGTCATGCTGAGACGCTTTCGGCCGCCATGGATGCGCGCTGCTATCACGGCGAACAGGGACGCACGCGTCTGCATGCGCTTGCGTTTGGCCGCGGGGATGCACTGGCCGCGGTGGCGATGGCGCTGCTGGCGACATGCGTTGTCGTTATCAATCTTCAACTCGTCTAAGCTCGATTCGAGCGCAGGAAAGGGGTCTCTATGACCGACATCGATCGCACGGCTCAGCTCGAGCGCGCCTGCTCGTATCTCAGGCGCATTCCGGCGTGGTATCTTGCCACGACCGATGCGAGCGACGGGCATCAGCCCCGCGTGAGGCCGTTTTCGTTTGCCATGGTCGATGATGGCAAGCTGTGGTTTTGCACGTCGCGCGACAAGGACGTGTGGGCGGAGTTGAGCGCGAATCCCAAGTTTGAGGTATCGGGCTGGAAGCCGGGGGAGTGCTGGATCGTGTTAACTGGCGAGGCCGCGCTCGAGGACGATGCATTCGTGAGCGACAAGGTGCGCCAAGCGGGCTTTAAGCACATGGTGGGCATTGGCGAGCAACACGATAGCGCCAACGACGGCCGCCTTGCATTCTTCTCGGTCCGCAACATCGCCGCACGGTTCTGCGATATCGACGGCAGCGAAGAGCGCCTCGAGCTCTAATTTCCCAAATTGACTACCCATTCCAAAAAGACTGGTCAGGCGACAGGAGGAAACGTGGACGGATTGAATACGGTGCTGGAGTATCTGACGTCGGTGCCGGCGTGGTATCTGGCGACGAGCGTGGGCGGGCAGCCGCATGTGCGTCCGTTCTCGTTTGCGCAGATTCAGGACGGCAAGCTGTGGTTTGTGACAGCGCGCACCAAAGATGTGTGGCAGGAGCTGCTGCAAAACCAGCGCTTTGAGGCCACGAGTTGGTGGCCGGGCCATGGTTGGTTGATCCTGCGCGGGCGTGCGGGGCTGGAAGACCGGGCTTCGAGCGAAATGCGCGAGGCCGGATGGAAGCATCTTGAGCGCTTGAGCGAGCACTATGAGGGGCCTAACGACCCCGCGCTCGTTTTCTTTAGCATCGAGGATCCCGAGGCATTTATCTGCAATCACGACGAATGGGTGCCGGTCGAGCTCTAGCCAGCTGACTCATCCCAACAACTTAGTTTTCGCATGGGCGGGCCCTGTGTTGCCCGGCACCGTAAGGAGTGCCGGTCAATACGGGCCCGCTCTATTTGTCAATTCCTTCAAGCGAATGTGTCGGGAATGTTTCAATGCATGAATATGCAAGCTATTTACATATTCATGCATCTTTTGGTGCTAAAGTTTCAACCCACTTCATAACAACCGCTGCGAAATGCGCATCGGTGCATAAATCGCAGGCAAGGAGTCTGATATGTCTTTGAAGGTTGGAATCGTCGGCGCGGCTGGATATGCCGGAGCCGAGCTCATTCGCCTCGTACTCGGTCATCCCGAGTTTGAACTTGTTGCCATTACGTCCAACGCCGATGCCGGCCAGCCACTGTCCGCGGTGTATCCGAGCTTTACTGGCGTGAGCGATCTGGTTTTCACCACGCATGACGCCCCCGAGCTCAAGAGCTGCGATGCGGTATTTCTTGCCGTGCCGCACACGGCTGCCATGGCACAGGTGCCCGCGCTCCTTGCCGCGGGCGTTTCCTGCTTTGATCTTTCGGCCGATTACCGTCTGAGCGATCCGTCCGTCTTTGAGGCATGGTATGCCGCCGAGCACACGAGCCCCGAGCTGCTCAAGACCCGCGCTTTTGGCCTGCCCGAGCTGTTCTGTCAGGACTTGGAGACCACTGCTTCCAGCCATGCCGCCGGAAAGCCCGTTTTGGTCGCCTGCGCCGGCTGCTATCCCACCGCAACGAGCCTTGCTGCCGCTCCCGCCGTGCGTGCGGGCTGGGTTGCCCAGAGCGGCCCCGTGATTGTCGATGCCATTAGCGGCGTGACGGGCGCCGGTAAGTCCTGCAACGCCCGCACCCATTTTTGTAGCGCGGACGAGAACCTGGAGGCCTATGGCGTAGGCAAACATCGCCATACGCCCGAGATCGAGCAGATCCTGGGCCTGACCGATCGCGTCGTCTTTACTCCGCACCTGGCACCGCTCAAGCGCGGCCTGCTTTCCACGGTGACGATGCCGCTCGCGCCGCGGGCTCTCGACACGTTGGCCCTTGAGGACGTCGTCGACCATTACAAGAAGTTCTACGCCGGTCGCACCTTTGTGCGCGTGCTCGATGCCGGCCAGCAGCCCAAGACGGCTTCGGTCGTCGGCACCAACGCTGCCCAGATTGGCCTTGCGCTCAACAAGCGCGCGGGCGTGCTGGTGGCGACGGGTGCTATCGACAATCTGTGCAAGGGTGCAGCAGGCCAGGCGGTCCAGTGCGCCAACATCGTTTTTGGCTTTAACGAGCGACGAGGCTTGCCCACAGTGGCGTGCCCGGTGTAGCACATTCGATTGTTAACGATTTGGTAGTCGGGTATCGAGTTGGGCGCCACTTTTAAGCTGGTCTACTAATTGCGACCGGTATGGCGTGCCAGCCGATGCCCGCTTTTTTTGTTTGATATAAGGAGTTGTAGGGACGATGAATACCGACCTGATTGATATCAAGATTCGCGCCGTCGAGGGTGGCGTTACGGCAGCGGCCGGCTTTAAGGCCGCAGGCATCCATGCGGGATTCCGGAAGAATCCCGAGCGCTTGGACTATGCGCTCGTCGTGCCCGATAAGCCCTGTCCCGGTGCCGGCGTGTTTACGACCAACCGCTTTTGCGCGGCGCCCGTGCAGGTGAGCCGTGCCAACCTGGGCGGTGCGGACAAGGGCTATGGCATCATCGCCGGTGTTTCAA
This sequence comes from uncultured Collinsella sp., assembly GCA_902495645.1. Lineage (GTDB taxonomy): Bacteria > Actinomycetota > Coriobacteriia > Coriobacteriales > Coriobacteriaceae > Collinsella. The sequence continues at coordinate 16,919 of CABUXY010000002.1, read as the reverse complement.
TCAACTCCGGCAACGCGAATGCCGCCACGGGCGAGACCGGCCTGGCCTGCGCGCGCGAGACATGTAACATCGCCTCGCAGGTTATCGGCTGTGAGCCCCAGCAGATCCTGGTTGCCTCCACAGGTGTGATTGGACAGATTCTGCCGATCGATACGTTTGAGACGGCCGTCCCGTCCGCCTACGAGGCACTCTCTGCCCATGGCGGTGCCGATGCAGCCCGTGCCATCATGACGACCGATACCCACTCCAAGGAGTATGCCGTTCGCTATCGCAGTGAGGCTGCGGGCCATGCGGGTAACGCTTATACGGTGGGCGGCATGTGCAAGGGTTCTGGCATGATCATGCCCAATATGGCCACCATGATCGCGGTCATTACTACCGATGCCCCCGTCGAGCCGGCAGCGCTCCACACCCTGCTGCTCTCGACCGTTAAGCAGACCTTTAATAAGGTGACGGTCGATTCCGATACCTCGACCAATGACACCTGTATCATGCTTGCTTCTGGCGCTGCTGCCGCAGATGCCGAGGCCATCGTCGAGGGCACTGACGCCTTTGACGAGTTGGCCTTTGCCGTGCACGAGGTGTGCGAGAGCCTGGCGCGCAACATCGCGGCCGATGGCGAGGGTGCGTCAAAGCTCGTGACGGTTAACGTTACCGGCGCCGTCAACGACGAGGAAGCCGATATCGCCGCCCGTGCCGTCGCCAACTCGCCGCTCGTCAAGACCTGCATCGCCGGCCACGACTGCAACTGGGGCCGCGTTGCCATGGCGCTTGGCAAGTGCGGCGTGAAGTTTAATCAGGAAGACGTTTCCATCGACATGATGGGCATGCCCGTCTGTCGCGATGGTCTGACCGTTCCCTTTGACGAGGACGAGGCCCTGCGACGTTTTGAGGCGCCTGAGATTGTGATCTCGGCCGACCTGGGTGCAGGCGACGCGGCAACGACCGTGTGGACCTGCGACCTCACGCACGAGTACATCTCCATCAACGGTGACTACCGTTCCTAGATTCCAGGCGCGTTGCGCATCTTGCCGCATTGCGGACAGCGAAGCACGGCGTGATAACGATACGAAAGACGAGGCAGATTATGAAATTCGCACGCGATTGTCGTTCGAGCGAATCCAACGAAGCAACCGCGCAGCTGCTGTTCGAAGCACTGCCGTGGATTAAGAACCTGACCGGCAAGACGGTCGTTATCAAATATGGCGGAGCGGCCATGGTCGATGAGCAACTGCGCCGCGACGTGATGAGTGACATCGTTTTGCTCAAGATCATCGGCATGCGCCCCGTCATCGTGCATGGCGGCGGCAAGGCCATCAATGAGGCGCTGAGCCATTACGATATTCCCGTCGAATTTAAGAACGGCCAGCGCGTAACCACGCCGGCGACTATGGATATCGTGCGCGAGGTGCTGGGCGGCAAGGTTAACCAGGAGCTGGTCGCCGCCATCAACCACCACGGCAACCTGGCCGTGGGCGTGTCGGGCAGCGATGCCGGCACGCTCATCGCCGAGCCGCTCGACCCCGAGCTCGGTCGCGTGGGCAAAGTGACGCACGTCAACACCGACTATATCGAGCGCTTACTCGATAGCGAGTACATCCCCGTCATCGCTACCGTCGCGGCGGGGGAGGACGGCGGTTTCTTCAACATCAACGCCGACACCGCCGCCGGTGCCGTTGCCGCGGCGCTCCACGCGCATAAGGCGATTTTTTTGACCGACGTCGACGGCCTGTACAAGGACTTTAGCGACAAGGACTCGCTCATCTCCAACCTAACGCTCGACGAGGTTAACGAGATGCTCTATGGCGGGGAGGTCGATAAGGGCATGATTCCCAAACTGCGTGCGGCCGTCGATGCGCTTGCCGGCGGTGTATTTCGCGCCCACATCATTAACGGCACCACGCCGCATTCGTTGCTGCTTGAGCTGCTGACCGATGCTGGCGTCGGCACCGTAATCCATTCCACCGAGACGGCCTACGAGTTCGATACGCACCCGCACCCGCTTTCGACCTTTGCGGCGCGTCTGACCGAGAACCTCGACGAGGTCGAGAAGCTCCAGGCGGTCTAGCTGACCCGCGGTCGTCGTGTCCCTGCACCCATAGCCCTGCGCCGTACGGCGCCCAACGAAAGGCATCCCATGTCACTTGCAACTCAACAATCGCTCGAATCTCATTACGTTATGCATACCTTTGGTCGCTCTCCGGTAGAGTTTGTCGAAGGCCACGGCATGAAGCTCACCGGCGATGACGGCCGTGAGTATCTTGATTTTCTTGCCGGTATCGGTGTGTGCAGCCTTGGCCACGGCAGCCCTGCAGTGCTCTCGGCGCTCGAGGCGCAGACCAAAAAGCTCATGCATGTCTCCAATTACTTCTACATCGAGCAGCGTGGACAGGTCGCGGCACTGCTGTCCAAGCTTGCCAACGACGACGTAGATGGTGCGTGCGTGCTGGCCGATGCCATTGCCGCCGGCGATGAGACCACGGCCGCTGCGCTCGGTGCCCCGGCTGCGGACGAGCAGGTGTGGGAGACGTTCTTTGCCAATTCTGGTGCCGAAGCCAACGAGGGCTCGATGAAGCTCGCGCGTCTGTACGCCAAGCGTGCTGGTAACGGCGGCAACACCATCGTATGCATGCGCGGCGGTTTTCACGGTCGTACGCTCGAGACCATTGCCGCCACCATGCAGGATTGGCTGCAGGATAGCTTCCGCCCGCTGCCGGGTGGCTTTGTGGCCTGCACGCCCAACGATGTCGACGAACTGCGTTCGATCTTTAAGCAGCTGGGAAGCGAAGTCTGCGCCGTCATGCTCGAGCCGATCCAGGGCGAGAGCGGTGTACACCCCATGACCGAGGAGTTTATGGCGGCGGCGCGCGACTTGGCGCACGAGGTGGGCGCCGTGTTTATCGCCGACGAGGTCCAGTGTGGCATCTTCCGCTCCGGCAAGCCGTTTGCATTCCAGACCTATGGCGTGGAGCCCGACATTATGAGCCTTGCCAAGGGCATCGCCGACGGCGTTCCCATGGGCGCCGTGGTGGCAAAGAAGGAGATCGCCGACGTGTTTAAGCCCGGCGATCACGGTTCGACCTTTGGCGGTAGCTGCTTGGCCGTCGCGGCGTGCGCCGCGACGCTCTCCGCGCTCGTGCGCGGCGATTATGCCGAGCATGCTGCCAAGGTGGGTGCTTATATGGAGCAGGCGCTGGCTAAGCTTCCGCATGTGGTAGAGGTGCGTGGCCGTGGCCTGATGCTCGGCTGCGATCTGGATGACGCTGCGGGCGATGCGCATGATATTGTTGCCCGCGCGCTGGCCGCCGGCGCCGTGATTAACGCTACTGGTGCCCACACGCTGCGTTTCCTGCCGCCGCTTGTCTGCGAGGAAGCCGACGTGGACAGCCTGATCGAGATTCTGTCGGACGTTTTGGCTTAGCGCCATCAGACATAGCAATTTGGAGCGGGTTTCAGGCTGTCACGTGCCGTTTGGCGCACGATTGGGCGAACTGGAGCCCGTTTTGCTATCGATTTACCATGGCTGGGATAGGCCGTGTGCAAAAAGTGGCAAATATGAGTACGGGCACTAACTTCGTAACATATAAATTAGGCACTTTTAGATGAGTTGGGCCACATATGTCCAGTTTTGTAGTTGGCAAATTGGCTTAACTGGACTATCGATCGTCGTTCTAATGCCGGATTTGCCTTTTATGACTTCGAAAACGCTGCTACTAAAAAGGTAGCAGTACTCATATTTGGCATTTTTTGCACACGGGTATTCGCCAAGGGTCCATTTCGCCGCCCGAGCCCCGCTTCGTCGCTTCGCTCCTCGCGTGCTGCGCTGGAAAACGCTTCGCGTTTCCTCAGCTCCGCACCCTTGCGGGTTCGAATCCCTCTGTACTGGGCGAAAAAAAGAAAGGCCCCCATAGCTGGGAGCCTATCAAATCAGTGGTGGGCGATGAGGGATGTCCGCGTGCGGCTGGCGCCGCCCGCGCCCCGCTTCGTCGCTCCGCTCCTCGCGTGCTGCGCTGGAAAACGCTTCGCGTTTCCTCAGCTCCGCACCCTGTCGGGTTCGAATCCCATGTACCAGGCACAAAAAAGAAAGGCCTCCATCACTGGAGGCCTAACAATTCAATGGTGGGCGATGAGGGATTCGAACCCCCAGCCTTGTGCGTGTAAAGCACCTGCGCTAACCGTTGCGCCAATCGCCCGCATGGATTGAGTATAGCGGAAACCCTGCGTGGTTCACCGCTAATTCATAACGAAAACTAAGCGGCGACTTTAGCGCCCTTGTCCTCGTCGATAAAGAAGCGCTTGTACCAAATGAGGAACGTCAGCGTGGTATAGATCTTGCGCTGGTTGAGCGCGCGACCCTTAAAGTGATCGTCGAGCAGTTTCATGAGCGCATCGGTGTCAAAGAAATCAGCAGCCCACGGCGCGGTGAAGTATTCCTTTACGTAGTCGTAGTACTTTTGCTGGCGCAGCCAGAACTTGACCGGTACGGGGAAGCCCACCTTCTTGCGCGTTGCCCACTCGTCGGGCAGCGTGCGGTTGGCGGCGTGACGCAGGACGAGCTTGCAGCCTTCTTCGTTAACACGGTAGTTGGCGGGAATGTGCTCGGCAAACTCCATGACCTTCTTGTCCAGGAACGGGACGCGAAGCTCAAGAGAATGCGCCATGCACATCTTGTCGGCCTTGAGCAGAATGTCGCCCGGTAGCCACATGTTCATATCCAGATACTGTTTCTTGGAAAGCTCGCAGCAGTTGGGAACCTGCTTGTAGTACTCGGCGCACATCTCGGCGGCGTTCTTGCCGGTGTCATAAGCGGGCTTGAGCACCTCGTCGACCTCGGAGGGATCGAACACCTTTGCCTGACCCACATACCAGCGCTCGGGAACCTCGGCGCATTTCGTCAGGAAGTTGTGGCCCTTAAAGTAGGGGAGATGCTGAACGAGTGAGCCCAGGGCGCGACGTACGCCGAGCGGCACGCGCTTCTTAAAGGTGCGCATCTCGGGGGTGTCCTCGTACCACTCATAGCCGGCAAACAGTTCGTCGGCACCCTCGCCCGAAAGGACGACGGTGACCTCCTTGGAAGCCATCTGCGCCAGATAGTACAGCGGCACGCTGGACAGGTTCGATTGCGGCTCGTCCATGTGGTACTGGATATCGGGCAGTGCATCAAAGAACTCGTCGGCGGTAATCATCTTGCGCACGTTCTTGATGCCCAGCTTGTCGGAAAGCTCGGCGGCGTAGTTGGTCTCGTTGAAGTTCTTGTAATCGAAGCCGACAGAATACGTGGTGTCGGGCATGAGACAGGCAGCGATGTAGCTGGAATCGACACCGCCGGAGAGGAACGAACCAACCTTAACATCGGCGATTCGGTGCGCAGCGACGCTTTCGTGCACGACCTTGTCGCACTCGTCCACGTACTCCTCGAAGGTCTTGGAGTTATCGTCGGTGAAGTCACAGCTCCAGTAACGCTTGATGTCCATGGTGTTGGTCGTCAGGTCATACGTAAAGCAATGCGCTGGGGCAAGCTTGAACACGCCCTTAAAGAAGGTCTCCTCCGTGGCGGGGAATTGCAGCGTCAGGTAGGGGCGCAGCGCGTCGTGGTTGACAGCCTTCTCAAACTTGGGATGGTCCAGGAAGCTCTTGATCTCGGAGCCAAACAGCAGCGAGCCATCGGATGCCTGGTAGTAATAGAACGGCTTGATACCAAAGATGTCACGAGCGCCAAAGAGTTTGTTCTTGTTCTGGTCGTGAATCACGAACGCGTACATGCCGCGCAGGCGGTTGACCAGGTCTTCGCCCCACTCCTCGTAACCGTGTACCAGGACCTCGGTATCAGCGTTGCAGTGGAAGGAGTAGCCGGCTGCCTCCAGCTCGGCGCGAAGCTCCTGGAAGTTGTAGATCTCTCCGTTGAAGACAATCGTGACCTTGCCGTCGTCGCTCGACATGGGCTGAGCTCCAGCTTCGGAAAGATCGAGAATCGAAAGACGACGGAAGCCAAGGGCAACGTTGTCGACGATATGCTGGCCGCCCATATCGGGACCACGGTGGATGATGCGATTCATCATGGCCGTGAGAACCAGCTCACTCTGTTCATCTGTACCGGTAAAACCGACAAAACCGCACATGCAAGATCCTTTCTGCTGACGGCTCAGGTGTACTGCCGCAAGGATTGCGGCAGCTGATGTCAAATAATCTTTACTATCATGCCAATCTTTTGTTTCGTGATAGGGCATAAGCGCCGAGCGAACCGAAAAAACCACGTCCCGATCTTCAGGCGAAGCGGCGGGACGTGGTTGCGAACGCTATGTTAAAGAACAGCACCCAGATTTCCTTGTTTTTACACGGGGTGAACACCGTTGCCATTTATTAGACCACGGCACAGTCCATGCAATTTTTTAGAAGGCTGTGATGCGCGCAAGGTCAGGTGGCATATTAGGATGGTTGATAATACAGAATGTTTCATCGTTTCTGCCGCGGGACGCCTTCTGCCCTTTAAGGCTGAATTTAGCGAGAGAGGTCTTTGTATGTCGAGTCCGACACAAGAGAAGCTAACTCTGATGCGCTATATAGAGTTGCTCGAGGAAGATGACCTTGTTGTTTCCAGACCGAGCGCTTCGTGCGACCAGCGCATTGAGTTTGCGACTGATGACTCGCGCCAGGTGCGTCCGGGCACGTTGTTTGTCTGCAAAGGCCGTGCGTTTAAGCGCGAGTACCTGCTTTCGGCAATCGCCGATGGCGCCGTGGCCTACGTTTCCGAGGTCGATTACGATGTTGATCTTCCCGCGGTGATTGTGAGCGATATTCGTCGCACGCTCGCCGTGGTGGCAGATGCCTTTTATGGGCACCCGTCGGGTAAGGTGAAGGTCTGCGCCTTTACAGGCACCAAGGGCAAGTCGACCTGCAGCTTTTATCTGCGCGGCATCCTCGCCAACGAGGCCAAGCTTACGGGCTGTCATCGACCCGCTCTTAATACGGGCATTGAGTTCGACGACGGCATCGAGACGGGCCCTTCCAAGCTGACGACCCCCGAATCCTTCCTGCTGCAGTCTCGCATCGCACATGCTGCGGAGGCGGGTGCCCCGTGGCTGGTTATGGAGGCATCGAGTCAGGGCCTCAAATACGAGCGTACGGGCAAGATCGACTTTGAAGTCGGCGCCTTTACCAATATCGGCGAGGATCACATTTCGCCGATTGAGCATCCGACGCTCGAGGATTACTTTGCCAGCAAGCTCAAAATCTTCTCGCAGAGCCGTTTTGCCGTGGTCAATCTCGATATGGATAAGGTCGATCGCGTGCTCGAGGCGGCATCTCGTTGCGAACGTACGGTGACGTTCTCCCTGACCGACGAGCGTGCCGACGTGCTTGCGCTGGCGATTCGCAATGGCGACTGCGGCGTGGTGGCAACGGTGCGCACGCCCCGTTTTACGCGTGACATTGTGATTCCCACGCCGGTTAAGTTCAATGTGTCCAACGCGCTTGCCGCTATTGCCTGCGCCGAGGCCCTGGGCATTTCCGAAGAGGGTATCGTCCATGGCTTTGAGGGCGTCTTCGTTCCCGGTCGTATGGAGCTCTATCCGTCCGTATCGGGCAAAATCCTGGGCATCGTCGATTTTGCACATAACGGCATGAGCCTCGAGACACTCCTGCGCGACTTGCGCGAGAACTATCCTGAGCGCGAGCTGGCGGTTGTGTTTGGCGCTACGGGCGGTAAGGGTGTCGATCGACGCACCACGATGGGCATCGCCGCTGGCAAGTATGCCGACCGAATCGTGATTACCGAAGATGACCCCGGCCCCGAGGATGTCGAGGACATCTGCGCCGAGATCGCGCGCAACGTTCAAGCGCAGGGAAATGATAACTGGCAAATCGTGACTGATCGCGTTGCCGCTATCGAGACTGCCGTGCGCGAAACTGTCCGTCCTGCCGCGGTCATCGTGACCGGTAAGGGCGAGGAAGAGTGTATGCTGCGCAAGAACGGACCCGAGCCTTGTGAGCGCGACGGTTCGATTCTCAAGCGCACCCTTGCGGCGTACGACGCCTAGACCAGCCCCTTCTATGTAAACGGAGTGACCATGTCCCACAACATCCTGCCGACCGTTGCCGAGCTTTCGAGCGAGATGCGCGAGCGCCTTGCCAAGGTCAAGTATGTCTTTACCGATCTGGACGCCACGATGCTCGCCCCCGGCTCGTGCGTGCTGCGCGATAACGACGGCAATCCCTCGACCAAGCTCGTCGAGGCGGTTGTCGCGCTCGCTCGTGCCGGCATCCAGGTGGTCCCCACCTCGGGTCGCAATCGCACCATGATCCATGAGGACGCCCGCGTGCTCGGCCTCAACTCCTACATCGGCGAGATGGGCGGCCTGGTCATGTACGACCTCAAGGCCAACGACTGGGAGTACCTGACGGGCGACATGCCCTACGACCCCGCCTGCGGTCTCACGCCGCACCAGGTGATCGAGCAGACCGGCGTGTGCGAGAAGATCCTTGCCCGCTGGCCGCACAAGATCGAATACCACAACGACATGTCGACCGGCTACAAGTACCGTGAGGTCACCGTCGGCATGCGCGGCGATGTGCCCGACGATGAGGTCCAGGCCATCCTGGACGAGGCCGGCTGCGGTCTGGTCTGGGCTTGCAACGGCCATCTGACTCACCTGTCCAAGCCGACGACGCTCGAGCTTAATCGCGTCGAGGACGGCCGCGCCTTCAACATCAATCCGGCGGGTCTCAACAAAGGCGTTGCCATTGCGCGCTTCTGCGAGCACCTGGGGATCGAGCGCGAGGAGACGCTTGCGCTCGGCGACTCCGAGTCCGACTTCTACATGGCCGACCATGTTGGCATGTTCTGCCTGGTCGAGAACGGTCTGACGAGCGCCGGTGCCCCGGAGTTCTTGGACGCCTGCGACAATGCCTATGTAACGCGCGGCAAGATTGTCGACGGTTGGGTGGCAACGGCCGAGCTGTTGGTCGCGGCCCGTTCGTAGCGCGACGCATCACGAGTGGTCGCATTTTTCGAGAGAGAATCTGGTGAGGTAATGTCCGATATCGATAATCTGGCCGGGGACACGCGTCCGATCGGCGTGTTCGACTCGGGCCTGGGCGGCCTGACGGTTGCGCGCGCGATCGCAACGGCGCTTCCGCACGAGTCCGTCTACTACTTCGGTGACACTAAGCGCTGCCCTTATGGCACCCGCACCGAGGACGAGGTTCGCTCGTTTGCGCTGCAGGCGGGTCGCTGGCTATCGAGGCACGACGTTAAGATCATGGTCATCGCCTGTAACACGGCGACCGCCGCGGCCTTGCGTCTGGCTCAGCAGGTGCTCGACGTTCCCGTGATCGGCGTGATCGCCCCGGGCGCGCGCGCCGCCATTAACAGCACGCGTACGCGTCGCGTGGGCGTGCTGGCCACCAACCTCACCATTCGCTCGGGCGCCTACACGCGCGCCATCCAGGACTTGGATGCTGGTGTCGATGTGTATGGCTGCCCGGCTTCGAGCTTTGTCGAGGTCGTCGAGCACGAGCTCGCCTCGGGCGCGCATCTGCAGGAGCAGTGGCTCGAGAACGAGGATATTTTTGATACGCCAGCCGTTCGCGCGCTGGTTGGCGCCACAGTCGAGCCGCTGCACGATCGTGGCATCGATACCGTGGTACTCGGCTGCACGCATTTCCCGCTACTGGTGGGTCCCATCCGCCATGCGCTGGGTCCCGGAGTGCGCGTGGTGAGTTCCGCCGAGGAGACCACCCGCGAGCTGACCGATATTCTCACGCGCCGCGAGCAGCTGGCGGGCGACGCAGCCGAGCCGCAGCATCGCTTTGCCACCACGTCTGACAACATTGCCGAGTTTGCGGTGGCGGGTAGCTTTATCTTTGGCCAGCCGCTCAAGAGCATCGAACATATCGATATCGACGAACTGAAATAGATACAGGGTTATCGTCCAAAGACTTGCCCCCTTCTTTTGCCGAAAGGATATTTCTATGGAGTACATGCAGGTCAACCGCGCCAACGGCCGTGCCGCCAACGAGCTGCGCCCCGTCAAGCTCACCCGTGGTGTTATGAAGCATGCCCACGGCTCGTGCCTGGCTGAGTTCGGTGACACGCGCGTGCTGTGTGCCGCCACCATTGAGGAGGGCGTGCCGGGCTGGCGCAAGGGCGCCAAGGCCGGTTGGGTAACCGCAGAGTATGCCATGCTGCCGGCATCGACCGGTAAGCGCTGCAAGCGCGAGTACGCCAATCGTAAGGGCCGCTCCATGGAGATCGAGCGCCTCATCGGCCGCAGCCTGCGTACCGTCGTCAACATGAAGGCGCTCGGCGAGTACACCGTCACCGTCGACTGCGATGTGATCCAGGCCGATGGCGGCACGCGTACGGCGAGCATTACCGGCGCCTGGGTGGCGCTGCACGACGCCCTTGCCATGTGGGTCGAGGCGGGCAAACTCGAGCGCATTCCGCTCACGGGCCAGGTCGCTGCCATCTCAATGGGCGTTGTCGACGGCAACACCCTGCTCGACCTCGATTATTCCGAGGACAGCCACGCCGAGGTCGACATGAACCTCGTCGCCACCGACACCGGTGAGATGATCGAACTCCAGGGTACCGGCGAGCAGGCGCCCTTCGACCGCAAGCGTCTCAACGCCCTGCTCGACCTGGGCGATAAGGGTATCGCCGAGCTCATCGAGCTTCAGCGCCAAGCCCTCGCCTAACCTGCCAAAAAGGGACAGGTTTATTTTGGCAGGTTTTATCTGGGAAAACGTCGAAGTATAAGACTGCCGTTGATTGAGACGGGAGAGAGGCCGAAGTCCTCGTCGTCCTCAACTCGGCATTGCTATAGAGACAAAGGAGACCAGCTATGGCACTTGAGAAGATTGACATCGACACCCTCGACCCGGCGGCGACCATCGTCGTGGCAACCGGCAACGCCCATAAGCTCACCGAGATCGAGGCCATTTTGGGCAAGGTCATGCCCGAGGTGCGCTTTGTGGCGCTCGGCCAGCTGGGCGATTTTGAGGACCCCGAGGAAAACGGCACGACGTTTTTGGAGAACGCCATCATCAAGGCGCAGGCTGCGGTCGAGGAGACGGGCCTTATGGCCATCGCCGACGACTCCGGCTTGGTCGTCGATGCGTTGGACGGCGAGCCGGGCGTGTATAGCGCGCGCTATGCGGGCGTGCATGGCGACGATGCCGCCAACAACGCCAAGCTTCTCGTTAACCTGGAAGGCGTGGCAGACGAGGACCGTACCGCGCGCTTTATGAGCGTCGTCGCGCTTATCGATACGGACGGCCTGGTCACCTATGGCGAGGGCGCCTGCGAAGGCGTTATCGCGCACGAGGGCCGCGGCGAACACGGTTTTGGCTACGACCCGCTGTTCCTGCCGGTCGATACGCCGGGCAAGACCATGGCCGAGCTCACGGCGGACGAGAAGAACGCCATCAGCCATCGTTTCCATGCGCTCGAGCATCTGTCCGCCAAGCTGACGGGCGAGGAGTAGACCGTGCGTGCGGTGGTGCAGCGCGTGCTCAACGCCAGCGTGACAGTCGACGGCGAGTGCGTGGGCCGTATTGGACGCGGCTACTTGGTGCTGCTGGGCGTGGGCCACGGCGACACACGCGCCGAAGCCGACAAGCTGTGGGGCAAGCTCCGCGGGCTGCGTATCAACGAGGACGAGAACGGCAAGACCAACTTGGCGCTGGCGGATGTCGACGGCGAGGTGCTCGTGGTGTCGCAGTTCACGCTGTTTGCCGACTGCCGCCACGGCCGCCGTCCGTCGTTTACGGACGCCGGCGCGCCCGATGTCGCTAACGAACTTTACGAGTACTTTTTGACACTCGTCGCTCAGGACGTTGAGCATGTGGCGCACGGTATCTTTGGCGCCGATATGAAGGTCGACCTGGTCAACGACGGTCCGTTCACCATCGTTCTGGACACAGACAACCTTTAGGTTACGCGGTTTTACCAAACCGCGTAACTACTCGACGCTGCACGGCCACCATTCGGCCAATCTGTCGCTCAAACCGTCGCTCGCGTACCAAAGTACGCATCGCTCCTCTTTCGCGACACTTTGGCTCGAATGGTGGTCGTTCGCTGACGTGAACTGGTCATGTGAGGTTGTCGTCTGGTACGTTTTTGAGACCGGGCTTTTTTAGCTGCTTGCGTATGGCTGCATCAGGGTGCTATAGTATTAGAGTTTTGTCTATCTTAGGGGTATTATCCCCTTTTTGAATTGCACCCTCTGGAGGCCCTGTTCATGGAAGAGATGGAAGTCAATCACGTCGACGACATCCACGAGAAGCTGACCGATATGGTGGGCGATCGCGTCAAGGTTAAGGCCAACATGGGCCGTACCCGCGTCATCGAGCGCATGGGCACCATCAAGAGCGTCCACCCCGCCGTCTTTATCGTTGAGGTTGACGAGCGTCGCGGCCGCAAATCGCGTCAGTCCTACCAGTACATCGATGTCCTTACCGGCCAGGTCGAACTGTTCGATCCCGAGAGCGGCGAACATATCTTTACCCCGCTCGGCAACCAGCTCGAGGAGCACTAACGGTGACCGATCGGTCCCTCATCCTTACCGCGCCGGCAAAGATTAACCTCTATCTGGGAGTTCATACCGAGCGCGACGCCCGCGGCTATCACAGGGTCGATTCCCTGATGGCAGCCGTCGGTCTTGCCGATACCGTGACGGTCGCGCCGGCGCAGGTGTTGACCGTCCAGACGGTTCCGGCATCCGATTTTCCCATGCAAAAAAATACGGCCTATCGGGCGGCAATCGCTATGGCCGAGCATTACGGTCGCGATGCCAATGTGTGCGTGACGATCGAAAAGCGTATCCCGCTGTGCGCCGGCCTGGGAGGCCCCTCGACGGATGCCGCCGCGGTCATCGTTGCCTTGGCCGAGCTGTGGAGTATCGACCGCGCCGACCCCGCGCTCGATGACATCGCTCGCGGTATCGGCGCCGACGTGCCGTTCTTTTTGCACACGAGTCCCGCATTCTACGTCGGCGGGGGAGATGTGCTGGCCACTGAGTATCCTGTGCTTCCGGCGACACCTGTCGTATTGGTCAAACCGCACGAGACGAGCGTTTCAACGGTTGAAGCGTATCGACGATTTGATGAGAGCCCAGTGCCCGCGGACAAACCCGGTGCGATTGCTTCTGTCTTACGCGCCGGCGATGCCGAGGCGGCATATGCGCTCGTTCATAACAATCTGGGCGTCATATCCGCGCAGATGGAGCCGCGGATCCAGGCGGTTCTCGACTGGCTGCGCGCACAGGAGGGAACCGTTGCCGTGGACGTGTGCGGTTCGGGTGCCTGCTCGTTTGCCATTTGCGATACCGTCGCTGCAGCAGTCCATCTTGCGGGGGCTGCCCAGCAAAATGGCTGGTGGGCCTGCGCGACTGAGCTTATTCCCAACACGGTTCAAATCGACGCGCCAAAGAAATAAAAATTTCTCTAGCACGCGGCGAAAATCTTTGTTACTATAGTCGAGCTAACGGGTTGTGGCTCAGTTTGGTAGAGCACTGCGTTCGGGACGCAGGGGTCGCTGGTTCAAATCCAGTCAACCCGACCAGAGCATGAGGAGGGACCGCTTCTTGCGGTCCCTTTTTTTAGCTATTGTTGTGATACCGCGGCACCCGCGGTATACTCATTCGAGCTTGTCTCGCTGTATTGTGGAGGTCTACATGTTTGGACTGAGGGCTCCTGAGCTCATCATTATTCTCGTCGTTGTCTTGATCATCTTCGGACCTAAGAACCTGCCGAAGCTCGGCAAGTCTCTCGGCTCTACCGTCAAGAATATCCGCGAGGGTATGGAGGGCGACGATAAGGGCGAAACCAAGCAGGCCGAGGACGTTGTGGTCGAGGAGTCCAAGGAGGACAAGGAGATCGCAGAGCTCGAGGCCAAGCTCGCTGCTGCCAAGAAAAAGCAGGCAGAGGACAGCGACGCGGACGCAGAGTAGTCCCATCCCTTTGGGGTGAGCACCTGACCGGCTTGCCCGCAGGCTAGCCGGTCTTTTTCGTTTTGTTGACAGTTGATCGTTACATCATAGTTGGGGAGATATCCGTATGGACGCAAGCCAGATCGTACTGACCGCTGAGGGCCGCCAGAAGCTCGTCGAGGAGCTCGCTTGGCGTGAGGGCGATTATGCCAAGGAGATCGTCGAGGACATCAAGGAAGCCCGCGCGTTTGGCGACCTTTCGGAGAACTCCGAGTACGACGCCGCCAAGGACAAGCAGGCCCAGAATGCTGCTCGCATTGCCGAGATTCAGGCCATCCTCGCCAACGCTCAGGTTGCTGCCACCACGGGCGATCTGACCGTCTCCATCGGTTCCACCGTTTCTCTGATCGATCCCAACGGTGAGGTCATGGAAGTCACGCTCGTCGGTACCACCGAGACCAACTCGCTCGAGCACAAGATCTCCAACGAGTCTCCGGTCGGTCACGCCATCATCGGTCACGGCGAGGGCGACTCCGTTGAGGTCGTTACGCCTTCTGGCAAGACCCGCGTCTACACCATCGCCAAGATTGCACGCTAGACCACGGTCCCGCGTAAAGGTATGTTTTCGCTCCCTGGGACCGAATCCTGGGGAGCGTTTTAGTTTGAGGAGCTAACTTATGGCAGAGAACCAGAACGTCGCCGATCAGGCCTCGACGCTCAACGACGAGCGCGCCACGCGTCTGGCAAAGCGCGCCGCCCTGTTCGAGGCGGGCCAGAACCCCTATCCCGAGCACTCCGAGATCGAGGACTATGTCGTCGACATTGAGGCCAAATATGCCGATCTTGCCGATGGCGAGGATACTGAGGACGTCGTGAAGATCGGCGGCCGCGTGGTCGCCAAGCGTGGTCAGGGCAAGATCATGTTTATCGTCGTGCGCGACGCTACCGCCGAGATTCAGCTGTTCTGCCGCATCAACGACATGGACGAGGCAGCTTGGAATACGCTCAAGGCTCTCGACCTTGGTGACATCCTGGGCGTGACCGGCGTGGTTGTTCGCACCAAGCGCGGCCAGCTCTCCGTTGCCCCCAAGAGCGCGACCCTGCTCTCCAAGGCCGTTCGTCCGTTGCCCGAGAAGTTCCACGGTCTTTCCGATAAGGAGACCCGTTATCGTCAGCGCTATGTCGACCTGATTGCCAACGACGATGTTCGCGAGACCTTCCGCAAGCGCTCGCAGATTCTCTCCACCTTCCGCCGCTTCATGGAATCTGACGGCTACATGGAGGTCGAGACCCCCATCCTGCAGACCATTCAGGGCGGCGCTACGGCCAAGCCGTTCATCACGCACTTCAACGCGCTCGATCAGGAGTGCTACCTGCGCATTGCTACCGAGCTGCACCTCAAGCGCTGCATCGTCGGTGGCTTTGAGCGCGTCTTCGAGATCGGCCGCATCTTCCGCAACGAGGGTATGGACCTCACCCACAACCCCGAGTTCACCACGATGGAGGCCTATCGTGCCTTCTCCGATCTCGAGGGCATGAAGGCACTCGCCCAGGGCGTCATCAAGGCTGCCAACAAGGCTATCGGCAATCCCGAGGTCATCGAGTATCAGGGCCAGACCATCGATCTGTCCGGTGAGTGGGCAAGCCGTCCCATGACCGACATCGTCTCGGACGTGCTCGGCAAGCAGATCACCATCGACACGCCGGTCGAGGAGCTTGCCGCCGCCGCACGCGAGAAGGGCCTGGAGATTAAGCCCGAGTGGACTGCTGGCAAAATTATCGCCGAGATTTACGATGAGCTGGGCGAGGACACCATCGTCAACCCGACCTTCGTATGCGATTACCCCATCGAGGTCAGCCCGCTTGCCAAGCGTTTTGAGGACGATCCGCGCCTGACGCACCGCTTTGAGCTGGTCATCGCCGGCCACGAGTACGCCAACGCATTCTCCGAGCTCAACGACCCGGTCGACCAGGCCGAGCGCTTTGCTGCCCAGATGGCCGAGAAGGCCGGCGGCGACGACGAGGCTATGGAGTACGACGAGGACTACGTGCGCGCCCTCGAGTACGGTATGCCTCCCGCGGGCGGCATCGGCATCGGCATCGACCGCGTGGTCATGCTGCTCACCAACCAGGCTTCCATTCGCGACGTCCTGCTGTTCCCGCACATGAAGCCCGAGAAGGGTTTCCAGTCCGGTGCCGCCGCTGCCAAGGCTGCCGAGGCCGGCAACGCCGCAAGCCCGTTCGTCAAGCCGCTCAAGCCCACGCTCGACTACTCCAAGATCGCCGTTGAGCCGCTGTTCGAGGAGTTCGTCGACTTTGATACCTTCTCCAAGAGCGATTTCCGCGCTGTGAAGGTCAAGGCATGCGAGGCCGTCAAGAAGTCCAAGAAGCTGCTGAACTTTACGCTCGACGACGGCACCGGCACCGACCGCACCATCCTCTCCGGCATCCATGGCTACTATGAGCCCGAGGACCTGGTCGGCAAGACCTTGCTCGCCATCACCAATCTGCCTCCGCGCAAGATGATGGGTATTCCCAGCTGCGGTATGCTGATCAGCGCCATCCACGAGGAGGAGGGCGAGGAGCGCCTCAACCTGATCCAACTCGACGCTTCCATCCCCGCCGGCGCAAAGATGTACTAATTGGTTCCGCCGTTCTACCGAACGGCGGACCGGCCGACGCTGCGCGCCGCCCAGGGCGACAATTTGTCATTCAAAAGGCAAGGCATGACCAGAAGGTCTATGCCTTGCCTTTTTCATGCCAACTTGTTCGCTCTGGACGTCGCTCGCTGTCCGTCCTCTACCTGCGGCGTTGCCATGGTTGGCACTTAGGGACGTTTCTCTTGTGCCGACACTTGGGGACAGTTCTTGTAAGGCACCTTGCTCGCTCTGGCGGGCTTTCGCTCATATGACCCAATCCGCTGTCAAGAGCCACAATGGCCCCGCCGACCGCTTGCAATCGGTCGGCGGGGCCTGCCGTTAACCCGTCCCG
>CABUXY010000001.1:0-316532 GCA_902495645.1 uncultured Collinsella sp. | reverse complement strand
GGAGACGAGGGGGATCGAACCCCTGACCTCTTGACTGCCAGTCAAGCGCTCTCCCAGCTGAGCTACGCCCCCGTGCGAAGAAGTACTATACGGGAACTCGGACGGCGATGCAAGGACAATTTTGGAAAATATTATGCGGCACGTGGATCGGGCATGGGGCCGAGAGGACCCACGATGCCCGACATAGCCCGCGGAGCAAGCCCCGCGGGCGGCGGCAAGCCCGCCGCCTTCCTTCCCGGGGCTCGGCATGTCGCCCCAGGTGCCGCCGGCCAGACCAAAACGATCCGCGGTGCTTCCGTGGTCATGAGCCCTTCTGCACGCCTTCGGGCCAATTTACGGAACCGTGCGTAGCTCGCCTCAGCCGGTCGCTTCATAAACAGAACGGTTTACTACGATGATTCCCGGATTTCCGACCTCACGCCTACTTTCGCAAAACGGACAGGCAATCTACCTGCGGTTTTACGAGCGGCGAAATCAGTGTGTTCAGCCACCCTCAATCCAACGTAGTAAACCGGCCTGGTTATAAAATGGCACTTAATTACTGGCAGCATATAAAGTATTAAAAATGCTCACTTGGGCATTATTACTTACCAATATCAAGCCAATTGCACAGAACGTTGGCCCGCAATCTGGTCTCAGCGCATCTCATCGCCTCGGTTTTTGGCTTGTAGCGCAACTCTAATCGCTCACACACACTGTGAATGATGGCATCAAGCTGATTGTGATCATTGAGTATGTCATGGGTTACAAGAAATACGTCGTATCCCATGCTTTGCAATGCTGTCATTCGGGTGGCATCGTGGTCAAGCACGGCGCCCGATCCATGGATAACCTCTCCTTGAAGTTCGATAATCACAGCCTTCATTGTTATTGGATTTACGATGACGATATCGCCGTAACAGATTTTCTGACCTGCGATTTTCCGAGCTGAATTCGACAGCGGTGTTAAGTCGTTGACGAATATGTTTTTAAACTCCGCTCCGCCGGCACGCCTCGGATGACTCAGTAACATGATTCCAGCAACTTCTAGCGGGGATGCAGCGATACCCATTACCTGCCGTGCGGCTTCGTAGAATTGCTTTCCCCACATCTCGCCTTTAACCTTCGCTGCAAATCTATGCAGTTCTTCTATTTCAATAAGAGGCTTTCTCATCCAGAGCGATGTGCCCTTTCCGCTAGCTGTATTTCCGGATCCGTTATCCTGCTGCTCACTTTGATCATTCTTGCTGTCCTTCTGGTGCGCCCGAGCATGGACTCGCTTCCATGGGATCTCATCTTGAGTTTCGTCTAGTTCAAACAAACTTTCTGTGGTGTACTGCTCTTCTTCTGATTTTGCCTGCTCAAGTGCCATGTCGACCGCGGGCGATGGTTTATAAACCGAGAACCATCCGCAGAACTCGTACATAGCCAGAACCAGGTCGCATGAAGACACGCATCGAGTCATGGTGAATAACGTATTAAGAGGGTCTGTGACGCTAAAGCCCATACCCGTGTCGATGGAAACCTTCTCTGTATAGGCGCTGTTCCATCGGATGGTTCGTCTTGTCTCGGAATGCAGGTTACTTCGTGTTGATGCCGCTGTGATGACTGGCGTCTTGAGGACGTCGACTACAAAGGGCGATTGGGATAGAGCTCGCCAGCCGTCTTCGGAGTTGGGTAGGCGCGGGTAGAGGTCGCGCACCTGCGGTGGGCAGCGCCAGTAGCGGAATGCTGTGTTTGCGCAGACGATTTCGTCCATTTGTGCCTCCCCTGGTATCGGCCGTTGATCGTGCGGATTGCGGGCATGGCCGATTATCTACCGGGACATCATGCGGGTAAGTACCGGAAGCAAACCAAAAGCTTGACGAGTTCTGCCGAAAAACCACCGTGTGATAGAAATCCGCTGGAAGGCGCTTTGGGCATGTGGTCCCTATCTCCACATTTGTGCTCGGATCACAGGGGGAATTCAATGAAAATACGCATGCGTTTTATACAAAACGGGCAATGGCGTCAGCAAAAAGGATGCGATAAAAAATGGCGCCATAGACGACTACGATTTGTTTTTGGTGTCAGTTTTGGTGTCACCCTTGGTGTCAAAAAGAAAAAGGCCAGAGGCTTAACACCTCTGACCTGTGCTTTTGATGGTGGGCGATACAAGATTCGAACTTGTGACCCCATCCGTGTGAAGGATATGCTCTACCCCTGAGCCAATCGCCCGTCGCCTTTCGGCAAAAGAGATACTATCATAGCCGCGCGTGGTTTACCAAGAACTTTTTGCCCCCGATTTTAAAATCGTTGACGTAATCGTGGGCGCAGACCTCGTCACCGCAATCAGGGCAGCCGACAAACCAGCAGCTAAACCACCCTTTATCGCTTGATCCACGAGGTCTCGGGGCGGCAGATAAGTCGCGCGTTGTTGTAGGCCATGTCGAGCGTGAGACAGGTACGCGCGGCGTAAAAGCCGTCCTCGCGCTGGATAGTCAGCGCCAGCTCGGGCTTGTCGCCGGTTAGGCACAGCGGCAGCAGCAGCTGGATACGGCCGCCATAGAACTGCGGCACCGCGAGCGTGTAGTTGGCTGCGGCGCGGCGGGCGGCCTCGACGACGGCGCCCTCAAAGGCGCGGCGCAGCAGCAGCGAGTTGTCCTCCCCCATCAGGCTGGCGGGGATGCGCGTCAGGTTTTCCTCGTTGCCCAAAATGTGGTCGATGTTGGAACGGATGGGCAGGCGGTAGTCAAAGACGAGCTCGGAGGGGTCCTCGGCAAAGCGCACGCGGCACGGCAGGTACTCAAACGAGACCAGCATGGGGTCGCTCTCCTTAAAGAAGCCCTTCAAAAACCAGCGCTGGCGTGCGTCGGGCTTGGTGTTGGGCTCAAACAGACCGTAGATGGTCTCGTAACGGCGTGTATACAGGCCGGTGTTAAACAGGCAGCGGTCGTCATCGAACACCAGCGGCAGGTTGGACGGTGCGGTCTGGTCCACGTCGCGCTCGGTCAAAAACACCGCGCGGCTAAACGAAAACGACAGGTAGTTTTTGAGGATGCGGTTGCTGGGACCCCAGTCCTCGGGATCGGCGAGGTCGACCAGGCGGTCGTAACAGGGCTCGGGGCAAAACGCAAAGTCGTAGACATTGCTGCACAGGGTGCTGGGGATTTCCATATGGTGTCCAATCCATTCAATAACTGGCGTGCGGATGCTTAGATTCTATACGCGCGAGGGGTCGCCCGAGCCTACAACACAACCGCGGCGCAGCTCTTCGGCTAGCTCGCTGGTCGTGCGGCGACTGGAAACGAGGTCCTGGATCCAGGCATAGTATTGATTGTCTTTGGGCTCGGGGCCATCGGACAGCACGACCGGAGTGCCGGCGAACCTTAAGACGGACAACGCAAAGACAAGGCTGGTGCGTTTGTTGCCGTCCTCAAAGATGTGGTCCTTGACCATGTGCTCGGCCACGTAGGCGACCTGGTCAAAGATGTCTGCGAAGCGATCGGCCGGCGATTGGCCGAATATCGTACAGAATGAACCTGCAAGTACGGACTCGACGCGTCCAAGCTCAAGTGCGGCACGGTCGCCCGCGGCGTCGGTCGTATAGCAGCGCCCGACCGTCATCAGCGTGCTGTGTAGACGCATCACGGCCGCGGCCATAGCTTCGAGCGAACCGGCATCGTCGAGCACGAGCGGTGCGAACGGATGTGCCCGGCGCGGCGCGACCGTCGTCATGAGTTCTCCAAGAGCCTGAGCGCGTTGGGCATGCCCGCAATGGTTAGCCGAACAGCTTCGTCGATTAACGTGGCCCCGTCGCGCAAAATCAGTGATGCTGAATTTGCCACGTGCGCAGTTGAATGATCTTCTTGAGCAACGCAATCAGCGCCGTCATCTTGTTGAACATTGCTCCAAAGCATGTCTGCCTCCTTTATAGCTCTATGGATGGAATAGCCCGCGAGTCGTACTCCAGGGCAACCGGTTTCCAGACGAGGTCTTCGATGGCGCAGTTTAGGGCATTTGCAAGCGCCAATGCCGAGGAGACCGAGGCGCGGCGTAGGTCGAGCTGGTTTTGCTCGTAGAGTTGTATAGCGCGAAGTTTAACCCCCGATTGGGCGGCGAGCTGTTTTTGCGTTAGGCCGGCCGCCTTTCGTGCCGCTTTGAGGCCCTTTTTGTCTGCCTGGGCATCGTTCCATTTATCAATGACAATCTGGGCGAATTTGTCTTCGGAGGCCTCGTGAAGCGGATGGTACGAGCCGATGATCCAATCGAGCGGGGCGACTTCGAGTAGCTCATTAAAGCCCAAGCTGCTCATCCATTGCGCATAGGCCAAAACCCAGCCCGCCCAATACTGAGGCGAACGGTCGAACGGATAGGTCTCCCTGCATTTGACGGGGGTCAGTCCCGCATGGGCGATAATATCGCGCGCGAGCTCGTCGCCCGCCATGCCGCAGACGACGCGAGGCATACCGCGCTCAAACTGTTTCATCTCAAGAGCGTTCGACAGGATCGCCGTCAACTCGGCTGGAGTCAGCCCTTGGTCACAGAGAGCAAAATCGACCGCCTCGCCCAGCGTTCTCATTGCATCCTCGAGATACATCTCACTGTAGGCGTTGGTCATCGCCCGTCATCCCCTCTCGAATGATATCGACGATACGGATTCCCTCAAATGGATTTTCGGCAAGGAGCTCCCGATATTCAATACTGGCTTCTAAGACTCTCCGAGTTCGGAAGTATGCGGCAAAATCCAGACTTATTGACCACGCTGGAGCACACCAACGCCTCTGCCTGCGGTTTCTTTGCGCGAAAAGGCCGGTGTGGTCGGGGTTTCCGGAATTTGCCGCATACTTCCGTTTTGAGAATTCGGAAGTGCGTGGAAAGACCGAGTTCCGCCAACCAGACCCCGGTTATACCCTTTCGTGACCTGCGGTTTTGACGCCAAAATTTGGTTTGTGCTCGGCTGGTTGCGATTTTTCCCCGCACTTCCGGAAATGGGCGTTATGGCTGTGTTGTGCACGGCAAGAAAAGCGCCGAGAAAAGGGCAATCAAGCGGCAGCCGGTAGTCTTGGGAAGCGTTATGGGTATTGCGGTGGCTGCAAACCTTTACCGGATGAGGTCTGCCAGGCACAACTCGCCCTTGGGGATCTTCGAAAGTCGCTTGTATTCCCTGGCGGCTGCCGTAAGCGAATCGGCATCCCAATAACTTTTGAGGAAGCCTTCCCTCTTTACCTCGTGCATGCCGAGCTCCTGTTTGCAGAAGTCGCTCGGTTTCATGCGTCCGCCGTGCCAGCGTCTCCACGAGCCCTCTCGAATAATGGCCAGCACCTCTATCTCGGGATGGGTCACGTAGCTAACCACCGGGAAGCGGCCGGCGTACAGGTTGCCGAGTTTGAAGCGTTCTTTCCTCGAGTCCAGCACCCTGACGATGCAGACTGGCCAGTCATAGTCTAAGTTGAGGTAGTTATCTTGGATATCGGAGGCTTTGCGCAGGCGGGTGACGTCCACGACGTCGGCCTCTGAAAAGACGAGCGCGTCCGCCTCGAGGAGAATGTCCACGGCCACCTGTTCCGCTGTTCCCTCGCAGGTGATGATCGGATGACATCCCGCAAAGCGAAAACCGTTATCACCGCTCATCGGACACCTCCTCTGCGACGAGCTCTTTAAGCGCGCGCACGTCGGCGTAGCGCGGAGCGGTCCCCTTCACAAAGTTCGAGGCGAATACCTCCGATTTCTTGTTCTCGATGCGTTTCACGCGGTCGGCGTACTTCACCACGCGCGCACCGCTGTTGCGTCGGGCGAGAAAGAACACGTTGTCCTTGCGGTGCACGTGATCGAGGAGCTGCGGGTAGTGAGTCGTGAAAACCAGCGTCGCGCCGTTGGGGTTGGTCCCGCGGGCGGCAAACAGATCAAGCACGACGTTAACCAGTTGGCGGTTAAGGTGGTTCTCCACCTCGTCGACTAAAAGGTAGCCGCCGGAGCGCAGGACCCTCATTGCGCGCTGCACCAGCCCTAGGCCACGTACAGTGCCGGAGGAGAGCACCTCGGTGAGCCCCCGCTCGGAGATCGTGATGGGCTCGCGACCTGTAAACGTCAGTACGAAGGCGCGACCGGAGTCCCGGACCTCGAGGTGCTCGATGCCAGAGTCGAAAACACGAAGCACGTCGTCGAGACCGTTGAATTGCTCAGTGAGGCGGAAGCCACCGTCGCGCAATGCTATCGCTCGGATGCGATGGCCGAAGTCCTTGGCGAGCACAGCGGCTGCGACGGAAACGTCAGGCGGCGTAAGCGCCGCCCAAGAGTCCGGCATCTGAGCACGGTCGCACAGCGGGGACGCGAGTTTCTCGATTTCGGCCCAGGATGCCAGGGTCGAGCGCTTGAGGGCCTTGGCTGGCAGCGAAGAAATCACCTCATCGGAGAACGTCAGCTCGGGACCGTCGTCGCCTCCTTCGACAGTCTGCAGCACCGACTCGAGCAAGTAAAGACGATCTGCGTGCCATATGACGCACTTGAGCTTGGACGGGCCGTCGAACGCGGCGGGGAACGTTGATGGGAGCCCGCCGCCGCGCGCCGGAGAGCCGTCAACAATGCGGCAGGCGAGCTCCAGCAGGTTCAGTGCTGTTGTCTTGCCCGTAGCGTTAATGCCCGCCAGCGCAACGACGCTATTCACGTAGAGATGGTCCGCCAGTTCGAAAGCCGACTCATCGGAGGCCGTCACGCGGTCGGAGGCGAACAGGTCGATTTCGAATAACCCGTCTTCGAACATCGAGAGATGGTCGAAGCAAACCTTTAACAACTTCATCTCAAGCCTTTCGAATACTTGAAACAGAATTTATGGCTCAAGTATAACACATGAAGGATATCGCGAATTAAGCCTGCCGCTAGGCAGAAAAGGCTTATCCGCATTGCCGGCCTCGTCGATATGCAGGTTCAAATGCTTAGACATTTGATCAAATCGTACAAAAATGGCGAGGTACGTACCTCGCCGATCTGGCGCCTCCAAGACGACAGTCTCTTCGGTGGTTAAATTCTCTCACGCTTCAGGAGCTTTTAGAGCTGCATCGATTAGATCGGCGCCGTTGTCGAAGCGACCGGACTCCCTTGCTGCAAAGAATGCGTCACCTTCGCGGATGGCCTCGAGGGTCTCCGGGTTGGGTTCTTTGGAAGGAAAAGTTTGAGGGCTAGTATTCGCAAGCTCCCCGTCCTGTTTACAGCACTTCATAGATGCGCACCTCATCTTGTTCGATGCTTTTGCGGAAGGTCGGGCGCATGTGCTCTGGTGGGTTGGTGACGACATCCACCTTTCGCCCAAGTTCCATCTCGAGCTTATAGTAGAGTTCGTAAAGCGTGCCGAACGTCATGGTGTTGCCGCAGACTAGGCGCAAGTCAATATCGCTATCGGGCGTTTGCTCGCCTCGGGCAAACGAGCCAAATAAATATGCTTCGCTGACGTCGTATTGAGCTAGCACGCGGGTGGCGGCAGTGGATATGTCGGTAGTCGAAATCATGGGTTATTTACCGTTCAACAGTAGAATATCAGAGGGCCAGCGCCGAAACATAGTCCTTGTTTCGGAAACGCATATGGCTGTACGTTAGACATTATATGCATGAAAAAGTAACGCTCCCTTGCCGAAAGCGTTGCCCTTAAAGCTCCTACAGAGCTCTTGTATCGCAGTCAAGTGCGTCGCACCGCATCAGCAGCGATATGCGGCGCTTAGAAGCACTGTACCCAGCAGGAATAGCGTTAAGGAGGCAGCTATCCAGTAGCTGTCGCCGGTCTTGGGAAGCGCTGATGTTGTTGCCATAGTGGATTTGGGCTTGGTCGTCTTGGTGACTGCGGTCTTTGTGGCCGTTGTCTTGGGCGACGTAGCCGCGGGTTTCACCGCAGGATCCGTCGCCGACCCTGCACCGGGTTGCCCCGCAGCAGGGTCGGCGCCACCAGTAGGCTCGCCCGTGCCATCCCTCGGCACCTCGCCGCCGGGTGTAACGGTCTCCCCCGCCGGGGCGGTGGCGCCATCGGGCTCAATCACCACATGCGTGGCCACGGCCCCGTCAGCATCCACCACGCTAGCAGCGCCAAAGGCTCCGCCCACAGGCGTCACAAAGTGCGCGGCCACGAGCGATCCGCGCTCGTAGGCAACGCCGGCGTCCGCACCGGTCGCATCCAGCCAGGACGCATCCACGACAAGTGCCTCGCTCGCAACGTCAGCACCAAATCCCTCGTCGAGCAAGCGCACGCCATAAAAGCGCAAGCCAGTATCAGACCCCGCGCCCGCGGCAACAACGCGCCCGCCGCCACGTACGGTCAAGCTACCTGCAGCAATGCCGGCAACAGTCTGGTCAATAACGCCTGCTCCGTCGGCCCTGGCATCGACCGTGCAGCTGTCCACCACCAGCGCCTGGGCCACATGGATCCCGCATTGGGAACCCGTAGCAGTGAGCGAGCCGGAGCCGCAAAGCGTAAGGTTCCCCCACACCTCCATACCGCTCATGGAAATGTCCGCATCGGGCGCATGCGTCTCGACCACAGAGTTTTGCCCCACAAGCGTCACCACCAGGTCGCCGTCGGCGCCGATGGCCTCGCCCGCATAGCCGGTTAGCTCCAGATGGTCGGCAGCGGTCCAAGCCCACCCGGGACCCGACGCGCCCGGCTCGTAGTACGTGGCGCCCGCAATGAACAGGCTGTCCGCGCCTGCGGCATAAGAAGGCCCGCCCAGCAAAACGCATAGGCAGGCCATGACGGTAAACAGAATGTATTGACGGCTGGTGTGGAACGCGGTGGCAAACATAACCGCTCCGATCTTCGCAAGAGCCAATGGAATCTGCACCAGGAAATTACCTGGTAGCAGCATTAATTAGTGTAGCGAGATCGGACATCGGGCTAGGAAGAAAACCCGTGATCGATCCCCAAAATTAGGTGTAAATCGTTTTGCCAATCGGTGAAAGGAGGGGCCTCCATAAGCTAATTGGTCGTCCGTAAAATCCAAGCCCATATCGAAGAGGTCAACGAACCTCTAGGCGGAGACGAGTTAAGGCTACTCGTCACCCGCATTCACACGCATTGCTCTTTCAGTTTCGATCATTTTACGAACGACGAACTTCATTTTCTCATTCTTAGAAATAATAATTTCCAGGCAATCTTTGAGCTCATCGTCATTTTGAACAACAATGAGATTATTTTCCTTCGAAACTTGAATTTCCCCGGTATATAAATCCCAGGTTTGACAGAATATATCTTCATCTAAGACTAAATCGATTGGATAGACGGCGCCTAGCCTCATTGTCAGTACTCTAAATTTATACTCCGAAGTAAAAAGGTCGAAAGCATAATCGGACGGCGAATAAGAGTCGTTCGCATCGGTGAGATTCAGGGCGGTATTCTCTACTTTTTCCGTTTTTGGAACAGTGAGACGCTCCATTAATTCGCGTGAGGACCACATACTGCTAGTTGTTCTGGTGGTAAAGGCAAGTTTTACAAAACGAGCTTCGATCAGGCCACTGGACGCAGCTTTTACATCTTCGCACTGCCCCTGCATGATTGCTTCAACGTTTTCAGCAGATTTTTCTAAGGGCTGATCAATAATGTCCGCCCAGAAATTTTCGCTACCTACCATGACACTTCCCCATTTCCATAGTTACCAAAAGTGGCAAATGGTCACTGTACTTTGAACACGGCCGAGAATTAACAATAAGTTTAGTATCACCGATTTGACGAAGATAGCGGCAGTCGGTAATGCAGTCCGCCAGCTGCCAATCTACAACGATTTGATCGAGCGAATGCCAATAATAGGTACAGTCGCCGGAACCCAAATAAAATGAACCCAGATTAGAATTGGACTCTGATAGAAATTCAAGAGCTGGGTTATACATTACTGGATATGACGACCCATCGCTCTCTCTTTCTTTCAATCTCTTTGCAACCTCTTTGAAAAAGGTCGAATTTAAGGAATCGAGTTTTACCATTTCGGGGTCAAATGGATTGCAATTGAAATCGCCTATCAGCATATTGAGGCTGCCGGGGTACGACGTCTTTGTAGTATTTAGCTCACTAACGAGTTTTCTTATTATCCTTTCGCGATGATCACCTTTCGGATCGTTGCGCTTGTCTGGCAGATGAACAATTGAGGTATTCACGGGAACGCCGTCAAGAATTAATGTGCACGTCAGATTTTTAATAACCGCAGAGGCTTGCTGCGAACAAATTGAAGACTTGACGAGCAGCTTCGTTTTCGTCCTGCCGTCAATGGATTCCACTGTTCGATAACGACCGCCAAGCAGTTCGGTCAATCGCTGAAAGTCAGTTTGATCAGCCTCCGCAAAAGCCGCTACATCAACGTCATACAGTTGAACGGCAATGTGAACAAGATCTGCAAGGCTCTTGCGAGCTAAATTCCAAAAGAATAATCGCAAAACCTCACCTGGCTGTCCTCATGAGCTCAAACCTTATCCGTCTAAATATACCCTGCGCTTCCGTGTTCTTCATTGACTAATTCATTGTGGTTTAACTGATTTAGTTTGAGCGCCTATGCTGTCACAAAATAAATCAGCAAGTGAGTCACATAGCTTATCAAACTGAGAGGCGTTCATTAATGGATATAACCTATCTGACATATACCAATTTAGAGGTCTGGCATTGGCATTTGCTCCCTTTGGAATGTCAACATATAGTCCAATTGAATGATTATCGTCTATTAGATCTAATAAATTAAAAGCCTCAGTTGTCTGCTCTCGGCACAGAGCGCAAAAGGTATCCAGAAATGCCAGACCCTCAACGGCTATATAGTCAGAAACGGTCTGATAGAAGGATGCAAAAGACAAGAAGGGCATCTTTCCTTGTTGATATCGCTCTTGGCAGAATGAATCTAACCAGTCGAGCATGGTTCTTCCATCTTGATCAATTGAAGTGCGACGAAACATCGATACGTTGTTCCTGTCACTAACAATTCCAGATTCAAGATTAATCGCAAGTCCAAATGTTTGATATTGTGAGGAATAGTTGACGGGACTTATGTAGCCGTCGTTATGTTCGCTTGCATTGCGTATTGCCGAAAGCAGAACTACAAATGGCTCAGCTTCGAGGATCTCTTTTAGTTTAACCCAATCAGATGAATGGACCTCATTAGCCAAAGTGCTGCTCAGTCTGCTAATACTTGTGGTGCATTCTTTTACCACCGCTGAAAAACGAAGGGCTTTGGATATAAAGCCGTGGGCGTAGTAAACACAGTCGCGCATATAATCAGTGCAGTTGGCGTTATATCTCACTTTAATGGCCTCATCGCGTGATAAATCACATCTCATTAAGAGATCCGTGCATGCGGTCGCATAATCTGACCAGCATGCGGCAATTCGCTCAAAGGACCCCTGCATACGTCCCAATGAAATCAGACATTCAATTGTTGACGAGTCAAGAGAATCTCTGATTTTGGTGACGGGAAATCTGCAGTCGGTGTTCGGCATAGAAGAAACTAGACTGCAATTCGAAAATGAAAACTGAGGCACTTCATTCCAGCGCCAGGAAGGAGCAACGTACACTGGGCTTGTAATTATCTCCCTCGACTGATCCATGAAAGCGCTCCTTAATATCCGTGTTTTTGCAGATCGCATCGGAAATGTTGGTGTAAGCGCGCCGACGGCTGACTGCGAAACGCAAGCGGCCCCTGTCCTAGAATCTGGAATTGCTACATAACACAGGTTCTGGGAAAGGACAGGGACCGCTATGGAGATATTAGCAGACGCGATGCCGGATAGGGCCGCCATCTCGAGGTCGACCGACGGGATGGTCGACATCCAGTCGCTGCTCAGGCTGCTCGCCGAGTAGGCGGTCAACGCCATCATGGACGAGGAGGCCGACCAGCTCTGCGGCGATGGGGCCAACAGCAGGAACGGCTGCCGCAACCGCACGCTCGAGACGTGCGTGGGCACGCTCAATCTGAGAATCCCCAAGCTCAGGACGGGCAGCTTCTTCCCCGAGGACGTCCTCGAGCGCTACCAGCGCGTCGACCGCGCGCTCGTCGCGGCGGTGGCTGAGATGTACGCCACCGGCACCAGCACCAGGAAGGTGCAGAGGATAGCCGGGAAGATGGGCATCGAGAGGCTCGGCAGGGACCGAGTGAGCGCGATCGCCGCGACCCTCGACGCCGAGATAGCCGACCTCGCGGAGGGGCCGCTCGATGCGCGCGCGATACCCTACATCTGGCTCGACGCGACCTACGTCAAGTG
This sequence comes from uncultured Collinsella sp., assembly GCA_902495645.1. Classification (GTDB taxonomy): domain Bacteria; phylum Actinomycetota; class Coriobacteriia; order Coriobacteriales; family Coriobacteriaceae; genus Collinsella. The sequence goes on along the minus strand of CABUXY010000001.1, from coordinate 304,358 downwards.
CCGCCGCGGGGGCCGCGTGGCTTCGACCGCGGTGGTCACGGCGATAGGCTGCGACGAGTCCGGCTGGAGGCGGGTGCTGGGGGTATCCGTGGTGGACACGGAGTCCTACGAATCGTGGCTCGGTTTCCTGCGGAAGCTGCGCGACCGCGGCGCGACCGGCACCGAGCTCGTCGTATCCGATGCCCACGGGGGCCTGGTCAGGGCCATAGGCGAGGTCTTCCAGGGGGCGGCCTGGCAGCGATGCGCCGTGCACCTGATGCGCGACTGCATGCGCGAGGCCGGCTCCTGGCAGCTGAGGCGCCGTGTGGGGCGCATCGTCTCGTCGGTCTTCCGCGCCAGGGACGCCGCCACCGCCGTGGCCATGTACCACGCGGCGTGCGAGATGCTGGAGGGGTGCTGCCCGAGGGCGGCGAGGGTGCTCGAGGAGGCGGAGCCCGACGCGCTCGCGTACCTGGACTTCCCGCCGTCGCACTGGAAGCGCCTGCGCACCAACAACGTGCAGGAGCGCGCCAGCAGGGAAATCAAGCGCCGCTCGCGCGTGGTGCAGGTCTTCCCGTCGGAGAGTTCGCTGCTCAGGCTCGTGGGCGCCGTCATGTGCGACCAGGCCGAGACATGGTCCGGCTCGCGCTACTTCTCGGAGAGGAAGATGGCCGAAATGCATGACGCCGCGTTCAGAATGGGTGCCGCGGGCGAGCACGACTGGGCGGAGCTGGAGAAGGCGGCCAGGAAGATGATCGAATCCAGCCTGGAACTTGCCGACAGCGTGGAGGCGGCCTAGGATATCAACTGATTCCGGATATCGGACACATGGGCCGCAAGGGCCCTTACACCAACTTTCTCGACACTACCGCGAAGAAACAGGCGCTCTCTCCCCAACCCCTCGATCAATTTGCCTGAAGGCCGTTTGGGATAATGGCGCGATTGCGCTTGGGGGATGTGAAGACGGTGATTTAGCGCTCATCGACGGCCTTGTCTCAGACGAAATGCTGTCGTACTGCTGCAAGCTGTTCGCACCCGACGAGGCTGCATATCTCGATTACATGTTCAACGACGCCTCTTTCCCCGACTCACAGGGTCTCAGGAACAGATACGACCATGCGCATTCACCGATCGCCGACCCTGATGCGGTGAACATTCGATTCGATTACTATCGCATGCTGACCTTGCTCGTCGCGATTACACTCAAGATAAACGACGAGCTGTCGGCCGCAACGGGCCTCGGGTACCTCGAAAACTTCGTAGATTGGCCATATTACGACGAAAGCGTCTTCGAACTCGCAAGGAGTTGATCGCAAATAAGCATGAAACTGTCTGTGATGCTGAGTCAGAATAGTTCCAATGAGGGTAGTTCCGAACCTGCTTGATCAGGATCAGAAAGCCTTTCCGTTTCTCCGTGGCGAATTTCCGTCAGGCACCTCGATAACCATTATGATGGCCTCAGACGGCGCAACTCGACGTCATGTAATCGCTCTGCCGCCCCGGTACAAACGAGCAACACGAGCCCTCATGCCGCACATCAGAGGAACGGTGCCAGGAGGATGTACGGCTTCGCGGGCGCGGCGTTCGGCCACCGCCAGTATGCCAGCTCAACTGCATAGAAATTTGAGTGCCCCGAGGCACAGCGAACGGATATTTCGGATGGTACGCCTAACTAAAATTTCTATCGGACGAGCTGGAGCCCGAATCAACGACTATGCTGCTAATCGTCGCAGTAATTAGACCCAAGTTGAAGCGAACTCTGCTGCGGAGGAATAGACAGGGTCATTTAGATCAGGCTATTTCTCGAAAACGAGATTTACCCAGTCTGGTCCATGTGAGCTAATCTCTGGAATGAAATTTTCAAGTTCGCCCACGGGCGCTGGGTAAATATGCCTACTGTTCAGATATTCCTCAATGAAGTCGTAGCTATGTCGAGAATCCCCTTTAAAAGCAGCCTTTCCATATTTTTTACAGAGCTTCAAGCGGAATCCGTTGCCAAGATAGTCATAATTTTTCCGCGTAACTTAGAGGTGACAACAGTGGATTTACAATCATCGAACAGTTTATCGATTTCTGCCTTAGCAGTCGATGGCGCCGTCGTCGAAACGGGGCATGGCGAGCATGTCCGGCGTCGGGTTTTGATTAGATTTCCATAGCTTTCTTCGTCCTTTCCTGGAACCTGTTGTTGTGGTGATTTCAGATTCTAGGACGAAAGCCGTTTTTTCGTTAAACGGGCACTGAGGCGTCACCCTTACACCAACATTTTCGACACGATCGGAAATACAGTTCTGGTTACACACGAAGGATACCGTGCTACAAAGCCCAAACGATTGTTAAAACAATGGATCTGGACTAACAGCAAGAGATTTATCGGACAAAAGCTCGAAACCGGATAAGTCTTGGCAACATCAGAAAAAATAAAGCAAGACGCTATGAGCAGGACATGAAAAGTCGGAAACCCCTCCTGCATGCTTATCCGCGGATTAGGCCGACAATAATGGCGTTCAAACAACCAGCGCCTACGCCGCATTCATGAAGGGGGCATTCGATGAACAATGCTGACACTTTCACAGGGCTCGACGTTCACGCCCGTTCGATAAAGGCCAGCCGCCCACCGCGGCCGCAAGATGGACTGTCGCGACGCGCATATCCTAGCTGCGTTCAGCACCAATGCAAACGCAGGCGAACGGTAAAGAGAGTTTAGGGCAGCGCATCAAGGCTCAACTTTTGAGTTATGTTTCAAAAAGTGTGGCCTTTTTGAAACATAAGGGGGTGAGCCCCAAGCGTCAGAGCTTTTCAGGCCAGACAAGGCCCGGTCCGAGAATGATTTTCTCCCTGCCGACGGTCTTCACGTTGGCCGTGTAGCTAATCTCAAGGTCCCCGCGCTCGTAATTGCCGTAGATGTCGTCGATGAGCTTGTCGGCATCGTAGGTCACGACCCACTTGCTCCTGGCATCGCCGATCTTTCGGGCGAGCGACCTATGCTTCGCCTCGTCGAACGCGCTGCGATACAGACCGGGGCCCTTCTGCACATACGGCGGGTCGAGGTAGGCAAACAGTTCAGAGTCGCCCATCCTATCGTCGATGAAGTCCTCCGCGTCGAGTCTCGTCACCTCAATGTCGTCCCTTCGCGCCGCGATGTCCATGACCTTTTTCTTCAAGGTCCTGCGGTTGAAGCGAACGTTCATTTTGTAGTTGCCGGTCTGCTCGAGCCCGCCTATGACGCCGCCACTCAAGATACCCGACACGTTCGTCCTGTTGAGGTAGAAAGCCGCTTTGCCGAGCTCAAAATCACCCACCCCGTCATGATTCTGGTACATGTCGCGCATCTTCTTCCAGGTTTCAATGTCCAAGACGGCGGAGTCGATGAACTCGCACATCTCTTCGGCGTGATTGACGATGGCACCCCACATGCAGTACACGGCGCGGTCGTAATCATTAATCACGATCGAGGACACGTCGCCCTTCAGGAGAAGTTTGATGGCCAGCCCCGCACCGCCGGCGAACAGCTCGGCGTAGGGATGCCCAAGCAAGTCGTTCATCTCGAGGATCGCCCTGATCTCGGGGTACAGCTTCGTTTTCCCGCCAGGATACCTGATGGGCGTGTACGTAGTCGCCATCTTCTCACCTCCTCAATGTGTCGAACAAGCGGCCTCTCTATTGTTCCCGTTCATACTGCTGCCGTTTTATGATTGCGTCAACTCTTCGCTCGAGTTTCTCGTTAAAGTCCCTAATCTCCGATTCATACCTCTCTTTCCAGATGGCGGCGACAGCCAAGCCGTTTTCGCCCCACAGCCCTTCGGCCTTTTCTCTCCTGAACCATTTCTTGTAGTGCTTGCGCTCCTTATCCCCGCCGTTGTGCTCGAAGTCGCGCTTTGAGTCGGCAAATCGGCTGAGCATGACCTGCTTGGTGTAATGCCTGCCATTGCTCCAAAAGTCGTCTTCGTCCGAGAGGCCGCAAAGCAAATCGTATATGGACTGCTCAGGCGACTTGTCGCCTCCAGGTAGCATGAATCTTCTGGCGCAATCCTTTATCTTCTTTGCCGCACCCCTGTTTGAATCGGCGTCCACAACGAAGCACACGCCTCGCAGCGAGGCTATGTCCCTAACGGCGAGCTCTCCCAGCTCGCCGCAGCTGAGCTTCGCGGAGACAATATCGCATTTCCGCTTCAGCCGCGAAGGCATTATCTGCCCGAGCACCCACTTCGCCTCGTCGTCCTCGCACCAGATTTCGACCTTGGGGCCCTTTTTCGGCCTCAGCGGCTCAACCATGAGGTCGGCTTGAATCTCGTCTATCGGCGGATTTATCGTCAGCCTGATCCCGGACTCCCTCTTCTTGAGATACAGGACCTTAACCGCATCGTTTTTGCCCTGCGTCTCCTTGACGGCCTTCTCAAGGAGCGTCATCGAGTGGGTGGTGAAAACAACCTGCACCCTCTGAGCAGCGGCCCGCTCCTTCAGCAAATCGAAAAGTCTCACCTGGGAGGAGGGGAACAGAGTCACGTCGAGCTCGTCGATCAGGAGAAGGCCACCCCTGTACTCCTCGCCCATGGCGTCGGCGAGCCGCTCAAAGGAGATGAGGGCGCCCAATATCTGTCCAAGGTTGTCCTGCCCGGCGGAGTTGGCGAGGTAGTCGTAGGTGGCGGTGTTGACGAGAAGGGTCTCCTTCTGGCCGTGCTTCGACATCCTGACAACATCGGTGGTTTTTTCCTGGTCGACCATAACGCGAGCGTACCACTGGTTAAAGCGCTCGATCTCGCTTTCCGAAAAGTCCGTCTGCTCGGCCTGCGGGTTAAGGAACTCGCCGACCGGGTTGGTCCTTTTCAGGCCGAGGTAGATTACGGGGTAGTCAATGTTACCCTCGCCCTTGGCTCGGGAGGAGCCGGTCACGATACGAATGGAAGATTTGTCTTTTGCGGGACGCTTAAACGATTTGACCTGGACGTGCTGCCCCTGGGATCCGGAAATGGCCTCGTCCCTGAAATCGACGTAATAGAGATGCTCGCCCGGGATATCGTGCTCGGGCGACATGTTGAATATGTCGGTGAACTTGGTGCTGAACGGCCTACCGAAGATGGTCCTCCTGTCCCTGAGCCCGAACGGTTGCCTCAGCATGCCCAATATGGTGGACTTGCTCGTCCCATTCTGTCCCGCTATCACGGTAACGAGCTGCCCGAGCCCAATCTCGAGATCGTGCATGGCACGGAACCTGGAGACTTCAATCCCCTTGATGCCGAACGGTTCGAGACGCTTAGGTTTGCGCGATATGCCAGTGCTCCTGCTTCCTCAATCGAGCCTTTGGTACATCGGCCATTTTCCCACTTTGTAGCTTTTAGCGAAAGCGGACGACAGCGGCCACTCGGCAAAAAGAACGCCCGTTTCGGCAAGACGATATGAGAAAGCCATTTGGGTCGCCTCCCCCGCGGCGCAGCTTCTTTCCGCGGGCTCGGGATGCCACAATGGGCTTTGAGTATCGGCCCGTGCGGTAGCCCTTACCGCACCTGCGGGGAGGAGGCTTCCCATGCCCCATGTTACCTCCATCGGCCTGGACGTCCACGCGCGATCGGTCGCCGCCGCGGCGTTCAACCCCTTCACCGGCGAGGTGGTGCACCGTGATTTCGGTGTTGATGTTCACTAAGAAGTGGTCCGAGTGATCACTGGGAAATAAGCACCGTGAGCACGAAAAATTGAGCAGTTTAAGCAAGAGGGCCGCGCCCCGGGGACCGGGGGCGCGGCCCTCGCCGTATGGTTTCCCCGGGTGGTTACTTTGGCGAGCCCGCCCGGGAAGGATGGAGGAGATGACCGTGCCCCTGGACACAGTGAATGATATACGGTCGATGGATGCCGCCGGGCGCTCGAGGTCCGAGATCGCCCGAATGCTCCACGTGAGCCGGAACACCGTGGCGAAGTACGCCGACATGGAGGACATGTCGCCCGCCGCGCCGATGCCCCAGAGGAGGGGCAGGCCCGCGCTCGAGGGCAACGAGGAATGGGTCGCGGGCGTTCTCGAGGCCGACCTCGGGGCCCCGAGGAAGCAGCGCCACACCGCCAGGCGGATCTACGACAGGCTCGTCGCCGAGCGCGGCTACGGCGGCTCGTACTCCACCGTGCAGAGGTTCGTCCGCGAGCCCAGGCTCGCCCGGGCGGCGGCGGGCGGAGAGGGGTACCTCGAGCTCGAGTGGGCGCCCGGCACCTGCCAGGTCGATTTCGGGAACTTCCGCGCCGCGGTCGGCGGGAGGACCCTCGACCTCAAGCTGCTGGTCGCGACGCTTCCGCACTCGAACGACCGGCAGTGCGTCGCCCTCATGTCGCAGAGGTCGGAGTGCCTGTGCGCCGGGCTGCTCGAGATCTTCCGCCGCTGGGGCCGCGCCCCGGCGGCGATGGTGCTCGACAACGCCACCGAGGCGGGCAGGATGGTGCGCGGCGAGGTCACGGAATCGAGGCTGTTCTCGCAGTTCAGAGCCCACTACCGCTTCGAGAGCCGGTACTGCAACCCCTATTCGGGAAACGAGAAGGGCTCCGTCGAGAACGCCGTGGGGTTCCTCCGGCGCAACCTCCTCGTCCCCGTGCCGGCGTTCGGCACGCTCCCCGAGCTCAACGCGTTCCACGCCGAGGGGTGCGCGGGGGTCAACGCGGCGGCGCGCTGCCGCGACGGCAGGCCGCACGGGGAGGCCTACCGGGAGGACCTCGCCGCCATGCGCGCCCTTCCCGGCGTGGAGTTCGACGCGGTGAGGTGGGTCGCCGCCCGCGCCGACAAGCGCGGCTACGTCGAGGCCGACGGGCGCGAGTACGTCGCCGGGCCCGCCTGGCACGGGCGGAGCCTGCTCGTCGGCACATGCGCGCGTCGACGGTGGAGATCCTCGCCGACCGCGGCCGCCGGGTCGCCGTCCTCCCCAGGGCCTTCGGGGAGGGCCCCGCGGTCCGGAACCCCCTCTCGCTCGTGCCCGCCATCATCGCCAGGCCGAGGGCATTCGGGGAGTCGACGATCAGGCGCGACATGCCGCCGGGGCTCGTCGAGGGGATCGACCGGATGGACTCCGCCGGCAGGAGGCGCACGCTCAGGTCGATCGGCCGGGCGAGCGAGTCCTCGGGTTTCGAGGCGGCATGCGAGGCGGCGCTCAGGGTCGTCGAGGGCGGCCGCGTCCCCGACGACGCCACGGTCGACGTGCTGGCGAGGCGCATCGCGGGGGGCGGCGGCGGGGCCGGCGGGGCCGACCTGTCGGTCTACGACGGGTTCCTGAAGGGGGCGGTCGCCGATGGCAGCTAGCGAGGAGCTGGCCCGCAGGGTCGTGGAGGCCGGGCGGTCGTGCTCGCTCACCACCGCCGTCCTGGAGGAGTGGTCGAGGCTCGGCACCCCGAAACAGGTGGAGTACCTGGCGGGCTACCTCGAGGCGGAGAGGTCCAGCCGCGAGGCCTCGAAGCGCGCGACGCTGCTCAGGCGCTGCGCGCTGCCGGCGCCCAAGACCTTCGACGGCTAACATACGACTGGTCGGCCGTGTCGTGGCCGGAGGGCATGGGGCGCGAGTCGCTGCTCGCGCTCGACTTCGTCGAGCGCAGGGAGGACCTCGTGCTCATGGGCGACGTCGGCACCGGCAAGACGCACATGGCTTCGGCCCTCTGCGCGCTGGCGTGCGAGAGGAGGCTCGAGGCGCGCTTCTTCACGGCGTCCTCGCGCGTGATGCGCCTGAGGCGCGCCCGCGACGACGGGAGGCTCGACCGGGAGGCCGCGCTCATCGGCAAGGCCCGCCTGCTCGTCATCGACGAGCTCGGGTTTCTCCCGCTCGACGCGGACGGGGCGAGGCTGCTCTTCCAGGTCTTCGCCGACGCATACGAGAGGCAGTCGGTGGTAATCACCACGAATCTGGAGTTCAGCAGGTGGGGGTCGGTGTTCGGGGACGACCAGATGGCCGCAGCCGTGATCGACCGCACCGTCCACCACGGGAGGCTCGTCCAGTTCCGCGGCGAGTCCTACCGCGTCCGCCATGCCCTCATGCAGGAGGGCTAGCCGCTCAAAAAGCGTGCGCACTTCCGATGCTCAGGCTGCTCAATTTCCGATGCTCTATTTGCTCAAATCCTCTTGACGAAACACATTGAACTTGTCCAGGTCGTGCGTCACCTCGGAGCCGAAGAACTCCGGCGCGTCCAGCGTGGGCTCGTAGACCACCACGGGCACGCCCTTGGCCTTCACGCGCTTCATGACACCTTGGATGGAGCTCGCGCGGAAGTTGTCGGAGTTGGACTTCATCGTCAGGCGGTACACGCCCACGACCGGCTTCGGCTTGCGCTCGGAAGGGATAGATCAATCTCGTCCGATATAATTGGCTAGGCTATATCGACGCCAACAGTTTGTCTCGATGTTGATGTTCTAGAAGAAAAAGGCAACGCATGACATCCCATCCTAATTCTAATGACACTGCTATTCCGAATACTGACTCCCGATCGGCTAAGGATAGTTATCAGAAAATCGAATTGTCAAAATCGGCAACTCAACTCGGATCGGATATACTTCGGAAAGAAACATCACCTCGCCAAGAGCCGGCTATGAAAACTGCTAGTAATCAAGTTCGTAATATAGCTCGGCTACAATCCACCCTAGATATTGGCGCAGCAATTGAGATGCAACGCAGACATGTGGAACGTGTCAGTAGAGCTCTGGACAACTCAATGGCGCCGCTTTATAACCAGATTGACTACAGCGCTGCTCTCCGGTCGGTTTATGCTGCAATGGATCATGTCGCAAAGGTCGTAAAAGCCGCGACTGAGAAAATTGAATTAAGCGGGATTGTCAACGCCTTTAAGCCTATCGCCATTAAACTTAACAGGTTGTCTGTTCTTACTAAGACTCAGTGGCCAATGTATCTCGTCGATAATCCAAAAGCGTGCGATCAAATTGATTCTTTACCGGATGATGCGCCTGATGAGGTCCTGAAGTCGCGCGTTGACCAGATAGCGTTTGAGTGCCTCGATAAACAGTGGCTAGATGAAACCAGAGCGATATGGGAAAGCCATGAAGAAATATCTGAAGGGGAAATACGGCTACTCGTCAGCGCTTTGGAGCGACATCGGAAGCAAGACTACGAAGGTTGCGTTTCATTGCTCATGAATTTATTTGAAGGCCTGATAGAAAAGTATGCGCCTGATGGCAAGGCGCTTAATGAAGAACAGGAAGAAGCTTTCGATATATATGCCAAACAGCACCGAGTAGCTACTTTGTATTCGGAAGGAAAGCGTAGAAAACTTAGAAATATTAAAGACAAGGTCCTTTTGATGCTGGTTACCTCTGAAAATGGCTGGCTGGTATTTGATAGTGCAATCAATTACCTTGTCGACATTACGCTTATCAACAGCATGGATAATGCTTTGGCAGCCCATAATCCCTTGCGGAATCAAATATGCCACGGCAAGCAGACCGAGTTCGACACCTTGGAGCATTCGCTAAAAGCGATTCTGGTCACCGATTTAATCATTCGTTATGGAGGGGCGCTGCTTGAGGGCCAATCTATTGAAACCGTCATTATTAAATCCTAAAAGTTGTCCTATATGAGTCAATAGAACAAAAACGCGGACGCATCGCCTTGGCTGATGCGTCCGCGTTTTCATGAAAGATTGATTTACTGCAGGGTGAACCCGCCCAACTCGGGCAGCCGCTCTCCCCTAGTCTCTCTTAAACAAATCCCTCGTGTACACCTTGTCCGCCACGTCCGCGAGCTCGTCGCTCCAGCGGTTGTCCACGATCACGTCGCACTCCGTCTTGAAGGCCTCCAGGTCGTGGGTCACCTCGGATCCGAAGAACTCCGGCGCGTTCAGCGTGGGCTCGTAGACCACCACGGGCACGCCCTTGGCCTTCACAACACGACGTCTAGCGCCATTGAAAATGCGAATGTCAGGAACTAAGCCATAAACCAATAACCTAAACAGCTAGTCGGGCACTTTTTTAATTGATATACGACCCTCCATGAGCAGCTTATGAATCAAATTGTCTCCATGACCACGATTAGTCATAGTCGACCCATAAGATGAGAGAAGCCTTACGATAGATTTCTGCAGGTCCTTCTCAGCTGAAGAGCAGTATGGAGCGTAATAAAAGACCAGCGACGTCTTGCCACCATATAAATTAACATTATCAAATATCGATTGGAAATATGAGTAATCAGCCTCAGCCAAAGAATGTCCGAAGAATTTAATAATCGTTGTCCCTTGGTCACAGGGAGCCGACTCACATGGTCTCGAAACTGGAGCACGTAAATCCATACGATGGGATGCCATAACTCTATAGGTCTTCGTAAAGGACATTAATCTGTCATCATAAATAAGGCCAGTTCCGTCTATACCGAAAATGATTTCTCCCCCGCAACGACCGTGAATATTAATATAGTCGACCTCAGCAACATCTAGGTCCTGCTTCATTAACAACGGATGCGTGTAATTAAAATTCAGTATTGTTGCATCTGTTATTTGATTTCCGACACCAGAGGAAACTAAGCTGGTTAGCAAAAGTTTAGAGTCAATGCCGTATCGGTCGCATTCTTTAATTGCCTTTTTAAGGTAACTGGCAAATGCGGTCTCAAGCATATTTAACTCAGATAGGAGGACGGAATATAGATCGCTAATGCTTTTGCATTGAAAGCCTTTATATGCAAGGAATTGCGATACGTAGACGCTGTCGTGCTTATTTCTTTGAATTTTATTGTGCTTCAGCGCCGAATATATATCAGCTACCGTAATAAACGCCGAATTCTTCGACGAGATAGCATCTGAATGACTTAAGACTTCTTTCATTACATACTCAACATCGCACCACCTGACGCTCGGTGATGGTTGTTTAAGTGGTCCCAATAGGGAAAAGATGAGATCCCATACGGTTAAACCCGATTTATAAAAGCTATAGGGTGCAGAAGCGGCATTGGAAAGAGTTTCATTGAGTACGGGCTTTAGCCGAATCGAAAAGAAATCTGAATATCGCGATTTCAAACCACAGTGTAAGTCAAAGCCATTTCCTAAAATCAAGAGTTGATGAGGGTTTCCGTAAGTGGCCATATCAGTCGATAGACTCCAAAATCATTTTTAGGTTCAAGACGAAAACCCCGCTACATCGCAGCTATCAGCGGTCCATTTCCTTCGGCTCGTGTTAAGCGCCAATCCATAATAAGTTGCAACAACATAGATAGTAGGAGAGGCGAAATGACAAATAGAAACGTTAGATAGATCAGTTAATTGACATCCAGCTACGACGCTTCGTTCATCAGACGGTTGCAGATATAGATTAGCTTTACGCTCTTGAGGAGTTGATTGAACACACTGTCAAGATCTTCATCGTCTTGTATCGTGATATTGCAGGGGTCGGCCTCTTCGAACTTATAACGGTCGTAGATCTTTGCAAGATCGTTGCAAACGCCTCGATCGACAGTCATGATGGCAGGATACGACGGATCAAATTTGATGGTGAATAGTCTGAATCGGTAACCATCAGAACGAATCTCGAAGCTATAGTCATTTTTCTTGTACAGGTCACCGGCATCTTTGAGAACGGAATCGGGGGTAGAAAGGAGAGTTCTTCCTGAGATAATTCTTGAAACTGCTGTGGATGCACTTTCGGCCAAATCAAGCGCTGGGACAAGAGTCCTGTTAACATCGAAAGTCCGTGAAAACAACCCTTTAACCTTGCCTCCAGATGCTTCAGAAAGCATTTTGGTCTGCTTATTAAAATAAGGGATAATTCCGTCTGTTGTCTTTTGCTGAGGCTGAGAGAGAACATCTAACCACGGGTTTACACTGGAAGTCATAACAGCTCACCTAACTTAAATCGATATCAACCAACAGCGGCAAATGATCGCTTATCTTCCTGTTGGGACGAACTTTTGCTATCAAGTCCTCATCCCCTATCTTCTTTAGATAGCTGTAGGAGTTAATTGAATCCATCAATGGAGGGCTTACTAGTGCTTGGTCATAACAGTTCCAAACGGGGCTAGTGTAATCGCTGGAATAATATACGGACCCATAGTTTTCTGACTCCTCCGATAACCAATGGATTGTTGGATTATAGAGAAAGGGATATTCGTTCCCACGCCACGTTCTCGAACTCTTATTCCTGACTATCCCCTTGAATAGCATCGCATTAAATGCGTTCGGGTGAAGCAGCTCCTTATCATATGGATTTGCGTTCATATCGCCCACAATAATTGTTTTCTTAATCGCTAGCTTGCTTTCGTAACCATGGACGACGCTCATCATTGCTCGGATATCAATTAACCGGGGTTCCGAATCTGTCGAAGACCTTCGGTCGACCAGATGAGCCGCGGCAACAACAAAGTAAATCTCACCTATTTTCATTGGCAGCACGGTAAACCTAGATTGCTCGAAGCACTCAAGAATCTCAATGGACTCACGAGCATACATTTTGACTTTGTCACACCCGCCGTAGCCTATTGGGCGATAGCCAGAGCTCTTTAAAAGCTCATCTGAGAATTCAGTTCCGGAATATTCCGCAAAAGCAGCAATGCCGACATCATTCTCTCGCATGCACGCGAGGGCAAGGTCGGCATTGTCTTTCTTGTTTATGTTCCAAAAGAGCAGCTTCATAAAACAGCTCGGAGAAAACTACTGCGCCAGCACGTCCGCGATGCGTTCGCTCGCATGTCCATCACCATAGGGGTTCGATGCATGGCTCATGGCCTCGTACTCGGCCTGATCGGAGAGAAGGCGGCTGAACTCACGGTAGATGACGTCCTCCTCGGTGCCGACGAGCTTCAGGGTGCCGGCGGCAACGCCCTCGGGGCGCTCGGTGGTGTCGCGCATGACGAGCACCGGCTTGCCCAGGCTCGGGGCCTCCTCCTGGATGCCGCCCGAGTCGGTGAGGATGAGGTGGCTCGCCGCCATGAAGTTGTGGAAGTCGAGAACCTCGAGCGGGTCGATGATGTGCAGGCGGTCGAAGCCGTCGAGCTCCTCGTGGGCGGCCTTGCGGACGAGCGGGTTCATGTGGATGGGGTAGATCGCCTTGGTGTCGGGGTGCTCCCCCATCACGCGGCGGATGGCGCGGAACATGCGGTGCATGGGCTCGCCCAGGTTCTCGCGGCGGTGCGCCGTGATGAGGATGAGGCGGGAGCCCTCGGCCCACTCGAGCTCGGGGTGGGAGTAGCCCTCGCGCACGGTGGTGCGCAGTGCGTCGATGCCCGTGTTGCCGGTGACCCAGATCCTGGACTCGGGCTTGCCCTCGTCGAGCAGGTTCTGCTTACTTGCCTCCGTGGGGGCGAAGTAGTACTCACTGACGATATCGACGGCCTGGCGGTTGAACTCCTCGGGCCAGGGACTGTACATGTCGTGCGTGCGAAGGCCCGCCTCGACATGGCCCACGGGGATCTGCAGGTAGAAGCACGCCAGTGCCGCGGCGAAGCTGGTCGTGGTGTCGCCGTGGACCAGGACGACGTCGGGCCTCTCGTCCTCGAGGACAGCCTTGAGCTTGACCAGCACGTCGCACGTCACGTCGAACAGCGTCTGGCCCGGCTTCATGATCGCCAGGTCGTGGTCGGGAGTCACGTCGAAGACGCGCAGCACCTGGTCGAGCATCTCGCGGTGCTGGCCGGTCACGGTCACGACGGTCTCGAACTCATCCCTGCGCGCCTTCAGCTCGTTGACGAGCGGGCACATCTTGATTGCCTCCGGGCGGGTGCCGAAGACGAGCATGATTTTCTTCATTGAGACAAACCTCCCAAACTAGCTAAACCGTGCTTTTGCCTCGGAAACCCATCGGCGTAGTTTCGAGCGATAGCACAGCTTGTCTACAAAGTCATCGAACGGTACGTCGTCTGCGGTCGCAAGCGCCATCAACTGTGCTCGAGACGGATGAGGTTTGATAGGTTTTTGAAGTTGCGGGTTAGAGCCAATGTAATCTGCCAATTCGACCTCTTCAAGTCGACCGAGATTCCCGCAAGCGCGTAGAGCCTCCTCTCCCTTTGCGGTAGAGGCGATTATCAGGCTGACACCCTCTCGATAGTATTGTTTAGGTTTTCTCTTCTCCACGCCCCACGCATCGCCTATCGTCAGGTCTCCGACGCGCGAAAGATTGGTGTACCGGCAGGAATAGCAAGAAGGTCTCATGATGACATGAGAAAAGAAGGCGGTCATGTATGGATCGTCTAGCGTTATCGCCATTCGGCTGTATTGCTTACCGTTCGCGAACCGTGCGAGCACCCTTCTATGAAGCCATCCGCCCTTTTTCACCGTGAATTGGAATTGCTCAACTTTAGAGCCGTATTTGCGCTCTAAGTACCCAACATAGCGTTCGAAGACTTTTGGGGACCCTACGCCATGGCAAACAAGATCTATGCACAGCAGCTTGTCATAGGGGCGGCGCAAATAGCGTCGCAGTCCGTCAACCTGACAGGGTGTTCCAGTGAATACGACGTGTTTGCGGCTGCGCAGGCAATTCTCGACATCCTTGTAGATATCGCCGATTTCCGCTTGCACATATTTTGAGCCCGAGAAGGTATGAACCTCTGTAACGGAGTCAACGCGGGCAAAGCGGGCACGGTTTTCGGAGTCAAGCCCGACGCCGAAGATAGCAACATCACTGTAACCGCCGAGAAAGGCGCGGCATATATCCTGGAAAGCTCCGCCCGAGGCGCTCTCCAGTTTGTTGCTCGGGGACATGGTCTGAAACAAATAGCTCTTCGTAGGGAGGCTTTTGCTTAGAACGCGGTTGTTAATGGGACATGTCTTCCTGCACAGATTGCAGTCTATGCACTGGTCGCTGTCGACAACGGGCCTGAAAAAGCCCTCGTTATCGGCAGCAGCGGTGACGCACCCTGTGGGGCAAACAGACACACAGGCCTGGCACCCTGTGCATAATTCGAAGTCGCAGATCTCTTTATCCAATCTAATCGAGCACCTCCTCAATGGAGGTGAGCAGGTAACTTCTCGAAAAATCAACGATCGGAGAAAGTCGTTTGTAAACGAAAGCAAAGTCGATAGGCTTATCGATAAGTTCTACGGCATCCTCGACGTTTCGCGCAAGACGATCCGAGGTGCCCGCGTCGCGCATGAGGCTCTCTAATCGCAAGTGATTTCCGCCCGGAAGAAGGCAGATAAATTGCTTTCTGAGGATATGCGAGAAGGCTACCCCATGGAAGGAGCTCGTGATCATGAGGTCAGCCCCGTCCAAAAGGTTAATAAATTCCTTAGGTCCGGCATCGCGCGGAAAATAATCGCTTGCACATTTCGAGGCAAGGCCACCGATTTGGATAACGGGCTTTCCTGTCACATCGTGCGCTCTGCGAACGACCTCTTCGAGAACTTCGTCTTTGTTGATCGCATAGACCAGGATATAGCCGTTCTTGGGAACGCCTGCCTCGTATGACGAGGACGCGAGAGAACGATACTCGTCACCGTCGAGCAGAAAGACGGGATCGAGCGTATGGACGGCGTCCTCGCGCCCCGCATCGTTGAGCTGTTTCGCCGTAAGGTCTTCCCTCAAGGAAATCGAGCAAAAACCCTTCGTTTTACGAAGAAGGTCCCCGGCCTCATCCTGACTGAGCAACTTTCCGGCGCTCGCCGAGAAAGCGAGCTTCTTACTACTGTCCGTAAACTCGAGATAATAAGCGGGGTCGTTACCGCAAAGGTAATCTGGGTTCCAGACCTGGTCGCTTCCAATAAGGTAGACATCGGCTTGAGGAGGGCAAGACTTAATTTCGTTGTAACGCGCGTACCTGCGGCTGAGTGGCCTTGACGAGATAAAAGACTGGAACCTTTTCTCCCTGGTCCTAACTGCCAGGCCGTGCAGCAGACGGCCGGCCAGCATGGTTGGTATGCGTTTGACCGAGGTGAGACCATTCGAGTATGAGGGGCGATAGTCAAGGGTTTCGGGACGATACCCGTTTTTCTCCAGGAACCAGGAAAGGGCGAATGCCTGCCAGACCGAGCCAAAGTTATTATTCTGGCTGTGAATCGTCGTAAGGGATATTTTTTCGTTCATTTAAGCACCTCGCTTAGAGTTAACAACGAATAGACCAATCTCCGTCAGGTACACAACCGACCAAGTGGCCGACAATGCGACAAGAAAGGTGATTACATCGGCTCCACAGGCGACTGAAATCGCCAAAACGCCGACAAGAGTGATGAGCAGAAGCAACTGAATGACCGTCTCCTGCCACTGCTTCCTGGACAGGAAGAACCCATAGCCAATCGAGCCTGCGAGGAAGCGCAGCAAAAACATCGGTACGAGAATCTGAACGTATACGCCCGCCTCCTCCCATTCTGGGCCGAAGAGGACGGAGAAGGCCGGGGGGGAGAAGAAAAACAGCAAAGCACTGATAGGAAGGATGATAGCAAGGGAGGCGAGGAGCATTTTAAGAGTCGACTTAAAATAGGAACCGCTGGAACCCATCTCCCTCTCCGAAAGCTTGCAGTGGACCCTTGCGATGTTTGAGCTGAATACAGCGAGAGGAACCCCGAGCACCCTAAATGATATGGAATAGAGGCCGAGGACCCCCATCCCGTAGACATTGCCGATGCAAAGGCTGACCAGCGAATATGATGCCGCGTTCAGCAAGGTCGCGGGCGTTGAGAATAATGCTTGCGCGCGGTTGTCGACTACAGCCCGTCTCACAGCGTCGGAGTCCACCCTAAGGGCATCCTTCCAGCTGTCATGGAGCGCTCTCAGCTGAAGCTTAATCCCTGCGAATTGTCCAACAAGCTGAGAAACAAGAAGCACGGCGGCATTTGGGGCGACGAGTCCGGCGCCAACCATAATGGCATTCTGGGCAACAGAACGGCCAACGTATGCATCGCTGATTGCCTTGTACTCTTCGTTTCTGTTGTTGCAGCCGTTAAGTATGTTAATAGCTCCGGCAACCAACAAGAGGGGAAAGACGAACACTATCGTCCAAAGCGAACTCGGCTCGACCATTTCGAAAAGCCAGCACACCACAAAAGAGCCGACCCCAATCAGAAGCGATAAAGCAACGGTTATTATCACACACGCTTTGAACAACGGCCCGAAGGACTCCTTGTCGGCAGTGACTATTGAGACGTCGTATCGAAGGCAGATGACACCTGAAAAAGCGGAGACAATCGAAAGAACAAACGTGAAGAGGCCGATGACCTCGGTCGAATACAGACGTGTCAGCACCGGCGACATCGCAAACGTGAGAAGCTGGGCGATGAGGGATCCGGACGAGAGAAGCACAATCTGTTTGGCAGCCTTGCCGTTCTTAAGCCTCGCTACTAATGAGCCCACTACTGAACCACCCTACCTTTTTTAGACAAAAGCCGTTGCGCCAACCACAGAGCACCAACAATCACGATCACGGACGAAAACGAGAGGATGACAGAGCTAACTGCAGCGGAAACGAGGCAAGTTGCCATGCGAATATAGACATATGCGATATAGAAAATGACAACGGGAGAAGTCGCGTTACGCATTTTCCGTTCCAAAAAGAGGGCAAAGAGCAGAAAGCCCAAAGTCAAGGCGGGGCCGAGGGCAAGGAAGGTGCAGGTTCCACCCTCAACACTGATAGGAAGGAGAACGCCGGAGGCAGATGTTCCGCCCGAGACGAACTGGTTGTACATAGCCCCTGCGGCCGTAAAATCTGACCCCTTCACAAAAAAGCTCAGTCCGATAAAGGAACGAGCAAAGTCGTAGAGAAGTGAGCCAAGGTTCTGTGCATCAGCGAGCGACCCGTTGAGTCCGGCGGCGACCGAAACGGGTCCCAGCAAGTAGAGCTCGGCCGTTTTACCGACACCGGCGAAACCGTTCGAGTTCGCTAGAGCATCGGCATAGGAAGCATAGTTGAACACGTAGAAATTCTTGTAGATGGTGAGCAGGGCTACAAGGGCGAAGGCTAGTCCTGCGACTAAGCCAACTGTCCTTCTAGCTTTTCCAGGAAACAACTTCGTCAAGAGCACTATAACCGCAAAAGCGCTATAGACCTGAACGGATCTCTTCTCGTCAACCACAACGCATACGCACAAAAGAGCCGCCATGAGCGCCATCCAATAATAGCGCGCGGATCCCATCTCGGATGCTTTCCTCGAGCACCATGTCGAGAAGAGGACAAAGGCCATGAGCATACCGATAAGCACCAGCTGGCGAGTAACGTTGCCGAAGGTCGATTTCAAGCCACCCATACGCGCTCCGGTTCCGGCGTCAATGGAAATGAAGCTGAGACCTTGCCTTGATTCGGGAAAGACAACGAAGATGACGAGCGCAGCGAAGACAAAAAGCGCGAAAACGACTCCGGCGGGTTCCTGCATTGCGCTCACCGCCTTAGAATCAATTCTCTTGTGAACCACCAGACCATATATAGCAAAACCGATGCTGATGAACAGCAATTCGTAAACCATAAACAGGATCGCAGACCCCACCTCTTCGCTCGTGGGCTGGTAAAGTGAGATGGAATAGCAAGGATCAGAGCATAGGATGACAGGCAGAACAACGTAGCGCAAGAAACAGCAGACGTAGACGATGAGGACCGTCCAAGATCTGTCCCTTAAGAATAACGGGGCAAGCAAAAGCGTGCAAAAGACAGAAAAAGACAGCGGCAGAAGCGGTATAAGCTCGTATATCACAGGCCTCTCGCCCATAGCGAGTATGAGCGAACAGAGTATCCCTGCGGCAAAGCAAATGGCGAATAGCCACTCGAATGCGCCGGTAGTTTTCCTATCTGAATTGCGTATTGCCCTACTCATTGGCAAAAAACGCTTTCATCAACCGGTTTGCATCGTCGTTCTCGCGATTGACTTTCTCGATAAACGAATGCCGCCCCTCATCGAAGGCACTAAAATCGAAACGGAAGTATTCCTCTAAGAGCTTTGTGCTGGCATCTTCGCGTTCCAAGTCAACGGAAAAACCGAGTCCATACTCCAGAGTTATCTCTTCCATAAAGGTATTAGGGCAGACCAAAATCGGCTTCCCAAGCTCGGCGGCATAATATAACTTGTTGGACAGAGCGTAATCAAGAAACGGGCTGTTGTTCCCGTACAGGTTGAAGAGCAGGTCTGCACCTTCTAGTAAGTTTACGGTTTGGGAAGGGTAAAAAGAATCCTGAAAGGAAACCCCTTCAATATCCAAGTCTCCGCAAGTGTTCTTCAGCGCGAGTGCGCCAGCGCCGACGAAAGAGACTCTGAATCTCTCGTCATTAGAAAAAG
This sequence comes from uncultured Collinsella sp., assembly GCA_902495645.1. Lineage (GTDB taxonomy): Bacteria > Actinomycetota > Coriobacteriia > Coriobacteriales > Coriobacteriaceae > Collinsella. The sequence continues at coordinate 285,239 of CABUXY010000001.1, read as the reverse complement.
CCTTTATGAGCTTGCGGCACTGATCATGAAAACGAATCGAGCCCAAGAAAACGATATTGATGGGGCCTTGCGCCGCCGACGAAGGCTCGCTTCTATAAAGTCCCGGATGATTATTGTGCAGCAAGTGATACTCCACACCCGAGGGCAAAAATTTCGCATAACCGGGAGATGAGATGAAATTGGCATAGGAGCACCCAAAGAGGGACTTCTCGATGCCCCGCACAAAAGGAAGCTTCTCGAAGCAATAATCGCGAATATCGCAGATGTATTTTTCTTGATAATGCCTCTTCAGATAAGAGGATAGGAGCAGTGCCGCCTGGGTTTGCAGCAACACGATACCGTCATAGTTCTTTTTCCGAAGACAATCCTTGGCGAATGAGCAAAAACCGGCGTAGCCGGTCAGCTTGTCGAGCTTGCTCTCGCCCTTTGACTTGTAAGGGATAGCGTTAGCGCGGGCTATCCTGCAAGAGACGTCGCCACGGCTCCAGTAGAGGAAGTCGTACTCACCTTCAAAGCAGGACTCATAGGCTTCGATATACGGCGTCTGGTAGCAATCTCCAGTGGAAACGAATAGGAAAGGCATGTCTGGCTAAGCCCCCTTCCTCCACACCATCTTGTCCACGACGCCGGTGTAGCTCTGGATGATCTTGACCACCTTGGTGGAGACGGTCTCGTCGGCGTAGTCGGGAACGGGCGCCTCGGGCAGCGACCCCTCGGCATCGAGCTCGACGGCGGTGTGGACGGCCTGGAGCAGGCCGCGCTCGCTGATGCCGGCCAGCGTGAAGCACGCCTTGTCCAGTGCCTCGGGGCGCTCGGTGGAGGTGCGGATGCACACCGCCGGGAACGGGCGGCCGACGCTCGCGAAGAAGCTCGACTCCTCGGGCAGCGTGCCCGAATCGGAGACCACCGCGAAGGCGTTCATCTGAAGGCAGTTGTAGTCGTGGAAGCCCATGGGCTCGTGCATACGTACGCGCGGGTCCAGTTTGAAGCCCGTGGCCTCCAGGCGCTTGCGGGAGCGCGGGTGGCAGGAGTACAGGATCGGCATGTCGTATTTCTCGGCCAGCGCGTTGATGGCGGTGAACAGGCTCGTGAAGTTGGCCTCGGTGTCGATGTTCTCCTCGCGGTGGGCGGACAGCAGCATGTAGCGCTTGGGCTCAAGGCCGAGCTCGGTCAGGACGTCGGAGGCCTCGATCTTGCCCAGGTTGGCGCGCAGGACCTCGGCCATGGGCGAGCCCGTGACATAAGTGCGCTCCGGGGCGCAGCCGGTGTCCTTCAGGTAGCGGCGGGCGTGCTCGGAGTATGCCAGGTTGACGTCGGAGATCACGTCGACGATGCGGCGGTTGGTCTCCTCGGGCAGGCACTCGTCCTTGCAGCGGTTGCCCGCCTCCATGTGGAAGATGGGGATGTGGAGCCTCTTGGCCGCGATGGCGGACAGACAGCTGTTGGTGTCACCCAGGATGAGAAGGGCGTCGGGCTGCACCTGCACCATGAGCTTGTAGCTCGCGGCGATGATGTTGCCCACGGTCTCGCCCAGGTCGGCGCCTACGGCGTCCAGGTAGACGTCGGGGGCGTCCAGCGACAGGTCTCGGAAGAAGATGCCGTTGAGCGTGTAGTCGTAGTTCTGGCCAGTGTGCGCCAGCAGGCAGTCGAAGTGGCGGCGGCACTTCTTGATGACCTCGGACAGGCGGATGACCTCGGGTCGGGTGCCCACGATGATCAGCAGCTTCAGGCGGCCGTCATCCTTGAATGCGATATCGGAATAGTCCTTGCCCATGCGGCTAGACCTCCTCGTAGTAGGTGTCGGGGTTCTCGGGGTCGAAGGGCTCGTTGGCCCACATGACCGTCACGAGGTCCTCGGTGTCGGACAGGTTGGTGATGGAGTGCGTGTAGCCGGGGACCATCTCCACGGCGCGCATGTCAGACCCCGAGACGACATACTCGTCGACGGGGAACGGGTTGCCCTCGGCGTCCTCCCCCACCTTCCTCAACTTGATGGAGGCGGTGCCGGAGACAACCAGGAACCTCTCCCACTTGCTCATGTGCCAGTGGTTGCCCTTGGTGACGCCGGGCCTCGAGACGTTGATGGAGACCTGGCCGCGCTCGGGCGTGCGCAGGAACTCCGTGAACGAGCCGCGCTCGTCGACATTGGGCTTGAGGCTATAGGCGAAGTGCCCCGGCTCGTAGTAGGAAAGGAACGTGCTCCAGAGCTTCTTGGAGAAGGAACCCTCGGAAAGATCCGGCACCGAGAGGGTCTCGCGGCTGTCTCGGAAGCAGCCCAGCAGGTAGACGATCTCGCCCAGCTTCTTCACATTGGTCCCGGGGACGTAGCAGAAATCATCACCTTCGATGCGCTCCAGCCCGTCGTAACCGCAGCGGTGCTCCCGCCCCAGCAGGGCGCCCAGCATCTCGTCGACGAGGTCGTCGATGTAGAGGAGCTCCAGCTCCACGCTGGGGTCGTTGACGGTGTAGGGGCGGCCGTTGGCGACGGCGTCGCAGAAGGTGGCCACGGCGGAGTTGTAGCGCGGGCGGCACCACTTGCCGTAGAGGTTCGGGAAGCGGTAGATGAGCACGGGCGCCCCCGTGCGCTCCGAGTACTCCCGGAACAGGCCCTCCCCCGCCAGCTTGGACTCCCCGTAGACAGAGCCCTCGAAGCGGCCCGACAGGCTCGCCTGCGCGGAGCTGGAGAGCATGACGGGGCACGTGTTCCCGTGGCGCTCGAGCGTCTCGAGCAGCATCGAGGCGAAACCGAAGTTGCCCTCCATGAACTCCGCCTGGTCCTTGGGGCGGTTGACGCCGGCCAGGTTGAAGACGAAGTCTGCGCGGGAGCAGTAGCCGTCCAGCTCCTCGGGCGTGGAATCGATGTCGTACTCCATGACCTCGAGGGGGAGCAGGCTCGCGTATTTCTCGCGGCGGTCCTTGCCGTCCCTTATGTTCTTCAGTGCGCAGCAGAGGTTCCTGCCCACGAAGCCCCTGGCGCCGGTGACGAGGACGCGCACCCTACTGCACCGCCTCGTGCTCGCGGCCCTCGAGCGCCAGCTGCACGTACTCGGCGGTCTTGATCTTGGCGATGGTGCCCTCCACGTCGAGCCTCTCGGTGTTGTGGGAGGTGTAGGACTCGTCGGCCTGGGTCTCCACCTCGCCGTCCACGACGAACTTGTCGTAGTTGAGGTCGCGCGAGTCGCAGGCGACGCGGTAGTAGCCGCCCATGTCCTCGGCCCTCAGTCGCTCCTCGCGGGTCATGAGGGTCTCGAAGAGCTTCTCTCCGTGGCGGGTGCCGATCACCTGGGTGCCTACGCGGCCGAAGACCTCCTGCACGGCCTCGGCGAGGTCGCCGATGGTCGACGCCGGCGCCTTCTGGATGAACAGGTCGCCGGGGTTGGCGTGCTCGAAGGCGAACTGCACCAGGTCGACCGCCTCGTCCAGGTTCATGAGGAAGCGGGTCATGTGGGGGTCGGTGACCGTGAGCGGCTCGCCCTTTCGGATGCGGTCGATGAACAGCGGGATGACGCTGCCGCGCGAGCACATGACGTTGCCGTAGCGGGTGCAGCAGATGGTGGTGCGGCCGGCGCCGTTGCGGGCGTTGGCGTAGATGATGGACTCCATCATGGCCTTGGACTTGCCCATGGCGTTGATGGGGTATGCGGCCTTGTCGGTGGACAGGCACACGACGCGGTCGACGCCCTCCTCGATCGCGGCGTGGAGCACGTTGTCCGTGCCTATGACGTTGGTGCGCACGGCCTCCATGGGGAAGAACTCGCAGGAGGGAACCTGCTTGAGGGCGGCGGCATGGAAGATGTAGTCAACGCCGTGCATGGCATCGCGCACACTCTGGGCGTTGCGGACGTCGCCGATGAAGAAGCGGACCTTGGAGGCGAGCTCGGGCGACTTCTCCTGCAGGCGGTGACGCATGTCGTCCTGCTTCTTCTCGTCGCGCGAGAAGATGCGGATCTCGGCCAGGTCGGTGTTCATGAAGTGCTTGAGCACGGTGTTGCCGAACGAGCCGGTGCCTCCCGTGATCATCAGGGTCTTACCATCAAAAACGGATAAATTATTTGTCATGCTTGGTTCCTTTCAGGGCTTCCAGCGCATTTATTAACGTTGTAAAGAACGATTCACGCGAGTAATGCTCGTTGCAATATTTCCTAGCACGCTTGCCTAATGCAGCTCTTTCCTCACCCGAAAGGGCTGCCAATTCGCGACAACACCTGACAAGTCCTTGTACGTCTTCTGCTTCGCAACAAAATCCGCATTTGGAATCATCAAGAACACGTCGCGCTTCCCCCGTCACCGTACCGATTACTGGTTTTCCAGCGGCCATGTAGGATTGAATTTTGCGAGGGAGCGTATATCCAAGAATGGGGCTATTGGCAAAAGTCGCCACCATCGCATCAGCACGTGAATAATAGGCAGGCATTTCTTCGATAGAGTGTCTGCCGTGGAAAACTACGTTGCAAGCATCACGATCGCTTGCAAGCTTTTTACAGGCATCCAGCTCCGTGCCAGAGCCAACAATATGGAAAACGAACGGCTCATCCTTCAGGACGCTTGCAGCCTCAATAAGCGTTTGCACCGACTGCGCGGAGCCGATGTTACCTGCGAACATCAGGTTTAACTTATCAGTTGGGAATCGGTCAGAGTCAAGTGCGCATTCGATGGCAGTCGCATCAGAAAAAGCATCCTCGGCGAATTGCGGCAAATATATGCCGCGGATCTTTCTTCCCAACAGGTCAGACAGATAGTCTTCGAAAGCCGGCGAGGTTATAGCCAGCGCGTCAGCTTGCGAGTAGATTCGCTTCGATTCAAAAGCAAACGCCTTATAAATTGGCGAGTTCGTTCCAATTCCACCCGCAAGTAAGCTTTCTGGCCACAAATCAATGACATAATGCAGCACGGGAATACCATGCTTTTTCGCATACGCCAAAGCAGGTTCCGCCATCATCACTGGAGAGAGTTGGAATACGATAGCGACGTCGAATTTCGAATCCAGCTTCGCGATAGCTTTCTTGCCTTTGGCCGGAAAACTGTAATAATTTCTAATGCGATTCAACGTGCCAGTTTTACGTGGACAGATTTTAGTTCGCAATACATGCACGCCGTTATGGTATTCATCAAGGTGTTTATCGCCCTCGTATCCCTCATAAAGGTTTCCTTCGGGATAATTAGGGCGACCCGTAACTACAGTCACCTCATGACCGCGAGCAACAAGCTCTTCGCAGATTTCAGAAACGTTGAAAGGCTCGGGCCAATAATATTGGCAAACGGCGAGAATTCTCATTGCGCCGCCTCGCCATCGTGACCGGCGACTTTGGTCTCCACCACTTCAGAACCTGAAAGCTTCGAGAATGTACCGAAGAAGCACCTCAGGTCGAAGCCGATGCTTCGTTTCCGTACGTACTCGCCATCCAAAGCTGATTTCGCTTCAATGGTTAGCTCGTCTCGGCCGTTAATCTGCGCCCAACCAGTAAGTCCCGGTTGAACGTTATTCGCTCCATATTTGTCGCGCTCAGCAACAAGGTCAAACTGGCTCCACAGCGCAGGTCTAGGACCAATAACGCTCATCTTGCCGGTAAAGATATTCCACATCTGTGGAAGCTCATCTAGGCTTAGTCTTCGTAGCGTTGCGCCAATTGGCGTCATCCAGTCAGCACCATTGATCATATGGCTTGGCAGATCAGGAGTGTCTATACGCATTGTTCGGAACTTATAGATATTAAAAAGCTCTTTATCTTTTCCAACGCGCTTCTGCTTGAAAATAATAGGACCCGGGCTTGTGAGCTTTACGGCAAGCGCAGTGCCTGCAATCACAGGACTCAGCACGATAAGCCCTAGACCGCTTGAAGCAATGTCAAACACACGTTTAATGAATCGATAGCCAAGCTTGCCATCAAGATCAAACTCATTCGCAATTGATTCAGGAGTGGAAGTAAGCGCATACACTGCAGGCGCATCAGAAGGTGAAAGGCTAGCGCTCATCGCCTGTTCTATTGTCTTAATTTCAGTCATAGACACCTAATCGTTAAACTGCGGATGATACGTAGGTACAACCTCAGCGAGCACAGACTTGACCGCATCGTTATCCTTGTCGAGGCAGTCGTGAAGCCTCTGAAGCTTGTCTTTAATCTCTTCCATCTTGTCGGCCTCGGCCGTGGAGATGCGAATCTCGGAATGTTCAGTCGGCAGGAGTTGCTCGTTGTCCATAAGGAGCTCCTCGTACATCTTTTCGCCAGGACGCAGGCCGACTTCTTTAATCTCGATGTCTTTGCCAGGCTTAAGACCACTAAGCGTGATGAGGTTCACGGCAAGGTCATAGATCTTGACCGGTTCACCCATGTCCAGAACAAAGATTTCACCGCCATGTGCCAAAGCACCGGCAGTAATGACCAGTTTGCTTGCCTCGGGGATGGTCATGAAGTAACGCGTAATGTCCTTGTGCGTAATGGTGATGGGACCGCCTTCGCGAAGCTGACGCCTAAACAGCGGGATAACCGAACCGTGGCTACCAAGAACATTGCCAAAACGGACAGCCGTAAAGATCGTCTTACTGTTGGCCGCGTAATACTGAACGATCATCTCGTCCATACGTTTGGTTGCACCCATAACGTTGGTCGGATTAACAGCCTTATCAGTAGAAATCTGTACGTAGTGGCTGCACTGAAATTTATCGGCAAGGCGCACTACGTTGAGCGTGCCAAAGACGTTATTCTCGATTGCCTCTCGGGCGTTGCCCTCCATAAGAGGAACGTGCTTGTGGGCTGCAGCGTGGAAAACAACTTGCGGATGGTACTTCTCGAAGACCTTGGTAATCGCTGGGAGATGCGTAATGGAGCCGATATAGACTTGAATATCAGTGCCTTGATCATGAGCGTTCTTGACGATGTCGTGATATAGCTCGTAGGTAGTGTTCTCGTAAATGTCAAACAACACTATTTGTGCAGGCTTAGCCGGAAGCAGCTGACGTACAAGCTCTGAGCCAATAGATCCGCCGCCGCCCGTGACCAGAATACGCTTGCCGGTAACGTAGCCCATCTGGTTAAGGTCAAGCGACTTCTCCTGGCGAGAAAGCAAGTCGCTGATCTCGACCTCACGAAGGGCAACCCTGCCTACACCATCCTGCGGAATATCGCGGACATTGGGCAGCGTGAGAACTCTAAGGCCCGTTTTCATGCAGAAGTCGTAGATGCGCTGGCGCTCTTCGCGCGTAGAGCTCGGTACGGCGACGACAATCTGCTCTGCCTCGCAATCGTGTGCAATAGCGGGAATATCCTCGCAGGTACCGCAAACCTTAATATCGTGAATGCGCTGGTTTTGCTTATTAGGGTCATCATCCACTACGGCAACAGGGTCACCGATCATATCTGGATCCCCGTTGAGCATACGCTTAATGGTAAGCGAGCCGGTCTCGCCCGCTCCTACGATAAGTGTACGCGGCAAGTGCGCGTCGGACTTGCTTTTAAAACGCCAGAGCTGACTGCCGTACAAAGCGCGGATACCAAAACGGCCGCCACCGCAGATGATGACCAAAATCGCCCAAGCCATGACATCCTCGCGAAGCGACATGCCCTTGCCAAAGAAAGCACTAAAGATAACGTCGCCGATAACAGAGCCAACCGTTACAGCTGCAACAATACGTCCAGCCTCGGAAATACTCGCATAGCGCCACAGGCTGCTATACATGTGGAAGAACCAAAAAACGATGACATTGATAACCGCGAGCACAGTAATTGCAGGGCATGCGCCGGCAGCTCCACTAAATGTTGCCCAATGCTGCGTTCCCCACGATGCGATAAACACCGCGAAAAAGGTCGCAGCAAAGTCATAGACCATCAGCGCGTACGGTTCGAAGGCGCTCAGCTTTCCCTTTTGCTTTGCGCTCTTGGATTCAGTGTTCAAAATTTGCTCTTCTCTCCCCTATTAATACCGTTGTCTACGTCCCCGCCCCCGGGAATCCTTCCTGTCCCGTTAAACAGTCGCCTGCAGCTAGGCGATCGCCTTTTTAAGGTTCCGCATGACGCGCTGCTCGGCTGAAAGCACGGCAAGTCCAATACGAGTGGTTACGCGCCGGCCGCACAGATCGAGCTCCAAATAAGCAGTGCTCTTGCGTCTGTTAATGGTTTTGATAAGTCCCTCGTGGCCCAGCAGCGGACCTGCCGTCACTACGACCTGCTCGCCGTCTTTTAGGGCCTCGCTCATGGGCACTACGCGGTCTCCCCTATGCGTAAAGCCGCCAATAAGCTGGACCTCTTCTTTTGCCAGCGGCACAAACTGACCGTCCTGGGATAACACCCGGGCAAAGTCGTCCATGCGTAGCAGGTACTGTTGCACGGTACGGGGATCTGCCGTATCGCAGATAAGATAACCGGGAAAGAGCGGCTTGGTCGTATTGACCCATTCGCCGTGTACCTTGATCTCGGTCTGAAATTGGGGATAAAAGAGCTCCTGCATGACGCCAGCCGGCACCACATGCTCTATGCGCTCGCGCATTACGTCTTCGCGACCGTTAATGACCTGAATCACATACCACACGAGCACCACCCCCTTGCTGTCTTACGTGTGGCTCACGGGGTTTGGGTATGGCTACGCCAGGGCGCTTGTGCGCGAAGGCGCTCCATATTCAAACCCTGAGCCCAGTTAGACAAGCACGTGGCTCTGCCCCACCGTGAACGGTATGCATAAGTGCAGTGGCTAGAGTCGCGAACGTGTATCGCAAAAATGAACGCGACTCCAGCTGGCTGCGCGCGATCCAGTCAAGCGGGAACAAAACTGGACCACGCGCAAACAGCTGTAGGACTACTGCGATTTGTCATGAAATGCCGAATCGAATGAACAGCTTGCACATTGACAAGAACAAAGTCATTCAATGCGATACGCATGACGACGCTATTGGAGCTCGTGGTTTTTCTGGCACCGCCGTTACGGCCGGATGCTGATCGACCCTGCGCTTTGCGGCTTGTTGGAGCCGTGAGCACAGTTGAACCCTTGTAACGATAGATATCCTAGCACAAGGCGGCTAGAAACCGATTTAGGCCGCGCGCGACAACATATCGTTCATTTGCAGTGCTTAAGGGGGTAATTTTGCAAACTTGTTCACATTAACGCAGGTTTATGCGGGTGTAGCTGTTGGCACGCACCGTCCGAGCTGCAAAGCTGACGACGTGAAATGCAAAATGGAATTATGTTGGGTTAACAAACTATGTACAGAAGTGGGAAATAAATTGCGCAACTTTTTTGGGTGTGGGTGTTGGTGTGGCGTCACTTTGATTTGAGCGGTGGCTGCCTATGAAAAAAGCCCCCGGTTTCCCGAAAGCTTTTTATTCACGAAGGTGGAGACGAGGGGGATCGAACCCCTGACCTCTTGACTGCCAGTCAAGCGCTCTCCCAGCTGAGCTACGCCCCCGTGACGAGGAGATACTATAGGGGAATGTTTGCGGGGATGCAAGAGGGAATTTTGACTTGTTGCTTTCATTTATGGGTTTTCCTGGGACGGGGCTGAATTGACTGATTTTGACTTCGGCAAAATCAGTCAATTAACCCACCGTCCCGATAAAACCCTCACGGAATAAATAACCGATCGCGACGCCTTGGTGGACTTGGATCTTGGCCGTTTTCCTGACGACATTAGAGATGCCCGTGTCGGCTAGCAGGCCCAGGGGGCTGTGGTCTAGCTCCCACTCTAGGCCGTGTTCGCTTACCTCGGTATTGGGGGCTATAGCGATAATGGAGAACGTCTTACCCTCGGCACCCTCGATGGTCCACGACTCGCCTGCATGGAGGATGCAGGCGATCACCTTGTCCTCGGCGATCCAGATGGGGGCATCCTCGTAGCCCGCAAGCAACCCCAGTACGGAAAGCGCCATGTCGGGACGCCCGCCGGTGGCGCAGGTCGCAACCACTTCGGCACCCGGCCAGCGGCGGCGGACGGAATCGAGCGCCAGCGCCAGATCGGTATAGTCCTTGTAGGGGTTATGGCGCTCCACCTCAAAGGCTTCGGCGGCATCCACCAGCGCGCGGCCGGCATCGCTCACCGTGTCGGCATCCCCCACATATACGTCGCAGCCCAGGCCGGCGCCCAGCAGCGCGTCGAGCCCGCGATCCACGGCGACAACGTGGTCGCACTCCCCCGCCAGCTGACGTAGCAGATCCGCGCTCGCCACCACGGGCGAGCCGCAGACCACCAATACCTTGCAAGCCACAGCTCTCGCCTATCCCTCAAACGCAAGCACGCTGGCCAGATCCAGGTCCTCATAGCTATCGATAAAGATGTCGCAGTTAGCGCGCACCTCGTCGCGCTCCATACGGCCGCGCGAGTCATAGATGCCCACGCGCTTAAAGCCTGCAGTGCCAGAGCTCTTAAGGCCAAAGACGGCGTCCTCAAACACCCACGCGCGCTCAAACTGGTGCCCGTGGCGCTCCTCCAGGCGACGCAGCGCCAACTCGTATACATCGGGGAACTGCTTGGAGCGCCCCGCCTCGCCCGTGGTGGTAATTAACTCCATATAGGCATCGAGACCGGCGCCCGCAAGCGCAGACGTAACCAGCTCTGCCGGCGTGGACGTGGCCACGCACATGGCAATACCGGCAGCCTTCGCCTGCTCCAAAAACGTCAGCAGACCCTCACGGGGCGGCACCTTGGAGTAACCATCAATCAGAATATTGCTCAGCTCGCGATACAGTTCCTCGCCATTTTCGCCAATGCCCCAGATGTCGTGGTAGGCCTGGCACTCGTCCTCGAGCGATAAATGCTCAAACTGGGCAAAATCGTCGACCGTCACGTCAATACCGTGGCGGTGCAATAACTCGGGCTGGGCATAGGCCCAAACGGGGGTGCTATTAACCAGTGTGCCGTCGCAATCGAAAATAAAAGCAACACTTGAGGCGGCGATGTGGTCCATAAACATGCCTTTCGATGTCAAAGGGTAAACAACCTGCTAAAAACGTTTTACCAAACGTCAACCTAACAATCTAGAAACGCTAATTGGTAAAACTGTCAAGAGTTTTACCACGGCAATTCTGCCAGTGGCATAAACATGGCGCTTACCGATTAAACGCCACCGCAAAACCTCTTTCGTTCATAAAAGTAACGTACAGGTGTTATCGTAGTTTTTGCCGAAAGTTCCACCGAGCACGCGAGGTGGAACGAATCATAGAACTATCGCCGTCCCTTCGATTCGTGCAGCCTTGGACCTTTCGCATCTAGTCACCAAGGCAACACGCTGCCGCGTCATGATGGGATCAAACGTGAGCGATACAAAGCTAAAGCCAGCAACCAAAAAGCCTGCAACCCGTAAAGCCGCCCCGCACGCGCCGGAGCTTACCAAAGACGATGTCTATCTGTTTGGCATCGGTACGTGGGAGCGCAGCTGGGAAAAGATGGGCGCGCACCCCGACACGCAGAACCGTACGCGCGGCTGGCGTTTTTGCGTTTGGGCGCCCGATGTAAAGAGCGTTCACGTCATTGGCGAATTTAACGATTGGGACGAGCAAGCCAACCCGCTGGTGCCCATGCATACGAGCGCTATTTGGGAAGGCTTTATTCCTGGCGCCGAGCAGGGCCAGCTCTATAAATACCTCATCGAGACCAACGAGGGCGAAAAGCTCTACAAGGCCGATCCGTACGCCTTTAAGGCCGAGTGCCCTCCGGGTACCGCGAGCGTGCTTTGGACCCTCGATGGCTACAATTGGAACGACGCCGCATGGCTCAAGCGCCGTGCCAGCCATAACCACATGTCGCAGCCCCTTAACATCTACGAGGTGCATATTGGCTCGTGGAAGCGCCACGGCGACGCGCCGCAGGGCGAGCCCGACGAGTACGGCAACTACCCCGGCCCCATGGACCCCTTCCCCGCGCAGCGCGGCGAGTTCTACACCTACGATGACCTGTCGGTGGAGCTCGTGGACTACGTCCGCGACATGGGCTACACGCATATCGAGGTCATGCCGCTTATGGAGCATCCCTTCGACGGCTCCTGGGGCTACCAGACGACCGGCTACTACGCTGCCACATCGCGCTACGGCAACCCGCAGCAGCTCATGCACTTTATCGATGCATGCCACGAGGCAGGCATTGGCGTGATCATGGACTGGGTACCTGGCGGTTTTTGCGCCGACTCCCACGGCCTTGCCACCTTTAACGGTCACATGCTGTTTGAGCACGAGATTCACCCCAACTGGGGCACGCATAAATTTGACTTCGCCCGCGGCGAGGTCCGTTCCTTCCTGGTCTCCAACGTGCTGTACTGGCTCGAGAACTTCCACGTGGACGGCATTCGCATGGACGGCGTGTCCAGCATGCTGTACCTCAACTTTGGCATCGACGATCCGGGCCAAAAGAAGTTCAACAAGTACGGTACCGAGGAGGACCTGGACGCCAGCGCGTTTATCCGTCAGGTCAACTGCGCCGTTGAGGCACACTACCCCGACGTGATGATGATGGCCGAGGAGTCCACCGCATGGCCGCTCGTGACTTATCCGCCGCAGGACGGCGGCCTGGGCTTCCACTACAAGTGGGACATGGGCTGGATGAACGACACCCTGCACTACATGCAGACCGATTTTCCGTGGCGCCCCGGCAACCACGGCCTGCTGACGTTCTCCATCATGTACGCCTTTACCGAGAACTTTATCTGTCCGCTGAGCCACGACGAGGTCGTGCACGGCAAGTGCTCGCTCATCGGCCGTATGCCGGGCGACTGGTGGCGCCAGTTTGCCGGCCTGCGCACGCTGGCCTTCTACCAGATGACGCACCCCGGCGCCAAGCTCAACTTTATGGGCAACGAGATCGGTCAGTTTATTGAGTGGCGCTACTACGAGTCCATCCAGTGGTTCCTGACCGAGGAGTACGAGACTCATAAGCATCATCAGGCGTTTATTAAGGCGCTCAACCACCTATACACCGCCGAGCCCGCCCTGTACGAGCGCGGCTACACCGACGACGGCTTTACCTGGATCGACGCGGACAACTCCAAGCAGTCCATCGTGAGCTTTGTGCGCCAGGGCGAGGACATTGACGACGACCTGGTGATCCTGATCAACTTTGACCCGGCGAGCTACGAGAGCTTCCGTGTGGGCGTGCCGCGCGAGGGTGACTGGGAGGTCATCTTCGATTCCGACCGTCCCGAGTTTGGCGGCAGCGGCTATGCCGGCGAGGAACCCTACACCTGCTCGAGCGAGCCCTATCCCTGGAACGGGCAGATGGATTCCATCGAGATCAAGGTGCCCGGCCTGGCTGGCGTGGTGCTTAAGCGCCGCGGCCCCAGCAGCTATAAGCCGCCCGTGGTTGAGGAGCCCAAGAAGGCGACGCGCAAGCGTTCGTCCTCGGTAAAGCCCAAGCCTGCAGCCGCCAAGAAGGCTCCTGCCAAAGCAAAGACTGCCAAGTCTGCCGCCAAGGCTTCGGCCAAGTCCACCACGGCCAAGAAGTCAATCACCAAAAAGGCTGCTCCCAAGGCTAAGGCAGCTGCTGTTAAGGCTCCTGCCAAGAAAGCGTAACAAAGCCGTTACAGCTGTAATTACCCGCCTCGCCGAGGCGTAGGATACAAGTCATAACCGTTCCGGGAGAAACATCCCCGGGGGAAAGGAACGTATGAATAAGATCTTCGACAACAAGCAGGAGTTTACCGAGCTCTATCGCGATGCCGTCATGAGCATCAGCGGCAAGAGCGTCGAGGCCGCCAGCGACCTTGACCGCTTTAACGCCCTGGCCAAGCTCGTGGCCGAGAAGGCACGCACCGTTGCCACCAAGAGCGATGCCCGTGTGACCGCCGAGGGCAAGAAGCGCGTGTACTACTTCTCGATCGAGTTTTTGATCGGCCGCCTGCTCGACAACTACCTGCTCAACTTTGGCGTACGCGACATGGTCGCCGAGGCGCTCGACGACATGGGCTTTGACCTGTCCGTCATCGAGAACCAGGAGCCCGATCCGGCGCTGGGCAACGGTGGACTGGGCCGTCTGGCCGCATGCTTCCTGGATTCCATGGCAGCCGAGGGCATTGCCGGCTACGGAAACGGCATGCGCTACCGCTACGGCCTGTTTAAGCAGGAAATCGTCAACGGCAGCCAGGTCGAGGCCACCGACGAGTGGCTTACCCACGGCTATCCCTGGGAGGTCCGTCGTCAGGACAAGGCCGTGACCATCAAGTTTGGTGGCCGCGTCGAGGGCTTTGAGGAGAACGGCCGCACGTTCTACCGCACGGTGGACACGCAGGACATCCTGGCCGTCCCCTACGACATCCCCGTCGTGGGCTATGCCGGCGAGACTGTCAACAAGCTGCGCGTCTGGGCCGCCGAGCCGGTCGAGGAGCACTTTGACCTTGAGGCCTTCAACCGCGGCGACTACGCCCTGGCCGATGCCGAGCGCGCCGAGGCCGAGGCCATCAGCGCCATCCTCTACCCCAACGACGCCGGCGAGCACGGCCGTCTGCTGCGCCTGAAGCAGGAGTACCTGTTTGTCTCGGCCGGCATCTACAGCCTGCTCGACACCTTTGAGAAAGAGCACGGCGAGAACTGGGAGCTGCTGCCGCAGTTTGTGGCCATCCACACCAACGACACGCACCCCGCCATGTGCGGCCCCGAGCTCATGCGCATCCTCATCGACGAGAAGAAGCTCGAGTGGGACGACGCCTGGAACATCGTGACGCAGGTCGTGAGCTACACCAACCACACCATCCTGCCCGAGGCTCTGGAGAAGTGGCCCATCGGCACGTTCTCCAAGCTCCTCCCCCGCGTGTATCAGATCATCGACGAGATCAGCCGTCGTTGGCACGAGTCGTTCGACACCACGCAGGAGGGCTGGCAGGAGCGTCTGCGCCAGACCGCCATCCTGTGGGACGGCGAGATTCGCATGGCCAACCTGTCCGTGATCTGCAGCCATAGCGTCAACGGCGTGGCAAAGATCCACTCCGACATCATCAAGAACATCGTGCTCAAGGACTTCTATGCCCTGACGCCCGAGAAGTTCAACAACAAGACCAACGGCATCTCGCACCGTCGCTTCTTTGCCGAGGCCAACCCCACCTACGCCAAGCTCGTGACCGAGGCCATTGGCGACGGCTGGCTGAAGAACGCCTTTGAGCTGGAGAAACTCAAAGAGTTCCAGAACGATACCGAGTTCCTTAAGGCCGTGGGTGCCTCCAAACGCGCCAACAAGGAGCGCCTGGCCGCCTACGTTAAGGCCGAGACCGGTCTGGCCATTGACCCCAACACCGTCTTCGATGTTCAGGTAAAGCGCTTCCATGCCTACAAGCGCCAGCTCATGAACATCATGAAGGTGATGGATATCTACAACCGTCGCATCGCCGATCCCAACTTCCACGTGACGCCGACGACCTTCATCTTTAGCGGCAAGGCCGCCTCGAGCTACACCTTTGCCAAGGAGACTATCCGTCTCATTAACTCCGTGGCCGACGTCATCAACAATGACCCGCGCGTCAACGAGGTCATGAAGGTCTGCTTTATCCCCAACTTCCGCGTGAGCAACGCCCAGCTCATCTACCCCGCCGCCGAGATCTCGGAGCAGATCTCCACGGCCGGCAAGGAGGCCTCGGGCACGTCCAACATGAAGCTCATGATGAACGGCGCCATTACGCTGGGCACCCTCGACGGCGCCAACATCGAGATCGCCGATCTGGCCGGTCGCGAGAACGAGGCTATCTTTGGCCTGACCGCTCCCGAGGTCGAGCAGCTCTGGGCATCCAACAGCTACTTTGCGTGGGATACGCTCAACAACGATCGCGAGCGTCTGGGCCGCGTGATGGACGAGCTCAAGGACAACACGTTTGCCGGCCTTTCGGGCAACTTCGAGAGCATCTACAACGAGCTCATGAACAACAACGACCCCGACCTGGTCATGGCGGACTTCCGCAGCTACGTGGATGCGTGGGAGAAGCTCACCGGCAGCTATGGCGACCAGGAGACTTGGAACCGCAAGGCGCTGCTCAACACCGCCTCGAGCGGCTGGTTCTCGAGCGACCGCACCATTCGCGAGTACCGCGACGAGATCTGGCACGCGTAAAGGCCGCGAGCTCCCCTATGCCAGCACGGCATTACTCGACGGGCACGACGTTGCGCCGCGCCCGTCGCTAATGGGTTTAGGAACATCGATGACAGAAGGAGAAATCGATGAGTAAGAAAGAATGCATCGCGATGCTCCTCGCAGGAGGACAGGGCAGCCGATTGGGGGCACTCACCCAAAAGATCGCTAAGCCGGCGGTTAGCTTTGGTGGCAAGTTCCGCATTATCGACTTTTCGCTCTCCAACTGCTCCAACTCGGGCATCGACACGGTGGGCGTTCTGACGCAGTATCGCCCCTACCTGCTGCATGCCTACGTGGGATCCGGCGAGGCGTGGGATCTTGACAGCCGCGACGGCGGCGTGTCGATCCTGCCGCCGTACGAGACACAGACCGGCGGCGCCTGGTATGCGGGCACGGCCGACGCCATTACGCAGAACCTCGACTACATCAAGGCCAACGACCCCAAGTACGTCCTGATTCTTTCGGGCGATCACCTGTATCGCATGGACTACCGCAAGATGCTCAAGACGCACATTGAGAACAATGCCGACCTCACGGTGAGCGTTATGCCCGTGCCGTGGGAGGAGGCCAGCCGCTTTGGCATCCTGACTACCGACCCCGAGGACGGCCGCATCACCAAGTTCACCGAGAAGCCCGATAAGCCCGATTCGAACCTCGCGTCCATGGGCATCTACATCTTCTCGGCCGACGTGCTGATCGAGGCGCTCGAGGAGGACGCTCTGGACCAGCGCTCGAGCCACGACTTTGGCAAGGACATCATCCCCAAGCTGCTCGGCGAGGGCAAGCGCCTGTACAGCTACGAGTTCCACGGCTTCTGGAAGGACGTCGGCACCATCGCCAGCTTCCACGAGACCTCGATGGACCTGCTGGGCAACAACCCCGAGTTCGATCTGTTCGACAAGCACTTCCCCATCATGTCCAACATCACCACGCGTCCGCCGCACTACATTGGCCCGGACGGCCGCCTGGACGACTGCCTTGTCTCCAACGGCTGCAAGATCTACGGCACCGCTCGCCACTCGATCCTTTCGACCGATGTCATCATCGATGAGCGCGCCGTGGTCGAGGACTCCGTGCTGCTGCCGGGTGCGCACGTTAAGAGCGGCGCGCACATCTGCCGCGCTATTTTGGGCGAGAACTCCACGGTCGAAGAGGGCGTGAAGCTCGGCTCTGTCGATACCACCAAGGATACGGCCGTCGTTGGAAATGACGTCGTTATCGGGAAGGGGGAATGATCCGATGATCAATCGCAAGGCCATCGGTTATATCACCGCTAACTACTCTTCGACCTACGGCAGCGTGCTGCTCAAGGACCGCCCCATCGCGTCCGTTCCGTTTTTGGGCCGCTACCGCCTGATCGACTTCCCGCTGTCCAACATGATGAATGCCGGCATTAAGACCGTCGGCGTCGTCATGCCGGGCAACTACCGCTCGCTGATTGACCACGTGGGCTCGGGCAAGGACTGGGGCCTGGACCGCAAGAAGGGCGGCCTGTTCATGGTGCCCGGCAACGCGTATGGCACCACCAAGGGCGGCATGCGCTTTCTGCTGCGCGACATCATCTCCAACAAGACGCTGTTCCAGCGCTCGGACAAGCCCTACGTTGTGATGATGGGCACCAACATCATCTTTAACATGGACCTCAACACCATCATCGACGCGCACGAGAACTCCGGTGCCCAGATGACCGTGGTGTACTGCAAGGCCACGCGCAACGTCGATGACGAGACCAAACTCGAGATTAACGAGAACGGCCGCCTGACGGGCGTGAGCGCTGGCGTCGTGTACGGCGACAACGCCTCTATGGACTGCTGCATCGTCAACCGCGATACGCTGCTCGAGATCATCGACCACTACCAGGCCGCCGACTATCTGGACCTGCTCGAGGCACTCCAGGGCGACTTTGGCAACATCGACGTGTGCAGCTACGAGTACAAGGGCGAGGTCGTGGGCGTGTTTAGCGAGAAGTCGCTGTATCGCCGCAGCATGGATCTGCTCGACCAGACCGTGGCCGACCAGCTCTTCGATCCCGAGCGCCCGATCCTGACCAAGGCTCACGACGTGCCGCCTTCGCGCTATGCGACCGGCAGCCACGCGTGCAACTCGATCATCTCGGCCGGTTGCATCATCAAGGGCACCGTGCGCAACTCGATCCTGTCGCGCGGCGTTGTGGTTGAGGAAGGCGCTTCGGTGACCAACTCGATCATCAACCAGAGCTGCATCATCAAGAGCGGCGCCCGCGTTGAGAATGCCATCCTGGACAAGAACAACGTGGTTCCCACCAACACCGAGCTTCGCGGCACGCCCGAGAACATCCTGGTGCTGGGCAAGGCCCCGTTAACTCCCGATACCACCATCGTGCATTAACGTAGGCACCGCAACATCGCTCGTAACATGTAGAATAGCCGCCCGGTTTGCGCCAGGCGGCTATTCTCGAATTGCAACATGGGAGACAATATGGCAGATTCCAGCAAAAAGATGCAGATCGTGTTTGCCTCGGCCGAGTGCGCACCGTTTGTTAAGACCGGTGGCCTGGGTGACGTGGCGGGCTCGCTGCCTGCGGCGCTCGTACGCGCCGGCGCCGAAGTCATCGTGATGGTGCCCAAGTACGCCACCATCAAGGACGAGTACAAGGCACAGATGGAGCACTTTGCCGACTTTTACGTGAGTCTGGGCTGGCGCAATGAATACTGCGGGCTCGAGAAGCTTGAGCACGACGGCGTCACCTATATGTTCGTGGACAACGAGCGCTACTTTGCGCGCGATTATCCGTACGGCTTCTTTGACGACGGTGAGCGCTTCGCGTTCTTCTCCAAGGCCATCACCGAGAGCCTGCAGCACCTGCCGGCCGGTTTTGAGTGCGACATCCTGCACTGCAACGACTGGCAGACCGCGCTGGCGCCCGTGTTCTTGCGCGAGTTCTACCAGGGCCTGCCGCTGTACGACCGCGTCAAGACCGTGTTCTCGATCCACAATGTGGCGTTCCAGGGCCAGTTTAGCGACACCGTGATGGAGGACATCCTGGGTGTGGCGCATATTCCGGCGGCCGCCTCGCAGCTGCGTTGCGACGCCTGCAGCATCAACTACATGCTGGGCGCGCTGCACTATGCCGACGCCATCACCACGGTGAGCCCCACCTATGCCAACGAGATCCAGACGCCCGAGTTTGGCGAGGGCCTGGACGGTGTGCTGCGCGAGCGCTCCTACGCGCTGCAGGGCATCCTCAACGGCATTGACGTTGCGGGCTTTGACCCGGCGACCGACAAGCGCATTGCCGCCAACTACACGGTTGACGACCGTTCCGGCAAGGCCGTGTGCAAGGCCAAGCTGCAGGAGGAGCTGGGCCTCGAGGTTCGCGACGACCGTCCGCTCATGGTGATGGTCACGCGCCTGACGCGTCAGAAGGGCCTGGACCTGGTCATGTACGCGCTCGACCGCATTTTGGCCGGCGGCGTGCAGGTAGCGGTGCTGGGCACCGGCGACCGCGACTACGAGGACGGCCTGCGCTACTTCCAGGACAAGTACCCCGGCACCATGGCCGCACGCATCGAGTTCGATCCGGCGCTCTCGCAGCGCATGTATGCTGCAGCCGACATGTTCCTGATGCCTTCGAAGTTTGAGCCCTGTGGCCTGTCGCAGATCATTGCCATGCGCTACGGCACCCTGCCCATCGTGCGCGAGACCGGTGGCCTGAAGGACACCGTGATCCCGTATAACGAGTTTACCGGCGAGGGCACGGGCTTCTCGTTTAGCAACTTTAACGGCGACGAGATGGGCGACGCGGTCTTCCGCGCAGCGCGCCTGTTCTGGGATAACCGTGAGGCATGGAACCAGCTGGTCACGCAGGCCATGAGCCAGGACTTTAGCTGGACGCGTTCGGCCGATAAGTATCTGGACCTGTACTTCTTTATGCACCCGGAGATTGAGCGCCCGGCGGCTGTGGAGGCTGCTGCAGCTGTCGAGGAGCCGGTTACTGCTAAGGCCGAGCCTGCGGCGACCGTTAAGGAGCCCGCTGCCGCTGAGGAGCCCAAGACCGAGGAGAAGCCGGCTGCCGAGGCCGAGGTCAAACCCGCCGCGAAGCCAACCGCCAAGAAGACGACGACCCGCAAGACGACGTCCAAGAAAGCCACGACCACGAAGGCCGCTGCAAGTAAGACCACCGCTGCCAAGGCAACGACCACGCGCAAGCGCACGACCGCCGCTGCCAAGAAGGCCACCGAGGCCGAGGTCGCTCCCGAGGTAAAGGACGAGGTCGCCGCCGAGACTAAGCCCGCGGCAAAGGCTCCGGCCAAGACAGCTGCCAAGAAGACGGCTGTGTCCAAGACCACGACCGCCAAGAAGACCACGGCTACGAAGTCGACGACGACCAAGGCTGCTACGAAGAAGACCGCTGTGAAGACGACCCCGAAGGCCGCCGCAAAGCCGGCCGCCAAAGTCGAGGAGGCGGGCGCCGAGCCCAAGGCCGAGACAGCTGCCGAGGCAAAGCCGGCCACCAAGACCACAACGCGCAAGCGCGCTACGACGACGGCCAAAAAGGCCACGACAAAGGCTGCTGCTCCCAAGGCAGAGGCTAAGGTCGAGGACAAGCCCGCAGTGAAGGCCGAAGCGGCGCCGAAGGCCGCCGAGGTCAAGACCGCTCCCAAGGCTAAGGCAAAGGCCGAGCCCGCCAAGGAGGCCCCGATCTCCCCCGCCACTCCGGCCGAGGAAAAGGCTCCGACCAAGAAGACCTCCGTCCGTAAGGCAACGGCCACCCGTAAGCGTCACTAGTCTGGACGATTAAAACTTAATCCAACGCAAAAGAGGGCGCCCCAACCAGGCGCCCTCTTCTTGGTTGAACTTCTCTATTAAAAAGAGGGCCGGTTTACTACGACAAAATGGCTCCGGCCGACCACGGCGTGCAATCTCCGAAATTGGCAACGCTTCTACCTGCGGTTTTAATATCACCAAAATGACTATGGTTGAGGTTATTCAATTTATCGTAGTAAACCGGGGTACTTTTGGTTGGCTACAAATAGTATCCGTCTGGGCGTTTTCGAATACCACGATAATTTGGATGGTAAAACGATTTTCTAGGACAACCGTTCGCCGATGGTAAACGGATGTTGTTTATACAGCCTGTGTACAACAGATATACTTATATCCTGTGCGTAAAGCCCATGGCCCGCAGGCCGTGATTCTATTGAACTGGACCGTATTATGAGATTGATTCACAACAGCCGTCTGCCGCAGTTTCGTACTCCGTTTGGCGCTGTGACCACTGGAACTTCCGTTTCACTATCGGTGATTTTGGAGGATGCCGACCCCAACCAGGCAACGCTCACCCTGCGTACCTGGGTCGATGAAATCGGTGAGTCTCTGTATCCCATGACGCACGAGGGCGACGGCATATTTACCGTAGAGCTTGAGTGCACTGAGCCCTGTCTTATCTGGTACAGCTTTATCTGCAACATCGAGGACCAGCCCGAGGTACGCCTGGGTGCACCGCAGGGTCGCACCGGTGGCGAGGGTGTGACCTACAACTACGCCGAGGTTCCGTCCTTCCAGATTACCGTCTACAAGCACCGCGAGAACCGTCCCACTTGGTACGAGCGCGGTATGGTCTACCAGATCTTCCCCGACCGCTATGCACGCGACGAAAACTGGCGCGAACGCACGCTTGCCGAAGTTGAAAAACCGCGCAAAGGAATCCAGCGCCGCATGGTCGAGGACTGGAACGAACCGCCCGAGTACGAGCGTGCCGAAGACGGCTCCATCAAGACCTGGGATTTTTACGGCGGTTCGCTCAAGGGTATCCAAAATGACCTGCCCCGCATTGCCGAGCTAGGCTTTACGGCCATCTACCTCAACCCCATCTTTGAGGCCGCGAGCAACCACCGCTACGACACGGCCGATTACACCAAGATCGACCCGATTCTGGGCACCGAGCAGGACTTTACGGAGCTGTGCAAGGCGGCCGAGAAGCTCGGCATTTCTATCATCCTGGACGGCGTCTTCAACCACACGGGCGACGATTCGATCTACTTTAACCGCTACGGCAATTATCCCGGCGTCGGTGCTTGGCAGAGCGAGGACTCGCCGTGGCGCGATGCGTTTTACTTCCATGAAGACGGTTCGTATGACTGCTGGTGGGGCGTGGGCAACATGCCCGCCATCAATGAGAGCTCCGAACTGGTGCGCGATCGGCTCCTGGGCAAGGACGGCGTGATCCGCAAATGGCTGCGCGCCGGTGCCCATGGTTGGCGCCTGGACGTGGCCGACGAGCTTTCCGATGACTTCCTGGCCGAGATCAAAAAGGCCGTGCTCGCCGAGAAACCCGACGCGCTACTGCTCGGCGAGGTCTGGGAAGACGCCTCCAACAAGATCAGCTATGGCCATCTGCGCCGCTATCTGCAGGGCTCCGAGCTAGACTCTGCTATGGATTACCCCTTCCGCGACATGGTCATCGGCTTTTTGATGGGCTACAAGAACGCCTACCAGGCAGCCGAGGACATCGAGACACTGCGCGAGAACTACCCGCGCGAGGCACTGGCCTGCGCACTCAATCTGCTTTCGAGCCACGACCGCCCGCGTATCATCTCGGTGCTCGGAGGTGGTCCCGACGAGTCGCAACTGCCCGAGAGCGAGCGCAGCAAGTGGCGCCTGGACGAGAATTCGATGGGCTTGGCCAAGAGCCGCTTTTGGTTGGCAACGCTCATGCAGATGACCTTCCCGGGTGTGCCCTCGATCTATTATGGCGACGAATACGGCTTGGAGGGCCTCACCGATCCGGGCAACCGCCGCACCCTGCCGACCAAGGACCAGCTCCACGATTTCGATACGCTGGCCATTGTTAAGAACGCGTCTGCCGTCCGCCGCGCGCTGCCGTTTATGGTCGACGGCGAGATCAAGGCCTTCGCGCTCAACGACGACGTCTTGGCCTACACCCGCACGGGCAAAGACGGCGAGGCCGCGACGGTTATCATCAACCGCAGCCTGCGCAATTCGCACTGCGTGACGATCCCGGCGCTCGGCGAATGTGCTAGCGACGTGATCAGCGGACACGAGTGCGAAATCCACAACGGCACCGTCACGCTCGACCTGTACCCGCTGGGCTCTTCGATCATCTATCACCATGCCGAGAAGCGCCTGCAGGAGCCGCTCGATCATGGCGCGGGCGTCGTGTGCCACATCACCTCGGTGCCGACCGATGACGGCAAGCCCGGCACCATCGGTGCGCCCACGCGTCGTTTTATCGACCACTTGGCCGCCATGGGCATGCGCTACTGGCAGGTCCTTCCCGTCAACCCGACGGACTTCTTCCGCTCCCCCTATGCCGGCCCCTCGGCCTTTGCAGGCAATATCGACCTGCTGCCCGAGAGCCACGAGGAGCTGGCCGCCGACTTCGTCACCTGGAAGGCTCGCGGCGGCGAGGATGCCGACCCGCTGTACACGGCGTTTAAACATCGCAACGCCGACTGGCTCGAGAAGTACTGCGTCTACATGGCGGTAAAGAAGCACTTTGAGGGCGAGTCGCGCCACGATTGGCCGGCCGATGTCGCGCGCTACAACGAGCATCTGATTGACGATAAGCGTTTCCACGACGAGGCCGAGCTGCAGGCGTATATGCAGTACCGCTTTGACCTGGCCTGGTGCGAGCTCATGAACTATGCGCACAAGAAGGGCGTCGAGGTCATCGGCGATATCCCGATGTATGTCTCGGACGATTCGGCCGATGCGTGGAGCGAACCCGAAAACTTCTGGCTGTCCGACACCGGTAAGGCGATTGAGATTTCGGGCGCGCCGCCCGACAACTTTGCACCCGAGGGCCAGGCGTGGGGCAACCCCACCTTCCGCTGGGATCACATGAAGGAGAACGGCTATCGCTGGTGGCTCGACCGTCTGCGCCGCGCGTTCGAACTCTACGACCGCGTGCGCCTGGACCACTTCCTGGGCTTCCACAGCTACTTTAGCATCCCCGCCGGCAAGGCCTGTTCTGACGGCCGCTGGCTGGCTGGCCCGGGCAAGGACCTGTTCCAGACGGCCTACGACGAGCTGGGTCCGCTCAACTTTATTGCCGAGGACCTAGGCTATCTGACGCCTGGCGTTCGCGCCATGGCTTCGACCTGCGGTTTCCCCGGCATGGACGTGCTGGAGTTTAGCAACTACGACGTTCGCTGCGGAATTCATCCCACACCGGGCAAGATCCTGTACACCTCGACGCACGACACCTCGACGCTCGCCGGCTGGTGCACGCGCTCCTTTGCGGGCGGCGACGAGCCGAGCGGCATTGCATTGGCAGGCGAGCTCATGGGCAACGCCTTGGCCAGCGATGCTCCGCTCGTTATGATGCCGCTGCAGGACATACTGGGGCTGGGCGACGATGCACGTATGAACGTGCCGGGTGTGGCCACAGGCAACTGGACATGGCAGGCGCAGGAAACCGACGTTGCGGCAGCCGAGGAGAAAACTGCGAAGCTCCTGCGCAACACTCATAGATTCTGGGGCGAAGCGTGATAAAACCCCCGATATAGGGTACAGTTACAGCTGTTTGAATTTTTGCGGGCAGAGCGATCTGCCCGCTTTGTGCTGAAAAGGAAGTATTATGGCGCGCTACGATTACAAGTGCACGAGCTGCGGCAACGTGTTTGAGGTAGAACACCCCATGTCCGAGACGCCCGAGGTCGTATGCCCCAGCTGCGGTGCCCCGGCATCCAAGACGTTCTCGGCCAGCGGAATTAAGTTCGAAGGCAGCGGTTTCTACAACACCGACCAACGAAGCGGCGGCTCCAGCACCAGCGCCACAAGCGGCTGCTGCGCCAACTGCCCGCATAACCACTAGAAACCAATCAGCCCTGCGACCGAAACCGATTGCAGGGCTACTTATTTAGCTATCCAGGTTTCCTTATGAGTTGCGGTGAAATAGGGACTGTTTGGCGGGTAGAAGCCGCTATTCAATCCCTATTTCACCGCAACTTAGTAGTTACTTGTGGACCAGGCGGGCGCAGAAGTGGCCGTCGTAGGAATCTGCGTTTACGGGGACGCTTTGGAAGAGGCCTCGATCGTTCTGGCGTACGGAGACGAGCTTCTTGGCTTGTTCAAACTCGGGTAACTGCAGAATCTGGGCTTCGGAGAGCGGCGCCACGGTAAAGTCGGCGCCCTCGGGCGAAGCCAAAAACGCATCCACAACCTGCGCGTTCTCCTCATCAAAGACCGAGCACGTCGCATAGATAAGCTCACCGCCGGCAGCCACGCGCGAGGCGGCTTCCTTGAGCATCGTCAGCTGCAGCTTGGGCAGCTCAACCGTCACGTCCTTTTCGGTCAGTCGCCAAGGGATCTCGGGATGACGGCGCATGGTGCCGGTGCCCGAGCACGGCGCATCGATAAACACCGTATCGAACAGAACGGGTTTACCAAGCATCGCATCGAACGACGTCAGGACCGTATCGAGCTCGCACGCATCACCCGAGACCGTGCGAACACCCGTAATACCTGCCTTATGCAGTCGCGCGAGATTCTGATCACATTTACGATCATGCAGGTCGAGCGCGGTGTGCTGACGATCGTAGCCGGCACGCTTGGCCTGACACATCATCACATAGGTCTTGGTGCCGCGACCGGCGCCAATCTCCAGGCAACGCCCAGGACGGGTCGCCGCAGTAGCGATGAGCTGGGCGTTAAGGTCCGAGGCCACGGCAGCCGCGCGCACAAACACACCCGACGCAACCGTGGCCTGTGCGTCGACCGGCGCATGGCAACCTGGGAACACAGGCGCAACAAGCTGCGAAATGTACGGATCGGGTTTGGCTGCAAAGGCATTCTCATGCAAAGCGAGCGGCGCGGGCGCCAGATTGCCGGCAAAGTTCAGCGCGCCCTCGGGCGTATCGAACGAGGCCATAATACGAGCGCACAGCCAGCGAGGAAGACCCATTAAGCGAGACAGAAGAACCAAGCGTCGCTCAGACTCTTCTACATCGGACGCAGTGGCAAAGTCCTCAACGTTGTCCGCGACCTTATGCAGCACGGCATTGGCCAAACCGGCGGCAGACTTAGCTCCGCTGCGCACCAGCTCAACGCCCTGACTCACCGCAACGCGGCCAGGCGTATGCAGATAGAGCATCTCGAAGGCCGAGATACGAAGTGCCATGCGAACACGCGGCGCAACCTTTTTGGGCTTATCGAGAAACTGATCGAGCAGCTCATCCAAAATACCCTGGGTGGCGGCAACTCCAAGTGCCAAACGAGCGGCAAAAGCAGAATCGCGCTGGTCAATGGCCTTGGCCGAAGCACGGGACGAGAGCACGTCGCGCGCATACATGCCGCGGCGATCGGCCTCCATCAGCACATCGAGCGCAAGCTTGCGCGCGGGGGAAAGCTTGCTCATGACAAAGCACCCCACGTCAGATCGGCGCCCTGCAGGCCGGCAGCCCAGGCAGAAGCAGCCATAGCGCGCTTGCCATCGGGCTTAACCTCAAGCAGCTCGACCGCACCATCGGAAAGTCCCAGGTAGACACGCTTGCTCTTAACGGCAACAGCGCCCTCGCCAAGCGACACATCCGCCAGCGCAGCATCGAGCACGCGAACCGACTTACCGGCAATCACGCAGCGAGCGGGTGCAGTGTCGGACGAAGCCAACACGTGACGCACGCAATCGAGCGCCGCCATCTGCGGATCCAGACGCATCTCCTGCTTGGAAATCTTGGCAGCATGCGTGACGAGCGACTCATCCTGCTCGGTCCACACCGCTGTGTCATCGGCAAGCGAGGGCAGCGTATCGGCCAGCAGCTTACCGCCCAGCTCGCCAAGCTCCATCGTCAGTGCCTCGGCATGCTTGCCGGCGACAGATGTCGAGGCCTGCGCACAATAAGCGCCGGTATCCACGCCATGCCCAATACGCATAATGGAAACGCCGGCAACCTCATCACCAGCAAGAATCGCACGCTGAATGGGAGCGGCGCCACGCCAACGCGGCAGCAGCGAAGCGTGAACATTCACAATACCGAGCGGCGCCATATGCAGCACCTCATCGGGCAAAATGCAGCCATAGGCAGCCACGCAGAATATATCAGCCTGCGCAGCCTGAAGCGACTCGACAACCTCGGGCGTCATACGATTGGCCTCAACAACCGGCAACCCCAGCTCAAGCGCCTTGGCCTTAACAGGAGAAGGCTCAAGCTTCTTACCACGCCCACGAACAGCATCGGGACGAGTAATGACAAGCGAAATCTCGTTCCCAGCCTCAACAAGCGAAGTCAGCGAAGGCACAGCAAAATCAGGCGTACCCATAAACACAATACGCATAAAAGTTAGTCTCCCCTCAACCAAAGCCGAGACAGCTACAAATAACGGCGGAAAGCCAAGTAACAGCCCATCCGCAATAACAATTCAACAAGAACAAATATACCCAAAACCAAAGAAAGAGCCGCAATAAAAGCAGCTCTCTCAACAAAGCACCTATCAGCGAAGACGTCCCTCCCTGGCCCGACGGCACCCGGGCGAGATAAGCAGCGTCAAAGTAGTCCCCGGGGCGCCCGCCTATATCGTCCCGCGCGCAGTTTCGCAGCGCAGCGAGAATGTTTGAGCACGGGATGATATAGGCGGGCGCCCCGGGGACGGACGACCTACTCCGTCTCGCCCGGTCGAGCGCCGCGAGCCAGGGCGTCCTGGTACTCCTTGACGGCCTTGAGCCTCTGCATGGGCTTCAGTCGCTCGAACATGGTGTTGCCGTGCAGGTGATCGATCTCGTGCTGTAGGCACACGCAGAACAGGTCGCCTGTGGCCTCATAGCGAATCAGGTTGGCATCCAGGTCATAAGCCTCGACGACGACATGGTCGGGACGCTCAATCTCGCAGCTAATGCCGGGGATGGACAGGCAGCCCTCGCTAAACGGCACCAGATGGTCGCTCTGCTCAACAATGACGGGATTGATGAGCACGTACGGATCGTAGTCGTTCTTGTCGCTGTAATCGCAGTCGATGGTGACAAGCTGAATGAGCTCGCCGATCTGCGGGGCAGCCAGACCGCAACCACCGTTGTCGAACATCATCTTCTTCATCTTCTCGGCGAGTGCCTCGATCGCCGGGGTGATCTCCTCGATGACGGCGCACTCCTGGCGCAGTCGAGGGTCGGGCGACAGTACGATTCCGTTGGCTTCCATGGCCATCCTTTCGGGTTGTTACATCAAATCATAGGCGTCGACGTCAACACTCACGCTCACGCCACGCACGGAACCCACCTCTTTGAGGCAGGCATCGATATCATCAGAGACATGGTACCCCACGGGCGACTTCACAAGCAGGTGGAAGCGATAACGGTCCTTTGCTCTCTCGATTACACACGAAGCCGGACCCAGCACCTGCGGCACCGCGCTGCCCGACCGCAAAAAGTCGGGAGCGGCGGCATGCCATCGGCGCTTGAGCAGCTTTGCGATGCGCCCGATATAATCCTGCGCATCGTCGCGGCTAGCCGACCACACCAAAATGTTGACCAGACGAACGAACGGCGGATACAGTGCGTCGCGGCGCTGGTCCAGGTCGTAGTCGGTAAAGATCGAACGGTCGTGCTCGGCGACGGCGCGGATGACTGGGTCCTCGGGCAGATAGGTCTGGATGACGACCTCGCCAGGGCGATCGCCGCGTCCGGCACGGCCCGCGACCTGCTCCAGCAAATCGTAGGCGCGCTCCCCCGCTCTAAAATCGGGCAGCTTTAACGCAAAGTCGGCATTGACTACACCCACAAGCGTGACCTCGGGAAAGTCGAGGCCCTTGGCAATCATCTGGGTGCCCAGCAGCACCGCGCAATCGGCGGCATCGAACTGCTCGAGCAACTTTTTATGCGCGTCCTTGCCACGCGTGGAATCAGCGTCCATGCGAATGATGGCGACGTCCTCGGGCAGCATTTGGTGCAGCGCGTCCTCAATCTGCTGCGTGCCCAGGCCCATTTTTGCCAGGTAGCGGCTGCCGCATTTGGGGCAACGACTCGTGGGTGCGGGATACGGCTGCACGCGCCAGGACGAACCACAGGTGTGACACTGCAGCGTGTGCGTGCGCTCGTGGTACGTAAGCGCCGTGGAGCAGTGGTTGCAAGTGGGGACGCAACCGCACTCGCGACACATCAAAAACGGCGCAAAGCCGCGGCGGTTATGCAACAGCACAGCCTTCTCTCGCCGCTCCACAACGCGCTCCAGGCCTTCCATCAGCGGTTTTGAGAACATTGAGCGGCTACCGTGCGAGAACTCGCGACGTAGGTCGGCAATGCGGACCGTAGGCAGGACCGCGTGACCCGGGCGTTCGGGCATCTCGACGCGCGTCCACGTGACGCCGCCGTACGTGCCGCGGTGGCAGCGGTCGAGCGCTTCGGCAGAAGGCGTAGCCGAGCCCAGCACGAGTGGGCAGCGATAGCGGCGCGCCATCTCGGCCGCCACCTCGCGCGCATGGTAGCGCGGACTGGAGCCCTGTTTGTAGCTGGTCTCGTGCTCCTCGTCGATGATGATGAGGCCCAGGTCGCTGAGCGGGCAAAAGAGTGCCGAACGCGCGCCGACGACAACACGGGCGGCGCCACTTGCGACCATATCCCACTGGTCCAGGCGCTCACCGGCCGAAAGACGGGAATGGAAGACCGCGACCGTCTCGCCAAAGCGCGAACGGAAGCGGCCGACGGTTTGAGCCGTCAGCGAGATCTCGGGCACAAGCACGCACGCTGAGCGCCCGGCCGCGAGCACGCGCTCGATAGCGGAGAGGTAGACCTCGGTTTTACCGGATCCGGTGACGCCGTCGACAAGGACCACATCGCCGTGTGCGTCCAGGCGAGCACGCTCAATCTGCGCGAGCGCCTGCTGCTGGCCGTTCGTGAGCGCGACCGGCGCCTTGCCGCTTGCCGAGGACAACGTGGTCTGCTCGCTGCAGCCACGCCAGGCGCGGCGCTCCTCCACCACCACGACGCCGCGTTTTTCGAGCGCCTTGATGGTCGCCGACATGTTGTTGTAGAGCAGGTTGAGATCGCGCGTCGTGACGGGGCCGCACTGAAGCGCCTCGATGAGCTGGCGTTGGCGAACGGCAGTCTTGGGCGGCGTATAGTCAAAGCCATCGGGCGTAAGCATCACCCAGCGGTTTTGGATAGGCTTGACGGCGGGGCGCTCAACGGTCCACACGCCGTCATCGCCCTTGACCACGCGCGGACTTCCACCCGGAGGCAAGAATAGGCGCAGGCACTCGGAAAGAGTTGCGACGTACTCGCGACTCATCCAGCGCGCAATGCGTGCAGCCTCAGCGGTAAAGAGCGGCTTGCTGAGGATAGCCTCGATAGGCTTGATGCGCGCGGGGTCGAGGGCGTCGTTACCTTGTAGGTTGGCAAGCTCGGGCGCGATGTCGACGATATAGCCCGCGGCCGCACGGTTGCCAAAATGGACTAGGACGGTGGAGCCGATCTGGGCATCGTTGGCGAGTGACTGCGGAATGCCGTAGGCAAACGGCTCGGACAGCGCACGGGTCGGGATGTCGAGAACCACGCTCGCGTAGGCGGCGACGGGCTCAGATGCGGGCTCGGGCTGCGCCGGGGCGGCAGCAGGGGCCGCGGACTTCGGAGCTTCCTTAGGTTCCGGCGAACCAAACAGCGAAAGTTGCTCGGCCATGGTCTCTGCACCTCCCATCCCATACGTCTTTAGAAACAAGAGCCCCGCTCGGGTGAGCGGGGCTCGGATACATGCGTTTACGCTACTGCTACAGCGCCATCGTGCGGGCGCGGTCGATGCGCGCCAGGCAGTCGTCGCGGCCGACGAGCGCCATGGTCTCGCCCAGCGGAGGGCTCACCATGTTGCCGCAAACGGCGACGCGCACGGCCTGGAACACCACGCGCTTCTTAAGGTCCATCTGCTCGGGCAGCGGCTCAAGCGCGGCGTCGATGTTGGCAGCCGTCCACTCGGTAACACCCTCGAGCGCGACCTTGGCGGCATCCAGGATGGCACTCATGCCTTCCTTGGCCAGCCCCTTGTTGACGGACTTCTCATCATACTCGAGCGTATCGGCCGTAGCGAAGATGGGAGCGGCGACGGTCACGGCGTCGGCCGGCATCTTGGTGCGCGGTTTGACGATGGCAGCGAGCGCGTCGATCCAGTCCTCGCCGTACTCGACGTTGCCCTCGATGAGGCCTGCCTCGTGCAGCTCGGGGACCATGATCTCGTTGGCAAACTGGGCATCGGTCATGCCGTTGATGTACTCAGCATTGACCCAGTCGAGCTTCTTGGGATCGAAGGTCGCCGGGTTCTTGGAGATGCGGTCGAGCGAGAACTTGCTGGCCAGGACATCACGCGGGATGATCGTGGTCTCGCCGTCGAGCGACCAGCCCAGCAGAGCCAGATAGTTGACGAAGGCATCGGACAGGTAACCGGCGTCGCGGTACTCCTCCACCGAGGTGGCGCCGTGGCGCTTGGAGAGCTTTTTGCCGTCGGCACCCAAGATCATGGAGATGTGGGCGAACGTAGGCACGGGCGCGCCGAGGGCCTCATAGACCATGACCTGACGCGGGGTGTTGGACAGGTGGTCGTCGCCGCGGATGACATGGGTGATCTTCATCATGGCGTCGTCGACGACGGTCGCGAAGTTATACGTGGGCGTGCCATCGGAGCGGAAGATGACAAAGTCGTCGAGCTCCTTGGCGTCGAAGGTCACCTCACCGTGGACGGCGTCGTGGATGACGACGTCGCCGCGGTCCTCGGGCACCTTGATGCGCAGGACGTAGGACTCGCCGGCCTCGATGCGGCGGCGGGCCTCCTCGGGATCAAGATCGCGGCAGCGGCGCTGATAGCCCTGGAAGGGGTCCTTGCGCTCCTGAGCGGCCTTGCGATCGGCCTCGAGCTGCTCCTTGGTGCAGAAGCAGGGATAGGCCTTGCCCTCGTCCCAGAGCTGCTGGGCGGCCTGCTTGTACAGGTCCAGGCGCTCGGTCTGGGCATAGGGACCAAAGTCGCCGCCCACCTCGGGACCCTCGTCCCAGTCAAGACCCAGCCAACGCATGGCGCGCAGAATGATCTGCGTGTTCTCGTCGGTGGAACGGGTGGGGTCGGTGTCGTCGATGCGCAGGATGAACGTGCCGCCGTTTGCGCGGGCAAAAGCCCAGTTATAGATAGCGGTGCGGGCGCCGCCGATGTGCAGCTTGCCCGTCGGTGAGGGTGCAAAGCGGACGCGAACGTCTGATGCCATGGAAATCTCCTCGATTGCAGGATGGATGTCTAACCGCACCAGTATAAAGCAACAAAGCAACCTCCGCACAAAGGGCACCGACCCAGTCATTGGGGACAGACTTAAATGACCACCCAATGAGCACCGACCTACTCATTTAAGTCTGTCCCCAATGAGTAGGTGCGGAAAGGGTGTGAATGTTGGATTTACGCGCTATGATGTCCCCTTGCATACAGAGCCCGGCGGAATGGTAACGGTCGCCGGGACGCGTTTTTGAAAGGACAATCATGTCAGAAGAGCTTCGTTCCATCCCACCCCAACACGGATCCTTTGTGTTTACGTCGGAGTCGGTGACCGAAGGTCATCCCGATAAGATCGCCGACCAGATCAGCGATGCCGTCCTCGACGCAATCCTTGCCAAAGAAATAGAGCTGCAGGAGCAGGGCTATATTGCGCCCAACGGCGTGCCCGCCAACGTGGAAAACGTCCGCTGCGCCTGCGAGACCCTCGTGACCACCGGCACCGTCATCGTTGCCGGCGAGATCCGCACCCAGGCCTACGTCGACGTGCAGGAAATTGCCCGTGGCGTTATCCGCCGCATTGGTTACAACCGTGCAAAGTTCGGTTTTGACTGCGATACCTGCGGCGTTATGAGCCTCATCCACGAGCAGTCGCCCGATATCGCCCAGGGTGTCGACGAGTCCTTCGAGACCCAGACCGGCGCTACCACCGACCCGATCGACCTGATCGGCGCTGGCGACCAGGGCATGATGTTCGGCTACGCCTCCAACGAGACCAAGACCCTCATGCCCATGCCGCACTACCTGGCAAGCCGCCTGGCCGAGCGCCTGTCCGCCGTGCGCCACGACGGTACCCTGCCCTATCTGCGCCCCGACGGCAAGACTCAGGTCACGGTGCGCTACGAGGACGGCAAGCCAGTCGAGGTCACGACCATCGTCATCTCCACGCAGCACGCTGCCGAAATTGAGGACATGGGCAAGATCAAGGACGACCTCATCGAGCACGTCATCACCCCCGTCATGGCTGCCGAGAACATGCCGTGGAACAACGCCGACATCTACGTGAACCCCACCGGTCGCTTTGTCGTGGGCGGCCCCATGGGCGACACGGGCCTCACCGGCCGCAAGATCATCGTCGACACCTACGGCGGTTACGGCCGTCACGGCGGCGGCGCCTTTAGCGGCAAGGACTGCACCAAGGTCGACCGTTCCGCCGCATACGCCGCGCGCTGGGTCGCCAAGAACGTGGTGGCTGCCGGCCTGGCCGACCGCTGCGAGGTCGAGCTGGCCTACGCCATCGGCGTGTCCAAGCCGCTGTCGATCATGGTCGACACCTTTGGCACCGCACATGTTGCCGAGGACAAGATCGTCGAGGCCGTGGAGAAGACCTTCGACCTGCGCCCGGGCGCCATCATCCGCGACCTGGACCTGCGTCGACCGATCTACGAGAAGACGGCAGCCTACGGTCACTTTGGCCGAGAAGACCCCGACTTCACCTGGGAAAAGACCGATCGAGTCAAAGAACTCAAAACAGCCTGCGGCCTGTAAGCAAGCGGCAAAAGCTGCAATCAAATAGAAACGCACAAATAGAGGTACCGGAACAACCGGTACCTCTTATTTATTAACCGGTGGCGAAGATGAGTCGACATGGGACGCAGAATAGGTCCCCAGCCGATGAATTTTGCAGCAAGCGTGCCTCTACCATGTATCCTAAGTTCCGAGGGCTTTAGTATTTGGTCGATCGCGAGTTCCGCACGAGCCGGAGGCCACTTAATGCGGCCTCCGTGCGAGCAGGACTGTCCGAGCAGGCGACCAAATACTAAAGCCCTCGGAACGGCGGGACAGAGTATGCCCCACCCCTCGGGACGAAGAGATAAGATAAAGGAGCAGCCATGGCAGGCAAGCCGCAAACACTAGCTACGACCTCGGCATTCGAGATCTTGGGCCCCATCATGGTCGGCCCCAGCTCATCGCACACCGCCGGCGCCCTGCGCTGCGCCCAGGTTGCCGCCAGCCTGCTGGAAGGTCGCATCACCAAGGTCAACTTTGGCCTGTGGAACTCCTTTGCCCATACCTACCGCGGCCACGGCACCGACCGCGCGCTCGTCGCGGGTATCTTGGGGCTCGATACCGACGACGAGAACATCAAGCAGGCCTTTGACCTCGCGCGCGAGCAGGGCCTCGACTATCACTTTGAAATTAAGGGCGACGACGCCTCAATCCACCCCAACACCGTCGACATCGACATGGTCGACGACACGGGCGCCACGGCACAGGTCCGCGGCGAGAGCCTTGGCGGCGGCAAGATGCGCATCAGCCGCATCAACGGCGTTGGCGTCGACATCTCGGGCATGTATTCCACGCTCTTCGTGGCGCACCAGGACGTCCCCGGCGTGCTCGCCGCGCTCACGAACCTGCTTGCCTACGCCCACGTCAACATCGCCTTCTGCCGCACCTACCGCACCGAGGTGGGCGGTCAGGCCTACTCCGTCTTTGAGACCGACGGCGCTCCCGACGACACCGTCGTCCCCATGCTGCGAAAGCTCGACAATGTCGATTACGCCACATTTATCGAGCTCCCGGGCTCGGCCTCGTCGCTCTCCCCCGGCGTCTCGGCCAAGGAGATCTTCGACGACGGCGAGCAGCTGCTCGATGCGTGCGCCGAGCTCGGCCTAAATATTGGCGCCGTCATGGCCGTGCGCGAGGCGCGTCTAACCGGCGAGGCCCATGCTATCGCAGCCATGCGCCGCGTGCTCGACGTCATGCGCGAGGAGACCACGGCGCCCATCGCCAATCCGCAGCGATCGCTCGGCGGGCTGATCGGCGGCGAGGCCAAGCTCGTCGATGCCACCTGCCGCAACGATTTGAGCACAAGCCTGATGGGCCCCGTTCAGACCGATGCCGTGGCCCGCGCGATGGCCGTGCTCGAGCGCTCCGCCACCATGGGCGTGATCGTTGCCGCCCCCACGGCCGGCTCCGCGGGCGTCGTCCCCGGCTGCGTGCTGGCGCTCGCCGATCACCTCCAGCTCGACGACGAACAGGTCATGGATGCCCTCTACTGCGCCGCCGCCATCGGCCTCAACCTCACCACGAGCGCCTGCGTCGCCGGCGCCGAGGGCGGATGCCAGGCCGAGGTTGGAAGCGCTGCCGCCATGGCCGCCGCCGCGCTGGTCCAGATGATGGGCGGCACTCCCGAGCAGGCGCTCGACGCCAGCTCCATCGCACTGAGCAACCTGTTGGGCCTCGTTTGCGACCCCGTCGGTGGCCTTGTCGAGGTGCCCTGCCAAAACCGCAACGCCATCGGCGTGGCCGCGGCCTTCAGCTCGGCGCAGCTCGCCCTCGCCGGCATCAAGAGCCTGGTGCCGTTTGACCAGATGGCGCACGTGATGCTCTCGGTTGGCCACGCCCTGCCCGCCACGCTGCGCGAGACGGCCAAGGGCGGCATCGCGCAGGCACCGGCAGCACTCTCGGCGTGCGCAAAATGCGGAATATGCGGATAGCGAGCAAAAGCGAACGATAGGTGGGACATATGTCCCACCTATCGTTTATCGCCACTGTTTTCGTAACACAAGCAACTGCGTAATCGCTATAATTCAAGCCCAGTTAAAACACGATGAGCCGTAAAGCGAAACTCGAAGGAAATATACACGATGTCGCAACTCGACCGCAGCCAACTGATCCCCGATCCGCAACAGCCCAGCAGGCAGCCCGGAGGCATCCAATCGCCCCGTCCCATTGCGCCAGCCCATGGTCAACAGCACGGCGCGGCAAATACCTCCCCGCGCCCCAATCAGGGCCAGCATCAGCAGCGTCAGCAGCGTTCCGCACATGGCGCCGGTCACAACCAGGGCCCTTCGCACACTCGAGTTTCTAACAACCGCGGCTCCGCCGACAACCGCTCCGCAAAGGGCAAAAAGACGGGCGGCAAGACGGCGTTCTTCGTCGTCCTCGGCCTCGTCGCCATCGTCTATATCGTGGGCGTCGTGGCGTTTTCACAGATTGCCTACCCCAACACCACCATCGCCGGCGTCGATATCTCATTTTCCAACGCCTCTTCCGCCGCTACCAAGGTCAACTCAGCGTGGAAGCACTACAAGCTCACCGTTTCGGGTGATGACTTTAGCTGGACCTATCAGCCCGAATCTGACGAGCCCATCGTCGACGGCGAGGCAGCTGCGCACGAGATTATCGGCAGCAACGAGCCGCTGCTGTGGCCTTCGCGCCTGATTGCCTCGCTCGGCGGCAAGAACGTTAGCGCGACCAAAAACGATACCATCGACCTGGAACAGGACGTCGACCTGTCCATGCTCTCGGACGCCTTTGACCAAAAGCAATTCGAAGGGGATCTGGGTGCCGCCATCGACGCATTCAACGAGGGCCGCACGGGTACCTTTGAGGCATCGAGCTCCTACGACGAAAAGGCGGGCAAGTTCACGATCGAGAAGGCCCGCTCCAACGAAAAGCTCAACCGCGAGCATGTCATTAAGTATGCAGAGATCGAGCTCGCGTCGCTAGCCGAGACCGTCGATCTTACGAAGCTTGGCAACGATGCCTACGAGCCGCTCAACGGCACGCTCACCAACGACCAGATCCAGGCCGCTTGCGATGCCGCCAACAACTTCCTAGGCGTCAACGTGACCCTTAAGCTCAACGGCAACGATGCCGGCAAGGTCGACGGCAGCTCGGTGCTGCAGTGGATCAGCTTTGCGGACCCTGCAAACCCCACGCTCGATACCTCCCAGATCAGCAACTGGGCAGCAGACCTCGCCAATGGCTTTAACACCGTGGGCTCCACTCGTTGGTGGACGCGCGCCGATGGCAAGCAATGTGCCGTCGAAGGCGGTGACTTTGGTTGGTCTATCGATAGCAGCACGCTTGCCAAGCAGGTCGAGGATGCTATTAACAACAAGCAGACCGGCGAGATTGAGATCAATTACTCCCAGAAGGCCGACACCTTTACCGCCAAGGGCGAGCCCGATTGGAAGGCGTATATCGACGTCGACCTGTCCGAGCAGCACGCGCGCTACTATGACGAGAGCGGCAATATCGTTTGGGAGGCCAACTTTATTTCCGGCAAACCGGGCGAAGACGCCACCCCCGAGGGCGTGTGGCAGATCAACAGCAACGACGGCGCCACCAAGCTTATCGGCGCCAAGGACCCCAAGACCGGTAAGCCCAAATACGAGAGCCCGGTGAGCTACTGGATGCCGTTTGAGGGCAACATGGTTGGCTTCCACGACGCTACCTGGCAAAACGATTCGAGTTTCGATAGTGCCGAATCGTATAAGTGGTGCGGTAGCCACGGCTGCATCAATCTGCGCCTGGCCGATGCCAAGGCGCTCCACGACTGCATCAGCGTCGGTCTGTGCGTAGTCGTCCACTCCTAGCACATCTCGCGCGTCACAACAAAGCTCAGCGTCACCTACCTTTCGATGCTGAAAGAAACGCGCCTATGCGCCCGCCCCAACCGGTGGGCGCATATACTTATCGCGGTATGTTCTATAAAGGAGACGCTATGTCGAATGTCCCCACCATCACCCCGGGCCCCGATGATTCCGGGCACGCGCCGGAAAGCGCAACTGAAACTCTACCGCTCATCACAAGCGCCCCCACTGCGCGTCAAAACGACAACGAGCAAGGTGGCACCGGGATTTCCGACGAAGAGGCCTACGCCAAGCTCAAGGCCAAGCGCGCGGAGCGGCGCCGCAAAAAGCTCGTCCGCCGCGGCATCGCCGCCGGCATCGTGGGCGGCATGATCCTAATAGCCATTATTGTGAGCGTAGTCCTCAATTCGCAGCCGCAATCTGCAGGTGAACCTGTTACCGACATGGTCATGGAAGGCACCTTTACCACGACTGTCGAGGCAAAAGGACAGCTCAAGCCTATATCTGCCTCAGTGGTCTCCCCTTCTGTCGACGGAACGGTAGCATCGATCAACGTGCAAGCCGGTCAGAGCGTCAACGAGGGCGACGTGCTCATGACCATCAAAAACGATGAGCTCGATAACGCCGTTGCCGAGGCGCAGCGCGCGGTCGCGGCCGCCCAGGAAGACCTGAAAAACGCGCAGGCGGCGCTCGCCGCCGCACAGGCGGCACCGACGCTGGATGGCGACGGAGCGACCGCCCCGACGGATTCAACCGCCAACGCCAGCGCCGTCTCGAGCGCCCAACGCAATCTCGCCTCGGCCCAGGCAACCCTGGACCAGGCAAACGCCAAGGCGGCCGAACGCACCGTAAAGGCCCCCAGCTCGGGTAGCGTCGTCGAGCTCAACGCCAAAGTGGGCGCCACGGTGACCGGAGGCATGGTCATGGGCGAAGGCGACACGAGCGGCGGCAAGCAGTGCATGCAGATCGCCGATCTCTCCAAGATGAAGGTGACGGTTCAGGTGGGCGAAAAGGACATCGCCAAGATCGCCGTGGGCCAGAGCGCCAACGTTACCTATCCCGCGTTTCCCGATATCGTGAGCCAGGGCACCGCCACGACTATCGCGTCGGTGGCAAACTCCGACGCCGCCAACGGTGGCGGCGGCAACGTGACCTTTAACGTCGACATCCTCATCGAGGCACCAGATAGCCGCCTTAAGCCCGGTATGACTGCCGAGGTCTCGGTGGTAACCGAGCAGCTTGACGACGTGGTCATGGTGCCCACCATGGCGCTGATGACCGAGGACGGCGAGCACTATTACGTCAACATGGCCACCGATGACGAAGGCAAGGAGACGCGCCGCGTGAAGGTGACTGTCGTGACGCAAAACGACAACGACGCCGTAGTCGGTAAGACGCAGGTCAAGCGCGACGACCAGGGCAACGAAATCAACCCCGACGTGCCGGTTACCAAGCTGCGCGATGGCGACACTATCGTTATGGATACCGGCGCGGGCATGACGGCAGGCGGCGGCGACGGCATGCCCGCCGACGAGGGCATGTAATGCGCCCCGTCATCGACATCCGCAACGTGCACCGCATCTTTGAGAGCGAGGCCGGTTGCGCCCACATCCTGCACAACGTGAGCCTGGCGGTAGACCCCGGTGAGTTCGTCGCCATCACCGGCCCCTCGGGCTCGGGCAAGTCGACGCTCATGAACATCCTGGGTTGCTTGGACAAACCGACGGCGGGCGACTATTACCTGCGGGGGCTCAATGTTGCTGAACTCGACGATGATGAGCTCACCGAGGTGCGTGCGCTGAGCATCGGCTTTGTCTTTCAAAGTTTCAACCTGCTGCCGCGTCTGTCGGTTATCGAAAACGTCATGCTGCCGCTGTCCTACACCAATGTGCCGCGCAGCCAGCGCGAGATGCGCGCCGTACACGCACTGCAAGCCGTCACGCTACCGGTCGACCATTGGGACCACCGCATATCAGAACTCTCGGGCGGACAAATGCAGCGCGTCGCCATCGCGCGCGCCCTCGTCAACGATCCGCCCATCATCTTGGCCGACGAGCCCACGGGTAACCTGGACTCGGCAACCGGGGCACTCGTCATGGAAACATTCCACAAGCTTCAAGAACGAGGCAAAACCATCATACTCATCACGCACGACCCGGGCATTGCTGCCGAGGCCGACCGTGCCGTGACCATCCGCGACGGGCGAATCCATGACGGCGCATATATCGCACATGCGCCGAATACGCTACGCGGAGCCGTTAGCAACCTACCCGCGATTTATGCACCTTCTACACCGCCGAAAGGAGCGAAGGCATGAGCACCCGAGATCTCGTCCAAGAAGCCCTGCACTCGCTCGAGGCCAACAAGGGAAGCAGTCTGCTCACCATCCTAGGCATCGTCATTGGCATCGCCTCGGTCATAGCCATGACCTCGCTCATCGGCGGCATCCAAAACAGCCTGGTCAACAGCTTGGGCCTCAACGCGGCCCGCATGGTGCAGATTTACTCGTCCCAAGAGCTCACCGATTCGGACGTCGAGAAGCTGCGCAAGATGGTGCCGCAAATTGAGCAGATCGGCATCGTCGACAGCGCCTATTCCGAGTACAAAGTTGGAGATAAAAGCTATACCGTCATGGCACAGGGCGTCGATAGTGACATGCTCGATGCCGTGGGCGCCAGCAAGATCGTTGCCGGTCGCACCTATAACGACATCGAGTCCAAATCCGGCGCTCGGGTGGCGCTCATCGGCCGAGGGGGCGCCGAGCAGCTTTACGGCAACGAACAGGACGCGATCGGCAAGACCATCAAGGTTTCGAGCGGAGACGTGCAGATCATTGGCGTCATCGACGGCGGCAACGACTCCATGGGCTCGCTGAGCCTGTACATGCCACGAGCAGCGATTGCCGAGCTTTTCGGCGATGACAATCCGTCGTTTCCTAGCGTGACGGCACTCGCCGCCGAGGGCACCGATATGGATGAGCTCTGCAAGACGATCGAGTCCAAGGTGCGCAGCATGAAGGGCATCTCGGAGGACGACGAGTATGAAAGCGTGTCGGCAAGCTCCATGAAGAGCGCTATCGATGCCCTCAACTCCTTTATGGGCGCCTTCTCGCTCATCATGGGCGCGGTTGCCGGCATATCGCTGCTTGTGGGCGGAATCGGCATCATGAACATGATGCTCACCAACGTGACCGAGCGCATCCGCGAAATTGGCATTCGCCGCGCTCTGGGCGCAAGCCGACGCGATATCACGGCCCAGTTTTTGGCCGAATCCTCGGCGCTGTGCATCACTGGCGGCATTTTAGGTGTCGTAATTGGCTATCTGCTGGCCTGGGGGCTCACGTTCTTTGCAGCGAGCTCGGGCATTATGAACGAGTTTGGGGCCACTGGGACGATTACGCCGAGCTTCTCCATTACAACTGTGCTGCTCGCGTTTGCCGTATCGGTCGGCATCGGCGTGATCTTTGGCTTCTACCCCGCCCGCCGCGCCGCAAAGCTCGATCCAGTCGAATGCCTTCGCTACCAGTAAGCCAACACAAGATAAGTTGCGGTGAAATAGAGA
Source organism: uncultured Collinsella sp. (assembly GCA_902495645.1). Taxonomy (GTDB): domain Bacteria; phylum Actinomycetota; class Coriobacteriia; order Coriobacteriales; family Coriobacteriaceae; genus Collinsella. Next base: position 244,101 of record CABUXY010000001.1, on the reverse strand, counting down.
CTGTTTATGCTGCCAAAAGGCCATATCTGACCCTATTCCACCGCAACTTAGAGCGCGTCCGGTATAACGCTTCACCCCAAATCAAATTGATTCGTTGAATAGACACATTACAAATCTTTAAACTTCATTTAATCAACAAGTGGGTATTATCACACACAAAGCACACGTGAAAGGATATACCCATGTCGCTTACACAGTCAGCAGAGCGTGCAGCGCTCAACAAGCTCATCGATTATCTGGACGACAACCCGCAAGAAAACATCGACAAAATCATGGACCTCGTGAACAAGCTGGTCCCCAATCGCGTATTTCCCGTACAGCGCGAGGCGTTTACCAACGTCATCAAGAGTCGCGGCAATTGGTATGACCTGATCATGCGCGTCTTCGACCTCAATCCCAAAATGCGCACCAAGTTGCTCAAGGCGCTTATAATCGACGGCAACCTGCTCGCTTGGCCCCAACAGGAAAAGAACCGCGAGAAATACCAGTGCAATATTCCGTGGGCCATCCTGCTCGACCCCACAAGTGCCTGTAACCTGCATTGCACGGGCTGCTGGGCCGCCGAGTATGGCTATAAGCAGAATCTGTCCTTTGATGACATCGACTCCATCGTCACGCAGGGCAAAGAGCTCGGCACGCACATCTACATCTATACCGGCGGCGAGCCGCTCGTCCGCAAGCACGACCTGATCAGAATTTGCGAAAAACATCAGGACTGCGTGTTTCTCTGCTTCACCAATTCCACGCTCATCGACGAGGCGTTCTGTGACGACATGATCCGCGTTGCAAACTTTGTCCCTGCCATCAGCGCCGAGGGCAACGAGCACACCACCAACGCCCGCCGTGGCGAGGGTACGTACGAAAAGATCGAACACGCCATGAAACTTTTGCGTGAGCGAAAACTGCCGTTTGGAATCTCGACGTGCTGGACCAGCGCCAACGCCGATACCGTCGCCACCGAGGAAAACATGGACTGGATGATTCGCGAGGGCGCGCTCTTCTGCTGGTATTTCTACTTTATGCCGGTTGGCCGCAATGCCACCAACGAGCTTATGCCCACGCCTGAGCAGCGCGAACACATGTATCATTTTATTCGTGAGATGCGAGAGAAAAAGCCCCTCTTTACCCTCGATTTCCAAAATGACGGTGAGTTCGTGGGCGGCTGTATCGCCGGCGGGCGACGCTACCTACATATCAACGCGGCGGGAGACGTGGAGCCGTGCGTTTTCATTCACTACTCCAATGCCAATATCCACGACGTAAGCCTGCTCGACGCACTTCGCTCTCCCCTCTTTATGAAGTATTACGAAGGCCAGCCTTTTAACGACAACTACCTCAAACCTTGCCCCATGCTCGAGAACCCCGATGTACTGCCCAAAATGGTCGCCGAGGCAGGCGCCATGAGCACCGACCTGGTAGAGAAGGAATCTCCCGAACAACTGCGCGAGAAGACCCGTGCCGCCGCCAAAGCTTGGTCATCCGTGGCAGAGCGCATATGGAACGACCCCAAAGATCCGCTCTACACCAAGCGCCATGACGATATGACACAGGGCATGGCCGATAGCGATATGCACAAGTTTGAAAAGCAGGGCCGCAAGCTTAAATCAAACTGCTAGTACCCCACCATCGATAGAATACAAACGTGCGGGCGCCCCAAGGTATTTTGGGGCGCCCGCACCATATATGACATATATCCCCTAAGTTGCGGTGAAATAGCGTCTGATTATGCCTTCTACCAGCAAAAACAGACACTATTTCACCGCAACTCATTAAGGGTCTGATGGAGGCAGTTGCCAACAGAAGGTCAGTTGCCACCAGAAGGTCTATTCCAAGCGAGACTCCAGGCTCGACAGGCCGTTGAGAGTCAGGTCGTTGGCGACCCCCGAGACGCGCTCGATGGGAACCGAGCCGTCGGACAACGCCCATGCGCGATAGATGCCGATAATGCCGGACAGCAAAAACGCCAGGTAGTAATCGAACATCTCGTCCTTTAGACCCTCGGGCAGCAGATTGCGCTCGGCAATCTCGTGCTCAAGCGGCACGCGCAGACGAGCCATAAAGTCGTCGAGCGGAATGTTTTCAATCAACTGGCGATTAAGCACCAGGTTGTTGCACAGTGCCTCGTTAACGGTCTTGAAAAAGGACGCCGCAGCGCCAAGTGCGCGCTCGTTGGTGTCGCCGCCCATGGAGGAAAGCGTCTTCTCGACCGAATCGACAATCATCTCGACCACATCGACGGCAATGGCGTCGAGCAAGCCGTCGACCGTGCCAAAGTGCACGTAGAAGGTCTTACGGTCGACATTTGCCTCACGCGCGATGGCGCTCACCGTAATATCGGCCAGGGGCTTTTCCATGAGCAGTCGCTCAAACGCCGAAAGAATCGCATTGCGACTACGGACGATACGACGGTCAAGGCGCGGTTTGGTGGTAGCCATAGACGTGTCCCCTTCATGTCAACTGCCCACCTGTAATTCCTCTACATGTGGGAGATAATCAACGTAAGAGGATTATCCTACAACTCACCTCGCAATGACGAGCGTCATCAAGAACGCACGACTCGCCCACTGAGTCCTAGGGCCGCTTCTTTTTATTGAGCGCCGCCGGGGAAACGCGGATACCGTCGCCAGTCTGACGAACGTAGGTCTTGCGAGCCGGCTTAGAGGCCACAGCAGCCTTTTGAGCACGCTGATTGGGGTCCACGGTAACCTGGGACGCAGGATGTGCCTTAACGGGCGCAGAGGGCGCCTGAGGCGCACGTCCGAGCTTTCGCATCACACGGTCCCAGCGAGCATGAATACTCTCGTTGTGGGCACTCTTAAGGCCCAGCAGCGGGGCGGCCAAAATGGTCGGCGCGATAAAGGTGATCAGGCGCCACAGCAGATAGCCGGCAGTCGAGGCCGTGCCAAAAAAGTGACCTAAAAACAGTGCGAATCCGCCCTCGGCGCCACCGGTGCCGCCGGGTAGCGGAACAGCGGAGCTCAGCAGCTGGACAAAGGCACTCGCAGCCATGACCGAGAAAAAGTCGACTTCGTGGTGGCCAAAGGAGAGCATCAAAAAATACGGAACCAGGTAGAAAAAAGCCAGCTGCAGCATAGTGATGACGACCGTGAGCAACATGGACGAAAAATGACCGGCGGAGAGTTTGAATTTCTCGGAAAACGAGTAGATCTCGCCATCGACAAAGGTGCGCCAGCCCTCGATCTTTGTGGCCGAGACGCCCACGCACTCGAGCCAATTGATGATGCAATGAGCGACGCGCGTGACGGTCTTGGGCATCAACGCCACGGCAAAGATGCCGAGCAGGATGCAGCAGTGGCCGCCAAAGCTAAAGACGCACAGCAACGTCATGTCGCCATAACGCTCGGCGAAAAACGGCATGCGGGCGAGCAGCAGAATGGCACCCCATGCCACCAGGCCAAATTGGTACACAATAAAGCGCGTGAACTGCGTGGCACCCGCCTCGCCCACGTTTTGGCCGGCTTTGGTCAGGCGGTAAATCTGAGCAGGCGTAGAGCCCATCATCATGGGCGTCAGATTGCCAAAGAAGATGCCGCTCGCCTCGACCGAAATGAGGTCGCGAATACCGACGGGCGATTCGGGGTCGAGCCAAACGGCGATCGCGTACGCCACGATGCCAAAAACGAGATACAAAAACATGCAAAAGCATGCAGCAAAGAGCCAGGACATCTGAACGCTGGACATAGCGGCCCAAAACTGCCCCATCTGTCCGGTCACGACCAAATAGATGATATAGCCAATCAGCACAACGCCAATGAAGATGGCGCCGCGACGCGCGCTCTTGTTGTCATCGCCGCCAGAAACATCGACCTGGGGCTTTGGGCTATGCTGAGAGGACTCCGTCATGAGGCTCCTTCTGACCGTCAAAGTATCTGAGCTATTGTACCCGTATGAAAGATGAGCAAAACGTAAAGCTATGGGGCAAATGGGATTAACAGACCAGACCAGTTGCAATAAAAAACCCGGCCTTCTAACGAAAGGCCGGGTATCTAAAACATGGTAGCCCGTACCAGATTCGAACTGGTGATCTCCGCCTTGAGAGGGCGGCGTCCTAAACCGCTAGACGAACGGGCCACATGACATCTGCACTGCCGTGCTGCGAAGAAATATATTACGGGACAAAAAACGCGAGCGCAAGAAGAAATTCCAAATTGCCCAAATTTTGTCGGGAGGTTATGGAACACGCAGGTCAACTAGGTAGCTAATTTGGGACGGGGCTTTTTTAACTACTCCTGCTGTCAATCGGATGAACCGATAGTGATTCTGGCAGAGGTAGCTAAAAAAGCCCCGTCCCAAATTAGCTACCCCAGGTGCAGGTGGGCCAGGAGGGCAACGCGTGTGTTGGGAATGTTGTCTTCGATCACGGCGTCGAGGGCGGCATTGAGCAGTTGTCCCAACTCCGGCCCGGGCTTGACGCCGGCGCGAATCAAGTCGCCGCCATTGATGGCAAGCATCTTGAGCGTATAGGGCTCCCCCGCCGCCAGCAACTCGCGAGTCAGTTCGCGCATCTCCTCGATCGTCTCGACGTAATAGAAGCACGACGGCGCCTTGCCGAGCGTGTCGGCACGTTTAAGGTCCATGAGCTCGTCCATCAGACGCGGCGTATCGACGCCCTCGCCCGAAAGCGCGCGCATCATATTGAGCAGGCAGGATCGCTCGGGACGCAGCGGCTTGTCATGGTACTTGATCAGCAGACATACATCGCGCACCAAATCGTGCGAGAGCGCCAGGCGATCCATGATGACACGCGCCTTCTTGGCGCCAAGCTCAGGATGGCCATAGAAGTGACCGCTGCCCGCATGGTCGACCGTAAAGCAATCGGGCTTGGAAACGTCGTGCAAAAACGCTGCCCACATTAAGCTCGGCGAAGGCGCCACGCCGTCACACAGCGCAAGCTCCCCCGCCACCGTCAACACGCGAGCGATATGCTCGTAGACATTAAAGGCATGGTAGACGCTGCACTGATCAAACCCACGAGCCGGCGCAAGCTCGGGCACGGCGGCACAAATAAGCTCGGGGTAGCGCAGCATCGCGTCTCCCCCATGACCGGTCGAAAGAATGCCTTCGAGCTCAATGCCCACGCGCTCGCGTGCCACGGCATCGAGCAGCGGCGAGCACTCGGCAAGCGCCTGCTTGGTCTTAGGCTCGATCATAAAATCCAGGCGGCAGGCAAAACGCACCGCGCGCAGCATGCGAAGCGCGTCCTCGTTAAAACGACGCTTGGGATCACCAACGGCGCGGATGAGCTTGAGCTCCAAGTCGCCTTGGCCATCGTAGCGGTCAACAAGACCGCGCTCGGGATGCCAAGCCATGGCATTAACGGTAAAGTCACGGCGCGCCAGATCGTCCTCAAGTGACGCCGCACGCTCCACACTCTGAGGATGGCGGCCATCGGTGTAAAAGCCGTCCAGGCGATACGTCGTGACCTCAATGCGCTCGTCGTCACAAATAGCGGTGATGCCGCCAAATTTAATTCCCGACTCAACTACCGCAATGTCGACGGCCTCGAGCGCCGCCTTGGACTCCTGCCACAGGCCGCTGCAGCACATATCAACATCGTGGCTGGGGCGCCCCATCAGGGCATCACGCACCCAACCGCCAACGTACCAAGCCTCAAGACCGGCTGCCTCGAGCGCACGCAGGACACGGATGGAGGCATCGGTCGGCTGCGTACCGTTGAGCGAAACATTGCACATGCCTATGGCCTCCTGCACTTGCGAGCATTAATCGATGGTTCTCAAGAAGTCTAACAAGAAACGGAAAAGCGCGCACACGCAATCGCGTCGTCGATTCGATAAAACGAGACGGCAGACGCCACATACGTTCAGCGCGCAAAAAAACACCCGCCTCGGAGATACAAAGCGGGTGTTCGGCAACGATTATTCGATGAGCTAGCAGACCTGGCGAACCTCGATGTGCTTCTTGTATTCGTCCACCTTGGCAAAATCGCCCAAGCCCGGGCACTCCACCACGTTGGCGCCGGTGGCCATCGAGAGGCGCAAGGCATCCTCGACGCGCTCGGGAGCGTCGTGCCACACGGACAGGAAGGCGGCAAGCGAGGAGTCGCCGGCGCAGACGGTCGACAGCACCTTGACCTCAAAGGTACGGTTGGCAAACCAGATGTGCTCGCCGTTGGAGAAGTACGCGCCGTCGCCACCAAGGGTCAGCAGTACGTTCTTAGCGCCTTTGGCGTGCAGCTCGGCCATCGCGCCCTTGACGGACTCGTCGTCGCCACCGCTCACCTTAATGCCAAAGATGTCGAGCAGCTCGTCGTCGTTGGGCTTAATGAGCAACGGCTCCATGGCAATGAGGTCAGCCAGCTGATGGCTCGAGATATCAAGCACGAACTCGGCACCCTTCGCCCTAACACGGCGAAGTACCTCGGCCAGGAAACTCTCGGAGGTGTTGGGGGGCAGCGAGCCGCTAATGACCAGGCAGGTCATGTCGTCGAGCGAATCGATAAGGTCAAACATCTCCTGCTCATTGGCAGCATTGATGGCAGCGCCTGCATTGACCATGTTGTACTCGGTGTCGGGACCGGCGTTGAGGAAGACATTGACGCGCGTGATGCCGTCGGTCCACACGGGCTTGACGGGCACGCCCAGGGCCTCGGCGCCCTTGACGATAAACTCGCCCGAGAAACCGGCAAAAAAGCCCAGGATCGTGGTGTCGACGCCGTAGTGATCGAGGGTGAACGAGACGTTAAGACCCTTGCCGTTGGGCGTATAGACCGCGTTGCGCGTGCGGGTGACGGTGTTGGCGGAAAGACCGTCGCAGGCAATGTTGTAGTCAATGGCCGGATTTGCAGTGAGCGTGTAAATCATGTAAGTTCCTTTCACAAGGTAACGTGTTAATGAAAGTATATTCCACGCTTCGGGAAAAGACCATAGCAACTCGGCGAACGGTGTAGAACGCGTGCAGGGCGGCGGGATGACGGGCAAAAAGAAACAGGGTCCTTGTCCTGTCGCTCGCCCACAATATACAAAAATGACGCCCCAGCCAAAACCGGGGCGCCATACACGCGAAAATAATGAGTTTCGCTTACTTGCGGTCGAGCTTGCGGACAGCAACGCGCTTGCTGTACTCATCGACGTGACCGAAGTCGCCGATGCCGACGGACTCGGCGACGTTAGCGCCGGTGGCCATAGCGAGCTTCATGGCCTCCTCGACGTTGTCGCGATCCCTGTACCACCTGTGCAGGAACGCAGCGAGGGTGCAGTCGCCGGCGCAGACGGAAGAGACCAGCTTGATGTTGAACTCACGCTTGGCGTACCAGATGTCCTCGCCATTGGAGAAGTAAGCGTCGCCGCGGCTACCACGGGTGAGCAGCACGTTCTGAACGCCGGCGTCGTGGGCGAGCTTCATGGCAACACGGACCTCGTCGTCGGTGTCGACCGGCACGCCGAAGATGGCCTTCATCTCGTGATGATTCGGCTTAATGAGCAGCGGCTTCTTGTGAGCGAGCTCCTTGAGCTTGTCGGAGGACAGGTCCAGGACGACGTCGGCGCCACGAGCCTGAGCGTGCTCCATAACCTGCGCCAGGAAGTCGGGCGTAGCTTTGGGAGGCACGGAGCCGGAGACAATCAGGCACTCAAGATCGCCCGCGGTGTCCAGGATGTTGTAGAGCTCCTTCTGATGCTCCGGCGTAATCGGGGCGCCGGGGTTAAGGATGCCGTACTCGTGCTGGCCATCGTTGACGTAGGTGTTGATGCGCGTGATGCCGTCGGTCCAGACCGGGCGGCACAGGCAACCCAGGTTCATGACCTCCTCGACGATGAACTTGCCCGTGAAGCCGGCGAAGAAGCCGAGCGCGACGGTGTCGACGCCCATCTTCTTAAAGGCGAAGGACACGTCGAGGCCCTTGCCGTTAGCCGTGTAGCTGGCCGAACCGGTGCGGACGTTCTCGTCGGGCTCGAGCGGAGAGCTCGAAACCGTCATGTCGACAGCCGGGTTAGCGGTTAGCGTGTAGAACATTTACAGTACCCCCTGTATATGTGAGGGCCGCGTGGCCGGCCCATTCCAACCACGCGGTTACCTCTGATACCAAATTAGCGAGCTGCGGACTCGAGCAGCGCCTTGACCTCGGCGGCGGTGTTGCAGGCGAGCGCCTTCTCGGCGAGCTCGTCGCACTCGGCCTTGGTCCACTGGCTGATGGTCTTGCGGGCGCGCAGGATGGACGGAGCGCTCATCGAGAACTCCTCCAGGCCCCAGCTGATCAGCAGCGGCTCAAGCAGCGGATCGGCAGCGGCCTCGCCGCACATACCGACCATGATGCCGGCCTTCACGCCGCTCTCGATGATGTTCTTGAGCGAGCGGAGCACGGCGGGATAGTACACCTGGTACAGGTTGGAGATGGTGTCGTTGCCACGGTCGGCGCACATGGTGTAGCCGATCAGGTCGTTGGTGCCGATGGAGAAGAAGTCGGCGACCTTGGCCAGGCGGTCAGCGAGCAGAGAGGCGGCAGGCGTCTCAACCATGATGCCGACCTCGATGTTCTCGTTGAACTTGCGACCCTCTTCGGTCAGCTCGGCCTTGCACTGCTCGACGAGCTCCTTGACAGCCAAAACCTCCTCGACGCAGGTGACGAGCGGGATCATGATCTTGACATCGCCGAAGGCGCTGGCGCGCAGCAGGGCGCGGAGCTGGACCTTGTACTGGTCGGGATTGGCCAGGCAGTAACGCACAGCGCGGAAGCCCATGAAGGGGTTATCTTCCTTGACCATGTGCAGATACGGAATCTCCTTGTCGCCACCCACATCGAGCGTACGGATGATGACCGGAGCGCCCTTGAGCGCGCTGGCGACCTTGCGGTAGGCGTTGAACTGCTCCTCCTCGGAAGGAAGCTCAGCGGAGTCCATGAACAGGAACTCAGAGCGGAACAGACCGATAGCCTCGGCATCGTGATCAAGCGCGTTGGGCACGTCATCGGGGTTACCGATGTTGCAGGCGATGATCTTCTTGATGCCATCGGCAGTCACGGACGGCTTACCACGGAAGGCCTCGAGGGCCGCCTTCTCGGCAGCGAAGGCCTCGGCTTTGGCAGTGTAGGCGGCGAGCGTCTCCTCGTCGGGATCGGCCTCGACGATGCCCTTGCCACCGTCGACGACAACGGTCATGCCGTTGCGCAGCGCGGTGCAGCTGTTGGAAACCGAAAGAACAGCCGGGATCTCGAGGGCGCGCGCGATGATCGCGGAGTGCGACGTGCGGCCACCGGTCTCGGTGACGATACCGGCAACATGGGCCTTATCGATCGTGGCGGTCATGGACGGCGTGAGGTCGTGCACGACAACGACGGTGTTCTCGGGCAGGACGGAGAGGTCAACGACCTCCTTGCCCAGCAGCTCGGCCAGAATACCGGTGCGGATGTCGGCGATGTCGGCAGCGCGTAGACGGAACATCTCGTCGTCCATGGACAGGAACATGTTCTCGAACATGGTCGAGGTGTCCATGAGCGCCTGCTCAGCGCAGGTGCCGCCGTCAATGGCGGCGTTGATAGCGTCGGTCATGCCCGGATCCTGAGCAAGGACAATGTGTCCACTCATGATCTCGGCCTCGGCCTCGCCCACCGTCTCCTTCATGTGGTCGGCCTGAGCCTGGGTCTTCTCGCAGAAGACCGAAAGAGCGGACTGATAGCGTTCCTTCTCTGCTGCCGAATCAGCAACCTCGTGCGGCTCAAACGTCAAGTCGGGATCGACGGCGACCATGACGGTGCCGATACCGATGCCCTCGGATGCGTTGACTCCCTGATACATTCCCATTCCTCTCTCCGTGTCATGTGATAAAGCGTTTTGCCATATCCATGACAAAAGAGCGCAGCTACCTTGAACAGGTCACTGCGCCCCCAAGTATGAACTTAATTGTTCAACATGCGACCCGTTTGAGTTCTACTCGCCAAGACCGCTCTTGATGAGCTCGATGGCAGCAGCCAGAGCCTCGGCCTCGTCGGCGCCGTCGCACTTGACCTCGACCTCGGTGCCGCAGGGGATACCAGCAGCCATGAGGGCCATCGGGGACTTGCCGTTGACCTCCTTCTCGGGGGTGACGACCGTCACGTCGCAGGCGTACTTGCCCATGGTGGAGGCGAAGAGACCAGCCGGACGCATGTGAAGACCCTGAGGATTAACGAGGGTAGCCTTCTCAGAAACCATAATTGACTCCTTTTTGTGTTTAACCCCTGTCAGCCATGCGACAGGAGCCATATTCACGACGTTGTTTATATTAACTCACATCAAACTGTTTTTCATTGTGTTTCGCACGAATTATTGGACGGATGTCGTTGGTTGCCGCTTGCTCGCCCACAGAGGGCCGGGCGCGGCCTGTGAGATTTCCTGCTCTACAGTCCTGCTCGCACGAAGAGCACATTAAGTGCTCTTCGGCTCGTGCGGAACGCGCGATAAATCTCACAGGCCGCGCCCGGCCCTCTGTGGGCGAGCAAGCTGCGGAAACTTAGCCGGTCCAGAGTAATATCGTGCGAGCGGAATTCTAGCTGATAACCTGTTCGCGACAAAGACTCGATAGGGAGCCCCCTCTATGCCCTATTGTAAGTTGCGGTGAAATAGGGACTGAATTTGGGGTTGAATCGTTTAAACAGTCCCTATTTCACCGCAACTTGTGGGAGGGGTAGAAAAAGGGGGAGGCCCTGGAGAGGGTCTCCCCCTTTGTTACAGAGGCGATATTATTCGCGCGTTGCGGGATTACACCAGACGTGCGTTAATCGTCTTGGCGATCTCGGCGGCGTCGGAGGAACCCTTGACGGTGGCACGGAAGTCCTCGTCCATGAGCGCCTCAGCGACCTTGGACAGGATCTTGAGGTGCGTGGTGCCGGCCTGGGCACCGGGGATGAGCAGGGCAATAGCCACGTTGACGGGAGCGCCGTCCATGGTATCCCAACCGGTCACGCCAGAGTCGTCCTTGACGACGATGACAGCAGCCTCGGTAATGGCATCGGACTTGGCATGCGGGATAGCGAAGCCCTCCATCATGCCCGTGGTGCCCTCGGCCTCGCGAGCCAGGAAGGCGTTCATCACGGCGTCGGCGTCGTCAGCGAGACCGGCCTTGACGGCCTGGTTGGAGACAAAGCTCAGGGCCTCATCACGAGAAGCGAAGTCCTCGGCGACAAAAACGTTCTCGACCTTCACGAAGCCGGCAGCCTCGGCCTTGGAGGGCTCGACGGCAGCGGCCTTGGGAGCCTCGACCGGCTTGGCGGGAGCGGCGGGAGCGACCTTCTGGTTCTTCTCGAAGTCATACTTCTTGAAAGCGACGAACAGGATGCCACCGACCACGGCACCGATGAGGATCGCGAGGACCCACAGCGGACCGTTCTCGACAACAGGCAGGACCAGGAAGCCACCGTGGGGCGCCGGATCGTGGACGTTGAACATGATGGTCAGAATCGAGGCGATGGAGGAACCGAGCATCATGATGGGCATGACGGGCCAGATGTTCTTGGTCATGAACGGAATGGCGCCCTCGGTGATGTGGGTGCAACCAAGGATGAGGTTGACGACGCCGGCGTCATGGTCCTCCTGGCTGAAGTACTTCTTGCCGACGATGACGGCGAAGGTGGTGATCAGCGGCGGAACGATGCAGGCGGCGGAGACGGCAGCCATGAAGTTGGTGCCGAAGTTATAGGTGTCGGTGCCGACACCAGCAGCCAGGGCCTCGGTGAGCATGGCGGTACCGGTGACGTAAGCAGCCTTGTTGACCGGGCCGCCCATGTCAAAGGCGCACATGCAACCAATAGCAAGACCCAGGACAACAGCGCCAGAGGCAGACAGACCCTTGAGGAAGTCCATCATGGCGGTGTTGATGGCAGCCATGGGGCCGGAGATGCCGAGCATGACCAGACCGACGATAGCAGTCGAGAACAGCGGGTACAGGAAGATGGCCTTGAGGCCGTCCAGGTTCTTGGGCAGCTTGGCAAAAACCTTCTCGAGCAGAAGGATGACATAGCCGGCGAGGAAGCCGCCGACAATGCCGCCCAGGAAGCCGAAGCCCACACCGGTGCCGCCAGCATCGATCATGTGTGTATCGGCGTTAACGGGCAGGCCCTGGATGGCAATCATACCGGCGACAAAGCCGGGGACGAGCGCCGGGCGCTTGCCGATGGACTCGGCGATATAGGCGGAAAGCACGGGAACCATGAGGTTCATAGCGATGCCGCCGATGATCTTGAGCATAGCGGCGAAGCTGTTGTAGTCGGCAGCCGTCGAATCGAAGGACGTGATGCCCCACAGGAACGATACGGCGGTCAGGACGCCACCGGCGACGACGAAGACCAGCATGTGGCTGACGCCGTTCATGAGGTGCTTATAGATGATGTGGCCGATGGACTCCTTCTCCTCGACCTCATCCTCGACATCGGCAGCAGCAGCAACCGTGTCGTCGCCCTTGGCGGCAAGGGCGCGGTCGATCAGCTTACCGGCAGCCTCGACGGACAGGGCCTTGGAAACACCAACGGAAACCATGGGCTTACCGGCGAAACGCTCCGCCTGGACATCCTTGTCGGCTGCGACGACGACGGCCTTGGCACCAGCGATCTCACTCTTGGTGAGCTCGTTCTCGACACCGACCTGGCCATGGGTCTCGACCTTAATGGTCAGACCGCGCTCGGCAGCAGCCTTCTCCAACGCCTCCTTCGCCATGAAGGTGTGCGCAATGCCGGTCGGGCAACCGGTCGCGGCGATGATGTCAAACTTAGCCATGTGTCCCTCCTTCTTGAGTACTGCGCCCGCAGGCGCTCCCCTATACGCGCTTCCATGCGCGTTTTTCCACATTTGAAAGATACCAACCTACCGTCAGTGTGAGAAGAGACAAGGCGCAATTCTCCGGTGAAAGGTTCTTTCATAACCGTAAACGGTAAGTGAAAGTTTACCATCAACACTTGAAACGGCAAGGTGTATCTTGTAATTGAAAATGCCCGTATACTATGGCATTGAAAAACGAGTCCGATTTTCAATGCCAACCAGGAGCCATCCATGACCGATAGCAGCAAGAGCGCGCTCTCCCTTATTAGCACGCACAAAGGGTACAGCGATTCCGAGCAGCGCATTGTCGACTATATATTGGAGCACCAGTCCGAGGCGCCGCGCCTGACGGCCGCCCAGCTCTCACGAGCCGCCGCCACGTCCGAGGCGACAGTTTCGCGCTTCTGCCGCAAGCTGGGTTTTGGCAGCTTCCGCAGCTTTCAGTTTTCGTTGGCTCGCGACTTAGAGAGTCAGCGCAACGAGGGCCTGACCGACGAGGTCTCGCTCGACAACATGGAGCAGAGCCTAAAAAATATCCTCGCCGCCAAGGTGAGTGAGCTTAATGCGACCATCGACGGCATAGATCACGACACGTTGGCCGCAGTTGTACATGCGCTTAAGAATGCCGGCGTTATTGAGTTCGCCGCCGTGGGCAATACGAACGCGGTCGCGCTCGACGCGACATTTAAGTTTTCGCAGCTGGGCCTTCGCTGCATGGCAAGCACCATCAGCGAGACCTCGATTGGTTTCGCGCTCACGTTGCGCCCTGGTGATGTCATCGTGCTGATCTCAAACTCTGGCAAGTCGCGTCGACTGAACCGCATGGCAAAAGCAGCTCGCGACTGCGGTGCCACCGTAGTCGTCATCAGCAGCGACAGCAAGTCCCCGCTTGCTCGCCTAGCCGACTACACCTTTAATACCGTCAATCACGAGGCACTGCTCACCACTGGTGACTTTGCGTTCTCCAAGATGAGCGCCACGATGATCATAGAGGTCATCTACAACTTCCTGCTGCCCGAAATTGAGGACGCGCGCGAGCATATCAGCTACTACGAGGAGCTCATCCAGCCGGATAAGGTCGTGGAGTAGACTTTATAGGGAGTCGTTAGTTGCTTGTCGCATGAAACTATGCCGATTTACTACGATGAAATCGCAATGTGTGACCACATCGCGATTTAAAAGAAAACCGCAGGCGTTCTACCTGCGGTTTTCTTTTTGCACTTTTAGCTGTGCTCAAGCTATGCCGATTCATCGTAGTAAACCGGCATAGTTTTTGACGGTCGGGCCAGACGGGCAAGTGGTGAGGCAAGGATTACTGATATTTTGCCCCCAACACCGCCAGCTCGTTCTAACCTCGAGCCTCTTCCAGCATCTGTCTGGCGTGCGCTAGGCTTGCCTCCGATTGATCGCCGCTCAGCATACGGGCGATCTCTGCGGTACGGGCGTCCCCAGCTACCTCATCTAGATGCGTTTGGGGAACGTCGCCGGGCTCTTTGCTCACCACGTAGTGTTTGTCGGCCATGACGGCGACCTGCGCCAGGTGGGTTACGACAATCACCTGATGCGTGGCGGCAAGATCGGCCAGCACGCCAGCAAGAGCGCGGGCCGTGGAGCCGCCAACACCGGCATCGACCTCGTCAAATACCAGCGTATCGACGCCGTCCGCGTTGCCAAGGACAACCTTGCTCGCCAGCATAACGCGGCTCAACTCGCCGCCCGACGCAATGCGGCGCAGGGGGCGCGGCGTCAATCCGGCACCGCTGCGGTACAAAAGCTCATAGCTCGAAGGGCCCGCCGGCGTCCACTCGGCACGCGGAAGATCGCGCGACTCCCAAACGAGCTCGGCGCCGCCCATCTCCAGGCGCGCCATCTGACGGCCAACCTCGTGACAAAAGCGCGGGGCAGCGGTGTTCCGCGCGCGTTTAAGCGCCTTGGCAGCAGAAAAAAGCTCGCGTTCGGCGCTCCCAAGCGCCTCGCACGCCTTCTTGATCTGCTCATCACCATCATCGACCAGGGAGAGCAGCTCTTGTGAGCGGTCGCGCATGACAAAGACATCGTCCATGGTGGGACCCCACTGGCGCAGCAGGCCCTTGAGGTCGGAATACCGCTCGCGCATACGAGCCAGCTCGCGCGGATCGAAGGCGACCCCATCGCGATAAGCGCGCAGCTCGTTAGCACAATCCTCGAGCGAGATGCAGGCATCCGAAAGCGCATCGGCAATGTCGCCCAGCTTTCGATCGACAGTAGCCATGCGGGAAAGCTCCGCCACGGCACTGTTCACGGCATCGAGCGCTCCCCCTTCAGCTGCAAGCGATGCATGGGCATCGTTGGCCGTGGCCACCAACACCTCGGCATGCTCGGAGCGCGGCAACAGCTCCTCGAGCTCCTCATACTCACCCGGCTTGGGGTCGACCTCGGCGATGCGCTCCAGGGCGAAGCGCGCCTCCTCAACGCGACTCCCCTGCGCGCGTGAGGCTTCCTCCACACGGCGAAGCTCCTTGGCGGCGGCACGCGAAGCCTTAAAGCAGGTGCGATACTTCTCGAGCGCCTCGAGTGCCGGGCGCCCTGCCCAGGCATCGACCATGGCAACATGATGCGCCGGGTCGAGCAGGCGCTGGTGCTCGTGCTGACCGCAAAGATCCATCATCACGCCGACGCGCTCCGAAAGTTCGCGCACGCTGGCGATGCGGCCGTCAATTTTTACACGGCTGCGGCCCTCGGCAGAAAGGCTGCGCTGCACGGCGAAGCCCTCCGTGTCGTGCGGGCCATCAAACAGGCGCGCCTCGACGCTGGCAAGTGCCTCGCCCTCGCGCACCGTCGACGAATCCGCGCGCTCGCCCAAAATGAGCTTGAGTGCCGAGAGCAGCGCGGTCTTACCGGCGCCGGTTTCTCCAGTCAGAACCGTTAGACCCGTGCTCGGAACCAACGTCGCCTCGCGAATGAGTGCAATGTTGGAAACCTGAAGCTCATCGATCATGACGCACTCCGTAGAACACGCGGCTCACCGAGTTATAGAAGCTCTCGGGGCCGTAATCCAGCAGCAGCACATCGCCGGGACCACGGCGCACAGCCACGCTCTCGACCGTGCCATCGCAGGTAATAAATTGTCCATCGATGGCGATCGCAGGCACGCTCGGGCGATCATCGGACATAAAGATCTCGACGACATCGCTCGGCGAGGTCAAAAAGGCGCGAGCCTGAATGGTATGCGGAGCGATGGGCACACAGACCATACCCGTGTAATCGGGGCTGACGATGGGGCCGCCGGCGGAAAGCGCGTAGCCGGTGGAGCCGGTCGCCGTCGAAACGACGACGCCGTCACCGCGCAGGCGGTCGATATGATGGCCGGAAACCGTGATGTCGAATTCGACCATGTCGGACAGGGGCCCGCGTGTAAGCGCCATATCGTTGAGGGCAAACGTGCGCACGACATCCTTCGTACCGTCTTCGCGCACCGAGACGATATCCGCGGCGATGGTGGCGCGGCGGCTCACATGGAGCTCGCCGGACAGGGCATCGCTCACGACCTGCAAAATGTCGCGCTCCTCGGGACTCGCAGCCGTCAAAAAGCCCAAATGACCATAGGAAAGACCCAAAATGGGAATCTCGCGGTAGTTAAGGATGCGGGCGGCGCGCAGCAGTGTACCGTCGCCGCCGAGCGTAATGACCAGGTCGGCATCGTCAACATCGGGCGCGCTCTGGATCTTGGAACGCTGGTCGGCAGCCCATGCGACCTCGTAGCCCTGGCGCGAAAGCCAAAGCTCGAGCATCAGGCCGCTCTCGACCGCTTCTTGCTTGTAGAAATTGGGAACCAGAAAGACTTTCATAGCGTTGCAGCTTTCTCGCTCAAAACCGATACCTGGGATTGCAGCTTATCATCGGTGCGTTCGCCGGGGGCAAACCTCGTGCCGTACAGGAAAAACTCGACGTTGCCCTTGGCGCCATGGATGGGCGACACGCACACGTCGAGCGGGAACAGGCCCTTGGCAGCAAAGAGTTCAATCGCCGCCACGAGCGTATCGCGGCGGACGGCGGGGTCGGACACGATGCCGCCCTCGCCCACCAGCGCAGCCGGCGCCTCAAACTGCGGCTTTACCAGCGTGCAAAACGAACCCGAAGGCTTCAGGCACGCCAGCACGGCGTCTATGACATTCGCGATACTCGTAAACGACACATCGCACACGGCCAGGTCGATAGCGCCGCCGTAGCCGAGCTCGGGCAACTGCGTCACATTCGTGCGCTCGTGGAGCGTCACGCGATCGTCTTGGCGCAGCGACCAATCAAACTGAGCGCGACCCACATCGACCGAAACGACTGTGGCGGCGCCGCGCTTGAGCAGGCAATCGGTAAAGCCGCCCGTGGAGCATCCCACATCGAGGCAGGCAAGGCCCGTGGGATCGATACAAAACGCATCGAGCGCGCCCTCGAGCTTGAGCCCGCCGCGCCCAACGTAGGGAATACGACCCTTCACGTGCAACGGCAGGCCCGGCATCACCTTGAGCCCCGGAGAGGTCAAACGCTCACCGCCGCTCGAAACCAAGCCGGCCATAAGAGTGCGAAGGGCATCCGCGCGATCGGCGCAGATGCCCTGTGAAATCAGTTCGTCATCGAGACGCACACGTTTCATGAATGCCATCAACCATTCGTATCCGGAGACGCGGCCTGGCTATCCTGGGATTCGTTTGCCGCATCCTCATCGTATTCCTGCTCGAGCTTATCGGCCTCACGAGGCGTCAACTCAAACTTATCGACCATATCGACCGCACGGGAGCCCAGCTCAATCGCCTCGTCAAACAAATCGAGCGAACGCTCCAGGGACGTATCCTTGGAGCGAACGGTCGCGATAATCTGGTCCAAGCGGTCCGAGATCTCGTCGAAGTTGCGGACGGAACCCTCTGGCATGGCTACTCCTCGACGGTACCGGTCTCGGCCTCGGCGACCTCGGCGTCCTCATCGAGAACGCCGGCCGCAGCCTGAGCGGCGGCAACCTTGGCGGCAGCCTCGGCAGCCTGGGCCTCCTCGCGGGCACGGTCCTCGGCCAGCAGCTCCTGATAGAGGTCCTCGCCCGGCAGCTCCTCGCTACGAGCGATCTTGCCCAGCACGCCGTTGACAAACGACGCGGACTGGTCGGTGCCATAGGCCTTGGCAAGCTCGACGGCCTCGTTGATCACGATGGCGTCCGAGACCTCCTCGTCGGTGAGAAAACGCATCTCATAGACGGCGATGCGCAGCAAATTGCGGTCGGCGCCGGGCATGCGCATAAGATCCCAGTTCTTGGCGACGGAGCGAAGGGCGCAGTCGATACGGTCGATGTGCTCGTAGGCACCGCGGCACAGCTCCAGCGCATAGGGGTCGAGGGGACCCTTCGAAATCAGGAAATCGCCCTCGAGGACGCGCTCGAGCGGGCTGTCCGTGGCCTCGGCCTGAAACAACAGTTGCAGCGCCTGACTGCGGGCAAGCGTACGCCCGCGATAAACCTTAAGGCTCAAAGGTTACTCCTTGGGGAAAACGAGGCCGTCGATGCAAACGTCAACGCGCTCGACCTCGACGCCCACCTGGGCGTCGATGGCGGCAACCACGGCGGCGCGAACGGCCTCGGCGAGTTTCTTGAACGGATAGCCAAAGAACACCACGACGCGCACGGTAAGCGCGAGCTTGTCGCCAATGACCTCGGCCTCGACCGCCGGCTCGGAAGCCGGGGCCTTGGATGAAAGCATCATGGAGACAAGGTTGGTGGCAAGGTCCTTGACGCCCACGGAGGCGATGCCCTCGACATCCGTGACGGCGCGCGAGACGATGGCGGTCAGAACATCGGGCGAAATGCCGATGCCGTCAATCTTGATTTCCTGGGGCATGAGTCCTCCTAGAAGAGTTGGTTGCTAGACGCGGGAGACGAACTTGCCGTCGCGGGTGTCAACCTTAATGACCTCGCCCTCGTTGAGGTACATGGGGACCTGGATGACGGCGCCGGTGTCGATGGTTGCCGGCTTGGTGGAACCCTGGACGGTGTCGCCCTTGAAGCCCGGGTCGGTTTGGACGATAGTGGTCTCGATGAACATCGGCGGGGTCACGCCCATGAGCTCGTCATCGGCGAAGAGCAGCTGGCAGGTGTCGTTCTCGCGCAGCCACTTGGCGTTCTCGCCCACCATGTCCTCGGGAACGGGAACCTGCTCGTAAGACTCGTTGTCCATGAAGATGTAATCGGCGCCGTCGTTGTAGAGGTACTGGAACTCACGGGTGGTGAGCATGACGCTCTCGAACTTGGTGCCGGCGTTGCAGGTGTTCTCGACGACGCGGCCGCTCTTGATGTCGCGGGTCTTGTAGCGCACGAAAGCGCCGCCCTTGCCAGGCTTGACATGCTGGAACTCGACGATGGTGTAGACCTTGTCCTTAATGCGGAGACCGAGGCCGTTCTTGAAGTCGGCGGTAGAGATAGTAGGCATAGCGACCTTTCTTGTTATTGGCGAGACGCACAAGCGTCCAAATTACATACGAGCGAAATTATACACTTGCAGGCGGCGCCTACGGCGTGCGCATAAAAAGAGAACGCGGGGCGCCCGAATCATTTCGGACGCCCCGCCCCCAAAAACCCAACGGGATGGTTTAGCAATCGATAATGTGCAGGTCGTGCGGGGTCTTGGTGAAGGGCTCATAGCCGTTCTCGGTAACAACGCCGTAGTCCTCCAGGCGCACGCCGCCCACACCGGGCAGGTACACGCCGGGCTCCATGGTGATAACCGAGCCGACCTCGATGATGTTCTTGCTGCGGTTGAAGTTGGGCAGCTCGTGGATGTCGATGCCCACGCCGTGGCCCAGACCATGGTTGTAGTAATCGCCATAGCCGGCATCGCCGATGATCTTCTTGGAAAGCTTGAAAATGTCGTTGCCCTCGACGCCCGGATGGATGGCGGCGACGCACTCCTCGTGCGTGCGGCGCACGAGCGCGTACAGGTCGAGCTGCTCCTGGGTGGGCTCGCCCATCACGACGGTACGAGTCATGTCGGAGCGGTAGTCGCAGTAGCCCGCACCGTAGTCCATCAGGACAAAGTCGCCCTTCTCGATCACACGGTCGCTCGGGACGGCATGCGGGTTGGCGGTATTAGGACCGCTCGCCACGATGGAGCCGAAGGCCAGGCTGTCGGCACCGTTGGCGAACATAAAGTTCTCAAGCTCGTTGCGAACCTGCTTCTCGGTCATACCGGGCTTAATAAAGCCGAGCATGTGCTGGAAGGCAGCATCGGTAATCGACTGCGCGTGACGCATGAGCTCGATCTCCTCGACATCCTTGATGGCACGCATCTTGCGGATGTCGTCGTGCATCAGCGGCAGCATGCAGGCGACGGAGCGGTCCTCCAGACCACGCTGGATACCCTGGTAAAAGTTAATCTGCATGTCATCCTCGACGGCGCAGACGCGGCACTTGTTGGCCGCAATCTTGCCGGCGACCCAGCCGGGGATGGTGCCCTCGTCCATGTCGTAGACCCAAGGGCTGCCGGCGGGCGTGTTCTCCTCAAAGCTGTTGAGATAGCGCGAGTCGGTGTGGAACAGGCACTGGTCGGCCGTAATAAACGCGGCATGCGGGAACTCGAAGGTGTAGTCGAAGACGCCCTTCACGCCCGTGAGCCAACGGAGATTGGCCTCGTCGCGCACGACGATGGCGTCGTAGCCGCGCTCGGCCATCAGGGCACGGGCACGCTCGATACGACCGGCAGGACCGGCAGCAAACTCAGACATGCAGATTCCTTTCTTGATGTCCTCAATAAAAGCGGGATGGACTCAATCAGCGCACGGAACGGTAAACGATTCGCAACCGATTAAAACCCGTCCCTCAAAATGATACGAAAGACGATAGATGTCAATAAAATTAGAGAAGTTCCCTGCGAGAAGCCAGATACGCCTGCGCATGGCGCTCGAGTACATCGTCGTCCACGGCGTTAAGACGAATGGCGCCAAGTGCCGCAGGCAGCGGCAGCATCGTACGATTGGAGCGAGCGAACTGCTGCTTGCGGAACTCCTCGATAAACGCGGTGGGCTCCAGGTCGAAGCCAAGCTCCTCGATGCCAAAGTCCTCCAGGCAGTCATCGACCTCAAACACGTAGTCGATATCGAAGTCGCAGGCATCATGTGCTAGGCGCGCCTCAAAGCGCATACCCTCGGAAAGGAGCTGGTATGCGGGGACGTGCGCCGCGGCATCGCCCAGGCAGGCGCGAAGGGTGCGCTCCCCCGTCTTGCCAAAATCGAGCGCATGGCGAGCGCTGGGGTTCGTGGCCATGAGCACGTCTTTGCGCGCGGTCTGGGACCACTGCACAGCATTGACGAGAGCGACCTCCTCACCGGCAAGAATCTCTGGGACCGTCTCGGAGAACTGGTTCCAGCGCGACTTGCTGCTCGAGAGCATAGTACCCACGAGCACCGCATAGCCAAGCTTAAGGTCCTCAGGGTTGGCCTCGCGAACAAGGTCCAGATTGCACACGACCAGACCGGGCTCGGGGCGCACCGCGATGGCGGGCAGCGTGTGGTCGCCCGAAGCGACGAGCGGCTCCATCGTCGTAGCGACCGTGAGCATAGCGTCGAAGGTCGTCGGCAGCAGGGCGCACTCCGTGCGTCCGCACCACTGGTTGGCGCACCAGCAAACAACCGAGCAGGTTGCGGCATCGCCAACAGCAACAACCAAGTCATCGCAGGTAATACCGTTAGCCGACAGTGCGCCAAAGACAGTATCGGCGTCAGCCAAGGTCGCGCCATCAGGCGAAACCTCAAGCGAAAGCTCCGACACAGCAAAGCCGGCATCAACCAGAGCGTGCTCAACGATCTCGCCAAAACGATCGGACACAGCGCTGTTCCAGACAACCATCGCGCGCTTGGGCTTGCCCACGACCGAGGCAAACATGCGCGACAGCTCGCTAAACGCGTCAAAGCCGACGCGAACATCGACGCTGCGGTTTTGGAAATTGATGAGTTGACGGCGAATCATAGCAGTCCACGCTCCAAAAGCATCTCGGCACAAACATAGGAAACGTCCTCAAAGGACTTATTGCGAATATCGAGGGTAAGATCGGCAGCTTGGCGATACAGCGGACGTCGATGCTCGAACAGGCGCGCCGCATGCTCAGGCGAGCGGAAATCGGGGCGCGTGTCGGAGCGGCGGATCTGGCGCATCGAGTCCTCAAAGTCACCCTCGAGGTACACGCAGGTACCCATCAGGTGCATGAGCTCGATATTGACCGGCGTCTCGACAATGCCACCACCGCACGAAACCAGCAGGCTGCGCTCGCTTTGGAGCGAACGGAGCGCCGAGGTTTCGAGCTCACGAAAACGCTCCTCTCCCTCGGTCTCAAAAATCTCGGTTACCGATTTTCCGCAACGACGCACGACCAGGCGGTCGGTATCGATAAACCGACGCTTGAACATGGTGCCCACGTTGCGCGCGAGCGTCGATTTGCCCGCACCCAAAAACCCGATAAAGAAGATATGGTCGCAGCCGTGCTTGGTGTGCTGGGACATGACGAAACCTATTCCTCACAGGGAAGGTCGCGCAGGGCCCGGCGCTCAAAGATACGGAAGATCTGCGTATACCACAGGTCCTGCGTGGCCTGCGGCTTTACCAAGATCGTGTCGACACCGGCAAAGTTACCGCTCCACACGTCCGTGTACAGCTGGTCACCGATCAGCACAGCCTCGGCGGCCGTGGCGCCCAAGCGCTTAAGACCGGCCTTGAGAGCAAACGGCGCGGGCTTCATGGCATGGCTGATGGCCTCGAGCCCCAGCTCGCGTGCGGAGCTCATGACCTGGTCGCGATGCCAGTTGTTCGACACCATGCACAGCTTAAAGCCCTTGGAGCGAGCGGCGTCGAGCCAAGCCGAGACGGCAGCGGGAACCTGCTCGGTATCACGCGGCACCAGGGTGTTATCACGGTCGAGCAAAATGGCGCGCTTGCCGTCGGCCCAAAGGGTATCGAGGTCGATGCGGTCGACCGAGGCAACATATCGTTTGGGGCTGAAAATCCTCATGTTTAATTCCAAGACTGTTGGTGCTCTTCGTAGGTCTGAGAGAAATACTCCTCGTCCTGCGTAATATAGAAATACAGGTCATCGGAGTCGGTGGGCTCAAGGGTGGCCTTAAGCGCCTCGAGCGACGGAGAGCAGATGGGCGTGGGCGGCAGCCCCTCATGCTTATAAGTGTTGTACGGACTATCGCTCTGCAGGTCGTCGGCGGTAACCTCGCCGCCGGTGACATACATCATGGTCGCATCGCTATTGAGGTAACGCAGGCCATCGAGCTTCCCCGCCAGACGGTTATAGAAAACCGATGCCACGTGCGCGCGCTGATCGGCATTGAGGCCCTCGCGCTCGACGATCGAGGCAAGGTTAACGATGTCGTAATCGGACATATCCACGCCGTAGCGCTCTTTGATCTTGGCCTCGCAACCGGCAAAATCAAGCGTCTTGTACTCGGTGTTAAACTGATCGAGCATGGCGCGAATGACATCATCGGCGCTCGGTTTCTTGCCCAGCGAATAGGTCTTGGGGAACAGGAAACCCTCGACCGAATCGTTCGCAGCGCCTTTGAGGAACGGATAGTCGTTCACATAATTGCTGGCCTTCGCCTGCTTGAGGAAGTCCTCTTTGGAGATGCTGTCGTACGCCTGGGCCACGCGGTCGGCAACCTGGTCGACCGTCAGTCCCTCAGGGATTGTCAGTGCATCGGAGCCGGCATTGGGCCCCTCCATAAGCTGCTGGACGACCTTGGTCGCATCCATCAGCGTCGTGAAAGAGTACGTGCCAGGTTTAAGCGACATATCCGCGTTGAGCTTTTTGACCGCCGCGTAGTAATCCTTGGGATTCTCGACAATATGGTTCTCGGAGAGAATCGTGGCGATCGCGTCGCCCGAGGCGCCCTCGGGAATCGTAACAGTAACCTGCTGGCCAGCGGTGACGTTTGCGTCCTCCCCGCCAAGCAAGCCCTTGACGGCCGGTACGGCGAAGAAGGCAATGGCGGCGAGAACGATCACCGCAACCACAGCGCCGATAATCATAGACACCGGCGAGCTTTTCTTTTGGGTGCCGCGTCGAGCATGCGTGTTATAGCTCGAACGCGCGGCCGGAGCAACGCCATGCGAGCCGCGTGCATGATGCGCGTGCGATTGAGGGGCCTGCGCGCGCTGGGTAGGTGTCTGCTGCTTAAAGCGGGCGCCGCCTGCGGGCTGGGCCGCGCGGGCGGCGGACTGCTGGGCAGGACGACTAGCAGGCTGCTGGCCCAGACGCTGAGCGGGCTGCGCGGGACGGGAGGAGGGCTGTGCCGGGCGTGCGGCAGGTTGGGCCGCGCGCTGGGTCGGCTGCATCGGACGCTGACCGGACGGTACAGGGCGCGGCGCAGGCTGTCGTGTACGATTCGGCTGGCGCGGATCGAAAGCGCTAGACATGCAAAACCTCCTCGTTTTTGCGATCGAGCCATGTCTGCAAGAACAGGCTGGCGGCGATCATGTCGATCTTGCCCCTCATCTGCTTTTCGTTGAGTCCCTGCTCGCGCAGGATACGCTTGGCCTCTTGCGAAGACAGGCGCTCGTCCTCAAACTCCAGCGGAAGATCGAGCTCGTCGGCGATCTTTTGCGCCACGGCGGCAACGCGCTCAGCCTGGGGGCCGGGCTCGCCGGCCATGGTCAGGGGACGTCCGCTTACCAGGATGTCGGGCTCATAGTCCTCGACCAGGTAGCGAAACGTCTTGGCCATACCGGTGACCTCCGCGGCCGGGAGCACCTTGACGGGCATCGCCATCTTGCCATCACGGCTCGAGACGGCTATGCCGATTCTGGTCTCCCCTATGTCCAGCGCGAGCGCGACCACAGCGACTACTTAGGCGCCGAGCGCGGTCTTGGCGGCCGCGAGGGCATCGGCGATACCGGCAGCGTTCTTGCCACCGGCCTGGGCCATGTTAGGACGGCCGCCACCGCGACCGTCGACCAGACCCGCAATCTGCTTAATCACGTTACCGGCGTGGAAACCGGCCTTCACGGCGTCATCGGAGCCGGCGGCAAGCAGGGCCGGAGTGCCCTTCTCGGTCACGCTGGCAACGACGCAGGCGACAGGGCCAGCGACCTTCTGGTGCACGGTATCCCAGACGTTGCGCAGGTCAGCAGCCTCAAGGCCCTGGAGCTCAGCGACGACGAGCTTATAGCCGTCGAGCTCGACGGCACCCTCGATGGCGCTGGAAATCGCATCGGAGGAGCCACCAGTCAGCGCCTTCTTGAGCTTGTTAGACGTCTCGCGCAGCTCGGCCTGCAGGTTCTCCACGCGGGCGGGAACCTCGTCCACGCGGCACTTGAGAGCAGCGGCAGCGGCGTCAACGAGTGCCAGGCGGTCGGCCATGTAATCGAGAGCGCCCTTGGAGGTCACGGCCTCGATTCGGCGGACGTTCGAACCCGTGGAGGACTCAGAAATAATCTTGAAAAGGCCGATCTCGGCGGTATTGGCGGCATGAGTGCCACCGCAGAGCTCGCGAGAGAACGGCTGGTCCTCGGCGCCCACGGAAACGACGCGGACGACGTCGCCATACTTCTCGCCAAACAGGGCGACGGCGCCGGCGGCCTTGGCCTCGTCGATGCCCATGACGCGGGTCACGACCGGCTTAGATGCGAAGATCTGCTGGTTGACCAAGTCCTCAACAGCCTTGAGCTGCTCGGAGGACAGGGCCTCAAAGTGCGTGAAGTCAAAGCGCAGGTGCTCGGGCGTCACCAGCGAGCCAGCCTGGGAGACATGCTCGCCCAGGACCTGCTTAAGGGCGGCGTCGAGCAGGTGCGTGGCGGTGTGGTTGCGGCGCAGGAATCCACGGCGCTCGGCGTCGAGCGCGGCGGTCACGGTAACACCAACGGTCAGCGTGCCCTCGGAGACGTGCACGACGTGGGCATACAGGCCGTTGTGGTTCTTGGTATCGGAAACGGTCAACGCAACGCCCTCGGCGGAAAGCTCGCCGGCGTCACCCTGCTGACCGCCCATCTCGGCATAGAACGGGGTACGATCGAGCACAACCTCGACATCCTCGCCGGTGGCAGCGGACTTGACGGACTCGCCGTTGCGCACAATAGCGACAACCTTGGCGCCCTCGATCACATCGTTGTCATAGCCGTCGAACTCAGTCGCAGCGACCTTGTCGGAAAGCTCAACCCACACGTCATTGAAGCTGCCCCATGCGTCGCCCTTAGCATTGGCGCGAGCGCGGGCCTTCTGATCCTCCATGCAGGCGGTAAAGCCGTCCATGTCGACGTCATGGCCAGCGGCGCCGGCGATCTCGACGGTCAGGTCGATGGGGAAACCAAAGGTGTCGTGCAGCTTAAAGGCAACATCGCCCGGAAGCACGGCGCCCTCGGCAAGCGCTGCCAGAGCCTCGTCCAGGTAAACGCGGCCGTTGTCGAGCGTCGTGGAGAAGCGCTCCTCCTCGGAGGCGACGATACCCTTGACGAGCGCAACGTTTTTGAGCAGCTCGGGGTAGGCCTCGCCCATCTGAGCGTTGACCTCGTCGATGAACTTGGTCAGGAAGGCGCCCTCGATGCCCAGCAGGCGACCATGGAACACGGCACGACGGAGCAGGCGGCGAAGGACGTACTCGCGACCCTCGTTACCGGGGAGGATGCCGTCAGAGATCATGAAGTCGACGGCACGGGAGTGATCGGCGATGATGCGCAGGGAGCGGCTGGCGCCGGAGTAATCGTCGGCGTCATAGGTCTTGCCGCTGATCTCCTCTCCGAGTTTGATGAGGTGCTGCATCAGATCGCCGTCGTAGTTAGCGGTCTTGTGCTGCATGATGGCGGCCATGCGCTCCAGGCCCATACCCGTATCGAGGTTGCGGTGCGGCAGCTCCGGCATGGAGCCGTCCTCCTGGCGGTCGTACTGGGTAAAGACGAGGTTCCAGAACTCCAGGAAGCGGTCGCAGTCGCAGCCGGGCTTGCAGTCGGGGCTGCCGCAGCCGACCTCCTCGCCCATGTCAAAGTAGATCTCGGAGCACGGACCGCAGGGACCGGTGGGGCCAGCGGCCCAGAAGTTGTCGTCCTCGCCCAGACGCGAAATGTGATCCTCGGCAACGCCCAGGGAGCGCCACACGTCATGGGTCTCGTCGTCCTCGGTAAAGACGGTGAAGTACAGGCGGTCGAGCGGCAGCTTGAACTCCTTGGTGATGAGCTCAAAGGCCCAAGCGCAGGCCTGCTGCTTGGAGACGCCGCCAAAGGAGAAGTCGCCGAGCATCTCAAAGAAGGACAGGTGACGGCCGTCCTCGCCGATGCAGTCGATGTCGTTGGTGCGGACGCACTTCTGGCAGGAGATCGCGCCAATCTCCTTCATGGTCTTCTTGCCCTGGTAGTACTCCTTAAACTGGTTCATGCCGGCGTTGGCGAGCAGCAGCGAGGGGTCATCAGGAACAAGGGACGAAGAAGGATAGAGCTTAAGACCGCGCTCCTCAAAGAAGTTGAGGAACTTGGAGCGGATCTCGGCCGTAGTCATTGACGGGTAGTCAGCACTCATAGAGGGAATCTCCTCGGTTTCACATCGAAACAGTTCAAACGTAACGATATTACCATCCCACCGCGCAAGTGCAAAAAAGAGGGCCGCCAAACAGCGACCCTCCAGCGAAAGTGCACGTTATGTAGGACTGTGCGATCCTTTGAAAAAGGCTATTATAGAATTACAAATAAGAGTCACCCGGAAGGAGCGATCGATGAAAAGTAAACGGTTTGTCCTGAATGCACTTCTGGTTGTAGCACTTTTAGCGCTCTTGGCCTTCTCATGCTGGTACGCAAACCAACCAGCATTTGGCTACGTATTGTATGCAGTAATGTCCGGCGATAAGGCTTATTACACTCTACGCGCAATTGACGTTCTCTTTTTCTATGTAGCCGGCCCCTTATCAATCGCTTTGCTCGCGTTTCTTGTCATTTACAACTTCAAGAAACGTTAATAGGACCTATTTAGAATCCAAATCGTCCATGGAGCCGTCGATGCCGGTTTTGGTGTCGTCGTCAGAGTTGGAGTCATCGTCCTTGGCGAAGGGATTCTTGAAAAAGCCCGTCGCATCGGGCTGCAGGCCCGAGAGCTTGATCCAGGGATTCTCGAGCTCGGGCTTGGGCATCGCCTGGGCCTCGGGCGCGGTCTCGTTGCCAATGAGCTCGGATTCATAGATGAACGTATCGTCTCCAAGGGCGTCATAGGCGGCGACCGGGTTGCCCTCGGCATCGCGGTACGGCGTGCCCTTAAACACGGCGCCGTCGTATGCCACGAGCTGACGGCCGGTCTCGTTCTCAAAGTAGTAGACGAAGATGCCCTTGAGGGCCGCGCACAGCGGGATGGCGATGACCATGCCGATGGGACCCATGAGCGCCGAACCGATAACGAGGGCCGTCAGGCTCATGATGGGATGCACCTGCACCGAACTCTGCATGACCTTGGGGGAAATGACGTTATCGGTGACGTTTTGAGCCACCATGGTCACAAC
The DNA here is from genome assembly GCA_902495645.1 of uncultured Collinsella sp. GTDB lineage: Bacteria > Actinomycetota > Coriobacteriia > Coriobacteriales > Coriobacteriaceae > Collinsella. Next base: position 215,860 of record CABUXY010000001.1, on the reverse strand, counting down.
GAGCGTCCACAACGCCAGCATGGGGCTGAACATAAAGCCGAGCACCGTGGCGATCGCCGCGCTTACCCAGGGACCAACAACCGGGACCAAGTGCATGATGCCGGTAAAGATGGCCATGAGTGCCGCGTAGGGATGGCCAATGAGCGTAAAGCCGATAAAGGCGAGGATGCCACCGCAGATGGACGTCACGACCATGCCGCGCATATAACCGCCGACCGAGCGCGAAAGAATCGCGACCATAAAGCGGTACGAGGTCTCCTTTTCCTGTCCGATGATGGTACAGACCTCGTGGTGCATGCGGGGGTAGTCGCAGGCAAGCCAGTAGGCAAGCACCAGACCCAGGAAGATGACGAACAGCTGCGAGGCCGTATTGGTAATGAGCGGGAATACACCGCGGCCAAGCTCGGCGGCAATCTGTGAGACATACTTGGACGCCACCGTGACGAGCGAAGAAAGGTTATCGTCCAGATACTCCTTGAGCGGCGTGTTGTTGAGCGTCTTAGCGTGCGAGATCATCTCGTTGAGATCACCGCCCGCAACGCGAAGCTGCTCAGGCAGACGGCTCAGGACTTCCATAATCTGACCGAGCAAAATAGGCGACAGGATGCAGACGACGCCGACGAGCACTGCCACAACCACGATCAGCGCGATGAGCGAACCGATGCCACGGTTGACGCCGTGATGCTCGAGCCAGTTAGTAATCGGCGACATCACAAAAGCGATGATGGAACCGACAGCGAGAAACTCGATAACCGGCGCCAGGATACCCATAAGGTTAAAGATGACGGCGGCGATGACAATGCAGCCGACGACAGCCCAAATGCGAAGCGTCAGAATACGGGTATCGCGCAGCGTGCGATCGGTTTGTTGGGGGTGCTCACTCATGAACGAACCATCACTCCGTCGGGGTCGATCTTGTCCTGAATCTTCTTCAGGGTACGTCGCAGCAGGCGCGAGACCTGCACCTGTGAGATACCCAGCTTCTTGGCGATCTCGATCTGAGTCATGCCCTTCACAAAGCGCAACTCGATAACCTCACGCTCGCGCGGCGAGAAATCGCGGATAGCTTCCTCGATAACCAGTCGGTCATCGGTAAAGTCAAGCTCGTTGTCGTCATCAGCATAGCGGTCGAGAATCGAGGGGGCATCATCGGAATCGGACGCACCAGGAGCCTCGATGGGCACCGAGGTATAGGCCGAAGACGATTCCATGGCCTCCAGCACCTCGTCGACGGTCACGCCCAGGTACTCAGCGATTTCTTCAACCTTAGGCGAGCGCTGCAACTCATTGGTGAGCTTGTCGGTGGCCTGGTTGACCTTGGCAGAAAGCTCCTGCAGACGACGCGGCACGCGCACGCTCCAGCCCTTGTCGCGGAAGTGACGCTTGATCTCGCCCAGGATGGTAGGCGTGGCAAACGTGGTGAACTCGAGTCCGCGCTCCGGATCAAAGCGGTCGATCGCTTTGAGCAAACCCAGGTATCCGACCTGCATCAGGTCGTCGAGCGGCTCACCGCGGTTCTTAAATTTGTTGGCAAGAAACCTTACCAGGTTCATATGGGACATGACGAGCTGCTCGCGTGCGTCCGGATCACCGGTCTCTTTGTAGCGACGAAACAGCTCGCGGGTTTTCTCCTTGTCCCAAGCGGTCTTGCCGCTCCGGGAACGTTCGGTCATATTAGATATCCGCCTTGAGGTCGAGGGAAAGCGTTAGGGGCGCCGCAGTCTTTTCGTAGGAATCGCACACGCTCGCAAGAATGAGCTCGGCATATTCGGCAGCTTGGTCATCCTCATCAACGGTGGCCCGATCGCCAAAGGTAAAGGTCATGCCCACGTGAGATTCATCGACGTCGAATTTGATCGAAATGTCGTCGGAATCAACGGCCGTGCAGCCAAAGATAAAGGCTTCCTCGGCAGCCATACGAATGTCCTCGATGCGATCGACGGACATGGAGCACAGCGCACCGACATTAGCCGCCGTCATACGTACGAGGCGTGCCAGACGCGGATCCCCGGCAACAGTCAGCGTGATGGGGCAAGTTGCTTCGCTACTCATCGCAGGACTCCTCGGAGGTCTCGGCGGGCGTGTAGGTGTAATACTGGGCTGCTTTAGCAGCAGACTTCTGTGCATCATCGTCACCAGCAGCTGCCTCGTCCCCGGCTTCGCCAATCAGGACGCGCTCGGTCGGCTGTTCGGCTTCGGCGGCAGCGGAAAGCGTGCGCTCGGCGTCGGCCGCGGGAGCCTTCACCTTGTTAAAGAGTTTCTGAACGGCACCGGCCGCAGAGTCGGTCACGCTCGACACAGCATTGCTGGCCTCGGCCATGCTGCCCGTAACCTCGGAAATGTCGCGAACCACGGCTTCGACCTCTACGAGATTGGAGGTAAGAGCGTCGACGGCGGTCTTGCTTGACTTGAGGAGCGGCTCCATCTGTGCAAGCGCGGGAGTGAGCTCATCGACAGCGCCGTCGAGCTTTGCTACCACGGGCTGAGCCTCGGCGATGGTGTTGTTGAGGTCGTTCACGGTCTTATCGAGCGAGTCGACAACATTGCGGGTCTTGCGCAGGGTAAGCGCGAGCTCAACGATGGCCCACACGCCGGCAATGGCGAGCACCAGCAGGGCAATTTGAATGGGACTCATACAAGCCTCCCGGAAAATTCGAAATACAGACGATGTTCATGGTACCCCAAAGAAGGGGAAAGATACCCAAAGGGATGTGTGTGGTGCCAATGACCTACTTGGGCGCGTTACCGCTACGATCGCGCTCACTTTGCTCTACGCGCCACTCTTCCCAGCCGCGGCCGGCAGGCTGCCAAAACGCACCGCGCTCCAGCCCCTCGGGCAAATAGCGCTGATCGACCCAGCCTTCGGGATAATCGTGTGGGTACTTGTATACACCGTACTCGTCGCTGCCGGGACGGTGACGATCGCGCAGATAGCTCGGCACCTCGCGCAGCCCACTTGAATGGATATCAGCCAACGCCGCATCGATCGAAGCCTCGCACGCGTTGGATTTAGGCGCCAAGCACACATAGAGTGCAGCCTGAGCCAGGTTAATGCGGCACTCAGGATAGCCAATGACCTCGGCAGACTTAAATGCGGCATGCGCCACCAAAAGCGCCTGCGGGTCGGCGTTGCCAACATCCTCAGAAGCCTGAATCATAATACGGCGAGCAATAAACTTGGGATCCTCCCCTGCATCGATCATGCGTGCGAGCCAATAGATCGTGGCATCGGGGTCACTACCGCGCATAGACTTAATAAACGCACTGATGATGTCGTAGTGCATGTCACCGTTTTTGTCGTACGAAAAGCCACGGCGCGGATTGGCAATCTTCACGTCGTCAACAGTTATGGAATAGCGCTTCCCCACCGCCGGCGCGGGCGTTCCCTCGGTATCGGGACGCGTGACGGCAATCTCGCTCGCAAGCTCAAGCGTCGTGAGCGCCGATCGAGCGTCACCCGCTGCCAGTGTGCAAATGGTCTTAACCGTATCCTCATCGGCCGAGAACTTACCGTTCAAACCCTGCGGCGCCTCGAGCGCACGCTCAATAAGCGTGGCGATGTCCTCGTCTTTAAGATGCTCAAGTTCCACCACGCGACCGCGCGAGAGCAATGCCGAGTTGACCTCGAAGTACGGATTCTCCGTCGTGGCGCCAATCATAATGACGGTACGGTTCTCAACTGCATGCAGCAGGGCATCCTGCTGCGACTTGGAAAAGCGATGAATCTCATCGATAAAAAGAATGGTGCGGCGGTCGTACGTATTCAGGCGCGTCTTAGCCTCGTCGATCACGCGACGAAGATCCTTTACGGTGCCCGTCACAGCGCTGACCTCGACAAACTCGCTCTTAGTATGGTTGGCGATAATATGTGCCAGCGTCGTCTTGCCCGTACCGGCCGGCCCATACAAAATCACACTCGACAGCACGTCGTGCTCAATCGCGGCACGCAACCACGAACCCTTACCGACGGCCTTTTGCTGGCCCACATACTCGTCGAGCGAATTGGGCCGCATGCGCACCGCAAGCGGCGCATTCTGAAAGGAACGCTCGCGCGTCGAAGCAGAAAAAAGGTCGTCCATAGCCATCCCGTGCGTCAATCAAAAACGTTTTCCACCAACAGTATACCGAATAAATACGAACTACCGTTCGTTAATATAGGTACGGTGCGGAAACTTCAATCCCGGGAACAGCTTGCTCGTAAGCTCGCAGAAATAGCCGTCCGTCATGCTCGCGATGTAATCCACCACCGCTTGATCCTTGTCGTCCTGCCAGGCATAGGTGCGATCGTAGTAGAAAAGCTGCCGCTCAATGCGAGAAATGTGGTGCTTAAAGATATACGAAGACTCGTCGCCTTCGTTTATATCCTGCAGGCAACGGTCGTAGAGCTTTTCGAAGGCCTCGCGCAGCTCCGCTTCGGAGTCGCCTTCAATGCCGCCCTTGCTATAGATCTTCTCGTAGTTCTCGCGCTTGGCTCGGCGGATCTCCTCAAACAGGTCCTCGCTCATCTCGATGCGTGGCTTACCATAGCTGTGCTCGACGATATCGATGGAGGCATGCGTAAGGATCCAGCTGTTGTATGCCCCGCCCCGACCATCATCAAAAGCGTCGGGAGACAGCAGGCCAGCCGCAATGGCGTCCTGACGGTCGCGACCGACGTAGGCAAGGATATCCGAGATGCGAACCACGCAGCCTTCGAGCGTCATGGGACGCAGGTGCTCAATTGCGCTATAACCCGTGGCAATGCAGTCCTCAACCGTCTGATCAAACTGTTCAAAGGAGCTCATGTCCGAGAGCTCAAAGACGCGCTGTTCGTACTCGCCGTTATGGCACAGCACGCCGTCGAGCGTCTGGAGCGACACGTTGCGGCCGTACAGCGCGTCGAGCACGCGGACCGACTGCACGTTATGGAAAAAATAACGACCCGTGCGCTCGTGATAGATATCGTTGAGGAATCGCTCACCGGCGTGGCCGAAGGGTGTATGGCCCAAGTCGTGGCCCAAACCAATCGCTTCGATCAGATCGCAGTTGAGCCCCAGGGCGCAACCGATATCACGTGCGATGCGCGAAACAAGTTGCACGTGCAGGCCGCGACGCGACAGGTCGTCGTTGCTGCGAAAACTAAAGACCTGCGTTTTGCCTGCATAACGGGTGTATGCGGGCAGATGCAAAATCTTTTCGGTATCGCGCATAAATGCCGGACGCATGAGCGTGCCCACATCTGCGGCTCGATCGAAGCGTCGAATGACCTGGTCGTCACCACATCGATAGGGATTAACGACACCTGAGCCGCGGTCGGCGGCGATACGCCCGACCAACTCGGGCGACAACGCCGCGGGAATGCGATCCATACGCGCCTTAATGGTGGCTGTCTGTTGATTGGTTGCCATGGCATGCTCCTTAAAAAGGGCGCGCAAACGGTTACAGCGTACTACCCACAACCTCGATTATGGCAAATATCGGCACCAAAAACGGCAGCAATGGCAGGGAGCGCGATTTTGCGATGAGACAGGCGGCGGCAAGGGCCAGGAGCGCAGCCGCAAACGCGACGATACCACCCAAGGGATCGAAGGCACAAAGGGCAAAGAGCGCCTTGGCGTCCCCCATACCAATGCCGGGAGCGTGGCGAACACGACGCCAAAGCGACTCAGTAAGCATAAGGGCAAGGTAGGCGATGGCAGCAAGACCGGCATGGTCAAGCGCCGTGTTAACGCCCTTGTCGAGCCAAACGCCTGCAAACGCCGCCACCGCACACGCGCCGGCAAGCTGATTGGGAAACCGTCGCTCACGGGCATCAATCGCCGCGCCGGCAAAGATGCAAATCCAAAACGGAATATAGACCATCTAACACCTCCTCGAGCTGCATCGCAAAAGCAAAAACCACCACAAAGGTGCCTGTCCCCTTTGCGGTGGTTTTGGCGGTGGTTATTTGGCGCCTTGCATGACCTCGTCGAGAGTAACGTTGACGGCGTGCTGCGTCGGGACCCAGTCGACCTTCAGAAACAGGGCTGCCACCGTAATGGGAATATAGCTGAACATAAAGATCGGGAAGGTAAACAGGTTGGTCACCAAACGCCACTTTTGCGCGCAATGAATGTGCTTGTACTCAAAGATGGTCGTGAGTAGCGCCAGGATAAAGAAGGTCTGGTACATCATGGCGAAGGTCAAAATGAGCGAAGCGGCGCACGCCTGCATCTCGACTTCGGTAGCCAGGAAGCCGTGCGAAAGACCGCCCACGACGAGAAACGTGGCATTGGCGAGCATCGAGATCAGCGATAGCAGCATACCCGGGGCGATCGTCATAAACATGTCGTAGGCGGCAAAGCGATGATAGCGGAAGGTCGATTTGACAAGATGCTTACCGTAGGTAAAGAACACCTGGTAGAAGCCCTTGGTCCAACGCATACGCTGTTTCCAGGACGCCTTAAACGTCACGGGCTGTTCGTCAAAGAACTCCGCCGGTGCATAGCCAATTCGAATGCCGTGAATGGCGCAGAACGTGGTGAACTGAATATCCTCGGTCAGCGTATGGAACTGCCAACCGTGCATACCCTCGATCACGCTCGCCGAGATAAGGTAACCCGAACCCGAGACAGCGCAGGACGTCTTGCAGATATTACGCGCGTTGTTGAGAAAGCGCGCCTCTCGCAGATACCACGTAGCATTAGCCGCCGAGATCCACGAGCTGCCGAAGTTCTTGGAGTTGCGATAGCTCGTGACCACATGGAAGCCCTGATCAAAGGCATCGTTCATCTTGGAGACGTAATCGCGGGCGATGACGTTATCGGCATCGAAGATAAAGTAGCCTTCAAACGTATCGGGATACTCGTTAAGGATGCGGTCGAAGCCAAAGTCCATGACCCAGCTCTTGCCCTTGCGGGCAAGGTCATTGCGCTCATAAACGACAGCGCCCGCCTCGCGCGCGAGCTGCGCCGTGTTGTCGGTGCAGGCGTCGGCGACCACAAAGACCTCAATAAGCTCGGACGGATAATCCTGGTCCTTGATGGAGCGAACGAGGTTGGCGATCACAGCCTCCTCGTTATGCGCCGCGATAAAGAAGGCATAACGATGGAGTTTTTTGGCCTTGGGAGGCGCGACCTCGCCACGAAGAGCGCCGATGACAAAGAAGACCACCTGGTACAGAAAGCAGACCGTGAGCAGCGTGACGACAATCTGGTTGAAGATCACGATGGGTGTGTTGGTTTGTAAAAAGGCGAGCATGCAGGCTCCCAGCAACGCGTTACGTAAACAATCGTATATCTTACCGCAGGCTTACCGAGTTCAAGAAACCACCTAATACTGGCTAGGCTTCGAGCAGACCGAGCTGCGGGACGATTTCGTCACCGGCGGCAGTGCGGCCGAGCGAACGCGGGGCCAGGTCATCCAGAACCGCGGCAAGGTCCCACGGCAGCTCATCACGGCACTCAATGCGCTCTCCCGTCACGGGATGGTCGAACGCCACGCGCCAGGAATGGAGAAACTGCCTGGTCAGACCCTGATCGGCGCGCGCGTCGCACTTGCCGTAGAGCGGATCGCCCACGCAGGCGTGGTTGATATGGCGCATGTGCACGCGAATCTGATGCGTGCGGCCCGTAAACAAGTGGCACTCGACGAGCGTATAGCCGTCGTCAAAACGCGTGGAATCAAAGCGCTCGAGCACCTTAAAAGTCGTGATGGCCTGGCGCGCAAAGGGGTCATCGGAAACCGCCATCTTCACGCGGTCGCGCGTCGATCGGGCAATACCAGTGTTGATAGTGCCCTCGTCCATGGCGATGTGCCCGTGAACGAGCGTGATATAGCGACGGTCGAGCGTGCGCGTGCGGATGAGATTTTGAAGCGCGCGCTGGGTGTCGTCGTCTTTTGCCGCGAGCATAAGGCCCGAGGTATCGCGATCCAGGCGATGCACGATACCGGGGCGGTCCTCACCCTGCACGGTACCCAGATGATCGATACCGCAGTGGTAGACCAGGGCGTTCGCAAGCGTGCCGCTCTCGTGGCCGTGGGCAGGATGGCACACCAGGCCGCGCTGCTTGGAGAGCACGATGAGGTAGTCGTCCTCATAGCGGATATCGAGGGGAATGGCCTCGGGAATCACGTCGGTCGGATCGTGCGGCTCGGGCAAGTCGACCGAGATACGGTCGCCGGAGCGCACAGTATATTTTTTTGATAGGCAGGTCTCGCCGTTGACGGCAACGGCACCGCCCTCGATCAGATGCGCGCAGGCCGAACGCGTGGGACAGCTATCGTTGGCGCCCAGATAGGCGTCAAGACGCTGACCAGCGGAATCGTCGGCAACAAGAATATGGATGTCGGCCATTAGCGCTCATTCCTTTCGCGAACCTTGCGGGCACGCTCCCCACGCTGCTTGGCTTTGCGTTTGGCGCGAGCCTCATCACGAGCGTTGAGTTCGGCAGTCGCATCGACCTCGCGAGCGGCGGGGCTCAAGAACATGTAACCGATGAGCGCCAGCACGACGCCGACCGTAATGCCGATATCGGCCACATTAAAAACGGGGAAGTCGATGAAGGTGGTGGCAATAAAATCGGTCACGAAGCCCATGGTCAGGCGATCGATAGCGTTGCCGATAGCACCGCCCGCAACCATCGCCATGCCCACAACCTCAAGACGAGCGAGCTGAGGCGCACGGAGCAAGTACAAGGCAATAGCGATAATGACCGCCAACGCCAGCACGGCAAACGCAACACCATGCCCCTCGCCCATGCTAAAGGCGGCTCCGATATTGCGGACAAACAGAAAATCGATCACGCCGGGAATAACGGTCATATGCAGAGCATCGCCCACGGCACGAACCGCAAGCTTGGTCAGCTGGTCAACAAGCAACACAACGAGCGCTACCCCACCAACAACACCTAACCGCCAACGCAAAGGCGGCGTCATATCCGCACCACGACCCAAAGAAATCCCCTACCCTCAAGAACTCGAAATCCGTTTAACGCAAGTAACCATCTTATATTGCCACACGCAGAACGCACGACATATCCACCAACGCAAGCGAAATAACCAACATAAAACGAAAGCGACATTCCGAAGAACGGAATGTCGCTTTTATTCAGCGGAGCAAATGGGCCGAGGGCGCCCAAATACTCTCTATAACTAAAATGCCGAGTTACCGTGCCTTAAAGGGCTTCCGCACACCTCTTGCAGATATGCGCGTGGCCGTTGTACTCGCCGACGGTGGTGCGATAGTTCCAGCAACGGTCGCAGCACTCGCCCTCGGCAGCCTCGATGGCAACGGAGAGCTCCTCACCCTGGGTCAGCTCAACATCGGAGACGATGTAGAACTCGGCCAGGTCGACGGCCTTGTCGCCGGTCAGCAGCGCATACATCTCGGCGGGAACGACCGCCTTGACGCGGACCTGCTGGCTCTTGGTGAAGGTGCCGGCAGAGCGGGCATCCTCAAGAGCCTTGGTCACGGCGCTACGGAGTTCGAGTGAAGCCTCGAGCACGCCCTCAAACTCATTGGCCTCGTCGACCGTGATAGGCGACTTGTACCAATCGAGCAGCGCGGCGTACTTCTGGTGGTCGACGCAGCCGGCGGGCGCATAGGCCATGGCCTCGTCGACCGTGTAGGACAGGATCGGCTGCAGGTCGCGCATGAGCATCGAGAAGAGCTCGGCAAGCACGGTCTGGGCGCTGCGGCGCTCGAGCGAGCCGGGCTTGTCGCAGTACAGACGATCCTTCAGGGCGTCGAGGTACACGTTGGAAAGCTCGGTAACCACGAAGTCGTAGAGCGCACGGTAGGCGCGCGGGAACTCGTAGCTGGCGTAGGCATCGTCGACCTCGGCCTGAACCTGGGTCAGACGGGCAACCATAAGCTTGTCGAGCGGCAACAGGTCGGCAAAAGCGACGCCGTCGGTCTCGGGCTCAAACTGACCCTCGAGCTCGGAGAGCAGGAAGCGCAGCGTGTTACGGAAACGACGGTAGGCATCGGACGTACGAGCAAGGATCTCGTGGTCGATGGACACATCGGAGCTGGTATCGACGGAGGCAACCCACAGACGGATGATGTCGGCACCCATCTCGTCGCAGACCTTATTGGGGTCGATGACGTTGCCGAGCGACTTGGACATCTTGCGGCCCTGGCCGTCGAGTGTGAAGCCCTGCGAGACGACGGCCTTGTACGGAGCATGGCCGTTGGCGCCCACCGAGGTGAGCAGCGAGCTCTGGAACCAACCGCGGTGCTGATCGGAGCCCTCGAGATACACGTCCGCCGGGTACTCAAGCTCGGGACGGTACTCGCAGACGGCCTTCCAGGAAACGCCGGAATCCCACCACACGTCGAGGATGTCCTTATCGGCCTTGAGGTGATGGCCGCCGCACTTGGGGCAAACGCAAGCCTCGCCCAGGTAGCTCTCGGGGGCGTCGGTGAACCAGGCGTCGGAGCCCTTCTCGTGGAAGAGCTTGATGACGGCGTCGAGCGTGGCGTCGTTCATGACCTTCTCGCCGCAGTCGGCGCAAGTGTAGCTGGGGATAGGCACGCCCCAGTTGCGCTGACGGCTGATGCACCAGTCGGGACGCTGCTCGACCATGGCGCCGATGCGATTGGCCGCGTGGGCCGGATACCACTTGACGTTCTCGCGGACCTCTTTGCCAGCCTGCTCGCGCAAACCGGTCTTGTCCATCGAGACAAACCACTGGTCAGTAGCACGGAAGAGCACCGGGTGCTTGCAGCGCCAGCAGTGCGGATAGCTGTGCGTGATCTTCTTCTCGAGAACCAGGGTGCCGCGCTCGCGCAGGAACTCGATGATATGCGGGTTGGCCTCATCGGTATCCATACCGCTGAAGGGACCACCGGTGCCAAACTCCTCGCCGGTGTAGAACTTGCCGTCGTCATCGACCGGCATGCAGATGTCGGTGATGCCCTCCTTGAGGCAGGCAAAGTAGTCGTCGACGCCGTGGCCGGGCGAGTTATGGACGATACCGGTACCGTCGTCGACACCGACGTAATCGGCCAGCAGCGCCACGCCCTCAACACCGTCAAAGATCGGCTGCTTATAGTGGATGTGGTGGAAGGTCTCGGCGGGAACCACATAGGGCTTGCCGTCGACCATAACCGGGGCGTACTCCCAGCCAAACTCCTCGCAGCACTTGGGAGCCAGGTCCTCGAGCATGACCTCGGCACGGCCATCGTGCTCAACGGCGACATAGGCGGCGCCGGGCTTAAGGGAAACGGCCTGGTCAGAGGGGATGGTCCACGGCGTGGTCGTCCAGATGATAAAGTCGACCGGGCCGTCGAAGTTCTCGAGGCCGGCGGGCTTGGAGGTCATCTCAAAGCGCACGAAGATGGAGGGGCTCGTCTCGTCGGAGTACTCAATCTCGGCCTCGGCCAGCGCGGTGTGGCAGTGCTTGCACCAGTGAACCGGCTTGTGGCCGCGATAGATCATGCCCTTATCGAACATGGCCTTGAAGACCTCGATGTCGGCGGCATCATGCTGGTGATAGAGCGTCAGATAGGGGTTGTCCCAGTCGCCGAGCACGCCCAGACGACGGAAGCCGGCCTTCTGCAGCTCGATGTTCTCGACAGCGAACTCGTTGCAGAGCTCACGAATCTTGGCCGTGGGGGTCTGGTTGAACTTCTCGGTGCCGAGCTTCTCCTCGACCTTGTGCTCGATCGGCTGACCATGGCAGTCCCAACCGGGGACATAGGGAACCTCATAGCCCTGCATCATCCAGTAGCGGTTGATCATGTCCTTGGAGATCTTGTTCATGGCATGGCCGATGTGGATCGGACCGTTGGCGTACGGAGGGCCGTCGTGCAGCACGAACTTCTTGTGACCCTCGTTCTTCTTCAGAACCTGCTCGTAGACCTTGTTGTCCTGCCAGTCCTTGAGTCGCTTAGGCTCGGACTTGGAAAGACCGGCACGCATGGGAAAACCGGTCTTGGGCAGATTCATCGTCTGCTTGTACTCGTTTGCCACGGTACCCCTTTCATATCGTGGGCGCACACGCCCGTTGGGCACCAAAAAGGCGCCCGTCCCTACAAGCTGGGACGAAGCGCCACAAAACGGGCTGTGCGCCCGCAAAAGCTCTTCGCTTAACCACCCAGCTTAGATGCCCTCGCCCGCTTCTAGCGCGCTCGCATCCGTTACTCGGCTGGCCTGTATCGACGACCATCTCGGCGATATCTACTAAGACGTGCCTGTGTGGCACGTCCGTTGGGACCGCAGCTCCGGGGTGATTTTCATCGGTCGCATGCACGGGTTCTCAGCGCTCCCCGCTCTCTGTAGCATGCGGATGGCCGACTACTCGTCCCCATCAACGCTTATGCGGAGTATGCTAGCACGTTCCGCGCCGGCGAAAAACCCTCAACACTGGTTTTATACGTTCGAAATTTCTCGCTATTACAGCCCTTCTCTAGGAGCAAAATACCTGAAAGCACTCTATCGAACGAAAGAAGGTTGCTATGCGCACGATTGGAATGAGCGACTACACCGTCGGCGAGGACTGCTTTGACGAGCTGCCCGGCGCGCTGGCCGAGTACGGAGCAACAAAGGTCGCGATCATCGGAGGCAAGCGGGCACTGGCCGCAGCACTTCCCGGTATCGAAGCTGCGCTGGCAGATACCGACGTCGAGATTCTGGAAACGCGCGTCTACGGTACCAACAGCACACGCGCCAATATCGCCAAGGTCATAAACTCCCCCGCCTGCCAGAAAGCCGACGTGCTCATTGCCTGCGGCGGCGGCAAAGCACTCGACACGGTCAAGACGGCGGCCATCGAGCTCAAGAAGATCGTCTTCACCGTCCCGACGATTTGTTCCAACTGCTCCGCCGCGACCGCCATTGCCGTTGTCTACAACGACGACGGCTCGCTCGAGGGCTATTCGTACCCCAACCGCCCCGCTCACATCTTCATCAACCCCAAGATCATCGCCGAGGCGCCAGCGGAGTACTTCTGGGCGGGCGTAGGCGATGCCCTGTCCAAACAGCCCGAGGTGGAGTACGCCACGAGCGCCGGCAACTTAGAGCACACCGCCGGTCTTGGCCTGGCACTCGCCCACACCTGCTCCGAGCCGCTGTTTACCTATGGTGTGCAGGGTCTTGAGGACGTGCGCCAGGACCAATCGACCGAAGCCGTCAAGCAGATCGCGCTCGACATCGTGGTCAACACGGGTTATGTCTCGAACCTGACCAACCAAAACGATTACTACTACAACTCGAGCGTGGCGCATGCGTTCTACAACGCCACTTGCAGCATTCCGCGCGAGGGCTCCTACCTACACGGCGAGGTCGTGAGCCTGGGCGTGCTCGTGCTGTTTGCCTATACGGGCGATACCGAGAACCTTGAGCGCTACGCTGCCTTTAACAAGCAGATGGGGCTGCCCGTGACGCTTGAGCAGGTCGGGCTTTCCGAGGCCGACATCCCTGCCCTATGCGAGCACGCGCATGCCACCAACGAATGGAAGCAGGGAAACCCCGAGCCTTTCACCGACGAAAAGTTCGCCGCCGCCATCAAGGCCGCCAACGCCTACGGCCACACGCTCTAGCTCTAACCCAAAACCACCACAAAGGGGACAGGCACCTTTGTGGTGGTTTTTTATTGCTCCAGCATGCTGGGATCGAATTCACTCGCTTGGATCACACGGTACCCATTGCGCAGGAGCAGGTCGACAAAAACACCATTACCCGCTGTGAGCGTACCGCTAAAGGTGCCGTCGTAGACGCGGCCCGCGCTGCACGAGGGACTAAGGTCCTGCAGGATGCATGCGGCGATCTCTTCCGGCCCGCCCGCCTGCTCGCACATGTCGAGCGCACGTTGAGCGCCCAGGCGAAACTCACGATCGACCGAGGCACCCTCGCAGGTACGGACCTCGCCGTTCACGATCTCGGACGGCTTGCGCGGCGTGGGCAGGCCCCCAAAGACCTCAGGGCACACCAAGAGGACCTCGGTCCCTGTACGCTCGCAGGCCTCGACCAACTCGCGATGGTAGTTGTCGAGCCCGTTATACTTGCAGCTCTCGCCCATCAAGCAGGCGCTCACCACGATCTTCATTTCCATCCCTCTCAAGCAAAACGCCCCATTTGAGAAAGCTGCTCAAATGGGGCGTCGGCGTTTACGGGCTCGGCCGCGGCGTTACTGCTGCTTCGGCATCAGCGGATTCTCACGCGTGAGGAGATTCATGAACTCCTCGCCCGTGATCGTCTCCTTCTTGTACAGATAACGAGCCAGCTCGTGGAGCTTGAACTTGTTCTCCTTCAGGATCTGCAGGGCGCGGTCGTGCGCATCCTCGATCAGCTTGGCGACAATCGCGTCCACGCGCTCGGCCGTACCGGGGGCGCAGGTGAGCGACGTGTCCTGGTTAAGGTACGCATTCTGAACGGTACCGAGCGCCATCATGCCAAACTCATCGGACATACCAAAGCGCGTCACCATGTTACGGGCGAGCTTGGTGGCCTGCTCGATATCGTTGGCGGCGCCAGTCGTCATCTCGCCAAAGATGAGCTCCTCGGCTGCACGGCCACCGCAGTAGACCGCGAGCTTGTCCAGGACCTCCTGGCGCGTGGTCAGGAAGCGCTCGTCCTCCTCGACCTGCATGGTGTAGCCCAGAGCGCCGCTCGTGCGCGGCACGATGGTGATCTTGGTGACCGGCGCGGAGCCCTTCTGTCGGGCGGCAACGATGGCATGGCCGATCTCGTGGTAGGAAACGACCTGCTTCTCGTGGTCGGACAGCACCGTGGACTTACGCTGCTGACCAGCAATGACGACCTCCACCGATTCCTCAAAGTCGTCCTGCGTGGCGCGCTTGCGACCCTCGCGGACGGCACGCAGGGCACCTTCGTTGATGATGTTGGCCAGGTCGGCGCCCGAGGCACCGGGCGTGGCGCGGGCAATCGCGGTCAGATCAATCGGCGGCTCCGTCTTCACGCTCTTGGCATGCAGCTCAAGGATGTTCTTACGGCCGGTCAGGTCGGGCAGCTCAACGGGGATGCGGCGATCAAAACGACCGGGGCGCAGCAGGGCCGGGTCGAGGCTGTCGGGACGGTTGGTAGCAGCGAGAACGACGATACCCTTGTGGTTATCGAAGCCGTCCATCTCGGTCAGCAGCTGGTTAAGCGTCTGCTCGCGCTCGTCGTTGCCGCTAAAGCCGCCGCCATCGCGCTTCTTGCCGATGGTATCGATCTCATCGATAAAGACGATGCACGGGGCCTTTTCCTTAGCCTGCTTAAACAGGTCGCGAACCTTGGCGGCGCCGCGGCCGACAAACATCTCGACGAACTCAGAACCCGAAATGCTAAAGAACGGCACGCCTGCCTCGCCGGCAACAGCCTTAGCAAGCAGGGTCTTACCGGTGCCCGGAGGGCCAACAAGAAGAGCACCGCGCGGCAGCTTGGCGCCGATCTCCTCGTAGCGCTGCGGCTTCTCCAGAAAGTCGACGACCTCCTTGAGGGACTCCTTGGCCTCTTCCTGGCCGGCAACATCCTTAAAGGTCACGCCCACGTCCTTGGAGGCGATCACGCGCGCGCCGGACTTGCCCAGTCCGCCGCCGCCAAAGCCACCGCCGCCAAAGTTCATCGACGGACCGTCATCACCCATAGCCTTTTTCATGCGGCGGTTGAGCCACCAGCCAATCAGGAAGAAGATCGCCATGGGAAGGATGAGCGTGAGCAGGTAGTAGGTCATCAGACCCGAGTTTTTATCGGGAACGACCGACTCCAGGGACGCACCGGATTCAAGCACGCGATCGGTAAAACCCGCATCATTCGGCACGCCGGTCGTCTTGTAGGCGATATTCTCGTCCTCGCCCTTCTTGGTGTAGTAAATCGTGTAATCATCCGTGTTGTACTCGACCTTGTCGACGCTCTTCTTATCGAGCGCTTTGACAAACGTCGAGTAATCGGTCTTCGTAATCTGCTGCGTGTGACCGATGTTGGGGAACAGAACGGTCGAGAGCACGAGGTAGACGACGAAGGCGATGAGCACGTAGATGATCATATTCCGTCTACGTTTGTTGTCATCCATCTCCATCTGCTTGAACTCCATCTACTGGGGTTGATAATGCTATCTAGAATACCCAACCCAGACGGCGATAAACCGACGCCGGGCACGAAAGGACAGAGATGGCATCACTGGAAGTCGGCAAGGTTCAGATCTACACGGGCGACGGCAAGGGCAAAACAACGGCTGCGCTGGGGCTCGCGCTGCGCGCCACAGGCTATGGACTTAACGTGCTCATGCTGCAGTTTGCCAAGAAGCTGCACTGCGCCGAACACGATGCCGCGCCGCGCCTGGGACTGCGCATTGTACAGGCCGATCGCGACACGCCCGAGGCTTGCGCCGAGCAGATCATGGAACTTGCACGCGAACAGATCTCGCAGGTCGACGTGCTCATTTTGGACGAACTCGGCGAGGCCATGCGCCGCGGCTTTGTAACGCGCGAGGATGTCGAAGCGCTGATCGCGATAAAGCCCGCCACTACGGAGCTCGTGCTCACCGGCCGGGGCCTGCTGCCCCTCGCAGACCTCGCGGACCTGGTCACCGAAATGCGCCCCGTCAAACACTACTTCGACGAAGGCCTCCTAGCCCGCCAAGGCATCGAATACTAATTGATCCAAAGGGGACGGAGGAAAACGGATCATTTCGCCTTATCGCCGGGCCAATGATCCGTTTTCCTCCGTCCCCTACGGGTCATTAGGCAGTGGCGCGGCCTAGCCAGTTGCCGCTGTGATGGTAGACGGTGAACATCATGGCGGTGATTACCCAGGTTACGGGGTAGACAAGCAGCAGGTGCTCAAGCGACGGATCGAACGGCATAATCGCAAACACCCAGATCACCCTGAGCACGACAGTGCCAAAAATCGTGAGCAGCATGGGCTGCAAGCTCACGCCGGCGCCGCGAATGGAGCCCGACGCGTTTTCGATAATCGAGAAGATCGCGTAGAACGGCGCGATGAAATGAAGAATCGTCGTGGTGTACGCCGAAATCGAAACATCGTCGACAAACAGACGCGACAACGGACCCGAGAACACCAGCAGCACGGCAGACAGGCCACCAATGAGCATAAACGACAGCACGAGCGACGTATGGTAGCCCTTGCGCATGCGCTCGTAGTTGCGCGCGCCAAAGTTCTGTGCCGAGAACGTGGTGATCGACACGCCGAGCGCCTCGGTAACCATCCAGACAATGCCATCTAAGCGGCCCGAAAGACCCCACGCCGTGGTGACATCGGCACCAAACGAGTTGACAGACACCTGAATCAAAACGTTGGAAATCGAATACGCAGCAGACTGAAAGCCAAGCGGCAGACCACACGAGATCATGCTCTTACAAATGCCAGGATCAATGCCGAGTTTGGACAGCGAAAGCCGCCACGCACCCGGTGCGTGCATCATGCGAATCACGATCATCGTGGCGTTGGAGCAAATGGTCAGCGCCACCGCGATGCCGCAGCCCAGCGCCTCCATATGAAGCACGGCAACAAAGATGACATCCAGCACCGCATTAACAAGGCAGCCGGAAGCGATGATCACAGCAGGCCCGCGCGTGTCGCCCACGGCGCGCAGCAGTGCCGTTCCCATATTGAGCAGCAGCGCCGCAACCATGGCGGCAAAATAGCAACGAGCATAGGCCACGCCCTCGGCCAAAAGTTCATGCGGAGTGTTCATAAGTACCAGCATGGGCTCAACGAACACTATGCCAAGAATCGAGAAAACGATACCGCCCACCAGCGCGAGCGTCATGGCCGTATGGACCGAACGGCTCAGTCGCTCATCATCGTGCTGACCAAAATACTGACCGGTAATGACCGCGCAGCCGGCGCCGACGCCAACGCAAAAGCCAATGCAGAGCTCGGTGAGCACCATCGTAGCTTGAATGCCACCTAGCGCGAGCTTGCCGCCAAACTGACCGACGATATAGGTACCGATAAGCGTGTAGGCCTGCTGAAAAAACGAACTAAAAAAGATGGGAACGCACAGCGAAAGCAGCTGCTGCCAAATAACACCCTGCGTTACATCGATAGCCGTAGATTTCTTAGCCACACGCCCTCCCCAAAAGCGTACGTCAAACAGCAAAACAGCAATTTAAAACCAAAGCCAAATCTAGCTTAGCACCGACTGGCGGCGACCGAAACACCCCGAATTAGAGCACGGTACGGAATAACTGCCTAGTGATACAAACCCGGCTGGTAGTGATACTCATTGCTCACGTGCGGGCACAGCTGCCAAAAGGCGACGGCGCTCGCCGCGGCCACGTTAAGCGAATCGACCCCGTGCGCCATCGGAATGCGCACGGCCCGGTCACAGCCGGCAATGGTCTTGGCGCCCAAGCCGGCACCCTCGGTACCCATAAAGATTGCCAAGCGGTCAATCTCCTGCAGCACGGGATCGTCCAGCGATACGGAATCGTCCGTCAACGCCATAGCGGCACACGAAAAGCCGGCATCGTGTAGCGCCGCCAACCCGTCATGCGGCCACACACGAGCCTCGCTGCCAATACGCGTCCACGGCACCTGAAACACCGTGCCCATGCTCACGCGGGCCGAGCGACGGTACAGCGGGTCGCAGCACGTCGGACTGACCAAAATACCGTCGACATTGAGCGCGGCGGCCGAGCGGAAAATCGCACCCACGTTCGTGTGGTCGACAATACCCTCGAGCACGCACACGCGCACCGGGCGCTCCCCCGCCGCCTCGACGACGCCATCCAAGAACTCATCAACCGGAATCTGCCGCGGGCGACGAAACGCCGCGAGCGCACCGCGCGTCACGTTAAAGCCCGTCAGCTGCTCCATGAGCTCCATGGAGGCAACGAACACAGGAACAGGACCCGCGCCCTCGCGCACGACTAGGCGCTCAAACAGCGGCATCATCTGGTCGAGCCAGCGTTCGCCCAAAAGAAAGCTCACCGGCTGATATCCGGCACGCACCGCGCGCTCAATAACCTTGGCACTCTCGGCGATAAAGATGCCCTTCTGCGGCTCCAGCACGCAGCGCAGCTCGCGCTCGGTCAGTCGCACGTAGGCATCGAGCCGCTCGTCCTCGAGCGAATCAATTCGCAGAACCTCAACGGCATCAGTCATAGCAGCCAGCCCGCACCTTTCATTACAGCACATCTATACCAAACGAGGCGACGCTAAGCGCCGCCCCATGCATTCAATCAACCCGATGATACCGTTCACGCCAGACGATTTACGCCTCGATGCGACGATACGTCACGAACTCATAATCGATGCCCTCGTCACCCTCACCGGCGGCAATCGTCGCGACCCCGCTACGCTGCGCAATCTCCCACGCGGGATCGGCGTCCAAGTCGGGAAAGTACGTGTCCACGGGATGGACGCAGTGGTTATGAGTGACCTCGGCCTCAACGCAATACGGCAAAAACTGCCGATAGACATCGCCGCCACCAATCACCCAGGCAACGGGCTCATCGGCAACCGCGGCGAGCGCCTCGTCGATGCTATGCACCACGTCGACGCCCTGGGGCGCAAAATCCTCGTCGCGCGTGAGCACGATATTGCGACGATTCTTGAGCGGACGCCCACCGGGAAAACTCAGCAGCGTCTTGCGCCCCATGATGACCGGGCAGCCCTTGGTGCAGGCAATAAAATGGCGCATGTCGGCGCGATTGGACACCACCATGTCGCCCTCGCACCCAATGCCCCAATCGTCACACACGGCGACGATAGCAGATAGCTTACACGTCATGAGCACCACCTACACCGCAATGGGAATGTTCTTGACCTGCGGGCCGTGCTCATAGCCCTCGACGATCAGGTCATCAGTCGTAAACGCGTAAAAATCATGCACATCGGGGTTAAGCGTTACCTTGGGTGCCGCAAACTGCGGACGCTCGATAAGCTCGCGGACGATATCGACATGACGATCATAGATATGGGCGTCGGCGATCACGTGCAGCAGCTCACCGGGAATCATATCGACCGACTGCGCGACCATCATCAGCAAAATGGCGTACTGGCACACGTTCCAGTTGTTCGCGGCCAAAATGTCCTGGCTGCGCTGGTTGAGAATCATGTTGAGCGTCGGCTTGTCGTCCTGAGGACGCTGCGTCACGTTATAGGTCACGCTATAGGCGCACGGATAAAGGTGCATCTCGGACAGATCGCTAAACACGTACGTATTGGTCATAATGCGGCGACTATACGGCGTGTGCTTAAGGTCGTACAGCACACGGTCCATCTGGTCGAAGTCGCCCTCGGCGTAATGGCTCTTCTGACCAATCTGATAGCCGTAGGCTTTACCGATGGAACCGGTCTCATCGGCCCACTCATCCCAGATATGGCTGTTGAGATCATGCACGTTATTGGACTTCTTTTGATAGATCCACAGAATCTCGTCCATGGCAGACTTAAGCGCCGTACGACGCAGGGTGAGCGCGGGGAACTCCTCGCGCAGATCATAGCGCGCCGTGACACCAAAGTTTTTAATGGTATAGGCAGGGGTGCCGTCCTCCCACACCGGACGGACCTTTTGGCCCTCGGTGGTGGTGCCATGGTCCAAGATATCGCGGCACATGGTTACAAACTGCTGATCAGCTTTGCTCATTGACCCTCCTGTCAGTCGCCTATAAGCGAGATTTATTGTAGCCCAGGCGCGCGAGTGTCGAATTGGACACTTAGTCCGGCACACGCAATGCACGGCAGCGCGGCTCCGCAAGCGGTAACGAGGCATCTTAGCCTTTTTCTGACATATGCCAGAAATGCCTTGCGCCCAACGACTAACGCGTTATCCTATTGTTGACATATGTCAGATAAGGAGTGTGCATGGCAGGAAGACGCGAAAAACTGCGCCGCGTCGGGATCATCCCCGAATACCGCGGCTTCACCCCCGATGGACTGGTCAGCGGTGATGCCATCGACATGACCGTCGACGAGCTTGAGGTGCTGCGCCTGTGCGACTTGGAAGGCCTTAACCAAGAGGCAGTCGCCCAGCACATGGGCATTGCCCGCGCCACGGTGGCGGCAATCTGCAGCCGCGCGCATCGCAAGGTGGCAAACGCGTTGGTCAATGGACGGGCGATTGTCATCGAGGGCGGCAATATCGCGTACTCCCCCATCGCCTCGACGACGGCCGCATGGCCAGCAAAGGAGGTCGGCACCATGAGGGTGGCAACGACGTACGACAACGGCAACATCTTTATGCACTTTGGCCGCAGCGAGCAGTTCAAGATCTACGACATCCAGGATGGCAAGGTGCTCAACGAGCAGGTCGTAGGCACCGGCGGCACCGGCCACGGCGCCTTGGCGGGCCTGCTTGCCAACGGTGGCGTTGACACGCTCATTTGCGGCGGTATCGGCGGCGGCGCTATCAACGCGCTTGCCCAAGCCGGCATCACGGTCTATGCGGGCGCCCAGGGCAGCTGCGATGCCTGCGTCGAGGCCCTCATTGCCGGCACGCTCGCACAGAACGGCGAGGCCACCTGCGACTGCCATGGACATGATCACGAGCACATCCACGAGCATGGCGAGTCCTGCGGCTGCCACGGTCACCACGACCATGACGGGCACGAAGGCTGCGGCTGCCACTAGCGGCAAGCACCTCGTCGAGAACGCGCTTCCACGCGTGCGACAACCAGCGAACAAACGGCGAAGGCCGCCTGGAATACCATCCAGGCGGCCTTCGCCATACACGACTCAACTAGTCGTTACTTCTTGTTGCGCATCTGCGCTTCCATCTGGCGCAGCAGGTCCATATCGGACTTGGGGCCGCCCGTTCCCAGGCCGCCCATGCCGCCCAGCCCCATAGCATCCAGACCGGGAATATTGGGCATGCGCATCTTTTTGCCCTTCTTACCCTTCTTGCCCTTCTTGCCGCCGGCCTGCGCCTGATTGGCCATCGTGCGCATGCGGCCCATCATCTTGTTCATCTCGCCCCACTGCTTCATAAGGCTATTGACCTCGGTGGGGGTCACGCCGGCGCCCTTGGCAATGCGGGCACGGCGCTGACCGTTGATGATGGAGGGGCGAAGGCGCTCCTCCTTGGTCATCGACATGATGATGGCCTCGTTCTTGTCGAAGATGCCCTCGTCCAAATTGCCGCCCATCTGGTTGAGCGCGCGCTGGCCGCCGGGGAGCATACCCAGGATGCCCTTCATGCCGCCCATCTTCTTGACAGCCTTCATCTGGTCGAGCATGTCGTTCATGGTAAAGCCCTCGCGCAGCATACGCTCGGCAGCCTCGAGCTGCTCGGCGTCGGCCGCCTCCTGGGCCTTCTCGATGATGCCGACAACATCGCCCATGCCCAAGATTCGCTTGGCCATTCGGTCGGGATAGAACGGCTCCAGCGAATCGGGCTTCTCGCCCATGCTCACGAACTTGATGGGCTTGCCGGTCACCTGGCGCACGGAAAGCGCGCCGCCGCCACGGGCATCGCCGTCGAGCTTGGAGATGATCACGCCGTCAAAGTCGGTGCGCTCGGCGAAGGTCGAGACGACGTTGACGATATCCTGGCCGGTCATGGCATCGACGACCATCAGCACCTGATCGGGCTTGACGGCCTTCTTGATATCCACGGCCTCCTGCATCATCTGCTCGTCGATCTGCAGACGACCGGCGGTATCGACGATGACTACATCGCGCAGGTGGTCAACGGCCTCCTGGATGGCACCCTTGGCGATATCGACCGGGTGCTCGCCGTCGCCGCGGAAGACCGGCACGCCGATCTCTCCACCGAGTGTGGCCAGCTGGTCGGCAGCGGCGGGACGGTAGACGTCGCACGCGGCGAGCAGCGGCGAGCGGCCCTGCTTCTTGAGCTGGTAGGCCAGCTTTACGGCCGCCGTGGTCTTACCGGAGCCCTGCAGGCCCACGAGCATGATGACATTGGGAATGCGGTTGCTAAAGACGAGCTTGCTCTCGGTGGAGCCGAGCATCTCGGTGAGCTCGTCGAGCACGATCTTGACGACGTTTTGCGCCGGCGACAGTGACTCCATGACCTCGGCGGTCATGCAGCGCTCCTTGGTCTTGGCGACGAACTCCTTGACGACCTTGAAGTTGACGTCGGCCTCGAGCAGCGCCATGCGAATGTCGCGCATGGCCGAGGTAATGTCGGCCTCGGTCAGCTTACCCTTGCCACGCAGGCGGTCAAATGTGTCGTTGAGGCGATCGCTCAGGGAATCAAACACTGGTTACTCCTTAGTTGGACTCGCCCACCAGGGCGCGGCAGAAATCTTTGGCATTGAACTCCTGCAGGTCATCGACCTGCTCGCCCACGCCGATGCGCAGGATGGGAAGCTTGAGCTTCTCGGCCACGGCCATGGCGATACCGCCCTTTGCCGTGCCGTCGAGCTTTGTCATGATAATACCGTCCAGACCCAGCGCCTCGTTAAACTCGAGCGCCTGGTTGAGGCCGTTTTGGCCCGTTGCGGCATCGATCACGAGCACGACATAGACGGGCATGGGGCCGGCGGCCATATTGGCGGCGCGCTTACGGGTCACATTGACCACCTTGGCAAGCTCGCGCATGAGCTCGGGGCTCGTGTGCAGACGACCGGCGGTATCGATGAGCACCAGGTCGCTGCCGCGCTTGTCGGCCTCGTCGAGCACGTCGTAGCAAACACTTGCCGGGTCGGAGCCGCGGTCGCGCTTGATGACGGGGACGCCAGCTCGCTGGCCCCACACATCGAGCTGCTCGATAGCTGCAGCACGGAAGGTATCGGCCGAACCGATCACGACGTTCTTGCCGCGGGCGGCCATGGCGCTCGCGATCTTACCGACCGTCGTGGTCTTGCCGGCACCGTTAATGCCCACAAACAGCACGCAGCTCGGCGTATCGGAGAACGGATCGCGCTCGATGGGCACAAAGTGCTGCTCGAGCTGCTCGGCCAGGGCACGACGAAGCTGCGGAGCGGTCTTGAGGTTCTTCTTGGCCGCGGCATCGCGTAGGTCATCGGAGACCTGAATGGCGACCTCGGCACCCATGTCACCCATAACGAGGGTGTCCTCCAGGTCCTCCCAAAAATCCTCGTCGACCTCGCCGCCAAAGTAGAAGACCTCGTTGAGGGCCTCGCGGCTGCGCTCAAGTCCGCGCGAGAGAGCATCGAAGAATCCCATTATGCATTCACGACCTTTCCGGTTTCGCGATCGAGTTTTTGCGAGACGACGCGACTGACGCCGTCAGCTTGCATCGAGACGCCATAGAGGACGTCAGCGTCCTCCATAGTACGGCGCTGATGCGAGATAACCAAGAGCTGCGTATCGGAACGCAGTACATCAAGGGCGCCGATGAGCTTGGACAGGTTGGCGTCATCAAGCGCCGCCTCGACCTCGTCCAGCACATAGAACGGCACCGTACGCGTGCGATACACGGCAAAGAGCAGGGCGAGCGCCGTCAGGCTCTTCTCGCCGCCCGACATGAGCATCATCTTGGTGATGCGCTTGCCGCGCGGCTGCGCCACGACCTCGATTCCCGTCTCGGCCGGATGCTCGGGATCGGTCATCTCCAGATGCGCCTGTCCACCCGGGAACAGCATGGCGAAGATCTCGCGGAAGTTCGCGTCGACCTTCTCAAACGTCACCAGGAAGGCCTTCCGCATCTTGCGATCAATGGCCACCGTGATCTTGGTGAGCGCCTTGCGCGCGCTCTCCAGATCGGCCAGCTGCTCCTCGATGTAGTCGGCGCGGCGCTTGAGCTGCTCGTACTCCTCCATGGCAACTTGGTTAACGGGACCAAGGTTGTTGATCTGGCGCACAAGCTGGTTGAGCTCGCGCTCGGCGGCGTCGCGGTCCGTGGGCGCCGGAAGCATGAGCGCTTCCTCGAGTACCGTGGTGCCATCGGCGGTAATGGCCTTAATGGCGGCCTCTACCTGCACCTCGAGCTTGCCATGCGCGACCTTGAACTCGTTTTGCGTGGCGGAGGCGGTATCGACTCGCTCCTTAGCGCGGGCAACCTCTGCCTTGGCATCCTCGATGGTCTTCTTGAGCGAAGCGGAGTCCGCCTCCTCCAGAGAGGCCTGGTCACGCAGGCGCGCTGCCCAATCCGACGCGCGCTCCAGCAGGGCCGAATAACGCTCGTGCATGGGATCAACGCGCAGGCGCAGCAGCTCGAGCGAGCGCGAAGCCTGGCGTGTTCCGCGGATACGACGATCGATGCCCTCCAGGCGATGCTCCAGGTCGGGCACGCGGCCCTTCAGCGAACGCAGGCGTTCGCTCGTCTGGGCCAAGCGAACCTTGGCGTCGGCGAGCTTGCCGGCGGCCTCGGAATCGTCACGGCGAACGCGGTCGAGTTCGTCGTTGGCCTCGGCAATCTGGAGACCCAGGTCGCTTGCCTGCGCACGGGCCTCGTCGCGCGAACGGGTGAGCTCGTCAACGCGCGGGCGCGCAGCGCGAACGGCCTCTGCGGCCTGCTCGCGGCGCTTGGAGATGCGCACGCGCTCGACCTCGGCATTGTTGGCGCTTTGCTCCAAGCGGCCGATCTCGGAGAGCAACGAGCGGCGCTCGCCCTCAAGACGGGCGATCTCGCCGGCGGCATCGCCCTCAGCGACACGCGCTTCCTCAACGGCCGCATTGGCCTCAACGACCTGATCCGACACATGCTCAAACACGGCAGCCAAATCGGGCTCCAAGCCCTCCAGCTCGCGAATGCGACGCTTGCGCTCCAGGGCACCCGACGCCTCGCCGGCATCTAGGCCCACGCGCACAAGGCCGCCACAGCTTACGCGGGCGCCATCGGGGGTCACATAGGTCACACCGTCAATGACAGGCGCAGCCAGCGCGGCAGCCAAGTCATCGACCACGTAATAGCCACCGAGCAGCGCCTCGACAATCGGGCCATAACCGGCACGCACGGAAAGGCGATCGACCAGACGAGAACCGGCAGCGGCCTCGGCGGCAGCAGAGCCGCTCACGCCGCGCGCCACCAGCAGTGCCTCGCCCGAGGCCTTCTTCTGGTCCAGAGCGGAACGACCGGCACGCTCAAGCGCGGACGTATCGTCGAACAGCAGCGCATCGATATCGCCGGCAAGTAGTTGCTCCACCAGGCCCTCAAGCTCGCGCGGGGCCTCGAGCACGTCGCCCAGACGACCCGAGACATCGTCGCCCAGCGCACCCACCAGACGGCTCACGAGCGGCGAGCTGTCGGCCATGCGGGCATCGAGTTTCTTTTGGCTGGAAAGCTCCGAGCGCACCTCGGACAACTTGTTGCGCGCCTCGCTCTCGCGGGCACGCAGGTCCTTCAGGACCGCGCGTGCCGTCTCGGTGGCCTCACGCGCATCGACCTGAGCCT
Source organism: uncultured Collinsella sp. (assembly GCA_902495645.1). Lineage (GTDB taxonomy): Bacteria > Actinomycetota > Coriobacteriia > Coriobacteriales > Coriobacteriaceae > Collinsella. Next base: position 189,664 of record CABUXY010000001.1, on the reverse strand, counting down.
GGCGCGCTTCCTCAAGAGCGCCCTCAAGCTCCTCGGCGCGGTCGCGACGGCTCTCGAGCGAGGCCGTGACCTCCTCGAGCTGCTCGTCAATCTGCTCCAGGCGCGAGGCATACATGTTGTCCTCGACCTCGGCATTGCTCAGCGAGTCCTTCACCTTGGCGAGCTCGAGCGCGGCGTTATCGGCCACACGCTGCACATCGCGCTGCTCACGCGTGAGCTGCGAAATCTGATTGTCGAGCGCAACGCGACGCTCGTGGAGCTCAACGGCGGCAGGACCAGCGGCGTCAACGTCCTCCTGGGCCTGCATATGCGCACCGGTCACTTCCTCAAGCTGCGCACGCGCGTCCTCGAGCTCCTCGACAACGCGACGACGCTGATGCTCGGAGCTCGAAATCTGCCCGCGCATGTCAGACAGGCGCGACACCATGTTGTGGCCCTTTTCCTCGAGCAGGCGCATGTCGGAGTTAATGCGACCAACCACATCTTGCATATGACGGCGCTGCTCGCCCAGGTCGCCCACAAACAGGCCCTTTTCCTCGAGCATGACCTGAAGCTTCTCGAGCTCGCGCTCCTTTTCGCCCAAGCGGTACTGCGCAAGCTCAAGCTCGGCCGCACCCTCTTTGGAGCGGCTCTCCAGGTCGTTCCACTGCGACTGCAGCGAACGAAGCTCGTCGACAGCCAGCATCTGCGTAAGCTCGTTCGCGCGCGAGGACAGCTCTTTGTACTTGCGCGCACGATCGACCTGACGCTCCAGCGGTCGCAGCTGACGGGCGATTTCCTTATTGATGTCGCGGGCACGCGTCAGGTGCTCGTCCATCGATTTAATCTTTTTGAGCGCACGCTCCTTGCGGCGCTTGTGCTTGGAGATGCCGGCGGCCTCCTCGATGAGGGCGCGGCGTTCCTCGGGGCGGCTCTGCAAAATGGCGTCGAGCTTGCCCTGGCTGATGATGGAATGCGTATCCTTGCCCAGGCCGGAATCGTGCAGGATGTCCTGAATGTCCATCAGGCGGCACGGACTCGAGTTGATGAGGTACTCGCTTTCGCCCGAGCGATACATGCGACGGGTGATGGCGACCTCGTCAAAGTCGACGGGCAGCATATGGTCCGAGTTATCGAGCACCAGCGTAACCTCGGCGACACCCACCGGCTTGCGCGCTGACGAGCCCGAGAAGATGACATCCTCCATGGCCTGGCCGCGCAGTTGCTTGGCGCTCTGCTCGCCCAGGACCCAAAGAATCGAGTCGGAGATGTTCGATTTTCCCGAGCCGTTGGGGCCGACGATGACGGTCAGGCCCGGCTCAAACGTCATATGGGCGCGGTCGGCAAACGACTTGAACCCTTTGAGCGTGAGGGACTTGAGATACACAGTTCCTCGCTTACACGTGCTTCTTGTTCAGAATCACGCCGTTGGTGGTGTAACCCATGCGATCGAGCGCTTCGAGCGCGGCGGCTCCCTCGGCTTCCTTCTTTGAGGAGCCGGAGCCGCGACCCTGGCGAATACCATCAATCAGCACCACGGCGGTAAAGGTGGGCGCATGCGCCGGGCCCTCGGAGCCAACGAGCTTGTACGCCGGGGGCTCGTGACCGTCGGCTTGCACGCACTCCTGCAAAAACGACTTGGGGTTCGCGGGATGCTCGGCACGCTCGGAAGCCAAATGCGGCTTAAGCGTACGGTAGATAAACTCCGCTGCGGCATCCCAGCCGGCATCCAGGTACAGTGCGCCCACGAGCGACTCGTAGACGTTCTCGAGGGCCGAATGCAGGCCCCGCGCACCGGTACCGGTCTCGGAGGCACCAAAGATGATGATGTCGTCGATGCCCAGCTCGTGAGAAACCTCGGACAGCGTAGCGCCCGATACAAGCGACACCTTCAGGCGCGTGAGCTTGCCCTCGTCAAACTCCGGATAGGACTCAAACAGGGAGCGTGCGACCACGGCGCCCAAAATGGAATCTCCCAAGAACTCAAGGCGCTCATAGCTGGCAGAGACCGGCTGGCCCTCGACGGCCGAGGGATGCGTAAGTGCCGCGCGCAGCAGCACCTTATTATTGAACTCGTGGCCCAGGATTTCCTGGGCGCGCGTAAGTCGTTCGGATAAAGCCAAGACTTAGGCCTCCTTGGCAGCTTCGATAGCGTCGACGGCGTCGGCGACAGAGTTGAGCGAGAGCAGAGTCTCGTCATCGATCTCGAGGTTGAACTCGTCCTCGATAGCCGTAACCAGCTGCAGGCGCTCGAGCGAGTTGGCATCGAGGTCGTCAAAGGTGGTCTCATCGCTAATTTCGGCAACATCGACGCCCAGAACGTCAGCAGCGACCTCGGCGATCTTGTCGAAGATTTCGGAGCGGTCCATAGCGCTTCCTCTCATAGTGCATGAATACCAAAAGAATGGTACCGCCCGGGCGGTACCAAGACACGGTTCTGATTCTACCCCACGACGTGCGCCGCGAAGCACATAACAGCGCTCTAACTCGCTCTTATAAAACGATACCGTCCATAGAGTTGGCGACATTCTCAACCAGCCCGGCGCGCACGGCTTCGGCCGCCGCGAGCGTACCGTTTTTGACAGCCTCGACTGAGGTGGCGCCATGGCCGATCAGGACCACGCCGCGCAGGCCCAGAAGAATCGCGCCGCCCTTGGCGTCGCCCGAAAGTTTGGCTTTAATCTCGCGCATCTGCTTTTTGATGAGCAGCGCGGCAATCTTGGTGCCGAGCGAAGACATAAAGACACCCTTGAGCTCCTGCAACAAAAACTTGGCAGCGCCCTCGGTGGCCTTGAGCGCAATATTGCCCGACATACCATCGGCAACGACGACATCGAAGTTGCCTGAGGTGAGGTCGGTGCCCTCGCAGTTACCAACAAAGCCGGGAACGGCGGCCTTCATAGCAGGGAAACAGGCCTTGGTAAAGTTAGAACCCTTCTCGTCCTCGGTGCCGTTGGCAAGCAGGCCCACGCGAGGATGCTCGATACCCAGGACGACGCGGGCATAGGCGCTGCCCATCTGGGCAAAACGCACCATATCGTCAACCTCGACATCGGGGTTGGCACCCATGTCGCACAGCACCGTCAGACCGCCGGCGCGATTGGGCAGCGCATTGGTCAGACAGGGGCGCACCGGCTGCTTCTTGCCTTCGGCCTGATACCTAAACGGCGTCACGTAGGCGGTGGCAGCGGCGGTCATGGCGCCGGTGGAGCCGGCAGAGAAGAACGCATCCGCGTTGCCCTTCTTAATGGCGCGGCAAGAAAGCACGATCGACGACTTACGCTTGGTCATCACGGCGCGAATGGGATCGTCATCCATGGCGATAACGTCAGGTGCCTCAAGGGCCTCAACACGTGCATGGGAAGCTGCAAAGGGATTGACGATTTCGGCGGGGCCAGCTGCCAAGACCTCGATATCGGAATCGGCAGCAAGTGCAGCCTCGATACCATCGAGAACAACCTGAGGTTTCTCGTCTCCGCCCACAACGTCTACACAAACGCGAACGTTACTCATATACATGCTCCTTATACAAAAATGGCCGACTCATTGAGCCGGCCATTGTGGTTCCATTTGGAACGGCATCGCATCCAGAGTATACCGTTACTCGGTAACGATAACCTCGCGGTCCTTGTAGAAACCGCAGCTGGGGCACACGTGGTGCGGAAGCTTGACAGCGCCGCAACGGGGGCACGTGGACTGAGCCGCAGCCGAGATCTTCATGTTGGCGGAACGACGGGTGTGAGTGCGGATACGACCCTGCTTTTGTTTAGGTACGGGCATAGTGACCTTCCTTATGAACTATCCAGTGTGGCGATTACGCGCAAGTAGCGATACTACCACAGTTTTACTCATCGAGCTTGAGATTCTTCAATGCTGCAAATGGATTTTCCGTGGCTTCGGCCCATTCGGCCTCGGCTTGGGCAGCACAATCACATTGCTCCACGTTGAGATTGCAACCGCAAGTGGGGCACAGACCGCGACAATCGGGCTTGCAGAGCACCACAAACGGCGTGTCCATAACGACCGCGTCATTGATGGGCTCACCCAGATCGACGATACGGTCCTCACCCAGGAGCTCGTAGCCGTCCTCGTAGGCCTCGGGATCCTCGGGCTCCTCAAAGAGGTAGAACTCCTCGATCTCTCCGGCGATATCAAACGAGGCGGGCTCCAGGCAACGGTCGCACTCACCGGTGGCGTGCGCGCGGACCATGCCCGTGAGCAAGACACCGGTACCGGCATTGGTAAAGACAACGTCGTAGTCGATGCCGTCCTGAAGCTGGTACTCCTTCTCGCCCACCGTGTAGGTGGCGACATCGACCTTACCGGTCAGCGGATACGAATCTCCAGGAAACTCGAGCTGCTCGGAAAGATCGACGGTAACGCTCGGGAACTCAGCCATTACCACTGACCATTCTGTTGGGCGGCACCCTCGTTGAGCTGCTGACGGCAACGGGTAACGGTGCCGGTCAGGCTCTTGAGGTTCTCCTCCAGGTGCGTAAAGACCTGCTCTGCGTAGTCCTCGGCAGCATAACGCGTCTCGCGCTCGTACTGCTGGGCACGATCGCGGATGTCATCGGCCTGCTGCTGCGCTAAGCGGACGATCTCCTGCTCACCGGCAATGGTGAGGGCCTGCTGCTGAGCGTCGGCGATGATGGAATCGGCCTGAGCGGCGGCGGAAGCCATAAGCTCCTCGCGCTCCTTAAGGATACGGCGGGACTTCTGCCACTCCTCGGGATAGCTCATGCGGATCTCGTCGAGGATGTTGAAGAACACGTCGGCGTCGATGACCTTGAACTGAGCGTTCTTGCCGAAAGGCGGCTTGGCTTCCTCGATCAGCCCTTCGAGCTCATCGACCAAGCTGACAATCCTATCGCCAGGAAAATTCTCGCCCGGCATCCGGTCTCCTTTCATAGGTAACATATCATCGTGTAAGTTTACCACATGCCACCAGGCATTAAAAAACGTCACGAAAAGCGATGTTTGAGCGCCTTGACCACATTGGGCGGAACAAACGTCGATACATCGCTGCCGAGCGAGGCGATCTGGCGAACGACCGAGCTCGAGATATAGCCGTACTGCGGCGCACTCATGACAAAGATGGACTCCAGCTCGCTATCCAAGCGATAGTTGAGGTCGGCCTGCTGCAGCTCGTACTCAAAGTCGGTCATGGCGCGCAGACCCTTGACCACGGCCCCCGCCCCCTGCTCACGAGCGAAGTCGACCAAGAGGCCGGTAAAGGGCAGGACCTCGACGCCGTCGATATCACCGAGCGCCTCGCGGGCCAGCGCCACGCGCTCATCGAGCATAAACGTGGTGCCCACACCGTTTTTACCCTGCGACTCTGCAACAGCGACGATCACGCTGGGAAAGATGCGGCGGGCGCGGCGGATCACATCGATATGGCCAAACGTGATGGGATCGAAGGTGCCCGGGACGATCACGCGATTGATGGTGTCATTCATGGGCGTCCTCCTGAAACGTCGTGGCATCGTTGTTATCAGCATCGGTGACGGCACTATCGCCCTCACCGTCGTCATCGCCGACCCAACGAAGCAGGTCGACCGAGGTAATGCCGTAGCGCTTCTCACGTACAGTCTCAAAGCCTGCCGGATGCGCGCCCGCATCGGCGGCGGCATGCTCAAACAGGGCATAAGCGCCAGGTGCAAGCAGACCCTGCTGGGCCAGGTTCTGCAGCATTTCCTCGACCGGCTCGGCACCAAAAGCATAGGGCGGGTCGAGCAGGACCAGATCAAAGGGGCCGCCCGGTACACGACCGCGCGAGGCACTCACCAGCATGTCGCCCGTGACCACGCGCCAACGCGCACGGTCACGGCAGAGCGACTCGATATTCTTGGTAATGAGCCGCGCGGCGTTGCGATCGATCTCAAACGTCGTGAGCGAGCGGGCCCCACGAGAGAGCATCTCTAACCCTAAGGCACCGGAGCCGCCAAAGGCGTCCAACACACGAACCTCGTCCAAATCGAAATCGAATGCCGACATGACCATAGATGCGCACGCCTCGCGCACGCGATCAGTCGTGGGGCGGGTGACATCGCGACCACGGGGCTCCTCGATCTTACGACCGCGCCATTCGCCGCCGATGATTCTCATCCTCCGCTGACCTCCTTAAAGATATGTCGATAACGCATGGCGACCGCGTCGCGCAAGGGACGCGTCGCCACAGAGTCAAGGTTGCTAGCATACCGCAAGAGCTCGACCGCGTCCAAATGGGCCCACTCGATCAGCTCCTCGTCGGCATCCAGGTCGACAAAGCGCAGGGTCACACCACCATGCTGGCGATAACCCAGGATCTCGCCTTCATGGCGCAGGCGCAGGTCCATCTGGGCGAGCGTAAAGCCGTCCGAGGTCTTTTCGAGCGACTGGAGACGGTCTTGTGCCGCCGATGCGCCGCCGTTGCCCTTGGAGTGCGTCATGACCAGGCACGTGCCCGACACGCTGCCACGGCCCACGCGACCGCGCAGCTGGTGCAGGGCAGCCAAACCAAAGCGCTCGCCGTTCTCGATGACCATGACGGTGGCGTTGGGCACGTCGACGCCCACCTCGACCACCGTAGTCGAGACGAGCACGTCAATCTCGCCACGCTTAAAGGCATCGATAACCTGGTCCTTCTCCCCCGCTGGCATACGGCCGTGAAGGCGCTCAATGGCAAGACCCGGCAACGCCAAACGCAGGCGATCGAGCTCGGTCGCCGTATCGTGCAGCGGCACGGGGACGGTTACGCGGCCCTCATCGTCGCGGGCAATACCGGGCACGTCTTCCAGCTCATCGGCCGAGTCACTCGGCTCCACGAGCGGGCAAATCACGTAGGCCTGCTGACCCTTGTCATGCGCCTCGCGGATGGCTCCATAGGCGAGGTCACGGCTCGACTCGGTGAGTACGCTTGTCGTCACGCCAGCGCCAGGGACGGGCCGATGGCGGATGATGCTCGTGTCCAGATCGCCGTAGACCGAAAGCGCCAGCGTACGCGGGATGGGCGTTGCCGTCATAACGAGCAGATCGGCACCGGGGCCCTTCGCGCGCAGGGCGTTGCGTTGGCCGACGCCAAACCGGTGCTGTTCATCGATGACCACGAGCGACAGATGCTTGAACGTAACGTCATCCGAAAGAACCGCGTGGGTGCCAAAGAGCACGTCAAGCTCGCCCGATTCCAGCTGTGCATGGATGCGCTCGCGCTCTGCGGCCGGCGTGGCACCCGTCAGAAGCGCCCAGGACATGCCGGCCTGCGAGAGCAGAGGGCCGGTCTTATCGGCATATTGGCGCGCCAGCACGCCCGTGGGCGCCATAACGCAGGCCTGCGTACCGCTATCGGCAGCCACAGCCAGTGCGCAGGCGGCAACGGCGGTCTTACCGGTACCGACATCGCCCAGCAGCAGGCGGTTCATCACGCGCCCGCCATCGCACATATCGCGCAGGATATCTTGGAACGCGGCCTCCTGCTCGTCGCTCAGCAAAAACGGCAGGGCCTGCTTGAGCGCGGCCAGGTGCTCGCCCGCGGTGTGGGCATAGGGCACCACATCGACCAAGCCGCCGTCATTGCGCAGGCGCAGCGCCAGCTGCAGGTAGAGGCACTCCTCGTAGGCAAGCCGTGCGCGCGCGATGTCGCGCTCTGCCATGCTCGAAGGAAAGTGGATCGCTCGAAGCGCACGAGCATTGCTCATCAGGCGACGCTTAACGCGTAAGCGTGCCGGAATGGGATCAAAGGGATTGCCGACGACCTCGAGCGCGCCGCTTACGATGCGGCGCATCCACGCCTGGCTCACGCCATCACTCACGTAATGGACCGGCAGGATGGTGCCTGCGGCACGCCCGTCCTCGAGCTTTTCAAAGTGCGGCGAGGCCATCTGCTTAAAGCCGTAGGCAAACTCGACCTTGCCCATCACGGCCAGGCGGTCGCCCTGCTTAAGCTGCTGGGCAATCCAGGGCTGGCGGAAAAAGGCGACCTGCAGCACGCCCGTCTCGTCAACAAGCGAGACCTCGGTCACCTGCATGCGCGGACGCGGCTGCTTTTGGACGATACGGTCGACCGTGGCGATGATGGTGCACACGGTACCGATGGGCGCCATCTCGATAGACCAAGAACGGGTAAAGTCGAGGTATCGATGAGGGATATGGAGAAGGAGGTCCCCCACCGTCCGAATTCCCAGACGGCGAAGGGCCTCCTCGCGTTTACCCGAAACATATTTGAGTCGCGCGATATCCTCGTCGAGCGCATTGCTCTGGGCAAAGCGCTCCGAGACGCGCGGCACGGAGCACAGCTCGGACATGGGCAGTTGCCTACTCGATCGAGAAGATCACGGGATAGAGCGGCTGCTCGCCACGATGGGCGTCGATCTCCAAGTCGGGCTGAGCCTCCTCGATAGCGTCGACGATCTCCTGGAAGGCCTCATCGGACAGCTCCTCGCCGGCCAGAATCGTCAGCGCGTCGCCCTCCTCTTCCTCCTGCATGCGGTTGATGCAGTCGAGCGTGACATGCTTCACGTCGGAGCCGACCACGTCGATGGAGCCGGCGATGATACCCATGACGTCACCGGAGTGAATCGGAGAGCCGTCAGAGGCGCTGGAATCGCGCACGGCGCGGGTGACCTCGCCATCGCGGACCTCGCTGATGGCGTCGACCATAGCAGCGACGGCATCCTCGAGCTCGGAATCGGGCAGGACCGCGAACAGCGCGGAGAACGCCTGCGGAACGGTCTTGGTGGGAACGACGGCAACCTTCTTGTCCGTGCAGGCAGAAGCTGCGGCCTCGGCAGCCATGCGGATGTTGCCGTTATTGGGCAGGATGATGACCGAGGTCGCGTTGACCTGGTCCACCGCACCCAGCAGGTCTGCAGTCGAGGGGTTCATGGTCTGGCCACCCGACACGATCACGTCGACGCCGAGGGACTTAAGGATGTCGGCCTCGCCAGAACCAGCGGCAACGGCGACAAAGCCCAGCGCCTTGGCGGGCTCGGCGGCCTTTTCCTGGTCCTCGTGGATCTTGGCGGTACGGTCGTGGGCCTCCATCTCCATGTTGTGGATAAAGACCTCATAGATCTGACCGAGCTGCAGCATGTGCTCGAGCACCAGGTTGGGGGTGTTGGAGTGCACATGGATCTTGTAGTCGGGATAGGCGCCCACGAGCAGCTCACAGTCGCCCATGGAGCCTAGGAACTTAAGGCACTCGTCCTCGTCAAACGGGGCGTCGGCCTTAAAGAGGAACTCGTTGCAGTAGCGGAACTCCGAGCCCTCCCAGTCGTCGTTAGCCTCGATCTCAACACGGCCAAGAGCGGCATCGCGGGCAGAGCCGGCGGAGTCAAACGTAGCGGAGAAATCCTCGACCACGGTGCTGCGGCCAAGCGCGGCGGCAACAAAGTTCTCCAGGAAGATGGCAAAGCCGAAGGCGCCTGAGTCGACCACGCCGTTCTCTTTGAGGACGGGCAGCAAGTCGGGCGTGCGGGCGACGGACTGGTACGCCTCGACGACGATAGCATCGAGCGCATCCTCGGCCGAGAACTTCTTCTTCTCGCACTCATCGGCCTTGGTCGAGACATCGCGCAGGACCGTGAGGATCGTGCCCTCGATGGGCTTGCGGACAGCCTGGAAGGCGACCTTGACGGCACGACGGAAGGCGAAGGCAATGTTGGCGGACGTAATGGGCTCATCGGCAGAGACAAGGCCCTCGGCCACGCCGCGCAGAATCTGCGACGTGATAACGCCAGAGTTACCGCGGGCACCCATCAGGGAGCCGTGGGTGATAGCGCCGGCGATGGCTTCCATGTCGGCGTCGGCAGGAAGGGCGGAGAGCTCCTTGGTCACCGAGGCAAGCGTGAGCGACATGTTGGTGCCGGTATCGCCATCGGGTACGGGGAAGACGTTGAGCTTGTTGATCTCCTCGGCCTTGTCGGAAACGGCAGCCGCAGCGATCGGAAAACAGGTGCGAATGGTCTTTGCAATCATGGGTATTTGAATCTCCGTTTTCGGATGCTAGTTCAGACGGCTCTTGAGCGCGTCGATATGGATGCCGATCTTAAGGCTGGCGGGATCGATCTGGGCGATCTCCTGCAGAGTGAAGGCAACGGAGCTCGAAAGATTGTGGCAGACGGACTTCATGTTGACGCCGTTCTCGAGCACGACGTGAAGATCGACCGTAAGGCCGTTCTCGTCGGCGGAGACAAGCACGCCCTTGCGCAGGCGCTGACCGGCAAGCAGGCGCACGCTCTCGGCGCCCTGGAGCTGCTCAGCCATACCGACAACGCCATAGCACGTCATCGCGGCATAACCGGCAATATCGGCAATAACGTCGTTCGAGACGCTCAGGCTGCCGTTAATGGTCTCAGACACAAGAATCTCCTTTTCTTGGTGCTCGCGGCACCATGTCGTGGGAGCAATCATTGCAATATTCTACAACGACCGCGCCATGTTGAGGTGGCGGGCCTCGGGATTACATCCTCGACACGAAATGTTGATATGGTAACGTTCGCGAACGGCGATCGCGGCATGAAAAAACCCGCCGCATAAGCGACGGGTTTTACAACCTGGCTCCCCGGGTAGGACTCGAACCTACAACAGCGCGGTTAACAGCCGCGTGCTCTACCATTGAGCTACCGAGGAATAGGTGCGTGCTCTCAAGCAACGAAGTTTATTATACGGACGAATCAGCTTAGGGCAAGAACTTTTTTGAGAATTTTTCTCGCCATGATCCCTTGGGGACGCTCTAGCTGCCGGCACCGGCAACGGAAACGCCGATGTTTTGACAATGCCAGCGAGCGGGCACCAGAGCGAACAAATTGGCATGAAAAAAGGACGGCATAGACCTTCTGGTCATGCCGTCCTCTTTGAATGACAAGTTGTCGCTCTGGTGCCCGCACAGCGTCGACCAGTTACGGCGTTTGGTAAAACGCCGTAACTACTAAGACTCGATATAGTCCTTCAGCTTACTGCTACGGCTCGGGTGGCGAAGCTTGGCCAGAGTCTTGGACTCGATCTGGCGGATGCGCTCGCGCGTGACGCCAAACTCACGACCGACTTCCTCGAGCGTGCGGGGATGTCCGTCGACAAGGCCAAAGCGCAGTTCGATAACCTTGCGCTCACGATCGGCAAGCGAATCGAGCACCTGGGTGAGCTGCTCCTGCAGCATAGAGAAGCTGGCCGCATCGGGCGGAACGATGGCCTGGGAGTCCTCGATGAAGTCGCCCAGCTGAGAATCCTCTTCCTCGCCGATGGGGGTCTCGAGCGACACGGGCTCCTGCGAGATCTTCTGGATCTCGCGGACGCGGTCGGCGCTCATGTCCATCTCGGCACCGATCTCCTCGGGGGTCGGGTCGCGGCCCAGGTCCTGAAGGAGCTGACGCTGCACGCGGACGAGTTTGTTGATGGTCTCGACCATGTGCACGGGAATACGGATGGTACGGGCCTGGTCGGCGATAGCGCGCGTGATGGCCTGACGAATCCACCACGTGGCGTACGTGGAGAACTTAAAGCCCTTCTGGTAGTCGAACTTCTCGACGGCGCGGATCAGACCGAGGTTGCCCTCCTGGATCAGGTCCAGGAACAGCATGCCACGACCGACATAGCGCTTGGCGATGGAGACGACCAGACGCAGGTTTGCGCTGATGAGCGCCTGCTTGGCTTCGAGGCCCACGTTCTCAATGCGCGTAAGACGACGCATCTCGGCACGCGTGAGTTCGAGCTCACCAGCATCGGCAGCCTCGAGCTTCTCGGTGGCCTCAAGACCGGCCTCGATCTTCATGGCCAGATCGACCTCTTCGGAGGCGGTCAACAGGTCGACCTTGCCGATCTCCTTGAGGTACATACGGACCGGATCGCCGGTCAGCATCACCGTGGAGGCATCGATGCCACGCACGCGGGAGCGTGAACGGGACGTGCGCACGGTGCGCTTCTTCTTGCTCTTGGAAGAACCCATCTCGGCGTCGGCCTGACGGGCCATCTTGAGCTCATGATCGTCGAGCGAGCCGGAATCGTGCTCGTCGTCGTCATCGAAATCGTCGGTATCAGAATCGGTATCGTCATCGTCGACGTCCATGGGGGCGTCGTCGTTACCGCTCGCGGAGATAATCTGGATGCCGCTGTTGCGCAGCGCGGAATACACCGCGGTGAGCTGCTCGTCAGAAACATCGATATCCTTCAGGGCGACCTGAATCTCGTCCTCGGTTACCGAAGTCCTGTTTGAGCCGTTGCCCATGAGCTTTGCAACGTAGGATTCCAGCCCAGTACCCGTGCTCTCAGTCTTTTTTGGCACAGATTCTCCCTTCATAGTCCACAGGACTCAATACTTTAGCACACACATAGACGTCTATACCCAAAAAGAGGACTGGATATAGGCGAGAATACGCTGGTTGACCACAACATCTAGGCTTGTTCGGCGCCTGCGGCCTCCAGGCCGATCAAACGGAACGGGTCTGCCACGCCACCGATTGACTTTTGCAGTTCGCGCTGACGCTGCGAGTCCTGCGCGGCCTGCACGGTCAGCGCACGACGGGCCTCATCATCGAGCGAACGGTCCTGGCGCAGCTTGGCCTGTGCGGCACGCATGCGGCGTTTGATGGTGTAGAGCTCGAGCGTATCGAGCATAAACACGATGTTCGTCTCGGTGGGGTGCTTGCTCGTCGCCGAGATGCGCCCGGCACTCACAAGCGTTGCCGCATCGGGACACACCGAGCGCGCCGCATCCATGCAGGCTGCAGGATCGGTTCCCGGCGGCGTTGCCAGAACGGCCCACGCGATGGACTCGTGACGTGGGTCAACCCAATCGATGGAGCAGATGCGGTCGGCATACGTGCGGAACAGGTCGGGGTAGCTCGTGAGCATCGTCAACAGTTCGCGCTCCCCTGCCAAGGACTTGCGTTCAAGATCGGTAAGAACCATCGGCGCCGCCGCAGCCGGTGCGCCCGAACCGTCAGCCGCAGGCACAGCGCCCATAACATCAGGCACATCGATCGGCGGAAGATCTTCGACGACCTCCACGGGCGCGGCACCGTAGGCATCAAGCGGGACGTAGTCGTACGGCTCTTCTTCGACCGGCGCGGACACCGGCGGCGTCGCGCCCGATGCCCAAGCACCGCGACCGGCATCGCGAGAACCCGACGTCCGACCGCCCGCGCTACCGGACCGCTCAGCCTGTGCCCGCTGGCGCTCATAGTTCTGCTCACGACGTCGTTCCACATCCTCGCGCTTAGCGACATCGCGAAACACACGGCCCGAGCTCGCACGCACTGTCTCCAGATCCAAACCCAACAGGTCGGCAATCTGGATAAAGTACGTGTCGATCATATAGCTGTCGCGCAGCGGATAGATAAGCGTCAGCGCATCCTCCAGCGCCTTGGCGCGACCGCCCGGCGTGGTGATGTCACTCGACTCCTGCAGCGAACGGTAAACAAAGTCCATAAGCGGCTCGGCCGCGTCGATGCGCGCCTGCAGCTCCTGGCCGCCGTGCGCCGTAATAAACTCCATAGGGTCGTTGCCGTCGGGCAGCACCACGCAGCGCAGGTCCATAGAATCCTGCTCGATAAACTGAATCGCACGGCGAGCGGCCTTTTGGCCGGCGGCGTCACCATCGAACATGTACACGATGCGCTTGGCAAAGCGGGTGAGCGTCTTGACGTGATGCTCCGTGAGCGCGGTGCCCAGCGTGGCGACAACGTTTTTAATCCCCGCCTCCCAGCAGGCGATGCAATCGGTATAGCCCTCCACCACGATGGCGGTATCCTGCGCGACGATAAACTCCTTGGCCCAATTAAAACCGTAGAGGTTTCGCTTTTTATGGAACACGCTCGTCTCGGCGGTGTTGAGATACTTAGGCTGACCGTCGCCCATAATGCGACCGCCAAAGGCAATGTTGTGACCCTGCTCGTCAAAGATGGGGAACATCACGCGGTCGTAAAAGCGGTCGGCAAGCTGCCCGCGCCCGCGGCTCACGGCAACGTTGGCGTCGATCATCTCCTGCGGGGTAAAACCCGCCTGGGACAGGTGCGACACCAGCGCGTTACGGCCCGGTGCAAAGCCCAGGCAGTAGCGGCGGCAGACGTCGCCGCCCATGCCGCGGCTGGCAAAGTACTCGCGCGGACGGCCGTCCTTACCGCGCATGAGCATGGTGTGGTAGAACTGGGCGGTCTCGGCGCACAGATCGTAGATTCGGGCACGCTTGGTGCCGCGCTCGCGGCGATCTCCGGTGTCATGCAGCTCAATACCCGCGCGATCGGCCAAGTAACGGATTGACTCGGGAAAGCTCAGGTTCTCGCGCTTCATGATATAGGTGAAGACGTCGCCACCCTCGCCGCAGCCAAAGCAATGCCACACCTGCGTAGCAGGGATAATGTGAAACGACGGGGTCTTTTCGCCATGGAAGGGACAGCAGCCCCAAAACTCATGGCCGCGGGGCTTGAGCTCAACCGTTTCCTGCACGATGGCAACCAGATCGGACGCAGCGCGAACCTGGTCTTTCTCCTCATCGCTAATCACGGATGCTCACCCCCTGCTCACCCAAGTTATGGCGGATATCGTCAATATTACCCTCGACGGTCGCGATAAGCTCGCCCAGCGAATCGAACACGCGCGACGGGCGCAGCCAACGCGTAAACGCCAGCGACACCGAGGCGCCGTACAGGTCGCCCGCATACCCGATCAGATTGGCCTCGAGATGCGCCGAGGCGGCATCGTCGGCATACGTCGGCGGCAGGCCAACGTTGACGGCAGCGGGCCACACGGTATCGTCGACCAGCACAAGGCCCTCGTAGACGCCATCGGCAGGAACCTGAATGCCCTCGGGCACCTGGATGTTTGCCGTGGGAAAACCCATGTCGGAGCCCTGGTGACGTCCGCCGGCAACAATACCTCGCAGCATGTACGGGCGGCCGAGCAGCTCGGCGGCAAGCTCAACATGACCCTGGCGCAGCTCATGGCGAATACGGGTGGCGCAGATCGTCTGCCCATCGACGCACAGCAACTCGTGGCCATAGACGTCAACGCCGTGCTCGGCTCCCCATGTCTGCATCTCGGCAACGCCCGAGGCGCCGCCGCGACCCAACCTAAAGTCGCTACCCACGCGAATTGAGCGGATATCGACGACGCGCGACAGCAGCTTAAGAAAGCCCGCATGGTCGAGAGCCGCCACCGCAGGCGTGAAGGGAACGGCCACGACCGCATCGACCCCGGTGAGAGCCAGGGCATGAAGACGGTCGGTCGTCGTCATCAGTTTTTGAGCGGGCGAGGGGCTCACCACTACGTCCGGGTCGGGATCGAAGGTGACCACGACCGCCTTACAGCCATGGGCACGGGCATCACGGACAAGCGCTTCGATGAGTTCCTGGTGTCCACGGTGAACGCCGTCGAACACGCCAATGGCGATTGAAGCAGCACCCAAGTGCTCACACTCATCAAACGTATCGGCAGCAACGATGCGAGCCTCGTCCGACTCGCCCGCGAAAAAGACACGCGCGAGCTCGCGAGCGGACAACATCATCGAACACCGCCGATTGCCTGCGGAAACACGTGCTCCATGACAAAGCGGCCGCCCTCAATGCGGGCGAGCGCCTTGAGTCCCCCATCGAGCACCAACGCAAACGGCGCCTTCGACGCATCGAAGCCCACAAGCGCGCACTCGATAGGAATACGACGTCCGCACAGCAGATCATCGGCAAGATCGTCCGGCAAGTCGACGCGCGTGGCGCCCAGTGCCGCAATGGGATCCAGGGCAAAGCCGGCAGCGGACTCGGCAGAAAGTTCCTCGACCGTATGGCAGGCGCCGATGGAAACAACACCGGAGGCCGTACGGCGCAGCGCGGAAATATGCGCCGCATTGTCGCAGGCACGACCCAGATCGCGAGCGAGCGCACGGATATAGGTGCCCTTACTCACCGAAAACGCCACGGTCCATACGCACGAATCGCCCTCGCCGCTCACGGCAATCAGGTCGGCGGAGTACACCTCGACCGGACGCGGGGGCAGCGACACGGCATTGCCCTCGCGCGCAGCCTTATAGGCGCGCACGCCGTTGACCGAAATGGCCGAAAACGCCGGCGGCACCTGCATCTGCGGGCCCAACATGGTGCACAGGCGCTCGCGGGCATAGGACGGATCGCGCAGCTCGGCGGCTATGGGCACCGTGCGGACGGCCTCGCCTTCCGCATCATCGGTATTGGTCTCGACGCCAAACGAAATGTCGGCGACGTAGCTTTTGGTATCGAGCGTGAGCATGCCCAGCAGACGCGTTGCCTGACCCACGCCCACCACCATGACACCCGATGCCATGGGGTCGAGCGTTCCGGCATGACCGACGCGCCGCTCATGGAGGGCGCGCCGGCATTGCGAAACCACATCGTGGGACGTGCAACCCACCGGCTTATCGACGGCGAGCAGCATATTCAATTGAGAAGGCGTTCGACGAGCCATGTACCATCCAATAAGTTAGAGCTCGACGGTCACCGAAGCGGGATCCTCCCCCACCAGCTCGGCCAGCATGGGAAGTGCCACGGCGAGCGTCTCGCGAATTGTTCCGTTGTTGGAAAAGCCGGCGGCGGCATGATGCCCGCCACCGCCAAAGTTGGCAGCAATCTCGGACACATCGAGGTCGCCCTTGGAGCGCAGGTTGCCACGCACCTTGGTATCGCCCTCAATGCCCTTTAAGAACATGCAGACCTCGACGCCCATCACCGAACGCACCACATCGACCAGGCCGTCGCACTCGTCCGAGGTGACGCCGCAGGCCTCAAGGTCGCTCTGGTAGGCATAGCTATACGCCACGCGCCCATGCGCGACCGTCTTAATGCGGCCCATAACGATGGACTTGAGGTGCAAAAACTCAACGCGCATGCTCTGATATACCTCGAGAGCCACACGCGCCGGATCGGCACCGTGGGCAACAAGACGCGAGGCCGCATGGAAGGCGGCGGCATCGGCATTCTGGTACTGGAAACGGCCGGTATCGGTAACCAAGCCACACAGCAGGCAGGTCGCAACGCCATCACGGGCGACAATGCCGCAATTGTCCAAGAAGCGGTCGATGATCATAGCGCAGGCTGCAGCTTCAACGCGCCTCAGGCTGAGCTCGGCAAACTCCTCGCGCGCCGGATGGTGATCGAAGCACACCACATGCGTTGAGCGGCGAAGCACCTCGGCGGAGTTATTCAGGCGCTCGACGACCGGCACGTCCACCGAGATGAACAGGTCCGGATTGCCGGTGTACGTAGATGCCGGCACCAGACGATCGGCACCCTCCATAAAGCGATAGATGCGCGGAACCGGGTCATCGTCTGCCAGCAGCAGCGCAATGTCCTTGTTGGGGAAAAACTTCATGAGCGAAAGGCCCAGACCCAATACGGAGCCCAAGGCATCGCCATCGGGAGAAGTATGTCCCGAAATCGCAATGGAGGACGCACCCTCGATGAGCTCGAGGATGCGTCGCTGAATATCTGCAGACTCGCACGAAGCGAGGTCGGCGGAATTAGTCATCTAAAGCTGCCTCCTGGGCGGCATCCGCTATCGGATAGCCGTCCTCGTCCTTTTCGATCGCAAGCGTGGCGGGAACGTTTTCCAGCGCACGCGTGATGCGCTCGGCCTCATCGGTCGAGCGATCGATGCGAAAATCGAGCTCGGGCGTGACACGCCAATCGAGCGAGCGAGCCAACAGGCTACGAATGCGGCCCTTGGCGCTTGCGAGCGCCTCCATGACCTCGTCGTAGCGGCTCGCATCGCACGACACGTACACACGCGCGAACGAACGGTCCACCGCGACCTCGACCGCGGTCAAAGTAACCAGGTCGAGACGCGGATCGGAAACCTCAAAGAGCAGGATATAACCGAGCTTCTCGCGAAGCTGCTCGCCCAGACGGCGGGTTGCCTGCGTTTGCTTCATAGCGCTACCCCCTACTCGGTACGGGCAACCTGGTCGATGCGGTAACCCTCGATCTGGTCGCCGGGCTTGATGTCCTGGAAGTTCTCCAGGCCAATGCCGCCCTCGGAACCGCTCTTGAGGCTCTTGGCCTCGTCCTTGTAGTGGCGCATCGAGGCGATCTTGCCGTTGAAGACCACGATACCGTCGCGCACCAGACGCACGGAATCGGTCGCGGCGATCTCGCCCTCCTCGACGCGGACACCGGCGGCGATACCGACTTTGGGCACCTTGAAGGTGTCCAGGACGGTCGCGGTACCCGTGGCGACCTCGACCTCGGTGGGCTTGAGCATGCCGATACGGGCGGCGTCGAGCTCCTCGAGGCACTTGTAGATAACGTCGTAGCAACGGATCTCGACGCCCTCGCGCTCGGCAGCGGAGCGGGCCTTACCGTCGGGACGGACGCCAAAGCCGATGATGATGGCGTTGGAGGCGTCGGCCAGGACGACGTCGGTCTCGTTGATGGCGCCGACAGCGGAGTGGATCGTGTTGATGCGAACCTCGGACTGATCCATCTTGTCGAGCGAGTCCTGAAGGGCCTCGATGGAACCCTGAACGTCGGCCTTGATGATCAGGTTGAGCTCCTTGACCTCGGCGTCGGCGATGGTCTCGAAGAGGTTCTCGAGCGTGACGTGCTTCACGCGGCTCTGCTCCTCGATACGGGCCTTGAGCGAACGCTCGTCGGCCAGGGCGCGAGCCTCGCGCTCGTCCTCGAAAACACGGAACTCGTCGCCGGCGTTGGGCACGGACTGCAGGCCCAGGATCTCGACGGCGTCGGAAGGACCGGCCTCGGTGACTGCGTTGCCCTTGGGATCGAGCATGGCGCGGACGCGGCCGTAGGTAAGGCCGGCGACCAGCGTATCGCCCACGTGCAGGGTACCGCGGGTCACGAGCACCGTGGCAACCGAACCGCGGCCCTTGTCGAGCTTGGCCTCGAGGACGTTACCGGAGGCAAAGGTGTCGGGGTTGGCCTTGAGCTCGAGCACGTCGGCCTGGAGCAACACGGTCTCGAGCAGGTCGTCGATACCGATCTTCTGCTTGGCCGAAATGTTGACGAACATGTTCTGTCCGCCCCACTCCTCGGGGATGATGCCGTACTCGGTGAGCTCCTGGCGCACGCGGTCGGGGTTGGCGCCCGGCTTATCTATCTTGTTGACGGCGACGACGATGGGTACGCCGGCGGCCTTGGCATGGTTGATCGACTCGATGGTCTGAGGCATGACGCCGTCGTCGGCAGCCACGATCAGAATGACGATGTCGGTCACCTTGGCGCCGCGGGCACGCATGGCCGTAAAGGTCGCGTGGCCGGGGGTATCGATGAAGGTGATCTTGCGGTCGTTGATCATGACCTGCGAAGCGCCGATGGCCTGCGTAATGCCGCCTGCCTCGCCGGCAGCGACGCCGGTGTGACGGATGGCGTCGAGCAGCGACGTCTTGCCGTGGTCGACGTGACCCATGACGGTGACGACCGGGGCGCGCGGCTTAAGGTCGGCGGGATCGTCGTAGAACGAGAAGGTGTTCTCCTCCTCGGGGGTGATGATCTTGATCTGACGACCCAGGTCGTCGGCAACGAGCTCGACGAGGTCATCGGACATGGACTGCGTCATGGTGAGCGGCGTGCCCAGCAGGAACAGGCGCTTGATGATGTCGTTCGCCGGAACGTCGAGAGCCTCGGCGAGCTCCTGAACCGTAACGCCCTGGGAAACCTTGATGGCATCGAGCTCCTCGGGGTTCACACCCTGGGCCAATGCCTCCTCTATCTTGCGCTCCTCCTGAGCCTTTGCGGCCTCGCGCTCGCGCTTCTCCTTGCGCTTCTTACGACGACCGGTGGACTCGCGAGAGGCCTCCTCGACGGCGGCACGTGCCTCCTCGAGCACCTTCTCGCGACTGTACTCCTCGGCCTCGCGAGCCATGCGGCTGTAGTGGTCATCTTCGTTGCCGTGGCCGCCCTTGCGCTTTTTGCCCTTGCCCTGTTTGTCGGGGTTGGGGAAGTCCATGCCGGCAGCGACATTGTTGCTGGCGTTGGTGCGATGGCTATGCGGGCGGCTCTCGGAGGCGTTGCGCACGGAATTGTTATCGGAGGCGTTGCGGTCATTACGACGACCACCACGGCGGTCGTTGTTGCCGCGACGGTTGCCGCGCTCGGCGGCGCGCTCGGCCTTGGCCTTGTTCTCGGCGTCCTTCTTCTCCTTGAGCACGGTCTCCTGCGCGGCGATCTGGTCGAGCAGCGAACGGAAACGCGAACCGGAGTCAGAGGCGGGGACGGCGCGACGCTGGGCCTCGCGGGCAGCCTCTTCCTTTTCGCGGGCAAGGCGCTCCTGCTCGGCCTTCTTCTTGGCCTCGGCCTCGGCGCGGGCGGCCTCCTCGGCAGCCTGGGCCGCGGCGAACTGGCGGCGCTCCTCCTCGCGTGCCTTCTCGGCAGCGATGCGCTCGCGTTCGGCCTCGGCGGCACGCGCGGCCTCCTCGGCGGCAGCGGCCTGCTCCTCGGCCTGCTTGGCGGCCTCGACTTCCTGGGCGCGGGCCTCGATCACCGGGGCGAGCTGCTTGCGGACCATGGCGACGTAGGCGTCCTCCAGGGCGGAGGAAGCGGACTTAGCGGGAATCTTCATATCGGCGAGATGACCCATCAGTTCCTTGGAGGTCATGCCGAACTCTTTGGCCAGGGTGGACACACGGACTTTTGCCATATGACTTCACCTACCCTTTCTGGCACCTTGGGTGCCTAGAGACTGAACGAGCGTGGGAGATGCGCCGGAACCTGTCCGGCGCGACCGCGCGCTAGATCAGGTCCTCCGCATCATCGAAGGCATCGGTGTCGTGGACACCGCAGAAACGGGAGCCGGGACGGGCCTGGTTGCGGCACTGAATGCCGTCCTCGGACACGTACTCGCAGCGACGGACGTCGTCGTCCTCCTCGTCACCGATCAAGTCGGCGGCGGGCTCCTCGTGAACGGGGACGTTCTTGAGGATGTCGGCGGCAAGGGTCTCGGACTTGATGTCGATATGCCAGCCGGTCAGGCGAGCGGCGAGGCGGGCGTTCTGGCCCTCCTTGCCGATGGCGAGCGAGAGCTGGTCGTCAGGCACGATGACGCCGGCGTAGGCCTTCTCCTCGTCGATAAGGACGCGGGTGACCTTGGCGGGCGACAGGGCGTTGGCGACATAGACGGCCGGATCGGCATCCCACAGGATAACGTCGACACGCTCACCACGGAGCTCACCAACGACAGCGCGGACACGGCTGCCCTTGGGGCCGACGCAGGCGCCCACGGGGTCCAGACGATCGTCGAGCGAATGGACGGCGACCTTGGAGCGCTGGCCCGGCTCGCGGGCGATCGACTTGATCTGGACGGTGCCCTCATAGATCTCGGGCACCTCCTGCTCAAACAGACGACGCATGAGCTCGGGGTGAGTGCGGGAGATGACGATCGGCGGACGGCTGTGCTCGCCGCGAACCGGCTGCAGGTTGGAGTTGGGGTCGCGGACGTCGATAATCACGGCCTTGATGTGCTGGTTGTGCAGGTAGCGCTCGCCCATCGGACGCTCGTTGCGCTCGTTCTCGTAACGGCGCTGGTCAAAGTGCGGCAGCTCGGCCTCGACGCCGTCACGGATCTTGACGATGGTGAAGTCGGGCGTGGACTGCAGCACGGTACCGCTGATGAGGTCACCGATGCGGCCGGAGAACTCCTCGTAGATCTGCTCGCGAGCGGAGTTGCGAACGATGGCGTTGATCTCGGCCTTGGCGTGCTGGGCGGCGATGCGGCTCGTGTTCTTGGGGGTAACGTCGATCTCCTCGAACTCGGTGAAGTTGCCCTCCTCGTCCATGGAATCGTCGATCGGCTCCAGGCGGTAGACGTAGATCTTGCCGGTGGTGCGGTCGATGGTCACCTTGGCGCCCCACTCAAGATGCAGGATCTCGGCATAGCTCTTGGCGAGCGACTGCTCCAGGCGGTCGATCAGGTAGAGCTGGTCGATGTGCTTCTCCTGGCAAAGCTCCATCAGGGCGGACATCATGTCGGATGCTGCCATCTTACTTTCCTTCCTTCGCGGGCTTGAAGTCGTAGGTGGGCTTCAACTTGCACTTTTTAACATTAGAGAAATCGAGGGTAACGGACTCGCCGTCCTCGAGCTCGAGGGTCACGTTCGTCTCGGTGGCGGCGGCAATCTTGCCGGCGTACTTGCGACGGCCCTCGGTGGCGGTGGAGGTGAGCTCGCAGTTCTCGCCCACAAAGCGGGCAAAGTCACTCGGGCGGCGCAGCGGGCGCGCCATACCCGGGCTCGACACCTCGAGCGTATAGCTCGAAGAGATAGGGTCAAGCTCCTCAATCACATCGCCGACCCACTTGGTGTTGGCCGTGACGTCGTTGAGCGACAGGCTCTGACCCTCGGCACCTTCGATACGCACACGCACGCAGGGGGCCTTGGTGGCACCCACGAGCTCGACGTCGACGATGTCGACATCGTGCTGGGGAGCGACGGCCTCGAGCGCGTCGATGATCGCCTGCTCGGTCTTGGTCTTGACCATTGCGGCACCTCCATCCATACAAAAAAGAAGCGGGGCCGAAACCCCACTTCTTTCAATTACAACTTCATTTGCAAGCAAACTATACCAATAGCTGCGGAAACGTGCAAGCGTCAAATAAATTCGCAGGTCAGCGCGCCCACAGCTTCTCCACAAGAATAGGACAATTGACGGCAGGCATCTAGGCGGGCACATGCAAAACGAGGGACAACCCAATCGGATCGCCCCTCGTCTTTTATGCGTCAACTATGCGCGTGGCGTTTACTTGACCACCAGGTTGACCAGCTTGCCGGGCACGCAGATGGCCTTGACGACCGTCTTGCCCTCGGTCCACTTGGAAACGGCGGCCTCGGCGGCAGCCTGCATTTCCTCGTTGGAGGCATCGCGGGGCACGTCGATGCGGCCACGGACCTTGCCGAGCACCTGGACGACGATCTGCACCGTGTCCTCGATGGACTCGGCCAGGTCAAACTCGGGCCAGGCGGCGGTGTAGGCGTTGCCCTCGCAGCCGAGTGCCTCGTGCCACAGCTCGTCAGCCCAGAACGGGCAGATGGGCGCCAGGACGCTCACAATGTCCTTGGCCACGCCGTAGCACAGAGCCTTGTCGCGGTCAGCACCCTCAGTGGCGTTGAGGTAGGCGCTCGCGGCGTTGACGAGCTCCATGACGGCCGAGATGGCGGTATTGAACTGGCCGCGATCGAAGTCCTCGGTGCACTTGGCAATGGTGCGGTGACGCTCGCGGTAGAGCTTCATCGCGACCTCGTCGAGCACGGACTTGTCGAAGGCCACGCTGGCGTCACCCGACTGGACGAGCTGCCACACGATACGCCAGGCGCGCTTGATGAAGCGGTTGGCGCCCTCGACGGCCTTGGGATCCCAGTCGAAGTCCTTCTCGGGCGGGGCGATAAACAGAATCGCCAGACGCATGGTGTCGGCGCCGTAGGGCTCGATAACCGAGCTCGGGGGCACGACGTTGCCCTTGGACTTGGACATGGTGTCGCCGTTCTCGTCCTTGACCATGCCCTGGCACAGCAGGTTGGTAAAGGGCTCATCCACGCTCAGCAGGCCCAGGTCGCGCAGCGCCTTGGTAAAGAAGCGGCTGTAGAGCAGATGCAGAATGGCGTGCTCGATGCCGCCGATGTAGTTATCGACGGGCATCCAACGGTCGGCCGCCTCGCGGGAGAAGGGCAGCTCGGTGTTGTGCGGGTCGGTGTAGCGCAGGTAATACCAGCTGGAGCAGGTGAAGGTGTCCATGGTATCGGTCTCGCGCTTGGCCGGGCGACCGCAGACCGGGCAGGTGGTCTCGTAGAAGTCCTTGCACTCGGCGAGGGTCTCGCCGGCGCCCAGGTCCAGGTTCTCGGGCAGCGTCACCGGCAGCTGATCCTCGGGCACGGGCACGATGCCGCAGTGCTCGCAGTGGATGGCCGGGATGGGGTTGCCCCAATAGCGTTGACGGCTGATGAGCCAGTCGCGCAGGCGGAACTCGACCTTGCGACGACCGCAGCCCATGGCCTCGAGGTCGGCCACGATGGCAGCCTCGCCCTCGGAGTGCTTACCACCGCGCATGCCGGTGTACTTGCCGGACTGTACAAGCGTGCCCTCGGCAGCATGGGCGCAATCCCAGTCGACGGTCTCGGCATGGAAGGTATCGATGGTCTCGCCGCTGGCCTCGACGGCAGCGCGATCGTCATCGTCCAGGATAATCGGCACGATCGGCAGGTCGTACTTGCGGGCAAACTCAAAGTCGCGCTGGTCGCCGCAGGGAACGGCCATGACGGCGCCGGTGCCGTAGTCGGCAACGACATAATCGGCAACCCACACGGGGACCTTCTCGCCGTTCACGGGGTTCACCACGTAGCGGCCGGTAAAGGCACCGTGCTTCTCGAGGGTGCCCTGGGCACGCTCGACAGCAGAGATATGCTTGGAGTCCTCGACGATCTTAGTGACGGCCTCCTCGTACTCCGTGCCCTCGACAAGCTCGTGCAGACGAGCGTACTCGGGAGCCAGGACAAAGAAGGAGACACCAAAGAGCGTATCGGCACGCGTGGTGAAGACGGTGATCTTGCCCTCGTCGCCCTCGATGGGCTCGCCATCCTGGTCGCACAGGGTAAAGTCGACCTCGGCACCCTCGGAGCGACCGATCCAGTTGGCCTGCATCTGCTTGACGCGCTCGGGCCAGCCGGGGAGCTTCTCCAGGTCGTCGAGCAGCTCCTGGGAGTACTCGGTAATCTTGAAGTACCACTGCTCAAGGTCGCGCTTCTCGGGCTCGGTACCACAACGCCAGCACTTGCCCTCGGTGACCTGCTCGTTGGCCAGAACGGTCTTGCAGGTGGGGCACCAGTTGACCGGATTCTTCTTGCGGTAGACCAGGCCCTTTTCCCACAGCTTCTCAAAAATCCACTGACCCCAACGGTAGTAGTCGGGGCTGCAGGTCTTGACCATGCGATCCAGATCGTAGGAGAAGCCCATGCGCTTCATCGTGGCGAGCGCCTGGTCCATGTTCTTATACGTCCAGGCGGCAGCCTGCGTGTTGTGCTTGATGGCGGCGTTCTCGGCGGGCAGGCCAAAGGCGTCAAAGCCGATGGGGTGCAGCACATCAAAGCCGCGCATGCGGGCCTGGCGGGCCATGGCATCGCCGATGGTGTAGTTGCGCGCGTGGCCCATGTGCAGGTCACCCGACGGATACGGGAACATCTCGAGCACATACTTCTTGGGCTTGCTGTCGTCGGTGTCGACAGCAAAGAGGTTGGAGTCCTCCCAGGCCTTCATCCACTTGGACTCAATGGCCTGCGCGTCGTAGGCAGGGATCTCGTCCTTATGATCTGTGCAATCGCACATATCAGCTCCTTTAATCTTAGCTGGGGTCGGGCGGCTTGGCTTTATTCGCTACTGCGGACAGTCCTGCGCAAGACGAAGAGCACATTAAGTGCTCTTCTTTGCGTGCGGAACTTTTAGCGAACAAAGCCAAGCCGCCCGACCCTAAGGTTAACTTGACTGATGATAGCAAATACGACAAGCGAGATGCCTGCGACTTGCAGGCATCTCGCTTTATCTAAATAACGTGGTTGTGAATCAACCGCTATCTGTTATCCGCCCAAGCATGGTCGGGTTTTCCAAGTGCCGCAGATTGCCGTGAAAGAGGAGCGACGCGTACTTTGGTACGCGAGCGACGGTTTGAACGGCAAGGTGCGGTGCTTGGGAAAGCCGTTTAGCGGTAGCTGACGCTCTGCTGAGAGTCCTTGACGACAACGTCGTGGGCGCCGCCTTCGACGATCGAGGTCGAGCTTACTAGGGTCAGGCGTGCCTTTTCCTGGAGCTCGGGGATCGAGAGGGCACCGCAGTTGCACATCGTGGACTTGACCTTGTAGAGCGTGCCACCCACGCCGTCCTTGAGGGAGCCGGCGTAGGGAACGTAGGAGTCGACGCCCTCGACGAAGCTGAGCTTCGCGGCGCCGCCCAGGTCGTAGCGCTGCCAGTTACGGGCACGCGCGGAACCCTCGCCCCAGTACTCCTTCATGTACTGACCGTTGACGTTGACGCGCTCGGTCGGGCTCTCGTCAAAGCGGGCGAAGTAGCGGCCCAGCATCATAAAGTCGGCACCCATGGCAAGGGCGAGCGTCATGTGGTAGTCGTAGACGATGCCGCCGTCGGAGCACACGGGCACGTAGACGCCGGTCTCCTCGTAGTACTCGTCGCGAGCGCGACAGACGTCGATCAGCGCGGTGGCCTGGCCACGACCGATACCCTTGGTCTCACGGGTGATGCAGATGGAACCGCCGCCGATACCGACCTTGATGAAGTCAGCGCCGCAGTCTGCCAGGAAGCGGAAGCCCTCGGCGTCGACTACGTTACCGGCACCGACCTTGACGTCCTCACCGTAGTTGGCGCGAATCCACTCGATGGTGCGCTTCTGCCACTCGCTGAAGCCCTCGGAGGAGTCGATGCACAGGACATCGGCGCCGGCCTCGATGAGCAGCGGCACGCGCTCGGCATAGTCGCGGGTGTTGATACCGGCGCCGACCATGTAGCGCTTGTCGCCGTCGAGCAGCTCGTTGGGGTTGGTCTTGTGGCTGTCATAGTCCTTGCGGAAGACGATTCCCATCAGGTGATCGTTGTCGTCGACGATGGGCAGGGCGTTGAGCTTGTTGTCCCAGATGACGTCGTTGGCAACCTTGAGGCTGATGTTCTTGTCGCCCACGATGAGCTGCTCACGCGGGGTCATGAACTCAGAGACCTTCGTCTGGTGGTCATCGCGACTGGGGCGATAGTCACGGCTGGTGACGATGCCCAGGAGCTTACCCTTGGGAGTGCCGTCGTCGGTAACCGGCATGGTGGAGTGACCGGTCTTCTCCTTGAGCTCGATGACCTGCTCCATGGTCATGTCGGGGGTCAGCGTGGAATCGGACTGAACGAAGCCAGCCTTGTGATCCTTGACGGCCTTGACCATAGCGGCCTCGGACTCGGCGCTCTGGGAACCGTAAATGAAGGACAGGCCACCCTCGGTAGCGAGCGCGACACCCATATCGACGCCCGAGACGGACTGCATGATGGCGGAAACCATGGGGATGTTCAAGGTGATTGCCGGCTTCTCACCGCGCTTAAAGCGGGTTAGCGGCGTCTTAAGAGAGACGTTGTTGGGGATGCACTGCGAGGACGAGTAACCAGGGACCAGCAGATACTCCGAAAACGTGTGGGACTCACCGGGAAAGAACGTAGCCATGTTTCTCCTTTTTCCATGCGACCGGTCGGCTGCAGGCCTCGTAGGACCCAGCCCAACCTTGGGCGCCCAATACTGGGGAAGTATCTTAACGCACTTTGACTGCTACAATGCATGATTTAAGAAGAGCACACGAGGGTTTGACGCAGGCTTTGCGTTTGCCCAGCAAACACTTTAGCGGGGAGACGTGGAGCACATGGAGTACAAGACGACGGCAAAGTTGGTCATTCAAGCGTGCGACAAGGATCTGCCGGGCGTGTTTGGTCACGGCTGCGTCTTGCTGCTGCAGGGAATTGCCCGCGAGCACTCGCTCAACCGTGCCGCCAAGAGCATGGGCATGGCATATTCCAAGGCCTGGCGCATTGTGAACGAAGCCGAAGGCCAGCTGGGCTGCAAGCTCATCGAGCGCGACGGCGCCCGCGGATCCACGCTCACCCCCGCCGGCGAGCGAGCCATAGCAGTCTACGAGGAGCTGCAGGCCGACATCAACAACGTCATCGCCACCAAAGCCAACGACCTCATCGCCAGCATCAAAGAGTAGCTAATTTGGGACGGGGCTTTTTTAGCTGGTCGGTCACCATAGATGATTTTTCTGGGACGGGGATTAAAAAATCATTGTGTACCTAATGATTTTTTAATCCCCGTCCCAGAAAAATCATCGAAGGGCGTTGTCTAGGGTTGACGCTACAACCAGGGGGTCGTCGGTGCCGGCGAAAAGGCGAATGGTGCTCCCCTGCTTGCCGCGTGGAGCCGAAAGGCGCGTCGTTGCGCCGCCGGCGGGCGATGTACGAAACTCCCCCGGCAAAGCGTCGAACAGCTCTCCCGCGCTACGCTCAATAAGGTCAAATTCAACTGCCGGGCCAAAGCCGTGCTCGAGGATTCCCGTTGCAACCACATGGTCGGGATGCGAGCTCAGTCCGGGATAGCGCACGTTGCGCATCATCTCGTTGGCGGCCAGATACTCGGCCAGCGCACGGGCGCGGTCGAAGTGTGCCTGCATGCGGGTATTGAGCGAGTCCAGCCCGCGCTCCAGCGCACCGGCCTCCTCGGTAGAAAGGTCGAGCGCCAAAGCACCGCATCCCGCAAACAACGCATGCGCGCACTCGGCAGCAGCATCCACGCGATGACGCTTGTGCTGCGAGCGCGCCACCGAAGCGGCAACGAGCTTGCGTGGAGCTTTGCCGGCGCACACGCGATCGAGCGCCTCGAGCGACAGTGCAGCACCCAGCCTCAGCGGATCGCAGCCAAAAGCCGACGCCACGGTGTTGTCCACAACCAACAGCGCGCGGGCATCGCGAGCCGCGCGACCCAGGGCGCGAAGATCGGGCACGCGCAGACCAAACCCGCCGATGGAGTTGACAAACCACCACAGGTGCGGCCCCTCGGCATCAAACGAAGCATCAAAGTTCTCGGACGCGGCGACAAACGCTGCAACCGACGGCTCACCCACCATAGCCACGTCGCAGGCATCAAAGCCGTGCGCAAACGCATCGGCAAAGTCGCCCGCAAAGGCCAACAGGCGGTCGCCGGGGTGCACAATCCCCAATTGCGACAACGCTGCTGGCACATGCGAGGCCGCGAGCAACCGTGCTTCACGCGCGCCGGTCCTCAAAGCCCAGGCCTCTTCTAGCTGCTGTACGCCCATACGACAACCTCCCTACATAAACATAAACCCACGATGCGGATGTTTCCCGCATCGTGGGCAACGGCTGCAGTATAGCGCCAATATGCGACGAATCGCCTAGATGTTGAGCGTGTGATAGGTCACGCTCGCACCCGGAGCTTCAACGGTCACGCCATAGGTCTCGGGATAGATGCGCGTCGAAAACACGAGCGCGCCATCATTCACAAACACCTCGACCGACGAGACATCGCCAACAATGCGCACGTTACGAACCTCGTCGACGGGCTCCCAGCGCACGGTACGACCGCAGCCGGCAGAAGCGCGACCTTCATCGGTAAATCGCATCTCAAAGCGCGCGGGCAGCTCGCGCTCGGCGGGCACAAACGCCAGCTTCAGCTCGCCATCAACGGTCGCGGTAAATGCGCCGTCGATACCGCTAGAAATAACGTCAAAGCAGGTATCGCCGGCAACCTCCAACGAGCCCTCCCCCACACGCACCGAGGCATAATGACGCTCAATCTCGCGCGCCGGATGCTGCAGTACCACACCGCCGTCACCGACCGCAAGCTCGCGCGGCACCGTCATGCAGTGCTGCCAGCCACACGCCACGGTGGGTGCGTTGCCATAGGTCGGCTCATCGGGCATGCCCATCCAGCCGACCAGAATGTGGCGACCGTCCTCGGCCGTGAACTCCTGCGGAGCATAGAAGTCAAAACCGGCGTCCCATAGGCGGAACTCGCCCAGCTCATAAGCGTCATTGCCACCGGTAATGTCGCCCGTTACAGGCATGTAGCCAGCAGCGTATACGTTGCCGCGGTCCCAACGACCGCCCTCGAGCCCCTGGGGAGAGAAGGACAGCCACTTCGCCGGTACACCGCCATCCGCCTTAAGCTCAAGATACCCCGGGCACTCCCACATAAAGCCGAAACGCTTGGGCGTAGACACACGGCTCTCGAGCTCCCAGTTCAGCATATCCGCCGAACCGTACACCAAGATCTCACCCACATCGCGCCCGGCACCCTCGCCGTGCATGGCGCAAAATCGACTATCGACATGCGGACCATCCACGCGACGACGCGCGCCCAGCACCATATGGTAACGCCCATCGTCATCGCGCCACACCTTGGGATCGCGCACGTGGCAGGTCAAATCCTCGGGATAATCATCGGACGCCAGCACCACACGCTTTTGGCTGAACTCCCGACCGGCAAGGCCATCAACGCTCTCGACATAAACGGTATCGGCACGACGGCCGGTATTGACGTAGTCGTACGTACCGTCCGCATCGGAAAGCTTAACGTTGCCTGTGTACAGCACGCGAATGCGGCCGTCTTCGGCAAGCGCGGAGCCCGAATACACGCCGTGACAATCGAACGGCTCGTCGGGCAGCAGCGGGGCGCCAACGTAGTCCCACGTCATAAGGTCGCGGCTCGTCGCATGGCCCCACATCTTGACGCCGCCGTTCACATCAAACGGGGCATACTGGAAGTACGCGTGAAATACGCCATCTGCCTGGCAAAGACCGTTGGGGTCGTTGAGCCAACCCGCCGGCGGCATAATATGGAAGCGCTGGCCATACGCGCCATGACCGCACTCAGAGGCGGCGGCGTCAACAGCGGCGACCAGCTTTGCAAGATCGCGACCAAGGGCATTAGACATATCAAAGTCCTAACGGATCGAAAGTTACAAGGCGCCACAGATCGGCGCCAGATGCGGGGAATGCCCGCGAGCATACAACCCGCGGGCATCCCCTCAATCAAAAGCTCTTAGGCCTGCTCGGAAGCCTTGGGCTCGTCCTTGTACAGGACAAATGAGACGGCAAAGGAAACAAGCGCGGCGACCGCAAACATGATCGCGTACTGCACGGGCTGGGCCAGGCACAGCAGGATACCGAAGATACCGGTAACGCCCGTACCGGAGGCAGCCAGCGAAGTGAGCGCGCAGACCAGGGCTCCGCAGCCACCGCCGATGCAACCGGCGATGAAGGGCTTAAAGAAACGCAGGTTCACACCAAAGATAGCAGGCTCGGTAATGCCCATGAAGGCGGACAGGGCCGAAGGAAGCGCCAGACCCTTGATCTTGGCATCGCGGGTCTTAAAGGCAACGGCGAGCGCGGCGCCACCCTGGGCGATGTTGGCGGCACTGGCGATGGGCAGCCAATAGGTCACGCCGTACTGGGCGAGCTGGCCCAGGTCGATGGCGGTGTACATCTGGTGGATACCGGTAACGACCGTGGGGGCATAGAACAGGCCGACGATAAAGGAACCGATGCCGAAGGGCAGGGTCAGCAGGGCCTGGATCAGACCGAGGATGGCGTTCTCGGCCCACACGAAGATGGGGCCGACGGCAACGAGCGTCACGAGCACGGTCACGAACACCGAGACGAGCGGGGTCACAAAGAGGTCGAACATCTCGGGAACGACCTTGTGCAGGCGCTTCTCGAGGAAGGCCAGAATGGCGCAGGCGATAACGATGGGGATCACGTGGCCCTGATAGCCGACCCACTCAAAGCTGTACACGCCGGGGATGACGGTGACCATGGTCTGAACGCCCTCGGAGGCAACCGTGTAGGCGCTCTGCAGCGAGGAGTTGATGAACGCACCGCCGACGACGGCACCCAGGTACGGGTTGGCGCCAAAGGCCTTGGCGGCGGAGTAGCCGATCAGGATCTGCAGAATGCCAAAGGACGTTCCCGAGACCAGGTCGGCAATCTTATAAATAAAGTTATTAGTGTCGAGCGCGATAAAGCCGTTGGAGGCCATAAAGTTGAGGGCGCTCATAATGCCCAGCAGCAGGCCCGAAGCCACGATGGCAGGGATGATGGGGACAAAGACGTCGCCGAGCACCTTAATGGCACGCATAAAGATGTTCTGCTGCTGCGCCGCGGCCTCCTTGACCTCGGCCTTGGTGGCAGCCTCGACGCCACTGAGCGCGATGAACTCCTCGTAGACCTTGTTGACGGTGCCGGTGCCAAAAATAATCTGCAGCTGGCCCTGGGCCTCAAAGACGCCCTTAGCGCCGTCGATATTCTCGAGGGCCTCCTTGTCAACCTTGGCGTTATCGGCAATCACCAGGCGCAGACGCGTGGCGCAGTGTGCGGCCGAAACAACGTTGTCAGCGCCACCGATGTTGTCGAGCACCTCTTGGGCTGATTTGCGGTAGTCCATGACTTCCCTTTCCTCCAACGGGCGCATGTGCACCCGGCCATCTTTGACACTTAAACTGTAATCGTTTTCAGTTTCATATGACTGCAATCGTTTTCATATAACGGTGAACGGTAGGAAAAAGCCGGCGAATGGTAGTTTTGAGACAAACATAAGGGCTCAGAGGCAGGCAGACGTGCCCAAAGCCTAGACATTCATAAGCTGATGGCCGAGCTTGAGCGTCTTGAGACCGCTCTCCCCGTCAACGCCATCGAGCGTGTTGAGCAACATATTGGTCGCCTCGACGCCACTGGTCAGGTAGCCATAGTGCACGGTGGGAATGCCGCCCGTCAGCGCGCGCAAAAACGCGTTGTCGCCAAAACCGCTCACGCGGTGTATGCCCTCGCCCATGCCGCGAACCTCATCGATAGCACGCAGCGCACCCGCCGCCATGGTGTCGGTCGCGCAGGCGATAAACGAAACATCGGGAGCGACGGAAAGCAGTTCACGCGCCGCACCATAGCCCGAGTCGAGCGTAAAGGACCCCTGGCGAATCAGGCTCGGATCAAGCGCCACGCCCGCGGCGCGCAAGCCAGCCTCAAAACCGCGACGGCGGTCATAACCGGCCGCGCGGTCCTCCTCGGTAACTCCAATATAGGCAATCTTGCCGTCAACGCGACCCGCAAGCGCATGGCCCAGCTCAAACGCGGCCTCGTAATCGTCGTGATAGACGCACGCAGCGCCCTCAACATTCTGGCCGATCAGCACGATCGGCACGCGGCACGACTCAATCGCCCGACGATGCTCGTCGGTGATCATGGTTGCCACCAGCACAATGCCATCAACTGGGTGGTTTTGGAATAAATCGAGGTATTCGAGCTCGCGATCGGCCGCGTTGTCGGTGTTTGCAAGCAGCATCTGGTAGCCACGGCGACCGAGCACCTGGCCAATGCCGGCGGTAATGCGGCTCACGGATTCCGAGTTGATCTTAGGCACGATGACTCCGATGAGCTTGGTGGAACCGGTGCGCAGCGCGCGAGCCTGGCTGGACCGCACGTATCCGGTCAGCTCAATCGCCTGCTTAATGCGCTCGGCCTTGTCCGTCGATATGTAGCCACCGTTGAGGTAGCGCGAGACGGCGGCGCTCGAAACGCCGGCCAGCTCGGCCACATCTTTCATCTTTACCACGAGTACCCCTGTCATTGAAATCGCTTTCACCATGATACCCGTGCGGAGCTACATGCGTGTCGCAAGACAGGACGTCACGGTCAATTTAGCTGTCGTAGCACGGGCATCGCAGGGCTTCAGCTAGAAACGTCGAAATAAAAGTTCCGAATCAGTCAAACTACCGATTCGGAACCGCGTTACATTTGCAAGCGGTGGCATGCAAAATCCAAATCGAGAACAGCTTACTCACTTTGGAAAGACGCATCGCTGTCCGCTGCCAATTCCGAAGGAAGAATTGCCGGCAGCGTCAAAGCCCCCATGGGCGAAAGTCCAGTAACGACCATCAGATAGCTCTTAGCGTGACCATACGCCATGGAAATCGCATTAGAGAGAAGATATCGGCGCGCTTCATCGTCTGAAATGTCGAACGGCAATTTTGTAGACACCGAAATAGCAACCGTCACATCAGCGCGCATTTTTTCCTTTGCATCGTCTCTATCAATCAGACTGCCACACACATACAGCTTTAAGTCTGCACGCTCGCCCGCCTTGTTCCTCAATAGATGGACGTCCTGATAGCTAACGTCAACTTTTAAATCCATATTCTGGGAGGGCTCATTCTCAATATGAAAAGTTGAGTCGACAACAAACAAATGAACAACCTGAATAGGCGCAATGAAATCCTTGCTCATGCAGCCAAACCTCCCGGAATCATCTCAAAGTTCAATCGATTAGCTGAGCAGTCGCTGTTAAATGAAGACCATTGTTCTCGGACAGAATTATTAGACGAAGAAAACGGCGCCTCATTCGAATAGCTGGAAATGACCTGAGGAATGATTTTGATACCCAACGCAAGCTCAAACTTTGCGATTGTTTTCAGCGTCATGTTGGGCTGAGAATTCAACAATTTCGAAAGCGACTGAAGACTCACGCCCATACGCTTTGCCAGCTCGCTTTTACTCAAGCCCGAGCGCTGCATCTCGCGATGAACAATAAACTCAATATCTAGTGCGTGCTCATAGGCACGGGTTTCGCTCGTTTCCGTTTCCGCGTAAAAGTCTGATAAATCGACCTTAACCATTACAAGTCTCCATTTCGTAAGCGGGCAAAAAAGCCGACGCTATGACTCCAAAAGCTGCTTTGCTATCGGGGCCAACTGTTTTGCGCGTTTAATTTCTTTGGAAATATTTCCCGAGCCTTGATGGCCCTTAAAGCAAAAAAGCAAAACAATCTTGTCCACGCCTTGGCAAATCGCGTAGACCATTTCTCGATTAACCCCATCAAAACCCTTGAGTTCGTATAGCCCAATCTTAGGCTCGATACATCGAAGCTTTGACGTTCCAGTGACATCCTTTAGCCCGTAATCATAGATTTTTGAAATCTGATTGATCATTTTACGGGCGGTAAACTTCGTTTTAGGATCAGACATCATCTTCTGAAACTGAGAGTTCTCAGGGGAGGTGGTTAGTTCCCAAAAAGGTCGTCCCTCGGGATCAGCATATTCGACAAGCTCATAGTCACCAGCCAAAGGCCACCCCCTCCGCTTCAGATGAAACCATATATGATTAACTTATAAGTTAAGTTTAATCAAATTCAAATACAGGGCAAGCCCCAAGCCGAGTTCAAGTAATCTGCATTATTAACTCAGAGAAATGTGGGAAAGAAGCGGCAGAAACTACATTGGCAAATAAGCCCCCCGCGAAGTGCCCGAACTATTATGGGGACCAACAACATACCTAGGAAGACGAAAGTAAGGCACGCAACCGCCCAGTCACCGTGGCCGGTCTTAGGGAGCGCGGCGGCTTGCGTTGTTGCGGGCTTGGTCTTTTTGGTGGTCTTGGTCGCAGGCGTCTTGATGGACGCGGGCGCGGGCTTGGCGTCCGACTTGGGCGACGAATCAGGCGTGAGGGGCGGGTTTTCGCTGGGCTTGGTCTCATCACCGGGCTTTTCTTCGCTACCGGGCTTTGTATCCCCCGTGGGATTGCCACCGGTGGGCTCATCGATACCGGGCTGGGTCTTCCCCGCCGGCGGCTGGGCGCCTGTGGGTTCAATTACCATATGCTAAGCAACGGCCCCGCTGGCATCCATAACACAGGCGGTACCAAAGGCCCCGCCCATCGGCGTCACAAACTGCGCCGACGTAAGTGAGCCACTCTCGCAGGCAGCATCGGCTATGGCGCCGGTCGCGTCCACCCAGGAGGCGTCCACGGCAAACTGGCCATCGGAGGCGTACAGGCCAAAGAAGCAGCAGTCCTCACCCGATCCGCTGCTAGCAGCAGCAACGTGCGAGCCCGTAGGTTGACTGCGTCAATACCGCTAGATTCGGCCTAGTATCCTATCGGGTCCCAAAAGGTCAATCCAGTTAAAGACGGCAGGCAGCCCGAAACAACATCTTTCATGAATCTCCAGTCCCATCAAGCCCGATCGAACTTGACCGTCAAACCAGATACGGCCCAATCACATCAAATATCTCGCCAACCTTAGTTGAAGGGTTTTGCGCAGATGGCTTAATGTTACCCAGTTCCCTATGGTACGCGACGAGGCGCCCAGCACGCTGCAATGCTTCGCCTCGCCTATCATCCACTGCCCCAAACATCCCGTCAAGGTTCTTGCGGTACTCGATGCCCAAATTCTTCGACATCTCCTGCGCGAGGGCATGCTGGCAGTCGGACGCGGACATATGCGCGGTCGTGTAGCGAAAGTGCAAAAGCGGCCACAGCTCGAAACAGGGGTTGGACCACAACGCGTGGAAGGTCCTCGAACCATCAGAGAGCTCGTTGCACTTACGTTCCATCGCGTCGAAGTCGGACGCAGGGAAGTCATCCTTGTCATACACGAGCCACACGTGGTCGAACGTCTCGGGCGCATAGAGGCAGTGTTCGACGGCGAAGTCGAGCAGGTCGAGAGTATGTTTGCCAGTCCCCTTAACGACTACGGCAACCTTCCGCTCGTTTGCTGCGCCCAACGCGGCGCGCACGCCCTCGAAGTAGCGAGGCTCAGTCTCCTTGCCCTCGGTCACCACGAGATGGCGCGTCATCTGTACCATGCGAGAGCGTCCCTCACGCTTGCCGCTGCGCCAGTCCCTCGACTTTTTCGCGGCCATACTAATCCCACTCCTCAATGCGCGTGAGATACGGGTCGGCACCATAGCGGCCAGACAGGTACTGCTTGTCGAATGCCGCGTTCTTGCTGACCAGGTTGCCATTTGACTCGTGGATGTCGGCGAGCGACCATAGCTGGCTCGCCTCCCCCTCGCCGCGTGCGGCAAACCATATCTCGTCGCGGCGAAAAACATCGTTTCGCATAGTGGACACGTCCTGAGACGAGAAGATGAGCTGCGCGCCGCTCTTGTTGACTTCGGGATCTTTGAACAGCAGGATCACGTAGCGCAGGAGCTTCGGATGCAACTTGGCGTCGAGTTCATCGACAACGACGGTACCGCCGCGTTCGAGCGCCGCCAGCAGAAACGCCGCCAGCCCCATGAGCTTCTGAGTACCGGCCGACTCCTCGGACAGGCGCAGCTCATAGCCCTTACCGTCCACCTCATGCTTTACGAAGACGCGCTGGCCCCGCCATTCCGGAGCTTTCTCAACCCTAAAGCCATCGATACGCACGTCAACGGCACGCAGAAAACGCGTGATCTCGGGTGAGTCATCCTCATCGAGCAACTGTTCGAGCATCTGCTCCGGATAGGAGCTGTTGTAGTTCAGGAACACCCCATCAAGAAACCAACTGGCAGCCTCCTTGATCACCGGCGCGTCAAAGTTGATGCAGAGAAACGACAGGTATGGCAGGCTCGGGTTGAATCTCGCGGCCGTCACGAGCTTACGCAGCGTGGGACCAAGCTCAACCCCCGTGCCCTCGCGCTCGAAAAGCATCGCCGTGCGTGACGCCCCCAATTTGCGCCGCCACAGTCCTTCGGACACGATCTCGTCCGCATGCACGGACAGGGCATAGCGGTACTCATGCTCACCCGCGCGATAGTAGAGCTCGAACTCGGTGGGCTTAGCAGCCGACACGTCATCGAACTCGAACGCAGAGCAACGGGGTATCGAAGGGCGATCACCCCCTGGTGCATCAGCACTGGCAGACAGCAGCCTAATCGGTCTGGCTACCGCCGAGCGAACGTAATCGAGAGCCTCGAGCAGGTTTGACTTACCGCCAGCGTTGGGTCCGTACACCGCGGCCACTGGTAGAAAGCCCTGCCCGTCAGGGCACACTATGAGGGAGCGCTCGAACTCCTTCATCGGCGTCGCCTGCATGGAAAGCTCCGCCTCATCGCGATAGGATCTATAGTTCCTGAAGGTGAACTGGCAAAGCATCGTCCTCAACATTCCTTTCATTGTTTTAAAAGGGATATCAGAGTTTTTCTTTGATTATAGACCTTAAATAGCATCAATCAAGTGTTTGCAGCATCTGGAGCAAAGGGTACAAGGCCAAAACTCGGAAGTATGCGGCAAATCCCTAGCGTGCCGAGCGCTCCGGAATGCCGTAATGCTTCTGCCTGCGGATCCTTTATGTGGAAAAGCTGTTGTGCTCGGGGGTTCCAGAATTTGCCGCATACTTCCGGCAGGCGTTTGCGGCTGCGGACACGCTAATCCATGCCCGCAGCCGCAATGGCGTCAAGTCCCTATCCTCTCGGCGGGAAGGGATCGTGCCCATGGGAATCCTTTGCGCGGATCCTGCCATCAGGACGATGGGTGATTAGCTCAGAGTGCTGATTAGAACTAATTTGACGACCGCGCTTTATAGCTTCGCCCTGGGTCGTCGTAACAAAGGAAGCGCGACGCGCCCCCTCGCCCTTAACCTGCCAATTGCCATCCGCCCGCTTCGTAACGTGCTGGTTTCTACCTTTCATACTCACCTCGCCTTCACGACCGATTGATTAATGTGCTCACAGCATGAGGCTCGCAGCAAGTTCACTCGTGCCGCTTTGCTTAAAGCATAAATACTGGCGCGGACATAAGCCGGACCTGAAAGGTGCCAGTATATGGAATCTCGAAGAAGTACAAGCCGGCCTCATGCTGAAACCGCCGTATCGCGCATAGCCCATTCCTATAAACGCAGCTAGTGCTACATAAACTCAGAAAATAAGGAGGATACACATTGAAAGTCAATTGGACCTGTCTCTATCTATAGGAAATCGGAAGGTCTTGATGCAAGAATATCTAAATCCGCCAACTGCAACAGCCTTGTTTCCCTAGCGCATGACAGCCCATCACCCTGCAATTACTCTTTCCGATCGTCGGCAGGTTTTAAGGCCTCAGTCCACTCGTTCAGCATGGTCGTAAGTCGAGCAATGAGTCTTTTCGCATCTTCTCTATGGTCTTCGGTGACCACATCGCCGTAAAGCCTATCGTATTTTGAGCCCTTACCGTGCGCTGCCCCCGCCGACCGAAGGTTCTGAAGATCACGGAGAGGCTTTAGGTCGATCACGATGTCATTCCCGCTAAGAAAGGCCTCCAGCTTGTTAATACTACCCTTCGCATCAGCGTCCTTTAGAGCACTTTCATCAATGTAGTCGACGAGGGCTCTCGTGAGGGCCATAGTCACGGACTCAAATTCAGACTCGCCGTTGCCAGATGGAATGTGGATTTGTTCAAGAATGCCCTCGTCTGCACGGTGGAAAGGCCTATACAGCGCCAAGCCAAACCGTTTCCTCCATGCTTTATCAAGTTCCATTCGCGCTCGCATAAGCATGGAAACAGGGCCCGACGGATCTTTAACCCACATATTGAGCAAATCTGTCTTGAATACCTCATCAGAAATGCGCTGGTCAACGGGAGACATCTCGAAGGAAAGGAAATGAGTGCGCTCACTCTCGGGAAGATCGCGTCCCAAATCGCCGAGATAAACCATAACTCTGTCCGGGTCAACATTGTCAATCTCGCACCTCCACTGGCTCCCACATGAAATGTGACGCTCGCTGA
Organism: uncultured Collinsella sp.; assembly: GCA_902495645.1. GTDB lineage: Bacteria > Actinomycetota > Coriobacteriia > Coriobacteriales > Coriobacteriaceae > Collinsella. Next base: position 150,680 of record CABUXY010000001.1, on the reverse strand, counting down.
CATCGAAGTGAGGGCTACTCCTGTACTTATCAAGTACAGCGGGCTTAAAGAAAACGGGGGTTAAGTAATGTGGGGCGCGAGGCTCCTTATCAAAGTAGGTGCCAAGCTTATTCGGGTCACATATGTATCGAACGAGCGAGCCGTCAGGCCGTTCGCCGATGACGAACTCGGGGTACCGTTCATTTTTCTCATCGAACGGCCATATGCCACAAGTCTCGACGTCGTCGGGCTCGATAAAGCTTCGAGCGTAGAGCATGGACAGCAGATAGCCTTCATCAATATCGCTCGTGTACCACTGTCCGATATGGTAGTTCCCTCCGACTTCATCACTCTCTGAAATGCACTCAGTGCTCCCCAAAGGATAGCTGGACGAAGATGCCAGCCGAGCGTCAACAAAGTAGACGAAGAAGCATTGCTTAGCTGCAATGAAGCGCAGTATATATTTGGTCCTGACACGCACCTCGTCTCCAGCAAAGTCAACGACTTTTTCTCTCTCGCCGCACTTGTCGACGCTATAGTAGCAACCGTCTTCGCCGCGGTAGAGTTCAAACAGCATGACAAATTCCTGGTTGACCAGAATCTGCGCTTGGTCGAGCGGATAGAAATACTGCTCGGCAACAATAAAGTCATAGCCCTCATCGCGCCCGTCATGATAAGTGACGTCATCTGCACATACGCAGAAGCCTAGCGAGAAACTGGAAGCATGCTTCAACCAATCATCACCTGCAAGAATCTCCTGCTTCCGTGCAAGGTCGGCAAAACAGGCAAAAACGGAAGGCCTTCCATCAGCAGCGTCATGGTGCGAATAGACGGTAACCCATGCTCCGGAAAGGGGGTTCTTGACCAGCTCGATCACTTTCTCCTGCTTGAATGGTTTAGCGTCGAGCCCCAGCCTGGCTAAAACCCTTAAAACCGCTTCGTTCATATGCACCTCTTACCATTTGGCACCATCACCGTAAAATGAAGCGAAAATGAACCGTGAGAAACTATCACGGACCAAAATCGTTTAAGGAAATTGTCCATCATTGCGGGGACAAAGAAAAACCGCCAGGACGACGGTCGGAAGCTTTAAAAGACTAATTGACAAGAAATAGAAGGTATTCCCATCAAATCTGACCAACGCATTCACCCATTAGCAAACCGCCAAGAATCGAATCGTACCAGCACTGCCGAGAAGACTAAACACAGCACTTAATAAAAAGCTTCCCGAACGGTGTTAGCCTAAAAACATGATGTACGCAATCAAACCGCCATCCATCAGAAGGCGTATTATCCTTCTTTATATTTCGGATCCTGTCAGAATCCACAATCCCAAGATAATCGTCTTCTCCCTCGTAACAGTACGTTTCTTCGCTTAAAAGTTTCAGTCGCTCCAAGTTATTCAAATACAAAGACACATTCTCAGGACATTGAACGATAGCATCGAATACGTTCGTATAATTTTCGCAAAGCACTCGCCACCGAGCTTTAATTGGCATGTCATCGTCTTCGACAACGCGTAAGTCAATAACCGGAATATGATCTTTACCAAGCCCTTCAGAAAGCCACGACATCATTTTGGCTTCATCGGGAGTCAGTTGTCCGATTATGCTAACAAAACTCGGATGGACGAGAGGAGAAACCCTTTTATCCATAGAGGACGCGAGTAAATTAACGTACAGCCCCCTTAGGTCCTGACTGTCGTACGAATATGACAGTTGCTGAATAGCCGGCACCACAACATTCTGTGCAGGCTCACAGAAGCAGTCCTCCGGGACGTCTTCCATCTTTTCTTCGATTTGCCGAATCGCCTCCTCAATATTGCTCTCGCCGTTAACCACCCATTTCTTCCAGGGGCCAAGCAATACGCCAACGGTTCTGGGAACTAAACTCAGAGTGTCTCCGACCGATGAGAGCACAGGATGCAGAGCATCATCATATGCTTTACTCAATACATCAGATGGCAGAGATGCAATTTCTTTGGAAAGCTCGTCCACTTTGTCTCACCCCATTCATACCGACATCAAGTCCCTGATATATAAGGCCCACATTGATACAGCCAACAACGGGGAGGGATTGCAGTACCTAACGGCCTGACATTCTGAGTACCTCGCCCTCACTCCCCCTTCTTCTTGCACAGCACATCTATCACGTGTTCGCCCAAAATCGCCGAGGACAGCTTCAGTGCCGCACCCTTAACGGTGTTGAAGAAGTTCTCGAGAAACGGTGCGTTCATGTCGCAGTAGTTCATGTTCCTAAACAGTGCATAAATCGCGAGGAACGTTTGGGCAATGACCACTACAACACTCATTGCAAGAGCGTTGTAGGGCGACTGGGAAATCCGCACCAAGGGCCTCGAGCGCAGTTGGGTAAACCAATCTCCGGCGACCAACAATCCGTCTTGGGCAGTCTTAATAACCCATAGGGAAAGTAGTTGCGCATAAGGAGGTGACGCATAATTTCTTTCACAAATTGACAAACACATAGAGGGACACGGTCCACGCGTCTTCATATGATTTCTGGCGACTAGACAATAAACCATCGAGGAAAGGGGCACGGACAGTATATGCGAACATCGTATCAGTCGACGACGAGTCGTCCGAGCCCGTCGGGGCCGAACGCAACGAGAGGGCGGCGGGCCGGGAGGTCTACCGCAGCGGCCACTACGCGAGGAAGCTCGTCACCGGGGCCGCGGAAGTCGAGCTCGGCGTGCCGAAACTCCGCGGCGCGACCTTCCGGACGGCTGTCATCGAGCGCTACCGCAGGCGCGAGACCTCGGTCGAGGAGGCCATCGTCGAGATGTACCTGGCGGGCGTCTCAACCAAGAGGATCGAGGACGTCTCCGAGCTCCTCTGGGGGGCGCCGGTGTCCACCGCGAGGACGGTGCGCGACGGGTTCGCCGAGACGCTGGCCTACACGGAATTCCCGCCGGAACACTGGCGCCGGATCAGGACGAACAACGGGATCGAACGCATCGACTGCGAGATCAGAAGGAGGACGAAGGCCGTCGGGACCTACCCGGACGGCAACTCGGCCGTCATGCTGGTGTCAGCGAGACTGAAGTACATAGCGGAGCACGAATGGGGCAAGAGGAGGTACCTGGACATGTCCAAACTGGAGGAGATGGACGAGCTGAAGGGAAAAGCGGAGGGCTAGAAGAGGACGAGGCCGAGGACGGCTAAATCAATTTACGAAAGAATCTTGACGGTACCCGAAAATGTGGCCCAACCCCTCGCTTTGCCGTCGAGCCATTATGATAATTAACAACGTACGACGATGAGGAGCCCGAGCGGAACTCAAGTAGACGGGAACAACGTGCAATCAATCGAACCTCTAAAGTCCACGGACGGTCTGAGCGAAGGCAAATGCGGTATTTGGAAGAAGTGGCCTTGGAAAGACCTGGATCACTATGAATTAATGTCTGATCTTATTCTTAAGGCTAACTACAGCATTCAAGACTTCAATGCTGCCATCAAAGACGGATTTTCTCCCAACATTAAGGACACCGTATTTCTAGTAGCACTCGCCACCTGGATTAAAGATGCATACTGGCAGATTAATTACACCTGTTTGAAAGAAGTAATTAGAACCAAATTCGAGCTCTCGAGACAAAATGAACTCACAGAGGCGCGTAATTATCTTGAAGCGGTTCGCTCAATCGTAATTGCACACCCTCTAAATTCGACGAGGCATGAAGAATACGGCTTTGGTCCAGCGGAGCGAATTTGTATTGATGTGAGAGGGAAAAGCCTTCTCGACTCATATCCGGGTGCAGTGATCTATCGCATCACACCAAAAGGATTAGAAGAGACTGATAACGTTGCTGAGAACGAAATCGCACTCATGACTTGTCGTAGCACTCAAACAGAAACTGGCAAGCTACATTTTGAAAGATGCTGTCTAGATATGCGCGATATTCGCAACTCAGCTCAGGTCTACATTGACGCTTTATACGAACTCGACCGATATCTCGGTCGGCTAAAGAAGAACGACTTTTTTAATGAAGCGTAGCCATAGATAGCTAAGCAGATCCTGGATTTTGCTGGGATAAAAAACCTGGGCTAATGGAACTCTGGGCGCAGACTATCGGCAACCGCAGAGGCACCCGTCCGACCGCAAACATGAGCAGAACCGCAATGCTGGAGCTATTCTCTAGCGAATTGATCTGCGCTCAGCCGCAATTGCATTTCGAGCATCCTTTAGATGCTTCTGTGCCTTTCGCTGCATATCTTTTAATTGCTTAACTGGGTCAACATCAACTTCATCATAAACATGGGTCATATCGCCATCAACATATGCAACAAAGGAAGAGCCGCCCAGCTTGCCGACTGCTTTGCTGTGCTGTAATAGCAAACTCTGCATATCCTTACGAGCGGCGCGTATTCTGGGCTCGGCACATTTCAGGAAATGACAGAATAACTCAATAACAAGTTCGTTGTACCTCATGTTTGTATATCGAAAACAAAGATACGGACAATCGGATGAATCATGGTCTTTGATTTTCGAAATTGTCTTGTTTAGAAAGGCGCGAAGTTTTGGCGAGGTATTGTATTCGCGCATATCAACAATTTGATCAAGATCAAATCTAACCCTAGTCGCATCATTTTCCCTGACAAGCGAAACAACGGTTTGACCATGCTGAACTGGATTTCGAATCTCATACATAAAAACATAGAGGCCACCTTCGTCATACCAAGAAGAAGGCAGTTTCCAATAGTCTTTATACAGTTCTTTATTTGAACCTCGGTCATACTTCCGCATAACTGCCTGCATTCTATCGACAAGACCACGGGCTGCGGAAACATAATTTCCAAAAGCAGCGTTAACAACAGTCCTCTCGCCAAAACCCCCATTGGCAAAGCCGTCGGGTAAGAAGTCAAACTGATCACACGGAACCAAGCGCCTCAGTTCACCATAGTTCCATCGAAACTGTTCATACAGTTGCTTAGCCTCCCAAAGTGACCGCACAACGTCGTCATACTCTTTCACTTTGGTTACAGAATCGCCCTCGAGATACTCAATCTTTGAGAGCGCTTTCTGAGCTTCGACACTCACCGATTTGAACGGCAAAACATGGACTAAATCTGCCAAGGGAATCCCCCTAATAGAGCAATAGCCATACATATGGCAATTAACAACGTTCCTAGCAAGGCGAACACTAGGGATGCTAGCACCAAATGCCAACGGTTTTGTGGACATGACAAATGGAGTCGACGCAGGTCTAAACTTCTTGACCGCCCAGTCATCTCGAAAAAGCACAGTCCAGGCAAACGCCACACACCACTCCCGCACGAGGATCCCACCAGACGCCCTTACCTTGGTAGCAAGCAACCCGGACGCACAAAGCGACCTGGGACACCACTACCAAAGAAAGGAAACACCATGCCCAACAACGACATCGTCTACCTACTTAAGTTCGCGCCCAAAGAGGCGTTCATCGAAGACCTACTGAACGGTCGTCTCTACATGAACGCGGCCGGCTACTACCAAGGCCTGCCTGGCGAGCGGGGCGATCCGCTCGAGGCGTCCATGGCCCCTGGGGTATGCCTCTACAGATATGCTTGCCTGCCCATCTACTGCATGTACACGGTCCGCGAGAACAATAATGTCGACAACACCGTGAAAATCCCGATACGCATGATCCAAGAGTTCGGGTGCGCGGACGGGTGGATCGGCATTGTGCAGTACGACAGCTTCGCGCGCCTCGCCGACAGACACATCGCCGACGACGGAAGCATCTACGCGCACGGTCCCATCTCCTATGGCGTCCCCAGGCCAAAACTGATCCGCGAGATCTTTGAGGGCATCCCGCACAACCTCGTTATCAAAACGCCCAAGTACGCATATCAGAAGGAGTATCGAATCATCGGGTCGCGACCGGTCGAATGTCGCCTTTTACCAGACGAGAATCACCCTGGCTGCATAATCGAAAAGTACGCCCATGCAGAGCTTGACCTAAGCAGCAGCCTCTCGGACTTTACCTGGAAGGCCTCGGTGCCGAGCCTCGAAGAGGCGCAAGGCGGCCTCATGTTGAAGCTGCCGCATAGCGTATAGCCAACGAAGCGTAGGCGGGACGCCGCCAATGGCCAACGCCCCAACAGTCAGTTACTCCTCCCCCTCCCCAACATTCCCCAGAAAGTTCGCTGATGTTGAGCGGTGTTCCCATAAAATAAACCCCAAAAAATATGTGCGGAGTGCTGGCCTGGAGCTGTCTTCGGACCCCGTTGGTTGCTCACCGAGAGGCTCCGCTATGAAACGACTCCTTTACTACCTGATCTGCGCGATCGCGTGCACGTCCATGGTCGGCGCGACGTTGCCTATGGCAGCCATTGCAGAGGCGGTTCAGCCTCAGGAGACCGCCGAGCAGCAGGCGCAAGCCGTGAGGTCAAGCTCAGCGTTGCTTTTGAATGCAGAAAAGCGAGTCCGAACGCACCGGCGTCCGGTCCTCTTGGCAGGTCACATCTTGGGTTGATGTCCAAAAAACTAGCCCTTGCGGTCGGTTAAACAAGCTTCAGCAGCCTTTGATACTCTCCGGGATCACGCATACGCATAATATCCATGTATGTTCTGCTTTTTGCGACCATGATATCGTCGAACTTGGCTAGGACGTGTCCGCTCGCTCTTGTGACAACCATGCGGTCATTGCAAAAATATGAAAGGAAGGTGTCCTTGTCGGGATGATGCATCCGTCGGACGTCGAGCGCGTTCCGGAAGTCATGGTAAAGTGCGGCGTTTATGGTTTCCTCAAGTCCAGGCAGACTGTCGATGCCTTCAAAGCGGCAAGGATATACTAGAAGCAAATTTTTCGAACGATTGATGGAGCGAAGAAGTCCTCGGGCCTCACGGTCTTCTTCGCTCAATTGTTTATCACTCTCAGTTTTTAGAAGCTCGTCAAGCTTGGCGAGGCTGTAATCCCTGAGAATCGCATGCAGGCGTAAGCCTCTCTGTTCTTTTGCATAACTTATGCCAGGTTGTCTAAAAGTAATTCCGCGTTCTGAAACTCGCCTTGACGAAGTGAGGCTTACGGCGCGCATCATGGATTTTCCGAAGATGAGCTTGAAATCTAACTGATACGCGTCTGATACCGCATCACACTCCCCATTTGCCTCGGATACGGGCGCATGAAACTCCGCACCTCTGGTCAGTTCCTTGAAAGCGTTAGAGTGGTTGATGAGCTCGCGCGTCCATTCCTCGTATGTATATAACGGACGCCCAGAATAGTCTTGTATGAGGTCCTTAACAAACAATTCTGGGGTAATCATTGCGGATTTAAGTCTCTCGGCTCCGGGAACGGCTTCAATAAGCCTCTTATCTATCACTGTGGCCTCCTCCTTGCGGTAGTTTTGCGGATGTTGACGGAAGCCGTTCCAGCAGGGTACGCCAAAGTTGGCCCGAGCGAGCGGCCCGTCCTGGCTCGGAAGGGTCCGTGCCTTCGCCTAGAATACGCCCACCATGTCGCGATCAGGCCGCTTTCGGGGCTATCCTGGCCGTCTCCACGGCATCCTCGCGCTACTTCTCGGAGAGGAAGATGGCCGAGATGCACGACGCGGCGCTCCGGAGGGGTACGTCGGGCTGTCACAACTGGGCCGAGCCGGAAAAGACCACCAGGAAGATGGTCAAATCCGGCCTTGAGCTTGCCGACAGAATGGAGTCGGCCTAGGATATCGATAGATTTCGGATCCTGGGCACGGGGGCCAAAGAGTCCATTACACCAACTTTCGCGATACTACCGTTCTTGTCATATCATTCTAATGTTCGGCACGAGTTTCAGAAGCATAGTTCCGCGAGGGTGTGAAGGCACATCAATTATTACCCGGTGACCGGAATTGGCCGATATCGATTAAGTATTTATGGCTATGAATAATCCAGCGCTAAAGCCATCGTTTACCGAGCACTCAAGCGTTTAATCTTCCTGTAAATCTTAGCCTCATCAGGGGTAATCGGATCATTTGGAAACGCCTTTTGGGCTCTCGCTGCGTAGGAAAGAAAGTTCCCGTAGCGGAAAAATGCAGAAGAGTCAGCGTCAGCCGATGGGCATAACCTTCTTCCCCAAATACCAAGCGGTGAATAATGTTGATACAGAGCGGAGACGCGCTTTTTTGATGCGTGCCTTCCCTCCCCCTGATTAGAACGCCCAATCGCAGTGGCCGCCTCACGGAGACGCTTGTGGTACCTTCCAACCGTAGACTGTCGAAGTCTTACAACGCGCCCGTCAAAGTCAAACCCCAGGAAACTGACTTTCTGCGCCGGATGTACACCGGAGTACGGATAGACCTTACCCGCACGAACGCTTTCAAAATCAAGCTGAGCAACTCCGTCGCTATCAACCCGGAACGCCTTGGTTTTCTCAGGCTGCAGTTTAACGGAATCAACATCGGCCATTAGATTGATGGCCTCTACAAGTGCATCAAAGCCAGACTTTGGAACGGCAACAATAAAGTCATCGCAATAACGAAGATACAAGCCACCAACCCGTTCAACAGCAAGCCGGACTTTCATGTCGATATCGGCCATATAAATGTTAGCGAGCACTCCGCTTGCGGCAAGACCCTGAGGAATTCCCAGCCCAATACCCGTTCGCTTCCACGGTCTTGTAATGACCTTACTTTTATTTGCAAGAAACTCAGACTTTGGCAAGATAACATCCAGCTTATTAAGTTCGCGAATAGACTTGAACCGAAGCTCGATAGCTACTTCGCTGATCATTTTCTCCCGAGTAGGATCGATTGATGGCCATGGCAATTCATGTCGAGCAGCCAAATCAGCAATAGGCCAGCACGAATAGCGGAGGATATTTTTAATGACTTGATAGTGATCGTCCGGCAAGCGTCCGCTGGGAAACAACGAACGCAACGACGTCATTAGATGAACATGATTTAAGTTGTCGAAGAAGCTCTCGAAATCACCTGTAAGCACAAACGCCGAATCTTGCTCGCGTATATAATCGAAGGCCTTTTTAGCTGAGGAAATATTGCTGGCAGCGGTTACGGCGCTGTCTGATGAAAGCGAGGAGCGGTACGCTACGGCAACCTCATTAAACTCTTCGGCAATGGCCCTCTTGTTATATAAGTCCGACCACAGATAAGAGTAGTACTGGAAGACGCGGTGATCGAAATGCGAGGCATAAGCGATATTGCGAACTTTGCAGCTTCTCTTACCTCCACGATACCGAACGGCGATGATCTCGTTGGAAATTAGAGGATAGAACGCGTGATGGGAAACGTACCCTGGATCTAAGATCTTGTCTTGGACATCGGCAAAAGACACCCTATGATCGAAATGGGCATAAGAGCTTTTGGAACTATATCGAGGAATACGAGCGATGTCGAACTCGGTCAAAATACCCCCAAATAAATCAACCTGTCCGGATCAACGAGCGGCGGCTAACCCTCCCCGGACAGGCTAATCAAAGGTGCAGCAAGTGCAACCAACGCTTTCGCGGCCGCCTAGAACAATGATTGCCTATGTCATACTAGACGAAAGCGAGGAATTGGTACTTATGACCATCGAGGCTCTTATCCAGCTAGCCGCAGGCAACGCTGGTGTCAATGTGGCGAACGTCGGAATTTCGTCGTTTGCTATATTGACGGCAGTAGCGTACCCCATCGCCAGTTCGCGATGGGCAGTAAACTTTATTCCCTTTTCAGTCAACGCTATACAGCAAAAAGGCCAGTTTTAGCAAGCACTCAATTGCAGGACAAGGACCTGCGTATCCCTAACAACATGTGAATTGGAATAGGAACGCCAATAGCAGGCGCGCTCCATCCCGCCGACAATCACCCCTCCCCGTCCATGGCCGTCCAGCTCACGGGCCCAATGCCCGGAAGAGACGTTAGACAAGAGGGGCAGGCAACCTGATAGTTCCCGTTATTTGTCCTGCGCTGCATAGAAGCGGAGACATATACCGCTTTGCGGGCGCGAGCGACACCGACGTACAGCAGGTCCATTTCCTCAATAAGCCCGTTTGGCATTTTCTTCGCATCCACAATCCGGCATCCACGCGGAGAACGCGAGGACATACCAGCACTTTCGCACCGAGAGCAAATCGCTCCAGGCCAATCGGAACGCGTATCGCCCGGAATGAAAACAATATCCCACTCGAGCCCCTTAGCGGAGTGAACGGTCATTATCGAGATGTCTGCACCAAGGTAATCAGAGAAAAGCCGCAGGGAGCCCTCGGAAAAGACGCTAACGAAATAGTCGAAGCACTCCGACGGCCCATGGCGAAACAGCTTATCGCAAGGTGCTTCCGCAACGCCCCAAGAAACATGACATAGGACCACCCCTACTCGAATCTTCTGGAGCCATGTGACAGTAAAGATACATGCAAGAAGAAAATCACTCGCTTTTATGCCAGTTTCAAATTCAGATGCTGGTTTTGACAGGGTATTTCTTACATCAGAATCACTTGATTGGATGCCAGCGCAACGGTGGTCTTCAGGTGGCGTTAGGAAACTTTAGCAGCATGTCTAAATCATATTGTCGATAACCTTTGTTTGCCCACGGCAAAGAGTACATGCGGCAACGTCACATAGTCATGGCCGTTCCATAAAGCAAAAGGTGCTGGGGCTTTCAAAGCCCCAGCACCTAACCGGCCGGCCCCGACAAAATCAGACGCACTCTCGTCTACCAGCGCGCTGAGCGTCTCCTCGATGGTCTTTCTCACCAGATTCTATATGTCCTTGCGCAGCGACTCCTCGTCGACTTATACGATGTTCGCAGACACGACCCGTGTCCCTTCGTCAATGATTTGTTGTTTAGCCGCTAGAAATCATATGACGGGGCGCAGGCCGTGTTCGCCATGCGGATGTCAGTTTGCGAAAGAAATTACGTGTCACCATGCAAAGGCACATGCTTCAATTAGGCTCTTTGCCCAACCATTCTATTTTTCCACCAATCAAGACCGCTGTAGATAGCCTGTACATATCCAAGCCCGGTACGTTTTAGAACATATTGTGGCCAATGCCAATTGTTGTAGCAGAGCTGCGGAATTGCCTGGCCAACTACAAGACCCCAGGCTCCCCAGCTAAAGGCGCCACACAAAACGCAACTTACGCAGATTCCAGCAGCAGTTGATACCAAATACGCTTTGAAGTACGGAATCTCGTTCATGCTAACAATAATGTTGCAAAACAGAGAGTGCTGATTAAGCAGGAAGTAATAGAGGGCAATACCCAGGAACAAAACTGGATCGCAAATGAAATCATGCTTGAAAAGCGTGAGTATCGGCAGGCATACCGTTACAAGAACTGTAGCGACAATATACATGCATACATAGCAGGAAATACCGCGTTCGACCACCGCCTTCTGAGTCTGCTTGTCATCCCTGACATAGGCAGACTGGAAGGTGGGAAAGCATGAACGTAAATAGGCGCTTGAAATCTGGTGGATCGCCGTCGCGAACTGCAACATGACGGAATACGTACCAGTTTGTTCAAGCCCTAGGAAAGCCGAGCAAAGCAGCGATGTTGCCTGCGTGGCGCCATACCAGGCTAGAGATACGACACCATCACGCCACGCCACAAACGAAACCGTCTTTAGAACGTCAAGCATTTCGTCCTTAGCAACAGCTGCGGCATCGGATTTAATCCCCTCTTCGACGTCATGATGGCTCCGAAATGTCCTAATCGCAAATAACCTCAGCAAAGTGCTGTAAGCCAAGAAGCCGAGTGCGGCAGCGAGAAGGCTCAAGCCACAAAACAGAAGGACCGCCGTAATAGCAAGCTGCCCAATCCTGGCAAGCGTTTTAGCCCTGTTCTCACCGGCAACGTCTCCAAGCCCACGGAGAAACGTGAGACAGTAAAGAAAATACAAGTTAGTGAAAATGGAAACGACAAACACAATCCATGCAGGCAACGAACCCTCAATTAAAAAAGAATCAGTGACATAAGAAACGTAGAAAGTTCCCAACGTTGCCGCAACAAATAACGCGATGAGACCCAAGACAGCGTATATCGTTTTAGACGTATCAAGAACGACGCGCATCAAGTGCCAGTCAACTTCTCCATCAACAGAAGAATAGTCGCAGCCTTGTTTGGTCAGTTTCTTTGCCCCGCTCAGGCAATAAAGAATGTTGCGGGACAAGGTAGAAGTAAAACCGAATTCAAGCAGCTGCGCAAAACCCGAAATGGCTACGAACACGTACCAGAGACCGATTTGAGCACTCGATAAAAAAGATAGGAGTAGCGGCAAGAGCAAAAAGTTACTGCCCATAGACGCGATCGTGCCGACATAATTCCAAATCACATCTCTTTTGGAGACGGTCACTTTCTTGCTTTCGGCCATTTACCCTAATACCTCCGCACAGTAATTTCGTAGCGTCTCGGCCGTTTTGGTCCAGCTACATTCATCAAAATCGATGGAATCAAACAGCCGCTTGGAGTTAGGAGCTCGAAGCAATCCCTCGATCTTATCGGCAACCTCGATCGGGTCCTCGCAGTTTTTCACGACATCGGATCCCTGAATCGACATCACTTCGGCAATTCCGCAGTTAGTCGAAAGAAGGAGCGAGCATCCGGCCTCAATCGCATCAAGGGCAGAGAGACCAAAGGGCTCATGCCTAGAATTCATAACGAATACCGAGCATTCTCGAAGCTCGTTCACAAACTGATCGGAGGCAACTTGACCCCTATATTCACCTTCAGCCGAGGTCATGAGATTATCTAAGGAAGAGTTATCAGAGTACCGTCGCCCGTACACCCTTAAAGAGCAATCGACACCACGATCTCTGAGAATTGAGACGGCCTTCGCGACTATTTCGTTGGCCTTAATTGGACGGGTGCCCCCGCTAACAGCAACGATATTTTCACGTTGGCCTTCGAAGCCGCATTGTTTAAACCTTTTGACCCCAAGGCAAACGTGCTTAACCTTATCGGAGCATTCAGGTAGCTGTTTCTTAACAAAGTTCTCCTGAAGGAAAGAATTCGCAACGATCAAATCTGCAGTACGCAAATGCTTAATGATTGCCTTGACGGTTCTATCGCTATAACCGAGCCCGTTGATCTCATTCTCAAAAGGGACGTACCCATGATTAAAGCAAATGACAGGTTTGCCGAAGGCAGAGAGCAGCCGATGTGCAATGATGTCAGTCCAACCAGCTCCGCAAGAGATAATCACATCGCTCTCAAGGCCCTTGAAAATAGCCTCAAATAGCTTAAGGATTTTACTTTTAGAATATAGCGGCCGTATCGAATCGCAAGAAGGCCAATACTCCACTAAAGATTTATGAACATTAGTAGGTCCAGTATTACCTGTAACTTCACCAATTAGAAGAATCTTCATTGAATGTTTCCTTTAATGTAATGCAAGGGGTTGGAATCAGGTGCTAATGAGACCTTAATTCCGTACCCCCCCCCGCGCTTGAGCAAACCAATGCGAATTAGCAAACGTTTAAGCGATTGTTTGAAATACCTTTTGGGCAAAGACCTTCTTACCGCATCGGTAATTGATCTACCGCATGAAAGGTCCTCGAAGAATCGCGCTCGCGCAGATGGCTTCTCGGAGGGACTCCTCAACTGACCGTTATTCTTAATGGCGGTCTCGATATCAACCGTCATTAACTCAGCACCAGCAAGGTCTATCAGTCGCTGTCCTTTTTGATTCTGGATTAAAACCAGGGAGACACCCCGACGCATTTCTTCGGTAAGATTCGTCCCCCAGGAATCGCCTAATGTAACATCAGAAACTCTTTCAATGCTTGCATACCTGCAGTGATAACAGTTTTCCGTATAGTCCAGCCCCGCCAAAAAAGCTACTGTATACCCATCCAAAACACCGGGCAAATCAATCGTTCGCTCGTTCTCCCTTAGCTGAAAGCTGCCTTTAGAACGAAACTCAATCGACTCAAGCTGATTCATGTCAATCCCATTCTCACTCAGGAATTGGCGGAGAATCGCAGGCGAAGGAGTACCGTGGCAAATCAAATCAACCGTATATAAATTCGAAAGAAGCTTGTTGCCGACAAAGTTTTTAAGAGAGGCCACTTGGCAAGGCAATCCTACAAATAAGACTTCTTTACCCTCAACCAGCAATTTTTTTATACGAGCGTAAGAGCCAATTGGATTGCTTTTAACGTACTTAGATCCTTTATATTTAACGGCATCCGCAATCGAGCTAGAAAGCTCAAACCCAAACTGACCGTCACGGAAACAGCAAGAGCAAACTACTCCGCCGGCAGAAATAAACCCTCGGATAATCGCGGCCGCCAAGCCACCTGATGAAGAGGTCCCTCTGCTCTCCGAGTTAGAATCCCATCCTTGCAACCATTTACTCGGTTTAGAGCCTTGAGGCGGATTGCACTGTTGGCATACAGCCGTGCACCTACCGCAATCAATGCATTTGTTCTGATCGATACTGGGGATATAGTACTCGCGCCTTTCAAGAACAGCGATCGCATCTTTAGGGCAGGCATCGACACATGCCATGCAGCCCGCACACATTTTGTCTTCGCAGATACTTTGCATTCATCTATTCCTTCAACGCGCGATCAAGCCAGGAGAGGCTGCGGTTGCGCTCCCCATCAAGAACCTCGCCAACATGCTGCCAATCGATATCGTCGTCCCAAGCATTGCCTTGGAACGTGTCCCAGGCCCTATGCTCTAGGCCAAAGAGTCTAAGAACAGATTTATTTCGCGCGGCATTAGCCTTTGGAAAGATCTCAACAAATGGGGTGCCGAGATTGATACAAAAAGCAGTGCCGTGGAATGAATCCGTGTATACGCAGGATGCATCCCTAAACAGCGCAAGGAAATCCTCCAAGGGCGGAAGAACGACCTGTTTTCCTACCCTTCTCCTAAACGTAGGGCAAACACTTACAATCTCAAGATTGGAGCCAGCGGTCTTATCTTTAACGTACTGCAGCATATCTGAATCAGGATGGAGGTTATAGACGAGGGCGTAGGGCTTTTCAACGGGAGCCTTTTCACTGGCAATCTTGTTCCACTCGGAGCGATTGAGAAGCAGGGTCGGATCCAAAACCTGCTCAGCTTTGAAACCGTAGCTCTCAACGATATCCTTACCTGAATCCTCGCGGACGGAAATGGCATCGTAGCGCTTGAGCCAGTTACCAATTTGCGACTCATACCCCTTTACAACGCCACCACGTCCAAAACTAGCGGCGTAGGATACGACCTTCTTTCCCTCGACCTTAGAAAGCCCGTCCCAAAAGAATATCGGATCTAAAGAGCCATCGCCAAGTTCGTTCCAGACCTGATCGCTGCCAGTCAAATAGATATCTGTGTTAGGCAGCAATGCGTCGATACTTGTTTCATCACAATGCGGAGAAAGAGTCAGATACTGCTCTCTCATGCTCTTAAAACGCTTCTCACCTGCACCGTACAGCAAACGCCAAACCGTGTTCCTATAGATGCGATGAGGCAGAGACCTACCTTCTGAATAACGCTTCACAAGAGAATCAAGGGTCTCAGCGCATCTCCGATAGTCAACAACAACAGGATCGTACCCCAAGTTTTTAACAACTTCTTGCGTAGCATAAGCCTGGAGGACAGACCCGTAGTTGAGAACGTTATGACGAGTAATAATTGAAACTTTTTTCATTCTGATACCTTTTCTAGATAATGGACTAATTCATAGAGGGTTGTCGTTTCTGATATCTTTTTATCCACTCACTTAGGAACAGAGACGAGATGGCTAAAAACCAAGTCGTTGGAGTAAAGAGAGATGAGGTGAGCTTTCCAACAAGCGGCATGGAGAATATGCCCGAAGAAAGATAGGTATACGAAATCATCGAAAAAGACAGCGGGGACCCACCATGAAGCATGCGAGCATGCTCATAGAGGTTTGAATAAAAAAGACCAGTTAAGAGGCTAAATAGCGCAGTACCGCCAAAACCGAAATCGTGATACCACAATCGAAATACCGTGTATACATTACCGAGATCGATTGAACCCCAAGAACGAAACTCATGGTTACCGGATGAAACTAAATTAGTAAAGCCAAAATTTCGTCCAAAAGACGAATATAGTGCTACGAAAGTCTCCGAGCCAAAGTACTTGCTTGCAACACCAGGATTTTGAAGAAATTTATCAAATAAAACAAATGAATAGCCAATGTAGCTGCAAATATAATCCAATGGTCCAAGAGTAACTTCTCGTCCAACAAACCAAGAGGCAACCCAAAATAAGAAACAGGCAAAAACAAGAGCGAATACAATTTTGATAAACTTCCCAAGGGTTATTCTTATCGTCCACCCACTGTTAATCGATAGTAAAATCCATATGCAGCAAACGCATGAACAGACAAAAACAATGGCACCTAGCCTTACGCCATTCAATAATTGACAAATTGCATAAAACGCAGCGGGGAGAAGCATGAGAGCATCTTTGATGCTAAATCCATCGCAAATAATATTGTTAAAACCAATAATTAGATATACAAACGAAAAAATGGTAAGCAATTTAAAGCATATATTGGATAAAGACGAAAGCCCGACTGAAGGATCATCGCCGCTATAAGCAGATGCAGTTCGGTAAGAATTCATTAAAGAATTCCAGTCCCCAGCAGCAGGACCCGAAACAGCTGATCGAACATCTTTCAAAAACAAAACGGCAGTAACGACCCCAAGGACAACAGCCAATAGGACAAGAGATGTCGGAACTTGAATCCTTACAAGAGTCGTCGATTCAACACTAGTATTAAGTTTGCTTCGCTGCACTTTCATCTGTCTAAAATAAAGCAAGAAAAATAGCGATGCGACATCAAAGACGGTAACAAAGAAGCAAATAAGTAATCCTCCATGGAGGGAGACTTCAGTACCGAAGACAAGGCAGTTATACAATTCAGCGAGTGAGCAAATAAAGAAAGAGGCGTTACAAATTGATGCTGGATTCATCCAATCACTTTTTGATAGCTCTTGAGAGATTGCAAGCAGCAAAAGAAAATATAACGTCATTAATGATAGAACTAACATTGTTTAAGCTACTTTCAAGTTAGTTATCGCATTAATCCAGATAAGCGACAGGCAGAACAAAATGCAGAAAAATACTTCTTCCGCAGCAGGCAAAACAAGCTGCCCAGCGTTCTCTTTTTTAGAAACGCCAAGTGGACCCAAGACATCTCGCCTGAACACAACGCGGTAAAACCTCTTCGAAGTATTAGCTAGGCTCATTCTTAACCCCTCTCGAATCCATCCGCATCCATCCTTAGTACCTCGTCCTCCGTATCGCCCCCATGAGCTTGCCGGGTATTAGCCCTAAAACAACAGGTTTCGCGATATAAGGAAACGATTTCATGCCGAGACCAAGCGCCTTGAAACCTCTCGCACGCACACAGGCTTCATTGATTCGTGTTGCCAATGGTCGGTATTTCTCCAAGTTCCGGTCGATTCGGTACTCGTAAAGATCGTCTTTAATATTGTGTCCCGCATAACCCATTGCGACGAGCCTCATGAACAGGTCATAGTCCTCGACTCGTTCGGTTTCTGGGGCAACGCGATAGCCTTTCGCCGCATCAAGAATGTCCCGACGAAAAACCACAGTCGGATGAATGAACGGGCTATTCCAAAGAAATGTCTCGGCGACCGGATCAGTCTCGAGATCGTAATGGCCCCATTGCCCTTCCGCATCGAATACAGAAGCCTCAGAACCCACAAAGGAACAACCAGGATGACCGTCAAGATAACGGACCTGCTCCTGAAGCCGCTTTGGAACAGAACGGTCGTCATCATCCTGTCTGGCGATATACTCACCTCTAGCATTCCTAATACAGGTATTGAGAGCAAAGGCAAGGCCCTTGTTCTGTGGATAACCGACGATCTTCACACGAGAATCGAGCGAGACAACCTCGTTGAGCAGGTCCTCGGTCGCACCGTCAGCCGAGCCGTCATTGCAAATGATGAGTTCCCAGTCTTCAAAGGTCTGGGCGATGATGGACTCGACGCTGTCGAGCAAATAATCACGCCGAGGACGATATACGCCCATGGCTATACTCACACGGGGGGTGTTCATCGCTGCGCCTCCTCGGCAAGGCGCATGTAGAACGCACCCAGTTTCTTCGCAGTCTTCTCAATATCAAAGCACTCGAACGCCTCCCCAGAGGCGGAGCCACGGGAGTCCTCGATGAACTGCTTCCAAATCGCATGCGCCCAAACATCTGCTCCACCCTCAAGTGGGAGAAGATTACAACCGTCAGAGAGAATAACTTCGGGCGTAACACGGTCCGACACTACGCAAGGGACGCCAGAAATCTGCGCCTCCAAAAGTGCCATGCCAAAACCCTCGTACAGCGAGGGGAGCACAAAAACGTCCATTCCTTGGTATAGGCTGCTCACATCATTCACTTGACCAAGAAAACGGACACAGTCGGAAATGCCAAGGTCGCGAGTCTGTTGTTCGAGAGATTCGCGCAATGATCCGCATCCGGCTATGACAAGCAAAGAGTCGGGATGTTCCGTATGCAGGCGTGCGAATGCTTCAATCAGAAAAGCCTGGTTTTTGGTACTCTCCATGCGGCCGAGATTACCGGCTACACAGCAATCATCATCCGCACCCCATGCGCTGCGCATCTCTCTCCTAGCAGCTTCACTAAAGCGGAACTTAGCGACATTGACAGCATTGGGTATGACCGTGAAGGGGGTGTTTTCACCAAACAACCACTTACCCGCATAAGAGCTGCACGCAACGCGGTCGGTTGGATAAACATTGGCAAAAGGGCGCAAAGCCAATTTCATGAGGTTGCGCCTGGTTTCACCCTTGCCCATGGTCGCATGGCTATGGGCAATGCGCACAGGAATACCAGCCTTCTTGGCGATGCGAAGCGGAAATATCGAAAGCGTATTGATGTGACTGTGGACAATGCGCCATTGATTATGTTCGAACAGGATACCGAGAGATTTCTGATACTCTCCGAGATGCTGATAGGGCGGAACCTCAAATAGACGCCCGCCTAAATCCCTAATCTCATCCTCAGGCACTACAGTCGAATCGGAGTCGATGATGAAATCGAATTGTACCTGACTGCGGTCAATATGTCGATAATAGTTCATGACGACGGCCTCAACGCCGCCGCCGACCATTTTTCCGACTATATGCGCAACCCTGATAGGCTCCGACATTTAACTAGCTCCGTTTCCAGTAAGGACCTCAATTACCGTGAGCGCCACGATCTTCAAGTCGGTGAGCACGCCGCACTTGGCGATATACTCGAGATCACGTTGAACCATGCCATCGAAGTCGGTGTCATTGCGGTCGGTCACCTGCCACCAGCCGGTGATCCCGGGCTTGACGGCCAGGCGCTGTAAATCGTACTCGGTGTACTCGGCCACCTCATTCGGCAGCGGCGGGCGCGGGCCGACGACGGACATCTGGCCCAGGAACACGTTGAGGAACTGCGGGAACTCGTCGATGGAGTGCTTGCGAATGAACTTCCCGATCCTGGTAACGCGCGGATCGTTCTTCATCTTGAACATGGCACCTGCGATCTCGTTCTGCTCCTTGAGCTCGGCGAGGCGCTCGTCGGCGTCCTTGTACATGGAGCGGAACTTCCACATGCGGAAGATGGTCAGGCTGCCGTCGCGGTGGGTCTTGCCCACGCGGATCTGGCTGTAGAAGGGGTTACCCTCGCTCTCCAGGCGGATAGCCGCGGCGAGCACCAGGCTCGGAACGGCGATAACGGCCAGCACGCAGCCGCTGAACACGATGTCGAACGCGCGCTTGAAGGTGCGGTAGGCCAGGCGCGTGCGGTCCCAATCTTTAATTGATTGCATGGCCTTATAGCGCACGCTCGCGTCGCCGCCGCCCATTGCCTGGGCAACGAGCGCAGCACCCACCGGCGCGTTTTTCCCTGTCACTTCTTTACTAGTCAAGTTTAAATCCACGTCACCGTTCCCCAGGGATCCCCCAATCGATGAATTCAAAATGCGAACGAATTGCCGGTGCAACGTCTCCCTTACGTTTTGCTGGGGACATCGAGCGGTAGCAACTCCCTGAATGTGGAGTCACCTTCGCCAACGTTTACCAAGCACCAGCGCTTATGACGGTCGATCTTCTTTACACGGGCCTCTTGCCCCACCAAGGGCCCCTGCTCTATGTGCAGCACGCCGTCTTCTATGCGGGCTACGCTGTTGCGCACCACGCCGTCGTCGTCGAGCACGCTGCGGTACCAGCCCTGCGCATCGTCCGGCATGGGCGCATAGGCCCGCTCCCTGCTGCCGGCAATGCGGCAACCAAAACTCAACTGGGCCAAAGCCCTATCGAGCACGGCGGCATCGCGCGTGGCGACGAAGAAATATTCCTTGTACATGGTTTTGGTTTGGAGCGACCAGGCGCCGTCCCGCTTAAACCAGAACTCCTTTTGCATCACAAAAGCGTCCTGCATCAGCTCGTGCGGGATAATGCGGCGAACCTTTTCACAGGTCTCGCGCTCTTTACCGTTGGGGGTGTGGACAAGATACCAGCGGACACGGCCATGCTGGCTGTTGGTGATGGCGCCGTTAAAGGCACCGGGCAGCTGCTCTTGGCGCCGCATTGTCTGTTCCATCTCTCGCCCCCTTTTCTTGCTCCGCGACGCACACGGATGCAGGGGCGTTAAGAACAGGCTTCTCGCTCGCAGCTAGGCGCAGTCGCAAAAGTACAGGTTTTTGTATCTTTCGACGAAGCTCATTATACGAGCAAACTGCTCGCGTTTTCCCAGATTGCACAAAATGCGCCGCGAATGGGTGCATCTCCATACGCCTCTACAAAAACCTGTACCTTTTTGCACAACAAAAAAGCCGCTCTAACCAGCGGCTTTTCTTCTATAGACAACAAAAAAGGCGACCGCCCTATGGGACGATCGCCTTTGTTAATTCTTGTATTGTTTGTGCTAGGCGCGAGTCTTGATCTCCTCGGTCACCTTGGCCACAAACTCGTCAACGCTCATCTGAACGGTCTCGTTGGAACGATCGCGGACGGAGATGTTGCCGGCCTCGACCTCTTTCTCGCCCAGGATGAGCATGTAGGGCACGCGGTCGATGCTGCGGGCCTCGCGGATCTTGTAGCCGATCTTCTCGTCACGGTCGTCGCAGACCACGCGAATGCCGGCCTCCTCCAGCTTGGCGCACACCTCGTGGGCGTAGTCGCGGCTCTTCTCGGAGACGGGAAGCGCCTTGACCTGCACGGGAGCAAGCCAGGTGGGGAACTTGCCCGCAAAGTGCTCAATCAGAATACCGATAAAGCGCTCGATGGAGCCAAAGCACACGCGGTGCAGCATGATGGGGCGCTTCTTGGTGCCGTCGGCGTCAACGTACTCCAAATCAAAGTTGAGCGGCATCTGGAAGTCGAGCTGGACGGTGCCGCACTGCCAGGTACGGCCGAGCGAGTCCTCCAGGTGGAAGTCGATCTTGGGGCCGTAGAAGGCGCCGTCGCCCTCGTTGACCTCGTAGTCCATGCCCAGCTGCTCCAGAGCGGTGCGCAGGCCCTCCTCGGCGCGCGCCCAGTCCTCGTCCGAACCCATGGAGTCCTCGGGGCGGGTGGAAAGCTCAACGTGGTACTTAAAGCCAAACTTCTGGTACACGGAGTCGATAAGGTTAACCACGCCCACGATCTCATCCGTCAACTGGTCGGGACGCACAAACAGGTGGGCGTCGTCCTGGTTAAAGCAGCGCACGCGGAACAGGCCGTGCAGGGCGCCGCGCAGCTCGTGGCGGTGCACCAGGCCAATCTCGCCGGCGCGAATGGGCAGCTCGCGGTAGGAGTGCGGCTTGGAGGCGTACACCAGCACGCCGCCCGGGCAGTTCATGGGCTTAATGCAGTACTCTTCGTCGTCGATAACGGTGGAGTACATGTTGTCCTTGTAGTGGTCCCAGTGGCCCGAGGTCTTCCACAGCTGCTTGTTCATGATGAGCGGCGTGGAGATCTCCACGTAGCCGGCCTTGTGGTGGATCTCGCGCCAGTAGTCCAGCAGCGTGTTCTTAAGGATCATGCCGTTGGGCAAGAAGAACGGGAAGCCGGGGGCCTCGTCACGCATCATAAAGAGGTCCATCTCGCGGCCGATCTTGCGGTGGTCGCGCTTCTTGGCCTCCTCGAGCATGTGCATGTGCTCGTCGAGCTCTTCCTTGGTGGCAAAGGCGACGCCGTTGATGCGGGTGAGCATCTTGTTGTCCTTGTCGCCCTTCCAGTAGGCGCCCGAGACGCCGGTGAGCTTAAAGGCCTTGAGGGCCTTGGTGTAGCAGATGTGGGGGCCGACGCACATGTCGATGTAGTCGCCCTGCTGGTAGAAGGTGATGCGGGCGTCGTCGTCCAGGTCGCCGATGTGCTCGACCTTGTACTTCTCGCCGCGCTCCTCCATAAGGGCGATGGCCTCGGCGCGGGGCTTCTCGTACACGGTGAACTTGAGGTTCTCCTTGACGATCTTCTTCATCTCGGCCTCGATCGCGGGGAAGTCGTCCTCGCTGATCTTGACGCCCTCGGGCAGGTCGACGTCGTAGTAGAAGCCGTTGTCGGTCGCGGGGCCGTAGGCAAAGTCGGCCTCGGGGTACAGGCGCTTGATGGCCTGCGCCATGATGTGCGCGGCGGAGTGGCGGATGACGTGCGTGACCTCGTCCTGCGGGAGCTCGGCCACCGAACCGTCATTGTAGAGTGCCTTCATGGGTATGTTTTCTCCTCTCGGATGCCTGATGCAAGTGCGTGCGATGCGCTCGGCGTTTTTGACTTGCATCATTATAGGCAGGTTGCCTTGGTATACAAGCGCCCGCCGAACCTTAATGGCGCGGCGGGCGATTTTCTACGCATGCTTCATCGTGTGGGGCGGGATGTTTGCGGGGCGCGCGTGCGGCTTGCGCGTGGCGCGCGGGGCTCGTGGCTTACGGCCGGCCCGGCGATGGATGCGTTACTGGATGCGAGTTCGGCAGTAGGGGCAGACCTTCCAGTGCGCGTCGAGCGGGCGATGGCAGCTGGGGCACACGTTGCGAACCTGGGTGTCGCACACCGGGCAGACCACAAAGTCCTTCTCGATGGGGGCGCCGCACTGGGGGCAAGTGCCGTACTGGGCAAGCTGGCGCTCGCGCAGGGCCATATCCAGCTCCTGCTCCTCGCGGTCGGCCGCGTAGGAATGCGGGCGCAGGACCAGGTAGGCAATGAGGCCCACAAACGGGATGAGGGCGATGATGCCCCATGCCACGTAGGCGCTGGCGCCACGGCGGCGAGCGTCGATGAACACATAGACGACCGACAGCACGTACAGGGCGATGATAAAGCCAACAAAGGCATAGATGACGCCCATAAGCTGCGGCGACATGAGCTCGGAGATGTACTTGGACATTGGGGTGTACCTTTCGGAATATTTACAGTCCGGTCAAGTTTACCACGGGGTTTGTTTATATGGGACTACGGTTGGGTACGGGGCCGGTGCGGACACAAACATCTCAATCTGTAACAGGTGGGAGCGGAATCCGGGGCTAGATGTTACAGATCAAGACGAACGGAGGACCCTCCAGACTAACGTCTCGATCTGTAACATCTGGAGCCCAAATCCTCGCCTGACTGTTACAGATCGAGACGAACGGTTGCCGTAGTTGTCGGCAGACGAGGTTGTCGACGTTGCCGGGTCTCCCCTCGCCTGCCGTTGGCGGGTGTTGCGGGGCTGTTCGCCGCATTGCCGCCCTGCTGGGGGTGTGTAGACCGTAGGATGTTCTTATTGACAGCCTGTCAACTCGTCTGGGAGGCACCGTGGCAGAAACGTTTGATATCGCGATTGTGGGCGCGGGCATCACGGGATGCGCCATCGCGCGGCAGCTCGCGCGGTTTGACTTGTCCATTTGCGTGGTCGAGGCGGCCAACGACATCGCGCTGGGCGCGTCGAAGGCCAACGGCGGCCTGGTGCACGCCGGCTACGATCCAGCACCGGGAACCGTAAAGGCGCAGGTCAACGCCCGCGGTTGCGAGCTATATGGCACGTGGGCCCAGGAGCTGGGATTTTTGTTCCGCCGCACCGGGTCGATGGTGCTGGGTTTCAACGACGAAGACCGCGCGCACCTGGAGAAGCTGCGCCAGAATGGCCTGGCCAACGGCGTGCCCGAACTGTCGATTATCGGCCCCGAGCGCATCCACGAACTGGAGCCGCGTGCGAGCGCCAAGGCGACCTGCGCGCTGTGGTGCCCTTCGACCGGTTACGTCGACCCGTTTGAAGTGGCCATCGCCGCGTTGGAGAACGCGGTCGCCAACGGCGTGACGTTTATGCGCTCCGCGCCGGTGGAAGCCATTGAAGTCGCCAACTCGGATGACGGAGCCGCGCGCTTTACGCTGGTGACGCCCGCCGGCGATGTGCGCTGCCGTTACCTGATCAACGCCGCGGGCAACGGTGCCGCAGACATCTCGCATATGGCGGGCGCCGAGGAGTTTCAGATGGTCTGGCGCCAGGGCAACATTGTGGTGCTGGACAAGGAGCCGCGTGCGCTCATGCCGCTCTACCCTGTTCCCACGCCGGTTTCCAAAGGCGTTATCGTCACGGGCACCGTACATGGCAACACCGTGATTACCGCGACCGCCGCCGTGCGCGAGCCAGGTGATACACAGACTTACGCGACCGATGTCAACGCGCTCCTGACCGGCGCGCGCAAGCTGGTGCCCGATCTGGACACGCGCCGCGT
The DNA here is from genome assembly GCA_902495645.1 of uncultured Collinsella sp. Lineage (GTDB taxonomy): Bacteria > Actinomycetota > Coriobacteriia > Coriobacteriales > Coriobacteriaceae > Collinsella. The sequence continues at coordinate 126,121 of CABUXY010000001.1, read as the reverse complement.
GGTGCGCGCGTTTGCCGGCGGACGCCCGGTCATTAAGGGAACGAACGACTTCTTTATTGGACGGTCGACCGTGGTGCCGGGTCTGTTCCAGGCGGCGGGTATTCAGTCGCCGGGCGTGGCGAGCGCGCCGGCCATTGCCGAGCGCATGGAGCAGGTGTTACGCAGTGCCGGCGTAGCCCTGCGCGAACGAGGCGATTGGGACCCGATACGCCGTGCGCCGGACGACTTTGACCGCGCGCCGCTTGCGCGCAAGGAAGAGCTCATTGAGTCCGATCTCGCGTGGGGGCAGATTGTCTGCCGCTGCGAGACGGTGCCCGAGGCCGAGATCGTGGCCGCGATTCAGCGCCGCCCGGGCGCGGTTTCGGTCGAGGGCGTCAAGCGCCGCTGCCGCGCCGTCATGGGTCGGTGCCAGAGCGGATTTTGTCAGAGCCGCGTGGTGGCGATCCTTGCCCGCGAGCTGGACTGCGACCCCAGCGAAGTGCTGTTGGAAGATGCCGGATCCTGGCTGGTAGAGGGACCGCTGAAGGGGGTGCGCTAGGATGGCGACGCTTGATATGCGCGACGGACGCGCGGATGCCGGAGCTACCGAGGCGGTGCAGACGCAGGCGTTCGACGTGGTCGTTATCGGCGGCGGACCTGCCGGCATGGCGGCCGCGCTTGCCGCGCACAAGGCCGGCGCGCGCGTGGCCATCGTGGAGCGCGAGCAGCATCTGGGCGGTATCCTGCGCCAGTGCATCCACCCCGGTTTTGGCCTTTCGCACTTTAAGCAGGAGCTCACCGGTCCCGAGTACGCGCAGCGCTTTATCGACCAGGTGTGCTCGACTGATATTGCGCTGTTCCTGGGCAGCATGGTGCTTGGGATTGATTCGGGCGAGGGCGAGGCTGTGGGCACGCTGAATGCGGACAAAACCGCGGGAGCCACCGCAGTCCATACCGTCACGCTCATGAGCCGTACCGGCATGCTTCAGCTCACCGGGCGTGCGGTCGTCCTTGCTATGGGATGCCGCGAGCGCACACGCAGCGAGATCAAGATCCCCGGCAGCCGTCCCGCCGGCGTGTTTACGGCGGGCCTGGCGCAGCGATACATCAATATCGAAAACCTCAAGCCCGGCTCGCGTGCCGTCATTTTGGGCTCGGGTGACATCGGGCTTATCATGGCGCGCCGCTGCACGCTTGAGGGAATATCAGTCGAGGGCGTGTACGAGCTCATGCCGTACGCCAACGGGCTGCGCCGTAACGTCAAGAACTGCCTGGACGACTTTGACATTCCGTTGTACCTGTCCACCACCGTCACGCGCGTGATCGGTCACGATCGCGTGGAGGCCGTCGAGGTGAGCCAGGTCGACGATCACCTGGCGCCCATTGCCGGGACGGAGCGCATCGTTCCATGCGATACTCTGCTGCTTTCGGTGGGCCTGATTCCCGAGAACGAGCTTTCGGTTGCCGCAGGCGTGGAGCTTGACCCGCGCACGCGCGGCGCCGTAGTGGACCAGAGCCTACAAACGGGCGTGCCGGGCATCTTTGCCTGCGGCAACGTGCTGCACGTACACGACCTGGCCGACAACGTGACGACCGAGTCCGAGCGTGCCGGTGCGGCTGCGGCGGCGTACGCGCTGGGGAACGGCGCGAGTGTCGAGGCCGGAGATGCGGGCGCGAGTTGCCAACTCAAGGTCTCCCCCGCCGGCATCGCAGGCTACGCACTGCCGGGCCGCATTACGGCTGTGGCACTCACCAAACTCAACTTCCGCGTACGCCGACCGGTCGACGCCGCCCGCGTGCGCATTCTGGCAGGCGACGAGGAACTGTTTGCAGGCAAGGTCCGCCCGTATAAACCGAGCGTCATGGAGAGCTTCCCGCTGCCGGCAAAGGTGATTCAGCGCGCACTCGACCTAGGTGCCAGCGAAATTGTCCTGTCCGTCGATCCCATTGAGGAGGCGTAAGGCCATGAGCATAAACGCGATCGAGACGCTGCGGTTCAACTGCACCACCTGCCCATCCGAATGCCTCCTGACCGTGGAGGTGGAGCGCGACGCAGACGGCGCCGTGGTAGAGGTGCGCTCCGTGACCGGCAACAGCTGCCCGCGCGGCGATACGTTCGCGCACCAGGAGCTCACCTGCCCCATGCGTGTGCTCACCACAACCGTGGCCGTATCCGGCGGCGACGAGGCACTGCTACCCGTGCGCACGGCCGAAGCTATCCCGCTGGCACTCCACGCCCAAGCCATGGACCTCATCCGAGGCCTCGTCGTCGACGCCCCCATCCGCATGGGCGACGTCGTCCTCCCCAACCTCCTCAAAACGGGCATCGACCTCATCGCCAGCATGGAGATCGACCCCGCCTAGGTAGCTAATTTAGAACGGGGCTTTTTTAGCTATCCCGCCATCCACCCCACCCCTCCTCAATTGCGGTGAAATAGTTCCTGATTTCCGCCAAACCCCGGCATCCAGGAACTATTCCACCGCAACTATCCTTGGAATTGGTATTTAGCTTGTGCCTACTTTAGTACCATTTCAAAACTATGCCGGATTACGGGGCTGATTCGGAGACCCCCATCCATACCGGCAATTTTCGATTATTGATAAGCCCTCTACCTGCGGTTTTAATTTCGCGATTTTTACCATGGTCAAGTAATACAGATCCAGCCCCGTAATCCGCCATACTTTTGAAACCGCCCATTTGGGACGGGCCTCTTATGACTACTTTTGCCTGCACGCTTGCCAGACTGGCCATGCCAAGGAGTGTCCCGAAGTACCGGCATAAAAGGAACGTCCCCATGTGCCGGGCTTGGGATACCATGGTGGCACCCTAGCGAAAGGACGATGTATGGCACATGTTGATGACCAGCGCGTGGCGCGCGTGCTCGATGCGCTCGAGGCTCAACACTCCGGCGCGCAGCTGCTCGTAAATGACCCGTGGTCGATTTATTACCTGACCGGCTTTTATGCCGATATGTTCGAGCGTTTTTGCGGTGTGCTGCTCGCGCGCGGCAGCGAGCCCGTGATCTTGGTCAACGCCCTGCATCAGCTGCCCGAGTATGACAATGCCCGCGTTGTCTACCACACCGACACCGATGTCGTGGCCGACGTCATCGCGAGTGAAATCGACCCGACCAAACCGCTCGGCATCGACACCGTCATGCGCTCCGGCTTTTTGATGCCGCTCATGGAGCGCCATGCCGCGAGCGAGTTTTTCCTGGGTGACTTTGCCGTCACCGCCGCGCGCACCCACAAGGATGCCACCGAGCAGGAGCTCATGCGCGTGTCCTCAGCTGCTAACGACGCCGTGATGGCCGACGCCATCAAGCTCGTCCACGAGGGCGTGACGGAACGCGAGATTTCCGACCAGATGCTCGGCCTGTACCGCAAGCACGGCTGCGAGGGCTTTAGCTTTCCGCCCATCGTGAGCTTTGGCGCCAACGCCGGCGACCCGCATCACGAACCCGACGACACCGTGCTCAATCGTGGCGACGTGGTGCTGTTCGACATTGGCGGACGCCGCTGCAACTACTGCTCGGACATGACGCGCACGTTCTTTTGGGGCGAGCCGGACGAGGAGACGACACGCATCTACGATATCGTGCGCCGCGCCAACGAGGCCGCCGAGGCGCTCATCGCACCGGGCGTGCGCATGTGCGACCTGGACCGCGCCGCGCGCGACGTGATTGAAGACGCGGGCTACGGCAAATACTTTACGCATCGCCTGGGTCACTCGATCGGTCTGCAGGACCACGAACCGGGCGACGTCTCACTCGTCAACGAGCAGGTCGTAGAGCCGGGCATGACGTTCTCCATCGAGCCGGGCATCTACCTCCCCGGCCGCACCGGCGTCCGTATCGAGGACCTGGCCCTGGTTACCGAGTCCGGCGTCGAGATTCTCAACGCCTACCCCCACGACCCAGTCCGCCTAGACTAGCCTGGTCCCCAAGCCCCCAAACTAAGTTGCGGTGGAATAGTTACTGGATTGGCAGCGAGAGCCCAAAAACAGGAACTATTCCACCGCAACTGATGAGGGGGTATGGGTTAACGGAGCAGGCCGGCTACTTCGCCGGCTAGGGTGATGGTGCCGGCTGCTACGAAGGGCTCGCCCGCGGCATCGAGGGCTGCGAGGGCCTCGGACACGCTGGGGTACACGCCCGCGAGCTTATCGGCGTCCACCAGGGCAGCGAGCTCCTCCGCCGGCAGGGCGCGGTCGGAATCAGTCTGGGTCACGACTACGCGCGGGAACGCCGGAATCAGCACGTCGACGATGCCCACCACGTCCTTGTCAGCTAGCGCGGCGCACAGCAGCGTGGGGCGATTCTCTACGCACGGATCGATCTCGTCCAACGCGCTCACAAAGTTCTCGCAGCTCTGGGGGTTATGGCAAGCGTCGATCAGCTTGAGCGGATCGGTTCCCAGCATATCAAAGCGACCCGGCGTGGGGCAGCCCGTAAGCGAAGCGTCGAGCGCATCGTGATCGAGTTCGCGGCCCAGAAAGCCCTCGCACAGCATAATCGCGCACGCGGCATTCTGCGGCTGATAGGCCGGCTTAACCATCCTCGACGTATAGATCGCGCGCGGCGTGGTGCAGCTAAACTCCACCGTATCACCCACGTGTGTCGGAAGTTTGGTCGTCGTATGGCTCACCACGAGCGGTACAACGCCGCACTCACGGCAACGAGCATCCATCACACACTGAACACTCGCCTCATGCGTACCCTCGCCAAGCACAACCAAGCGCCCAGGCTTAATAACCGCAGCCTTCTCCCCCGCAATGGCCTCGAGCGTATCGCCAAGGACCTTCGTATGGTCGAGTCCAATGCCCGTAATGGCGACGGCCACGGGATCGGTCGCGCTCGTAGCATCCCAGCGTCCGCCCATGCCAACCTCAAGCACGGCCACGTCCACGCTGGCCTCGGCAAACATAGTCAAACCAGCCACGGACAAAAGATCGAAGGGCGTAATAGAACGAAGCTCCTCACCCGCCGTCTTACGACGCGCATTGAGACGACGGCCCGCCTCATACGCCGCAGAAACACCATGGGCAAAGACCTCGTCTGAGACGACCTTTCCGTCAATCTCCATACGCTCGGGATAGCGCACCAGGTGAGGCGACGTAAAGAGCGCCGTCTTAAGGCCCTCACCGCGAAGAATGGCAGCCGAGAATCGCGTCGTCGAAGTCTTTCCATTGGTACCCGCTATCTGAACGCAATCATAGAACTCGTCAGGACGACCAAGCTCATCGAGCATCTCGACGACGGTCTCGAGCAGCGGCGTGGAATAACGCGCAATCTTGCCCGTATCGGCCGCAAGTGCAACAGCCTCATCAAAAGAAAGCTCCGGAACCTCAAACGGCACCGAATACAACCCAGAACGCTTTGCCATAGCCAAAGTCCCCTCAACATAAAAAGAGGCCCGTAAGCAACAACGAGCCCCTCCCATTCAAAATATCAGCCAAACACCGCTTTGCAGCAGAATCAAGGCCACAACCCAGTGGTCCTACCGGGCAGCGGACGCCCCCGTAAACGCTATGGGAGCGGTTTGGGGCTTTGCTCGATACAAGTTCCGCACGAGCCGAAGGCCACTTAATGTGGCCTTCGTGCGAGCAGGACTGTCCGCAGTAGCGAGCAATGCCCCAAACCGCGTCCCCCCAGTACCGCCTACGAGAAGTCAGCAACCTGAGCAGTCAGCGCCGCCAGGATCTCCTTGAGCTCAGCTGCACGGTCCCTCTTCTTCTGGACCACCGCGGGCGCGGCCTTGGCCACAAAACCCTCGTTGGCGAGCGTCTTCTCGCAGCCGGCGAGCTCCTTCTGAGCAGCGGCAATCTCCTTCTCCAGGCGCGCCTTCTCGGCCGAAAGGTCAACCTTGCCCTCGAGCACCACAAAGACCTCGACGCCGCTATCGACCACGGCGATGCTTGCAGCCGGCTTCTCGACGTCGGTACCCATGACCAGCGAGGCAGTGTTGGCCAGCGGCTCGATGGTCGAGCGCAGGCTCTCGAGCTTCTCGATGTCCTCGGCACCGGCACGCACGACCACGTCGAGCTCGGCCTTGGGGCTCAAGCGATAACGCGAACGGGTGGCGCGGGCGGCGGAAACGACAGCGCGACAAAGCTCAAACGCGCGCTCGGCGTCCTCGTCGACATACTTGGCGTAGTCGACGGGCTCGGGCCACTTGGCGATCATAAGCGCCTCGACGCGGTTCACATTGCCCTCGGCGTCCAGATCGAGCACACTCGCCGGCATGTTGTCCCAGATCTCCTCGGTGACAAACGGCATGAGCGGATGCATCAGGCGAATGGAGGTATCGAGCACAAAGATCAGGTTGCGCTGCGCCTGCAGACGGCCCTCGCCCTTCAGGCGGGCCTTAGTGACCTCGACGTACCAATCGCAGACCTCGTTCCAGAAGAACTGCTGCACGCCGCGGGCCATATCGCCAAAGGTGTAGTTCTCAATACCCTCGGTGACCATCTTCACGGCCTTGGCCAGGCGGCTGAACATCCAGGCGTCTGCCGGCGTCTCCACAACGGGCTCGCCGGGCGTGTAGCCCTCCATGTTCATGAGCAGGAAGCGGCTGGCGTTCCAAATCTTGGTGACGAACGACTTGGCCTGGTCGGTACGCGGGCTGTCGATAAGCTTCTTGGTCTTCTTATCGATGTTCGCGTCAAACTTGACGTCCTGGTTGTTGGTGCACAGCGTCAGCAGGTTGTAGCGCATGGCGTCGGCGCCGTACATACCGATGAGGTCCATGGGGTCAACGCCGTTGCCCTTTGACTTGGACATGCGGCTGCCGTCCTTGGCAAGAATCGTCGGGTAGATGACGACGTCCTTAAACGGCACCTCGTCCAGGAAGTACAGCGAGCTCATGACCATGCGGGCGACCCACAGCGCGATGATGTCGCGCGCGGTGACGAGCGCCGTCGTGGGGTGATGCCCCTCGAGCAGCTCCGGCTTTTGCGGCCAGCCCTGCGTGGCGAAAGTCCACAGCTGCGAGCTGAACCAGGTGTCCAGCACGTTCTCGTCCTGATGCACGTGATGGCCACCGCACTTGGGGCACACGTCGGTGTCCTCGGTAAGAGCGTCCTCCCAGCCGCAGTCCTCGCAGTAGAACACGGGGATGCGGTGGCCCCACCACAGCTGGCGCGAGATGCACCAGTCCTTGAGGTTCTCCATCCAGGTGGTGTAGGTCTGCGTCCAACGCGCGGGGTGGAAGGTGACCTTGCCAGAGTTGACGGCATCGAGCGCCGGCCCCTTGAGTTTGTCGACGGCAACGAACCACTGCTCAGAAAGCCACGGCTCCAGCGCGGCGTCGCAACGGTAGCAGTGCATGACGGAGTGATCGAGGTCCTCGACGTGATCGAGCAGGTCGTGCTCCTCGAACCACTTGATGACGGCCTCGCGGCACTCGTCGCGGTTCATGCCGGTGAACTCGCCGTAGCCTTCGACGACCACCGCGTGCTCGTCGAAGATGTTGATCTGCGGCAGGTCGTGAGCCTGACCCATGGCGTAGTCGTTGGGGTCGTGGGCCGGAGTAACCTTAACGAAGCCGGAACCGAAGTTGGCGTCGACATGCCAATCCTCAAAGATGGGGATCTCACGGTCGACGATGGGAAGCTTGACGGTCTTGCCCACGAAGGCGGCCTTCTCGGGGTCCTTCGGGGAAACGGCGACGCCCGTGTCGCCGAGCATGGTCTCGGGGCGCGTAGTGGCGACGACGATGTAGTCCTGGCCGTTGACCGGCTCGGTCAGCGGGTAACGCAGGTGCCAAAGGTGGCCCTTCTCGTCCTTGTACTCGGCCTCGTCGTCCGAGATGGCGGTGGTGCAGTTGGGGCACCAGTTGACGATGCGCTTGCCGCGGTAGATCAGGCCGTCGTGGTACCAGTCGCAGAAGACCTTGCGCACGGCCTGGGCATAGTCCTCGTCCATGGTGAAGCGCTCGTTGTCGAAGTCGACGGAGCAGCCCATGCGCTTGATCTGTTCGACGATGATGCCGCCGTACTCGTGGGTCCAATCCCAGCAGGCGTCGACAAACTTGTCGCGGCCAATCTCCAGGCGGCTGATGCCCTCGCTCTTGAGCTTCTTGTCGACCTTGGTCTGCGTGGCGATACCGGCGTGATCGGTTCCGAGCACCCAGCGCGTGGACTTGCCGCGCATGCGGGCCATACGAATGATGGCGTCCTGGATGGAGTCGTCGGTAGCGTGACCCATGTGAAGCTTGCCGGTAACGTTGGGAGGCGGAATGGTGACGGTGCAGTCGCCCACGCCCTCACGGCGCTTGTAGTAGCCGCCGTCGAGCCACTTCTGCAGGATCGCCGGCTCGTTGGTCGACGGATCGTAGTTCTTGGGCATCTCTTCCATATATCTCTCCCTTGCCCGTCGGGGAGGAATGTAGGCCCGCCAGGGTCTGCATTCCTCCCCTTAGGTATCGATTACTTCAGTCTGAATGACTTCGCTGAGGCTTAAACAAACACACAGAATAACACAGGTAGTTGGGGTTATTGCGTATATATAAAATAGCCTCCGACCGCGGGTGGTCGGAGGCTATTTGCAAACACGTTTTAGGATGGTTTAGCCGTAGATGCGCTGGGGCTGCTCTTCGCCCTTTACGGAGGCTTCGGTCACGATGACCTTAGTGACGCCTTCCTCGCTGGGCAGGTCGAACATCGTCTGCTGCAGCACGTCCTCGCAGATGGAGCGCAGGCCGCGGGCTCCGGTCTTGCGGGCAAGCGCCATGCGGGCGATCTCGTGCAGGGCGGCGTCCTCAAACTCAAGCTCAACGTCCTCGAGCTGGAACATCTTACGGTACTGGCGCACCACGGCGTTCTTGGGCTCGGTCAGGATCGACACCAGATCGTCCTCGTCGAGCGCCTGCGTCTGGGTTACGACAGGCGTGCGGCCCACGAACTCGGGAATCATGCCAAAGGCGTTGAGGTCCTGCGGGAGCACCTGACGCAGCAGGTCGTTCTCGTCGACCGAAGTGGGGCCGGCGATCTCAGAGTTAAAGCCCACGCCCTTGTTTCCCACGCGATCGGCGATGATCTTGTCGAGACCCACGAAGGCACCACCGCAGATGAACAGGATGTTGGTCGTGTCGATCTGCAGCAGCTCCTGCTGGGGATGCTTGCGGCCGCCGGTGGGCGGAACGCTGGCCACCGTGCCCTCAAGAATCTTAAGCAGCGCCTGCTGAACGCCCTCGCCCGAGACATCACGGGTGATGGAGAGGTTCTCGGCCTTGCGGGCGATCTTATCGATCTCGTCCACGTAGATAATGCCCACCTGTGCGCGCTCAATATCGCCATCGGCGGCATTGATGAGCTTGAGCAGGATGTTCTCCACGTCCTCGCCCACGTAGCCGGCCTCGGTAAGCGCGGTGGCGTCGGCGATGGCAAACGGCACCTCGAGGATGCGCGCGAGCGTCTGGGCGAGCAGGGTCTTACCGGTACCGGTAGGACCGAGCAGCAAAATATTGGACTTGGCAAGCTCTACCTCGTCCATATCGCCATCGAACTGCGAGCCCATGTCGTCATCAAAGGCAGACACCGCAGCGCCGCCCTCAATCACGCGGCGATAGTGGTTGTACACGGCCACCGACATGGCGCGCTTGGCGTCCTCCTGACCCATAACATAGGCCGAAAGCTCGTCATAGATCTCGTGCGGGGTCGGCACGTGCGTGATGACCTGGCGGTCGTCCTCAAGCTCAAAACCCTCGGTCTCGGGGTCCACGGCGGGCTGGGATGCAGCCTGACCATGGTCGTTGAGGAAGCCCGGCAGCTTGCCGTTGCGGGCAGCGTCCATAAAGTCCGAAGCCAGCGACTCCTCCAAAATCTCGGAGCAGGCGGCGACGCACTCGTCACAGATAAAGATGTTGGTCGGGCCCTTTACGAGGCGACGAACCTGGCCCTGCTCTTTTCCGCAAAAGGAGCAGCGGATGGGGTTGCCGTTCTCGTCAAAGTTGTCCTGCATGTTACCTGCCATCCTAGGCGTCCTTCGCGGCGAGATCGCGCGAGGTGACGATACGGTCGATCAGACCGTAGTCGAGGGCCTCGGAAGCGGTCAGGTAGTTGTCGCGCTCGGTGTCGGCCTGGACCTTCTCGATGGGCTGGCCCGAGGCGTCGGACAGGATCTGGTTGAGCTCGCGGCGAGTCTTCTTAATCTCCTCGGCCACGATCTCAATCTCGGTCTGCTGGCCCTGGGCACCGCCGCTGGGCTGGTGAATCATGACCTTGGAGTGCGGCAGGCAGAAGCGCTTGCCCTTAGCGCCGGCCGAAAGCAGCACGGCGGCCATGGACGCAGCCATACCGACGCAAATGGTGGAGACCTGCGGCTTGATGAAGTTCATGGTGTCCAGAATCGCCAGGCCGGAGTAGACCTCGCCGCCGGGCGAATTGATATAGAGCGAGATATCCTTCTCGGCATCCTGGCTCTCAAGATGCAACAGCTGGGCAACGACCAGGTTGGCGCTGACGGAGTTGATCTCCTCGCCCAAGAAGATGATGCGATCGTTGAGCAGGCGCGAATAGATATCGTAGCTGCGCTCGCCGCGCGGCGTCTGCTCGATAACGTATGGCACGAGGGCGGAATCGAACTTAGCGATCATACGCATCTCCATTTCTCTCTTGCGGACCAAATTGGTTCTAGATAAACGTACGGTGCCCGCATGCTATGCATTGGCTGGCACCGTACGAAGCAACCGGATAACCGGTGTATAACTTTACCCCATCACGGGCGCACGCATGCGCTCGCGGGCAAGGTGGCGAGAATTACTCGGCGTCCTTGGCGGTCTCGTCGACCTCGGTCACCTTGGCGTTCTCGACCAGGTGGTCGACGGCCTTGGAGCGACGGATGGACTCGCGGACGGCAGGCATGCGGCCATCGGCGATGAACTCGGCCTTGGAAGCCTCGACGTCCTTGACGCCGGCCTTCTCGAACTCGGCGTTGATGTCGTCCTCGGTAACCTCAATCTTGAGCTCACGGGCGAGGGCGTCCAGAGCCAGGGACTCACGGGCAACGTCGTTGGCCTGCTTGTGCAGGTCGCCGATGAACTGCTCCATGGTCAGACCGGAAGCGGGCAGCCAGGTGTCGAGCGTCATGCCGCGGGCAGCGAGGTTGGACAGGAAGTTCTGGCCGAGCTCCTCAAAGACGGACTGCTCGTAGTCCGCGTCCATCTCGTCGAGCTGCAGACGCTCGGCGAGAGCGGAGACGCAACGGTTCTCCTTCTCGGCCGGCAGGCGGGAAGCCTTGTCCTGCTCGATCTCGATCTTGATGGCGTCGCGCATAGCGTCGATGCTGTCGAAGCCAAAGTCGGACTTGACGAGCTCGTCGGTGAGCTCGGGGGTGTTGCGGACCTTGATGCCCTTGACGGTGACCTCGACAGTGTGGGTCTCGGCCTCCTCGCCCTCCTCGACCTCGTCGGTCCAGGTGACGGTCTTGACGTCGTCAACGTTAGCGCCGATCAGGGCCTCGTTGAACTCCTTGGGGTTGCTGTCGCTACCGGCGATGAGCATGCGGCCCTCGGCGCCGAAGTTGTCGGCGTTCTCGACGGCCTTGAGGTCGACGGTGACGTAGTCCTCGGCCTCGACGGCGCGACCCTCGACGTCCTCGAAGGTGGCACGGTAGTTGAGGAGCATCTCGACCTGGTTGTTGATCTCGGACTCGGTGACCTCCGCAGGGGGCATCTCGATCTCGACAGCGTCGAAGGAGGAGAGCTCAGCAGCGGGACGCAGGGAGAACTCGACGGTGTAGGTGTAGTCCTCGTGATCCTTGGCGAGGTCGAGGTCCTTGTAGTCACCATTCTTGGTGGGGACGATGTCCAGCTCGTTGAGGACGGCGGGCTCGTTGGCGGCAATCAGGTCGTTGGTGGCCTGAGCGAGGGTAGCCTCGGCGCCAAGAGCGGAGTCGATGACCGGACGGGGAGCCTTACCGGCGCGGAAGCCCGGGAAGCGGTACTTCTTGGCGGTATCCTTGTAGGCCTTCTTAATCGCGGCGTCGACGTCGGCGGCCGGGATGGTGACCGTAGCGGTGAGCTTGGCGTCCTTGACGTCAGAAGCGGTGATGTTCAACACGTTCCTCCTCATACTGCCCAGCTTATCTGAGGTGCTGGTACCTTTATGCAACAAAGTGTCGCGACGGCCGAGGCCGACGCTGGTGCGTTGGTGCGGGCGAAAGGACTCGAACCTTCACGGGAATCCCACCAGAACCTAAATCTGGCGCGTCTACCAATTCCGCCACGCCCGCATGAGCGCACAGACTAGGAATGATAGCAGATACGAACGACAAGCGCACGCACACCTTTTACAAGCTCACGACCTCACCACGAGTACGCATCGGATCCCACGCCGCCCCATCGAAGTTGCGGTGGAATAGGGACTGTTTTGGAGGACTAGAGCCCCAAACAGTCCCTATTCCACCGCAACTTCGATGGGACTCGGCAGTCTGGCGGTGCTGGCCATGTGCCGGAAAGCGTGTCCCGGTTTGGGGCCTCGGAATGGGACACGATTTCCGCTATAGCCATCAACCGGAAACTGCAACCCGTTTTGAGCCCCTATTCCGGGATGCACTTTCCGCCGAGGGCCTCAAACGGAAACTGCAGCCCACAATTCGGTCGAAAAGTGGGCTGCAGTTTCCCCGGGCTAGGCAAAGAGCGGCGGATGCGTCGCCTCGTCTACTCCCCCAGCAGGGCCTTCTCGGGCGTGATCGGCAGTGAGCGAACCTGATGTCCGGTAGCGTGTGCCACGGCCGAGGCTACTGCGGCGAGCGGCGTGTTGATGACGACCTCGCCGATCGACTTGGCGCCAAACGGGCCCGTCGGCTCGTAGCTCGGCTCAAAGGCCACGCGAATGCTGCCGATATCCAGGCGCGTGGGCAGCTTGTAGCTCATAAAGTTGCCGGTGCGCAGGCGGCCGCGGTCATCGTGCTCGACAATCTCGTAGAGCGCATGGCCGATACCCTGGGCAATGCCGCCCTCGGCCTGAACACGTGCGAGTGCCTCGTTGATCACGGTGCCGCAGTCCACAGCCGCCGCGTAGTCCACCACGGTCACCTTGCCGGTGGCCTTGTCGACCTCGACCTCCGCAATGCCGGCCATAAACGGCGGAGGCGAAACGGGCAGGCAGGCAGAGGCATGCGAGGTGAGCGCGTCGCCGCCCGCGATGTTCTTGACACACAGGTTGGCAAAGTCGCGCAGCGTGAGGTAGCGGTTCTGCTCGCGCGCGGCGCGCTCGTCGGACAGACGCACGTACTGGCCATCGAAGACCACGTCGGCGGCGTCCATGTCCCACATCTGGGCGGCCTTGGCGCAGATCTTCTCGCGCAGCTCGGTCGCGGCATTCTTGGCTGCAAGGCCCGTCACGTACGTACCCGAGCTCGCGTACGAGCCGGCGTCAAACGGCGACACGTCGGTGTCCACGCCGCGCACCACGATCTGTGAGCTCTCCACGCCCAGCTCCTCGGCGGCAATCTGCGCCAGGATCGTATCGACGCCCATGCCGTTATCGGTGGCGCCGGTGCCGATGGTAATGAAGCCGTCCTCTTCCAAGCGCATGTCGATGCCGGCGATATCCACGTTGGAGATGCCCGAGCCCTGCATGGTGAGCGCGCAGCCCAGAGCGCGCACGCGGTCACCCAGGTCCATAGCCAGCGGCTTGTCACGCCAGCCGATCATGTCCATCGCGCGCAGCAGGCAGCGATCGAGCGCGCAGGCGTTGAGCTTCTCGTTGTAGTACTGCGGCATGATCTCGCCCTCGCGCACGATGTTCTTAAGGCGCAGGTCGGCGGGGTCCATGTGCAGCATGTCGGCGAGCTCGTTGACGGCGCTCTCCACGGCAAACTGGCCCTGGGTGGCACCGTAGCCGCGATACGCGCCGCCGCGGTTAGTGTTGGTGTAGACGGCGTCCCAGCTAAAGCGGCTCGCCTTCACGTGGTTGTAGATGGGCAGGCTCTTGTGGCCCGAAAGGCCGATCGTCGTGGTGGCGTGCTCGCCGTACGCGCCGGCGTTGGACAGCGTATGCAGGTCGATGGCCGTGATGGTGCCGTCGTTCATGGCGCCCAGCTTAACGGTCATCTGCATCTGGTGACGCGAGTTGCCCGCAGTGATGGTCTCCTCGCGGGTATAGCAGCAATAGCTCGGACGGCCGGTCTGCTGGGTGACGAACGCCACGAAGATCTCGCAGCAGCCCGTCTGCTTGGAGCCAAAGCCGCCGCCGATGCGCGGCTTGATGACCTGCACCTGCGACTGCGGAATATCGAGCGACTGCGCGACCATGCGGCGCACGTGGAAGGGCACCTGCGTAGAGGTGGTCACCGAGATGCGCCCGAACGCGTCAGTCGTCGCGAAGGCGCGGAAGGTCTCCATGGGCGCGGTCTGCGTGGCCTGGCTGGTGTAAGTGCGCTCAAAGACGATGTCGCTCTGGGCGAAGGCCTCGTCTAGTTCGCCATAATCGCTGGTACCGCTGCACACCAGGTTGCGCGGGACATCGCCGCCCTGCGGGAACATAAAGGTCACGTCGCCCTCGGGGTGGACCACGATGTCGTTATCGAGCGCCTTGGTAAAGTCGAGCAGCGGCTCGAGCACCTCATAGTCGACCTTGATGAGCTTGAGCGCCTTGTCGGCGGCCTCCTCGGTCTCGGCGGCGACGATCGCCACCTCCTCGTTTTGGTAACGGACGAGGTTCTCGAGAATTAGGCGGTCGTAGGGACTCGGCTGCGGATAGCTCTGGCCAGCGATGGTAAAGCGGCGCTTGGGCACGTCCTCGTAGGTGTAGACGCCCACCACGCCGGGAACCTTCAGAGCGCGCGACGTATCGATTGAGCGAATCTTGGCGCGGGCATAGGGGCTGCGCTTGAGTTTGACGATGAGCGCGCCGGCGGGCACCATATCGCCCGTGTAGACGGGACGGCCCTCGAGCAGGGCCTTCGAGTCCTTCTTGGGCTGCTTGTGGGTGATCTGCTTGTAGGAGACGCCGTCGGAGCTCGTGTCGTTGACCGGCAGCTCGGGCATCTCAAAGCCCACCTGCACGCCAGACTCGTTGAGGAAGCGGACGATGGCGCGCAGCTGGCTCTCATAGCCGCTGCAGCGGCAGAGGTTGCCGGCGAGCTGGCGCGAGAGTTCCTCGCGCGTGGCGACGAGGCTCGGGTCCTCCTTGGCGGCGCGGGCAAGCGCCAGCACGTTCATGATGAGGCCGGGGGCGCAAAAACCGCACTGCTCGGCGCCTTCGGCAGCCATTGCGCGGGCGAGCGCCTCGGACTCGGCCTTGAGGCCCTCGAGCGTGGTGATGGTGTGGCCCTCGACGCGAGCGGCGGGAACCGAGCAGCTCAGCACCGGGTCGCCGTCGAGCCACACCGTGCACAGACCGCAGTTGGTGGTCTCGCAGGCGCAGCGCACCGACGCGCAGCCCTGCTCGCGCAGCAGCGCAAAGAGCATGGTATCGGGGGCAATCTGAACCTTGACCTTGCGGCCGTTGAGCGTAAAGGAAAG
Source organism: uncultured Collinsella sp. (assembly GCA_902495645.1). Lineage (GTDB taxonomy): Bacteria > Actinomycetota > Coriobacteriia > Coriobacteriales > Coriobacteriaceae > Collinsella. The sequence goes on along the minus strand of CABUXY010000001.1, from coordinate 110,671 downwards.
ATCGATGAGTTTGGCAGCCATTAGCGCACCTCGCTAGAATCGACGCCGGGCACGCGGCGGCAGGAATACTCGTCCGTGGCAAACTTGGGGACCTGCACGGTCTCGAGCTCGCGGGCAAGCGCGGCAGAAAGCTCGATGCCGGCGGCGCGGCGCACGGCCTGCACGGCAAGCGGCGCCGAGATGCGACGGCGGTACTCGGTCGAACCCCACAGGTTGGTGCCGTAGCTCAGGGCGCGTACAGACGCGGCCAGGGCGCGAAGCTCGTCCTCGGAAGGTTGCTCGGCGGTAAGGCCAGATGCCTCGCCCTGCAGCAGGGTCGCGCGCAGCGGGCGGGCGCCCACGGTGACATGCCAGGAGTTGTCCCACCAAGCGGCGGTGACATTAAGCGAGGGGAAGTCGGTCGCGGCCTTGCGCACGGCCTCATAGCTTGCGCGGTAGTCGTGCTTAACGACCACCACGTGCTCGATCACATCGCGCACGTAGCCCATGTCCACGAACTCGGCAAGCGGCACGCGACCGGCGCCCGTCAGCTCAACATAGGAATCGAGCGCCAAAAAGGCCGAGAGCACGTCCGAGAAGCCAAAGCGGCCGTAGATGCTGCCGCCCACCGTGGCGGTGTTGCGCAGCTGCACGCCCACGATATCGTGGACGGCGAACTCAAAGACATTGTTGACAAGCGCGTTGAGCTCGGCATGGCGCTCGAGCTGGCGCAGGGTGCACATGGCACCGATGCGAAACTCGGTCTCGGTCTCCTCGATCTGATCGAGTCCGCAGACCGAAAGGTCAATCGCCGTCGCCACACGACGCGAACCCAGACGCATCCAGATACCGCCGCCCACAATCTTGTTGTTGCGGTTCTTCTGCAAGAGCTCATAGGCTTCGGCCGCGTTTCCAACACGGACGTAGGTACCGAACTTGAGCACGTTCTCCCCCATCTCTCCACTTGTCCAGTACTTTTAAGTGTACCAAACGAGGGGCCGCACACCGTTTTAGGACAAAATCCACCCACCCATCCATAACTTGCGGTGATATACGGACTGATTAGCCGTTCTGGGACGCTAAACAGTCCGTATATCACCGCAAGTTATGAGGAGTCCTCCGGGATAGAAAAGGCTCCCAGCCAGATAGCTGGGAGCCTCATCACATGCTATGTCGAGCAAGATTTAGCAGACGCCCTGAGCGAGCATGGCGTCGGCGACCTTCAGGAAGCCGGCGATGTTGGCGCCCATGACGAAGTTGCCCTCCTCGCCGTACTCCTTGGCGGTATCGTCCACGTTGTGGAACATGCCGCGCATGAGCTGCTCGAGCTTGCCGTCGACCTCCTCGAAGGTCCAGGACAGGTGCTCAGCGTTCTGGCTCATCTCCAGGCCGGACACGAGCACGCCGCCGGCGTTGGCAGCCTTACCGGGCATAAAGGCGACGCCGTTCTCCTGGAAGTAGGTCGTGGCCTCGATGGTCGTGGGCATGTTCGCGCCCTCGCCGACCACCTTGCAGCCGTTGGCGACGAGCGCCTGAGCGTCCTCGAGCAGCAGCGTGTTCTCGCGTGCGCAGGGCAGCGCGATGTCGCAGGGCAGCTGCCACACGCCACGGCCGTCGCCCTCGTGCCACGTGGCATTGGGCTTCTCGTCGACATACATAGCGAGCGTAACGCCCTTGTCGTGGCCGGAGCGCTTCTTGTTGTAGACGTGCTCGAGCACGGTGTAGTCGATGCCGTCGGGATCCTCGACCCAGCCGTGAGTATCGGAGCAGGCCAGCACCTTGCCGCCGAGCTGGGAGACCTTCTGGACGGCGTAGATGGCGACGTTGCCGGAGCCGTGAACGACGACGTTCTTGCCCTCGAAGGAATCGCCGCGGCTCTTGAGGTACTCGTCCACAAAGTAGGCCAGGCCGTAGCCGGTAGCCTCGGTACGGGCGAGCGAACCACCAAAGGAGAGGCCCTTGCCGGTGAGGACGCCGCTCCACTCGTTAGTCAGGCGCTTGTACTGACCGAACAGGTAGGCAACCTCGCGGCCGCCAACGCCCAGGTCGCCGGCGGGAACGTCGGTGTTGGGGCCAATGTGGCGATAGAGCTCGGTCATGAAGGACTGGCAGAAGTGCATGATCTCGTTGTTGGACTTGCCCTTGGGGTCAAAGTCGGAACCGCCCTTGCCGCCGCCCATGGGAAGGGTGGTCAGGCTGTTCTTGAGGATCTGCTCCAGGCCCAGGAATTTGAGCATACCCAGGGTGACCGTCGGGTTAAAGCGCAGGCCGCCCTTGTAGGGTCCAATGGCAGAGTTGAACTCGACGCGGTAACCGCGGTTGACCTGAACCTTGCCCTGTTCGTCGACCCAGGGAACACGGAACATGACGATGCGCTCGGGCTCGACGAGGCGCTCAAGCAGGGCGGCCTCCTCGTACTCGGGATGGGCGTCGAGCGCCGGCTGGATGGTGCCGAGAATCTCAGTCGCGGCCTGGATGAACTCAGGCTGCTCGGGATAGCGGGCCTTGAGCTCGTCGAGAACTTTCTGCGTGTAGCTCATGCTTCCTCCAATTGATGGAAAAGAAAAGTATCGTTCGAGGCGCCCCATGCGCCGCGAGCTTTATCGTGTATGAATAATATCGCACTGTTGCAGCAAAGTTTCGCATAAGCCGACAAGCAGATGTTTCGTTTTGATTACGATGCAGGTAGAAGCGTTTTTGAGCACCCAACGCGCAAATCGCGTGTTTCGAAGCTGTTTCGTCCACATGTTCCAAACCACCACATTGGGCACCTTTGTGGTGGTGTTGGTGGTTAGAGGACGAGCTGATGGTAGTCGGCGGGGGTTATGCGGCCTTCGGTGGCAGCACGGAAGGAGGCGAGGGCGTCGCCGGAGAACGGCATGGCCCAGCACAGGCCGCAACCTGCGGTAATGGAGCCGGGCAAAGGCATAATGCGCCCGGGCACGCCGGCATCCAGGCAAAGCTGCTCGCACTCCATCACATCGAAGGTGCTGTCGAACGAAACGATAATCTTGCGCTCGTGGTCGAGGGCATCACCGGACGGGCCTTCGCGATGTGCCTCGCGATACGCCGCGGCGGCCGCTTCCTCTTCCGCAGTATGTCCACAGCCACCGCAGCCGCAGGTACAGGGCTCGGAACCATCGCAAGTGCAAGGCTCTCCCGTGTCGGGACAAATATCGTGAGACATGGCAACTCCAATCGTCTAGGCGAGCAACTCGGCCGCCGCAAACTCCTCGGGCGTATTGACGTTTTCGAAGCAGAGCGTCGAGCCCGCGGCCTTAACGATCTGCGGTTCATCCATATAACCAGCCTGAACGCGATTGATCAGGCAGCGAATGCGCTGGCGGTCGCAGGCGAGCAGCTCATGGGCGGCCGGCGCACACGCGTCACGGCGCCAGACGGCGCAAAGCGGCTCAATCCCCCGCTCCTCGCATGGCACGCACACGTCGAGCGCCTCGGCCTCAACACGATCGGCGAGCGCGCCGATGAGTTCCGGCGAGACAAACGGCATATCGCAGGCGACGATCGCCACGAACGGCAATCGCGCCGCGGCCAACGAGCTCGCGATGCCGCGCATGGCACCCGCCGGCCCCTCAAGGTCCGACACTATTCGCGGCACCAGACCGCCAAACGTGCGCTCCTCAAGATAGGCAAGCTCGCTGGGGCGCGAAGTCGTCACGACCAACTCGCCGGCAACTGTCGCCAGCCGACCCAGCACGCGCTCGATGAGCGGTTCGCCGCAAAACGTCATGCGCGCCTTATCGCGGCCCATGCGTGAGGACAGCCCGCCCGCTTGGACGACGCAAGAAAGATCGACCCGTCTTACGGTAGTCATACGGCAAAACACCTCCATCGGCATGCTCGAAACCCGACACACGAAGCCAGATACCGTCGCCGATAAAGCGGGCGGCACGGCAAACCCACGCAAAAACAAAACAGCGCCTTTGCGGCACGCAGTAAGACCGCGAGCACAAAAGCGCTGGTAGCGTATGGCGGGAACGTATGTGAATCGAACACATCCAAGACGTTTTGCACGCCTCGCAACGGTTTTGAGGACCGCGGAGCCCACCGGAGCCCATCCGTTCCCAAGTGCGGAGGTATTTTACCAAATCGAGCGGGCCCCATTCCAAAAAGACGAGCAAGAAGTTGCGGTGGAATAGTTCTTGTTTAGGCTGCAAGACCCCAAAAACAGGAACTATTTCACCGCAACTGATAAGGGAGGCCTAGCGCAGGGAGCGCAGGCCGCCGGCATCCTTGTCGAGCACCGTAAAGCGCACGGCATCCAGGTGCTCCAAGATGCTGATGGCGCGTTTGCGCGACACGCCCAGGGCCTCGCGCAGCACGCTCGTGGTGGCAGCGCCGCCGGCCGCCTCAATGGCGGCGGCGACGAGCTCACGCGCATGGGCCTCGGCAGCAGCGGACAGGGCAACGTCGCGCTCGACCTTAACGATTGCGCGGTTGAGGGAAAGCTCGCGCAGGGCACGCGTCATGGTGTCGCGGCCGAGCTGCAGCTGTTCGCCCACCTCGGGAAGCGCCGGCGCATCCAAGCCGGCCTCGTCAAGCAGCGCGACGATGCGCTCGCAAGCCTCTCGCACCACGCGTGCCGCCGCGGCGGCCGAATGCGGATCGAATACCTCGGCACCCTCGGCGGCGCACACGCCACGCGAGCAGCCCTCGGCAATCAGAGCCGCGGCAACGGCTTCATCAGCGGCAGGCCACGCAGCATGGGCAACGGCACCGGGCGTAAAGCCCGTCTCCTTGGGAGCCGCCGCATGCATGGCTGACAGGGTCGCCGCCAGTGCATCCATCGCGGCGTCGAGCACGGAAGCATCTGCATACAGCGAGCCATCCGAGCCAGCAAGCGCGCGAGCAGCGCCCTTCGCCACCAACTCGCGCAACGCCGCCTCAGCCTCACCGGCAACAAGATCGAGCGCCGCGGTAACATCGGCAGCCGCAACCGGCAGCGCTTGCAGCGCCAGCCACGCATCCACAGCGCCCTCAATATCTCCGGCCTCAAGCGCCGCATACAGCGCACGCTCCCCTTCGGCAAGCTCGCGCGAGCGACGGCAGCGCGAAAGCAGAACACGCCCGCCGCCAATGAGCATCACGGGCGAATACGACAGCACCACGGCATGGTCTCCGGCGCGCACCGGCAGTGGCTCCTCCAAGCGCACCTGTACGGTACGGGTCTCGCCCACCGCCATGGGGGCCTCGCCCTCCAAAAGCATGATGCGGCCGACGACTTCGGCCGTACCGGCCATCACGTGCACGCGCGCACCCGACTCGAGCACACGCGGCTTGGCTCCCTCGCGACCCAAGTAAGTGAACGTCATCATAAAGCGCAACGTCTGGCCAAAGCGGTCCGCCACGCCCAGCATCTCGCCACGGTCAAGCGCCGCGACACCGTCACCAACCAGGTTGAGCGCCACGCGTTGCCCAGGCAGCGCGCGCGGCGTATCGCCATGCACCTGAATCCCGCGGACACGGCAGACCGTACGCGACGGCAAAGCCATCAGCTCGTCGCCCACCGCAACCGGCGCATCGTGCAACGTTCCCGTCACCACGGTACCGGCGCCCTTGATCGTAAAGCAGCGGTCAATCGGCAGGCGCGGCGCGGCATCACTCCGCTCGACACGGTCGCGGCAGGCATCCCAGCAGGCACTTACCTGCTCGTCGAGCACCGCAAGCAGCCCGTCGATCCCCTCGCCCGTCTTAGACGACACGGGCACAATTGGCGCGCCCGCAAACACAGTACCCGACAAAAAGTCATCGACATCGAGCTCGGCCAGATCAACCATCTCGCTATCGGCCAGGTCGCACATCGTCAGCGCGACCACCATATGCGTAACGCCCAGCAGCTCTAGCGCATGCACGTGCTCGCGGGTCTGCGGCATCACGCCCTCGACGGCCGAAACCACCAGCACGGCCACGTCGATACCCGTGGCACCCTGCACCATGGCGCGCAAGTAATGCGCGTGGCCCGGCACGTCGACCAGGCCGACGATCTTGCCACTCGGCAGCGCCAGCTCGCCAAAGCCCAGCTCCACGGTCATACCACGACGGCGCTCAACCTCCAGACGGTCGGGATTCTTGCCGGTCAACGCCTCGATCAGTGCCGACTTGCCGTGGTCGACGTGTCCCGCCGTGCCAACGATAACGGGACACTCCACCAGCGCTTGAACCTCACTCATCGTGCAACCGCCTTCTCAACGCACGCGACGAGCGTCGATGCCGCCGTCTCGATATCGCGGTCGCCCACAAGCGTACGGACGTCAAACAAAATGCGATCGTGCGAAGTTCGCGTGACGACCGGCGTGTCGAAGTCCTGGACAAGCGAGCGCTTGAGCGCGTCGACGGACAGGCGCCCGTCGACCGGGCAGACGGCCACGCATATCGTGGGCAGCTCGACGGTAGGCAGCGAACCACCACCGGGAGTCGACGACTCCTCGACGATCTCCACCTGAACGGCGCACGGGCAGCCAGCCTTATCGAGCCCGGCGGCCATGCGATCGCGGAGCTTGCGGGCACGACGCTCCAGATGAGTCTGCGGAAGCGTGAGCATGTTGAGCACCGGCACCTCACGATGGGCCACATCGGCGCCGTCCATATAAATGCGCAGTGTAGCCTCGAGCGCCGCCAGCGCGAGCTTGCCCGGGCGCAGGGCACGCATAAGCGGATGCGACCCACAGTCCTGGACCAGATTGCGACGGCCCATGATAATGCCCGCCTGTGCTGCACCGAGCAGTTTATCGCCCGAGCACGACACCAGATCGAGCCCTGCCGAAACCGAAGCCGGCGTGGTTTCTTCGCCGCCGCGCACCAAGATGTCGTCGGGCAACAGCGCGCCCGACCCCTGGTCCTCGTAGAACAGCAGGCCATGCTTGTGGGCCAGAGCAGCAAGCTCCCGAGAGCCTACCTCCTCGTGAAAGCCCTCGATGCGATAGTTGGAAGGATGGACCTTGAGGATCATGGCCGTATCGGGTGTGATGGCTTGCTCATAATCTGCCAGGTGCGTGCGGTTGGTGGCGCCGACCTCGACGAGTTTGGCGCCCGAAGCCGCCATGACATCGGGGATGCGGAAGCTGCCGCCAATCTCGACAAGCTCGCCGCGGCTGACGATGACCTCCTTACCTGCGGCATGGGTCGCCAGCACCAGCAGCACAGCGGCGGCGTTGTTGTTAACGACCAGCGCGTCCTCGGCACCAGTAAGCGAGCGGATCAGCTGCGCAGCATGCTCCTTGCGCGACCCACGCGAGCAGGTGTCCACGCTGTACTCGAGCGTGCTGTACCCGCGCGCGACCTCGGCCACGGCCTTTGCCGCCGACTCCGCGAGCGGGGCGCGGCCCAAGTTGGTATGGATGACCACGCCCGTAGCGTTGACGGCAGGGCGCAGGCTCGGCAACGCGGAGCGGTGCGCACGCCACTCGATGGCCGAGGCCAGGTCGCGCTTGGAACGCGGGGCGGCACCGGCACGAATCGCAGCGCGCTCCTCGTCGAGCTCGGCCGTCACGGCAGCATGGACCACCGCGTCGCAGGTCTCCCCCGCCGCCTTCACCACCGGCCACTCGGCAAGCAGCTCGTTGACGGAAGGAATAGCGCGAAGGCGGGCGCGTACCTCATCGGACATGTTCTGGCTATCGCTCATGTGCGGCCTTTCAAATGAAACGTGGATCAGTCGAATACATCAGCTGAGTCAATTACTCGCTATTATCCTCGCGTGCCGCGATCTTTTCCACGCGAACGGCGTTTTCCTGGGTGAGCGCGGCGCCCGTCAATGGGTCCCAACGCAACGGTGTATGGTCGAGTGGGCCGACGCCCAGGGCCTGCCGGCCACCACTCTCAGCACCAAATGCGCGTCCGCCGGGAGCGGCCGAGGTGAAGATGCACGCCGGATGCAGATAGGGCGTCGTCTCCACGCGCACGCGGTCGCGGCCCATATCGCTCACGAGCTCGACGATCTCGCCGTCGACGATGTCCATGCGCGCAGCAGCATCGGCATTCATCTGCACGGCATCCAGGTCCGATCCAGCCTCGGCGGCACCTTGGGCCGCAAGCCTTCGCGAGGTATGCGACTCAAAGGGACGGTTGCCGCTAATGAGGCGAAACATCCCCGGGCCAGGCTCCACCATGGGAGCGATCCAGTTGGGTACACGACCCAGGCCGGCTCGTTCCCATACGTCGCTTGCCAGCGCAATTTTGCCGCCATCCAGGGGAATCGCCGGCTCGCCCGTACGCGACGGCAACGCAACACCCGTGTCGGCCCAGCCGCGCTCCTTGAGCTCGTCCAGATTAATTCCAAACGGCTCCACCTGGGCAGCCGCAAGATCGTCAGACGTAAACAGGAAGTACTCGCCCACGCCACAGGCCCGCGCCAGACCGGCAAAAATCTCCCGACCGGGACGTGTGTCGTCATGCAGCACGGGCAGCACGGCGTTGCGGTAGAACACGCGCGAATCGTTGGCGCCCACGACTGTGCCCACGCCACGGTCGGCCTCCAGATACGTTACGTCGGGCAGCACGAAATCGGAAGCACGCGCCGTCTCGGACCAACGAATATCAATCGTCACAAGCAAGTCGAGCCGCTGCAAAATACTCAACCAAGCCTGTGCATTGCCATAGCCCGCACCGGGGTTACTGGCATAGACAATGAGCCCACGCAAATCGCCGGCAAGAATCGACTGACCGATGGTCGTGCACAGGCCGCGCACCGGATCAACCAGCGGATAGCGCTCGGACCCCAGCTTGGGCCCACGCGGCACCGGCGGCGTCGCAAAGCGTGCGGGATCGAGGTCGCCCAACACAAGCGGCGTGGGCGGATTGAGGGCGCCGCCCGCATGCCCGAAGCAGCCCAGCAGCGCATCGACCAAGCAGATAGCGCGCGCGGTCTGGGTGCTATTGGCATACGCGATACCGATGCCACCATGAAAACCCGCATCCACCACAGCGGCAGGCGCGGCGGCAGCGAGATCGCGCGCCGTGGCGACAATCTCCGCGGCCGGCACGTCGCACATCGACTCGGCCCACTCGGGCGTCCAAGCATGGGCCGCCTGCGCCAGCTCGTCAAAACCAGTGGTATAGCGGTCCACGAACTCGTGGTCGTACAGGCCCTCGGCAATCAACACGTGGACAATACCCAACAGCAGCGCCAAGTCGCAGCCCGGGCGCACGCGCAGCCAGCGGTCGGCAAGCGCGGCCGAGCCACTGCGCCGGGGGTCAACCACGATAATCTTCGCCCCGCGCCGGCGTGCATCGTTGAGCGCGTCAACGGCCCCCATCGTTGACGAATCGACAATGGAACGCCCCAGGTACATGATGCAGTCGGTATGCGCTAGGTCGGAGGCGGGGCTGTAGCCCAGGCTGTACTCCCAACCGGTAAGTCGGCTTACCTCGCAGGCGCCGTCGGCACCGTACACGTTGGGCGAGCCCAGCGCATGCATAAAGCGATACGCCCAGTAGCGGTCGAACGAGGGAACACCGAGCGTCATGCCCAGCGCACGGGGCCCGCGCTCGTCAACAATCCCCAAAAGGCGCTCGGCAATCTGAGCAAATGCCTCGTCCCAGGTAATCGCATCAAACCCCGAGCCATCCCGGCGGCGTCGCATGGGGTGCACAATGCGGTCGCGCTCGTCAAACGGCATTGCCAGGCGATGCCGTCCGCGGGCGCACAGGGCACGCGCCGCGCACGGATGCCCCGGCACCGGCAACTCGGCCACCACACGCCCATCCTCAACATGGGCCGCAAAGGCGCAATCGGCATAGCATCCCCCGCATGTGGTCACCACGGCGCGACCGTCACGCTCCACAGCAGATGCCATCTCGATTACCCCTTTCATCAGCCAAACACAACAGGCCAACAGCCCGGCAACGAGCCCCAGACCCAAAAAGCCTCCCGCACGGCAACGCCCCGCGGGAGGCCAACGTCAAACAGACGGTACCTTACGCCTCGGACTTCTTGGCGTAGACAAACCAGTAGCCGAGCGCGATCAGAACCGCGCCGCCCACGATGTTGCCCAGCGTGGCGGCGGATAGATTAAACGCAATACCCGCGACGTTGAGCGCATCGGCCCCGGCAACCTTGGCACCATAGCCGCACGCGTGCATCACGGCACCCATGGGCAAAAAGTACATGTTGGCAACGCAGTGCTCAAAACCGCAGGCCACAAAGGCGGCGATGGGCAGCAAAATGCCCACAACCTTATCGACTACGGTCTTACCCGCAGTGCCAATCCACACGGCCAGGCACACAAAGATGTTGCACAGGATGCCGCGGAAGAAGATCGTCACCCAGTCGACCGTCACCTTGCCGGCGGCGACGCTCACCATGGAGTTGGCGACCGCCTCGCCGTTGAGCTTATAGATGCCGGCCATGTACACCAAAAAGACGATGAACAGAGCACCGACAAAATTGCCGACCCACACGACGACCCAGGCCTTAAGCATCTGGACCAGCGTGATCTTTTTGCTCTTGAGCGCGCAGACCATAAGCGAATTGCCGGTAAACAGCTCGGCGCCGCACACCAGCACCAGCACCAGGCCCAGGCAAAAGCACAGGCCGCCCACGACGCGCTGGGCACCCCAGCCCAGCGTACTGTCGCTCAAAAACACGGTAAAGAACAGGCCGCCGAAGGCGATAAACGCGCCGGCGAACATTGCCAACAGAAAGGCCTTAGCGACCGGCAGGTTAGCCTTGGTCACGCCGGCGGCCTCGGTCTTGGCCTCGATCGCGGCGGGCGCCAGGCAATCGGGAGCGGGGTACTCCACCTTGGAATCTGCCATGTCAATCACTTCTTTCCTATTCAGCAGGGGCAAGCGCTGCTATAGCTCCTGCCCCAAGCGGACAAAGTGGGAAAAGTCGTTGGCGGCCACGGCGTCGTACACGGCGTCGACGGCCTCAAAGACCTCCGGGGACATGGGGTTATAGAACTCCGTATCGCCCGGCTGAATCCCAACGAAGACGATATCATCACACGATTGTTCGATTTCCTCGATCAGAATCGACAAAGGAAGCGAATGCGTGGTGAACATCGACTTGCGGGCCACATCGCGCTTGTCGAGCAAGCGGATGGACCCGACGGGCAGCGCCATGTCAGCGGCATCGACCAAGACCAGGCGAGGCGGACGCTCGCGCTTGACCTCGATGATGTCATCCTCGGGCGTCTGACCGCCATCGATGGTGTACCAGCCGGCAAGAGGCGCGTCCTCCATCTTTTTGGAGAGCACGGGGCCGGCGGCATCGTCGGCACGCAGCACGCTTCCCGCCGTGAGCACGATACCCGCAAACGGGGCTCCGTTCACACGACCATCCACAACGCGACCCATTACTGCAACCTTCCCGTCAGATACACACCCGAAACATCGCGCACGCGCTCAACCAGATCGCGAAACTTCATTAAGAACGCGACCTGCTGGGCATGCAGGCCAAAGTCGTCATCGAACACCGAGATGCCGGCCTTGGCCGAGCCGCGAAAACCGCGCTCGTCGAGCAGCGCATCGCAGGCCTCGAGCAGCGACGGCACCGCCGCCTTGTCGAGCTGGCACTCGCCAAAGGAGCGGATGGCCTCGAACTTGGTCTTGGCCTCCCCCTCCGGCAGCACGTCGACGAGCGAATAGAAGACGTTCACCGGCACCGACAGGCGCGGCTCAAAGCAGTCGAGCACGCCGGTGTGGTGGCCCACGGCGAGCGTGTAGTACAGCACGTCGCAGGCCTCCTGGGGAACGTCTTCCTCGGTCTCCACAAACTTACGCGTGAGCTCATAGAAGACCACCTGGTCGGGCGCATGGCCCAGGCAGGGGTCGGCGACGCCCTCGGCGGCCTCGTCGCTTGCGCGCGAGGCATCGCCAAAAGAGCCGCCGAGCATGCCGGGGCCCGCAAAATAACCAGAGCGGTCCGTGAGCTCCATCTAGCGACCTCCGGCCAGCACCAGATCCTGCAGCGCCGAGTAGACCTCGACGCGGCGCGGATCGTCCTGCTTGTCGATGAGCAGCGCCATGGCACCGCGGATATCGCCCTTGGGCGCGCCCTCGAGCGTGTCCATAAACTCGTTTGCCAGGTCGCGGCCGTAACGGTAGCCGCTCATGGCGCGAGCCTCGCGCTCGATGGCAACGCGCAGCTTGTACGGCACGCCGGGGTGCAGGATATCGGCCTGCTCGCCGGCGGCCTCCACCGTGGTCTCGGCATGGAGCTTTTGGTCCAGCAGACCGAGCGCCATGGCAAAGCCGTAGACGGTCTGCGCGGGACTGGGCGGGCAGCCGGGGATATAGACATCGACCGGCAGAATCTTATCCGTGCCACCCCAGACGCAGTAGTTGTCGTAGAAGATGCCGCCGGTGCAGCCGCACGCGCCGTAGGACACCACAATCTTGGGATCGGGTGCGGCCTCAAAGGCGCGCAGGGCCGGCATGCGCATGGCACGCGTCACGGCGCCGGTGTACAGCAGCACATCGGCGTGACGGGGCGAAGGCACGACCTTGATGCCAAAGCGCTCGACGTCGAAGACGGGCGTGATGGAACCGAAGATCTCGATCTCGCAGCCGTTGCAGCCGCCGCAGTCAACGCGGTAGACGTACACCGAGCGCTTGATCTTCTTAAGAAGGGTCGCCTTGGCCTTCTCGATGCTCTCGTCGAGCTCGATCTTGGTCGGGCGGTACTGAAGCCGCTCGGGCAAAAGCGTGGGTTCGGCCATGGTTACTCCTCCTTCGTTTCAAAATCCATGATGATGCCCTCGACCGGCGCCGGACCGGCGGGAATCTCGGGCGCATCGGGGTTAAGCTCGCGGTCGATATACTCCGGGTTCACGCCGTGGCCGCCCAGATACTCCATGCCGGGGCCCTGGGGCTCGCCGGACGCAAGCGTCTCGTTGGCAGCCATGCCGTGTGCGTTGCCGGTCTTTACGGCCGATGCGGCGCGCAGGGCGTCGAGCTCGCGCTTGCACTCCTGGCACATACCGACGGTGCGGGCGGCCTGCTCGGCCTCCATGCCGCCGGCCTTTTGCAGCAGGCGCTTGGCATAGTCGATCTCCTTGTGCGGGGCAAACGGCTTGCCGCAACGCGAGCAGTGCTCGAGCGCATAGACGCTCTTGCTGGTGAGGTCGTCCTTGCTCATGACGGCCAGCTCAAACTCCTCGGTGAGCTTGATGGCCTCCATGGGGCAGGCTTCCTCGCAGCGGCCGCAAAAGATGCAGCGGCCGTAGTCGATTGACCAGGTAATGGTATCGGCCGCAAGGTCGGTGTCCATGCGAATGGCATCGGCCGGGCACGCCACGCCGCAGGCACCGCAGGCGATGCAGAGCTCGGCATTGTGCTCGGGCTTGCCGCGCATGTCCTTGTTGGTGGGGAACGGCGCAAACGGGTACTTGACCGTCGCGTCGCCGGCCTTGGCGTTAACCTTCCAAAGCTTTAGCATATTAGAGCGCCTCCTCATCGAGCGGAGCGGCCATGGTGCCCTCGCCCGCGAGCGGCGACTTGTCGCGCCAGACGTTCTCGAACTGCTCCTTGTCGAGCACGTGGTCGCGCTTGGCGGCGACATCGGTCACCGTCACGCGGTCGGTGCAGGAATAGCACGGGTCGAGCGAGCCAACGATCAGCGCCGCATCGCCCACGGTGTTGCCGCGGAACATGTAGCGCAGGACCGGCCAGTTACTGTACGTGGCGGCCTTGGCGCGCCAGCGGTAGCACTTCTGGTTATTGCCGAGCATGGCCCAGTGCACGTCCTCGCCGCGCGGCGCCTCGGTGGCACCGATGGCGTACTTGTGCGGGGTGTACTCCCAATCCGTGGTGAGGATGGGGCCCGACGGGCAGTTCTCGAGCATGGTCTCGATCATATCGATCGAATCGTAGACCTCCTGGATGCGAACGGCGGTACGGCCGAAGGCATCGCAGGTGTCAGCCGTGGCGGCGTGCATCTTTTGAACGTCCGGATCGGCGTAGCCGTCGAAGGGATGGTCGAAGCGCACGTCGCGGGCATAGCCCGAGCCACGCATGAGCGGGCCGACCGGCGAGAAGTCGCGTGCGATCTTGCGGTCCAAGATGCCGATGCCACTCGCACGCTCAATAAAGTTGGGCGTGGAGAGCAAGACGTCGACGAGCTCCTGAACCTCGGAGCGCAGCTGGTGGATGGTCGTGAGCGTGGAGAGCTTCTGCTCGGCCAAAATGTCGCGACGCACGCCGCCGATCACGTTGAGGCCGTAGGTCTTGCGGTGACCGGAGAGCTTCTCGGCCAGGTCCATGGACTTCTCGCGGACGCGGAAGAACTGCTGGAAGCCGGAGTCGAAGCCGGTGTAGTGCGATGCGAGGCCAATATTGAGCAGGTGTGAGTGCAGACGCTCGACCTCGAGCATGATGGCGCGGATGTACTGGGCGCGCGGCGGGACATGAATGCCCTGGGCGCGCTCGACGGCCTCGGCATAGGCCACCGAGTGGGCGCAGCCGCAGATGCCGCAGATGCGGTCGGCGAGGAACGTCACGGCGTCATAGTTCAGGCGCGTCTCGGCGACCTTCTCCATGCCGCGGTGCACGTAGAACAGACGGTAGTCGGCATCGACGATCGTCTCGCCCTCAACGAACAGGCGGAAGTGGCCGGGCTCGTCGGAGGTGATGTGCAACGGTCCCATGGGGACGAGCGTGGTCTCCTTGCCCTTGGTGTCGGCCAAGAACTCGTAGTTTTCCATGTCGCTCGCGGGAGCGGGACGGAAGCGGTAGTCCATGGAGTCCTTGCGCAGCGGGTACAGGCCGCTGGGCCAATCGTCGGGCAGCACCAGGCGACGACGATCGGGCAGACCCTCGGGGATCAGGCCGAACATATCGCGCAGCTCGCGCTCGCCCCACACGCAGGCGGGGACGAACGGCGTCACGGACGGGAACGTCATCTTGGCGGAATCGACCTCGGTGCGCACGGTCACCCAGCCGGGATCCTCCCCCTCCATGGAGATGACGTAGTACACGGCGTAACGGCCGCACAGGCTGCGCTCGTCGTTGCCGATGATCACGGGGATCCAGCCGTAGCGCTCGTAATACAGATAGTGAACGGCCTCGGGCAGCTTGTCCTGCTTGACGGTAATCGTCAGCTGGTCCTCGCACTGCCACTCGACCTTCTCGATGCAGCCCGGAACGGCGCGGCGCAGGGCCTCGACATGGCTCTCGCAGCGACGGGCATACACCTTGTTCTCAGTTTCAATCATTCGTTACTCCACCTCGCTCTGAGCGGTCTCGGTACCGAACACAGCGCGGTACATCGGCGTCGCGTGAAGTTCCTCGGTGCTCTGCTCGAGCACGATGCCAGTCGCGGTCTCCACACCGTGCACGAGAGGCAGCGGGGTGGCGATGCCAAACCACAAGATCATGACAGCCAGGATGATTTCGGGGATAAGCATGAGCGCCGGGGCCTCATGCTTGCCCATGCCCTGGGGCGCATGGCCGAATACCGACTTGAGTGCGATGCGGGTGAGCGCGGAGATGGCCACGGTAAGACCGAGGGCGACCACGACGACCAGCCACATGGGACCGGCGGTAACGCCGGCGACAAAAGTCAGGAACTCAGAGATGAACATGCCAAAGGGCGGGAAGGCGGCAAGACCGAGCAGCGCCAGGATGGCGAGCGCGGCGGTTGCGGGGGCAACCTCGACGACGCCCTGGATCTTGGCCAGGCTACGCGTGCCAAAGGCGTGCTGGATGTTGCCGGACACGCAGAAGGCAAGCGTCTTGGTAAAGCCGTGGAACACGCAGTGCAGCAGGGCCGCGGCGATACCCAGCGGGCCGCCGATACCCAGGCACAGGGCGATAACGCCCACGTTCTCCACAGACGAATACGCAAAGCGGCGCTTGAGGTCGTCCTGGCGAAACATCGAAAGTGCCGCCACCAAAATGGACAGCGTGCCGACGATCAACAGCAAAAGCTGCGGATACTCGGCGCCCACGGCCTGGATAGTAAAGCCGTAGAAGCGCATGATCACAAGCATGGCGCACTTAAGCAGCACGCCCGAGAGCAGGGCCGAGACAGGGCTCGGGGCCTGGGAGTGGGCATCGGGCAGCCAAGTGTGCATGGGGAACAGGCCGGCCTTGGTGCCAAAGCCGATCACGATAAACGCAAAGGCGAGGCGCATGAGCGTCGGGTCGAACTGGTCGGCATACGGCAGCACGCACGACAGGAATGCGGCCTCGTGGGCGTTGGGAATCACGTCAGCGGCGTTGGCGTAGATCAGCAGCGTACCGAACAGGCCGAAGGCCACGCCGGCGGTGCAGACCATCGCATACTTCCAAGAAGCCTCGAGTGCCGTCTTGTTCTTGTAGATACCCACCAGGAACACGGTGGAAAGCGTGGTTGCCTCCACTGCGGCCCACGTGAGGATCATGTTGTTGGACAGGCACGCGAGCAGCATGGTAAACACGAACAGACTAAACAGTGCAAAATACTGCTTGGCGCGCTCGGCGGGCATGGAGCCCTCCTCGATATCGGCCTTTACATAGGGCAGCGAGAACAGCCCCGTAAGAAAACCGATAAAGCCGATGAGCAGCACAAAGATGGCGCCCAGCGAATCGAGGTGGAACCACAGGCCAAGAGCGCTCGCGGTTTCGCCGCTCATAAGGACGTCACCGGCCGACATAATCGACAGCACCAGGACGGCTGCGACGGAGACCAGGTTGAGACCGGCAAACACGTTATAGGACGTGTTCTTGGGCAAAAACGCCATAACCAGCGAGAACACCAAAGGAGTCGCGAGCAGGGCGAGAATCAACGTTTCCATGGACTACCCCCTCAGCTCGGACAGGTCGCGCGCATCGAGCGAGTGGGAGTCGTCCCAAATGCGACGCACGACGATGGACATGATGATGACGGCAAAGATGGCGTCGGTGGCGATACCGATCTCGATGATCTCGGGAGCGGTGGGGGCCAAAAGCGCGAGCGTCACATGGCTGCCGTTTTCCATAAGGCAGTATCCAAAGATCTGCTTCATGATGTTGCGCTGCGAGATGATGCAGGTGAGGCCCACAAAGAAGTGAGCGAAGCTAATGGCGAGCGCAGGCGTTGCGACCTCGGCCGTGGGCAGGCTGATCTGCGTCACGACGGCAAAGCAGATCGCGACCTCCACGGCGATGATGCAAATGGCCCACGCGGGCTTAAGGCCGGCCTTGAGCGATGCGTCGCTCGGCTCGCCCATCTTCTTGTATGCGCGGTTGAGGATATAAGGGACCAGGACGACCTTGGTGATAAAGGCAGATCCAGCCCACATGAGCAGCTCCTGCGCACCGGTGGTGACACCGAGCGTGGCGAGCAGACCCACGAGCACCAGCGACTGCACCGCATACCAGCTGATGGCGTGCTTGATGTTCTTTGAGACGACCACCATGGTGGACGTGACGATCAGAAGGCCGCCAAGGATGTTGACGATCGAATAACCCATGTCGTTCTACCTCCTAACCGATCCAGCTGGCCGAAAGCGGGCCGCTGACGATAACCATGATGATGAGCACGATGAACACGAACGCCATCGCGCGGGGAAGCGGGGCTCCCGCAGCGACCTCGTCGCTCGGCTCGCCGGGCAGGCAATAGCCCATCCACTTGAGGAACCAGGCGAAGGTGGCGACGGTCTCGGCGACCATGATGCACACGAGCACCAGGATCGCGACGTTGCCGGCACCCACGGAAAAACCGCCGGCAATGATCTGGAACTTCGAGAAGAACGTGTTCATGGGCGGCACGCCGGCAATGGCGAGCGCGGCGACACCAAAGCCCACGCCCGAGATCGGGTACTTCTTTACGATGCCGCGAAGCTTGGGCAGCATACGCGTGCCGAGCGTAAAGGAGAACGAACCGGCGATTAGGAAGAACAGCGTCTTGGCGAAAGCGTGGTTAAAGATGTGGCACACGGCACCGTCAAAGGCCAGCTGGCTGCCAAAGACCGAAAGGCCCAGACCAAAGAACACGTAGGAGAGCTGGGCGATCGTGGAGAAGGCCAGCAGACGCTTCATGTCCTTTTGCGGCAGGTACATAAGGAAACCAAAGAGCATGGTGACCATGGCGTCGATAATGGCAACCCAGCCCACGATCTCGGGAATCTCGCCGGCAGAGACGAGTGCACGCGCGAACACGCACACGCCGACCTTGACCATCGAGGCGCCATGCAGGTAGGCCGAAACAGGCGTCGGCGCCTCCATGGCCGAAGGCAGCCACATGTACATGGGAACCTGTGCGGACTTGGCCCAGGCCGCAAACAGCACAAGCAAAAGGACGATAGCCTTGAGCTTGGCGTCGAGGCCGGCAATCGCGGTAATGGCGAAGGTGCCGGTGTGGGCAAACACGATGGCGGCGCCCAGATACAGGCCGAGCGCACCGATATGCGTAATGATCAGGGCCTTCATGCCGGCCTTCTTGGCCGTAGGCGTCATGTAGTAGCTAATGAGGCCCCAAGAGCACGCACCCGTGATCTCAAAGAACACGAGCTGGCCCAAAAGGGTCGAGCTGTACACGAGGCCGGCCATGGCGCCGATGAAGGTCGCGAGGTACGCATAGAAGCGACGACGAGGCGCGTCGGGATGCTCACGGTTATTCTCGCTCATATAGGGAATCGAATAGATCACGACAAGCAGGCCGATACCCACAAAGGCGGGCGCGAGCAACGTGCTCATGCGATCGAAGGTGAATCCCATGACGAGGGTCTGCCCAAACGAGATCAGGGGGACCTGCGTGTCGGGCATGCCGGCGCCAGCGAAATTCGCGGCGAGGGCGATGGTGCAGACCGTCGAGACGGCGGCACCCAAAACGCTGAACCACTTGGCGTACGGACGGGGGAACAGGGCGACGAGCACCGAGGCCACCATCGGGGCCGCGATAGCGACCAAGCCGAGAAGGGACAGACTGACTGCAAATGACATTGTTTCTCCCTTCTCCTACACGCCGACGACCACGAAGACAAACGCCAGAACGGCGATGCCAACGACAGCCCAGGTCTGATTGCCAAGCACCTTAAAGCGCGAACGCGAGCAGGAGTTCTCGATCACGCCGCATACGACAAAATCGATCAGGCACTTCACCAGGAAGATGACTGCACCCAGAACGGCGGCGGTGCCCACGGTCACGGGCTCGCCCCAGGGGACGAAAATCGCGCAGAACCAAGCGACGACCAGGACCTGCTTCATGGACATGGCAAGCTTGGCCATGGCGAGCGACGGGCCGGAAAGCTCGGCAAGCGGGCCTTCCTGAAGCTCCTGCTCGGCCTCGGCCTGATCAAACGGCAGCTTGCCGAGTTCCATGTAGCAGGCGATCGCAAAGGCGATGCCGGCGAGGATCACGGCGACCGGCGCGTCGATGGCGCCCGTCATGATGTGCTGACCCATGGTGGCGATGTCGGTGGAACCGCACACCAGGGCGGCGGCAAACAGCGCCAGCAGCATGGACGGCTCGATGAGCACGCTCATGAGCAGCTCGCGGACGCCGCCGATACCGGCGTAGGCGTTGGACGAATCCACACCGCAGAGGGCGAAGAAGAAGCGGGCGAGCGCCAGGCTGTACATGATGGTGATGGCGTCACCAAAGACCGGGATGGGGCTTTGTGCCGTAAAGAGCGGCAGACCCATCGCGAGCATAAAGGCGACGGCGAAGAACAGCGGCGGCATGATGCGCAGCGCAAAGCTCGCATCCTCGCTCTGGGACTCGGGGCGCGCAAAGAGCTTGGCCAGGTCGCGGTAGTCCTGCATGATGCTGGGGCCACGACGGTTGTGCATCTTGGCGCGGATCACGCGGCCGAGACCGGAGAAGAACGGCGCGACGGCCATAACGACCACGCCCTGCAGAACGGCAAGTACGATGTTGTTCATGCTCTCCCCTCCTTAACCCATTTGCACGGCGAGCACGAGGAACACCACGAGTGCCGCGACGATGTAGCAGATATAGATGCTGTAGTTGCCGCCCTCGAGCTTAGTCGCGAGGTCGGCGAGCTTCTCGACACCCTTATGCGGGGCATCGACGAGAACCTTGTCGGGTACGGGCTCCACAGCCTCGGCCACACCGGTGAGCTTCTGGAAGAAGTGCGCGATGGACCAGCAGACGGCCGTGCAGCGGTCGCGCAGCGTGTAGAGCGGCTGCATAAACCAGGACACCTCGGAGGCAAAGGTCGTGGCCACGACGGGCATATGCTCGTTGGGAGCATAGCCGCATGCCCACGGCTGGGACTTCTGCACCTTGCCGACGGTCTTGAGCTTGCGATAACCGCAGGCAAGGCCGACGAGCACCACGAGCGCAATAGCGATCGCGGGCGTGGAGGTGGCAGCGCCGGAGTACTGGTTCATGAGCTCCATGCCCTCGGCGGCAAACACGCCACCGTACGGATGCAGCACGGACGCAGCGACATCGACCAGCACGGGCGCGATCACGGGAGCGCCAATGCCCAGCACGACGCAGATGGCCGCGAGCAGGCCCTGCGCAAACACCATGGGGGCGGGAACCTCCTTGGCATTGGCCGCGGCCTCGGAGCGGGGCGCGGAGGCAAAGGAGACGCCATAGGCCTTGACGAAGCATGTGACAGCCAGCGCGCCGGTAATGGCAAGCGCGACGGCAGCGAACACGGCCACGATCATGACGGCCTTGTCGCCCTGCATGGCAGCGTTAAAGAGCGACTGGTAGGTAAACCACTCGGACACAAAGCCGTTGAAGGGCGGGATGGCCGAGATGGCAAGCGCGCCAATAAGGAAGCAGATGGCCGTAGCCGGCATACGACGGAACAGGCCGCCCATCTTCTCCATATTGCGCGTACCCGTGGAGTACAGCAGCGCACCGGCGCCCAAGAACAGCTCGCCCTTAAACATCGCGTGGTTAAACGTGTGGTAGAGGGCGGCCATCAGAGCCAGGACGGCGATGCCGACCGAGTTGAGCGCCATAGCGGCCATGGAGGCGCCGACGCCGAGCAGAATGATGCCGATGTTCTCGACGGAGTGATAGGCCAGCAGGCGCTTGATGTCATGCTCCTGCAGGGCGAAGGCCACGCCGAGGACCGACGAGATCGCACCGAAGACCATGACCATAAGGCCCCACCAGACCTGAACGCCCGAGGCGGAGAGCAGGTCGAGGCCCACCTTGAGGATGCCGAAGATACCGATCTTGATCATGCCGCCGGACATGAGGGCCGACACGTTGGACGGCGCCTCGGGATGCGCCTTGGGCAGCCAGCCGTGCAGCGGGATGATACCGGCCTTGGCGCCAAAGCCAAAGAAGGCGAGCACAAAGCACACGGATGCGACCGCGGGGCTAAACTGCGTAGCGCGGAAATCCGCAAAGGCAAACGAGCCACCGGCGAAGTTGGTCATGGTGAGGAAGCTCGCCATGATGAGCACAAAGCCCACGTGCGCGATCACAAAGTAGAGCCAACCGCCATGGATGGAGTTCTCGTTCTCCTCGATCACGACCAGGAAGTACGAGGTCAGCGACATGAGCTCAAAGGCGACCAGGAACCAAAACACGTTGTCGGCGGTGATGACGAGCATCATGGACGCCACAAAGGTGTTAAAGAAGAAGCCGGCGCGGCCCTTTTTGCCCGGGTACTCATCAAAGTAGTTGAGACCGTAGATCGAGCCGGCAAACGCGAGCACCGAGATGAGCGCCACGAACAGGCCGGACAGCTGGTTGAGCAGCAGCTGGAAATGGGCAAACGGGAAGAACACGATGGTGTCGACCGACGTGACATCGCCCAGCACGGCCTGGATACCGGCCACAAACGAAAGCACCGCGGCGACGGCGCCGATTAGGCAGCCGGCGGTCTTGGCGGCGTTATCGGCCTTGATCAGCAGAACCGAGGCGAGCGCACCGATGCACGAGACGGCAAGCGATGCGATAAACAGCGTCATGCTATCCATTGTTTACGCTCCCTTCTGCTTTCTCGGACAGGCCCTGGGCCACAGCGGTAACGTCGACGACCGGACCGTTTTCGATCGAGCGCAGGCGCTTGGCCTCGTCGAGCTCGCGATCGGCCGCGCCACCCATGACGGTCAGCGCCTTGGTAGGGCACGCCGTCACACAATGCGGGCCGTCCGGATCGAATGCGCACAGGTCGCACTTGACAGCGCAGGTGTACTGACCAGGAGCCCACGTAAGCAGGCTGCTCAGGGACTTAGGATACGAAGGCGTCGGGTCGCACATGCCTGCGACACCGGCGATAGACGTGCCATCGGGATGGATGGCTCCGAAGGGGCACGCGATGGCGCACAGCCTGCACCCGATGCACTCCTGCTCCTTGACGTGGATGCGATCGCCATCGTGCTCGATGGCATTCACCGGGCAAACCTCGGCGCAGGGGGCACCCTCGCAATGGTGGCAGGCAAGGGCGGCCGAAATACCGCCGGTCTTCACGAGCGCCAAGCGCGGCGTATCCTGAAGACCCTGCATCCGGTGGGCGTCGGCACAGGCGGACTGGCATGTTCCGCAGCCGATGCACCTCTCCGGGTTGATGTCGATGAAGCGGTTCATCCCCACTTCCTTTCAAAATAACGGGCCGGGCTCCCGAACGTACGGGACGCCCGGCCCAAATAGCCAACGAGAACGGGACTACACGATTTGGTTCACGTGCGTCTCGTCGTCGAACTTGGCGGCGCCGGGCTCAACGTCTTGGGGAGCGGCGGCGTCCACCAGAGCCTGCTTGAGCTCGGTGTACTGACGCTCGACTTCGCCCTCTGCCCAAACCTGGTCGGCAATGGCGTCGACCTGGCAGGCGGAGAACTTGTCCTCGGGCGTATGCGAGACCGGGTCGACCTTGTGAATGGTCAGCTCGTTGCACTTGCCGATCCACCACTGGTAGGTCATGTAGACCGTGCCCTTGTTGATGCGATCGCTCACGTCGGCACGGCTGTATACCTGGCCGCGGCGGCTGTGAATCGAGACGATGTCGCCATTCTTGATGCCGCGCGCCTGGGCGTCCGCGGGATTCATGCGGACAAAGCCGGGCTCGTCGGCAAGCAGCGCCAGCGTCTTGCAGTTGCCGGTCATCGAGCGGCAGCTGTAGTGGCCGACCTCGCGGACGGTGCACAGGATGAGCGGGTACTCATCGTCGGGAAGCTCGGAGGGCGCCTCCCAGTCGTGCGCCATCAGGTTGGCGCGGCCGTCCTTGGTGGTGAACTTGCCACCAGCGAACATGTCGGGCGTACCGTGGTCGTTCACATCGGTGCTCTTGACGGGCCACTGGGCGTAGCCGCCCTCGGGAGCCATCTTCTCGTAGGTCGCGCCCACAAAGTTGGGGCACAGGCTAATGCACTCGTTCCAGATCTGCTCGGTGTTGTCGTAGTGCATGGGATAGCCCATACGCGTGGACAGGTCCGCGAAGATCTCCCAGTCGTGACGGCACTCGCCCTTGGGCGGAACGGCCGCGTCAAAGTGCTGGAAGCTACGGTCGGATGCGGTAAAGACACCCTCGTGCTCGCCCCAAGAGGTGGCAGGCAGGATGACGTCGGCGAGCATGGTCGTCTGCGTCATAAAGATGTCCTGGCAGATGAACAGATCCAGCTCGGAGAGCGTCTTGCGCATACCGGCCGAATCGGGCTCGGTCTGCACCGGGTCCTCGCCGTAGTTGTAGAAGCAGTGCACCTTGCCCTCGTCGACCAGGTGACCCAGGTCGGTGAGCTTGTAGCCCTCCTCGAGCGGGAGCTTTTCCTCGGGCACGCCCCAAGCCTTGGCAAACTTGGCACGCACTGCCGGGTCAGTGACCTTTTGGTAGCCAGGGTACAGGTTGGGCAGCATGCCCATATCGCAGGAGCCCTGGACGTTATTCTGGCCACGCACGGGCGCGAGGCCGGAATTGGGTTTGCCGATCTGGCCGGCAACGCAGGCGATGGAGGCGATGGTGTGCACCGTCTTCAGGTTCTGCTTCTGCTGACATACGCCCATGCCCCAACCAATGATGGCAGAAGGCTTCGCCGTGGCGTACATCTCGGCAGCTTGGTGGATCAACGCGGGCTCGACACCCGTGATGTCCTGTACGGATTCGGGAGTGTAATTCTTGATGGTCTCCCACCACTCGTCAAAGCCGTTCGTATGCTCGGCGACGAATTCCTTGTCGTAGAGGCCATCGTTGACCAAGCAGTTGGCAAAGGCGTTGAGGAACGCAACGTTGCAACCGTTCTTGATCGGAAGGTAGAGATCGGCGATACGCGCGGTTTCAATATGGCGCGGGTCGGCGACGATGATCTTGCAACCCTTTTCTTTGGCTCGCACGATACGCCTTGCGACGATGGGGTGCGAATCGGCAGGGTTATAGCCGAAGAGGAAAATGCAGCCCGCATCCTCCATACCGGGGATGGAGCATGACATGCAACCTGAACCAACCGTGTCCATCAGACCGAGGACAGTAGGGCCGTGTCAAGTACGGGCGCAGTTGTCCACGCTGTGGGTGCCGATGCACGCACGCGTAAACTTCTGCATGACGTAGTTCGCCTCATTGCCGCCGCCTCGCGAAGAGCCGGTGGTCATGACAGCGTTAGGACCATATTCGTCAATTATGGCCTGCATCTTAGATGCGGTGAAATCCAGTGCCTCGTCCCAGCTTACGCGCTCAAGATCCGCGCCCTTGGTGCGGCGGATCATCGGGTGCAGTACGCGAGGAGTCAAGATCTTGGTGTCGTTGATGAAGTCGTAGCCGCTCATGCCCTTAAGGCACAGCTCGCCCTGATTGGTGATGCCGTTGAGCGGTTCGGTACCCACGACCTGGCCGTTTTGGACCAAGAGGTTAAACTGGCAACCGGCGCCGCAGTACGGGCAGATCACTTTATGCTTCTCCATGACACCCTCCTTCCTTTCTCTGCTACCGATTAATCGGTACGTATTTGGCAATCGTTGGGCTTGTATGGCCGCCCGCCTACGCCTCGTTTTCGATGGTGGCGCGGGCACGCTCGGCAGTCAGTTCTGCCAGACGTTCCTCGTCTACCAGGGTGAGGCCCTTGGTCGGACACGCCTCGGCACACGCCGGACCGCCGGGACGGTCCACGCACAGGTCGCACTTGAGCACGAAGCTCTTAGTCTGCGAACCCACGCGCACGTCGCCCATCAAGACGGGGACCTGCGTGGTCGCCACGCTCACGGCGCCAAAGGGGCATGCCATGACGCAGCTCTTGCAACCGATGCAGTTGTCCTCGTTGACGCCGATGCGATGGTTCTTTGGATCAAAGAACAAGGCGCCCGTAGGGCAGGCCTTGGCGCACGGAGCGTCCTCGCAGTGGTGACATGCCACCGGCGCGGAAATCTCGTAGGTGCGCGTTACGCGCAAGCGAGGTGCGGCGATGTTGCCGGGAATATCGTGCGCCTCGATGCACGCCGCCATACAGGTTTGGCACCCAATGCAGCGTGAAGAATCAGCCACGACTCGTTTATTGCCCATGTTGTTCACTCCCTCCTGAATCCCATGCCGGAGAGACCCTGTCGACGTTGCCCCAAGCCGCCCGTGGCCTGGCATCGGCTATCGAGCGCATGCGGCGAAACAGGCGCTTCGATAGAGTTCCTCCAACGATATACAGGCTAAATATACGCAGTTGCAGGGGGCAAACTTGAGCATAGGCCCTGCAATACGGGTGTATTGCAGGGGTTTTGGCAGGTTGGAATTATTCTCTAGAAGCTATAAAGGTGAGTGTATTACATGCGTACGCTCAAGAAAGATTTCACGTTCGCTTCTGAAGGATGTAGTACGTTTGTAATATTGTTCACAATCAATTACTCTAGTGCAATAAAGTAGTGGTTATAAGATTGGCTATTATTAGCCGATGCTGTATTTGACTGTTCATATTGCACGCTCATTAAGGGAGGCCAGTAATGTCATCGACTCAAAAACGAGCCATCCTGCAGGTGCGCATTCGCGAGGAAGACAAGCAGCATGCCGAGCATCTCTACGACGCCATGGGCACATCGCTCGCCGAGGCTGTCCGTTTATTTGTCGCGCAAAGCATTTTGATGCGCAAGCTTCCCTTTCAGCCGGTCGCCGTGCGCTCAAAGGACGGCACCGCCGCCTATGGATCGCTCAAAGCATATGGTGACCCCAATCGCCGCGCCGAGGAGCGCAATGCCTGGGTTGAATACCTTGCCATGGAAAGCGACGATTCGATTTTGGGTCCCGAGGAAGTAGATATCCATGAGTAGCACCATCATCGACGAGACCGTCATCCTGCGCTACCTGCTTGACGACGACGAAGTTCTGTCACCGCGCGCCGCCAAGGTCATCGCCACGCGCACCGCTCGCGTCTACCCCGAGATCATCACGCGCGTCGTGGTCACGCTGCGCGACGTCTATAAGGTTCCCCGCGCTGAGATTGCTACGGCCATGAGAAGGCTGCTCGATGACGTCATGGTCGACGAGCCCACCGTTGTCGCCCTTGCCGTCAAACTCTTTGGCAAGACCCATATGGACTTTACCGACTGCCTCCTCGCAGCCCGAACCGCCATCTACAACGATGATGTCGTGAGCTTTGGCAAGCCCATCATTCAAGGCATGATCGATTACCGCCGCAAGCGCCAAACCGCTGCCGAAGTCCGCGACCGCGCCGCCGAAGCCCGCAGCCGAAGCACCGACTCCACCATCGACAAACTCCGCCACCGCCCCCGCAGCTAACCCCATCCCCTCCTAAGTTGCGGTGAAATACGGACTGTTTCATGTCTTTAAAGGCCTCGACAGTCCGTATTTCACCGCAACTTATTGAAGGTGGACCGCGAACGATTTCGCTATCGGGATTCGGCGTAGGGTTTTGTTGTCGGAATGCCGTAACCGCGCATCATGGCACCGAACGATTCTACGTCGTAGGTGTCCGAGAGTTTGAAATGAATGACGTTGTGGCCCATGGCGCGAAGGTTCGCGTCGTGCATGAGGGCCGCTCGATACGATTTTGCCGCCGCCCGCTCTGGATCATTTTGAGCCTCGTCTTCAAACTTGCCTAGCCCATGCAGCTCTGCCAGCGTCCATGAGCCGTCTGGCATCTGCCAGCCATAATCTGCTAGATAATAGCCAGCGTTTCCCGGTCGCGTTATCTCAACTTGAAGCTCGGGCGTGGCAACCCCAGCGAGAATCATCGCTGCTCTCGCCTCAGACTCGCCGCCATTGTCTGACCTGCCGTCCATATACTCAAAAACGTCAAAAGCACGCACGATGCCATGCAACCCTCGGCAATTTGCCTGCGCATATGCTCGCAGCTCTTCGCGTTCGACATCGTACTCACGGGCCAAGCCATCGACATAGCCCAGCGCATAGCGAAAGGCGCTCGTTCGAGCGATATCAACAACCGTTCGACACGGATCCGTCAGTGTAAACAGACCTAGCCGCCACACTTCGCCCGCCCGCCAGCGCTTGTATTCAACGAACTCATACGTATCACGCCTTGTAGACCGTGGCAGCAGTACTTGCACTTTATCCAGAAGCGTATACGCCGAGCCGATGCCGTAGAGCAGCGCTGCTGTCGATCCGCAAAACACAGCATCCGGTTCAACGACCGCAATAGCGGATGCCAGCTGAAAGATGCGATCTTCAACCCCAAGATTATTCCAATAGACCGGATCCGCATACACGTGGTTGTAAAGACGAAGCATGAGCTCTTCCTGCATAAGCTCACGCGCACGACGTTCATCCCAAGAATCAATTGTTATAAGCAGCTGTCCATCTTGATGAATTCCAACGGCCGAGAATAGCATCCTTGCATATGACTGCGGAAAATGTTTGCCTTTATCGAGCATGGCCAACCCCATAACCATCACGGCGGAGAGAATACCATTACGCTATCGCATGCTTCCGTCCGCAGGCCTTGCCAAAAGCTGACCAAAAGCTTGACGCCGCAGGTCAGAGCTTCAAAAAATATTTCCACTCTCGGTAGACGGTCGCTACGACCCTCCCAACGGCATCAAAATCCAACCTTACAAATAGTTGCGGTGAAATACGGACTACATGGGCCATAAAAGCCGAAAAACAGTCCGTATTTCACCGCAACTTAGGAGGGGATGTGGGGTCCCCGGCACGCTTATATGAAAACGGCTCTGGCACCAAATGGAGCCAAAGCCGTTAAAACTATCCTATGGAGCGGGCGACGGGAATCGAACCCGCGTCATCAGCTTGGAAGGCTGGGGTTCTACCATTGAACTACGCCCGCAAGATATGGTCGGGACGACAGGATTTGAACCTGCGACATCCTGCTCCCAAAGCAGGCGCGCTACCAAACTGCGCCACGTCCCGAAGGTGTTGAGCAGCTAAGGTCTAAACCTTGCGTGTCCCAAAGCGAAGGAAATTATAGGGGAGACTCCCCACCTGTGCAAGCATTGATGCCTTAGCTCCTCGAATGTGCAACAAAACGACTATGGAGCAGGCCGATCACAAAGGCAACCACGGCAACCGGCGCCCACGCGGCACCGATATCCGCCAGCGGCAGCACATCAAACGGCAGCCACGCGCCCGCAAAGAACGCATCGCGGACCGAGGTGATCACACTCTGCACGGCGACCACGCCGCCGACCCACACCCACACCTGCGGATGCGCGTCGCAAAAACCGTGTACCAAACCCATCAGCACCAGCACGATGGCGACGGGATACAAGGCGTTGAGCATGGGCACCGAGAACATAAGGATCACGTCGAGGCCCACGTTGGAGAGCACGCACGAAAACGCCGCGAACACAAAGGCGAGAATCGCAAAGGGACGGCGCATGGCCTCCTCGGAGGCCTCCGCTCCCCCTTCGACCACATACGTCTCGCAGAAGTAACGCGAGCAGCAGCTGATGAGGCCGATGCACACGTTCATACAGGCTAAGAAGAAAATCGCAAAGACGACAACCGTGCCGACAAGGCCAAAGTGCATGGAGGCAGAGCGGGCAAGGATGGCGGCGCCGTTGGTGGCATCGGGCATCACGGTGCTGAGCTGCGTGCCGGCAAGCGCCAGGCCGCAGTAGATGATGGCCATGAGCGCGCCGGCGATCACACCCGAACGCGAGATCTCGAAGGCCACGCGCTTGTCGTCGGTCACACCCAGCTCGTGGATGGTCTCGGCGATGATAATGCCAAAGGCGAGCGACGCGAGCAGGTCCATGGTCTGGTAGCCGGTCAGAAAGCCCTGCACAGCAGCACCGGCATTGTAGGGAGCCTGCGGCGCGGCAGCGGGACCCAGCGGCGAGATCACGGCGGCACCCACGACTAGCACGATGAGCGCAATGAGCGCGGGGCCCGTAATGCGACCGAGTACGCGCGTAATGACGCCCGGACGCAGCGTAAGCGCAAACGCGACGACAAAGAAGCCAACGGCAAACACCAGGCGAGCCGTGCCGAGCGAGACGCCCTCGGGCAGCAGCGGCACCAACATCTCAAAGGCCGTGGAGCTCGTGCGCGGAATAGCCAGACACGGGCCGATGGCCAGATACACCGCCGCGACAAAGAACTCACCAAACTTGGGGTGCACGCGGCCGGCAAGCTCACGCGCCGTTCCGGCAAGCGCGACGGCGATAAATCCCATGACGGGCAGGCCGATGGCGGCAATCAGAAAGCCGAGCATGGCGACCGGCGTGGCAGAACCTGCCTGCAACGCCAGCAGCGGCGGAATAATGAGGTTGCCGGCGCCAAAGAGCATCGAGAACAGGGCGATGCCGACGGTGACGACATGGTCGGAGCGCAGACCGCGCGGGGCGGATGAAGCCATGAGAGCACCTTTCGAATCGAAACAAAAACGGGACGGGCAAAAGACCCGTCCCGCAAGTATATACGCTCTAGCAGCTTTAGCAGGCTAAATCGCGCAGAGCATCGATAGCCGTGTCGACTTCTTCGGTCGTGTTGAAATACCCAAACGAGAAACGGACAATACCCTGGCGCTCGGTCCCGAGCGCGCGGTGCATGAGCGGAGCGCAATGGGCACCGGGGCGCGTCGCAATCCCCCACCCTTGCATGAGCGCATCCGAGATCTCAGCAGAGTCGATATCGCCCACGTTGAGCGACACAATCGCAGAGCGCACGGGCTGCTCAAACGCACCGTAGAGCTTAATCCCCGAAATCTCGCGCACACCGGCAAGGAAGCGCTCTGCAAGTGAGCGCTCATGCGCCGCAATCGCCTCGACCCCACCCTGGGCCTCGATAAAGTCGAGACCAGCGGAAAGGCCCGCGATGCCGTGACCGTTGAGCGTGCCCGCCTCAAGGCGAGTGGGCCACTCAAGCGGCTGCAGTGCATCGAAGCTGTGCACGCCCGTGCCGCCCATGGCCCAAGGGGCCACGTCAATGCCCTCTGCCACGGCCAGGCCACCGGTGCCCTGCGGGCCCATCAGCCCCTTGTGGCCGGTAAAGCACACCGCGTCGAGCCCCATGGCCTGCATATCGATATGCGCCGTGCCGGCAGACTGCGAGGCATCGATGATCACCAGCGCGCCGGCCGCATGGGCCATGGCAGCCACGCGTGCAACGTCGACCGCGTTGCCGGTCACATTGGAGGCGTGCGTCACCACCACGGCACGCGTACCGGGCGTGACCAGCCGCTCGAGCTCGTCGTAGTCGAGCACGCCGCTCGCATCGCAACCCGCATGCTCAACCGTCACACCCTGCTCCGTCGCCAAGCGGTTGAGCGGACGTAGCGCCGAGTTGTGCTCAAGCACCGTCGTGACCACGCGATCGCCGGGGCGCACCACGCCATTGATGACGGTGTTGAGCGCCGCCGTGGAGTTGGGCGTAAAGCACACATGGTCCGCCCTCGGGCAACCCAAAAGGCGCGCGAGCTTGGCACGGCAGCCATGAATCGTACGAGCGGCATCGAGGGCACCCGACGTGGCGCCGCGCCCGGCATTGCCGAGCGAGCACATCGCCTGCGTCACGGTATCGATGACCGTCTGCGGCTTGTGCATGGTCGTCGCCGCGTTATCCAGATAGATCATCGCACGACCTCCCACATATCGATCACGGTATAGCCCTCGGTGGGAACACCCGCCTCGGCAAGTTCGCCGCGCAGCAGTTCCTCATCGGCAGGCAACGCCTTCCACGCCAGACCGCAGCCGGCCTCGACCTCCCCGGGCACGGGAATCGTTCGCCCGGGAAGGCCGTGCTCGATGCACAGGGACTCGCAACCCATGGCGGCCGCCGTGGTGGGAAACGTGATGACAAGCGCCGGGCGCTTCTCCCTCATGGCAACTCCAACCAATACGCTACGGGCGCACGACGCGCACGGCCTGCTCCATCTTCTCCACGATCACGTACATGTTGGTGACCTCGCCCACCGCAAGCTGGTCTTTAATGCCATAGTGGTCGAGGCAGGTACCGCAGGTGAGAATCTCGACACCCTGCTCGGCCAGGCCCTTCAGGTCATCGAGCACCGGCGAGCCCTCGACGGTGAGCTTGGCACCGCCGTTGTAGAACAGCATGGTCGCGGGCAGTTCCTCCTGCTGCGTCACGGCAAAGATAAACGCCTTCATGAGCTTGTGGCCCAGCTCGTCGTCGCCACGGCCCATGCAATCGGTGTAGACGGAAATGACGAGTTTGCCCTTGCCGGCGCTGACGTCGCAGAAAGCGGCACCGTCCTGCTCGGGGTCCGCAACGGCCACGGCACCGGCGGTCACGACAGTCACGTGCCACTCGGCGTCAGAAACCTTCTCGGCCGAGGCCGTGCAGCCCTTCTCCTGCGCCATCTTGGAGATGTTCTTGACGGCGGTCTCGTTGTCGACCGCGGTCACGACGGCGCCCTCGCCATTAAGCTGCTTGAGGGCCTTGAGCGTCTTGACGACGGGCAGCGGGCAGGCATCGCCCATGGCATTGACTTCAATCTTGGTAGACATAGCAAATTCCTTTCGAAAGAACCGTTCTAGAGAACGGTAAACAGTTGCATAAACGTGCGGGCTAGCGAACAACGCGGACGACAGGACCGCCCGGCTCCGCCTCGTACACGCGCCCGACAACGGCGGCGATGCGCCCCTCGGCATGTAGACGGCGCGCAAGCTCATCAACATCCCTCGCGGGCGCCGCAATAAGCAAACCACCCGAAGTCTGCGGATCGTACAGCGCATCCAGCATGCCCGGTTCCATGTCATCGTCGGCCGTCACGCGCGCACCAAAGAAATCCTGGTTGCGGTAGGCACCGGCAGGAATAATGCCCAGACGCGCCATATCGAGCACCTGGTCAAAGAGCGGCACCGCCCCCGACGCAAGTACAATCTGCACGCCCGAGCCCTCGGCCATCTCGCACGCATGCCCGATCAGGCCAAAGCCCGTAATGTCGGTGCAGCCGTGAAGCTCGAGTCCCTCGGCCAGACGGATCGGGGCCTCGTTGAGGGTGCGCATCGAGTCGAACATGGCTGCGGCCTCGTCCTGCTCGATGAGCTCGCCCTTAATGGCCGTGGTGATGATGCCCGAGCCGATCGCCTTGGTCAGCAGTAGGACATCGCCCACGCACGCACCGCTGTTGGCGAGCATACGGTCAAGTGCGACAAAGCCGCTCACAGACAGACCGTACTTGGGCTCGTCGTCGTTGATGGTGTGGCCGCCCGCGATGGAGCAACCCGCCTCGACGCACTTGTCGGCGCCGCCCGCCAGAATCTGACCGGCAACCTCAACGCCCAGGCAGCTCGGGATGCACAGCAAGTTCATGGCATGGCTCGGCCGCCCGCCCATGGCGTAAATGTCCGACAGCGAGTTGGCTGCGGCGATCTGGCCAAACAGAAACGGGTCGTCGACCATCGGCGGAAAGAAGTCGATGGACTGCACGAGCCCTAGGTTCTCCCCTACGCGGAAGACGCTCGCATCATCGGAGGTATCGAACCCTACGAGCAAGTTGTCGTTATGCACATTGGGCAAGTCGCCCAGGACCTGGGCGAGGGCTCCGGGAGCCAGCTTAGCGGCTCAACCGCTCGCGGCAGTCATAGACGTGAGCTTAATCTGATCGTCAGCCATACGAACCCCCTTCCAACAAATCAACGACTTTAAGTATACGCCCCAGGCACGCTTCCCAAGAGACCACCGACGGCTCGAACGTCGAAGGCGGAGCCGCAAGCGCCTGCGCGATAGCATCTGCCAGTGCGCGCTCAAACAACGGAAGGTCGGCCGCCACGGGCATGTCGACATCCGTCATACGCGGCGACGCCACCCACGTCACGGGAGCACCGGGGAGCATCGCCTCCATCCAGGGACGAACGCCGGGCAAATCGGTCGCCACAACTTTGCAGCCGCACGCGAGGGCCTCGATCGTCACGAGCGGCAGGCCTTCGTAAAACGAAGGCAGCACAAAGACGTCGGAACTGCGGTAGGCACGCACGAGTTCATCGCTATCCAGGCGCCCCGCCAGCGTCACCGGCACATCCGAGGCCGCGCCCAAACGCTCGATACGCGCGTACTCGGCATCGTCCCCGCGGCCGCCCACAAGTACCAAGCCAGATGGGCGAACGTCATCGTCAATCGGCAATGACACGGCTCGAACCAGCGACTCGACGCCCTTTTTAAAGCAAATCTTGCCCACGTACACAAGCGATCCCGGCTGCCTCGCCACGCTTGCCTCGCGGCAGAAGACGCGATGGTCGTAGCCCGTCCCAATCACGTGGATACGATCGGCATCGACGGCGCACACCAGGCCAATCTGCTCAGCCTGCTCAGCATGGAGCGCAAAGACGGCATCGAGCCGACGAACCGCACGTACGATGCGATCGCGTTCGAGCGCATGCGAACGAAGCTGGCGCAGGTCGGTCGAATGGCACACGGCAACAACCGGAACGCCCCGAACGCACTCGCGCGCCAATGCGGTCACCAGATACAGGTGATGGCAAAGCACCAGATCGGGCCGAAACTCAGCCACAGCCCGATCGATTGCAGCAGCAAATGCCCGCTCAAATGCCTTGAGCATCGAAGGCGTCAGGTCACGATAGCGTGTGGAGGGATAGGGCATGACATCGGACATACCGCAGATGGGAAACGGCAGCTCGGGCGACTCGAACGGCACGGTAAACACGGCAGCACGCCGGTCCAGCTCGCCTTGGGTATCACCCGGTGCCGCGCCGCAAAGCACGGCGGCGCGATGCCCCGTCTCGATCTGCTCGCGCACAAGCGCGGCAAGGTAGGTGCCGCTGCCGGTGCTATCTGGTTTTTGGGCCGAGATGTTGAGGATGCGCATGTCGCGGTACACCCCTAGGCCAAGGCGGAGGCGCGGACAGCCGCGCCGATCGCTCCGGCAAAGCGAGCCTGGGGCGAGGTGGTCACCGGCGACCCCAGTAGCTCGCCCAACCGCTCCACCACGAAGGCGTTCTCGCACAGGCCGCCGGTCAGGTAGTACGGGGCGCCCGCGGCCTGCCCGGCCATGGTCGCCACGCGCGACACGACACTCTCAATCACACCGCGGGCGATGTTCTCGCACGGCTCACCGCGACCGATCAGGCTGATGACCTCGCTTTCGGCAAACACCGTGCACATGCTGCTGATTTTGGTGGGCTCGCCGGTACGCGCCAGGTCGGCCATCTGCTGCTGGGAAATGCCCAGGCGATCGGCCATGATCTCCAAAAAGCGCCCCGTACCGGCGGCGCACTTGTCGTTCATGGCAAACTTGGCCACGCGGCCACCCTTAAGTTGGATGACCTTGGTGTCCTGACCGCCCACGTCGATCACGGTGCCGTGGTCGCCAAACAGGCGCACGGCACCGGTGCCGTGACAGGTGATCTCAGTCACGACCTTGTGCGCATAGGGCACGGCGACACGGCCGTAGCCAGTCGCGATCACGCGCACGTCGTCGGCTGTCACGTCATAGCCGGCCGCTACCAGTGCCTCGCGCAGCCGCTCGGCCGCATCGACCGAGGAGAACCCGGTTGGCTGCACGCACGTCCACGCCACCGAACCCTCCCCGTCGACCACAGCAGCCTTAGCCGCCGTAGACCCGATATCGATCCCGATCCCTATCATGGCTCTCTTCCAATCTAAACATCAAAGGTAGCGGCGCGTTCAGGCGCCTTAGCTCTAGGTTTCTCAGGTGCCGGAGATTGCCCCGAAAGAGGAGCGCAGCGTACTTTGGGTACACAAGCGACGGTTTGAGGAGCAAAATCCGGTGCCTGAGGAAGCTAGAGGGTTTCGATGAAGGCGGCGATGCGGGTCTCGATCTGACCCATGTCGCCGTTGCTGTAATCGGTCTCGATCTTCATATACGGAATACCCGCACCCTCGACAGCCTCCTGCATGCGGGCACTCTCCACGTTAAAGGTGTGGCACGCCTGGAGCACATTCTCCACCACACCGTCGACATGGTATTTCTCGCACATGGCCAGGGTGTTGTCCATACGACCGTCATTGGGCGTCATGACCGAGCAGTTAATGTCGAGGTAGCGGTCGGCGATGGCGCGCAGGATGTCGGGAGCCTCCGGGTCGATCATCATGGCCACCGTGCGCTCGCCCGAGCAGTCGTCCATACACACGACCACACCGCCGTTGGACTCGATAGTACGGCCGATCTTGTTGATCACGCCGCCCACCGGGCAACCGGTGATCAGAATGCGCTTGGCGTCCGCCGCAACCGGGCGCTCGCCCGCGTCGTAGGCCTCGCGCAGCCTGGCAACCTTTTGCTCCAGCTGCTGCGTATAGGCCTCGATATCAAAGCTAAACGTACCGGCAAACATGGTGCTCATCAGGTCGACGCCGCTCATAGCCGCCGGCTGGTTGGCCTGCAGCGCAAACATGTCGAGCTGGGCCGCACGCAAGCGGTTGCGACGACGGACGGCAGCGCGCAGGTCATCGTCGGTAATCGTGATGCCGTAGAAACCCTCGAGCTCCTCCTTGAGCAGGCGGCACTCCTCGTACCAGCCTTCACGCTCGTAGGCGCGATCGCGACCCTGCGGAAGATGCAGAATGTGCGTGCGCTTGAGCTCGTTGAGTAGCTCGTACATCTTCTTCTTGCCGTCGCAGGTGGTCTCGCCGATGATCATGTCGCTAAAGTACGTAAACGGGCACTTTTGCGAATAGGCAAAACCGTACGTCGACTTGATGAGTGGGCAGAGGTTTGCCGGTAGCACCTTCTCGGCCTCGGGAATCACCTCGTCGGACGTGCCACACAGCGCCACGCTCGCAGCCCCCGCGGCATCGATAATCTCGAGCGGCGTATAGCTGCACAAAAAGCCGACTAGGCGATTACCGGCCTGCTTGTAATCCTTGACGCGAATAAACGACGCCTTGCGCTGTTCGTTGAACTCCTCAAACGTGGACGGCAACGGCCGCTCAATATATTCCGACATATAGCTCCTTAACAAACCTTTTAACCAACCAAGGAAACGGCTTTCCCAGGTGCTCGAGGTTGCCGTGAAAGAGGAGCGCCGCGTACTTTGGTACGCAAGCGACAGTTAGAACGGCAAGATCGGGTGCCTGGGGAAGCCGCCGAGACGGATAGCCCTAAATGGTTTCCAAGAAAGCCTCGATCCTGGTTTGCAGTTGGCCAGCGTCCTCACCGGCGTAGTCGGTCGTGATGTGCATAAACGGGATGCCCGCCTCCTCGGCGGCCTTCTCCACGGCAAACGACTCCATCTCGTAGAGCGTGCAGAACTGCAGGGCCACGTCGACGATGCCGTCGACATGCAGGTCCTTGGCCATCTGGACAATGTCCTTCATACGCTGGTCGTTGGGCGTAAAGACAGCGCAGTTGATCTTAAAGTAGCGCTCGGCGATGGCATCGAGCATCTCGTCGACCGTCTCGCCGGACTCGTCGACCAGGTCCTTGTAGTAGCGCGAGCCCGTGCAGGACTCCTCGCCCACCACGACGCCGCCGGCCTTCTCGATGAGGTTGAACAGCTTCCAGTTGGGCACGGCCATGGGCGTGCCGGTGTACAGGATGCGCTTGGTCCCCTTGGGCGCCACGCCCTCGCCGGCCTCGACACGCTGCTCGCACTCAGCCGCCATCTCGTTGATGGCTCCGGTCAGACGCGGCGTGTCATCCATAAAGGCGGCCTGCACGGTCAGCAGGCTATCGAGACCGCTGATGGGCGCCGGGTCGGCAGCGCGCGCGGCAGCGAGGCGCTGCAGGGCGCGACGCTTCTCGTTGACGGCGTGGATGGCAGCCTTCAGGCGCTCGGGCGTAATCTTGACGCCGCACTCTTCCTCAATCTTGGCGGCAAGCTTTTTAACCTCGGCCTTCCAGGTCACGAGCGTCGACTCGTCATGCACGTTGGGAATATCCATGACGTACATGTTCTTTTGCGTGGCAAAGAACTCGTAGGCCTTCTTCTTGCCATCGCAGGTGTTCTCGCCCACCACCAGATCACTTGACTCAATGTAGGGGCAGACCTCGCCCAGCTTAAAGCCGGCAAAGCTCTTGATGAGCGGGCAGGTGTTGCGCGGCAGATGCTCCTCGACCTTGTCGGTCGCCCAGTCGGCACCCGAGCACAGGCCAACGGGGATACCATCGCAGGCAAGCACGATCTCCTCGGGCACGTACACACAGAACGAACCGACGATCTTGGTGGCCTCGCCGGCCTCCTTCTTGTCGAGCATCTCCTTAATACGACCGCTGTGGATGTTGGTGGCGACAAAATCCAGGTAGGACGTGGACTTGGGGCGATTGTTCTGCGTCAGGAACATATCGCCGTACATCTGGCCCACAGCGCCCAGCAGCATGTCGTGATCGGCAAGATTCATGCCGAGGCTCTCCCACATCGGATGGAAATCGAATTCTTCAGCCATGACGGTTCCCCTCTCGAACCAAATACGGATAACTACGGTATTGCTGCACGGTGGGCGGCGAAAACCCAGCCGTGCCTAAACCCGGAATTTTGGGGAACCTGCTTTGCGGTCGATTATTTAGTTGTGCGTCGTCTCTCCCGGAGCCGTGAACATACCTGCTCATATGCGGCTCCGAGCCATATACAGGGCGCGCGCGGCAACGCGACGCGAATATGTCTTCTGCGGCATCAGCGCGCCCTCCTTTTCTCGTCGAAGGTAACTATATCAACGGTTGTCGTCCAGACGAACACCGCCGACATGCGTACGACAGCGTCGGGATGTGAGCATCTCACTGTCTGATAATTAATTATCAGACTGATAAGGTTTAGTCATGTAGAAATCGGCGAACGGCGAAGTGAAAACAAAGCGGTCGAGGACTACCTCCTCGACCGCATCGCCCCCGCATTATCGGCAAACGAGATGAATCCTGCTTGCATCAAAATGCATGCGCAGAGTCTCACCCGCCTGCGGCAGCTCTTCCACGGGTACACTCACCTTATTCACCTTCCACTGCAGACGTGTGGGCGCATCGGCGCGCGGCACGTCCAGCAACACCAGCCGCTCAAAGCGTGAATCGCTCACTCGGGCCACGTGCAAATCATAGCTGTTGCGGCCCCGCTCCGCGCGATTGTCAACATGGAAGTAGCTTGCCCGAATGCCCAGGTACGCCACATTATCGGGGACCGCGCGACCCACGTTAAAGGTCATGCCCCAGTCGAGGGCCTCCACTTCTTCGTCGCCGACCTTGCGCGCCCGGCTTGTGTTCTTGCAGCCCGTCAGGCGCAACGCCGCCAGCGTCTGCGGACGGCGGACCACGTCCTCGACGGAGCCGATCTCCTCCACATGTCCGTTATGCATCACGCAAATGCGCTTGCACAGGCGGCATGCCTCGTCAATATCGTGGCTCACGTAGAGGACGGTGCGGTTGCACACATCGAACAGGTCGAGCATGTTCTGCTCGAGCGCG
The DNA here is from genome assembly GCA_902495645.1 of uncultured Collinsella sp. Lineage (GTDB taxonomy): Bacteria > Actinomycetota > Coriobacteriia > Coriobacteriales > Coriobacteriaceae > Collinsella. Next base: position 72,097 of record CABUXY010000001.1, on the reverse strand, counting down.
CTCTTAAGATAGGAATCGAGCGCGCTCATGGGCTCGTCGAACATAAAGATGCCCGGATGCGCCGCCACCATGCGCGCAAGCGCCACACGTTGCTGCTGACCGCCCGAGAGTCGCGCGGGATAGCGGTCGGCAAAATCGGCTAGACCGAAAATGCTCAGATAACGCTCGGCGAGTTTTTTACGCGCGGCGGCGTCACCCGCGTCCTTTACACCGGCGCATACGTTATCGGCCACCGTCATGTTGGGAAACAGCTGATAGTTTTGGAACAACAGGGCGCATTTTCGCTCCTGGGGCGACAGGTCGATGCCCGCCGCCGAGTCAAAAAAGGTCACGCCGTTGACAACGATCTTGCCCTCGTCGGGCGTCTCCACACCGGCAATGCAGCGCAGTGTGCAGCTCTTGCCGCAACCCGAGGCACCGAGCAGCGCCACACGCTCCTCGCCGCCTTCGAGCTGCATGTCGAGGGTAAAGCCGGGATAGCGCTTTTTTATATCCAGAACGAGCGACATGGCCTATCGACCTCCCTGCGGCGCCGCATCATCGCGCATGAGCTCGGCCAGCGCCTCGCGATCGATGCGCAAGGCATCGCCGCCCGCCGGGTCGAGCGAATCGCCCTGTCCGGTGAGATCTTTGGCCTGTTTGCGCTCCGCACGGGAAAGGCCCCGCTCGCGATACTTTTGCGAATGAGCGGTGTACATATTGATGAACAGAATGACTAGGAAACTAAACACGATCACGACGGCGACCCAAAAGAGGGCAACCGACGTATTGCCGCCCATCCATTCAAAGTAGATGGCGATGGGAATGGTCTGCGTAATGCCGGCGTAGTTGCCCGCAAAGAACAGGGTGCAGCCAAACTCGCCCATCGCGCGGACAAAGGCGAGCACCGTACCGGCGGCAATCGAGGGCCAGCCAAGCGGCATCATAAGCTTGGTAAAGATGCGACGCTCGGACCAGCCCAGCGTGCGCGCCGCATCGAGCATCTGCGTGTCGAGGCTCTCGAAGGCTCCGAGTGCCGTACGATAGACGAGCGGGAACGACACCACCACGGCAGAGATCACCGCCGCGGGCCACGTAAAGACAATCGAGATGCCGTGCGCAATGAGCCACTGGCCCACCCCGGTCGAGCGGCCAAACAGCATAAGCAGCAAAAAGCCGCACACCGTAGGCGGCAGCACCATAGGAATCGTAAAGACCGAATCGAGCAGGCCCTTGATGCGACTCGAGGTACCCATAGTCTTCCACGCGGCGAACAGGCCCAGCGCAAACGCAATCATCAGGGCAAGACCGCTCGTTTTGATGGAAACCCAAAACGGTCGGTAGTCGATACCGCCCAATAAGGAGGCTAGAGAGGTCAAGGGCCCCTGCTCATCCCGTAACACGACAGACGATGCCTCTACCATTTGAGCGCTATCAAGCCAACGCGCGCCGCCCTTGGCATCACCCGAGGCTGATGCGATCACCACATAGCGGTCCCCATCCGCACCGCGCTCGTCAAAGCCATAGGTATACCCGCCGGCATCAAACGTTGTTTCCGCCGTGACATACCAAGGAAGATCCACGTCCCCTAGCTGCGCACCTCCCATGCAGTTTGCGCTGTCGAGCTTACAGACGAGGGCCTTGAGACCCGATACGCACTCGTTGTCCTGCGGATCCAATCCATACTTCTCGACCGCCTTGGGCGATATCCACACCACAACGCGATCGGCAGCAGGCGCCACTACAAGGTCCACATCCTCGTCAACGGGAAACCGGTAGCCCTCAGGCTGGCCCTCCATCGCACGAGCGGTCCCCTTGGCCAACCGCTCAAAACCCTCGATCCCATAGGAAAGCCCATGAGCGGTCGCAGCAGCCTGGGCCCCGTCCTCAGCGTCCCCAGCAAACGCAAATCCCGGCACCCAGCAAAGCGCGAAGGTCAAAGCACAGGCGACAAGCATGCGGAATCTATTAAGCACGAAAAGCTCCAAGCGAATACAAGGACGGAGTGAAACACAAAACGATGGAATTATCGCGCCAAGCCGCACTACTCGGAAAGCTCAAAGCCGTACTTAGCCCAAATCTTCTGAGCCTTCTTGTTAGACAGGCAAAAGTCGATAAACGCCTTGGCCTCGTCGGCGTGCTCGGAGCTCTCGGCAACGGCACCCGGGTACACGATGGGCTTGTGCGAGTCCTCGGGGCACACGAAGGCCTCCTCGATGCCGTCGTAGCGGTAGATGTCAGAACTGTAGACAAAACCGGCCACGCAGTCGCCTGTGGACACATAGGCGGCGGCGGTGCCCACCTTATCGGCCAGTGCGACCTTGTCGGCAATCTCGGGAGCATACTCACCGTCGTCGCCCTCGGTGCCGGTGTAGAGGCCCACGGAGGCCAACGCCTGGTTGGCGTACTTTCCGGCAGGGACGGTCTTGGCGTCGCCGATGGCGATCTTGCCGTCAAGATTCGCGACGTCGGCGATGGCCTCGACCTTGGTGTCGGAGCCCTCGGCGCGAATGATCACAAGGTCGTTGACGAACATGTCCTCACGCGTGTCGGCGTCGACGAGCTCGGCGGCCTCGGCGTCGTCCATGGTGCCCTTGGAAGCCGTGATGAGCACGTCGACGGCGGCACCGGCGCGCATCTGCTCGACAAGGTCGCCAGACGCCTTAAACTGCGTGTCGGCAAAGGTGGTGCCGGTCTGCTCGGTGTAGAGCTCCTGAACCTCGGGCAGGGCCTTCTCGAGCGAGTTGGCGGCAAAGACCTGCAGCTCGACGGTTTCCTTCTTGGAAGAGGCCTTGGCGGAGCCGGCATCGGATCCGGCCGGCTCGGACGTCTTGCTGCCCGAACAGCCGGCAAGACCAAGGCCGGCAGCGGCGACAGCAGAAAGTGAGACGAATCCGCGGCGAGAAACCAAATCGAACATATTCAACCCTTTCGGACCTTGTGCCCGGGTACCCCACCGCGGGCTTTAATCTGCAACCAGATTATACTTCTGCGCGAATAATGTTAGTGAGAAATTATTCTCGCCAGAGAATATAGTTTCGAGTTAGCGTGCACCTCGGCGTCGCTTCGGCGGAAAACAAAGGCGGAGCAGCCGTTTAGGTCGCCCCGCCGCAGGTAAACCGCCTAGTTGGTATGTCCGCCGCCCGCTGTCATCTGAGCTGCGTGCTCCAGCTGGTCTGCTATGGCCTCCCAGCTTTCGCGGGCGGCCTTCGTAGAACCGGGAAAGTTTACGACAAGTGTATGACCTCGTTGCATGCAAATAGCGCGCGAGAGCATGGCGCGGCGCGTCTTGGTCATGGAGTACGCACGGATCGCCTCGGCAATACCCGGCACATCGCGGTCGCAGACGGCACGCGTCGCCTCGGGCGTCACATCGCGAATCGAAAGCCCCGTGCCGCCGCAGGTGAGCACGACATTGGCGTGGCACTCATCGGCGGCCTCCACGATGGCATCACCAATCTCGCTGACGTCGTCGCGTACGACCACGTGTGAGGCGACCGTCCAGCCCTGCGCCTCGATAAGTTCCTCGAGTGCAGCTCCGGCCTCGTCCTGAGCAAGATCACGCGTATCCGAGCACGTCACAATCGAAATCTTCAACTCCATAGTCTTCCTCCTACAACACCGTTCCCTCGGGCAGGTCGACGCGAACAACGTCCACGACATCGCCCGCCGCAAGGTCGCACGGACCCTCGTTAATACGCAGCAGGCAGTTGGCCCGCTGCATCGTGCCGAGCAGCGCCGAATTCTGCGTCTTGGCCTCGGTCACCAACAGCTCACCGGTCTCGGGGTCGCGCGAAACCGTGGCGCGATCGAAGAAGCGTCGGTCCTGGCGCTTCTTCACGCCGTGCGTGAGCGTCGCCTGCTGCACGGGACGCGCACCCTCGGCAAAGCCGCGCATCTTGCGAATCGCCGGACGGGCGAGCATCTCAAAGCCCACATACGCCGCGGCCGGATTGCCTGAAAGGCCCAGGTAGGGCTTACCCCCGAGCAAGCCAAACGTGATGGCCTTGCCGGGGCGCATCGAGATGCGATCGAAAAGCACCTCGCCCTCGCGCCGGACGAGCGCCGTCACGTAGTCGTAATCGCCCGCCGAGGCGCCACCGCTCGTAATGACAAAATCGCACTCCTGCACGGCACGATGCACCAGCTCGGCGATCGCCTGCTCATCATCGGGCGCAATGCCGTAGAACACGGGCTCGGCGCCGGCATCGAGCGCTTCGGCCATTAGCGCCGAGGAGTTGGAATCGCGAATCTGCCCGCGCGCCGGCAGCTCACCCGGCGCGACCAGCTCCGTGCCCAGCGAGATAATGCCCACGCGCGGAGCGGCATGCACCTTCACGTTCGCATGCCCGGCGCTCGCCAGCAAGCCGGCGCCGGCCGGAGCCACAACCTCGCCAGCGTGCATCACAACATCGCCGGCATGGGCTTCCTCAGCAGCCGAGCGAACGTTCTCCCCCACCTTGGCCGGCGCCGAGAAGCGAACGTGCGAGCCCTCGTTGCCATCGCCGTCGAGCACATCGACGATCTCGTACTTCACCACGGCATCGGCACCTTCGGGTACCGGCGCGCCCGTCATAATGCGGACCGCCTCGCCCGCGCCGATAGCGCCCTCAAACACATGGCCCGCGGCCTCGTGTCCGATAACGTCGAGCGTCACCGGCGCCTCGCCAGATGCCTGCGCCAAGTCCGCCGAGCGCACGGCATATCCGTCCATAGCGCTGTTGGCAAACGGCGAGATGTCGATATCGGCCACCGCGTCCTCGGCCAAGGGAAAACCAGCCGCCTGCCACACGGGAATCTCGACGAGATCGGTCGGAGCAACGTGCGACAAAACAATCGACTGCGCGTCCTCCAGCGGAATGAGTTTCTCTGCCACATGCACCTCTTAATGCCACGGCGCACAACAGGGGCGCCGATTCTTTATGCTTGTCTCAGTATAATCCCCCGACGCACGACCGCGACTCGGCCTGTACCCGCAAATACACCTGTCGGTTGCAGGCCGCGAAACAGAATGGAAACCAACCCACCGGCTCGTCGCGTTTACCGCGTTTTATAATGCTTGCGTTGCAACCTAAAAGAGGAACGTATGGCTCATAACGACAAAACCGAAAGCGCAAACGAAACGCAGGATCATTCCCAGCCGCTCGACGATGGCGGTTTTTTCTCCCTGAACGACGTCATCATGGCCGGCAGGCATCAGCTCACCCGTTCCGAGCAGCTCTTGGCAGCCGACACGCGCCGCAACGCCCGCAACCTACTCGCGAGCGCCAAGTTGCTCGTACTCGTCGCCATCGTCTCGCTCGCCATGGGTGTTGCCGCTTGGGCATTTTTAGCCTCGCTGAATATCGCGACCGATTATCGCGAGCACCACGTGTGGATTTACGCGTTGCTTCCCGTCGTGGGCGTGGCTACCGCATGGGTGTACAAAAACCACGGCCTTGCCGCCAAACGAGGTAACAACCTGGTCATCGACTCCGCCCTGGGCACACGCCTTATCCATATGCGCATGGCCGTCCTCACCTTCGTCTGCTCCACGCTCACGCACCTAACGGGCGGATCGGCCGGTCGCGAGGGAGCCGCGGTTCAGATTGGCGGCACCATCGCCAGCAACATCTCGAGCCTCGCCCACCTCAAAAAGCATGACCACCACGACCTCATGCTCGCCGGCATCTCGTCGGCCTTTGGCGCCGTATTCGGTTCGCCCCTTGCCGGAGCTTTCTTTGGCATGGAGATGTGCTTTATCGGCAAGATCGACTACACCGCGGGCATCTACTGCCTGGTCGCCTCGTTTACCGGCTACTTTACATCACTCGCCCTGGGTACCGAGTACGAGGCGAATGTTATCGCCAGCGTTCCCAACATGACACCACGGACGGTTGTCATCGTTGTTATCAGCGCCATTATCTTCGGTCTGACGGCACGCCTCTTTGCCTGGTCAGTTCGAACCGTCAAGAGCCTGTACGGTCGCTTTATCACCAATTACCTCGTTCGCGCACTCATAGGCGCACTCGTGGTTTTGGCCGCTTATACCCTCCTCGACGCCTGGGACTACGCCGGCCTTTCCACGTGGCTTTCCGGCGCCGGATTTGCCGGCAACACCACCCTGGCGGACGCAGCCATCAAGTTGGTCGTCACAGCGCTCACCCTGGGCGCCGGCTTCCAAGGCGGCGAGGTCACGCCCCTGTTTGGTATCGGTGCGGCGCTCGGCGGCTGGATAGGTTGCCTCGTCGGAATCGACCCCAGCTTTCTGGCAGCGCTGGGCATGCTCGGCGTGTTCTGCGCCGGCCTCAACGTGCCCATCACCACCTGCATGATGGCCATCGACCTGTTCCACGGCACGGCAGCCGGGTTCTTTGTCATCGTGGCCTTTATCAGCTACCTAACCGGCGGACACCGCGGCGTGTACCCTGCCCAGCGCATCATTTCACCCAAGCGCCGTTCGCTTATTGTGGATGAGGGCGGTACGGTAGCGGATGCTATCGAGCGCCACAACGACCTGATAGAGTAGATGTAATAATCGCCGTGCAGCCACAATCAGGGGCAATTCGACCTGAGCGCGACCGCACTGCCATGTCACACGCCGGGAGTCGCCCCATGCACGCAACTGATTTTGGTCGCACGCTCATCATCGCCAACCCAGCCGCCCAGTCGGGTGCGGCGCGCGAAGTTGCCGAGCGCCTGCAACGCTTTTTGGATATGACCGCGCGCGCATCCCAGTTTGACTTGGTGCTAACCGAGCGCATGGGACACGCCAAGGAGCTGGCCGCTCAGGCTCAGGGCTATCGCACCGTTATCGCCCTTGGCGGCGACGGCGTGATTCACGAGGTCGTCAACGGGCTTATGACGCAAAAGGAGGACGCCCGCCCCGCTCTTGCCATCCTGCCCGTTGGCTCCGGCAACGATTTTGCCCAAACGCTCGGCATCGACGATTTCTCCGGCAAGGATTTTGGCGCACTGCTCACCTGTGAGCTGCAGCGTCAGGACATCGGGCGCATTCGCTTATGGAACCCCGCAAGCGGCAGCGGCGAGGCTACCGTTGAGTACTACGACCAGACGCTCTCGGTCGGCATCGATGCCGCCATCGGCCTGGGCACCACCGAGCTGCGCAAAAAGACGGGCCTCGCCGGCGCTCCGCTCTACACTCTCTCGGGACTTGAGCAGTTTGGCCTACGCTATCGCAACTACCCCATGACGGTGAGCTTTGACGGTGCGCCCGCCGAGCGCGTGAGAGCGATCATCATGGCGATTCAGCTGGGTCCTACCTATGGCTCGGGCTATCGCATCTGTCCCGACGCCGACCCCTGTGACGGCATACTCGACGTCTGCTACGCCTGCGGCCCCGTTCCGCGCGCGGTCGCGCTTCCCATGTTCCTTTCGGCCAAAGATGGCCACCATACCAAACTGCCACCGGTTCGCATGCGCCGCTGTCGCCATGCCGAGCTTACCTTTGAGGAGCCCGACTACCCCATTCAGGCCGATGGCGAGCCCATCGTCGCCTCGCGCATCGAGGTCGACGTCCTCGGCGGAGCCCTCCACGTCTGGCACCCCACCCGCTAGCCCCGCCTAAGTTGCGGTGAAATAGGGACTGTTTATGCAGCTAAAGCCGCAAAACAGTCCCTATTTCACCGCAACTTATGAGGAGGCTATTCGTCGCTGCCTGGTTTGCGACGGTTGACCTTTTTAATCGCATTGAAGTGTTTGTCGTTGAGCCTGCGCTGGCGCGAGCGCTGGGGCACCTTCGTCTTCACGCGGCGGCGCCGCGGACGCCCGCGACGCTCAAGCTCAGCGCGCAGCTTACGTAGGCAGCTGCTACGGTTTTGGAACTGGCTGCGGCTCTCACGCGCCGTCACGACAATCCCCGAAGGGATATGCTTCATGCGCACCGCCGAGTCCGTCGTGTTCACGCCCTGTCCGCCCGGACCCGTCGCGCGAAACACATGCACCTCGCAATCGCGCGCCAGCTCCTCGACCGACATCTCGGCATAGCGCGCATACTCACGCCATCCCATCGTGTTCTCATCCATATCGACACCTCCCCTCATACAAAAAATGTGACAAAGGGAAAGTCCCTTTGTCACATCGCATACCAATCGCTTGTGTTGCGCGCTTAGGCGAAGGTGATCTCGCCGGTATCGCAGTCCATATCGGCGATACGGGCTAGGCTTTCAACGCGGAAGCCGCGTTTACGGAGCTTATCGCCGCCGCCCTGGAAGCCCTTCTCAACGGCGATGCCAATGCCGGCAACTTCGGCACCCGCAGCCTCGCAGATCTTGATAAGGCCCTCGAGCGCGCAGCCGTTGGCCAAGAAGTCGTCGATAATCAGGACCTTATCGCCCTCGGACAGGAAGCGCTTACCCACGATAACCGGGTACTCCTTCTGCTTGGTAAAGGAATAGATGGTCGTGGCATACTGCTCGCCGTCGAGGTTGATGGACTGCGCCTTCTTAGCAAAGACCACTGGCACGCCGCCAAAATGCTGGGCTGCAATGCAAGCCATGCCAATGCCCGAAGCTTCGATCGTCAGGATCTTGTTGATCTCGACACCCTCGAAAAGACGGGCCCACTCGGCACCCATGTGGTCAAACAGCTCAACGTCGCACTGGTGGTTGAGGAAGGCATCAACCTTAAGGACGTTACCGGCCTTTACGATGCCGTCATGGCGAATACGATCCTCAAGCTCCTGCATGGCGCAACCCCTTCTCGCGGCAACGATACCGCGCGATTAATAAACGTTGTTCGATAGTCTACCACGGACCGACCCCCGCCCGCCCCACAAGCCACATCGCACCATAAAGCCGCAAGACCAGCAGATAGACCCGATTCGTGGCAGACAGCCTCCCAACACAAGCTAATGGCGGGCGCGTATCCTCACCAAACGCACCATGGCGAGCGCAAAGCCAACAGCGGCCACAGCCATCAACACATAGAACACCGAACGGAAACCAAACAGGAACACATCCGGACGGCCTGCAACAAAACTGGTCACGGCCTCGCCCATCGCCACGCTCATCTGACCATACAGGATATTCGATGCCACCGTAATGCCGAGTGCCATGCCGGCGTATCGCGCCAAACTGCCCAAGCTGCCCGCAAAACCGAGTGCCTCGCGCGGAGCCGAACCCATATACAGCGAGTTATTGGGGCTCTGGAAAATCGACGTACCGCACGACATAAACGCGACGCAGCACACGATCACGGGGATAGAAGAGTGCTCGTCGAGCGTGCTTACCGCAAAAAGACCGCACACGTACACGCCCAGGCCGACCGCCGTGGGGCCCTCGCAGCCAACACGGTCCGAAACCGTACCCGATAGCGGACCGATAAAGGCATTCACCATCGGCAGCGCCAAAAAGAGCAATCCGGAAATGTCGGAACCAAACCCATGCGCGTCCTGAAAATAGAACGGCAGGATAAACTCGGATGCGCCAATGCCAACGAACACGATGAGCATGCAGGCAAGGTTGATGGTGAAGGCCGAATTTGCAAAGCAGCGACGCGCGGCCTCCGCCAGCGACATGGGGCGCTCGCCGGCCTCCGGCTTTACATGCGGCAGCGTATAGAGCCCCACGATAAACGAGATGACGCCAATGGGCAGGTTGATGAGGAAGATGCTCTCCCAGGGAAAGCTTGCCACCAGAATGCCGCCGAGCACGGGGCCACACATCATGCCGAGGGCCACGAAGGTCGCGAGAATACCCATGGCACGACCTCGTTCGCGCGCCGGAAACGACTCGGTGATGATACCCATGTTGTTAGCCATGGCCGCCGCGCAACCGACGCCCTGAACAATGCGTGCCAGGATAAGAACCTCGAGCGAGGCCGAAAGACCGCACAGCAGCGAACCGATCGAAAAGACGATGACGCCCAGCTGGAACACATTCACCTTGCCGCGCACGTCGCCCAGACGGCCAAACGGCAACATGGCCACGCACGTCGCAAGCAGGTACACCGAACTCACAAGCTGAATGCGATCGAGGCCCACACCCAGTTCCTTTTGCATCACGGGCAGCGCCACGGTCACGACGGTCGAATCCAGACACGCCATAAACGTCATGATGAGCACGGTAAACAGAATCGCCCATTTATTCTTGCCATGGGTGTCGCCCTCAAGGGCAATGTGCTCGCGGCGCAGCTGCTCTGCGGTTTTCTCCATATCCATCCTTTCGAGTGGCGCAACGCAAAAACGGGGCCCCAATCGCCTGCGAACAGTCGCGATTGGGGTCCCGCCTACGGAATCGGAACTAAAGGTCGCCGAAGCTTTCTGCCAGCATCGGCACCTTGTAGGAAGCTAGCCTAGCACTGCTCGAGTGCCTGCTCAAGGTCGGCAATCAGATCGGCCGTGTCCTCGAGACCGCACGACAGGCGCACCATGTCGGCGGAGATGCCACAGGCGATGAGCTCCTCATCGTTCATCTGGCGATGCGTGGCATTAGCGGGATGCAGGCAGCAGGTGCGGGCGTCGGCCACGTGCGTAGCGATCTGGGCGAGCTTAAGGCTCTTCATAAAGGTCTCGGCCGCCGCACGACCACCGTTAAAGCCAAAGCTCACAACGCCGCAGGTACCGTTGGGCATGTACTTCTGAGCCAGGTCATAGTACTTGTCGCCCTCCAAACCCGGATAGCTCACGAAGCGTACCTTGGAATGGCTCTGCAGGAACTTGGCAACGGCCAGGCCGTTCTCACAATGACGCGGCATGCGCACATGCAGGCTCTCGAGCGAGCTGTTCAGGAAGAAGGCCGCCTGCGGGTTCTGCATGGGGCCGAGGTCGCGCATGAGCTGCGCGGTGGCCTTGGTAATAAAGGCGCCCTCGCGACCGAACTTCTCGGCATAGGTCACGCCGTGGTAGCTCTCGTCGGGCGTGGTGAGACCCGGGAACTTGTCCGCATGGGCCATCCAGTCAAACTGGCCGTGGTCGACGATCACGCCGCCCAGGTAGGCAGCATGTCCATCCATGTACTTGGTGGTGGAGTGCGTGACGATGTCGGCGCCCCACTCAAAGGGACGGCACATCACGGGTGTCGGGAAGGTGTTGTCGACCATCAGCGGCACGCCGTGGTCATGTGCGGCCTTGGCAAAGCGCTCAATATCGAGCACGGCAAGGGCGGGGTTTGCGATCGTCTCGCCAAAGACGAGCTTTGTGTTGGGCTGAAAGGCAGCCTCCAGCTCCTCATCGGTGCAGTCGGGGGCGACGAACGTGCAGGTCACGCCCATGCGGCCCATGGTGTGGGCGAGCAGGTTGTAGGTACCGCCGTAAATGGCAGAGCTCGCGACCACATGATCGCCGGCACCGGCCACGTTAAAGATCGCGAGGAAATTCGCAGCCATGCCCGAGCTCGTGAGCATCGCAGCGGTGCCGCCCTCCATCTCGCAGATCTTGGCGGCAACGAGATCGCACGTGGGGTTCTGCAAACGGCTGTAGAAGTAGCCCGACTCCTCTAGGTCAAACAGCTTGCCCATGTGCTCGGACGTATCGTACTTCCACGTGGTGGACTGGTAGATGGGCACCTGGCGCGGCTCGGCATCTCCCGGGTGATAGCCGCCCTGAACACATGTAGTACCGATGGTCTGCTCGCTCATATCTAGCTCCCTTGCCTGGGTTACGTTTTATTCGGTTCACGATACCGCTACCCTGCACCCCTCTCAACCCATCCCCAAGGTAGGTTAAAGGACAAATTGATTAGGGGTATTTATCTCAAGCCTTGGGCATTTGCTCGATAGATAAAAATGAGGCATACATGAAGCTCTCGATGATTACACGCCCCGTCACGGGTACCATAGGCGGGTACACCGTGACCAAGGAGACAACGATGAAGCAGATCGATACCACCCAGCTCGACACCGCCGCCTGCCAGGCTCAGGCTGCCGAATACCACGCCCGCGGCTTTAACTGCGCACAGGCCGTTGCCTGCACGCTCGCACCTGCCGTCGGGCTCGACCCCCAGACCGCCTTTACCCTCACCGAGGGCTTTGGCGCCGGCATGGGTGGCATGACCGAAACCTGCGGCGCCATCTCGGGCGCCGTGGCCATCATGGGCTTTGTAATGAGCGACGGCATGGAAAACCCCAAGACCAAGGGCCAGACCTACAAGCTGTCGCGCGAAATCGCCAAGCGTTTTGGCGAGAAGAACACGACGACCGTCTGCGGCACGCTCAAGGGCATCGGATCGGACAAGGGTCCGCTCCGCAGCTGCCCCGGCTGCATCGACGATGCCGTCGAAATCGCCTGCGATGTGCTTAAGCAGCTCGCCGAGTAAACGGCGGCAACATAAAACGACGGCCGGCGCGCTTGGAATCAATCCAAAAGCACGCCAGCCGTCGCCGTTAGAACTCCGCAAACTCGGGAGCGCCGACCTCAATCTCCTCGCGCCCTGCCATAAGCTCGCGCATCTTAGCGCAAAACGGCTCCTGCTCCCCCGCCTTAAACACCAAATGAATCGTCACGGCATCCGCGTAATCGGTATCCGAAACTTTGGCACCCGAATCCTGCGCCAAACGAAGCACCTGCTCATACTGCGGATAGGCCACATGCACGTCAACAGGCACGACACTCGTCATCTCGACAATCTGCCCGGCCTCCCGAGCAGCTGCCACCGCCGCCTGCGTCGCCGCAGTATAGGCGCGCACCAAGCCACCAGGTCCCAACAGCGTGCCACCAAAATAGCGCGTCACCACGCAGCAAACATTTTTGAGCTCTGCGCCGCGCAACACCTCGAGCGTCGGCATACCGCTCGTGCGGCTCGGCTCACCATCATCGCTCTGGCGCTCGCGTCCATCGACTAAAATCCATGCGGGAACATTGTGTCGAGCGTCGTAATGACGCTTGCGAACCATCTCGATAAAGGCATTCGCCTCATCCTCGGACTCAATATGGACCAGCTGGGCAATAAACCGACTCTTGCGGTCCAAAAACTCGCCCGAAGCCTCAATATTCGATTGCAGAGTAAAATAGCTGTCCAACAAAGCCCCTCAACAACAAGCAAAGCAACAAACAGCCTCAATAATACGGCAAAGGCCGTACCGTTGACCTCGCCAACAAGAACGGAAACGCCAATGATACCGTCACCAACAGCGAGAACCCGTCAGCGCGAGCAAGGTGCCTTGAAAGACGAGATTGCAACAGAAACGAGGCTACCGATGACCAGGTAAAAACAGCGAGACGGCGTCAGCTGAGTCGATTTGGCCCGAAAGAGGAGGGAGCACGCCTTATGGCGGCGACCGACGAATGAGCGCCAAATCGGCCAGCTGACGCCGTCGCAGCGTCAACATAGTTGCCAAGTGGGCCTATAAGCCGGGTTCTGTCGTGAACGGTCATTTATCTTGTCTGCACGTTACCATGCAGCTCCACGCACGCTACCCGAACGCGGACCGGGCCGGCCCATAGCGTTCCTATTCGCGCTTGCTCCGGATGGGGCTTGCCAAGCCGCCGTGTTGCCACGACGCTGGTGGTCTCTTACGCCACCGTTTCAGCTTTTCCCTTTACGCCTTGCGGCGCAGGTGGGAGTCTTCTTTTCTGCGGCGCTTTCCGTCGGATCACTCCGCCCGGCCGTTAGCCGGCATCCCGCCCTCTGGAGCCCGGACTTTCCTCACGCGTACTGCAAGCAGCACATCGCGCGACCGTCTGGCCCACTCAGCAGTGAAAAAGTGTAACACACCGTTGCCGCAGGCAATGGCACAACGCAAATGCTCGACACGATAAACCAAGAACCGCCATGCGCTACAATGGTCCTGTCGATGGGCAACGTCGTCAGTCGAGACGCGACCGCGCTCCACACCCCTCCGTCTACTCGGTGTGTTCCCGCCTCCTCCCCGAGGCGGGATGTCGGCATTTTTCATGCACTGACAACCCAATAGCCTGTGGACAGCCCGGGCAGCATTGCGCACGGGCAGCATCGTGCACCTCAGCAGCAAATCAGAACCACCCTTAAAAAGGGTGGTTTGCTCTTAGGGTATAACCCACGGGCCCCGGGCTCGCGTCTAAAGGCGCGGGTCCGGACTTCGTCCAGGCCTAGTGCATCTTGACCCGTGGCGCGCCGGTCGAACCGGCGGGATCACCCCCTCTTGAAGGGGTCCTCGTACTCCTTCACGCTCAGCTTGTCCAGCGCGATGTCGTGGGACTCCTGCTCCCTGATGTACTTGGCGATCGTCGCCTCGTTCAGGCCGACGGTGGACACGTAGTAGCCCTCCGCCCAGAACTTCCTGTTGCCGAACTTGTACTTGAGGTTGGCGTGCCTGTCGAATATCATCAGCGAGCTCTTCCCCTTCAGGTAGCCCATGACGCTCGCGACGCTGTACTTCGGCGGGATCGCCAGCAGCACGTGCACGTGGTCGGGCATCAGGTGCCCCTCGATTATCTCGATCCCCTTGTACTCGCACAGCTTCCTGAGGATCTCCCCTATGTCGCTCCTGATTTGGTTGTAGATCACTTTGCGCCTATACTTCGGCGTGAACACGATGTGGTACTTGCACATCCACTTCGTGTGGGAAAGGCTGTAGGCCTTCTGGGCCATGGCGACCACCCCTTCGACTCGAATTCTTGACGGCCTGAACAATCGTCAATATCGGTCGGAGGGGTGGCTTTGTAAAGCCGTTTGTCTCCACCCGCGTAGCGGGTGGTTTAAAGCTGGCCGCTGCGCGGCCAGCGGACTAAAGTCTTGAATGCAAAAGGGACCCGTCCATTGCGGACGGATCCCTTAAAACAAGTGATCGTCAAACCGATTTACTCGGCGTCGGTCGACTCGTCCTTCTTCTCGGAAGGCAGCGGGGTAACCTCGATCTCGACGCCCAGAGTCTCAGCAGCGGACTTCATGGACAGGGAGATACGACGACGGTCGAGGTCGATCTCCATGACCTTGACCTGAACCTTGTCGCCCACGTGGGTGACCTGAGAAGGCTGGTCGACGTGCTTGTTGGCCATCTCGGAGATGTGCACCAGGCCCTCGATGCCCTCGCCCAGGTCGACGAAAGCGCCGAACGGGACAAGCTTGGTCACAGTGCCCTCGACGATAGCGCCGACGGGGTACTTCTTGACCAGTGCGCGCCACGGATCCTCGGTGGTCTGCTTGAGACCCAGGGAGATGCGCTCGCGGTTGAGATCGACGTCGAGAACCTCGACCTCGACCTCCTGGCCGACCTTGACAACCTCGGAAGGATGGTTGACGTGGTTCCAGGAGAGCTCGGAGATGTGGATGAGGCCGTCGATACCGCCGAGGTCGACGAAGGCGCCGAAGTCGACGATGGAGGAAACGGTGCCCTGGAGACGCATGCCAGACTTGAGCTTGGACAGGATCTCGGAGCGCTCGGCCTTACGGGACTCCTCGAGCACGACGCGACGGGAGAGAACGACGTTGTTGCGGTTGCGGTCCATCTCGATGACGCGGGCCTCGATGCGGGTGCCCATGTAGGAGGTGAGGTCCTTGACACGACGGAGGTCGACGAGGGAAGCTGGCAGGAAGCCACGCAGGCCGATGTCGAGGATCAGGCCGCCCTTGACAACCTCGATAACCTCGCCCTCGACGTTCTCGCCGGAGTTGAACTTCTCCTCGATGCGGTTCCAAGCACGCTCGTACTCGGCACGCTTCTTGGACAGGACCAGACGACCGTCCTTGTCCTCCTTCTGGAGAACCAGAGCCTCGATGGGATCACCGAGTGCAACGATGTCTGCAGGGTTAGCGTCCTTGCGGATGGACAGCTCGCGGACCGGGATAACGCCCTCGGACTTGAATCCGATGTCAACGAGCACCTCGTCATGCTCGATCTTAACGACAGTGCCGTTAACGAGATCGCCCTCATCAAAGTCGGTAATCGTACCGTCGATGAGGTTGTTCATCTCCTCCTCATTGACATCGTCAAGAGAGAAAATGGACGAGTTCTGAATCTCACTCAAAGGTGGACCCCTTTCGAACTACGGGGCCCCGATTGCTAGGACCTACAGAAGGGTGCGACAAGCACACAACGTTTAGGAACACTCGGGAGCCGACAGATACTAATGTGACGCTTATGCAATCACGTTCGTATAGGTTACGGGGAAATCATTTCGATTTCAAGCGTGAACTGCGATTTTTTACTCGTGTGGAGACTTTTTCGTAATCTTATGAACACACGTCTCGGCAACTTGACGATAACCAGCCAGGCATTCGGCTTTGGGGTAAAGTATCCGGAGCCAACGATTCTAGATCGATTTTTCGAGAAAGGTGCCCGCGTGCTCAAAGCAGTCGTTTTCGATATGGACGAGACGCTTCTTAGCATCAACCTCAACGCGTTCATCCTTCGATATTTTAAGGATGTCTCTTCGATGCTCGCGGATATCGGTCGCCGCAGCCGCGGTGGCACGATGGCGCGCCTCGGCACCATCCTGGTCGACCTCAACGCCAATCGCCGAAGCGGCACGGATAACCGCACCAATCTTGAGTTTTACCGCACCGAGGTTGAGCGCAGGTGCGGCATCTGCCTCTCCGATCCCCTCATCTACGAAGCGTTTACCTACTACGAACGCGAAGTGCTTCCGTACAAGAATGACGATGTCATCAACGCCCGCGCCATGCCGGGCGCACACGCCGCGCTTCAGGCCGTACAGGACGCAGGGCTGCGTTGCGCGCTCTTTACCAACCCCAGCTTTCCGCAAGGAGCCATCGAGTGTCGCATGGGTTGGGGCGACTTGGCCGACGCCCCTTTTGAGCTCGTCACGCATATGGGAAACGCCACCCGCTGCAAGCCCGATGCCGCCTACTATCTCGAGCAGCTTCAGGTGATGGGGCTCGAGCCACACGAAGTCCTTATGGTGGGCAACGACCCCAAGCGCGACTTCCCCAGTCCCGCCTGCGGCATTCAAACTGCCTATGTTGGCCAGGGAAAACCCGGCCGAGCCACCTGGCACGGAACCATGGAAGACTTCGCCCGCAACTTCAACGCCGTAATCGAAGCCTTCTACGAACACCAAGTAGCCGACGAACTGTCGTAGGACCCCTCGCTCCAAACAAAATAACGCCGCAGATTGAGCATAAGTCAGCGAAAACGCCCCCAAGCGGCAATCTGCCTTTCAATCGTCGGGCATGGCCAGAAGGCCTATGCCCTCCTCTTTCAAGGCACATTGCTCGCTTGGGGGCGTTTGCAGCGTCAACTGGTTACGCGGTTTGGTAAAACCGCGTAACTAGCACACCTGGGTCTTGCCGATCATAATGTTGAGGATCTCGACGTCGGTGTCTTTCATACCCACACGGCCCACGTAGCCCATGCTGGCGATTGTCTGCTCGACGGTATCCTGGATTAGGCCCTCGCCGGCGCGGAAGCCGCGGCCTTGCATGGCCATATCATGGCCCAGAATCGCCGCATCGACGGCAGCGGAAATCTTGGCGGCGCAGCTTGCCTTGGCGCCGTCGCACACGATGCCGCCCACGTTACCGAGCGTATTCGAAACCGTCGCGCCAATCTGCTCGCGCGTGCCACCACACAGCCAGGTAATCGCGGCGCCGGCACCGCATGCGGCGCAAATAGCACCGCAAAACGCCGAGAGTGCACCAATATAGCTCTTAATATGCACGGCGATAAGATCGGACAGCATCACGGCGCGCACCAGGCGATCGTGGTCGCAGCGCAGGTACTCGGCATACTCCATAACGGGCAATGCACAGGTAATGCCCTGATTGCCCGAGCCGCACACAATGGCGACCGGCAGCGCACAGCCGTTCATGCGGGCGTCAGATCCGGCGGCTGCACGGGCACGGGCACGACAGGCGACGTCATCGGCACGAGCGCCCAGCAGCGTACGGCCCACCTCGGCACCCCATGCGTGCGCAAGGCCCTCGGCACTGATCGCGCCATTCAGCTCAATCTGACGCTCAACGGCAGCGCGGGCGCCCTCAACATCGCCGCCCTCGATAAAGTCGATGATGGCCTCAATCGACATGGGCGTGTCGGCGCTATCTGCGGCACGCTCGGCCACGACGCGCTCTGCGCAGGCGGCACACTCCCCCGCCGACTTGCCGCATACCGGAATACCGTCGAGCGTATGGCACGTAACATTGGTGTGGTGGTCGGCAATCTCGACGACCGCGGTATGGCCCTCGGCCGTGGCAGTCACCTTGATGTAGAGGTTGGGCACACCCTCGACAAGCGACACATCGCAGTAACAGGCATTGGCGAGGAGCTCGGCCACGCGAGCACGGTCTTTATCGTCAACGCTCTCGAGCACCTCGAGCGCGCTCTTGGCGTCGCCGCCCACGGCACCCAGCACGGCCGCAGCTTCAATACCGTGCATGCCGCCCGAGTTGGGCACGGTCACGCTCTTAACGTTCTTGATGATATTGCCCGAGCAGGCGACATCCATATGATCGGGTTCGCAACCGAGCGTCTGGCTCGCCAGTGCCGCTGCATAGGCAACGGCAATAGGCTCGGTGCAGCCGAGCGCACAGACAAGCTCGCGGTTCAAAACATCGCAAAACGCGGTATCACGAAGGGAATCGGCAGGCATAGGTATCTCCTACTTGTATAACGGGCTGGGCTCTCGAAAATAATTAGCTCTTTTATTTGATAACAATGCATCAAAAACCGCAACCATGGTTCCGGCGGACGGCGCTCAAGCGCAAACTGGCGGCATTATTCATGAGAAGCCGGTCTTACTGCAAGCTAAAGCTTTGACCAAAAAACGCCCGAGCGTTTACGCAAAAGTCGCGCTATCATGCAATCGAACGCGGTAAACACCTTTAGCATTTGCGCCGCACAGACCAGAGAGGAACCATCCATGAAGATCGGTATCGGTAACGACCACGCCGCCGTCGAGCTCAAGAACATCATCTCCGAGCACCTGAAGGAGCGCGGATGCGAGGTCGTGAACTTTGGCACCGACACCTCCGAGAGCTTTGACTACCCCATCGCCGGCTACAAGGTGGGTAAGGCCGTTGCCAACGGCGACGTTGACCTGGGCATCCTCATCTGTGGCACCGGTGTCGGGATTAGCCTGGCCGCCAACAAGGTCGAGGGCGTACGCGCCGTCGTGTGCTCCGAGCCCTTCAGCGCCAAGCTCTCGCGCATGCACAACAACACCAACGTGCTCGCCTTTGGCGCGCGTGTCGTGGGCTCCGAGCTCGCCAAGATGATTGTCGATGAGTGGCTCGACGCCGAGTTTGAGGGCGGCCGCCACGAGCGTCGCGTCAATCTCCTCAACGAGATTGACCACACGCGCGGTCTCAAGGTCGTCGACGAGGCCTAAAGATCTGCAAAGCCATACGCTAACGCCAGCCCCCGCCCGGAACACACATCCGGACGGGGGCTCTTTAGTAGATTTCTAGGCTTTAACCAGAAATCTACTGGAATATAAAGGGCGCCGCGGATGGAATTCCGCGGCGCCCAAGCCACACGCTAACAGCTTTAAGGAGTCAAAGCTAGTTTAGCCAAAGAAACGCTTGATCTCGATCTCGGCGTTCTCCAGGCAGTCGGAACCGTGGATCACGTTGGCATTGACATCGACAGCGAAGTCGCCGCGAATGGTGCCGGGAGCAGCATCAAGCGGGTTGGTAGCGCCCATAAGGGTGCGCATCTTGGAGACAGCGGAGAGACCGGAAACGACCATTTTGACAACCGGACCGCTCGTCATAAAGTCGCAGAGACCGCCAAAGAAGGGCTTGTCGGCCAAATGGGCGTAGTGCTCCTCGACGGTAGCGCGCTCGAGCGTGGTCATCTCCATGCGCTCGATGACAAGGCCGCTGCGCTCGATGCGAGCAACGATCTCGCCGATCTTGCGGTCGCGCACGGCGTCGGGCTTAATCATGATGAAGGTCTTCTCGATAGCCATAAGGTAGCCTTTCAAGTAGGTTCGCGCGTGCCCAAGTCCCATTCCGGCACCCGCCTGGACTGCATCGTAACAGAGTTTTAGCTGCAGTTAAACAAAAAGCTGTTTATTGAAACGCTGCAATTTATTAAAGCGCTCCATATATGTCACTTCTGTTTCGAAGCCCGATTAGAGTAACATCCGACCACCCATCACCACATCGAACCGAGCAGACGGTCGGTTGCCGCCTGTGAACGTACCCCCTACACAACCTGCCCAAAGGTCCTACAGAAGTTCTCGACAAGCCCCTCCCCCATAGCAACAAAATACGGGCGCCTGCATCAGCAGACGCCCGTAAAGCAAAACGATTTATCAATAAATGGCCAAAACAGCTTCAGCTAAACCCCTACTTTGCCCCGTGGCCCATCTCGACGACCTTGGTCAGCGACCCAAACACGCCCTCGTCGGCCACGAGCTGCGCCTCGGAACGCTGCAGCTGCACGGCAACGGCGGCAGGGGCGGTGCCGCCCTCGGTCGTGCGCGCGGCGACAATCGACGGGATGTCGAGCGCCTCGGTAATATCGTGCTCAAAGAGCGGGCTCGCCTCCTGGAACACCTCAAACGGCAGGTCCTCAAGGTTGCAGCCGCGCTTCTCACACATCAGGACCAGATGGCCCACCACGGCATGCGCTTCACGGAACGGCAGGCCACGCTTGGCCAGGTAATCGGCAACATCGGTGGCGGCAAGGTGCCCCACACCGCACTCGCGCGCCATGGCATCCTCGTTGACGGTCCAGGTCGAAATCATACCGGCCATAACGGACAGGCACTGCATGAGCGTGTGAGCGGTATCGAGCGCGCCCTCCTTGTCCTCCTGCAAGTCCTTGTTATAAGCGAGCGGCAGGCCCTTCATGGTCACGAGCAACTGCACCAGGTTGCCATAGACTCGGCCGCTCTTGCCGCGGATAAGTTCGGCAAAGTCGGGATTCTTCTTCTGCGGCATGATGGACGAGCCGGTGGAGTAGGAGTCGGAAAGCGTGATAAAGCCAAATTCGGAGCTCGACCACAGCACGATTTCCTCGGAAAGACGCGACAGGTGCATGGCCATGACGGAGCCGGCGTAATGTAGATCGAGCAGGAAATCACGGTCGGAAACCGCATCGAGCGAGTTGGGAATCACACCCGCAAAGCCAAGTTCGGCAGCCGTCATCTGACGATCAAGCGGATAGCTCGTCCCGGCAAGTGCGGCAGCACCCAGCGGGCAGTTGTCGGCGGCATCAAAGGCGGCCTTCAGGCGTGTAAAGTCGCGCACGAACATCCAGGAATACGCCAGCAGATGATGCGACAGCAGCACGGGCTGAGCATGCTGCATGTGCGTGTAGCCCGGCAGAATCACCTTGTCATACTTCTTGGCCGCATCCACCAGCACATGGCGCAGCTCAAGATTGACCTCCATGAGCTCCTTGGCCAGCGCCTTGACGCCCAGGCGCGTATCGGTCGCCACTTGGTCGTTGCGCGAACGCCCGGTATGCAGGCGCTTGCCCGCCTCGCCAATGCGACGCGTCAGCTCGCTCTCAATGGACATATGAATGTCCTCGTCGTTGATGTCGAAGGTGAAGTTGCCGGCATCGATATCCTGTTCGATTCCAGTCAGGCCCTCGGCAATCGCCTGCTCGTCCTCGGCGCTGATAATGCCCTGGGCCGCCAGCATCTTGGCATGTGCCTTAGAGCCGGCGATATCCTGCTTATAGAGATGTTTGTCGACCGGCAGCGACGCGCCAAACTCCTGCGTGACCTCGGCCACGCCCGCCTCAAAACGACCGCCCCAAAGAGCCATGGAACTGTCCCCTTTCATCAAATACCAAAACAAGCGCCCAAAGCAATGCACCCTGTCGCTAAAGCGATTTTTCAACCGCTAGTTTTACACATTCCTCACCGCGTGCGGAGCCATGTAGCTAATTTGCAAAGAAGTGACGCGCCAGGCACTTGGCGCCCAACGTCTCCCTCCGGATGTTGCCCTGCGAACCATCGACCCAGGCCTTCAGGCTCATAGGGACGTCCTCGACCTTTGCAGCATCAATCTCGGGCGCGAGTGCGAGTAAGGCGTGCGCGATAGCATTGAACATAATGGATACTCCTCATATATATAGGCGCAAAGCCGCCAAATTGATAGAAGGAGCCCCGCCGGACGACCCCGGCGGGGCTCGGACTCAACCGCAGACGCGGCATCATATATGCGGGCGGAACGTAGGGGCCACCGATGTTAAGAAGTGTCAGCAAGCATAACGAAAGGTAGGGACCCCGTGCGCCCGTTGTGTATCACGCGGATGGGCCGCGCGGATACCAAGGAAAGGAGGCGCTAGGCCTGGGCGGCAGCAGAGCTGGGACCCTGGACCTTAGCCCACGTCTTGAGCGACAGCGTATCGATCTCGATAAAGCCGGCGCTGGCCTTCTCGTCAAACGTGGTGTCGCGGTCGTAGGTGGCCAGACCGTAGTCGTAGAGGCTGAAGGGGCTCTTGCGGCCAACGACATGGCAGTTGCCCTTAAAGAACTTCAGGCGGACGGTGCCGGTCACGAACTTCTGGGTGTCGGCCATAAAAGCGTCGAGCGCGTTTTTGAGCGGGCTGTACCACTGGCCGTTGTACACGGCGGTGGCCCAATCCTGCTCGAGCTTAATCTTGGTCTTGAGCAGGTCGCCCTCAACGCAAATGTCCTCGAGTGCCTTGTGGGCGGTGATGAGCGTCAGGGCGCCGGGAACCTCATAGCACTCGCGGCTTTTGAGTCCCACCAGACGATCCTCGACCAGGTCGAGACGGCCAAAGCCGTTGTCGCCCGAAATCTTGTTGAGCGCGATGACAATCTCGGAGAGCTTCATCTTCTTGCCGTCGACGGCGACGGGCTTGCCGGCCTCAAACTCAATCTCGGTATACGTCGGGGTATCGGGCGTGTCCTCGGGATTCTTGGTCATAACCCAGGCGTCGTCGAGCGGCTCGTTCCAGGGATCCTCCAGGTGGCCGCACTCAATAGCACGACCCCACAGGTTGTCGTCGATGGAATAGGGGTTGTCGTTGGCACCCTCGGGAACCGGCACGTTGTGGGCATGGGCATAGGCGACCTCATCGGGGCGGCACTTCAGATCCCACTCGCGAACCGGGGCGATAACCTTAAGCTCGGGGTCGAGAGCCTTGACGGCAGCCTCGAAGCGGACCTGGTCGTTACCCTTGCCGGTGCAACCGTGGGCGACGTAGGTCGCGCCAAACTCGTGAGCGACCTCGACGAGCTTCTTGGCGAGCAGCGGGCGAGACAGAGCGGAGAGCAGTGGGTACTTGTTCTCGTACATGGAGTTTGCGGCGATGGCCTTAGTCAGGAACTCATCGGAGAACTCGTCGCGCAGGTCGAGCACCTGGCAATCGAGAACGCCCAGGTCGAGCGCCTTCTGCTTCTTGGCATCCAGACCGGTCTCCTCCTGACCCACGTTGCCGCAGACGCAAACGACATCGAGATTCTTCTCGTCCTGGAGCCACTTGACACATACGGATGTATCAAGACCACCGGAATATGCGAGAACGACTTTTTCCTTGCTCATGGCTGTTTCCTTTCGCCCTTGGTAGCTAGTTAGAACATCGGTCAGTTGCAAGTCATTTCAAGGTCACATACCGTGCAATATCAGGTTAAATAGCAATAATCAGCACATACATGCCCTAGAAACATGCAGCAATATCGTGCTAAAACCCAACGACCTCAAAATGACTCTGTTGAGGCGTTACGCCCCATAAGGACAGAGACGATTGTTATCGTCGTCGGGAAATTGCGCGCTGGCGTCGGATGGCATTGTCTGCAGTAGTGATGATCTTTACGAACTGCATCTGCCTCTCCTTTCACCTATCGCCGGGCGCAATTCTAATATCGCAAACGGTACCTTTTCCTCGGTAAGCGGTTGTTTTTCCGTCCCCGTTTTCGATGGTCGCTATATTACGCTAAAGTGCCCGCAGCACAAGCGACAAATTCAAATTTCTGAAAAGTTTTTTCATTAGTTTGTGAATAGTGATGCAAATACGCGCCAATCCTGCGAAAATACGGCCGACTACGGGTTGATGGTTATAACGTCTGAAACAAACTCGAAACGAAAGGCTCGCTTTTATGCAAACTTACGAATCGGACGCCAATATCGGAAACATTAAAATTCTCGCCGTCGATATGGACAAGACGTTACTAACCGACGAGCGCGTGTTACCACAGGGTCTTGATGAGCGCCTGGACAAGCTCGCCGACGCCGGCATCGTATTCTGCCCCGCCAGCGGACGTCCCGCCCCCAAGCTCGAGGAAATGTTCGAGGGCATCAAAAACCGCCTTGCTTTTTGTCCCGATAACGGAGCCTGCGTCATCTATCGCGGCAACTATATCTATAAGAGCAACATCGATGTGGCGCTGTATCAGCAGGTGCTCGCTCGTGCCTCGGAGGACCCGCGCGCCGTTCCCGTCCTGTGCTGCTACGACGAGTTCTATGTGCTCGCCCGCGACCATCAGTATCACGACGAGATCAGCGTGTACTACAACACGATCAACTACGTCGATAGCTTTGAGGGCATTGATATCGAGTCCAACAAGATTTCGATCTTCTTCCCCGCCTACGATGCCGAGCCAGCGTTTCGCGAGGACTACAGCCCGGCATTCTCGGACCGACTCTATGTCACCAATGCGGGCCGCGAGTGGATCGACTTTATGAACCTGGGCGTCGACAAGGGCGCCGGCGTCGCGCATCTGTGCGAGCAGCTCGGCATCGATATTGCCGATGCCGCCGCCGTGGGCGATACGTACAACGACATCCCCATGCTGGAGCGCGTCGGACACAGCTTTATCGTGGACAATGCCGAGGAGCACATGAACGCGCACGCTAAGTGGCGCATTCCGAGTAACAACGACGGGGGCGTACTGACGCTCATCGACGCCATCTTGGCGGCTCGTTAACGTTGCTCGTCGGATCTGGCCGGGCGAGGCGGGTAAGTTTTTCGTTCGGTCAGGTCCTGGGCTCGCTCGAAGAGCACATTTAGTGCTCTTCGGCTCGTGCGGAATCTACGAAAAACTTACCCGCCTCGCCCGGCCAGATCCTAGGTTTACTTGCTTGCCGCCTAGATAACGTCTTGGCGCCTAGATACTTGGCTGATTTTTTGGAATGAAGGGGGCTCCTTGTTGGCAAGGAGCCCCCTTCTGCTTTTGGTTACTTTGGGGTTGTTGGTGCGTCTTTATTTGGCGTCGGCCCAGGTTATGCCGGTGCTGGCTTCGGCAATGAGGGGTACGCGTAGGTCTACGACGTGTTCCATGACGTCTTGGACCATGGTGGTCAGGCGCTCGACTTCGTCGACCGGGCACTCAAAGTCCAGTTCGTCGTGCACCTGTAGGATCATGTGGGCGGCAAAGCCCTCTTCTTCCAGGCGTCGGCTTACGCGGGCCATCGCGATCTTGATGATGTCGGCAGCGGTACCCTGCATGGGGTGGTTCATGGCCGTGCGCTCGCCAAAGCCGCGGAGTTGCGGGTTCTTGGCCTTGAGCTCCGGAATATGGCGACGGCGGCCGTACATGGTCTCAGCGTAGCCCGTCTGCTTGGCACGTGCCACCACGTTGTCGAGGAACGTGCGCACGCCCGGGTAGGCCTCGTAGTAGCGGTCAATCATGTCGCGCGCCTCGGCCATCGAGATATGCAGCGACTGCGACAGGCCGTAGGCCTGCTGACCATACACGATGCCAAAGTTCACGGCCTTGGCGCGACTGCGCAAGTCGGGCGTTACCTCGGACACCGGCACGCCAAACACGCGCGCCGCCGTCTCGGCATGGAAGTCCTCGCCCTCGTTAAAGGCGCGCACCAGGTGCTCGTCACCCGAGAGATGCGCCAGCAGACGCAGCTCGATCTGCGAGTAGTCCACCGCCAAAAAGACACTTCCCTCGCCTGCCGAAAACGCCGTCTTGACGGTACGGCCCAGCTCCGAGCGCGTCGGGATGTTCTGCAGGTTCGGGTCGCTCGAGGACAGGCGTCCCGTTGCCGTGATGGTCTGGTTGTACGTGGTGTGCACGCGACCGTCACCGCGGCGCAGCGGGCCCAGCGTGTCCAGATAGGTGGACTTGATCTTGGACTTCTCACGCCAGTCCAAGATCAGACGCACGATTTCGTTGTCACGGGCAAGATCGCTCAGCACCTTGGCGTTGGTCGAATAGTAGCCGCGCTTGGTCTTTTTGAGGCCCTTGGTCGGAAGCCCCATAACGTCAAACAGCACGTGCGAGAGCTGCATGGGGCTGCCGATGTTAAAGGTCTCGTCCCCTGCCAGGTCGCGGATGCTGCGCTCGACCTCGGCAATCTGGGTAGCAAGCCCCTCGGACAGACTATGCAGACGGTCGGGGTCTACAAGCATGCCCGCGCGCTCCATCTTGGCAAGCACCGGCACGAGCGGCATCTCAATGCCATCGAACACGTTGGCGGCGTTCTCACGGGCCATGCGGTCGCGCAACGGTGCGACCAGCGCCAGCGTCAGAGCCGCAGTACGGGCGGCGGGCGCAGGAGCGTCCTCGCCGGCACCCTCTGCACCGCGCGCCGCGGGCAGCGCCATCTGCAGATAGGTATCGGCCAGATACGCCTCGTCAAACTCAGAGCGGTCGGAATCCAACAGGTAGGCGGCGACCACGGCGTCGAAGATGCGCGTGGAATCGACTGCCAGCGGATCCATGAGCTCGGGCTCGGAAGAATCGATGGGCGAAAGCTCATGCAGCAGCGCCTTCGTATCCGGGCTCGCCACGCGGCCCTCCATAAACAGGCGCGCAAGCACGCCGGCAATCACGCCGTGGGCGAAGTTGAAGCCATCGACTACGGCAGTGGTACCGCCGTCGCCCTCCTCAAGCGCAAGCAGCCCCCCGGACGTCGCCAGCCACAGCGTGCGTGTCAAGCCAAAAAGCGCGCCCTCTTCCTTGTCATCGTCCACCACAGCGGCAATCCACTCGCCCGCATCAATCGCACGAGCGATCTCGGCGACAGCGGCAGCGAGTGCCTCGGCATCGCCGGCGGCAGCGCGCGAAACCGGGGGCATCTCGAACGCGCTGGCGGTGGCCGCTGCCCCACCCTCGCTACCGATCAGTGACAAGAAACGGTTCTGCATGGCCGTAATGCCGAGTGCGCCCAACGCCGCGGACACTTCATCGGCAGAAAACGCCGGGAAGGACGTTTCATCAAAGTCGAGCTCGACGGGCGCATCGGTGCGAATGGTCGCAACCTTGCGGCTCAGCAGCGCATCGTCGATGTGCGCACGCAGGTTCTCGCCCATCTTGCCCTTGACCTCGTCAGCGTGCGCGATGACCTCGTCCAAGCTGCCGTACTGCGTGATGAGCGCGCTCGCCTTTTTGGGGCCGATGCCCGGTACGCCGGGAATGTTGTCCGACGTATCACCCTTTAGACCGTAAAAATCGGGCACGAGCGCCGGCGTAATGCCGTGATACAGGTCATCCACGCTCTCGGGCGTCATAATCGCCACGTCGGACAGGCCCTTGCGGGTCGAGACCACGTTGACGTGCTCGGTAACAAGTTGATACATGTCGCGGTCGCCGGTCACCAGTAGCATGTCGCAGCCGGCCTCTTCACCCAAGCGCGCCATGGTTCCCAGGATATCGTCGCCTTCCCAGCCCTCGGACTGCAGAATCGGCACGTTGAGCGCGGTGAGCAGTTCCTTAATCATAGGGAACTGCGCGTGCAGATCGGGGTCCATGGGCGGGCGCTGAGCCTTGTACTGCGGCAGCATCTCCATGCGCACGCGCGGTTTGCCCTTGTCAAACGCCACGACCACACCGTCGGGGTTAAAGGCATCGATCATCTTGAGAAACATGTTCAGAAAGCCAAAGATCGCGTTGGTGGGGCGACCATCCGGCGCGTTCATGGTCGGCGGCACGGCGTGGAAGGCGCGATGCATGAGCGAGTTGCCGTCGATAACGGCAAAAGTGCGGCGCTTGTCAGACATATTGAATACCTCGCTTTGGGCTGGGCACGGTTTGCTCACTCCAGTTTACACGCTCCCCGCCCCGCGGCCACCGCACATCAAGCTCCCCCGCCACCGCACGCTCCCGAGTGATACGATGGCTCACGGTACATCAACCAGCACGATCGATCCGAAAGGAGCCTGCGTCATGGAGCGTCCCTGCGCATGGAAAAAGTACACGCCGCAGCAAATCGAGGAGCTCGAGGAGCTTTGCCGCGGCTATAAGCAGTTTTTGAGCGAGAACAAGACCGAGCGCCTGTGCGTCAAGACCGGCATCAAGATGGCCGAGGAGGCGGGCTACGTCGACCTGGAGACCGTGATCGCCGATGGCCGCGAGCTCAAGGCAGGCGACAAGGTGTACGCCGCCAACCACGGCAAGGACCTTATGCTCGTCAACCTGGGCACCGCCCCGCTCGAGCAGGGCTTTAACATCCTGGGCGCCCACGTGGACTCGCCGCGCCTGGACCTCAAGCAAAACCCCGCCTTCGAGGCCGGCGACATGGCCTACCTCGACACGCACTACTACGGCGGCGTCAAGAGCTACCACTGGGTGGCCTCCCCGCTTGCACTCGTGGGCGTCATCTGCAAAAAGGACGGCACCACCGTCGACATCAACATCGGCGACAAGGCAGACGACCCGGTCTTTACTATCTCCGACCTGCTGATCCACCTCTCGAGCGAGCAGATGGCCAAGCCCGCCAAGGACGCCGTCGACGCCGAGATCCTCGACGTGATCGTGGGCGGCCGTCCCGTCAAGTTCGATGAGGACGACAAGGACGCCCCCAAGGAGCCCGTCAAGCAGATGTTCCTAGATATCCTCAAGGAGCAGTACGACGTCGAGGAGGAGGACTTCCTCTCCGCCGAGATCGAGGTCGTACCCGCCGGCCCTGCCCGCGACATGGGCCTCGACCGCTCCATGATTTTGGGCTATGGCCACGACGACCGCGTCTGCGCCTACCCCTCCATGCTCGCCCAGATCAATGTGGCCAATGTCGAGCGCACGAGCATCACGCTCATCGTCGACAAGGAGGAGATCGGCTCCGTGGGTGCCACCGGTATGACGAGCCGCTTCTTCGAGAACACCGTCGCCGAGATCATGACGCTCGCCGGCGAGGATAGCCCGCTGGCCCTGCGCCGCGCGCTCGCCCGCAGCCGTATGCTCTCCTCTGACGTGTCCGCCGGCTTCGACCCGGGCTACGCCGGCAAGTTCGAGACCAAGAACGCCGCCTTCATGGGTCGCGGCCTGTGCTTTAACAAGTACACGGGCAGCCGCGGCAAGGGCGGCTCCAACGACGCCGACGCCGAGTACGTGGCCCTCATCCGCGACATCATGGACGAGGCCGGCGTGGACTTCCAGACCTGCGAGCTCGGTCGCGTCAACGCGGGCGGCGGCGGCACCATCGCCTACATCATGGCCAAGTACGGCATGAACGTCATCGACTCCGGCGTTGCCGTCCTGTCCATGCACGCCCTGTGGGAAGTCGCCAACAAGGCCGATATCTACGAGGCCTACCGCGGCTACAAGGCCTTCCTCGAGCGCGTCTAATCAACCCTTCATCAGTTGCGGTGAAATACGGATTCATCAGGCCTTCCAACAGGGAAAGCGCTCTGCATTTCACCGCAACTTTTTATTGGGAGGAGGATTCCGTGCCACAGGTCGTCATTTCGCCCGCCAAACAGATGCGGACAGCTCAAGATGCCTTTGACGTTTGGGGCATACCGCCTTTTGCACATCAGACGGCCCGGCTCCATCAGGCACTGCTGGGCATCGAACACGAGGGTGGCGTGGCAGGTCTTCAGGCCCTTTGGAACGTGAGCGACAGGCTGCTTACAACGTGCCTGGATACGCTTCACGAATTTATGCCCGTCCTGAGCGATGCCGACCTCGCCGATCCCGATATCGCGCGTCGAATCTCTCCCGCCGTAATGTCCTACCACGACATCCAATACCAAAGCATGGCGCCCGAGGTCATGGATGCCGCACAGCTCGACTGGTTGCAAAACCATCTCTGGATTCTCTCGGGACTCTACGGATGCGTGCGCCCCTTCCACGGCGTGTCGCCCTATCGGCTCGAAATGGGGGCGAAGCTCTCCGTCGACGGTGCTCGCGATCTCTATGCCTTCTGGGGGAATCGACTTGCGCAGGCAATTGCGCCGGCCGGTTCTAACACCACTATCGTCAACCTTGCCAGCGTGGAATACGCCAAAGCCGTCCTGCCCCATGCTGCACAGGATACAACGGTTATCACCTGCGTTTTTGGCGAAGGCGTCCGCAACGATAAGCCCGTCCAGCAATCGACCGCCAGCAAAAAGGCACGCGGTTCGATGGTCCGCTGGATGGCGGAAAACAAGGTCAAGGACGCCGCCGGTCTTACCGAGTTCAACCTTGGCTACCGCTATGTCCCCGAGCTCTCGTCCCCAGACAGCCTGGTCTTCATCAACGAGCAGGCATTCTAGAAGCCTGTCGCTAGCGCCGAACTCCACCTCGGCATGCTTTCATGACATTCGGTAAACACTCCGCTATTCTGCTAGACCGTCGGCCTTTGCAATCCCGTTTGTCGAACCGTCCTGATAGACAATCTTGACGTGCTCAACCTCGGACACCGCAACACCCGTCGGAGGCTCCAAACGCCATTCCGTCAGGGCGATATCCATGGTCGTGGGCACATCTCCTTGATCTTTGAGCTTCACCGTCAGCGTTTTGAGCGCCGCGTCAAACGTCACGCGTTCGATTTCTTCGCCTGGAATGGACCCACCACTCAGCTGCAACTGCACAAACTCATCGCGCGGGTACCAATAATCGCCCGGAATGGCGAGCGTATTGGCATTACCGCCAGTACTCCTCACCGTCATAATCGGTAGGCTATCATCGGCCTCAAACTCCCAGGCAGTGCCGCCGCGACCACCAAACGTCCAGATACAAACGGCAATCACAAGCACGGCAAGCACCGCAAAACCAATCGCGACAAGGCCATGGTGCGCACGGCTTTCCTCGGCCGATACATCCCATTGCATCTCTCGATATAGATGCTTGTCTTCCATGTTCGCCTCCCCATGGACATGCTCATCGCGTCAATCGTACCCATTCAGGCTATACTTGAGCCCACCACATAAACGGGGAGCTTGCAGGACAAGACGGCAGGCTGAGACTGGGCGCGCCCGCCCTGACCCGCAAACCTGATATGGGTAATGCCAACGAAGGGAGCCGTGCCAATGAGCACACAGACCGAGCCCAAGCTCGTCACGCAAATCGACTTCGCCCGCGCCGG
Organism: uncultured Collinsella sp.; assembly: GCA_902495645.1. Lineage (GTDB taxonomy): Bacteria > Actinomycetota > Coriobacteriia > Coriobacteriales > Coriobacteriaceae > Collinsella. The sequence continues at coordinate 41,075 of CABUXY010000001.1, read as the reverse complement.
GCAGATCACACCGCAGATGAAGGAGGTCGCCGAGCGCGAGCATCGCGACCCCGAGTACATCCGCGAACGCGTGGCCGACGGCCGCATCGCCATCCCCGCCAACATCGTGCACATCAAAAAGGGCATGCGCGCCTTTGGCGTCGGCGAGGGCCTGTCCACCAAGGTCAACGTGAACCTGGGCATCTCGGGCGACAAGGCCGACGCCGCCGAGGAATGGAAGAAGGTCAAGATTGCCGAGGACTACGGCGCCGACGCCATCATGGACCTCTCCAACTCGGGCAAGACGCGCCAGTTCCGCCAGCAGCTCATCGACGAGACACCGCTCATGGTGGGCACCGTCCCCATGTACGACGCCATCGGCTACATGGAAAAGCCGCTGGTCAAGCTCACCAAGGACGACCTGTTCGAAGTCGTGCGCGCGCACGCCGAGGACGGCGTGGACTTTATGACCATCCACTGCGGCATCAACAAGTCGGTCACCAAGACCTTTAAAGAGACCGGCCGTCTCATGAACATCGTCAGCCGCGGCGGCTCACTGCTGTTTGGTTGGATGGAGGTCACCGGCAACGAAAACCCCTTCTACGAGTACTTTGACGAGCTGCTCGAAATCTGCCACGAGTACGACGTGACGATTTCGCTCGGCGACTCCTGCCGCCCGGGCTGCCTCTACGACTCCAACGACGCCACCGAGACCGCCGAGATGATCGAGCTGGGCAAGCTGTGCAAGCGCGCCTGGGCCGCCGGCGTCCAGGTCATGGTCGAGGGCCCGGGTCACATGGCGCTCGACGAGATCGCCGCCAACATGAAACTGCAGAAGCGCCTGTGCCACAACGCCCCGTTCTATGTGCTCGGGCCGCTGGTGACCGATATCGGCGTGGGTTACGACCACATCACCGCCGCAATCGGCGGCGCCATCTCCGCCAGCTCCGGTGCCGACTTCCTGTGCTATGTGACGCCGGCCGAGCACCTGTGCCTGCCCAACGCCCAGGACGTGCTCGATGGCCTCATGGCCACCAAGATCGCCGCACACGCCGCCGACATCGCCAAGAAGGTGCCCCACGCCCGCGACATGGACGACAAGATGGGCCAGGCACGCCGCAAGCTCGACTGGGACGCCATGTGGAAGTGCGCGCTCGACCCGGTTACGGGCAAGAAGCGCTACGAGGAATCCCCCGCCGCCACCGAGGGCACCTGCACCATGTGTGGCAAGATGTGCGCCGTCCGCACCGTCAACAAAGTGTTCGAAGGCACGACGATCGACCTCGGCATGGAGGACTAACTCGTCACCGGAGCCACAATCGGTAACAAGGTGTTCGTCAATTGTTGATGTGTGAACATTTGCTTGCGTTTGCGTAAAGATTGCACTACCCGCCCGGGATCGGCATACAGCTGGCCCGGGCAACTTTATAATGCAGGCTTAAAGACCCATTTGAATCCAACCGAACAAGGGAGCGAACATGGATCGCAGTAAGGTATCTGCCGTCCTGTCCATCGCAGGATCCGATTCCAGCGGCGGTGCCGGCATTCAGGCCGACATCAAGACCATCACGGCGCACCGCCTGTATGCCGAGACGGCCATCACAGCCATAACCGAACAAAACACACTCGGCGTCACCGCCGTGCAGAATATCTCCCCGGATATTGTCTCGGCGCAGATCGATGCCGTTTTTGACGATATTCGACCCAGCGCCGTCAAGATCGGCATGGTCTCCTCTGCCGAGATTATCGAGGTTATCGCCGACCGCTTGAGCGCCTGGGACGCACAAAATATCGTCGTCGACCCCGTCATGGTCGCCACCTCGGGCGCTCGCCTGATCGCAGAGGACGCCGCCGAAGCGCTTACACGCCGCCTGTTCCCACTGGCGACCGTCATCACGCCCAATATTCCCGAGGCCATGGCGCTGCTCGATTACGAGGTCGATTCCGAGCGCACGCAGCAAAATGCCGCCATGCTCCTCACCCGCCGCTTTGGGTGCGCGTCCCTCGTTAAGGGCGGGCATTTTGTCAACGAGGCCAACGATGTGCTAGCAGAGCCCGCGCCGCTCGATGACGAGGGCAACCATCTGGGCGATCCGCTCACCACGTGGTTCCGCCACAAGCGCATCGAGACCGGCAACACGCATGGCACCGGCTGTACGCTTTCGTCAGCCATCGCCTGCGCATTGGCACAGGGCATGGATCTTGCCGACGCCGTCAACGCCGGCAAGGCCTACCTAACAGGTGCTCTGGCCGCCGGCTTTGACATGGGCAAAGGCTCCGGGCCCGTCAACCACATGTGGCAATATTAAGATTCGCAGCCCAAAACCACCGCAAAGGGGACAGGCACCTTTGCGGTGGTTCCCACAAACATCTCGATCTGTAACAGTTAGAATCCATTTTTCGGCCCACCTGTTACAAATCGAGACATCCAAATTCCACTGAGAAGATAATCTCGATGTGTAACAGTAACTCGGCAACATCAACCCTAGATGTTACAGATCGAGACAAACGACCGATATCGACCTAAATAATCTCAATCTGTAACATCTAGCCCGTTTTCGGCCTTACAGCTGTTACAGATCAAGACAAACAAACGAAACAAGCCACCGCAAGGGTACCTTTGTAGTGGCTTGGGGCTGTGCTACTCACCGAGCATCTCTTGGAGCTTGGCTGCCACGGCGTGGCCCAAGCTCTCGTGGCTTTCGGGCATCATATGCAGATAGTCGATATCGCCCGGCTCGGCAAAGTCGGCAGCATTCAAAAAGTCGCAGCCAAACTGTTTAGCAGCATACGCATAGTATTCGGCAAAATGCTCCGAGGCCTCGACGGAGCGCTCGTCAAAGTCGGTCATGTACACATCGGCGATCTGCGGTTTAATCTTGATAGGCGCCATCAGCAGAATACGCGGGCAGGGCGCGGCTTCGGTCCAGGGAAACGCGCGGACGGTGCGAATCAGCGCCATGGCACCGTCAGCGATATCGGCAGCCCCCACGTTAAAGACCGTCTTGCAGTCGTTGGTGCCCAGCATAATCACGATCGCATCCAGCGGCTTATGAGCCTCGAGCAGCATCGGCAACGCGCGGATGCCGTTGAGATTAGTGTCCAGATGGCACATGTCGTCACGCACCGTCGTGCGGCCGTTGAGGCCTTCCTCAATCACGTGCCAGCCCTCGCCCAGGTCGCGCTGGGCCACGCCGCACCAGCGCACATCGTGCGCATAGCGTACCGCGGTGCCGTCGCGCATGCCCGCCGGATCATAGCCGTAGGTATTGCTGTCGCCAAAGCACAGAACGTTTTTCATCGTAAGCCCTTCCTTTAGTGAAAAGCCGACGGGAGCAGCCCCGTCGGCTCGGCATGTCGCATCACGCGCACCGTTTACAAGTATTTGCGCCAATCGTCCTCGTCCTCATCGTCCTCGGCGGCAGCCTGGGCCTGCTCGGCGGCGCGAGCAGCCGCAGCGCGTGCGGCAACCTGGGCATAGGACTCCTCGTTACGCTCGGGGAAGTTTGCCAGCACGTGCTCGAACTTGGCAAAATCCTCGTCCCAACGCGTAGAAGGCACGGCAAAGAAGACCTGCTTGACCTTAAAGTCGCCCGACGCGAGCTCCTTGCGGAAGAGCTCAGCCACGGCCTCGGCGTCAAAGCCGTTGTTGTCGCAGCCCCAAGCACCCAGCACGAGCTTCTCGCGACCCAGCTCGTCGCAGATGGCAAGCACAAAGCGGATGCGGTCGCGCAGAGCGTCAAGCAAGGCATCGTCGCTCACGCGGTACTCCTGGCGAGCACGCTTGGCGTTGGGTGCAGCGGCGACGATTACGTCGGCATAGGCGTGCACGTGGTTGCGGTCGAAACGCACCGCGGGCACCACCAGCGCACGGTTGCGGTACAGCTCGCAGTTGATGTTGCGGCGACGGTTCTCGCCGTACCACTTACGCTGCTTGTCGAGCACGTTGTACAGGTACGAATCGGCGCACAGCGTGGCCTCCTGTCCCAGATAGCCCTGGATGTAGCCACCACCCGGATTGGTGAACGAGGCAAAAGCGAGCACAGCCATGTCGCAGAACTGCGCATAGCCGCGGCCGTTATCGAGGATTGCCTGCGTGGCGGAGACATCAAGCACGGTGACCTCGGGCAGGACCGGAGCAGCCTCCTCCGCGGGCGCGGACTCAGCCTCCGTGGCCTCCTCTGCGGGTGCAGGCTCGGCCGTAACCTCGGTCTCGGCGGACGCAACCTCAGCGGTCTCGACCTCGGCGGCCTCAGACTCCTCGGCGACCTGCTCCTCGGCAGCAGCCACCTGGACCTTGGCCTTCATCGCCGCGACAAAGCCGGCAGGCATACCGTCGAACTCGCGCACGCCGGCAAGCGAGCGCTCGATATCCTTGGCGCACGCTTCGGACACAGTCGCCACGTGACGCTCGGCGGCCTTGGCACGGGCCTCGCGCTTGGGATTGGACTGTCCCGCGCGATTGGGCCTGCGGTTACGGTTCCTGTTGTCGACGTCTGCCATAAGTGGTCACCTTTCTCGGTCTCTGCCGCTATCGGCTTTTCCATCCATGATACCCCGCCACGCACAAAAAAGACGGCCCCGAAGGACCGCCTTTCGCATCGATTTACACGTGCGCAAGCACCGCTGCAATTTGGTACTAGTCGCGACGACCAAGGATGTTCAGGATGCGCAGGAACACGTTGATGATGTCCACGAACAGGTTGGATGCCATGAGCACGGCGTTGGGCAGCGTGGGCGGCACCGTCGTGGCCACATAGGTGTCGTAGCCAATAAAGCCGGCGAACACCACGATCACGATCAGGTCGGTGATAGACTGCGAGACGCCCATGAACATCAGCACGATCTCGACCAGAATCGTGGCAAGCAGGATGCCAAAACCAATGCCATACACACGCTGGAAGAACTTGGGGAAGGTTACGCCCAGCGCACCAAAAACAAAGGTGATGGCGGCCGTGGCGATAAAGGCGGTGTTAATGGTAGGCAAGTCGTAGTTGGCAAGACCAAACGACGCCGTCAGGCCAAAGGTGCTCGCAAAGACCACGTAGCCCACGAGTGACAGGCCCACAGACTGCTTGCCCGCAGCAGCCGACATCATGACCATGCCGACGATGGTCAAAATAAATGAGCCAAAGACCAGCGGCAAAGCGGCGCCGCTCATCATCATGCGCGCAAACGACATGGTGCTCGTAAAGTAAGCACCGGCGCCCATGGCGCAAAAGCCCAAAAAGATCAGGGCAGACATGACAAGGTTGTACGCGCGCGGCGACATCTCCTTGGCACGGCTTGCGCCGGTCTCAATGGGGCCGTTCTGATAACCCTGGATATCGTTCATAATATCGTCCTTTCAAAAGCGCTGCGACGGCGCCGTAGGTGACAAGATTCCTGCCATTGTACCCGAATGCCGTGCGCTCTTACCTGCGGCGCTCACTCTCGAGCGTACGGTCGAATGCCCACACCCACCAACGCATCAGATGGGCCTGCGAGCCATCCGGTCGCTCGCGTGTCTGTTCTTCCAGATACAGTTCGGTCGCATGTCCGCCAAAACGAACCTTATAAGTCGCCGTACGAATACCGTGAACCGTCAGGCCAAAACCGGTGGACGAGACAATCTCGTCAATCGTAAAGCAGCGACCATCGACCCAGCAGACGGTAACCGGCACGACCTGTCCGCCCGCGAGGATGCGAGCCACGACGTCCACATACTGCTTGTGCACGCGTCGAGTTTTGCCATCTGTCTGTCGATATTCCATGCCCCCTATTATCGAACGCATGTTTGCATATTGTAAAGCGAACAGACTGTGGTTTTGGGATGTTGGGGCGCGCACGTGTCCTCATGGCGTGCTAGCAAAAAGAACACCCGCGGTCAACAGGGCAAATATTCAATGTTAGTGCCAAAAAATTCACTTCTCCCATCAGAACTCGGTAAAGAAACCCGCAGGAGGTGATACGATTTATCATGTTTTTGTAACGTGCCTGCAAACTTCGAGAAAGCCCATATATGGACGTAACGTTCTCAGCCTTCCTCGGCCAAATTGTGTCGAACCCAGTCCTTGCCGTCACCGTGATCCTCGCGCTCGGCGCCATCTTCGTCAATGGATGGACCGACGCGCCCAACGCTATCGCGACCTGCGTCACTACGCGTTGCATGCCCGCCCGCGCCGCCATTCTCATGAGCGCCGCATTCAACTTCCTCGGCGTGCTCATCATGACGCACTTTAATGCGAGCGTCGCCAACACCATCTCACATATCGTCGATTTTGGCGGAAACAGCACCATGGCGCTCGCATGCCTCTGCGCGGCGCTGTTCTCCATCGTCGTCTACGGCGCCACGGCATCGCGTTTTGGCATCCCCACCTCGCAAAGCCACAGCCTTATCGCCGGCCTGACCGGTGCCGCAATCGCCCTCGGCGGCGCGAGCAGCGTCAACGTCCACGAGTGGATGAAGGTCATCTACGGCCTGGCGCTCTCCATCGGCCTGGGCTTTGTCATGGGCTGGGTCCTATGCAAGCTCGTCTCGATTCTTTTCGCCGCCGCCAACAGGCGACGCGCCAACGTCTTCTTTAAATATGCTCAGATCGCGAGCGCTGCGGCCATGAGCTTTATGCACGGCGCGCAGGATGGACAGAAGTTCATCGGCGTGCTCTTTTTAGGTGTCGCCTTTGCCAGCGGGCAGACGAGCGTCGGCGACGCCGGCATCCCCATCTGGATCATGCTGCTGTGCTCAGCAACCATGGGCATCGGCACCAGCGTGGGCGGCGAGCGCATCATCAAGTCCGTCGGCCAGAGCATGGTTAAGCTCGAGAAGTATCAGGGCTTCTCTGCCGATCTCGCGGGCGCCGCGAACCTGCTACTTGCCACCCTTACCGGTATCCCCGTGTCCTCCACGCACATCAAAACCTGCGCCATCATGGGCGTCGGCGCCGTCAAGCGCCTTTCGGCCATCAACTTCGGCGTGGTCAAGGACATGATGTTCACCTGGTTCTTCACCTTCCCCGCCTGTGGACTCATCAGCTTTGTCATGGCCAAGCTGTTCATGATGTTCATCTAGTCAAACCGAGCGTCCATCCGGACCGTAATACCTCGCCCACCCGTCTTCGCCTCGAAAGGACCCACTCATGGCAAAGAAACCCGATTCGTTCTACTTTGACAACTACGTTGCCTGCGCCGACCTCGCCGTCCAGGCCGCAGAGCTGCTCACCAAGATTTTTGAGAACTTTGACCCCGCGCAGATCCACGACATGCTCGATAAGATGCATGCGATTGAGCATGCGGCAGACAAGAAGCACCATGAGCTCGAGGATGCCCTGCTCACCGCCTTTATCACCCCGCTTGAGCGCGAGGATCTGGACCTGATGAGCTGCTCGCTCGACACCGTGCTCGACCGCATCGAGGGCGTCGTACAGCGCGTCTACTTCACCAACATCCAGAGCATCCACCCCGATGCCATTGTCATCGCCCACAAGGTGACCGACGCCTGCCGCGCCATGAAGGACCTTATGGTCGAGCTGCCTAATTACCGCAAGTCCAAGACCCTGCGCGAGCTGGTCATCCAGATCAACACCATTGAGTCCGAGGCCGATGAGCTCTACATCAACGCCATGCGCAACCTGCACGTCAATGGCAAGGACCCGCTCGAGGTCATCGCCTGGCGTGACGTCTACGCTTTCCTGGAGTACTGCGCCGACTGCTGCGAGAATGTGGCTGATGTCGTGGATTCGATTGTCATGAAGAACAGTTAATTGGGGGTACGTGTCCCGGCGGTCGCGGGCCCGACCACTAATAACCTTTTTCACTCCGGCTGCAAGCAGAGTCGTTCAAAAGGTTATTAGTGGTCGGGCCCGCTCCCTTATGTACCACCATTGGAACTTTGGCTGATAGTTATAGCGCAATGGGGGTTTGGCCGAAGGGGCCTTTAGTACCCAATTGAGCACTTTGGCATTCGTTGGGTGTTTGGCTGGATAGGGCTTTGGGTACCCTTTGTTTTGCTTTGGATTGATTCGTTGACTTTGGAGGGCTCGTATGGCGTATTTGGATCTGGCTCGGTCTCGGTATTCTTGTCGTTTGTTTGAGGCTCGGGCTGTTGAGCAGGCTGTGGTGGATGCCATTGTTGAGGCTGGGCGCATTGCTCCTTCTGCTTGTAATAATCATCCAACCCGTGTGATGGTGTTGGATACGCCCGAGCTTTTGGAGAAGGCGGCTGCTTGTCAGCCTCGGTTTGCTCGTGATGGGTCCATCTTTGGCGCTCCGCTCATCTTCCTCATTTGCAGCGTTACCGACGACGCTTGGGTGCGTCCCTATGACCAGATGAACTCCAGTGCCATCGATACTTCGATTGTCTGCGATCAGATGATGATGGAGGCCGAGGATCAGGGTCTGGGAACGTGCTGGGTATGCCATTTTAAGCCCGAGGTAGCCCGCGAGCAGTTCAACCTGCCCGAGGGCGTCTATCCCTATCACATGCTCGTCTGCGGCTATCCTGCCGACCACATCGCCGATCCCGAGCATCGCGAGGCCCGTACTATTCCCCTCTCCGACTTCCTCCTCAAGTAGTTTTTGTCACATGCCCTAAAATCTACCTTTTGCCACGCGCCCTTCGCCGAGTTCTGCCCTATCGTACGCAGAGCTCGGCGTTTTGTTTCCCAACCCGTATGCAGCCACAAAAAAGGAGCCCGCAGGTGCGAGCTCCTCTTAAGGGCACTAGATTGTAGCTCTGGAGCTAGTCCAGGTCGTCGGCAGCAAAGTTGTCGATCGGGGCGAAGGGGTCAGCCACAGGGACAACCGGATCAGCAACAGGCAGCGGCTCGGCGGCGGGAACGGTCACTGCAGGAGAAGCCGCAGAACCGACCGGCGTGGAGGCCATAAGGTCGGACGGGAAGGAATTCTGGGCATCGTCCATGAAGTGCTGGATGAGCTTGAGGTACTCGGCCTTGAACTCCTCACGGGAAGCCTTCAGACGGTCGATCTCCTCGAGCTCGGCCTGCTTCTCGGTCAGGGCCTGACGGATGACCTCGCGGGCCTTGGCGTCGGCTTCGTTGCGGATGCGCTCAGCGTTCTCGTTGGCATCGTTGACGATGCCCTCGGCGGTCTGCTGGGCAGCAATCAGCGCAGCGGAGATCTGGCGCTCCTGAGCGGAGAAGTCGGGTGCGGGAGCGGCCACAGGAGCGGCGGGAACGGCCTGAGCGGCAGCGTCCTGAGCCTGGGCAAGCTGAGCCTGCGTGTCGGCAAGCTGCTGCTCGGTGGCAGTCAGACGACCCTTAAGATCGACAATCTTGGCAAGCATAGCGTCAACCTCGGAGGACAGCGTCTCCAAAAAGACGTCGACCTCGGCGGGATCATAGCCGCGCTTGGCCTCAGAGAAAGTCTGAGCCTGGATGTCAGCAGGGGTAATAGCCATAACAAGTTCTCCTTTATCATCGCCTTGGCGCCGGGCGCCCGACGTAAGTTACTGAGCCAGTTCTATACGAGTATACCTATAAGAAGCTGCAGAATCAGCCTCTGCACCAACTGCAACGCAATAATCGCAACGACCGGCGAAAAATCAACGCCGCCCATCGGCGGAATAAATCGACGAAACAGGTTGAGCCATGGACCGCAGACGCTATCGAGCACCGCGGCGATATCCTGCAGCAGGCCGCCCTGCTTCATGGGAATCCACGTCATAAAGCAATAGACCACGATGAGCGTAGAGTAGAAGTTGAACAGCGTGTTGACCAGCTGGACAATGGTGTAGATGTTGATGAGAATCTCCTCGTCTTGGGTTTACTTAAGGTAGCCGTCGGCGCGCAGCTTCTTGAGGTCCGAATCCTTGACCTCGCAGCCGGCGGGCAGCACCATAAACACGCGATCGCCCACCTCTTTGACCGTAGCGCCCAGACCGCAGGCAAAGCCATAGCTAAAGTCCAAGACGCGTTTGGCGACCTCGGTGCGAACGCCAACAAAAATCAGCGCAACGGGCTGCTTGGTGCGCACGCGGCGGACAACGGTCTCGACATCGTCGTAGCTCTCGGGACGCAGGACATAGGCAGGCAGCTGCGGCGTGGCGTTAATGATGTTGTTTGCATAGGCCGAGGCGTCGCTAGGCGCAGAAGCGGGCGCAGGTGCCGCGGCACGAGCACGGGCGCTCTCGGCATAGCTCGACGGCGTGTCGTAAGCGCCGGGGCGATAGCCGCCTGCGGCACTATCCTGAGAACGCGACGGCGGATTGTATGTCGTTGCATGACGCGAGTCATCGCCGACCAGCTGGCCGGAGCGCGTATACACGGCGACCGACTCGGCCTCACCGCGGCGCGTCTGGCCCAGCAGGCCGTTACTCGGCTCGTCCTGGGTATAGAAGCCCTCGCCCGAGGCGCCGCTGTAGCCGTTGTTCTGATAGCCATCATCGTAGCCGTCATCGTAGCCGTAGTCGTCATCCTGGTCATAGCCCTGGTCGTAACCCTGCTGGCCGCCCAGGTGCATCTTATTTTTAATCTCGTCAAGGAAGCCCATGGTTGTGTCCTCTCACGGTTTAGTGCAGGCGCTCTGTAAACCAGTGCGCACTTCAGAGCCCTATTTTACTGCAAACTCCGGGCTAAATACTACCCTGCCCAGGCGAACGAGCGTAGAGCCCTCCTCAAGGGCGGGCTCAAAGTCCTCGCTCATGCCGCAAGAAAGCTCGGGCAGCCTCAGATCGGGATGCGCCGCCTCCAGCTCATCCCTCAGCTCTCGCAGCCCGGCAAAGGTGCGACGTGCCACATCCTTGTTCCCGCGAGGGGCCATGGTCATAAGGCCCTGCACACAAATTCCCTCAAGTTCCGCAAGCTCGCCGGCAACTCCACGAATCTCATCGGGCGAAAAGCCGCCCTTGGACTCCTCGCCGCTTACGTTGACCTCGATCAGCACCTGTTGGGGAGCAGAAAGCTCGCCCGCTTCGATCTTGCGAACGGCACGGCTCGAGATCGCCTGCGCCAAATGAAGCGAACCAACCGAATGAATCAGCTCGGCCGAACCCAATACCGCGTTAATCTTGTTGGTCTGAAGGTTGCCGATCATATCAAAGCGTACCTCGGGCAGCTCCGGATGCTCCGCCAGACCTGCGAGTTTGCGGACGAGCTCTTGAGGGCGGTTCTCGGCAAAATGGCGATACCCCACCTGGATGGCCGCGATGGTCTCATCGACGCCGACGGTCTTGGACACGGCAATCAGACGCGCGGCATCGCGGGACCTCCCGGCGCGATCGAGCGCGGCATAGAAACGCTCGAGTATCTGCTCGCGGCGAGCGCGCATTACATTCAAATAGTTATCCATTGCCAATCGCCTCCGCTAACAGCACAACAAGTAGTCCCATGCTAACGCAAGAGCGCAACCCCGCATCCGCAAGGCCGCGCTCCCTTAGGTATTTACAATCTCTCAACGAACGGGGCTACCCTATTCCTCGTCGTCCTCGGCATCATCCTCGTCCTCAAGATGATCCAGCAGGTAGCGAAGCCCCTCGCTCACCTCGTTAGCGGGCACCTTGGCAACATAGTGTGCATCGACGGCGGGCCTCATGATGACGCCCTCGCCCGAAGGCACACGCATGCTCTCGAGCTCGTCCTCGTCCGTACGGGCGATATCGCCAGCAGTCATACGTTGGCCGGTCAAAAGGAAGGTCAGACGGCAGGCGGCATCGATGGAAATCGAGGCAATGCGATCGAGGTAGCGCGAAACCATGATGGCGCGGCGCAGGTCGTCGTAGTTGCTGTCGTCGTCCATAAAATCGCCGGTGTCCATGCGGTTAAAGGTACGGAAGAACTTCTCGTACGCCGCATGTACCGGCTCATCCTCAACGGCCAGGTTGCAGATGATGGACATGTCGTTGGTGACGAGCGCGGACAGCGACGAGCCCAGCACCTGGTACACGGCCTCGGCCTCGGCCTCAACCGTGCCGACGAGCTCCTGAGGCAGCGAGATGTCGGCCTTGACCATGTGACGCGTGGCGCGGCAGATCTGGCGAACCTTATCGGTCATGCGCTGCAGGTTAAAGTCGACGTAGATAATCGTCTGCAGCAATCGGAAGTCGGAGGCGACCGGCGACTGCGTGGCGATCAGGTTGTAGCACACGGCCTCCAAATTGGCGCAGCGAGCATCAATCGAAAGCGTGCGCTTCTTGGTCTTGGTGGCGAGCTTGCGGTCGTCGGTCACATAGGCCTTCACGGCATCATGAAGGGCAAGATCGACGGCCTCGTAGATGCTCAGCATCTCGTGACGGGCCTCGATGAGCTGACGGGAAAACAGTTTGCGCATGGTTCACTCCAATCAGTTGGGTGCGGTCATGCCGCCCGCACAGTGAATACACACCGGACCAGGTCCGATCGGCTTGGGACTAGTCGCACCGATCAGCCAAAGCGGCCGGTGATATAGTCTTCCGTCCGCGAATCCACCGGGCTGGTGAAGATCGCGTCGGTTTGACCATACTCGATGAGCGTGGCGGGCTCACCGGCAACTTCCTGCAAGAAAAATGCGGTGTAGTCGCTGATACGAGCCGCCTGCTGCATAGAATGCGTGACGATGATGATCGTCATCTCGGGCGCCAGCTCGGCCATCAGATCCTCGACCTTAGAGACGGACGTGGGGTCGATGGCGGAGCAGGGCTCGTCCATCAGAAGGACATCGGGCTGCACCGCAAGCACGCGCGCGATGCACAGACGCTGCTGCTGACCGCCCGAGAGCGCCAAACCGTCCTTGTTGAGCTGATTGGATACCTCTTTCCAGAGGTTGGCGCGCTTGAGCGATTCTTCCACGATGTCGTCGAGGTCGCTTTTGCTAGTCACGCCCTGCAGACGAGGGCCAAAAGCGACATTCTCGTAGATGGATTTGGGAAACGGGTTGGGCTGCTGAAAAATCATGCCCACGCGGCGGCGAAGATCGACCGGGTCGACGCCCTCGGCATAGATATCGTTGCCGTCGAGCGTCATGGTGCCCTCGACGCGAGTACCCTCGATAAGGTCGTTCATACGGTTGATGCAGCGCAAAAACGTCGATTTACCGCAGCCCGAAGGACCGATAAACGAGGTGATGGCGTTTTTGGCGATGTTGAGGTCGAGCCCCGTCAGCGCATGAAAGTCACCGTACCAAAAGTTGAAATCCTTGGCCGTGATGGCCGCTTGCTCCGGCGTGGGAGCGGACTGATAGACGGACATGGGACTCCTTAACTAGCGGCGCTTGCGCGACAGATAACGCGCAAACAGGTTGAAGGCCAAAATAATCGCCATCAGCAAAAGCGCGGTGCCGTAGGCTGCGTTCATGTTGATGCCGTCATTGGCAAGCAAATAAAGGTGAACAGTCATGGGACGACCGGAATCGAGCGGCGAAATAGGCAGATTGATGGCCTGACCCATGGTGTAGAGCACCACAGCGGTCTCGCCGATGGCGCGGCCGATGGCGAGCACGATGCCGGTGGCGATGCGGCCAAAAGCCGAAGGAAGCACGATCTTGGAGACGACCTGCCACTTGGTGGCGCCCAGGCCATATGCGCCCCAACGGATATAGCGCGGAACGGCGCGGATTGCTTCCTCGGTGGTACGCATGACGATGGGCAGCATCAGGAGTGCCAGCGCCAGGGCGGCCGAGACCATCGAAAGGCCCAGACCCATAGCCTCGACAAACAAGGCGTAGCCAAAGAGGCCCATAACAATGGAGGGCACCGAGGCTAGGGCATCGGCAGCATAGCGAATGATGTCGACGACCTTGCCCTGCTTGGCGTACTCAGCCAGATAGACCGCAGCTAAGACGGCAACCGGCGCGCAGATGAGCATGGCGAGCGCCGTCACGTAGACGGTCGAGACAATCGTGGGCCAAATGCCACCTTCGGCGTTTACGCCCTGCGGCCAGCCAAAGATAAAGTCGAGCGAGATATGCGGCAGGCCGTTGATGACCACGTAGGCGATGATGGCGATCAGCACCAGCGTGGTGACATAGGCCGCAGCGCGAAACACGCCGAGCATGATCTTGTTGGAGAGGTCCTTGTTGATGCGGCCCTTCTTGCCATGGGAAAGGGCACGCTTGATACGCTCGCGCGACGAGGTCGTATCGACCATCGTGTCAACGGAATCGGACATAGCCTACCCCCTCTTCTTGGAAATCAGGCGGACGATACCCACCAGTGCAGCGGAGATGATAAACAGGACAACGCCCATGCCAAACAGAGCCGAGCGGTGCAGGCCCGAGGAATAACTCATGTCGAGCGCGATCTGACTCGTGAGCGTCGAGATGGGGCTCGAGATGCTATCCGGAATGACCGGGGCGTTGCCCACGACCATCAGCACGGCCATGGTCTCACCGATGGCGCGACCCATACCCAAAACGATGGCGTCCACAATGCCCAGCTTGGCGGCCGGCAGCACGACTTTGTAGATGGTCTGCCACTTGGTGGCACCCATGGCATAGGATGCCTCGCGAATGCCCATGGGAATGGAATTGAGGGCATCGATGGTGAGCGTGGTGATGGTGGGAACGATCATGATGGCGAGCACGAACCACGCCGTCAGCGCGCCAAAGCCAAGACCGCCGGTCAGCTGCGCGATAAACGGACGGATGATGACCATGCCAAAGAAGCCGTAGATGATGGAGGGGATGCCCGCCAGCAGGTCGACGGCGGGGCTGATGAGCCTGCGCACGCGCTTGCTGGCAATCTCGACCAGATACACGGCCGTGCCCACACCCAGGGGCACGCCCATGGCGAGCGCACCGACCGTCACCAGGCCAGAGCCCGCCAGCAGCGACATGACACCGTAGTGACCCTCGGAGGGCGCCCACGTAAAGCTAAAGAAGTCCGCCAGACCGATGTCGGTAAAGACGGGCAGCGCTGAGTACGTGGTAAAGACAAAAATCAGGATGACGGTGACGACCGCCAAGAACGCACAGGCAAAGAAGATCCACTGCAGCGCCTTCTCTTTGAGATAGGTGCTGCGCGACACCAACGCCAACTCACGCTTTTTGGGCGCCTGAGCCTCCTGCTCAATCTGGGGGGTTTCCTGTGCTTCCACGCTACTCACTCCCCTTTCCGTCGTTGGTGACGGGAATAAAGCCCGCCTCGCGAATCTGCTTGTCCATCTTCTCGGACGTCACATAGTCAATGTAGTCCTGCGCCTGATGCGAAGGCGTACCCTTCACAAAGAAGTAAAGGTCGCGCGAGATGGGATAGCCGCCGCTTGCGACCGTCTTCTCGGATGCCTCGACATGGTTGACCGAAACGGCCTTAACCGAGGTCTTGGCGTTGAGGCTCTCGACAAAACCCAGCGAGATGTAGCCAATGGCGCCACGCGAGCGGGACACGACATCGCGCACCTGGCCCGTGCCCGAAAGAACAGCCGAGCGACGATCGAACGGCGTGCCGTCCATCACGATGGTACGGAACGCCTCGCGCGTACCGGACGCCTCGTCGCGGTTGATAACCTGAATCTTCAGGTCCTCTCCGCCGACTTCTTTCCAGTTGGTGATCTTGCCAGTGTAAATATCGCGGAGCTGCTCGGTCGAAAGGTTGTCGACCGGGTTGTCGTCGTTCACGATGACTGCGATGCCGTCGTGCGCGATTACGATCGGGGTCAGGCCGAGGTCTTGTTCGTCGGCATTGAGGCCACGAGACGAGCTGGCGATGTCGGCGGTGCCGGCGCTAACAGCTTCGATGCCAGCAGAGGAGCCAAGGCCGGAGACGAGCACATCGATGCCGGTCTCTTCCTTAAAGCCCTCGGCGGCAATCTCGGCAATGGGAAGGCACGTCGTAGAGCCGGCAACGGTAATGGAAGAGGCAGAAGATCCCGAGGAACAGGCGCACAGCGTGAGCGTGAGCACTGCTGCACTCAGGACCGATGCGATCTTTCTCATAGCATCACGCCGATCGCTGCATGGCGCCCGCAGGTGCCGCCCTCGTTGCGGTAGGAATAAAAACGGTCGTTCTGACGAACAGTGGAAAGCTTGGTGTCCACAATGCCGCTCGCCTCGACGCCGGCGTCCATCAGCGCCTCGCGAATGGCGGCGGAAAGATCGAGCATACGAGAAGTGGCGGCATCGATGCACGCGAACTCGGAGGCAAAGCGGTCCATAAGTTCTTGGGACACCTCGTACTCGTCGCCCAGAATATGGGGCCCAATATAGGCAGAGATGTCGTCCGGCTTGCAGCCAGCCGCCTCGCAGAGCGCTTGGCACGCCTTGGCGGAAATACGCGCAACCGTACCCTTCCAGCCAGAGTGCACCACGGCAAAGCCGCCGGGAGCCACCAGCACCACGGGAACGCAATCGGCAAAGCAGAGCATCACGGGTACCTCACGGACCGTGCAGACGATGGCATCGCAGCCCTCGGCAATCTGCTCGCGAATGTTCTCGAGATCATCGGCACCGTTCGAGGTCACCGTCACGACATGGTCACCGTGCACTTGATTGGGCACGAGCAGATTATGCTCGCACTCGGCGGCGCCCATGGCTTCGAGCGCTCGACGGCGATTTTCTTGAACGGCAAAGGGGTCATCGCCTACATGCGAGCCCAGATTGAGCGAGGAGTACGCATCTTCGGAAACGCCACCGGTGCGCTCGGTAAAGGCAAAACGAACATCGTGCGTCGCGCCCTCTACCAACGTAACTCCATCATGGTCGACACGCGAAACGTTGTCCGCACGTGCTGCCATACTAAAGCCTCCTAATAACACAAGTATCGCGGCGACGCCGCAGCAGTCCGTGTCATACGGCTGCCATACTTCATCAAAAGGATACCCGCAGCAGTACGGACCAAACGTAAAGGGAACGTAAGGAGATTGGAGGCTTTCGTTTACAAAGACGAACCACAACAAAAAAGGGGTGCGCCCAATCGGACGCACCCCATGCAGGTCGTTGATAAAAACGAACTAGAAGCTGCCGCGCTTGAGGAAGTCGGGAAGCTCAAACTGATCGTTGCCAAAGTTGGGCAGCTCGGTACCACCGACGTTGCGAGTCGGGGCAGCCTGAGCGGGGCTGGCAGCCGGAGCGGTGCGCTGCGGCTCAGCAGAAGCAGCGGCCTTGCTCTGGGACTGCTGGGCAGCGAAGAGCTCGTCCTGACGGTTGACGTTGGAGTCGGAGAAGCCCGTGGCGATAACGGTGATGCGCACCTGGTCGCCCAGGGACTCGTCAACAACGGTACCGAAGATGATGTTGGCCTCGGGGTCGACGGCATTGGCGACAACGTCGGCGGCGTCGCTGATCTCCTGGATGCCCAGGTCCTTGGAGCCGGCGATGGAAAGCAGGACACGCGTGGCGCCATCGATGGAGCTCTCGAGCAGCGGACTGGAGATGGCCTGCTGGGCAGCGTCGACGGCACGGGTGTCCCCAGAAGCGGTACCGATGCCCATCATGGCGGTACCGGCCTGCTTCATGATGGTCTTAACATCGGCGAAGTCCAGGTTGATGATACCCGGGACGGTGATGAGGTCGGTGATGCCCTGGGTGCCCTGGGAAAGGACGCCATCGGCAATCGCGAACGCCTCGAGCATCGTGGTCTTCTTCTCGGCGATGTCGAGCAGCTTGTCGTTAGGGATAACGATCATGGTGTCGACGCAATCGGAGAGGGTCTTGATGCCCTCCTCGGCGCTCTTCTTGCGCTTGCGGCCCTCAAACGTAAAGGGCTTGGTCACGACGGCGACGGTCAGCGCGCCGACCTCGTTCATCGCGATATCGGCAACGATGGGGGCAGCGCCGGTACCGGTGCCGCCGCCCTCGCCGCAGGTGATGAACACCATATCGGCGCCAGCGAGCGCCTCGGCGATGTCGTCGCGGGACTCATCGGCGGCCTTACGGCCGACCTCGGGGTTGGCGCCAGCGCCCAGACCGCGGGTCAGGTCGGTGCCGATGTGCACCTTGATATCGGCATCAGAGATCGCGAGTGCCTGAGCATCGGTGTTGATGGCAACAAACTCGACGCCGCGGATGCCCTCTTCGATCATTCGATTGACCGCGTTGGTACCGCCGCCGCCGACGCCGACCACCTTAATGACGGCAAGGTAGTTGTTGATCTCTGTCTCGTGCATGTCGGTCCTCCGAACAAAGGTTATTGCCATAGCATGGGTTGACCCCTGCGCACATTAACCTTCAAGTTGAAAGTAAATGCAAAGGTAAACCGTATTATGTTTGCACATTATGAACGTATCAGTCAAATAATTGACGGTGAAAACCAAACAAACCAGATAAACGGCGCGGTATGCCCCGTCAACAAAGGCCAGAAAACGCTACGAGGTCGGTGCGTTCCTAAACGTATAGTTGCCAGGAGATCGAACGTTGATATACGTCACGCCCTCCACCTGCGAAAGCAGCTTGGTCACGATACGCTCCTTTTTGGCAATGTCGTCCGAATCTCCGAGCGACACCTCGATACCGTTATCGAGATTCGCCGAGATGGCCTCGACCGAGGGCGTGGAAATATCCTTGACCTGGCCCAGGAACTCGCTCGAGAAACCGCGGACGTAATCCAGGCCGGCCTTGACGGCCTTGGAATTTACGGCTTGCCCCGAAACCGGCGCGACATCGGCCGAGACATCGGTCAACAGCACGGCACCGTAATGTTTGGCGAGCGCCAGGGCGGCATCGATACCGTTTAGGGTGTTGGCACCCTCCCCCGTTGTGATGACATTGCCCTGGTCGTCAACATCGACCGAGGTGGACAGCGGTGCAATCCATGTGTCATCGTCCCCGATCGCCCATGCAAGATCGTCGGAGCTAATGTAGGCAATTGCGATAACCTTGCGTTCCGTCGGCGTGATGATGAGCGTATGGGGAAATTGACGCTGAACATCCACGCCCGAAACCCACGGATTTTGCTTGAGGCCCTCGGTGATCTGGTCGGGATTCACATTGAACAGCGACGTGTTCTCGGGCAGATCGATCAGCTGGATGGCATCGTGCTTGGTCACATGCTCGCTGCCCTGGATCTGAATATCGGTAGCGGCGAACAGGCCAGAGTTAATGACGACGACGGCAACGACTGCAAGCACTGCCAGAGCGGCAAGGATGCCGCCCACGATTTTGCCCTTGCCCTTAACGGCAGAAGCGGCACCCGCCGCATGATTTGCCAAGGCGCCGATCGATGACAACGGATTAGAGCCCTTTTTGCCCGATTGCGGTTTTGCGGAGGTCGACACCGACGTCAGCATACGTGGCTTAGATGCACCCAGCGCGCGACCGGGACGCGTCACCTTTGCCCCCAACGAGGGCTTGGGCGACGCTATGGGGCGAGAAGGTATGGCGCCCATCGCCGGTTTGGGCGTCACCGAGGGACGTGCCACCGGACGAGCAACATTTTTGGCCGCGGGGCGTCCGCCAAGCTGCGAACCGGCAGTCGAACGCTTGGCAGGCCGCACGGACCCAGCAGGCTTAGAAGGCATAACGGATTTACGTTGAGGCTGAGACGGTGCGCCGGAACGCCCTCCGGCGCGGCGGAAGGTTGGTTTCGATGCTCTAGAAGCCGAGGAATTTAACTTCCGGTCTGAGCTCGATGCCATACGCCTCCCTCACCTTTCCGTGCACATGTCTGATAACCGCGGCCACGTCATCGGCCGAGGCGGTTCCGTTATTAACGATAAAATTAGCGTGTACGGGCGAAACTTCCGCGCCGCCAACCGAAAAACCCTTTAATCCACAATCCTCGATAAGCTTGCCCACGCTCGCATCGGGCGGGTTGCGAAATACCGACCCGCAGGATGCACAGCCCATGGGCTGTGTGCGCTTACGCCGCGTCAGGTACCGCTCCATACGTTCACGGATATCGGCCTTGGGCGCAGGTTTGAGCTTGAGCACGCACTCCAGAATGATCTCGTTACGCGGCAGGCTGCATTCACGGTAGCCCCAAGCGATCTCCGAGCCCGCGTAATGTTTGATGCCGGAGCTCGGGTCAAACGTAACGACATCTTCGACCAGCGAGCCAATCCACTCGGTTCGCGTGCCGGCATTCATGGACACGGCGCCGCCAACGGAGCCGGGAATACCGACCGCAAACTCAAGGCCCGAAAGGCTGCGCGACAGCGCGTCGTTGACTAGGCGAGCGAATATCACGCCCGCACCGACCGTCAGCGTACAACCGTCTTCGGCGACAACCGTACGCTGGAACTCACGCCCCAACGAAACGACGGCGCCGCGATAGCCTGCATCGGCAACAAGCAGATTAGATCCCTTGCCGATAATGACCCACGGCACCTGCTCACGATCGAGCACCGCCACGGCGCGACGCAAGGCATGATAGCTGTGACACGTCACAAAGAGGTCCGCCTTGCCGCCGATACGATAGCTCGTATGGCGCGCGAGGCGTTCATCCTCAATTATGTCCGTATCGATCATGCCCGAAAGCGCCATGACGGCGTTAAACAGACCCATGGGGTTTAAGCGTCTTTCTTGGCAGTCAGATACTCGATGAACTCGGGGCCGACCGTCGTGACGTCGCCGGCGCCCATGGTAAGCAGCAAATCGCCCTCGCCCACCATCTTCTCGAGCTCCTCATTGAGCTCAAGACGGCTCGAGCAGTACACGACCTCCTTGCCGGGATGCTTGGCGCGCACGGTATCGGCAAGCATCTTGGACGTGACGCCCGGGATGGGCATCTCGCCGGCAGAGAACACGTCAATCAACAGCAGCTTGTCAGCATTGGCGAATGCGTCGGCAAAGTCATCGCACAGAGCCTGCAGGCGCGAATAGCGGTGCGGCTGGAACACGACGTCGACATGTTTGTAGCCCAGCGAAGAGGCAGCAGCGAGCGTCGCCTTGATCTCGGTGGGATGATGGCCGTAATCGTCAACCACCGTGATGCCGTCGATATCGCCCACGTGGGTAAAGCGACGGCGGACGCCTTCAAAACTCGAAAGTGCCTTAGCGGCGGCGTCGATATCGAGGCCTAGGACATGGGCGACGGTCAAGACGGCCGTGGCGTTGAGCATGTTGTGACGACCGGGGTTGCTCTTAATCTCGACAGCGTGCTCGGTGCCGTCCTCAAAGCGAACGATAAAGTCGCTCTGGATGCCCTTGACATCCGGATGCACGCAGACGATGTCGTTGGTCTCGGCAAAGCCATAGGAAAGCACATGACGGCCCGTCGACTTGGCAAGCTCGACCAGATGCGGGTCCTCGCCACAGACGATGACCGTGCCGTCCTCGCCCACCAGACTCATAAACTTGGCGAAGGTGGCCTCGATCTCCTCGATACCCGAGTAATGATCGAGATGGTCGGCCTCGACGTTGGTCACGATGACCACATTGGGGTTAAGGAACAGGAAGGAGCTGTCGGACTCATCCGCCTCGGCGACAAAATAGTCGCCCGAGCCGTTCTTGCCGTTGGTATCGTAGCCCTCGACAATGCCACCGATCAGGAAGCTGGGGTCCAGACCCATGCGGTCGAGCATGGTGGCACACATCGAAGAGGTCGTGGTCTTGCCATGAGTACCGGCGACGGCGACGGTGGTGTAGCCGTGGCCCAGAGCCGAGAGCATCTTGGCGCGAGGCCACACGGGAATACCCAGCTCGCGCGCACGGACGAGCTCGGGGTTGGACTCGGGAATAGCGGTAGAGACCACGACGACGTCGGGCTTGACCTCGTCGATGGTGGCGGCCTCATGGCCCACATGCACCTTCACGCCGGCGCGGGTAAGCTGGCGAATATAGCGCGACGTCTTAAGGTCGGAGCCGGTAACGACATAGCCGCGCTCGTGAAGGACGAGGGCGATGCCGCTCATGCCGGCGCCACCGATACCGATAAAATGGGCGCTCTTGAAATCGGGCGCGGAGGTTGCAGTCTGGGAATCAGCCATGTGCTCGTGTACTCCTTGCGTAAACACTGCCTGTAACCCGTCTACTGTACCGCACCTACCGCATCCGCGCGAGGGCGGCCCGCGATATCCCGTCTAACTAACGCAATCCTTCTACCGCGTCTGCCAAAAGGACGGCAGCGCGGTCCTGGGCCAAACCGCGAGCCGCCTGACGCATGGCATCGCGCGCCTGCGCATCATCGATAAGATGCAGCAGCTCATCGGCAAACGCCTGGGTATCGATATCGGCATCGGCGCAGAGCACGCCAGCACCGGCATCGACCAGATAGCGGGCATTGGTGGTCTGATGATCGGCCGTCGCATGAGGATACGGCACCAGTACCGAAGGTGTGGCAAGGGCCGCGATCTCGGCAACGCTTGAAGCGCCCGAGCGCGAGAGGACCAAATCGGCCGCGGCCAGCATATCGCCCATATTGTCGATGTAGGGCTGGACGCGGTACCGCTTCGCCTCCTCGGGCATCAGGGCAAGAGCACGCTCGGTGTCCTCGAAGCCATCGGCGCCCGTCGAATGCAAAACATAGAGATTATCGCGCGAGAGCAACTCGTTTTTAAGCGAAGCCACGCGCTCATTAAGATGTTGAGCACCAAGTGAGCCGCCAAAAACCAGCAGGAGTGTGGCGTCCTCAGGCACGTCGAGAGCCCTGCGACCGCGAACCCGATCCCCCTCGATCACAGAACGGCGCACGGGGTTGCCGGTCATGAGCACATGGTCAGGATCGCCCTCGCGCTCAAACGCGGAACGTGCTGCCGGCACCGAGATGCAAACGCGGGCGGCATGCGAACTCATCATCTTGTTAGCAAGGCCCGGAACGGAGTTCTGTTCGTGCAGCAGATACGGAATGCCCGCGTCTTTGCACCAGCCCAGAAGCGGGACCTCGACATAGGCGCCAAAACCTATAGCGACATCGGGCTTGCAGGCTTTAGAAAAATGGCTGCCGAGCGTGCGCTTCGCCTTATAGACACGCCACAGCGAGCTCAATGCCGTCCAAGGGCGGGAGCGGTCGAAGCCCGTAACCGTAATCGGCACAAAATCGAACCCTGCCTCGGGAACCAGACGACCCTCGAGCTTATGCGACTGACCCACAAACACAACGTGGTGGCCACGGTCACGTAGCTCCTCGGCCAAGGCGAGTGCGGGGTTGATATGTCCCGCCGTGCCGCCGGCTGCGATAGCAACGGTCATCTTATCGGTCATGGTAGTCCCTTCGTACGCGCGACCCCTGGTCGTCGGTGCGCAAGCGCGCCGACGGGTCCGAATTCAAGTCGATCCGATTATATCCGCCACCCGTATTGCGCGGCGTCGGTCGTTGCGGGCGACTCTGCGGCGCCGAGCGCGGACGGGCATCCGACTCCGAAGCAAAACCGTTCAAGACGGTAAAACCGCCACGCGACGAGCGCTCCCCACGCGCATGGGGAACACCGGCAGTGCTCTCGTCCATAACGGCAAAGCTATCGCGACGACGATCGTATTCATCGCGTCGAGCGCTCTCGTGCGAGACGCGTAAAATAAGCCCGGCGAGCATGAGCGACACGATAATCGATGAGCCGCCATAGCTGATAAACGGCAGCGGCTTACCCGTCATAGGAAACACGTTGAGAATACCCAGCGCGTTGATCAAAAACTGCACCGCGAGGATAACCGCAGAGCCCGAAGCCATGAGCGCCCCGCGACGATCGGCGGCCTGCTCGGCAATTCGAAACGCCGAGTAGATCAGCATCGCAAACACCAAGAAAAACAGCAGCGTCCCCAAAAAGCCAACCTCCTCGCCAACGATGGCCAGGATGTAGTCGTTGTGTGCCTCGGGCAAATACGAGTACTTCATGGTTGAGTTGCCGATACCGCGGCCGAACAGTCCGCCCGAAGCAAACGCCATAATGGCGAGCGTTGCCTGATACCCGTCTCCATATTCATCTGCCCAAGGGTTCAAGAGAACCTGAATGCGCACCATACGGTACGGCTCGACGACAAGAGCGATCACGATGATGACGGCGCCAGCAAGAATCGCACCGATAATGAATTTTGGGTCAAGACCGGCAAAGAGCGCCATGCACATGATCGTCAACAGAATAATCAGGATGGTGCCAAAGTCGGGCTGAATAAAAATCAAGACGAGCGATATGCCCAAATATAAGCCCATGCCCTTAAGGAACTCATTGATGTTACCGCCGGGCGAAAACACGCGATCGAGCATGATGGCAGAATAGGCAATGGCAAACGGCTTGAGAAACTCCGATGGCTGAAACTGAATGCCGGCAATGCTCAGCCAACGCGTAGCGCCACGGCTGCCGCTACCAAAGAGGAACACCGCAAACAGCAAGATCATCATAGCGATAAGAGCAAGTTTAAGCGCCCCTTCGCCAAACCAGCTATCGGGTGCAACGCGCGCGATGAACTCGAGGGCAGCAACACCGACGACAGTGAACATAAACTGCCGGAACAAAAAGTAGGTCGCGGAGTCGTTCTCGTGAAGCGCCTCGACTGAAGATGCCGAGTACACCATAAGCAGGCCAAAACAGACCAGCGAGAACAGGCAGGTCAAAAAGACCAGGCGGGGTCGCATGATACGTGCGGGGACGCCGGCGATATAACGTTCGCCGATGCCCTGCGTGCGACGACCGGCGCGCGGCGTGCTGCGCTGCGAGGAAGCACGGTCCGAGTCGGGCCTCCTCATATTCTGTCGGGGGCTCTCCTCTCTCACCGGCAACCCCTATTCCATTTGTGTATTGGACGCAGCGGCAAGCTGGGCCACATAGTCCTTAAACACGCGACCGCGCTCCTCGTAGCCCGAGAACTCATCGAACGAAGAGCAGGCGGGCGACAGTAAGATCACATCGCCGCGGCTCGAGAGCGAACGGGCAACGTCCACGGCATCGCGCAGGTCGTCGGCCTGGGCGATATCGACATCACCGTCGACATCCGCCTCGTCCATAGCGGCGGTAAAGCGCTCGCGCGCGTCGCCAAAGCAGACCACCGAGCGAACGTTATCCATCACAACGCGGGCAAAGGACTCGAGCGGCGTGCCCTTATCGTGACCGCCGAGCAGCAAGATCACATCGTCATCGGGAAACGCCGTCAGGGCCTTTTCGACCGCATCGGTGTTCGTTGCCTTGGAATCGTTAACATAGCGCACGCCATCGATCTCGCCACAGGGCTCAACGCGGTGCTCCAGCGGCTGGAACGAGACCAGGCCGCGACACACACCGTCAACATCGGCGCCGACCGTCAGGGCCGCCGTGGCAGCACACAGGGCATTGATTACATTGTGATGGCCCGAAATCTTAAGCTCGGACGTATCGACGAGCGGGGTCTCGACGCCCTTCAGGCGAACGACCATCTTGCCATCGCGCACAAATGCGGCGTCCTCGCCCGCAGGCTCGTCAAAAGCAACCTTGCAGATGCGACGGCCCGGAACATAGATGTACTCATCGAACTCGTGGATACCGGCATCCTCGACGTCAACAATCACCAGGTCATCGTCGACCATATTCTCGAAGAGCTTAATCTTGGCGAGCGCATAGTTCTTATGGCTCTTATGCCAGCCCAGATGGTCGGGGGTAATGTTGAGCAGCACCGCCACACGGGGGTGAAGCTCCTGGGTCGTTGCGATCTGATAGCTCGAAAGCTCCGCCACAAACCACTCGTTATGCGCACGGCCATCGATCTCGTTCACCGGAGGCTCGCCAATGTTGCCGACAGCAACGCTCGCCTCGCCCGCTGCCTTAAGCAGGTAATCGGTCAGTGACGTGGTTGTCGTCTTGCCGTTGGTGCCCGTAATGGCAATCCAATTTTGGGGAGACAGACGGTAGGCAAACTCGGGCTCACCCATAATCTGGGCAGCGTGATCACGGCCAGCCTTAAAGAATGCCGAGAACTCCGAGATGCCCGGACACGTCACGCATACATCAAACGCGCCCTCGACCTGCTCGGTTCCGTAGACAAACGATGCCCCGTGCGCCTCGAGCGAGCGCGTGGCATCGTTGGGCTCGGACGTGCCGCCACCGTAAACGGTAACGGCACTCACACGCTCGGGATGTGCAAGCGCCCAGCGAGCGACATCAAGACCGGACTTACCCTGGCCCAAAACGAGCAGGCTAAAGACATCAGCAAGAGGCATGAAAGACCACTATCCCAACTGGAAGAACAACGCGAGGCCCAGGGCTCCGAAGGCCGCGGCGACAATCCAAAAACGGATGACGACCTTGGTCTCGGCCCAGCCCTTCTTTTCGAAATGATGATGAATGGGCGCCATAAGGAAGACGCGCTTGTGCGTAAAGTGGAAATAGACAACCTGGATCATGACCGACAGGGTCTCGACGATAAACAGACCGCCGATGATGAGGGAAACGACTTCGGTGTTGGTCATGATGGAGGTGCAGGCAAAAGCGGCACCCAGGGCAAGCGAGCCGGTATCGCCCATAAAGATGCTCGCCGGATAGCAGTTGAACCACAAAAAGCCCAGGCAGGCGCCGGCGCACGCCGTGCAGAAGATGGACAGGTTCACATCGCCGTGCAAAAACGCCATGGCAGCCATGGCCAGCATGGCGATCATGGAGGTGCCGCCGGCAAGACCGTCCAAGCCGTCGGTGAGGTTTACGGCGTTGGAAAGGCCCGCGATCATCAGCCAGCAAAAGACAAGGTAGAGCCACGGAAAAGAGAGGCCGCAAATGGTGGTCGAGAGCACACCAAGGTCGATCGTCAGGCCACCGGGGAAACGAATCTCGGGGGCGACGCCGCACCAGTTGACAGCAAGCACGGTAAAGGTAACGCAGATGAGGGTAAGGCCAATCATCTTGGCGTGAGGCGTCAGGCCGAGCGAGCGGCCGTGCGTGACAGAAGTCAGGTCGTCGATGAGGCCAAGAACGCCGGTTGCCAGCGTGGCGAGCAGCACAAGCACGAGCTCGGTGGTGAGCTTTCCCATCAAAAGGCAGGTCAGCGAAACGGCAACCAGGATGATGACGCCACCCATGGTGGGCGTGCCCTGCTTAATCAGGTGACGCTTGGGGCCATCGGCGCGAACCTGCTGGCCGATGCCCTCGACCTTCAGGAGCTTAATCCACCACGGCATAAGCAGCATCGCGATGACGGCGGCGATGCCCAATCCCAAAAATGCCTGGTACGTAGGATACGAAGGATTACCGAACATGGACTAGCACACACCTTCCACAAAGCGATCGAGCTCAACGAAGCGTGAGCCCTTGACCAGCACGACATCATGCTGCTCAAGAGCGCCGCCCATACGGTCGAGCACCTGCTGATAGTCGGAGAACACCTGAATGCGGTCCTCATCCATACCCATCATGCGCGCGGCCTCGGCCATACGCTGGGCAAGCTCACCGCCGACACATGCGAGCATATCGAGCTTCTTGGCCGCCGCATAGGCGCCCACCAGCTCATGCATGCGAGGAGCCTCGTCGCCCATCTCGCCCATCTCGCCCAGAACCGCCATGCGCGAACCCGTGCACGAAAGCGAACACAGCAGGTCGAGGCCGGCTGCCATCGATTCGGCACTGGCGTTATACGAGTCGTCGATGACGCGAGCGCCGCTCTTGGCGCGCTTGATTTCCTGGCGATGCCCGGTAATCGTAAGACCCCTAAAGGCGGCATCGATCTGCTCGGGCGTCACGCCAAGACGATAGGCAACCGCCGCGGCCTTGACGGCATTGGGAACGGACTGCGCGCCGGGAATGGCAAGCAGTGTGTCGATAGTCTCGCCCAAGCCAAAATCGAGCGTAAAGACCGGGCGTCCCTCGTCATCAATGCGAATGTCGCACGCACGGACCTCATCGTCGTCCGAGACGCCCGCAAGCATCACGTCGACGCCCGCAGGCGCGGCAAAGGTGTCGCGGATGAACGGAGTAAAGTCGTCCTCACCACCCAAAACCAGCAACGGGAGAAGGTCTCCGGCGGCGCACATGCCGCCAACAATCTCGGATTTGGCACGAGCGATATTCTCGCGACTGCCCAGAATACCGATATGGGAGGTGCCGATCTTGGTCACAATGGCAAGGTTGGGATTGGCGGACTGAGACATGCGCTCAATCTCGTGGAAATGGTTCATGCCCATCTCGAGCACCAGAACCTCGGTGTCGGCAGGGGCCGCCAGCACCGTGAGCGGCATACCGATCAGGTTGTTGTAGTTACCCTTGGTTGCCCAAACGCGATAGCGCTTGGCGAGCACCGCGGCGAGCACGTCCTTGGTCGTCGTCTTGCCGATAGAGCCGGTAATGCCAATTACCAGGCAGCCAAGCTCCAAACGATAAGCGTGAGCCAGGCGCAGCAAAAACTCCTCGGGGTCATCGGTATGCAGGATGGCGCAGCCCTTCTCATGGGCCAGCGAAAGCAGCTCGGCATCGGGCTCGCGCGTCATCACGACGGCGCCGGCACCCGACTCGATGGCACGGGAAGCAAAGTCGTTGCCGTCGACCTTTTCACCCGGGAAGGCGACGAATATCGTGCCCTCCTCAACCTGGCGCGAGTCGATAACGCAACCGCGGCACACCCGATCGGCTTCTCCCGTCACGGTTCGGGCCCCTGTTGCGGCCGCGAGGTTGTTGACGGCGATCTCTATCATTGCAGCTCCCCTGTAAACCTAATAATGCTATCGGCGTATTGTATCCCAGCGCCGCCTACGCGTGGTGCAGGGCGTGTGAACAACCCGGATTAACCGACTGACCATTTCATAGATAGTAACCCCCTACTTGGTGCGCGGGACACCCAACACGTCAAGCGCACTGGCCATAATGGACTGGAACGGCACTGCGGCGGCATCGGAGCCTGACGGGGTTCCGTCAAGGGTGATATAGCACAGGACCTTGGGCGACTGCGCCGGGGCAAACCCCATAAAAGACGACATGTAGTTCTCTTTGAGGTAGCCGCCGTTCTCATCGGCGCGCTCGGCCGTACCGGTCTTGCCCGCCACGTCGTAGCCGTCCACCGCGCCGCCAACGCCCGTTCCCTCGGCAACGACCGTCTGCATACACGATGTCACCTGCGAGGCGGCCTCCTCGGAAATCGCGCGATCCCCCTCGCCCCAATCCTTTTCATCGCCCTTGCTCGACTTATAGAAGTGCGGAGTCATCATCACGCCGCCGTTCGCGATGCCGCCCACGGCACGTGCGACCTCAATCGGCGAGACGGACAGCGCCTGGCCAAAGCTCATAGCACCCAAGGTGGCACCATCGTACTGGTCGCGCTCCTTGACGATGCCCAGACTCTCACCCGGAAAATCGACACCGGAGCTATGACCGATACCCCACTTGTCCACATAGGTGGCAAAATCATCGGCACCGATCTTGCGCCCCACCAGGACAAAACCGACATTGGACGAACGGCGCATCATCTCGCGTACGTCCATTGTCATGGTGTAGTCACGCTTGTCGGCATCGGTAACGGTATCGTCGCCCACCTTGATACTCGCGGGAACCTCAAACGATGTGCTCGGGCGCACAACGCCCAAATCAAATCCGGCGCCCGCAACCAGCGTCTTAAAGACCGAGCCGGGCTCGTAGGCATCCGTCACCAGACGAAGGTTCATGTCCTCGGTCTTGGCGTTTTCCAAATTGGTCTGGTCGTAGGTCGGATACGAGCAGGCGGCCAGGATCTCTCCAGTCGTCGGGTCGGTCACCAGGGCCGACCCGTTTTTGGCCTTCGTCTTCTCGACCGCCTCGGCCAAGGCATCTTCCGCGGCGCGCTGAATGTTGACGTCGATCGTCGTCACGATATCCACGCCATCGATCGCGGCAACCTTTTTATAGGCACCGCCCGCGATGTAGCCGCCATCTCTTGCGCGCTCGCGCACAAGAGAGCCATTCGTTCCGGTCAGAAGCTCATCGTATTGTTTTTCGAGTCCCGTCAGGCCAGCGTTGTCCACGTTCACGACGCCCAGCAGCTGAGAAGCCAGGTTTCCATACGGGTAAACCCGCTTCATCGCCTGCTCAAAGAGCACGCCGGGTAGATTCTTCTTTTCCAGGGCGGCAGCGTCATCCTCGTCGACCTGGCGCTTGATATACACCCAGGAACCATCAGACAGTACCAGCTTGCGACAGGTCTTTTTATCGATACCGGTGGCCTTGACCAGCGCCGAGACCGTCTTGTCGACGTCCTCGACAAGCTGAGGGTTCACGGCGACATTGCGGCATTCGACCGACGACGTCAGCACGTTGCCGTTGCGGTCGTAGATAGTGCCACGTTTGGCATAGAGCGTCTGTGAGAGCAGGCGACGCGCGTCCGCGCGCTCGCGCAGCTTGTCAGCATTCACGATCTGGTATTCGGCAAGACGGAAGACGCCCGCGGCAAGGCCAACCCCGATACAGCCCATAACGACATCGCGGCGAGGCAGCGGCGTTCCCGTAACCCATTCAGACGACGACCCCTTGCGCGCGCCCGTATTGCGTACCCGAGGTCCGCCCGAGCCACGAAGACGCGACGCAGGGTCGTTGCCATAGGACGGCCCCGCGTTGTAAGATGGCCGACCCGTTCCTTGATAACCAGAACGTCCCCGCGAGGAGGGACGTCCAGACCCGTGGTCCCCGTCGGAACCGCGGCGATAGTCATTTGTCATACTCAGCTACCGTCTTATTTACTGAGCGGCCGCAGTCGAGCTAGCGCCCGCGGCTGCATCCTGCGAAAAGTCAAGCGTAACGCTCTCGCTGGGCTCCACCATGCCATAGGCGCCCGCAAGATCGCGAATACGTGTGTCGGCACCATAGACCGAATGCATGACCTCAAGGTTAGAACTCTCGTCGGTCGCCTTCTCGAGCGTGCTGGCAAGCTCTGCGTTGCCGTTGAGCACCTGGGCCGTGACACCGGCAAGTGCCACGCGGGCGACACCGATCGTCATGAAGACAGCCGCGATGATGCAAACCGTTTTAAGAACGCTCATGAAAACCGGGCTTACCGCCTGGTTTGCCTGACGGCCCGCGCCCGTGTAGACATCAAAACGCGGCGTGCGTTGCTCACGAGGGGCAACGGGCGCCTGCGGTGCCTCGCGGTAGGCGGGCATGGCGTTCATATCATAGGCGAGTGCTGCGTTTGAGGTGTTATAGCCCATGATATGCCGCCTCCCATCCCGAGTACGTTGGTAGTGTGTTTAAGCTTCGTTTATGGTGCGAGCGGGAGGTCCAATTTCGCGCGGTCGCGCCTACAGGCGCTGCGCCACGCGGATTTTGGCTGATCTCGCCCGAGGGTTGCGCGCAACCTCATCGGGTTGGGCAACCAAGGGTTTGCGGGTGATGACCTTGAGTATCGGCACGTTGCCGCACACGCACACCGGAATCTCCGGCGGGCACGTGCACCCCTGGCTCATCTCCTTAAAGTGGTTCTTTACGATACGGTCCTCGAGCGAGTGATACGAGATGACGCAGATGCGTCCGCCCGGGTTGAGCCACCTGGTGGCGGCATCAAGCCCCCTCTCGAGCACATCGAGCTCGTGGTTGACCTCGATGCGAATGGCCTGGAAGCTCTTCTTGGCCGGGTGCCCACCATGCCGACGAGCAGCAGCCGGAATGCCAGCCTTGATGATCTCGACAAATTGGCCTGTAGTTTCGATCGGTTCTTGCTCGCGACGGCGCACAATCTCGCGCGCAATCTGCGAGGCGAACTTCTCTTCGCCGTAGACGCGTAGAATCCGGGCGAGGTCGTGTTCGTTATAGGTGTTGATGACCTCAGCTGCGTTTAGGGTGTTGTTACCCGGATCCATCCGCATGTCCAATGGGGCATCTTCGTTATACGAAAAGCCCCTGCCAGGGATATCGAGTTGCGGTGACGAAACGCCCAAGTCAAACAGGAAGCCATCGACCCCGGGCACCTCGGCCGAGCAAAGCAGCTCGTCCAAGTCGCCGAAGTTGCCCTTCAGCAGCTGGTGCGGGACGCCGGGAACCTCGCGGTCCAGACGGGCACCAGCGGCCTCGAGGGCCATGTCGTCCTGATCGACGCCGAGCAAAAGGCCCGTCTCCCCCACCTGCGCGGCCATCTTTACCGAATGACCGGCACCGCCAAGGGTGCAATCGCAGACAACGGAGCCGCTCTTGAGCTGCAGCGACTCAAGCACTTCGCCGAGCATGACAGGTTCATGCCGATATTCTTGTGTCAAGATTCCACGCTCCATCCGTTACTCGTGCCTTGCCCTTACGAGAAGAAGAGGTCAAGCAGAGCCTCGTCGTCATCGTCCTCATCGGCCGCGGCGCGGTCCCAAACCTCAAGGTGGTCGTAGTTGCCCACAACCGTGACCTCGCGGTCAAGGTTCGCCTGCTTGCGGAGAGACTCAGAAAGACCGATACGACCGGCGCTGTCCACATCCATCGACGTGGTGCGCTTGTTGATCGCCCTCATGAGCTTCTGGTCGTTGATGTCACGCGGGTTAAAACCCTCGTGGCCCTCACGACCCGCGAAGAGTCCTTCGACCCACTTATCGAAGGCCTCGGCAGAGAACACGTACAGAGCATCGACATCCAGGGCTTTGAACACGCGAACGTGCTCTCCAAGTTCCTCGCGAAGGGGTGCAGGCAGGGACAGACGACCTTTTGCATCGAGATTGCGCTCGTATGCACCAGTCATTCCCATGTGCGCCCTCCCCTCGGTTACTCAGATGGCACGTACGCGGGGAACCACCCCGCCTGTCGACGTCATCAATAATATGGGGAACCGCCCCATTTTTCAACACCTTTCCCCACCCCTTCCCCCACCCCACCCCACCACTCCACCCCCTAACTATTGGGCGCCACCCCCGAGCATATGTTCGAAAACACAATATGTTGTGTTTAACGCAAAGGCGGGATGCCACCTGTAGCACCCCGCCTTTCAACCTCAACCTTCAAGTTGACCTTGAGGCGAATTTTATATCCCTTTACACGCCGTTCACATCGCCCCCAAACTCCCCCACGCACGGTATGCGCGCCCCACCGCGACATTGGCCGACGGCGCAAAATAGAGCGGACCCCCGATTGCCAAAACGTGTGCAACAGCACGTTCCAGCAATCGAGGGTCCGTCCTCGGATAGCATGTAATCGCAGCTCAGCAGCGTATTAGCGATGTGCCAGCGGGTGGGCCGCCAGGTAAACCTCAGTCAGCTGCGTACGATCGATATGCGTGTAGACCTGCGTCGTCGATATATCGGCGTGTCCCAAGATCTCCTGCAGCACGCGAAGGTCCGCGCCGCCCGCGAGCATATGGGTGGCAAAGGAGTGGCGCAACGTGTGCGGATGGAGTCCCACCAACCCCACCTGGCGTCCGTAGCGCTCGCATATGACGTGAACACCCTGACGCGACAGACGCCCGCCGTTCTTGTTTAAAAAGACCGCCGGCGTCTCTGTCCCACGAGCATGAGCCGCCAGAAGTCGGCGCCCATCACATATATAGTGCGTCAGGGCACGCGCCGCGCTTCCCACCAAAGGGACCAGACGCTCCTTGGAGCCCTTGCCGCGAACCAGCACAAAGCCGTCATCGGCATGGATATCACTCACATCGAGCCCCACCAGCTCGCTCACGCGCAGGCCGCACCCATACAGCACTTCCAAGATAGCGCGATCGCGCAGACCCATCTCACCATCCGGAAAATCCTGGTCGAGCAATGCCGAAACATCCTCCACCGAAAGGCACTCCGGCAGGCGCTCGGCCTTTTTTGGCAAACGCAACGCCGCCGTAGGATTTTGGGTCACGGCCCCATCGCGCACCAAAAAGGCATACAGGCCTTTGACGGCAGCGAGCGCGCGCTCCACCGAGGCATCGGAATAGCCCCCATCGCGCCGATCGGCGATAAAGTCCTCAATGACCCGCCGACTCACGTCCTCAAAGGACGCAATGCCCGTCCGCTCCAGATATGCACAGTAGGTCGTCAGGTCTCGGCGATAGGCGGCAATCGTGTTACGCGCCAAGCCCCGCTCGACTGCAAGGTAATCAAGAAACTCCCCCGCCGCCACAGCGAGCGGCGAAGGAGCTTCTCCGATATGTTCCCGGTTCGCCGGCAACCTTAGTCCATCGCACGATTCATGGGCGTCACCTGTAGGCGATCGATGCCCTCATGCTGGCCAATCGAGGCACGCACGAACTCTCGGAATAGCGGCTGAGGATTGGTGGGGCGGCTCTTAAACTCGGGGTGAGCCTGGGTGGCCACGAACCACGGGTGCACATCGCGCGGCAGCTCGACCATCTCGACCAGACGCTCATCAGGCGAAAGACCCGAGATGACAAGACCGGCGTCCTCGAGCTGATCGCGGAAGGCATTGTTGAACTCAAAACGGTGACGGTGGCGCTCGTAGACAAGCTCCTCGCCATACGCCTCACGCGCGAGGGTATCGGCAGCGAGCTTGCACGGATAGGCGCCCAGGCGCATGGTGCCGCCCTTCTCGGTCACGTCCTCCTGCGAGCTCATCAGGTCGATTACGCTAAACGGACCGTCCGGATCAAACTCGGAGGAGCTGGCACCGGCAAGGCCGACAACGTTGCGGGCGAACTCGCACACGGCAACCTGCATACCCAGGCAAATGCCCAGATACGGAATCTTGTGCTCGCGAGCAAACTCGGCAGCTAGGATCTTGCCCTCCAGGGCGCGCTTGCCAAAGCCGCCGGGAACCAGGATGCCCGATGCGTCGCCCAGAACCTCATTGACGTTTTCGGCATCGAGGCTCTCACCATCGACCAGCTGCACATCTACGTGACGATCGTAGAAAACGCCCGCGTGATGCAGGGCCTCGATAACCGACAGATATGCATCGGGAAGCTGGGTGTACTTTCCCACGACGGCAACCTTAACCTTATCGGCGTGATGGTTGGCATGGTTTTGCTTGCGCAGGAACTCATTCCATGCACTCATATCGCGCTCGCGCGGATCGAGGCCAAGGCGCTCGCAAATGCGCAGGTCAAAGTCCTGCTCCGCGAGCAGCTGCGGCACGTCGTAAATGCTCGCGCAATCCTCGTTGGTAAAGACACAGTCGGTGTCGACGTCGCAGAAACTCGCGATCTTGCCGCGGATAGCGTCATCAATATGGTGATCGGAGCGCAGCACAATAATGTCGGGCTGGATACCAAAGCTGCGCAGCTCCTTGACGGAGTGCTGCGTGGGCTTGGTCTTAACCTCGTGGGCGGCGGCGATATAGGGAACGAGCGATACGTGGATGTAGCAGACGTTCTCGGGACCGGCCTCCTTGCGGTACTGGCGGATAGCCTCCACGAACGGCTGCGACTCGATGTCGCCGATCGTACCACCCAGCTCGGTAATGACAACGTCGGAGCCAGTCTGCTCCTCAATGCGGCGGAATTTGTCCTTGATAGCATTGGTGACGTGCGGGATCACCTGGACGGTACCGCCCAAAAAGTCACCGCGACGCTCGCGGGCAATCAGGCTCTTGTAAATGGCGCCCGTCGTAAAGTTAGAATCGCGGGTCAGGTTCTCGTCAATAAAGCGCTCGTAGTGGCCCAGGTCCAGATCGGACTCGTAGCCGTCCTCGGTCACAAAGACCTCACCGTGCTGGAACGGGCTCATGGTACCGGGGTCGACGTTCAGATACGGGTCGGCCTTCTGCATCGTCACCTTGTAGCCGCGCGACTTGAGCAAACGGCCCAGCGATGCCGCGGTAATGCCCTTGCCCAAAGACGAAACCACGCCGCCGGTCACAAACACATGTTTAGTCATATTGAATTACCTGCGCTTCCCGTAGAAGTTGTCCATACACATCTTACGGGTCTTCATTGTAATACTCGAGAAAGAAGCAGTTCGCCATTTTTCACCAAAGTGCTTGCATTTCTCCATCTCGAAACAAAACGCCGCCCGGGACCCGAGCGGCGTAACAACAACTTAGGCGGCAGATCGCTACCGATCGGCAAGCTCGTCCCTGAGCATATCCCGAACGAGCATACCCGCGCGGATGCCTTTCAGATACCACCCGCCGCGCTCGGTAAGGCGAATACCATTTGCAAGCTGGCCGCCATCCTCGCTATAACGCGAAACGACCTCGATCAAACCGTCGGAATCCAAGCGCTCAATTGCGGCGCGGGCTCGATACGGAGACACCCCAACGTGCTCCGCAAGCGTTTTGCGCGAGAAGCCATATGTCCCGCCACTTTCGGATTGCTGGGCAATCTCCATCAACACCAGCACTTCGACACGCTTCATATCGTTGACACTCGCACGACCCTTGCCCGCCATGGCAGCCTCCTCTAACCGAGCACGAGCATCCAGCGCGCCGTGCACGACCGACACACCTCACGATGGCAGGTAATATCCATCATGCGGCATCCCGCTAAGGATGAAACAGTTACGATTATTGTATACCGCCCAAATTGTTTTTAGGCAGGTAAACGGCTATTTTTCGCCGAAATAGACGCTTTATTGATCAAAAAGCCGTACCGGGCGCTAACCCGATACGGCCAAAATGCGATGCAATTACCGCGGTACTTCAAACTTAGCGATGGAAGAAACCACGACGCTCAAACTTGGGCTCGCAGCACACGTTGATGCCCAGTTTACGCAACACCGTCTCGTCCGTCGGCGAGATAATCACGCTAAAGAAGGCATCGCAACCGCGCAGCTGCTCCAAGCCCGAAAGGACACGAGCGGCCGTCTCGCTCGTAGCCGAGGTGATCGACAGCGCCATAAGCGTCTCGTCGGTGTGGAGGCGCGGATTTTTGCTGCCCAGGAAATGCGTCTTGAGCTTGCTGATGGGCTCGATCGCCTCGTCGCTGATGACTTCAAGCTCAAGGTCGACGCCCGAAACATGCTTGAGAGCGTTCATAATGAGCGAACTTGCGGCGCCCAGGCGCGTGGAGGTCTTACCGGTCACCACGGAACCGTCCGGCATGACCATGGCGCCCACGGGACCACCCGTCAGCTGCTCCCTGGTAAGAGCGGCCGAGCGCGCCGGCGAGTAATTCTTGTCGATACCGGCCTTCTTCATAATGATCTTGAGACGGTCGACTTGCTCATCGCCCACGCCGGTACGGCGCACATTTTCGACCGCGGTAAAGTAGCGGCGGACGATCTCCATCTTGGAAGCGTCGCGGCAGGCATCGTCATCGGTGATGGCAAAGCCGACCATATTGACGCCCATGTCCGTGGGACTCTGGTAGGGGCTCTTGCCTAGGATCTTTTCCATCAGGGCACGGACCACCGGGAAGGCCTCGACGTCGCGGTTGTAGTTGACCGTGGTCTTGTTGTAGGCCTCAAGGTGGAAGGAATCGATGATGTTGGCATCGTCGAGGTCCGCCGTGGCGGCCTCGTAGGCAATATTGACCGGATGCGTCAGGGGAAGATTCCAGACCGGGAAGGTCTCAAACTTGGCATAACCGGCGGCGGTGCCGCGCTTATGCTCGTGATACAGCTGTGAGAGGCAGGTGGCGAGCTTGCCCGAGCCAGGGCCGGGCGCCGTCACGACAACGAGCGGACGCGTGGTCTCGACGAACTCGTTCTTGCCGTAGCCTTCGTCAGAAACGATCAGATCGACGTCGTGCGGATAGCCCTCAATGGGATAGTGCAGCTTGGCGGGAATGCCGAGTGCATTCAGACGATTGCGGAAGACGTCGGCAGCGGGCTGACCGGCATACTGCGTGATAACCACGGCCGCGACAGCAAAACCGTTGCCGCGGAACAGGTCGACCAGGCGCAAGACGTCCTCGTCATAGGTAATGCCAAGGTCGCCACGGGCCTTGTTCTTCTCGATATGGTTTGCATTGATTGCGATGATGACCTCAACATCATCGGCAATGCTCTTGAGCATGCGGAACTTGCTGTCCGGTTCAAAACCCGGTAGCACACGGCTCGCATGATAGTCGTCAAACAGCTTGCCGCCAAACTCCAAATAGAGCTTACCGCCAAACTGCGAGATGCGCTCCTTAATGTGAGCAGCCTGCAGCTCGATATACTTCGCGTTGTCGAAACCCTGGCGCATGTATGGCTCCCGTCCCGTTTCCATTTAATGTCCTAGGCGATTATAACGGAGCCCGCCCTCCCCGATACCCAGACCATCAACAGGCACGAACCAAACATGCCATCGATGAGTTGCGGTGGAATAGTTCCTGTTTAACCCCTCAAGACGGCCAAACAGGAACTATTCCACCGCAACTTCCCCTTTTGGCGCAAAGTAACCTGCCCTCTTTGCACCAACAACAGAAACGTCGCTGGCAGGGAACGGACAGCGAACGGGTACCAGGGCGAACAAACAGCCCCCTGCACCAATAAGGGGAACGTCGCAGGTTGAGCATAAGTCAGCGAAAGCCCGCCAGAGCGAGCAAGGTGACGTGAAAGAGGAGGGCATAGGCCTTTTGGCCATGCCCGACGATTGAACGTCAGATTGCCGCTCTGGCGGGCTTGCAGCGTCGACCGGTTCCGCGGTTTGGTAAAACCGCGGAACTAAAAAGCGCCCCCTCCCGCGCACGGAACGGGAGGGGGCTAAAGGTAGGAGTCTACCGGTGGGTTGACCCCACCGGACAGACGATGACCAGGTGATCCTTTACAGGATCGTCAAAGTTTCCGTGGGGTACCCGTTGGGTACTTAGAGCATCACGCAAGCGACGGTCAGGATGATGGCGCAGACGACGGAGAGAGCGACGATGAGCTTAAGGGCAAACTTGAGCCAGGTCGTCCACTCGATCTTGGCCAGGGCGAGACCGCCCATGATGGCGCCGGAGGTCGGGGTGAACAGGTTCACAACGCCGATGGCAGAGGAGAAGATCATGACCATGACCTCGGGCGAGAAGCCGAGCTTAACAGCCAGCGGTCCCATGATAGGCATGGAGACGGTAGCCATACCGGAGGTCGAGGGGATCAGGAAGGACAGGCCGAAGTAGACCAGGAAGCTCATGGGAGCGAAGATCACGCCGGACAGGCCAGCCAGGGCCTTAGCGGCAGCGTCGAGGACGTAGACGTCGAGGCCGGTGTTAGCCATGAGGACGGAGATACCACGGGCGAGAGCGATGACGAGGACAACGGACATCATGTCGGCAGCGCCGGTGATGAAGGTGTTGACGATCTGCTTCTCGGACAGGCCACCGATGATACCGATCAGGATAGCCATGAGGAAGAACCAGGTGGAAGCCTCGTCGAAGTACCACTGGCCAATGGGCAGGCCGGTGATCAGGGCAGACCAGCCCTGGACGACGGCGTTACCGTCGGCATCGTAGACAGCGCCAGCGTCGAAGAAGTTGGCGACGCCCTCGTTGAGGTCGGCCAGCGGAATGAAGCCGACGATCATGACGACGAAGGTGAAGGCAAAGGCAATCAGAACACCCTTCTGACGACCGGTGAGCTTGACCTCATTGTGAACCTCGGAAGCAGCCTTGCCGTGAGCCTCTTCGGCGTCCTTGAGCTCCTGCATCGACAGGATGGTGGAACCCTTGTCAGCCTTGACCTTCTTGGCATAGCTCATGACGAAGAAGATGGACATGGCAGTGGTAACAATCCACAGGACGGCACCGAGGCCGATGATGATGGACTGGTTGACCTCAATGCCAACGCCGGTCAGAGCGTCGACGGCAGCACCGACGGCGAACGGGTTAACCGTGGAGCCCAGGCAGCCGCAGCCAGCGCCGAGCAGGACGGTAGCGGCGCCAACCATCGGGTCGAAGCCGGCAGCCATCATGGTTGCGGCGAGCAGGGCGTAGAAGGGAACGGTCTCCTCGCACATACCATAGGTAGTACCACCGAGGGAGAAGATGAGCATCAACACGGGAATGAGCATGATCTCGTTGCCCTTAAGCTTCTGCACCAGGACGGCGATGCCGTTGTCCAGAGCGCCGGTCTCGGTCATCATGCCGAGGAAGCCGCCCAGGATCATAACGAAGAGGCAGACGGGCAGAGCGTCAGCGAAGCCCTTAATCGGGGCGGTGCAGAAATCGCTCAGACGGGCGGCAGTAACCGCGCCGCCGGACGTGCCGGAGACGATAACGGTAATCACTGCAACAATTGCCAGCAGAGCAAGAAGAATGGTGAACGATGAAGGCATACCGCGCTTTTTCTTAGCGGTCTCAGTCATAGTTCTCATCCCCCCTTCATAAATCATTTACTGATCTCGCCCAAAGCGGCTCTTCCGTGCCGTGCCTGCCGCTCGATGCGAGATTTTTACCAGATAAAACCGCTCGAGGTGTGCAGTAATACACCCCGAGCGAGATGCTAGATGCTCTTACTTGAGCGTGGCGTACATGACAGCCTTAATGGTGTGCATGCGGTTCTCGGCCTCGTCGAAGACCTTGGAAGCGGGGCTCTCGAAGACCTCGTCGGTGACCTCCTGCTCGGTGATGCCGAACTGCTCGCACTTCTCGGCGCCAATGGTGGTGTTGGTGTCGTGGAAGCTGGGCAGGCAGTGCAGGAAGATGGCACCCGGGTTGGCCATAGCCATGACCTCGGAGGTAACACGATACGGGGTGAGCTGAGCGATGCGCTCGGCCCAGACCTCGTCAGGCTCGCCCATGGAGACCCACACGTCGGTGTAGATAACGTCGGCACCGGTGACGCCGTCCTTGACGTCGGTGGTCAGCTTGATGGTGCAGCCGTTAGCCTCGGCGATGGGCTTGCAGGCCTCGATGACGTCGTCGGCGGGCATGCACTCCTCGGGGCCGCAGGCCACGAAGTTCATGCCGAGCTTGGAGCAGACAACCATGAGGGAGCGAGCAACGTTGTTCTTGCAGTCGCCCATGAAGACGAGGGTCTTGCCCTTGATGTCGTAGTTGAAGTTCTCCTGGACGGTCAGGATGTCGGCGAGCATCTGGGTGGGATGCCACTCAGTGGTCAGGCCGTTCCACACGGGCACGCCGGACTTAGCAGCGAGTTCCTCGACGTCGTCCTGGGCAAAGCCGCGGAACTCGATGCCGTCATACATGCGACCGAGAACGCGGGCGGTGTCCTCGATGGACTCCTTCTTGCCCATCTGCGACGAACCCGGATCGAGGTAGGTGACGCCCATGCCCAGATCCATGCCGCCGACCTCGAAGGCGCAGCGGGTACGAGTGGAGGTCTTCTGGAAAAGCAGAACGATGTTCTTGCCCTCGAGATAGCGGTGCGGAACGCCAGCGCGCTTCATGTCCTTGAAGTTCTTGGAGAGCTTGAGCAGGTACTCGATCTCCTCGGTGGTGAGGTCGAGGAGCTTGAGGAAGCTACGGCCGGAGAGGTTAACACCCATGGTTCGTTTCCTTTCGAAGAAATGAATTACGTAAGTAATTAGTGTTGCCCGTTTGACGGGCGAAACCGGTGCGGTTGTAGGGGGACCGCACCGGAAACGGAAAGACTTAGAGGTCCTCGCGCCAGAAGGGCATGCTCATGCAGCGCGGGCCGCCGCGGCCGCGGGAGAGCTCGGCGGAGGGCACGACGAGAAGGTCCAGGCCCT